>JBGATC010000047.1:0-50577 GCA_044229335.1 Planctomycetaceae bacterium | reverse complement strand
ACGACAAGCTGCCGAACCGCCCCGATCGCCACTACCCCCGAGAAGCGTACAAACGACGACCCAAATCAACCCACTTCCAAACCCGAAAACCACCACCCAACAATCTAAAGTAAGTGCCATTGGGCGCAAGCCCCCCGGTGACTTCCATTGTAGCCATCACGCTCCGCGTGATGAGCGGATCCCAAGTGACGCGCGGACAATTCAAAAGTCGGTCCTCACCGAGGCGCTCGCGCCCCGACCGCTGACTTCAGTCGTTCCTGCGAATTTGAATGCCTGTCGCAGGTGTGGTTCAGTTGCTGCGCGCATCCGGCGAGTGGTAGGGTGACAACTGTTCGCGCTGCCGTCGGGCAGTGCGTCTCTCACCGATCGACATCCGGACGGAGTATTGCCGCATGTTACGCACTGCCTGGTTTCTTGTCGGAGCTTGCTTGATGACCGCCGTGGTCCCTGCGCTGGCCCAGGACGCTGAAAAGAAGAATCCAAAGACTTCCTATCTGGATGGGAAGGACGCCGGTCCCGACTTCCAGGTTCAAGGCGAATACATCGGCAAAGTCGGTACCAACGCCTATGGTCTGCAGGTGATCGCCCGTGGCGATGGCAAGTTCGACGCCGTGCTGCTCCCCGGTGGACTTCCCGGTGCCGGGTGGGATACCAAAACACGGCTGACACTCAGTGGCAAGACGGAAGGGGAAGCGACGAACCTCAAGAGTGATCTCGGTTCGATCAAGATTGCCGGTGGAAACGCAAGGGTCACCTGGGGTGACGCGACAGGCGAACTGAAGAAGCTGCATCGTGAATCGCCGACGCTTGGTCTGCGAGCCCCCACGGGAGCCACCGTGTTGTTCGATGGCAGCAACGTCGATGCCTGGAATCCGGGCAAGCTCGCCGAGCCGGGCCTGATGGGTGTCGGCACCCGTACCAAGGAGAAATTCGGCAGCTTCACCCTGCACCTCGAGTTCCGCAGTCCGTTCATGCCCTACGCGAATGGCCAGGCCCGCGGCAACAGTGGCATGTACCTGCACGATCAGTATGAATGCCAGATCCTCGACTCGTTCGGTCTCGAAGGGAAAGACAACGAGTGCGGCGGCATCTACATCAATTCAAAGCCGCTGGTCAACATGTGCTTCCCGCCTCTCAGCTGGCAGACCTACGACGTGGAGATGACGGCCGCTAAATTCGATGACGCTGGCAAAGTGACCGCACCTGCCAAGGTGACCATCAAGCACAACGGTGTCGTGATCCACGATCAGTTGGACCTGAAGGTCACCCCCGGCGGCGGACAGAAAGATCAGCTCCCCGGTGCCCTGTATCTGCAGGACCATGGCGACGCGGTCCGCTTCCGCAACATCTGGATCGTCAAGCACCCGTAGCCATCCGCAGCAGGCCGCTCGTCCGTAGGGTCCGCTGTGCGGACCGTCGCATCACCAAGACCGGTCTGCACAGTGTAGAGACCGGGGACATCGGTAACAGTTGTTCGGAGACATCGGTAACACATTCGGTCAGTCTGTCGGTTCCTTTTGGAAGGGACGGCTGGATGACCTGGAAAGTGATCGATGCGATGTCTCAGAAGCGTGAGTTTGTGGAACTGGCTGGTAGCGAAGGGGCCAACGTGTCGGAACTGTGCCGACGGTTCGGTATCGCGCGGAAGACGGGTTACAAGTGGCTGGGCCGGGTACGGACCGAGGGACCAGCGGGGTTGCAGGAGCGGTCGCGGCGGCCGGTCTGCATGCCGGTGAGGACGGTCGACGCGATCGAACGACTGGTCCTCGAGGTTCGCGAGCAGCATCCTGCGTGGGGCGGTCGGAAGATTCGGGCGCGACTGGAAGCCCTGGGGCACGCTGACGTGCCGGCGGCGAGCACCATCACCGCGATTCTCCGGCGGCACGGCCGGATCACCACGGCGGCATCGCTGGCCCGTCAGCCGTACCAGCGGTTCGAGCGTCCCGCCCCCAACGAACTCTGGCAGATCGACTTCAAGGGCGAGTTCCCGCTGAGCAATCGACAGGACTGCTATCCGCTCACCATTCTGGACGATCACTCGCGGTACGCCGTCTGTCTGTCGGCCTGTGCGGGACCGGATCATGACACGGTCAAAGACCGGTTGCAGACCGTCTTTCGCCAGTACGGCCTGCCGCAGGCGCTGTACTCCGACAACGGCCCGCCGTGGGGATCGATCCATTCGCCCACCGGCCACACGCGGTTGACGGCCTGGCTGATGCGGCTCGACATCGAGGTGATTCACGGTCGCCCGTACCATCCGCAAGGCCGCGGCAAGGAAGAACGGTTTCACCGCACGCTGAAAACCGAACTGCTGCAGGACCGCCACTTCGACGACCTGCCTCACGCGCAGTCGAAGTTCGATCCGTTCCGCGCGATGTACAATCACGAACGACCGCACGAGGCCCTCGAGTTGAAGGTCCCCGCCAGCCGTTACCGGATGAGCCCGCGCGCCTACGTCGAACCGCTGCCGGAGTTCGTCTATCCCGATCATTTCGAGCAGCGTCGAACCAATCCGGTCGGCCAGTTTTCGTTCCGCGGCCAGACGATCAAAGCCAGCGAAGCGTTCGCACAACAAACGCTCGGGCTGGCCCCCACCACCGACAAACACCGCTGGCAGGTGTACTTCTGCCACTTCAAGATCGGCGAACTCAACCTCCACGACGAGACACCACGAGTTCGCCCTCAACGATCCCAAACCACCGTCCCCTGAAACAGGATCCCAACCCCAAAGAAGCGGGATCATTCCCCCTCAAACCTGTTACCGATGTCTCCGAACAACTGTTACCATTGTCCCCGGTCTCTACACACAGCGGACCCTACGGGAGTCTGCCGGAGTACCGATCATCGCCGCGACCCCTGTTGGTAAGGTGTATCTCATCGGCGGCGGTCCGGGTGATCCCGGCCTGCTGACGCTGCGCGGAGCCGCGTGTCTCGCCGAGGCCGATGTCGTTCTCTATGACGGCCTCGTCAATCCCCTGCTCTTACGACATTCCCACGCGAAGGCGGTGCGGACCTGCCGCGTCGGTGGGCCGGGGGAGCGGCATCTCGATCAGGCGGAGATCAATCGTCAGCTTGTTGATCTGGCCAAACAGGGACTCATTGTCGCCCGGTTGAAGGGGGGGGACCCGTTCATCTTCGGTCGCGGCACGGAAGAAGCTGCGGCCCTGTCGGCTGCCGGGATTCCATTCGAGGTCGTCCCGGGGATCACCGCCGCGACCGCGGCTGCGGTTTACACCGGCATCTCACTGACCCACCGCGAACACGCCTCGGCCGTCGCCTTCATCACCGGACACGAAGATCCGGCCAAACCCGAGTCGGCCCTCGATTACACCGCCCTGGCGAAGTTTCCCGGAACGCTCGTTTTCTACATGGGCCTGCATCGGTTAGGGCAAATCTCAGAGCGACTCATCGCTGCCGGGAAGCCAGCCGACACGCCCGCGGCGGTTGTCTGCCGCGCGACCACACCACGTCAGCAGACCGTCACTGCCACCTTAGAGGACATCGCCGCGACCGCCCAGACAGCCCAGTTGGTCGCCCCCTCACTGGCAATTATCGGCGATTGCGTTCGTGTGCGGGCCCAAGCGAAATGGTTCGAAGATCGCCCACTCTTCGGAAAAGTGATCGCGATCACACGCCCCGAAGATCAGGCCGATACTGCCATCGAACAGGCGACGGCCCTGGGTGCGTTACCGCTGCCGTTGCCGCTCATAGAGATCGGCTCGCCGGATGATTGGGCTCCGGTCGATGTGGTGCTCTCCCGCCTGGAAGCGTTCGACTGGCTCGTCTTCACCAGCGTGAATGGCGTGCACGGGCTGCTTCAACGGCTCTGGGATCAAGGCGGCGATGCGCGGCGACTGGGGTCGATCAAGATCGCCGCCATCGGTCCCTCAACCGCAGCCGCCTTGAAAGAATACGGACTGCGTGCCGATGTCGTGCCGACAGAGTATCGAGCCGAAGCGCTCGCCGCCGCTCTGGCACCGCATGTCAGCGGGAAACGTGTCCTCTGGGCCCGCGCGAATCGTGGACGCGACGTATTACCGATCGATTTAACCGCCGCGGGAGCAACCGTCGAGCAGGTCGTCGTCTACACCAACCGCGACGTCACCGCCCTGGAGCCGACGACACTCGTGGCCCTCGAACGTGGCGAAGTCGACTGGATCGCCCTCAGCAGCCCCTCCATCGCCCGCCACCTCACCGAACTCCTCACCCCCGCCGCCCGTGCCCACCTCGGCACTCGCATCCGCGTCGCTGCCATCAGCCCTGTCACCGCCGCCGCCGCTCAGTCCGCCGGCCTACCGGTCCATGTGACTGCCTCAATCTTCACCTGGCCCGGCCTCTTCGAAGCGATGACCACGGCTCCCTCCTTGTAGGGTGGGCTGTGTCCACCGAGCCTTCGATCCGCCGTCAGCAGCGGTTCTACTCACTTCAGCGGTCGGGGCGCAAGCCCAATGGTGCGATTGGCAATTCCAATCTCGAGGCAGGATGGTTGTTCGTACTGAGCAGGTTTGAGGCACCGGGGGGCTCGCGCCCCGACCGCTGACAACGACCGTCGTCGACAACCGCCATCAGCAACCGCGGGCCCATCGCGGAGGGCATAGCCCACCCGACAAGAGTCAGCACCAGCGTTGAATGAGTCTGGTGTAGAGATCGGTGCCGGCTCGCAGGTCGGCGAGGGTGATGAATTCGTCGTCGGTGTGGGCCTGGCGGATGCTGCCGGGGCCGAGGACGACGATTTGCTTCACGGCAGAGTACATCACACCATCGGTTCCGTAGGCAACGGTCTTCGAGGTGGGACAGCCGGTGAGTTGCAACAGTTCCTGGACATAAGGGGCGCGGGCATCGGTGTAGAGTGGTCCCGCTTTCCAGGTCACCTCGAATTCGAGGCCGTTCGCGGTCGCGGCGACTTCGGCCCGCGCGAGTAATTCATCGGGTCGCTGTCCGGGCATTGGTCGGTAATAGACCGTACAGACCGATTGCGGTGCCGTGATGTTCACCGCGTGCGTGTGGTCGTTGATCCCGATGTTCCAACTGATCCACGGCGGATCGAACTCGGGATGCTGCCATTCCGGCGCGACGAGCGTTTCATCGTGAATCCGCTTCATCTCAGCGAGAAAGGGAATCATCGCGAGATTGGCGTTGAGCCCCTCGCGCGTCGAGGAATGGGCCGCCCGACCACGCGCCGTGGCCTTGAATCCGTACGTTCCTTTATGGGCATGCACGACCTGTAATTCGGTCGGTTCACCGATGATCCCGCGGGCCTCGCCGGCGACCAGTGCCTGATAGAGCGTCGACTCCGTGGCGACTTGTTGAGCGCCGTGAAAGCCGACCTCTTCGTCGGCCGTGGCGATCACATAGACGGGTGCACGCATTTCGTTCGCAGGGACACGACTCGCTGCGGCCACGAAGCAGGCGAGTGAGCCTTTCATGTCGCAACTGCCGCGGCCGTACAGCCGGTCGCCGTGGACGGCCGGTGTGAACGGACTGCCGTTGGGACCAGTCCAGGTATCGGCCGGGACGACATCAGTATGCGCGAAGTACGCCACACCGCCGGGTTCCGCGGGTCCCTTGCGCCCGACCACATTGACCTTTTCAATCCCCTGACGATCGCGATACGTCAGGCGTTCGACCTCGTATCCATCGGCCTGCAGTTGAGCCTGCAGCCGATCACTCACTGCAGCATTCGACTGGGAACTGACCGAGGGGATCGCGACCAGGGCTGCAGTCAGTTCGAGCGGATCGCAGGGCATGCAAACAGTTCCTGAGGATGATCCATCGACAATCGACAGCAGAACGCGAAATCGCAAAGCGTGATCACGATGCCGAAGGGACTATCGAATTCTGAGGTCGGGGAGTTGGTCTTTGATGCCGTCGTCGAGTGGCATGGAATCGGGGAACGCCCCGGTTTCGGCCATGCAGCGGAAGAGTTCCGCCTGCATCTGCAGCACCGTATGCCGGTACTGCGGCACGTTGATCAGGTTCTTGCGTTCCACGGGGGAGTAGTTCATATCGTAAAGTTCACCCAGATGCCGGTCGGGACCGCCGTCACCATGGGGATAGCGGATGTACTTCCAGCGTTCGGTCCGGACGCCACGAACGTTCGGGGTATAGGGGAACTGCTTTTCGTAGTCGTATTCGTAATGGAATGCTGTCCGCCACGGAGCCTGCGGGTCGTTCACGATTTTCGTCCATGATTGCCCATGAATATTCGGAAGTGGTGTCGCCTTGCACAAGTCAAGGATCGACGGCGCAAGGTCGACGTGCAGCACCAGTTTGTCGACAGTCTTCGGTTGATCGATCGGTGTGAGTCCTGGATAGCGGACGACCAGCGGGACCCGCAGGCTCGCTTCATGCATGGTCCGTTTATCGACCATGCCGTGTTCCCCGTTTAACAGGCCGTTATCACCGGTGTAAACAATCACCGTGTTGTCGAGCTGGCCGCTGGCTTTTAGCGCTTCATAGACCCGGCCGACGCTGTCATCGACGGAGATCAGAGTCGCGAGATACGCCCGGGTCATCGCCTCGAAGTCTTTCACCGCCGCGGGACTGCGATCGGGAAACTTTTTGCGGAAGTCGAACAGCGGCCCATAGATCCCGTGCCAGGTGTTGAGCCGCGTCTTGAACCACTCGGGTTTATCCTGAAGCTGAGCTGGGATCGACGACAGCGGATACGGAAAGCGCACATCTGCGAAGGCGTCCGCGTATTTCGGTTCGGGGATGTAAAAGCTGTGCGGTGCCTTGTGGCCGATCGTCAGGCAGAACGGTTTTGTCCGCGGCCGCTTCAACCAGTCGAGGGCCATGTCGGTGACGACGTGCGTGTAATAGCCGGGGACCACACGGCGGTCGCCATCGATGTTGAACTCCGTGTCGAAGTACTTCCCCTGCCCTTTGTGGGTCACGAAGTAATCGAAGCCGGGGCGTTTTTTGTCGTTGTCTTCGCCCATGTGCCACTTGCCGATATAGGCCGTGGCGTAACCTTCGGACTGCAGTTGTCGCGGATAGCTCGCCAGCGTCGTCGGGTACTCGGTGAAGTTGTTCCGCACCCCGTGACTGTGGGCGTACAACCCGCTGAGGATCGACGCCCGGCTGGGAGAACACAGCGACGTCGTACAGAACGCATTCCGGAAGAAGACCCCCTCGGCTGCCAACCGGTCCATGTGCGGGGTCTTCAGATGCGGGTTTCCCGCAACACCGAGTGCATCCCACCGTTGATCGTCAGTCAGAATCATCAGCACGTTGGGTCGCTCGGGTGGAGCAGCCGCGGCGACAAGTGAGACCAGTAACGCAGCGATCATGGAAGTGACACCTCAGCCAGCACAGCAAATGAGTTTTGAGAGAGTGATTCTGGTCGATGTCGCGCCCCGCGCCAACCAAGTCCTTCCGTTAAAGGCTCTCAAACACCTGGATCAGACAAGTCGTGGAGGAAGCGTGAAGACACCAGCGGGGACTCGCGTTGCGCGGGGCGCCGGTTTACGATGCCCTCAACTTCTGGAAGGATGCCGATATGGGCCAACGCTGCTGGACGTGGATCGGAACCTGGCTGCTGATGCTGCAGGCTGTCACCCCTGCTGCCGAAGTCGCACCGCGCAGCGTCGCCGACCTGGTCGCGAAGGTTAAGCCTGCGATTGTGGTCATCACGTTTACCGGCCGCGATAACGATCGTGCGGGGCTCGGTTCCGGTTTCATCATTCACCCGGACGGCCTGATTGCGACCAATCTGCACGTCATCGGCGAAGCGCGGCCGATTGCCGTTCAATTACAGGACGGCCGGAAGTTCGATGTCACCGCGGTCGAAGCGCACGAACGGCATCACGACCTTGCGATCTTGCGGATCGCTGCAAAAGGTCTCCCCGCTCTGCCGCTGGGCAACTCGGACGACCTCGCGGACGGCGCGGCAATCATGACCATCGGAAACCCACTTGGACTCGACCGCAGCGTCGTCACCGGGGTCCTTTCCGGTCATCGCGAAGTGGAAGGCCGACCGATGCTGCAGATCGCCATGCCCATCGAACGGGGCAACAGCGGCGGACCAATTCTTGATCTGGAAGGTCGTGTGCAGGGCATCGTCACGCTGAAGTCGCTGAAGACAGAGAACCTTGGTTTTGCGGTGCCGGTCAATCTGCTGAAGCCGCTCATCGAAAAGCCGAACCCGATCACGATGGACCGCTGGCTGACGATTGGCGTGGTCGATCCGAGCGAATGGACGACGTTACCCGGCGGGCGCTGGCGGCAACGTGCGGGGCGGATGCTGGTGGAAGGTCGCGGCGGTGGCCTGGGTGGTCGTTGCGTCTGTTTCGCCGTGAACGAACCGCCTGCAGCCCCGTATGAAGTCGGTGTCTCGGTAAAGTTCAAGCCGTGGGATGGGGCCGCAGGACTGGTCTTTGCCGCCGAGGGAGGTGATCGACATTATGGGTTCTATCCCAGTAATGGCGAACTGCGGTTGTCACGCTTCGATGGCCCTGATGTTTACGCCTGGAACGTGCTGGCCCAGGTCCGTTCGCCCCATCTGCGAAAAGATGACTGGAACGCGCTGAAGGTCCGCGTGGAAGACGACCGGATTCGGTGTTACGTCAATGACGTGCTGGTGATTGAATCGCAAGACAAAGCGCTCCGCGGCGGTAAGGTCGGTCTCTGCAAGTTCCGGCAGACCGAAGCCGAATTCAAGGACTTCCGCGTCGGGACAGAATTGCCTCCCACACAACCACCGGCGGATGCGCTCGCGCGCATCACCGCGGCCACGGTGGATCTTCCACTGACTGGTGAACCATCCAAGGCCACGATTGAAGCCGCGGAAGCCGTCGGACAATCTGCCATGACTGTGCTCGAAGCCCGGGCGCGAATGCTGGAACTACAAGCCGAGCGGATACGCCACATGAGCGGCCTGATCCACCAGCGCCGTGTGCTGCAGGAGTTGAAGCGGATCTGTGATCGGCCCGAACTCGAAGTGGATCTCCTGCGCGGGGGACTGTGGATCGCAGCGGCCGATAATCCGGAACTCGTTGTGGACGATTACGTGCTGGAAGTCGACCGGATCGCCCGCCGGATACGTCAACGGATTCCGGAGCAGGCCAGCGATGCGGAAAAGCTCGCGGCGCTCAAACGGGACCTCTTCGAGGAACAAGGCTTTCACGGCAGCCGACATGACTACGACCATCGTTCGAATAGCTATCTGAACGAAGTCCTGGATGATCGTGAAGGGTTGCCAATCACGCTGTCGGTCGTCGTGCTGGAAGTGGCCCGTCGCCTGGATCTCCCGATGGCAGGCATCGGCTTGCCGCGGCACTTTGTGGTGCGGCATCTGCCCCAGGACAAACCCGCGGGGATCCTGCTCGACCCCTTCGAGCGCGGCAAGGAACTGAGTGTCGATGACGCCAAGGCGAAGGTTTCCGCGCTCGGCGAGACCGAATGGAACGACAGCTACCTCGCACCTACTCCGAAGAAAAGCATTCTCGTGCGGATGTTGCGAAATCTCTTCGGCAATGCACGCGACGCGGAAGATGCCGAGCGCATGCTCCGCTATACCGATCTGGTCCTCGCCATCACGCCCGACTCGGCTCAGGACCGGTTCTATCGGGCGGCCCTCTGCCTGCAGTTGCAGCGTCTCGATGAAGCCCGCCGGGAAGCGGAATGGCTGCAAGAGAAACAACCCGAAGGACTGGCACCGGAGGCGATTGAAGACTTGAATCGCGCCATCGCCCGCGAAGCGGCCCGCGCCCCGCGGGAGTGAGACCAGTCTCGCAACCGGACAGGAACGTCAACCATTGACGCCCCCTTCTGGACGTGCGAAGAGAAACCTGGAACAGCACGAATCACACGCATGGATGCCGGGAAGAAAGCGCTTCGCAAGATAATTCTCGTCCCCTTTAACGTTTTGTGTGTTTCGCGGTTCATTCTCAACCAGTCTCCGCGTGACTCTCTGGATGTTGCCTCAGACAAAGACGTTCCTCTGAGGCTTTCGCGCGGGATGCGTGTACTGTGTCGCCTGCTGCGACGGTCGGGTAAACTACAGGAAGCAATGAATCGACTTCATGGAGGTAGACCGATGCAGCAACACTCTCTGTTTCGACTGGTGAGCCTCTTCCTGCTGGCTGCAACGCTTCCAGCTGCTGCCCAGGATGAACCCGCCCGCAGGCCACGACAGCCGGTCGCGAACCCAGCGGCTGCAGAGGAGATTCCCGCATCCCTCGATGGCGGGATGACCCTGAATCGGGCACTGCTGGCCAACGTGAGCGACAATACCATCGGGCTGCAATTCGAGGATCGTCCCGCTTACTTCAATGGCTTGTGGCTCTGCCGACAACTGGAGCCGCGCGACCTGGCGCGCCTGGCGGAAGAAACCCGGCAGCTGTGGATCTCCGGTAAGCCAGCGGACGAGCAGAAGAAGCCATGGCAGCCGTTCGTGGAAGTCTTTCAAAATCCGGAAGCCTTCCGCGGTCATCCCGTCACCCTGCATGGCTACTTCCGCAAGCTCGTCAAGTATGATCCTGGCAAGAACGACCTCGGCTTTCGGCACGTCTACGAAGGCTGGATGTACACCGACGATTCCCAATCGAACCCGGCGGTGGTGATCTTCACGAAAAAGCCGGACCAGCTTCCGGTCGGAGCCGACATCACGGAAGAAGTCCACTTTACGGGTTACTTTCTGAAGATGTACGGCTACCACGCACAGGACACGACCCGCCGCGCGCCGCTCTTCGTTGCAGGTGAGGTGACCTGGATCCCGCACCGCCCGGCGAACGAGCGCGCAACGATTCCCACCTGGGCGTATGTCACCACCGCACTCGTGGTCCTCGCTGCCATCGTCGCGGTCGTCCACCTGAATCAGGATCGCACGCTGCATCGGACCGAGCCGGTCGCTTTTGATCCACAGTTTCGCGGCATCGACAGCGAACAACGCGACGTGCTGGCGTCTGAATCAACACAGCCTCCGCCCGAAGAGACGCATCACTAGCCCACAGACCTGTTGGATTGAAATACCGGCAGCAACACATCCAATCGGCGTGTGTTGCCCGCCGAGGATTGTCACAGTCAAACAACCGAAGCCAGTGAACGAGAAGAGGGACTCCGTCGATGATTCCGGTGACGCAGCCCTTCACGCGACCGATCCGACTGGCCGGGCTGATTTCCGGCGGAGGGACGACGCTGGTCAACCTGGTTGACTCGATTCAACAGGGCGAGCTCTCTGCAGAGATTCCCCTTGTGATCGCCAGCCGAGCCGACTGTGGCGGCATCGCCAAGGCCGAAGCAGCCGGACTCCCCTGTCAGATCATCACGCGGAAAAGTTACGCATCGGTCGAAGACTTCAGTGCTGCGATCTTTGACGCCTGCCGGCAACAGCAGATCGATCTCGTGATCTGCGCGGGATTCCTGGCACTCCTGAAAATTCCTGAGGATTTTGTCGGACGGGTGATGAACATCCATCCGTCGCTAATTCCCGCATTCTCGGGACAGGGGTATCACGGACACCACGTGCATGCCGGCGTCCTCTCCCGTGGCTGCCGAGTCAGCGGATGTACGGTCCACTTTGTTGATGATGTCTATGACCACGGACCGATAATCCTTCAAGCGACGGTATCGGTGTGCGATGACGATACACCGGAAACTCTGGCGGCCCGTGTGTTTGAGCAGGAATGCCTCGCTTACCCCGAGGCAATTCGTCGCTATGCAGCAGGCCGGCTGGAGATTCGCGGGCAACGCGTGATCGATCGGCCACCAACGTTGCCAGCGGTCGGACTCGATTCGGCCTGAATCGACGGAACAGTCAAACTCGACATCCCCGCTCGCCGATTCTGAGAGCGAACGGCTGAATTCAGTCGCCTAATTGGTGGGGTGTGACCGAATCTGAAAGAGAATGGTTGCATTCCCTCTCAACTCCTGTGAAAATGGGTGACCTGCGAAGTGTGTTCGCAGCGATCCGATTGTTCCGGGGGCTTCGGCCGTGGTCATGTTGCTGGACCAGCGTCGCGACGAAATCCTGCAACTCATTGAGCGCAATGGGTTTGTGTCGCTGCACGAACTGGTCACGAAGCTCGGTGCCAGTGAGTCGACGGTCCGGCGCGATCTCGATTATCTCGACGGCCTCGGCCAGATTCGTCGGACGCGGGGTGGAGCCGCCTACACGGGCGAGAGCCTGACCCCGCTCGAAGTCCGCAGCACCTCGGAACTTCCGCAGAAACAACGCATCGGCAAATACGTCGCCGACGAGATCGAATCCGGCGACACAATCCTGCTTGATGGGGGCACGACGACTCTGGAAGTTGCCCGGTGCCTCAACGGCAAGCGGCTGCAGGTTGTCACGAATTCCCTGCCAATTGCCAACCTGCTGGTCAACCAGCAACAGATCGAGCTGATTTTCATCGGCGGCTATATGTATCCGCGGACGGGTGTGGCCCTCGGGCCGCTCGCGGTGGCGGCCCTCGAGAAAATCCGCGTGCATCGCCTCATTTTGGGCTGCGGTGGCATTACCGAGCAGGGCTTGAGCAACTCGAATTCGCTGCTCGAGGAGTGTGAACAGCGCATGATCGGAGCAGCAGAAGAAGTCTGGGTCGTGGCTGACAGCCTCAAATTCGGCCGATCAGCATTGGTTCCCGTCTGCCAGCTGGATCGGATTCATCGCGTGTACACCGCGGGAGAACTTGACCCTCGCGGTCAGGTCGTCGCCGAGTCGTTGGGACGAAAACTGACGGTCGTACCCTGAAAGTCAGCTCCAGCAGTCATCATCCCCGATTAAACCAGCCCAAGAGTATCACTGATGACCGACATTCGCCGCGGAGATGTCGAACAGATCGTTCGCAACGTCCTGGGGAAGCACCTGGGGAATGCTCCTGCACCGACGGTGCCCCGGAATCCGCTGGTCGTCAACATCTCGGCCCGGCATGTGCATCTCACGCAGGAACATGTCGAAATTCTCTTCGGCAAAGGGGCGCAGCTCGAACCGCAGAAATGGCTGTATCAGGACGGTTATTACGCAGCCAAGCAGACCGTGGCCGTGATCGGTCCGCGGCGTCGCATTCTGCCTGAAGTCCGCGTCCTCGGCCCCTGCCGCAACGCTTCGCAAGTCGAACTCGCCTTCACTGACGGGATCTCGCTGGGAATCGATCTTCCGGTCCGGATCAGTGGCGACGTGAAGGGCTCACCCGGTTGCGTGCTGATGGGACCACACGGCGTGGTCGATCTCACCGAAGGTGTCATCCGGGCGATGCGCCATGTTCATATGGGACCAGCCGACTGTGCACATTACGGTGTCAAGAACGGTGATGCGATGCATCTGCGCGTGGTCTCCCGCGGTTGCACCACCACTCTGGAAGACGTGGTCGTCCGTGCCGACCCGACCGTGAAACTCGAAATCCATCTCGATACCGACGAAGGCAACGCGATCGACCTCGATCACGCCTCGCACGTCGAACTCATTAAACCGCATGCGTGCGCATGCCAGACACATTGAACGAAACCCGCTGACATTTAGCCCCCGGCGAGTCGCCGGGGGTCTTCCGCTTCAATCCTCTCCACCACCAAGGACACCCGAAAATGGCCGAACCGATGAAAGCGCTCGGAATGCTCGAAACCAAGGGACTTGTCGCCCTGATCGAAGGGGTTGACGCGATGCTCAAGTCAGCCAACGTGCAGATGGTCGGCTGGGAGAAGGTCGGCAGCGGTCTCGTCACCGCGTTCGTCGTTGGCGACGTCGCGGCCGTCAAAGCAGCCGTCGATGCCGGTGCCGGTGCTGCCAGCAAGATCGGCGAAGTCGTCAGCGTGCAGGTCATTCCCCGCCCGCACGAAGACATCGCCAGCGTGCTGCCCAAGCCCAAGGCGTAAGGAAGTGTCTAGAGCCTGGGGCCTATCGCCATAAAAGCCTAGCCCTCCCTCTCTGTCCATCATCCCTGAGCCTTCAGCCATCGACCACTCCCATGCCCAAGCGTAGTCCACGAAATCGTCCGTCTGCGACGCCTGCACCGGCGGCCGTGACCGCTGCGCCGGCTCAACTTTTTCCTCCTGCAGAAACTGCACTCACCATGAATGAAGCCATTGGTCTTCTGGAAACGAAAGGGCTCGTTGCCCAGATCGAAGCCGCCGATGCCATGCTGAAGGCTGCCAACGTCAGCCTCGTCAAGCAGGTCCAGATCGGCGGAGCGTACATCACCACGATCATCCGCGGCGACGTCGGTTCGGTTCGTGCTGCCATTGACGCTGGATCGGGCGCCGCCTCCCAGGTCGGCGAACTCGTCTCAGCACACGTCATCGCCCGCCCGGACGCATCGCTGCTGAAGTACTTCGTGTAAGGATTTCTGATGTAGGGTGGGTCGAGTCCGTTCACCAGATCTCAAGACGCAAGTTAGTGGGCCTCGAAGACTCGACCCACCCTACGTGGATTTTGAGCCCTTTGCCCTATGAAAATCCTCGTCGCCAATCTCGGCTCCACCAGTTTCAAGTACCGCTTGTTCGATTTGTCGGACGAGCGGCAGTTGGCGCGCGGGGGAATTGACCGGATTGGTCAGCCCCAGAGCCAGTGTTTTGTCGAGATCGGCACGCATCGGGAAGAAGACACCCGCGGTGTCCCCGATCATGCGGCGGCGGTGAAGCTCTGCCTCGAGCAGTTGATGCATCCGCAATGGGGCTGTCTGAAGTCAGCTGACGAAGTCGAGGCAATCGGCTTCAAGGCAGTCTTCGCGGGGAAGATGAGCGGCATCCGCATCGTCACGGAACAACTCCTGACGATGATGGAATCGCTCTCCGATATCGCTCCGGCCCATAACCCGCCCTACGCCCGGGCGATGCGACAACTGCAAAAAGCCTTCCCGCAGATCCCGTTGGTGGCGGCTCTGGAAACCGCGTTCCACGAAACGATTGCTCCAGAAATTCGTGGCTACGCGATTCCTCACGAATGGGAAGAAGACCTCGGGATCAAACGCTGGGGATTTCATGGGGCGAGCCATCGCTTCATCGGCGGCCGGATTGGCGAACTGCTCGGCCGGAAGGATTTGCGGGTCATCTCGTGTCACCTCGGCGGCAGCAACTCGCTCTGTGCAATGCGCGGGGGTGTCTCGCAGGCGAACAGCCTGGGGATGAGTCCGCAGACCGGTTTGTGTCACAACAACCGTGTCGGCGATTTCGATCCGTTTGCGATTCCGGTCATCATGCGGGCGACTGGCAAATCGTTTGCCGAAATCCTCGAAGACCTCTCCAACAAGAGCGGTTTGCTGGGAATGAGTGGCCTCAGTGGCGACGTCCGCGATCTGGAGAACGCCGCGGCAGCGGGCAATGCCCGGGCTGACATGGCCTTGAAAGTCTTCGTGCAATCGATCCGGCAGTATCTGGGGGCCTATCTCACGGTTCTGGGGGGAGCCGATGCGATCGTCTTCACCGGTGGGATCGGGGAGAACAGCGTCCGCATCCGTCGGGATGTATGTGCGGGAATGGAGTGGGCCGGGATCGTGCTGGATCCACAAAAGAACGAATCCGTCAAACGCGGCAGCGAGTCCGCTCTCGAAGCCTCGACGAGCAAAACCGCGATCTGGGTCGTGCCGACCAACGAGGAAATCGTCGTCGCCCGACAGACGGCGATAGCGATTCAGCAGCGTTAACCCGCTGGAAAGACCATCATGTTTCTTGCTCGCGTGACCGGCAGTGTTGTTGCGACTCAGAAAGTGGAGGCCATGGTGGGCCAGAAACTGCTGATCGTTGAACCGCTGCGCGTGCAGGAGAAAGAGCCGAAGACGCTGGTTGGAACCGGACGCACCTTTATTACTGTCGATACCGTCGGGGCGGGCGAAGGTGAAGTTGTCTTGATCGTGCAGGGATCGAGTGCGCGGTTCACACCGCAGACGAAGCCGCTGCCGATCGATTGTGCCATCATCGGAATCGTTGATTCAGTTCATCTGGGGGCGCTCAACGTCTTCGACGCCAAACAGGAGCCGCCACGATGAACGCTCCACAACCCATCAATCCGGAGAAGGTTGGCCGTCAGGCGATGATCGTCGTCGGCGCTCTGCTGACGGGGATGCTGATGTTTGCCTGCGTGACGGCCGCGATGGCGAAAGATCCTGCGGAGAACGCTCCCGCGATTCTTTCCCTGATGGGCCTCAGCAGCGCCGGATTGACAGTGTTGCTCCGATTGATTGTCCCGTCGTCGATCGTCAGCCAGGCCGTGTCCAAACTGAACGAAGAGTCTGATGATCAGAGCGCGCGGCAAGTGCTCGCGGGGCTGTATCTCACGAAAACCATCATTGGGGCAGCACTGCTCGAAGGAGCGGGGTTCTTCAATCTGGTGGCGTATCTCCTGACTCGCTCACCCTGGAACCTGGGGGCAGCGGGTGTCATGGCGGCCCTGATGGCCATCACGTTTCCATCGCAATCACAATTCGATTCCTGGGCTGATCGTACGCTTCGCGATCGCGCATGATGCGCCTTCGCTCCCGATCATGAACTACTGACATTGGACGCTGACAATGGCTCAACCGAACGCTGACACGATTCGCCAGGTCGTCGAGGAAGTCCTCGCGGCGCTTGGAAAGACCGCGAAAACGCCAGCGAAGACTGTGGATGGCGACTGGGGTGTCTTTCAGTCCGTCGATCAAGCGGTCGCAGCCGCGACGGAAGGCTTCCGCGCGCTGAGCGAAGCCCCAATCTCGGCCCGCATCACGGCGATCGAACTCGTCAAGCGGATGTGCGAAGAGCAGGCCGAAGAGCTCGGTCGACTCGAATTCGAAGAAACCAAAATCGGTCGGCTCGATCACAAAATCCAGAAACTGAAAATCATCAAGCTCGTCCCCGGGGTTGAGTTTCTACGAACTGATGCCTGGAGCGGCGATCATGGGATCACGCTGACGGAATATGCCCCATTCGGAGTGATTGGCGCGATTACCCCAGTGACGCACTCCCTGCCAACGCTCGCGGGCAACGTGGTGAACATGCTCGCCGGTGGCAATACGCTGGTCGTCAACCCGCACCCAAGCGGAGCACGGATCGCCTGCGAAGGAGTCCGCCGCTTCAACAAGGCGATTCACAAGGCGACCGGCCTGCAGAACCTGATCACGATCATCGCCCAGCCAACGTTGGAGACTGCCGCTGCGATCTTCGGTCACCGAGGTGTCAAATTGTTATGCGTGACCGGTGGTCCCGCAGTGGCCCGGGCAGCCATGGAAAGCCGCAAGAAGGCGGTCGTCGCCGGGCCGGGGAACCCCCCTGTCGTCGTCGATGAATCGGCCTGCCTCGAAAACGCCGCGAAGTCGATCATTACCGGCGCGGCCTTCGACAACAACCTGCTGTGCATCGGCGAAAAGGAAGTCTTCGCCGTCGAAAGCATTTTCGACGGACTGATGCAGCAGATGTCACGTCACGGCGGCTACCAGTTGAATGCCTCGCAGGTCGATGCCCTGACGAAGCTCGCCTTCACACCGCCGAAAGATGCGAAAGATCATCACCACGTCAACAAAGACTTCGTCGGCCGCGATGCCTCCTGGCTGGCCGAGCAGATCGGCGTGCGTGTGCCGGCGGGGACGGAACTGCTCTACGGTGAGACAGATGAATCGAACCCGTTTGTCCCCGAAGAGCAGATGATGCCGTTCGTCCCGTTCATCCGGGCCAAAAATGTCAACCACGCGATCGAACTCGCACTCGAGTACGAACATGGCTTCCGGCACACCAGCCTGATCCACAGCCGCAATGTCAGCGCGATGACCAAAATGGGCAAAGCGATGGACACAACGCTGTTCATCAAGAACGGCCCCTCCCCGGCCGGGCTGGGACTTGGCGGAGAAGGCTACCTGAGCTTCAGCATTGCGACGCCGACGGGCGAAGGAGTGACGAATCCGCTGACGTTCACGCGGCAACGGCGGTGTGTGCTGGTCGATGATCTGCGCGTCATCTAGGGATCCCATGCAGCTCGCCAAGGTCATCGGTCGTGCAACGTCCACGGTCAAGCATCCCACGATGCAGGGCTGGCGGTTGTTGCTTACGCAGCCGCTGGGAGCACAGGGACAACCGGATGGGGCTCCGCAACTGGTGATTGATCATCTGGGTGCAGGCCGAGGCGATACGGTCATTATCTCATCCGACGGCAAGTCGGCGCGAGAACTGGTGAAGACGGACATCACCTGCGTGCGGTGGACGATCATGGGAATCGTCGATTAATACGGACGAAATGCGATGGACCATTGAGCCCCCGGTCAATGACCGGGAGAACGGAAGACACCACAACGTGACCATGGACGCGGCGCTCATCGATCGAATCGTGACCAACGTGCTGGAGCAACTCCAGCCGAGGGTCGCGGTTCGTCCTGCGCCGGTGCCAACCTCATCGGAGAGCACAACGACTGCCGCAGCCGCCACGGTCTCGGAGCTGTCCGTGGTCAACCTGATCGAACCCGTCATCACCGCCAGTTTACTGCAGGAGACCGTCCACAACACGAAGTCCGTTCACATCGGTGCGAAGGCGCTGTTGACGCCCGCAGCCAAAGACTGGCTGCAGTCTCGCAAGATCACGTGGAGTCGCACCCCGGCTGGCAAGGTCTCTGCCGATACTGGAAAATCGCACATTCGTCGACGGGTGCTCGTCAGCACGGTCACACCAGCAGTGAAATCGCTGCAGGCAACACTGGAGCGGGAACCCTCGGGTTGGGGGGCCGAACTCATCGGTCGGGCACTCGAAGCCGTCGAGACTGCCGTGCGCATGCTGTCGACAGCCGAAGCCGAACTGCTGCTCGTCTTCTCGGATCAGGCCGACGTGATTGCCTGCTATGCGAATCGATCACCCAAGGTGCGGGCGATCGTCGCGACCACCGCCGAGCAGCTCGCGGGAGTCGCTCGACGGGTCGGCGCGAACTTGCTCGCGGTCGATCCGACAGGCCGGTCGTTTATCGAATTACGAAATCTGTTACGGGCGGCTGCGGCGTTGCACCGTCCACAACCACCGTTGGGCTGGGATTAAGCAGTACGCCCACGGAAAGCATTCCGTGGGCATCCAGGAATAACATGCGGGTCGGCGAAGTCATCGGCAAAGTGACGCTCTCACGGTGCCACCCACTCGTTGTGGGGGGGACGTGGGTCGTCGTTGTGCCGTTGTCTCACGCCGGACTGAAGGGGGATCCTGCCGGACGGGAAGAACCGATCGTCGCATATGACGAATGGGGGGCATCGCCCGGCGCGCTGATCGGTATCAGCGAAGGGGCTGAAGCAGGGGCCCCGTTCCCGGAACCGAAACCGCTCGACGCTTACAACGCTTGTATCATAGACACACTCGAAGTCGATTGAACCTGACGCCCATGGAATGCGTTCCATGGGTCTCTTACGAGGAAACGAACATGGCCGACGCATCGAAATGGAATTCCGGCATCAACGATCGCAAGCTCAAGGAACTGATCTGCGAGATCGGTCGCCGGGTCTACAACAAGGGCTTCGCCGCCGCGAACGACGGGAACATCTCCATCCGCGTGGGCGAGAACGAAGTTCTCTGTTCACCCACAATGATCTGCAAGGGCTTCATGACGCCGGACGACATCTGTGCCGTCGACATGAAAGGGAACCAGATTGCCGGGAAGCGGAAGCGGACCAGCGAAGTGCTCTTGCACCTCGAAATCATGCGGAACCGTCCGGATGTGAAAGCAGTCGTGCATTGCCACCCACCCCATGCCACGGCCTTCGCGGTCGCGCGGGAACCGATCCCGCAGTGCATCCTCCCCGAGATCGAGGTCTTCATGGGCGAAGTCCCGATTGCTCCGTATGAGACGCCGGGCGGATCGAAGTTCGCCGAGACGGTCACACCGTTCCTCAAGAACGGGACAAACACGATCATCCTGACCAATCACGGCACGGTGACGTTCGGTGCCCATCTGGAAGAAGCGTACTGGAAGACGGAAATCCTCGACGCCTACTGCCGGATTCTGCTCCTCGCGAAACAGCTCGGCAAAGTGACGTACCTCAACGAGCGGGAGTCGGTCGAACTGCTCGACCTGAAGAAGAAGCTCGGCTTCGACGATCCGCGGTTCCATGTCGAGAGCTGCGACCTCTGCGGTAACAGCGCATTCCGCGATGGCTACAAGGAAGGGGCTCCGCAGCCGCAAGCCTTCGAGCCGCCGCCGGAATATCAGGGATACCTGGCACGCCAGAAATCCGGTGCAAGCACCCCCGCTGCTCCTCCGTCAGCCAGCGGGCTTGATCAGGAAGCCCTCGTCAAAGCGATCACCGATCAGGTGCTGGCGGCACTCGGGCGGTAGAATTGGGGAGACTGACCGCCCCCTGTCACGACGAGGAGTGTTTCCCCATGACCATCCTGCTGGAAAACCTGCCACCAGAACTGGAAGTTGAGTTGCGTGCGCGGGCAGAGCAATCAGGACAATCGATTGAGCAGGTGGCGGTTGCAGCATTGACCGCGGGCCTCGCTACGAGCGGACTCGACTCATCGCTGCGCGCCATCATTGGGACTTGGGTGGAAGACCCCGAGTTCGACAAGGTGATCGCGGAATTCGAACGGATTGATGAGAAGGCTTGGAAGTGAGGATTGCTCTCGATACCAACGCGTATACGAACCTGCTCAGAGGTGAGCCGGCCGTCGTCGCTGTTGTCGCGGCAGCAACGCACGTCTATCTCCCGGTGATTGTGCTGGGCGAGTTGCTGGCAGGTTTCGCCTGCGGCCATCGTCCAGCCGAGAATCAAACGACACTGAATCGATTCCTGGAAAGCCCGAAAGTAAGTCTCCTAACAGTCGATGGAACCACTGCCGAAGTTTACGCTCGCTTTTTTCGCCAGCTCCGTCAGCAGGGAACGCCGATTCCGACTAACGACCTCTGGATTGCGGCGCTGACGGCACAACATCAGTTGCAACTTTGTTCACGCGATCAGCACTTTGATACGCTCCCGGAAATTTCACGCTGTTGAATTGGTCCGCCATGGTCGGTGAGCGCTCCTTGTTGAACCGCACGGCCCCAACGACCAACCTAAGCTTCACATTCGACTCTAGACTCTGGACACCTCATGAAGGTCAGCATTATCGGTGGCGGCGGGCTGGTTGGCTCGTGTGCCGGGTTCGCCCTGCAGGCGGGCAAGATTGTTCGCGAGATCAACCTGGTCGACGTCAATCAGGATCTCTGTGAAGGTCAGGCCCTCGATCTGCTGCACGGGGCGAGCATTCTCTCCGATCAGAAGATCACCTTCTCGACCACGGCCGGTGTGAAAGACGCCGACGTGATCGTCATCACCGCGGGCTTGCGACGGAAACCGGATGAAAGTCGCCTCGACCTCATCAACCGCAACGTGACGCTGTTCCGCGGCATCCTGGCCGATATGAAGTCGAACGGCATTCGCAAAGACGCGATTGTCTTTGTCGTCTCGAATCCGGTCGATGTGCTGACTTATCTGGCGATCAAAGAACTTGGCCTGCCGGCCTCTCAGGTGATTGGCCTCGGCACGGTGTTGGACACCACGCGGCTGCGGAGCATGTTGGCTCAGCGACTCGATGTCCCACCGACGCAGGTCCAGGTCACGATCTTCGGCGAACATGGCGACAGCATGGTCCCGATCTGGTCGAACGCCCAGATCGCCGGTCTGCCGCTCGATAAGTATCCCGGTGTGACCAGCACGCTCATCGCCGAAGTCGAGAAGAAGACTCGCGGCAGCGGTGCGGAAGTGATCAAGAAGAAGGGGGGCGCGGGGTTCGCGGTCGGGGTCTCGATCGCCGACGTGGTCCACAGCATCGCCCTCGATCAACACCGGATTCTGCCGGTCTCCTCCCTCGTGAATGGTCCATACGGCCTGCGCGATGTCGCGATCTCCATCCCGACGGTCGTCGGTCGCAAGGGAGTGGTCGACACTATCGAGATCGAACTCTGGCCGAAGGAAAAACTCGGCCTGCAGAAGTCGGGACAAGTGCTGCGGGAAACGATCGACAAGGTCCTCTAATCCCATTTAGCCCCCCGTCATTGACGGGGGGCTAACTTCAGGACGAGAAAACTTGATGATCAAATCCCTCGATCAAAAACTCGCTGCCATCCATGCGGACCCTTCCGGGGCGAAGGAGTTTATCCTTGCCGATGCGAAGGATGCCGACATGGCGTTCGGCATCGGTGCGCCGGGGTTGTCGCCTGAGCGGCATGACGGTGAGCTGCGCTACAAGACGCTGGCGGAGTATCGCTCGCAGATTCGGGCTGTCATCCAACAGGGCATCGTCGACATCGTGCTGATGTCGACCAGCACGAGCGATCAACTCACGCTGCAGGAAGGGCTGTTCGACGATTCACCCGTGACACCGGCCGCCCGCGCGAACGATGCGACCGACGTCCACATTCCCCGCGGCGGACAGATTCACACGGCCGCTGCCCGGCCGTTCCGTACCGCGGCGATCGACCACATGCAGTGCGGCCATCTCGACTGTGCCGACGAGGAACGTCCGCGGGGTGCGAATCTCGGTCTGTACTCGCTGACGTTCAATAACAACCTCGAACTCGATCTGCACACGCTGGAAAAGTACAAGGAGTTCCGCGAAGAGGCCGAGCGCAAGGGCTTCCGGCACTTCATGGAAGTCTTCGACCCGAACCTTCCCGGCGTGATCGCCCCGGAACTGCTGGGGGGCTTCATCAACGACCTGATTGCCCGGACGCTGGCGGGTGTCGCCCAGGCAGGACGGCCGGTCTTCCTGAAGATCGTGTATCACGGCCCGAAGGCGATGGAAGAGCTCGTCCGCTACGACCCGCACCTCGTCGTCGGTGTGCTCGGCGGTGCGGCGGGAACAACCTACGACGCCTTCAAGCTGCTGGGCGAAGCGAAGAAGTATGGTGCACGGGCGGCGCTCTTCGGACGGAAGATCAACCAGGCTGAGAATCAACTCGCGTTTATCGAGTTCCTGAAGCTGATCGCCGACGAGGTGCTCACACCGGAAGAAGCGGTACGGGCCTATCACGGCGTGCTGCAGAAACTGGGCGTGACACCGCACCGCACGTTGGAAGACGACATGCAACTGCGGACCGCGGTGATGAGTTACGGCGGCAGTGGATCGACGGCGAGAGTGCCAGTCGCGGTACAGCCGGACAGAAAGCAGGTAACAGTGGACAGCCAGAAGGGGCCGCAGACGACGGCATCGTCGCCCGCGGTGAACGGCAAGCCGTCCCCTCCGAACTTTGCGGCGATGACGCCCGCCGAGCGGCTAGCGTATCACCGTGAACGGTTGAAGAAGACGCTGGGATAAATCGGAGATGACCCACGGATCGGAATCCGCGGGCGTCAGGGGTTAACCGACTTTTTGCAGCGTGGGAGAGACGCGCGAGGCGATCAGCGGGAACTTCAGCGTAAATGTCGTTCCCGTGCCGACAGTGCTTTCGACCCGCAACCGGCCGCCGTGGCTCTCCATCACATCTTTCGCGAGCGCTAAACCGAGGCCGGTCCCCCCCTGCCCCTGAGCGTCTGCGGTCTTCGTGGTGAAGAACGGCTCGAAGATCTGTCGCAGTTTGTCGGCCGGAATGCCGCAGCCCGTGTCACGGACGCTGATCTCGGCGAAGCCAGAGGCTGTATCCCCGCGCACACTGAGAGTCAGCGTTCCACCGTTCGGCATGGCCTGCCGGGCATTCACGATCAGGTTCACCAGGACCTGCTGAACCTGTCCAGAATTCACCGCAGCCCAGGGACGCCCTTCATACCGTGGTTCCAGTCGCACACGGTAGCGCTGCAGGTCTTTCTCGACGAGAACGAGGACATCCTCGATGAGCGTGATCAGGTCCATCGGCTCGCGCCGGTCGGACTGCTGCCGGGCATACGAAAGCATGCCGGTCGTGATTTTCGATGCTCGCTGACCGGCCGCCAGGATCTTGTCGAAGGCTTTATCGCGAGTTGGTGCGTCGGTGTTCCGGACACCCATCTTCGCGTAGTTAATGACCGTCGTCAGGATGTTGTTGAACTCGTGCGTGATGGTCGACGCCAACGCACCGACGCTGCTCATTTTCTGCGCCTGCATCAACTGCTGCTGCAGGGCCTTCACTTGCGCTTCGAGTTCGGCAACCCGTGTGGAAGTATCCGCGTGGCCAGTAGCCGTCATCCGTGATGTCCGTCAGCGTGAGTGCAAACCGTAACCGGGACCCCATCGAAATCGGGCCTCGATGTCGCTATCGGATGGCTCTCGCGCAGAACTATACGATGGACAGCGGACGGATCGCATCGGAACCGAGGTTGTTCCTGAAACGTAGACTGGGGGCTTTGGGTATGGAGGCGATGACATCCCGTGTCTTACCAACCCGTCGAAGACCGGAAACTTAACCCAGCCCCCCCACGCCGAAGTCGATCCGTTCGTCCACTAGGAATGATCTGCAGTGGTTGGCTGGCCGGTTGCTGGGGCATACCAGACCCGGACGACCTGAAACCAGAAGCTGGAAACTTCGCCGCTGGTGCGGATGCCGTTTTGGTCACTTCTTCCGCGACGAACGAGGTTCGGCTGCAGCACCGTTTCGACGTTGATGACGTCAATGTGCTGCGACGAAATCCAGGCGTTCGCTCGCGCGATCGTCGCGCCGAGGTCCTCGTACTCGTTTGTGAGGATCCCCCGGACTGTGACCTCCGGGAGAAAGTCGCGACAGGCAATCGCCATCAGCGGCTCCCTGCTTACTCCGGCTTTGCAGCCTCTGCCGGGGCTGGTGCTTCGGGCTTGGCTTCGGCCGGTTTAGCCTCTTCCGGCTTGGCTTCCACCGGGGCCGGTTCGGGCTTCATCTCGCCGTGATCATGGCCATCGAAGTGAATATCCAGGGGGGCGGTGAAAGCCTTGTCGCCAATCTTGACCTGTAATCCACCGTGCAAGAACCCGGCTTCGGTCAGCCCATGGACGGCCTTCTCGTCGACCAGTTCGAACTTCGTCGCTTTGCCCGCTTCCTGATCGGCCGCCGGCTTGAGGACGAGGGCCGAGCCCCCTTCCACGTTCAGCGTGACAGTTTCCGCGGCCGTGGTCACAGCCGTCTTGGCATCGGGACCCAGGAGATAAATGTGGAGCGCGTGGGCCTTGTCATCAATCACGAGTTCTGCGTGAAACTCTTCGTTGCCGAGTTCGATCAGTTCGCCGCCATGGGGGCCATGCTCGTGTTCATGAGCATGCGGGGCGTGGGAGACCGGGAGGTCCTTCGCCGGCTTGAAGTCGCCGCCCCCCCCGGTGCAGCCGACGAGACCGGCACTCAAGAGGCCACCACAAACGATCACGGAATTGGAGAACCGCGCGAACGACGCCATGAGATCATCCTGAAGGCTGAATACAGACCAAGCGGAGCAACCGCCGCCGCGACTCCATACGTGCGGCACAGCCATAGTGTGGGAGACACCGTGAAGAAATGCAACGGGGGATGACCGCACAAGGCCCCCCAGTCTTGTAGGGTGGGCTGTGCCCACCATCATCGTAAGAGTGTCGATCGTCGAGAATCATGTGTCCGGGGAAGAGCAGACGGTGGGCACAACCCACCCTACAAGGCAGGGGCATCCCCGCTTCACGCCGTTTCCTGAATGTAGGTCTTCTCACGAAATGTGAGCGCCACCACGAAGAACAGACACGCGGCGACAAGCTGCAATCCGGTGAAAAACCAGTAATAGCTGGCACCGGGAAGCCAGGTGCTGCCATCAGGATTCTGGATCAACTGATTCACGGCCGAAGTGAGCAGATTGCCCAGCGAGACCGACAGGAGATAAAGAGCCATGATCAGTGATTTCAGCCGATTCGGTGCTTGCGTGTAAGAAAACTCCAGGCAGGTGATCGAGACCATGATCTCGGCACACGTCAGCACCACATAAGCGAGGACCTGCCAATTGATATGGCAGCGCGAGTTGGCCAGGATTTGTTCCTGAACGATCTCTTCGACAGGTCGACCGGATTCCGCAGCCTGCTTCGCTGCCAGAGCATCCCAGGGTTCCAGTTGGGCCTCAATCGCGCCACTGATGCCGAAGCCGATCACCATCACGAAAAAGCCGAGCGCAATTCTCCGCAGTGGTTTCATCTGCATGACGCGATCGAGTGTCGGATAGATCACGTAACTGAAGAGCGGAATGAGCGCGAGAACCATAACCGGGTTGACCGCCTGAATCTGCGACGACTCCCACGTTCCCGAGAAGGCACCGAAATTCCAGCGGCGATCCATCTTCTCGGCCTGCAGGACCCACGCTGACGCCGTTTGATCGTAGAGCGCCCAGAAGATCGCTACGAACAGGTACAGCGGGATCAGCCGGACGATGGCCGAGAGCCCTTCCTTGCCGAGAAGTTCGTCCCAGTAGCGATTGCCGGCTGCCGGAATATGCACGAAGTGATTTCGGCCCATCCAGAACATCACCGTGGCGATGCCCATCAGCACACCTGGCACGCCAAAGGCCACATGGGGACCGTAATGCTTCAGTAGAATTGGCGTGATGATCGTCGAGAAGAACGCCCCAAAATTGATCGAGAAATAGAACCAGCTGAAAACACGGCTGAGCAGATGCTGATTGCGTTCGCCAAATTGATCGCCGACGTGCGCGGAGACACAGGGTTTAATCCCACCGGCGCCGATTGCAATCAGCGTCAGACCGATCAGCAATCCTTCACGCCCCGGCACCACCGCCAACAACAGATGACCGAGGCAGTAGACCAGTGACAGCCAGAAAATCGTGCGATACTTCCCCAGTAACCAATCGGAGAAAATTGCGCCTAGCATAGGGAAAAAGTAAGCACTGGCGACGAACAGATGGACCGCTGACTTCGCGTCTTCCGGGGAGAGAGTCGCGGGTTGCCCAGCCCACCCGACGAGATGTTTTGTCATGTAGACCGTGAGGATCGCCTTCATCCCGTAGAAGCTGAAGCGTTCGGCGGCTTCGTTGCCGACGATGTACGGGATGCCGGGCGGCATCGTTTCGATGGCCGCGGGAGCGGTGCGATATGCGGTCTCGGTCATGCTGCCAACCACCTTTTACCAGAGGAAGTCGGCAGAATAGGCGAATCGGTCGGCGGATGCGAGCCGCGCAGGACTCCCTTGTCGAGTGGCGGCCGGAGTTCCCGGCGCGATACGCTGCATGGGCCGTGAGGGACACGGCGTACCACCTCAGGGATTTTCCTCATGACCGTCACCGCGTCGCTCAGCGGGCGCCATGCTGTTTATGTCGGCAGTTTTGATCCGCTCACGCTCGGCCATGTCGACATCATCCGCCGCGGAGCGGCGGTCTTCGATCAGCTCACGGTCGGCATCGGGATCAATCCCGACAAGCGGCCCCTGTTCTCGCCCGAAGAGCGACTGGCGATGACACAGGCCGTCCTGCAGCCGTTACCGAACGTGGTTGTGCGGACATTTTCCGGGCTGGCGGTCGAGTTTCTGCGGGACTGCGGCGCGCGGGTCATGCTCCGCGGCGTTCGCTCACTGTCGGACATCGAAGCTGAGTTCACGATGGCGCTCGCGAACCGTGCGCTCGATGCCGAAATCGAAACAGTCTTTCTGATGGCGAGTGAACGCTACTCGCACATCTCCAGTTCACTCATCAAGCAGATTGCGGCCCTCGGACGGCAGGGCGTCGCCAAGCGGCTGCGGGACTTCGTCCCCACAGAGTTTATCGCCCCGCTGCTCGAAAAATATCCCCCACCCGCCTGACGCTTGCGTCTTCGCGGTCTTAGTCTGTCCCGTTCAGCCCGCGGGCCGGTTCTTCCACAGGTTCAATGTCAGATGGGCCTGCCCCTGATGATGCGCTTCGTGCCACGTCAGCACCTGCAGAATCCGCAGCAGGTTCCAGCCCCGCTCACGGAACGCATCGGGAATCACATCGAGATCGCCATCGTTGAAGGTCGCGATCCCGTTCAGGAGATGCAGTCGTGATTCCGTAAGAATCTCGCGGATCGATTCGAGGGACGGGATGTCGTCGTCGGGCGTGCTGCCCCCTTTGAATCGCGGCACGATTTCGGCATAAGCCGGAGTGCGTCCGAAGAGCCGCTCTGTGGCAAAGAGCTCCTCGGTGATCCCGATATGCACGAGTTGCCACGCGATATGTGCCCGACCGGGACCGGGACGCCAGCCGAGAATCGTCTGAGGATCGGGTTGCTTCGCGAGATCGTCGAGTGTGGCGATGGTCCGCGAACGCTGAAAATCCCACACCTGTCGATAGACGTCGATCACACTCATCATGGGCTCTCTTGTGGCTGCCAGTCCGAATCGCTGCAGGGGAATTGTGATCGATGGCGTGGGGGTGTGTCGAGCGTGATCGTCATTCATTCGCCATCAGATCACCGGTTCCGGAGGTGTCGTCACGGTGTGACTCTCGTCGAGGGACGCTAGAATCTGTCATCGTTCACAGGCTCTTACGCTTCCAGCCGCACGGTCCCCATGGCAGACGAGCTGACCACCTACGAACAGGCGATCGAGTACCTCTACGGTCGCATTAATTACGAGCGGGCCCACGTCGACTCCTACACCAGCAGCGACTTTCGCCTCGATCGGATGCGCGGGCTGCTCGAACGGATCGGCAACCCTCAGGAGCGGATTCCAGCAGTTCACGTGGCGGGCACGAAAGGGAAAGGCTCCACGTGTGCCATGATCGCGGCGGCCACACGGGCTGCCGGCATTCGTACCGGCCTGTACACTTCTCCGCATCTCACGCGTTATGAAGAGCGATTCACCGTAGATGGTGCACTTCCCGCTCCTGCCGTTGTGGTCGAACTGGTCAACGCGGTCCGTCCTGCAGTCGCTGAGATGGACCGCCTCCCCGCCAAGTTGAATCCGACCTATTTCGAGATCACGACCGCCTTAGCGTGGCTGTTGTTTGAACGTGAGAGCGTTCAACTCGCAGTCCTCGAAACCGGCCTGGGGGGGCGGCTCGATTCCACCAACGTCTGTCAACCGTGGGTGACGCTCATCACCAACGTCAGTCGCGATCACACGCAACTCCTCGGCAGCACTGTGGGTGCGATCGCTGCGGAAAAAGCGGGGATCATCAAACCGGGTATTCCGGTCATTTCCGGGGTGCAGCACCCGGATGCGTGCGCGGTGATCGAGACGGTCGCGGCTGCAAAGCAGGCACCTCTCTGGATGTTGGGGCGTGATTTCACATTCGCTGTTGAAGACCAGGCTCGTGTCTCTGTTCGTTGTGACCACGAGGAGTTGGCTGGCTTACCCTTGACGTTGCGTGGCCCGCATCAGGCGATCAACACCAGCCTCGCTGTCGCGGCGTTGTTGCGTTTGCGGGAACGGGGCCTGGTTGTACCGGACGAGGCGATTCGCACAGGACTCGCGACGGTGATCTGGCCAGGCCGGGTGGAAGTCGTGGGCAACGGTCCGGAAGTCGTGCTGGATGCAGCCCACAACTGGGAGTCGGCCAAGGCGCTCGTCGAAACATTACTCACGGAGTTCCCCCATCGCCGACGGGTGCTGGTCTTCGCCACGACACGCGACAAAGACGTCCGCGGGCTGGTGCGGTTGCTGTTGCCACACTTCGAAACGGTCATTCTCACGCGATATACCGAGAACCCGCGGAGTGTGCCTGCTGAGGAACTCGCAGCCTTCATCGGAGCGACCACTGACCGAAGGGTGCATGTGGCTGCGACTCCAGCTGTTGCGTGGGAATGTGCCCGCCAGTTCGCTGGCACGGATGATCAGATTGTGATCACCGGTTCGTTTTTCCTGATCGCGGAACTGCGTGACCGCGTTCTTGCCGAGATGACGAATGTGCATTCGCAGTCTGCCTCAGCCGCTGAATCGTGCCCCTGAAGTCTCACAGTCTCAGACAACCGACCGGATATCGCCGCCGGTCTGAGGATGAATGACATGCAGCATCAGAGTTGGTTCTTGAGATTCGTGGTGTGTTGCTGCCTGACGACAATGGTCACGGCTGCGGAACCAGCAGCGTCGGCTCCATCGCCACTCTACCAGCGGGGAGCTGTCGCGGCGGACCATCCCGCGGCGAGCGAAGCGGGCGTGTCGATGCTGCGGCAGGGGGGCAACGTCATCGACGCCGCTGTCGCGACCGCCCTGATGTTGTCGGTCGTCCGTCCCGCCAGTTCCGGGCTGGGGGGAGGCGGATTCCTGCTGTTCTGGGATGCCACTACGCAACGGGCGATCGCCTACGATTATCGTGAACGGGCCCCTCTGTCCGCGAATGCGACCATGTTTCAGGACCACGCTGCGATCGGCGATGACAGTCGGCACGGAATGCGCGCGGTGGCGGTGCCGGGGGAAATCGCCGGACTGTGCAAGATTCACCAGCAGCATGGCAAGTTGCCGTTAGCCATCGTGTTACAGCCCGCCCTCGCAGCAGCCCGTGAGGGGATTGTTCCCGATCCCCATGAACGTGAAGCCCAGCGGTCGATGATTGCGGAATTCCGGAAGCACCCGGATTGGCCTACGCGGTTTGCCGGATTGTGGAACGGTTATCTCAACCGCGGCGTCCCCTGGAAGGAGCATGAACGCTGGTCTTCGCCACAACGACCAGCCTTGGAACTGCTCGCTCAATCCGGGCTTTCGGCATGGGAAACCGGCCCGCTCGGCCAGGCGCTCATCGAGTTCAGTCAGCAACACGGGGGACTGCTCACGACGGCCGACCTTGCAGCAGCCGGACCGGTCGCCCGCACTCCGCTTCAGTTGACGTACCGCGGCGACACGGTCCTCACGATGCCTCCCCCTTCCAGTGGCGGGATCGCGCTAATGCAAACCCTGCAGGCACTAGTCGCCTGGGAACAACGGTCGGGGCGACGCTGGAAAGAACTCCCCCAGGCAGACCGCTGGCACGTCCTGATCGAAATCTGGCAGCACGCCTTTGCTGATCGGGCCGAGTACCTGGGCGACGCCGACTTTGTCAAAGTCCCGGTCCAGCAACTCAGCGAACCCGCGTATGCCGAGCGGATCGCAGCGCGGATCGATCTGACGAAAACGCTTCCCGTGGAAGCCTATGGCCGGGCGCTCATCCCCGACGATCATGGGACATCACACTTCAGCGTGATGGACGCCGACGGGAACGCCGTCGCCTGCACCGAAACGATCAACACGTCATTCGGCAGCCTGATGGTGGAACCCCGCTTCGGGATTGTGTTGAACAACCAAATGGACGACTTCACGGCGGTTCCCGGGAAAGTGAATGCGTTCGGACTCCGTCAAAGCGCGGCGAACGCGATTGCCCCGCGGAAGAAGCCGCTTTCCAGCATGACACCCACGATTGTCCTGCGGGATGGCCGCCCGATCTGGGCGGTCGGGGCCTCCGGAGGACCGAAGATCATCACCGCGACGATCCAGGTGTTGTTGAACGGACTGGAATTCGACCGGTCAGCGCAGGAGGCCGTCAGCGCCCCGCGCGGACATCACCAGTGGTACCCAAGGGACGTGTTGCTGGAGGGGGGCTTGTGGACCGCACTCGACACCGCTCTACGTGAACGCGGGCATCAAACAAAGAAAGTCTCCGAACTAGCCGCTGCCCAGGCCATCCGTCGCACAGCTGCAGGTTTCGACGCCGGCAGCGACCCCCGCAAACACGGTCGCCCGGCGGGGTGGTAATGCCGCTCACTGGCTCGTCGAAGCCCGGCATGGTCTTCCATGCCGGGCTTCTGCCTTTCGTTGGATCTGCAGCGATGCTCGAAAGGCAAAAGCCAGGCGTCCAGAGCGACGCCCGGCTTTCATCGCGGCCTGCGATCGGACAGCCAGGGACTGACACAGGCCCCGATCCAGACTCCGTGAGGATGGCTTCTTTCAGTCCGCAACGCCGTCCTTCTGGCTGTCCACTGTCACCTGTCCACTCCCTGCTCTCCCCCTGAATCCTTCTTCCCGCACCCGATGAATCCCCCCAGACGTTAAATTCACCGGATTAATCTCAATCGGCAAGACCCGCACATCCGATACGAAGGAAGACGAGGCCGGATTTCGGCCTGACCCGGCGCGATGTCTGTGCTGGCGTTCACGTTCTCAGTTTCATGGATGGTCCGGGTTTCGATCCGGCGACTTGAGGAAGGAGCCTCGCATGCGTCGCGGGAGTTGGATTCTCGCTGTCTCGGGAGCCTTGGCGCTGCAGGCAAGCGGCGTCTTCGCAGCCGATCCCTATCCGAGCCGTTCCACGGGTGCGATCCCGACACGCTATAACCGACCCACCACTTCGGCCCCGGCGACGGCTCCCACTGCCCCGGCAGCCGCTGCCGCTGCTGAAGCACCCAGCGTGCCCGACTCCGAAGCCGCCGGAGGCTCCCGGAACTATTACGAGGAGCTGTTTGGTGATGCTCCCTCGCTGACACCGGCGACCAAGCCCTCGGCGGGACGCGTCACGCTGACCGGGCCTGCGGGTCGCCCGCATGCTCCGGCAGTGACACGGACGGAATCGCTGCGTCCTCGCTCGGCGCCCGCCACCCGGCAAATTCCGCTCGACGATGTCAGCAAGTCCTTCCCGGCCGATCCGGAAGCGAAGGGCGTGGTGCAGGCCAGCTTCGATAAGCAACCCGCTGATCGCTCCTTCATCCAACCGGTTCACGCGACCGCCGACCGCAGCAAGCACACCAGTGCCCCTGCGACGTCCGCGTCGATTGCCGCCTCGGCTGTGCCGCAGGTGACGATCGAATGGGTCAAGAAGTCCGACATCAACGTCGGCCAGGAATGCCAGCTCGAACTCGTCGTGAAGAACACGGGGTCGGCTCCAGCAACGCAAGTCACGGTCGACGCTGGATTCCCAAGCACGGTCCGTCTGACGAGCGCCGAACCGAAGCCCGCTCAGGCAGCTGAAAAGCTGACCTGGAACTTCGAGTCGATCGCCCCGCAGGCGGAAAAGCGGCTGGCCATTAAGCTGATCCCCAGCCGTCGCGGCGACCTCGGGACCTCGGCCGATGTCCGCTTCAGCAGCCAGGTCGGTTCGACGTTCAAGGTCGAAGAACCGCTGCTCAAGATGGCGGTGAAAGGCCCGAGCGAAGTGCTCCTCGGCGACCCGGCCTCGCAACTCATCACGATCTCGAATCCCGGCACCGGGATCGCTCACGACGTCAAACTCGAAGCACTGCTCAGCGACGGGCTCGAACACCCGAAGGGTGAGAAGCTCGAGATCGAAGTCGGTTCGATCAATCCGGGTGATTCGCAACATGTGCGACTCGGGCTCTCGGCGATCAAGGGTGGCCCGCAGACCCTGCAACTCGTCGCGACGTCCAGCACCGAAGCCTCGACGACCACCGTCTGGAAGGTCAACGTCATCGCCCCGACGCTCAAGCTCGCCGTCGATGGCCCGGGCTTGCGTTACAAAGGCCGCAATGCCAAGTATGCGATCAACATCGCGAACGATGGCAGCGTGCCGAACAACAACGTGCGGGTGACGCAGATTGTTCCCGAAGGCTTCCAGTTCGTCTCCGCCGACAAGGGTGGCAAGTACGACAGCAGCCAGCGGGCCATTCACTGGTTCCTCGGTCGGCTCGATGCCGGTCAAACCGCTCAACTCAGCTGCGAGTTGACAGCGAATGCGATCGGTGAATTCAAGCAGCAAGTCTTCGTCGGTTCCGATGCCGGTGTCCGCGTTGAAGCGATCTCCTCGACCACGGTGGAAGGGACTGCGGCCCTCGCGACGGAAATCGTTGACCTCGACGATCCGGTGGAAGTCGGGACGGAAGCGGCCTGGGAAATCCGGGTCCGTAACGATGGCTCGATCGCCGCGAGCAACATCAACGTCGCCTGTGAACTGCCGGCGGGTGTCGAGTTGCTCTCCGCCAAGGGAGCGACCGAAGGTCTGGCGGATGCGAAGAATGTCACCTTCCGCTCGCTCAAGCAACTCGCTCCCGGACAGCAGGCGGTCTACCGCGTGCATGTTCGCGGGACGGTGGAAGGCAGCCATCGCCTGCGGGCTCGGGTCACCAGCGACTCGCTCGACCAGCCGCTGATGATGGAAGAAGCGACCAAGTTCTACTCAGACTCCCGGAAGTAATCCTGGCTGAGTGCTGAGTCGATGACGATCAACCGCCCTGAGGAACGCCCCGCGATCCTCAGGGCGGTTCTGTTTGTTCCGTCTGCCTCTCAGCCCGAAGCGCGAGCGCCGGGTTTCATTCTTCGGATCGTTGCTGATGTGATTCAGCTGAGTCCGGAAGGCCGTCAGTGAGAGTTCCCGGAACAACTTTCCAGAACACGGCGCTCGCGCTTCGGGCTAAGAGAGCGACTCATCATCGGAATCAACGGGACGTTTCCGCTGTCCGCGGCGCCAGCGGGAGTTGCGGGCTGTTCTCATCGGGGCGGCTGGCCAACAGGTCTTTCAGCGAATACGCCTGATACGGCTGCTCAGCGGCGGGTTGATTGTCCTTCGACGCATTCGCCACCCAGAACCGGCTCGAACGCGGCTCGAAAAGCACGTTATGCAGGTTCGATTTCATCGCCACGGGGCGGTCCATCAACCGCAACGCCGCTTCCGGAGTGACCTTCCCCTGGACGCTTTGCGTCCGGCGGACGAGTTCTCCATAACGATCCCCAGCCGAGAGCAGCACACAGTCTTTCACCGGTGTCGGCAACAAAGGATGACTTTCCCCCGGTCGCAGCGTGAAGAACGTGTCCCACGACGCCTCCATGCCGACCGCATCGTTCGTTTCCCCATCGGCCAGCACATAGAAATACTGGCAGGTCCGGGGACCATCGCGAAAGACGGCAATCGCCTTGTCGAGCGAGTCGGCAGTTTCCAGCGCTTCACGAACGAGGAACGACATCGGCCGTCCACCCCAGTGACCGAGACCACCCCCGCCCATTTCACCGACGGAGATCTGCTCACGATTCATCCCCGTGACCGAACCGACAAACCCCGCGTAGCTCACATTGACCCATGGAAGCCGCCCTTCGGGTTCCACGACGATCACCACGGCGTGTTCCTGCAGGCCCCAGTCCACGGCGTAATCGAGCACGCGACCATGCAGCAGCGTCCCATTGGCAGTCGCGGATTTTGTCAGGGCAAAACCGCTGCAGTGGAACAGTTCCGGGATGAAATTGGCGGCCCGGACATCTTTCAACGGAAGGCCCGCTCCATCGGCCAGCCCCTGCAATTCGTCCCAGATGCGGGGCGAGACGTGCGGTTCCTGGATCTTGACGATCGTGTCGATTGCGGCCCGCGGCGTGAGCTTGAGCGGGCCGATTTCGACCAGCGTGTGCCCCTTCGCTTTCACTTCCATCAAGGTATGCAGATTCGCGCGGACGTGGTCTTTGAGCAGCGCTCCGTGCTGATACCCCATCTCGTAGGGCGTTCCCTTGAGGTGCAGGACCAGCGTCCCATTCACCCGTTCCAGCCAACCGGCACCGCACCGCGCAAGCGTCTCCGCGTGGACAACACTGGAAAACCAGAGTCCCCAGCAACCAAGTGCCACGATCAGTCGGTGCAGTCGACACATGATGAAACCCCAGTAGCGGGTCGAAGGGTGCCAGTTTGTGTCGCTGACTATAGCGATCCTCTCCCATCGAGACGAGCAGCATCGGACCGGTCGTCATCGCAAATCGCAATTGACCGCACTTCGCCGGTCGGAGAGAATCGACCCGGAGTTAGACGTACCGGGAGTCCGTGTGGTGACGTGGTTGAGACATCGACATTCCCTGCGGGCGATGACGCTGATGGTCTGCGGTCTCGGCGTCTTCACGTGGCGCGCCGTGCAGCCGAAGACGCCCATTGAGGCGGCACCCGCAAGCCTTTCCGCTGCACGCCCCATCGCGGCAAACACGATCACCCACACTGAAGTGCTGCCGCTCACTCCTGGCCCCCAACCGGCACTCGGCGCGTCGGCGTCCACCACTCCAGCAGCACAGCCACCAGCCACGGATCCGAGCCTGGCCGAGGTCCTGATTGGCTCCTGGCAGGACGATTTCTACGGCAAACGCATCTTTCACTTTCGACCGGACGGCACAGCGACAATGACGATCGAACTCGATCGCGTGGGCCAGGTGCTCTACGGGCCGAAGTTGACGTTCTTCATCGACTGGACGCTGAAAGAAGACGTCCTGACGATGAAAATGACCGGGGGCGAACCGAAGCAGACCGCGACCGCCGTCGCCAAGATCTTCGGCGAGACTTCAGATCAGCGTGTCGAAGGCTTCAGCGACGAAGAACTCATCCTCCGCTCGCTCGACAGCCAGAAACTCTATGTCCACCGCCGGATCAAGGCTTCCGAATAGCAGGCCGGACAGATTCACGGCCCTTGCTCACCAACCCGGCTCGTCGATAAACTCTTTCAGGCACGCGACTCGACAGTTTTGCCCGAAGTCGCCGACAGGTCTTTACTTAGGTTACGACATTCATGACCGGCTCTGCGACCGATTCGATGACTGACTGGCACGACCTCGCCGATCGCATTCTGGAGGGACACGACCTGACGGCGGAAGAAGGGCTGGCCATTCTCCGCAGCGATGACGCGGAACTGCTTGACCTGCTCGCGGCGACATTCCGCGTGCGGCGACAGCACCATGGGAAGCAGGTCCACTTCTACTTCCTGAAGAACGCCAAAAGCGGTCTCTGCCCGGAAGACTGTGGTTACTGCTCGCAGTCGATCCTCTCCGATGCCGAGATTCCGCGTTACGCCCTGCTGAATGAAGCGAAGCTGATGGAAGGTGCGGCTCGGGCCGTCGAAAGCCAGGCCCGGACCTACTGCATCGTGGCTTCCGGCCGCGGGCCGAGCAATCGCGAAGTCGACCACATCGCGAGCACGGTCAAGAAGATCAAAGACGAATACGGCTTGCACATCTGCTGCTGTCTCGGGCTTCTCTCGCCAGAACAGGCGCAGACCCTGAAGGCCGCCGGCGTCGACCGCATCAATCACAATCTCAACACCAGCCGGGCGTTCTACGATAAGATCTGCTCGACCCACAGCTATCAGGATCGCCTCGACACGCTCGCCACCTGCCGTGATGCGGGCCTGGAACTCTGCAGCGGTCTCATCGTCGGGATGGGCGAGACCGAACAGGACCTCGTCGATGTGGCGTTCGAGTTGCGGAATCTCGGCGTGCACTCCACTCCGGTGAACTTTCTGCACGCGATCGATGGCACTCCGCTCGGCGAGACGAAAGACCTTACCCCGCGTGACTGTCTGCGGGCGCTCTGTCTCTTCCGGATGGCCAATCCGAAGGCAGAACTGCGAGTCTCCGGTGGTCGGGAAGTCAACCTCCGGTCGATGCAGGCGATGAGCCTGTACGCGGCGAACTCCCTGTTCGTCAGCGACTATCTCACTACCAAAGGCCAACCCGCAGCCGACGACTTCCAGATGGTCGCCGACCTCGGTTTCGAGATCGTCATCGGTGATCACGATGCTTATCAGGCATGGAAGGCCCGTCAGTCAGGTGAAGTTGCGGCCACCGAAGTCTGCAGCACTCCTGGAGGCGGTTGCAGCCACTAAGGATCACGGTAGGGTGGGTCGAGTCCGCGAGGCCCACCAGGGAGTGGCTGTTGCCAACGGGAGGCCCCGCCGATGGAACGCATTGTCCTCCTCGGCGGCTACGGGCAACTCGGTTCCGAATTGATCGCCGTGCTCGGTCCGCGGGCGGTCCCCCTCAATCATCGCACCGCCGACGTGACCGACGCGACCAGTCTTGCCACCGCGTTGACCCACGCCGCTCCCACGGTCGTCATCAACTGCGCGGCCTACAACCTCGTCGATCGCGCGGAAGAGGATCCCTCCGCCGCTCATGCCGTGAATGCGTTCGGTGCCCGCCATGTCGCCCGCTGGTGTGACGATCACGGCGTCCCGCTGGTCCACATCAGCACCGACTATGTCTTCGGTCGCGATACGACCCGCACAAAGCCGTATCTCGAGACCGACGTCTGTGGCCCGGTGAACGTCTACGGTACCAGCAAGTCGATCGGCGAGTCGGCCGTCGCGAACCATTGCCCGCGTTCCTGGATCATACGGACCTGCGGTCTCTATGGTCGTCGAGCCACACGCGCGAAAGGGAACTTTGTCGACACGATGGTCCGGCTGGGGACCGAACGGCCCGAGGTCCGCGTCGTGGCCGATCAACGCTGCACGCCAACGAGTGCAGCGGATCTCGCGGTGATGCTCGCGCGACTCATCGCCACCGATGCTTACGGACTTTATCACGCCACGAATGCGGGCGACTGTTCCTGGGCCGAACTCGCCGCGGAGATTTTCCGTCTCCGCAACCTGACAACGCGCGTGATCCCGATCACCACGGCAGACTACGGTGCCAATGCCCCACGTCCCGGCTACAGCGTGCTCGACTGCTCAAAGCTTGCCACCTTGCTGGGAACGCCATTCCGCCCATGGCAAGCCGCCCTCGCCGAGTATCTGCATTCATCCCCATGAGGATAACGGAGTTCACAGGGCGAACCGTTCATGACTGAGCGGTCGGGGCGCGAGCCCCCCGGTGCCTGTTTCATTCGGGTCACGTCCACCAGGCATTCGCATTTCGCGTCAAATCGACGGGAGCGTTCGCAGAACCGGCGGCGAGCGCCAGACCGCTCTGTGATCGACCTCACGCATCAAAATCGACATTGCTGCCGACTTCGCCGTCCGGATCGCGAGCGTGAGGCGTCTGTTCCTGTGGATGCCCCTGCCCCCCTTGGCGTTGCGTCAGTTGCCAGGGCAAGCGACCGTCTGCGTCGCGTTCGTCCGAGGTCTCGCTCGACGCCCCGACATCGCCGACCTTTTCCGCATGCTGGATTGCCTGATCCAGCTTGAACTGCCGCTCGTTGGCGACCGCCTGCTGCTGATTCTTCGCGCCAACCCGCTGCTGCCCGGCCGTCCCAGCCGCGGAACTGACGATCGGCGGAATCCCGCCCGCCCCAGAGCCTATTGTCGACATCGCCGTCTCCCTTCCGGCACCCTGCATCGTCCGACTATCAGACGTATTGTGCAGAAATCTTTTATCATTCGCGAAAAGATTCTGCCCCGATGACGTTTTTTTCGTCAGAGACTCGCAGCGTTCATCCGCCCCCAATCACGCGGGCTTCGACGTGACGTTCCCGCTCGGCCAGCAATTCAAGGTCGCGCGAGTCGCTCTGATGGGTGCTTGACAGTTCCAATCCACGCCGAGCATCCTCAACGTACTCCCGACATCCGAATCCCCCACAGGCAGTATTGGCCAACCAGCGAGACCAAGATGACGAAACCGCCCCCACCAATACCGCCGCTCGCAGCGAGTCCGGACAACGAACCGAACAAGTCTCTCGCCAAATACAAGCAGTCGTTGTCTAAGCGCTGGTCCGTGACAAAGAGGGAGACGCTCTACGAGATTGCCGATCTTGCGATCTTTCTTTGGGCGTTGGAGCGCAGCGAGGAGGCGGTTGCGGTCGCTGCGGCTGTCGCCACCGCGGTCCCCGTGCCGCCGCCACTCCCCCGAGACCGGGTGAACTACAACCTCTGGTGCCCGGCCACCTTCTCGCATGCGCTGGTGATGCATCTCGGTGGAGCCCCCATGTCGGCACAAGTTGCACGATCCCGCGCAACGCTCCTGGCCGATGCTGGCATCGCACGAGACAATCCGGAATTCCTGGAGAAGAAAGTCGCGGAAGCGCGGGAACGTCTCGAAGCGGCCCACAATCCCAAGGAACTCAAATGGGAATTGCTCGGTCTGGCCCGATCCATCGGCACGCTGAACCTGTACTCCGAACTCGCCAGCGCAGGCGATCCGATCTACGCCCCACACAAAACAGCAGCGAATGACCTGATCCCCCTGCTCCTGTCCAAACTGAGCACGCTCTTGCGCTCGAAAGCCTGACGGCAGTGAGGCCGGCTGCCGCGAAGGCTGCTTATGATCTGTGACGGAAGCTTGATGCTGGTTGACCCTCAATCGACGGGAGGGAGAGACGATGCTGGGTTGGTTCGTTGCCGGACTGACGATTTTTTTGGCAGGCTGGGCGCTGGTGCTCGACCTGGCCAAAGGGGCGACATCAGCATCCTTCATGAACGGGCGTGGCGGACAAATGATCCGCCGTGACGAAGGACCGCTCATCTATTTCACGCTGCTGGGAATCAAAGCCCTGGCTGCCTTGCTGCTGGTCGCCCTGGTCACCGGCTGGTTCCAAACCTGGATTCTCTGGTCAGTCTGAGCCGGAAGCTCACCGAGAGCATCGACAGACACACGGCCGGGTGGCGTGGGCGCTCCGCGTAAGCGGAAGCCCTCGATTGAGGGATCACTAGAGAGGCGTCTCGTTTCTTCGCAACGAGGCTCAAGGGTCCCGTGGGCCATCACACGGTGGGCATCCAGCGGCCGAACGACCCTGCTGAAGACCATGAAGCGATGCGGAGCGAGGGAACGAGTAGAAACCGAACCGCCAGACTCGTCTCTGACTTCCCGACGTGTTTCCAACTCGATCGCATTCAGCTAAGTCTCACGGGGAAGTCGGACAGCCAGTGTCTGGATCACGGATTACCAGCCCACTCCCGACACGAAACCAATCCAGCAAGTCCGCACGATTGGAACGACCTCCACGGATTAGCAGAATGTGATCGCGGATAAGACAGAATCAACAGCCCGAATAGGCAGAATCGCATTCTGTCTACCCCTGAGTTCGCCCCAGAAGCTCCATGTCAACCCGAAAGTACATCAAAGAGTTCGCGGCAACGCATAAAGCTCCCTAGCTGGGAATGCCCCCAGGGCTGGTCTCATGCAATGACGTTGCAGACCTTCCGCCCGATGTTCACTCTGTATGGCTCAACCGCAAGACGAAACACATTGACGACCTTCCACGTTTTACAGAGATTCGTCGAAGCCATACTCCACTGCGTGAAGAATGGCTTCCAGCGCTAGAGCCAGTTTCATAACGGGGAAAGCCTGTGTAACAGTCGGTGAACGCAGGCGAGGATGACGAAGGCGAGGAAGTGGTTGGGGTTGCGGTCGTAGCGGGTGACGAGGCGTCGATAATTCCCCAGCCAGGCGAACGTCCGCTCGACTTTCCACCGCTGCTTGTACCGCTTCAGCACACGGCAGTCGTGCGACGGATGAATGTTGCGGCAGCTCTTGCGGTGAGGCGTGATCAGCTGAATGCCGTCGGCGGCCAGTTCGTCCCGCAGCTTGTTCGAGTCGGCCGCCCGATCGTAGATCAACCGCGGCAAATGCTGTTCGAGCTGATGCTTGTCGAGCAGGGGTTGAATCAGATGGACTTCGGCATGATTCGCAGCGTGCAGATTGACCGCCAGCGGCAAGCCTTGGCCATCGACCAACAGCATCAGCTTGGAACCCTTGCCGACCTTCGTAAGCCCAACACTGTCGCCCCTTTTTTCGCGGCCACAAAGGTCGCGTCCGCCATCGCCACGTTCCAGTCCACTCGCCCTTTCCGATCGAGTGCGTGCAGCACCAGCCGCCACGCGGCTTCCAGTGTGCCATCGGACATCTACTCATGACAGCGCCGCCAACAGGTCGGGTCAGAAGGGAAGACTCCCGCGGTCGTTCTTCATCCTCGCCACGGCTCGGCGAACAACCTTGCGTCTTTCCAACGAGCCCCGGACCGCAACACCCAGAGAATGCCTTCGAGACACGGCCGCGGCGGAGTCCGCGGTCGGCCACCAGTCGGCCGTTCCACGAAGAGATGCTCGATCCGTTCCCATTGCGCATCCGCCAGTTCCGACCGTGGAACGGTCTGCGACCCCGTACAATTCCGACCCCGTTTCGGCCAATAGTTCAACGTCAGCTTCATGGCGAAGGACTCCTTTCAAAGTCCCTCGGCACGCAAATCGCAGACCAACTCGCGTTATGAAACTGGCTCTAGTTTGTTCGTGCTATGGCACCACAAACTAGTGCCGATGAAGTCCAGTCTATATCGCCATTTCCAGTCTCGCTCAAGATGCAGTGGCTGGTGTCGGAGTCTGCGACACCCCAGTCTTCATCTCCTCGTACATCTCCTCTGCGCTGGAAAGCTTGTCTGAAACGATCCGTGTTCCCGCCGTCTGAAGATGACACAGAGCGTCGATGCCCCGAAGTTCCACCGGGGATCGCGCGGATCAGTTGAAATACTGGGTCGTCGCAGACTCCGACACCAGCCACCCGTCACACACTTGATCATGGAGATCGTGAAGCCCGCACAGTCCCCCGCAGCCTTGAGGAATCGTGCGCTCCCCGGCTAGGATGCGGTTGCATCAACTTTCTGCCACCCGTCTCTGCACATCAGGATCTGCTGGATGCACGACTTCACTCGTCCTTCGCGTCGTTCGTTCTTGAAGCAATCGTTCGCCGCCGCGGCGCTGGCCGCTATGCCCGCGTATTGCCGGGCACAGCCGAGTGAAACGGTCCGGCATGCCAGCTTTGGTGCCAACGGCATGGCCTGGGCCGATCTCACGGCGATTGCCAGTCACCCGAACGTGAAGCTCGTCTGCGTCGCCGAAGTCGATGAGAAGCGGACGGACAAAATCAAGGAGAAGTTCCCCGAGTGCCGCGTCTACCAGGACTGGCGGGTGATGCTCGACAAGGAAGCAGGCAATCTCGATTCGGTCAACGTCTCGACGCCCGACCACATGCACGCGCCGATGTCGGTCTCAGCGATGAATCGCGGATTGCACGTCTACTGCCAGAAGCCGCTCACGCACGACATCTACGAATCCCGCCGGATGGCCGACATCGCCCGCGAGAAGAAGCTCGTCTCGCAGATGGGGATTCAGATTCATTCCAGCATCGAGTATCGCGCCGCGGTCCACTACATCCAGTCGGGAGCGATTGGTCCGGTCCACACGGTCCATTCCTGGAGCGATAAGAAATGGGGCGATCCGGCCCCGAAACCCGATCGCGTCGATCCCGTGCCGGAGGGCTTGAACTGGGACATGTGGCTCGGTGTGGCAGCCGAGCGACCCTATATCGGCGGCGGATATTATCATCCCGGCAACTGGCGGAAACGGCTCGACTTCGGCACCGGGACCTTCGGCGATATGGGCTGCCATATTCTCGACCCGGTCTGTAAGGCGACGGAGATCACGGTCGCCCGTTCGGTGAAATCGATCGGCGGCGTGCCGAATGAAACCTCGTGGGCGAACGATGTCAGCGTGGAATACGACTATGCCCCCACGAAGTACACGGCCCCGGAAGGGTTGAAACTCGTGTGGTACGATGGCGGCCGTCGGCCACCGCGGGAAGCCTTGAAGCACTTCGGTGATGCCGGGTTGCCCGGACAGGGGTCGTACTTTATAGGGTCCAAGGGGGCGATGCTTCTGCCGCACATCGCCTTTCCGACGCTGTACCCGGAAGCGGTCGCTGCAGAGACCAAGCGTCCGCAACTGGATGGCATCAACCACTGGCATTCGTTCGTGAATGCGGTCCGCGGCGAAGGGAAGACTTCCGCCCACTTCGATTATGCCGGACCACTGACCGAACTGGTGTTGCTGGGCTGTATTGCCACACGTTTCCCGCAGGAAGCACTGCAGTGGGACGCCGCCAACCTGCGGTTTGCGAATGTGCCCAAAGCGAATGAGTTTGTTCGTCGGCCGTATCGCAAAGGGTGGGAGGTCGACGGCCTCGGTTAACCACCGCCGGCGCGCAGCCGCTGAATCACAACGGGAGACTGTCCGATGGATAAGAAGGAGCAGTCGCAGGTCGCTTTGTTTGTTGACTTCGAGAATCTGGTTTACGGAGTCAAAGAGCAGTTTGGCGATCAGTACGAAGCCCAGATCGACGCGGACGTCCTGGTGCGTCTGGCAGCCGAGTACGGACAGGTTGTGTTGGCCCATGCGTATGCCGACTGGCGGCATCGCGAAGTGAATCAGTTTCAGGTCGACCTGTATCGGGTCGGCATGGACCTGGTGCACGTCTTCGGCAAGTCGTACAACGCGCGGGTCAAAAATGCGGTCGATGTGAAGATGGCGGTCGATGCCGTCGAGACGCTGTTCGTACTGCCGCATATCAGCGTCTTCGTGATCGTCTCCGGCGATCGTGACTTTATCCATATGTTGAAGACGCTGCGGCGACACGGGAAAACCGTGATCGGGATCTCGCCGGAAAACTCGGTGAGTGAAGACTTCGCTGCGTTATGCGACCGGTTTGTGCGGTACGGGGCGCTGGCCAAAACGTATCAGGCAGAAGGGGGCCGGCCGGCTCCGGTCAGCTCGACTGGCCCCAGCGAAAAACCATCGGTCATCGAACCCGTGCGGGCGGCATTGCGGGCCATCGTCGCTGCACAGCCCTCGGGGATCAAAGGGGCGGCCATCAAGCCGGCATTACGACAGCGAATTTCGAGTACGTTTGATGAAAGTGAATACGGTTTCAGTCGGTTGACGGATTTGTTGCACGCGCTGCCCGATGTCGTGCGGGTCGTACCGAATCCGCATGGCGGCGATGTGACGGTCTACCCGGCCGATGTCACGCTCCCTGCGGAAGCGATTCAGCCGTTGGCGGTCGACCCACTCTGGGAATTGAAGCATCGGGCGAAACTGAGTGAATACAAGTTTGTCACCTCGGCCACCCGTCGACGATACGCACTCCGCGTGATCTATGACATGCTCAGCACGCCGCCGTTTACCTGGTCGAAAGTCTTTGAGCGGATTCTGAACGAGCACGAAGAACTGGGGTTCACGACGGCGTCGCTGACCAAGCACTTCACGGTGCTCTGGCAGAGCCGCTTCTTTCAAACGCTGCCCGAACAGGAACAAACTCCGCTCCGCGAACGACTGATGTCGTTACAGCCGATGATCGGTTCCGCGGACGATTTTCAGTTTCGTTACGAAGCGGGCATTCTGTACAAGCTGGCTGCAGCCGCGAAAGAGCTCGGCCTCGAATTGAATTATGAGCGGATCGGGGCGATCTTCGGCCTGGATCACCTCGATCCCGCCGTCCAGGCCTATTGCGATCAGATGCTCGCGCAAGTCGCACAAACCGTCATCCCGACCAAGTCGGACCCTGCGACTGGTGCGGGCGAGAATCTCCCTCCAACCACTCCCACCCCCTGAGAAGACCTGATGAAGCGCCACTGTTGTTTGTCACTGGGTCTGGCCGTGATGTTGTCGTTGTTCCTTCGTGGAACAGCTTCGGCGGCCGAAGAGTCGCTGCAGACGCAGCTGAAGAACGCCCGACGAGTCTTGTTCCTCGGTGACAGCATCACCGCGGCGGGTCAATATGTCGGCTACTTCGAGACATGGGTGGTCGGACAGCGCTGGGAGCATCCGCCGGTCATCATCAACGCCGGGCTGCCGAGTGAGACCGTCTCGGGCCTCAGTGAAGAGGGGCATGCGGGAGGTAAGTTTCCGCGACCAGATCTGGGTGAGCGACTGGAACGCATTCTAAAGGTTGCCAAGCCCGACCTGGTCATCGCCTGTTACGGGATGAACTGTGCGATCTATCAGCCCTTCGATCAGGCTCGGCTGGAAAACTATCAGGCGGGATTGAAGTCACTACGGGAAAAGGCCGCGGCTGTCGGCGCGAAAGTCATTCACATCACGCCGCCGTTCTATGATGATCTGCGATCGCCGAAGCCCTTCAGCTACAACGAAGTCCTCGATCGCTACAGTGCCTGGTTACTCTCGCAGCGGGCGAATGGCTGGACCGTGATCGATCTGCATACCCCCATGACCAACGCGGTCCGCGAACAGCGCAAGACCGACCCGAAGTTTACGCTGCAGCCGGACGGCGTCCATCCGAATGGGGACGGACATTGGCTCATCGCGCAGCAATTGATGGCCGCGTTCAGCGAAGGAAATCCGCCGCTCCCGATGACGCCGGATGTGCTCCTCGAACACGTGAAACTCCCCAAAGAGGCGCTGGGACTTATCCAGCAGCGGTGCAATCTGCTTCGTGATGCCTACGTCGCGGCGGCAGGACATCTCCGTCCCGGTGTCGCGAAAGGCTTGCCGCTCGAAGAAGCGGAGCAAAAAGCCGCAGAGTTAAGCAGCAAACTGGCCGCGATGATGGCCAAGTGATGACGCCGCATGACGCAACGTGCAGCGCAAGCTGCTGGACGTTGCATCTCAACGCCACCCGAATCCACAGAGCCGACCAACCATCGAGAGAGTCACACCCATGACGGTTGAAAACACATCGCTGAATCGCCGGGAATTTCTGGTCTCCACGGCTGCAACAGCAGCCGCGACCGTCGTGATTGCCGGGGCACCGGCGGTCATCACCGCGCAGAAGACCGACCAGCCCCTGATCGTGGGGGAAGGGGAGCATCGCTTCGAAGTGCAGCACAACTGGCCGCAACTTCCGAGCGAGTACACCTGGCAGACGACGCATAACGTCGCGGTCGACAAAGCGGGGAATCTCTATGTCATTCACGAAGGGCGGGCCAACCTTCCGGATCATCCGTCAATCTTCGTCTTCGACGAAACGGGCAAGTTCGTACGGGCGTTTGGCAGCCAGTTTCAGGGGGGCGGCCACGGAATCGAAATCCGGCAGGAAGGAAGCGAAGAGTTCCTCTACGTCTGTGCTTATCAGATGAAGAAGACATTCGCCAAAATGACCCTGAAGGGTGAGACCGTCTGGCAGCAGTTCGCGCCGATGCAGTCGGGTGTGTACGCCGCGGAGGAAGACACCAAGCCGACCGGCACTTGGGGCCGCGACCGCTTCATGCCGACGAATTTTGCGTTCCTCGATGATGGCGGCTTTCTGCTTGTCGACGGCTACGGTGCGTTCTATGTGCATCGTTACGACAAAGATGGCAAGTGGGTCTCCTGTTTCGGCGGCGCAGGGAACGGCGAAGGGAAGTTCAGCACGCCGCATGGTGTGTGGGTCGATAATCGCCCCGGGCGGACACCCTCAATCGTGGTCTGTGACCGGGCACATCACACGCTGCAATACTTCAGCATGGATGGAAAATATCTGGAGACCCTCAAAGGTTACGGCCTTCCTGCCAACTGCGAGACACAGAAGAATCTCCTGCTGGTTTCCGAACTGCATGCCCGCGTCACCCTGCTGAACGAGAAGAACGAAGTCGTCGCCCGGCTCGGCGATGACGTCGCTCGGATCACAGGCAAAGACGGCGGCAAGATCCGCGGCGATGCCAACCTGTGGGAACCGGGCAAATTCGTTCATCCGCACGACGCCTGCTTCGCCGCCGATGGCAGTATCTTCGTTGCAGAATGGGTCGCGACTGGCCGCGTCTCGAAACTCAAGAAGCTGGTCTGACCGACCTCGAAGTGTTCAACGATCGCCAAAAACACGCACTTCATCACCATTTCACAGCCAGGAACTCACCATGTCGATGCGAAACTTCTGCCTGTTGAGTGTCGCCCTGCTCGGAAGCGCTGCTTTGGGTGGCCTGGTGGTTGCTCAAGGAACTTCCGCAGATCCAGGGCGCATCTCTTTCACTCCCGAGGAAGAACGCTCACTGAATGCAGCGATTGAACAGATTGAGAAACCGCAGCAACTCGAGGGGATGAAAGCCGCAGAATTACAGTCCCTCGTTGCCGAAAAGCGGCGGCAACGGGTTTTGGCGCTGCGGAAGCAATACGAGATTGCCTTGTCAATGTACGAAGTGGGTGCCGGAACGACGGCAGATTTGACGAATGCCATGTCTGCGCTGGCGGAAGCGGAATTGAGCATCGCCACCACCCGCGCAGCCCGCCTGAAGGCGCTGAATATGGCGTTGTCAGCCGCCCGTATGTTGGAGAGTATGACGAATCAGAAACGGCTGGTGGGTGCCGTGGGATCCACCCAGTTTCACGCGGCGTGTGCTGAGCGTCTCTGCTGGGAAATCCGGCTGGCCGAGGAACTGCTCAAACCCGGCCCGTGAACTCGTAGGCAGACGCGTCTCGGGCGCTCCCAGTCTCCTGTCGCGATGCTGGACGGGTGATGCTACAATCTCGCCGCAAGACCGGCAGCAACCGGCTACCGGTGTCAGACCGCTTCCCGCTTTCAGAGATCACGACCGGACATGGGCGAACAATACATCTTCCAGATGGAGGATCTGCGGAAGTTCCACGACAAAAAGGAAATCCTCAAGGGGATCTGGCTGTCGTTTTATCCCGGCGCGAAAATCGGCGTCCTCGGACCGAACGGGGCGGGAAAAAGTACGCTCCTGCGCATCATGGCAGGAGAAGACAAGGACTTCATGGGGACCGCGAAGCTCACCAACGGCTTCACCGTCGGCTACGTTCCGCAGGAACCCCGACTCGATCCTGAGCTGACGGTCCTCGAAGAGCTCAACCAGGCGGTGGCACCCAAGCGGGCGATTCTCGCTCGGTACGACGAAATCAATAACCGCTTCGGCGAAGGTCCTGATGCCGATGAGATGGACAAACTGATCGAAGAGCAGGGGAAGCTGCAGGAACAGATCGACGCCCAGAATCTGTGGGACCTGGACCGCGAACTCGAAATCGCAGCCGATGCGATGCGTCTTCCGCCGATGGACGCGAAGATCGCACCGCTCTCCGGGGGGGAACGCCGCCGCGTGGCGCTCTGCAAGATGCTGATTCAGGCCCCTGATCTACTGCTGCTGGACGAACCGACGAACCATCTCGATGCTGAGTCGGTCGCGTGGCTCGAACAGCATCTGCACGAGTATCCGGGCACGGTCGTCGCCGTGACTCACGATCGGTACTTCCTCGACAATTCCTGCCAGTGGATCCTCGAACTCGACCAGGGACGCGGCATCCCCACGCAGGGGAATTACTCCGCCTGGCTGGAACAGAAGCAGGAACGGCTGCGGAAGGAAGAGAAGGCGGCTTCCGCCCGTCAGAAGACGATCGAGAAAGAGTTGGAATGGGTCCGCAGTTCCCCCAAAGCCCGGCAGGCGAAGAGTAAAGCTCGTCTGCAGGCTTATGACCGGCTCGTCGCGGAAGAGCAGGAAAGCCGCGACCAGACGATCGAACTGCAGATTCCTCCCGGCCCGCGCCTGGGGGATACCGTCGTCGTCTTCGACAAGGTCGCCAAGGCGTTTGGGGACAAACTCCTCTATGACAATCTCACGTTCCGACTCCCCCCCGCGGGAATCGTCGGGATCATCGGTCCCAACGGTGCCGGGAAAACGACCCTCTTCCGGATGATCGTCGGCGAAGAACAGCCCGATGGCGGCAAGGTGACGATCGGGACGACGGTGAAAATCGCCTACGTCGAACAGAACCGCGAAAGTCTCGACGGCGAAAAGAGCGTCTACGACAACATCTCCGGCGGGAACGACAACCTGCGATACGGCAGCGTCCAGATCAACAGCCGGGCGTACTGCGGCAAGTTCAACTTCCGCGGCCCCGATCAGCAGAAGCCGGTGAAGTTCCTCTCCGGCGGTGAACGGAACCGGCTGCTGCTCGCGAAAACGCTCACCGTCGGCGGCAACCTCCTGCTGCTCGACGAACCGACGAACGACCTCGATGTCGACACGTTGCGGGCGCTGGAAGAAGGGTTGCTGAACTTCTCTGGCTGTGCGGTCGTCATCAGCCACGATCGCTGGTTCCTCGACCGTGTCGCGACGCACATCCTCGCCTTCGAGGGGGAGAGCGAAGTCGTCTGGCATGAGGGGAATTACCAGTCGTACGAGGCCCTCCGCAAGGAACGCCTGGGGGCCGATGCCAACACGCCGCATCGACTGAAGTACAAGAAGCTCTCGAAGTAATCCCGCATATCTATGCCGGGCATCTGCCTTTCATGTCTCCACAACGTGGGTGACTCTCGACACACTGGCCAACATCGAAAGGCAAAAGCCCGGCATGCGGACATGCCGGGCTTTGAGATCACTGATGGGACGGCAGGCAGGAATCGACACAAAAAACACCGTGACTGAGGCGTGCGATGATTCAACGAATGACGCTCTGCGTGGCGATGATCTTCACAGGGACGCTGGCCGCTGCGGAACCGCTGACGGTCACGGTCGATGCCACTGCCGCCCCGGAATTGCGTCCGTGGATTGACGATGCCCGCGTGCTGATTCTCGACTGGCATCCGCGCATTACAAACGTGCTGCCCAGCGTGGATTTCCAACCCGCCCGGAAAATCACCGTCAGGCTGCGGAAGTCGAACGAAGGGGTCGCGGAGACCGCGAACGGGACGGTCACGATTTCTTCGGGGTGGCTCGAAAAGCATCCTGAGGACGTCGGCCTGGTCATTCACGAGTTGACGCACATCATCCAGGCGTATCCGTCGCCGCAGCCGCTCTGGGTCACGGAAGGGATCGCCGACTATGTGCGGCGGGTCGTTTACGAAGGCCGCACACTCGACTGGTTCCCCAAGCCGAAAGTCGAGCAGGGCTACAAGCAGAGTTACAATGTGGCCGCGGGATTCCTCTTCTGGCTGGAGACCGATCAGGCCCCGGGAATCGTGAACCGGCTGAACACGGCGATGCGGGGGCGGAAATATTCCCCGAAGCTCTTCGAAGAGCAGACCGGCAAACCGCTCGACACTCTGTGGCGCGAATACGTGGGGATCGCGGAGCCGAAACTTCAGTAAACCGACATGACCTCAGTTACGTTGCAGATCGAGCACTTACTGAGTCTCACGATTCCAGGTGGACTGCAAGCTCATAACTTCCGCAGAACGACACAGGCCTGCTTGAAGTTCTTGACGAGCCAGGGAGCCCATTGAATGGTCGAAATCCCTTGCTCAGTCTGACGCAGAACCTGCCGTCGACGGCGATAGAGTGTCGCTCCGAGTTCGCGGGGAGCCATCCACAATCGTGTAAATAAGTAGGAGAGCAGTGTTCCGCAAGAGACGGAGGCACTAGAGCGCCCTGCGCTTACCCCTGGCGCGATCTGGGAGGCTTAAGTAGACTGCTGAACTTCTTGAAGGGAGTTGGGCATGTCGAAGACGAAGTCGTTGGTGGTGCGGACGAAGCCGAAGCCGAGTCGTGAAGAGATCC
>JBGATC010000046.1:0-49434 GCA_044229335.1 Planctomycetaceae bacterium | reverse complement strand
CACCGGGTCAGTCACCACCGGGTCCAACGGCTCAGCGTCCATGCCAATCTGACTCCTCATTCAGGTGTCAGAGTCCCGGCGCAAATAGCGTGCCAAAAAAGCTCGCTCTACGAGAATTCTAAAGTAAGTGCCATTGGGCTTGCGCCCCGACCGCTAACGAGAGGATCCACGGTGTTGTTGGTCGTGTGTACTTGATTGGAATCTTGCGGTCCGCGCTGCGATTTCCTGGAACTCGGATTAGAATACAGTCGGTCGGGACGGTGCCCGCGAACTTGAACAGGACCGTTCCGCAACAATTGAGAGGCAGCGTGATGCGACTGGCGAAGGTGCGGCTGGCGGATGGTTCGACTCAGATCGGAATGTGGGAAAAGGACCATCTGCGGTTACTCGACCTGCATCAGGTCGAGCACGTCCGCAGTCTGATGGACATCTTGCATTCACCCGACCCGCTGGGGTTGGCCCGTTATCTGATCGATCAGCGGACTCAGCCTTTACTCGTGGCGGAGACGCAACTCCTGGCACCGATCGACCGGCAGGAAGTCTGGGCTGCCGGTGTGACCTACAAGCGGAGTCAGGTTGCCCGCATGGAGGAGTCGGAAGCGGGAGCTTCGCACTACGACAAGGTCTACACGGCCCCGCGGCCGGAAATCTTTTTCAAGGCGACCGCCAACCGCGTCTCGGGACCGGGGCTGCCACTTCGCGTGCGGGCCGACAGTCGCTGGTCGGTTCCGGAACCGGAACTCGCCCTGGTCATCTCGCCCGCGAACAAACTCGTCGGCTTCACCGTCGGCAACGATATGTCGGCCCGCGATATCGAAGGAGAGAATCCGCTTTATCTCCCGCAGGCCAAAGTCTACGACCAGTGTTGCGGTCTCGGGCCGTGCATCTGGCTGCCGGAAGGACCGGTGGACCGCCCCGCGACAAAGATTCGCCTGACCATCGCGCGGAATGGGACGCCCGCTTTTCAGGGTGAGACCGATCTCGGCCAGATGAAACGCGAATTCCAGGAGCTGATCGACTGGCTGACCCTTGAGAACGACATGCCCAACGGGGCGTTCCTGCTGACCGGGACCGGGATCGTGCCTCCGGACAACTTCACGTTGAACGACGGCGATGAAGTTTCGATCACGATCGACAACATCGGGACGCTGATCAACCCGATCGTGCAGGCGACGGCTAAGACGTTGAAATCCTAAATCCGAAACTTGAAATCCGAAGGAAATCCCAAATCTCAAGGATCAAACCGAAGCGGAATCACGCCGTTTCGTCAGTGATACTTTGTGGTTCCTTAGAATTTCGGATTTGAGTCTTCGGATTTCTCCCCCGTTACAGCAGCGACTCCAGCAACATCCGGATCTTGCGGAGTTCGAGCGCGCGGTCGGCATCGCCGAGCTTCTCCGGCAGGATTTCAACTGACAACGCCCGCTGATAATTGTACTTGCGGAGTTGAGCGATGACGCGGCTGTAGTCGAGTTCGCCCAGACCGACCGGCACCTGCAATTCGGTCAGCGAGGTGTCGCGCAGCTGCGTGTGATAGACGTATGGGTAGACCTGCGAGAAGGATTGCTGGGCAAATCGCCCGCAGATGTAGTAGCTCGGGTCCAATGTCAGTCCGAGGCCGGGAACGGCCTGGCAGAGTTCCACGGCGGTTTGCGGGTCTTCCGTCAGGTAGCCGACTTCGGTCTTCAGCGAGAGCCGCAAGCCAGCCGCGTTGGCTGCCGCAAGCCGCTGGCGGAGACGATCGATCTCTTCATTGAAGGGCGTCCCGATCTCGCCCGCGGGAATCGTGATCTGAGGCATCCGCATCAACTTGCCGAGACGGCAGAGGCCTTCAAAGACCGCAGCTCCCGGATCGCGGTTCAGGTGGACAGCGACGGCCGACATCCGGGTCATTTCCCGGTATTGGGCCTGAAAGCGTTCGGGATTGGCCGCGACTTCCGCCGCATCCAGGTGGCTGGAGCCGACTTCCATGAAGATTTCGATCTTGTCGTATTCGAGATCGAAGAGCTGCTGGATGGCTTCTGCGAAGGGACGGTCGCTGAAACAACGGGTCGATGCGGAAACGAACACGCCTGATACTCCTTGGCGTCCGCGACGAACTGAAGTCGTTTCAGATGTGATGCTTACGTCACACTGCGGGGGTTCGCGCGGAAAATCCTGAATGGGGAATTTATCCCGATTGGAGAAATTCTGCAACCGCTGTCGATCCTACCTCAGGAATCGATCGTTCTGAGAACGATGATTCTCCGGACTTTGCGTCCCAAAACGCCGATAACGAAACAGCATCCCCAGCCGTCCCGCATCCGCGGTCGACGAAGGGTCGCAGCGAGGAAGGATTTCGCATGTACATCAGACTCGGTTTCGGTATCGCCCTCATTGGCTTGTGCGTTGGCTGTGCGTCGAGTCAACCGACGATCCGCGGGCAGTCGCCGATGGAATCGCAGGGACCGATTATCGGTTCTGCTCCCGGCTACGGCGAGCTGAAAAACTCCGGGAAGAAGCAGGACTTCAAGACCTTCCCACAGTTTCACAATAACAATTTCGGCTATGAAGGCGGGTACTATTCCGGACCGGAAGGGTACTCGACCGATCGTGGCAAACTGGCCTACCGATATGGTGGTGGTGCAGCCGGGACCGGTTGTCCGCACTGCCAATTCGGGAACGCCTGTCCGCCCTCGGGCTGTCAGTCGTGCGGTCACAACTGCCCGAAGCATGTCACCAGCTACAGCTACAAATGGCCGCAGAACGCGGTCTATCCGCCCGCCAATCAACCGCCGGCGATGGTGCAGTACCCGTACTACACCTTCCGCGGCCCGACCGACTTCTTCATGAAGTAAGCGGTTGGCAGCGGTGACCATCAATGCAAATACCCACCCAAGGCTTTGGGTGGGCGTCTGCATTTTGAATGGGGATGTGGTGCGTTACGCCGTCTTTTCGGGGAGTTGCGGGGCCCCCATGATGTGGTAGCCCGCATCGACGTGGAGCGTTTCGCCCGAGACGCCGGACGCGAGATCGCTCAGCAGATAGAGAGCGGTTTTGCCGACTTCTTCCGCCGTTACGTTCCGCCGCATCGGGGCCATCTGATCGTAGAGATCGAGCATGACATCGATCCCCTTCACCGCGGAAGAACTGAGCGTGCGGATCGGACCGGCCGAGATCGCGTTGACCCGGACGTTCACCGGGCCGAGTTCATTCGCGAGGTACTCCGTCGCGGATTCCAGGGCCGATTTGCACAGTCCCATCACGTTGTAACCCGGGATGACTTTTTCGCCCCCGAGATAGGTCAACGTGATGATGCTGCCGCCGGCCGGCATCAGGTTCTTCGCCCGGCCGACAATCGCCATCAGACTGTAAACGCTGATGTCCATCGACTGCTTGAAACCCTCGCGGCTCACGCCGTAGACGGGGCCTTTGAGGTCGTCGATGGGCGCGTAAGCCACCGAATGCACGACGAAATCGAGCGTACCGAACGTGGCCTGTGCCTCGGTGAATACGCGATCGAGGTCCGCATCGTCCTGCACATTGCACGGCGTGACGAGCTTGGCACCGATCGGATCGACGAGCTTCCGGACCCGGCGTTCCATCTTCGGGTTAGCGGGGTCTTTGTCCGGCAGGTGGGTGAACCCGAGTTGGGCCCCCTGGCGATGGAGTTCCTCTGCGATCGCCCAGGCGATCGAATGGTCGTTCGCCACGCCGAACACCAATCCCTTTTTCCCGTCCATCAACCCCATCGTCGCTTCTCCTGCAGCTGGCGGTGACGGTGCCGACCACTGGCTCCGTCCCAAACCGCTGACAATACCGTCAGGGGATGAATGGGGCAACCGGGTAGGGATCCTCATGGGAGAAGCAGAAAGGCCGCGAAGACGCAAGCGGGATCGCTGAGGGGACCTTCATCTGCCGATCCAGCCCGGTTTGCGTTGACCCGGCGGTCTCCCCTATGATCGTGGTCGATGAATTCCGCGCGGTTGGTTCGCCCAGGAAGTCGTCAGGAGTACCTCAACGTCATGGCTGGTGAGACTGTTCCGCCCGCTCCCGGATCGAATTCCGGCCCGACTCCGTCGGCTGTCTCCCAGTTCGACCTGACCGGGCGCGCCCTGGGTGAGTTCCAGGTGTTGCGACGCATCGGCAAGGGGGGCATGGCCGAGGTCTATTTAGCCGATCAGACCACGCTGCAGCGACAGGTCGCGATCAAAGTCTTGCGGCCGGAATTCCTCGAAGACGCCACCTACGTTAAACGCTTCCGCCACGAAGCGACCGCAGCCGGCGGACTCAACCATCCGAATATCGTCCAGGTCTATTCGATCGGCGAACAGGACGGGATGCAGTACATCGCCCAAGAATACGTCCGGGGCGGCAACCTGCGCGACTTTATGCGGAAGAAGGGGCCGTTGGAACTGCCGATCGCCCTGTTCATTATGAAGCAGGTTGCAGCGGCGCTGCAGGTCGCCGGGCCGGCGGGAATCGTGCATCGCGACATCAAACCCGAGAACATTCTCCTCACGAAAAAAGGAGAGGCCAAGGTCGCTGACTTCGGGCTGGCGCAATTGACGCAGCATGGCGAACGGGTTGCCCTCACGCAGGTCGGCGTCACGATGGGGACGCCGCTCTACATGAGTCCCGAGCAAGTCGCCGGGAAGTCGATCGATCATCGCAGCGATCAGTACTCGTTCGGGGCCATGGCCTACCACATGCTGGCGGGTAAGCCTCCGTATACCGGTGAGACGGCCCTCGCGATCGCCGTACAGCATCTCAATGAAACACCCAAACCCATCCAGGAACTGCGGCCCGACCTTCCCGCCCCGGTTTGCAAGCTGATTCAGAAGCTGATGGCCAAACGCAAGGAAGACCGTTATCCCGACGCGCAAGCCTTTCTGAACGAGATTAAATCGCTGCAGAAGCAGTTCTGTGGGAAAGACGGGACACCGGCAATCTCCGCTGCGGTGACAACGACATCACCCACGCGCACTCAGCAACTGCTCAAGACCTTCGACAAGCCGTTGAAACGACAACTCTGGAAGCTGGCTGGAGCGGCCGTGCTGACCGCGCTGCTGGGGGCCGGCGCAGGCTGGCTGCTGCGGACGGGCGATCCCTTCGCGTCCGCAGCACCACCGGATGTGCCCGTGCCGCAATTATCGAATATCGACGCCCAGTATTTTCATGCGATGCGTGCCGGCGATGATGAGGCCGCCTGGAAGGCGGTCGTCAATTATCCCGCCGGGGCGGATGGCGGCCGCGATGAAATGGCTCGCCAGTCGGCCGAGTTGCGCCTCGCGTTGATCTATCTGCAGCAGGGGCGACACGACGAGGCCGCCCGGATCTTCACCGAGTTTCGCGCAGCGGGAGTCTCGAACCGCTGGAAAGACGACCACGGACAGGCGGGCGAAGCGGTGCTGGAAAGTCTCCGTGGCGATCCCAATCGGTCCAAGTTGAGCATTGAAGCCCTCGATCGGAAAGGGGCGAAACTCGACGCCAAGCTGACCGCATTCCTGAATGAGGCCCGCGCCCGCAACCAGCGCAAATAAGCCTCTCCGCAGACACGGAAGTGCCGATGACCTGGCTGACTCGTGACTCGTTGTTTCAGCGACATTTCACTGGCGCGCATCCGGAATCCCCCGCTCGACTCGCGGCGATCGAGCGCAGGCTGACTGAACGGAAACTCGTCGAGCGTTGTCAGCCCGGAACCATCCGCCGGGCGACCCGTGAAGAATTGGCCCGTGTGCACGACGTTGGCTATCTCGATCGACTGACTGCTTTTTCTGCAGCGGGAGGGGGACGGATCGAGGCTGATACGGTCGTCGGACCGGAATCGCTGATCGTGGCGGAACAGGCGGTCGGAGCGGCGCTCGATGCGGTCGACGCGGTCCTGTCAGGCCGTGAACCGAACGCACTCTGCCTGGTCCGACCGCCGGGACATCATGCCCTCGCGGAAGGCCCGATGGGCTTTTGCCTCTTCAGTAACGTCGCACTCGCAGCAGAACACGCGCTGCGTGTGCATGATCTGGAACGGGTGCTGATCGTCGACTGGGACGTGCATCATGGGAACGGAACGCAGGACATCTTCTACCGTCGGCCCGATGTCACGTTTTTCTCTGCGCACCGATTCCCGTTCTACCCTGGCAGCGGCAGCAGCGACGAAACGGGCACCGGCCCGGGACTGGGGCACACGTTCAATCTGCCTGTCGAATTCGGGACTTCACGTCGGATCTATCTCGACGCCTTCACCCGGCAACTGGAAGCGGCGACGCGCGCCGCACGGCCGCAATTGATCCTGCTGAGCGCCGGGTTTGATGCCCATCGGCTTGACCCGATCGGCTCGCTGGGGCTGGAAACCGAGGACTTCGCCACGTTGACGAAGATCGTGCGTGACGTGGCGCACGCGACCTGTGGCGGACGCTTAGTCAGCCTGCTTGAAGGGGGCTACAACGTGGAAGCCCTCGCCGACTCAGTCGCCCTGCACCTCGAAGGTCTGCTCGATCCCGCCTGAATTCCACGCTTGCGTCTTCGCGATCCACTTACTTCAGCGTCTTCACAAAATACAGCCCGGCATAGACCTTGGGATCAATCAACACACCCTCGGCCACTCGTGCGTCCAGCCATCGCTTGATCGTTCGCAACGACGGGGTGTGAACCACAATCGCCTCGTGTTCAACACCCCCGCCTTTCGACTCCTGCTTGACACCGCTGGCAAAGAAGTACGACAGGACCTCGCTGGTTAATCCCGGAGATGACGGACAGTCTCCCAGTGCTGTCCACGTTCCGCCAGCGAACCCCGTCTCTTCGAGAAGTTCGCGTTTCGCCGAGCGCAGTAGCGGCTCCCCCTGCTGGCCGGGTTGGTCACCCGCGAGACCAGCCGCGAGATCGATGACGCGGCGCTGTACCGCCGGGCGGAATTGTTCCGTGAGAATCAACCGCCGGTCGGCCGTGACCGCCACAATCGCCACGGCACCGTAACAGTTAATCCGCTCGGCGATTTCCCAGTGACCATCGCGCACCAGTTGCAGAAACTTTCCGCGACCGAGAATCGTTCGCCCGCGTTCCTCCGTCTGACTCATCTGGATTTGCCTGATCTTCGTGAGGTGGGATTGGTCGTCGGGGAAAAAGTCCGTGGGTGGCGCCGGGAACTCCAGATATGTCGATCAGCGGAACAGAGTTTAGGCCCGGCGTTTACGCCGGGACACGGTGACTCACTGGAAACCTCTTCAGCCCCGTGAACGGGGCTCGAAACCGCATCTTGAAATCGCTGCCAGTACCCGGCGTCAACGCCGGGCCTATCAGGGTTTCACCGGCAACCGGTTCGTGAAAAGTCTCTCTCCCGCAGAACATGTCAGCCGCCCGTCTCCCTCCCGTTGGATCAGCGCGGAAGTTAGACTGATGAGCATGCGACTAGACTAACGGACTTCAGTGGAGATGGCGATGCGATCGGTTGGATTGGCAGCGGGGTTCATGCTGGCAACGTGGGTAGCGACGGCAGCGGTCGCGCAGGATGTCGAACCGATCAAGGCGTTGATGCTCACACAGAGCGTTGGCTTCAAGCACGGGTCGGTCAATCGCCCGGCTGAAAAACTCGCTCCGGCCGAGATCGCACTGACGCAGCTCGGGCAGCAGACTGGTTTGTTTCAGGTCCACTGCACGCAGGATGCAGCCCTCGATTTCACCAAAGACAACCTCGCGAAATATCGCCTGGTGATGTTCTACACGACGGGTGAACTGCCGATCGCGGAAGCTGATCGCGACTACTTCTTCAATGTGTGGCTCAAGACGAAAGGGAACGCGTTCGCCGGGTTCCACTCGGCGACCGACACCTACGGAAACTATCAACCGTATTGGGATATGATCGGCGGGACCTTTAATGGTCATCCCTGGAACGCAGGGGAAACCGTCACGATCAGCGTGCACGAACCGGGGCATCCGGCGATGCTGCCATTTGGCAGCGAATTTCAGATCAAGGACGAAATCTACCAGTACAAGAACTGGCAGCCGGAAAAAGTCCGGGTGTTGATGAGCCTCAACATGGCCAAATGCCCCACCAAGAAGCCGTATCACGTGCCGGTTTCGTGGGTCAAGGAATACGGCGAAGGCCGCGTGTTCGTCACGAACCTCGGCCATAACGAGTCGACGTGGACCAACCCCGCGTTCCTCGCCCATGCTGCGGGTGGCATCAAGTGGTCGCTCGGATTGGCAGAAGGCAACGCCACACCGAACCCGGAACTGTGCGCAGCCCAGATCGAGAAAGCCAAGGCGGACGTGGAAGCAGCCGAGAAAGCCGCCGCGGAAAAAGCCGCAGCTGACAAGAAGGAATAACGGTCCTGCAGTGCACCCTCACTGGTCGATGAACTCGACCAGTGAGGGGCCCCGATAGTTTCAACAGCCGGAGACGATCATGATCGCGACACGCTTCGTCGGTTGGTGCAGTCTCACCGTGGTCTTGTGTGCCGGTGTGCTCCACGCCGGTGAATACAACGAAGTCCTCTCAATCGGCGATGCTGCCCCGGTGTGGTCAGCTCTGCCGGGAACTGATGGCAAGGAGCATGCACTCGCGGACTTCAAAGCGAAGTCGGTCGTCGTCCTCGCATTTACCTGCGTGAGTTGTCCGACAGCGGTCGACTATGAACCCCGGCTGCAAGCTCTGGCGGAGAAATACGCTGGAGCTGATTCGAAAGTGGCAGTCATCGCGGTCTCGGTCAACAAGGTTGAAGCAGATCAATTACCCGCGTTAACAAAACGGGCTAAAGAGAAGAGCTTTGCGTTTCCGTATCTCTACGACGAATCGCAGCAGATCGCGAAGAAACACGGGGCGATCTTCACACCCGAGTTCTACGTCTTTGACCAGTCCCGTAAGCTCGTCTACATGGGCGCACTAGACGACAGCACCGATGCCACCAAGGTCCAGGTGCGGTACGTGGAAGAGGCCATTACGGCGGCCCTCGCCGGCAAAACACCTGCCGTCAAAGAGACGATCGCCCGCGGCTGTCGCGTCCGCTACGCCCGCGAGCGCCGCGAATGAATCGACGCCCAGCCGATGCCTTGGCTGGGTCTGCGCGGCGCGTCATTTCGACGCGTCGATCCCGACGGTTTTCTCTTTCACGCGGCGGAAGCGCTGCACGCGCTGGCCGTTGACCTCTGAAACGAACAGGTCGCCCTGGGCGTTCACGGCCATCAGATGCGGGAGCTTCAAGGTCTCCGGAGTCCCCCATTTCGCGGTGATCATTCCCTCGCGATTGAGATGCACGATGAAGTGCTTGTCCCCTTCGGTGGCCAGCAATTCGTCTCCCACCGCCAGCACACCAAACGGGTTGCCAAAGCCTCCCCAACTGGCGAGATGCTGACCGGTCGTGTCGAAGACCTGGACCCGTTGATTCCCTCGATCGGCCACGTAAATCCGGTCCGCAGCGTCGATTCCCAGGCCGTGAGCGGTGGCAAACTCACCGTCGTTCTTGCCTTTCTTCCCCCACTGGCTGAGATATTTGCCATCGGCATCGAGTTGCACGATCCGGCCGTTGCCACTGTCGGCCACGTAGATCCGGCCGCGGGAATCGAAGACGAGATCATCCGGAGCCCGGAACCCGTCTGCTCCACCGGCAGCTTTCCCTTCCTGTCCAATGGTCGCCAGCAGCTTTCCATCCGGCGAGAACTTGCGCAACACATGGTTGCCGTTGTCGGTCGTCCAGACGTTGTCATCCTTGGCGACCCGTAAACCGTGGGGCACTTTGAAGAGCCCGGTTCCCCAACCTCGCACGAACTTCCCTTCCGCATCGTATTGCAGCAACGGCGGCGTGCCGCGGTGAAGCACATAGAGTCGACCGACGGAATCGATCGCCACGGAAGAGACCGCGTCGAGTTTCACATCGTCGGGTATTGGCACGAATCCGACGGACTCATAGGGATCGGCTCCGCGCACGATCCCGATCGAGAGCACAAGACTGCACCACAACAGCCCGACCAATCCGCAGCGCATCCCGGTAGCCTCCGCTCAGTGTGCTGGTGGCCAACGAGTGTTGACCACACGGAGGCTTACGATACGCGACCGATCCGGTGGCGCGAAGCATCCGACCTGGGACGACCGGGTGATCGACCTGTCAACGTCGGGGGAGCTGTGCCCACCATTTTCTTGCCCGCGCCATCTGTTCTGCAAAGTGCTCGGGCGCTCAAGCCGCGCGGGTGACCGGCACAGCGGCCGGGAGTCGCTGCAGCAGAATCTCGGCCGCCCGGGCTGTGGCTCCCACCGCGCCGATGTCACGCTGAATCTGGGCCATCTCGGTCCGCATGGCGTCGAGACTGCGGGGTTCGCTCAGCCAGCCATCCACATCCGCCGTGAGACCCGCAATCGCCGGTTCTTTCCGTCCGACGCTCAGGTGTTCGGGCAGGATCATCCGGCCGGCGATCAGGTTTGGCAGTGACGCATACTTGCAGGTGACGAGCATCCGGCCCAGCAGATAGGTCGGCCAGTTCGTGCGGTAAACGACTGTCGCCGGAGTGCCGCGGGCAAGCATCTCCAAACTGACCGAACCGGACACCATCATCGCGCAATCGGCGAGTTGGATGATCTCTGGAGTCTTGCCGACGAAGAAGTTCAATGGTAGCCGTAAACCCGATTTGCGATATTCGTCCTGACAGAACTTCCGCTGTGAGTCTTTGTAATTCGCGACGAGGAACTGCACGTTCGGGTGTTTCTCGGCCACGCGGCGGGCGGCTTCGAGGATTAACGGCCAGTTGCTCGTCACTTCGTGTCCGCGCGAGCCGGGCAACAGCGCTACGGTGGGGCCGCGGTCGGAGTGCCACTCACGAACGAAGGGCTCATCGAGGCGATGATGCCGGACTTCATCAAAGAAGGGATGTCCGACATACAGCACCGGGATCTTCCGCTCGGCGTACCATTCTGCTTCGAATGGGAGGCCCGAGAGGACCAGATCGATGAACTTCCGGACCTTGCGAATCCGCCACGGAGCCCACGCCCAGAGTTGCGGCGGCAGATAATAGACGACCGGGATCCCCTGCTTCTTCGCTGCCCGGGCAATCCACCAGTTGAAGCCCGGGAAGTCGACCAGCACAACCAGATCCGGCTTGTGGATGGCGAAGTGTTCACGGGCTTGCCGGACAAGTTGATAGAACTGCCAGATCCGCGGAATGACGGCGAAGATCCCCATCACTGCGAGGTTCGTTAGGGGATAGAGGAGCGCACAGCCAGCCTGCTCCATCCGTGGACCACCGAAGCCGGTGATCCGCAGATCGGGACGCCGCTTCCGCAGATCATCGATCAGCAGGGCAGCATGCTGGTCTCCGCTCGGCTCACCTACAGAGAGGAACAAATGCATCGGTAGCCCACCCCAAATCGGCAGAATCTGCGGCATCAACGCGCGGGGTCATCCCAGATTCCTGACAATCGGTCAAGCCCCGATCCTCTGCCTGATCGAAACTGACAGGACATGAATATCTCCCAAATTCTTTCCGGAAAGCTATTTGCATCGTGAACGAACCTCTAGCCTCGGGCGGTATCTGATAAAATCCATGAAAGCTCTGAGAGATTTCTACGAATTTTTGGCGAAATTCGAGTGTCATATCCGTATTGTCTGGCGATGTTGCCGGATCGGGCCGCAGTTGTTCAAAAGTTCCGTTGGAAAGAGGATCGCAGTGAGTATGTCTTCGTCTTGGAAAAATCGCAAAGGCTTTACGCTCATTGAGTTGCTGGTGGTGATCGCAATTATCGCGATTCTCATCGCACTCCTGCTGCCCGCCGTGCAGCAAGCGCGTGAAGCAGCCCGTCGCACGCAGTGCAAGAACAACGTCAAGCAACTCGGCCTCGCACTGCATAACTACCACGACAACTTCCTGGTCTTCCCCCCCGGTGTCGTGTCGAGTCTTACGGGTGGGGCGAACTACCAGGGTTGGGGCTGGAACTGTCTGGTCCTGCCCTACATGGATCAGGCCCCGCTGTACAACAACATCAATTTCAGCAACTCGCTGCAATCGACCGCGGTGGCGAACGGACCGGCGACGCAAGTCATCGGGGCGCTTCGTTGCCCGTCCGATGTCGGCAGCAACGTGATCGCCTTCTTCGACATTGTCCCGCCCGTCGGCGGGACAGCCGCCGTCTCGCAGAACCTCGTCGCCCGCTCGAACTATCCGGGGGTCGTGGGTTATTCCGGCACCCAAGCTGCCCCAGTGGGTCTCAATGGCACGACCCTGCCGACGGCTCAGGCGTATCGCGGCATCTTCGGCTTGAACTCCCGCATCGGGATTCGTGACATGACTGACGGCACCAGCAACGCGATCGTCGTCGGTGAACGCTACACCCCGAATGCCAGTGGACAGGCGACCGCGCTGCAACCGGTCGGCCATGTCGCGTGGATTGGGGCAGGTGGTGCTCTCAGCGACAACGCCGCCGCCGCGCATGTCCTCGGTGATACGGCAGTGGCTGTGACTGTCCAGAACAATGCGACCGCTCCGTTTACTCCGGCCGGATACCGCATCAACGGCAACAACGGCAGCGTCGCCCCGCGCGGTCAGACTTCGGGCTTCGGCTCCATGCACACCGGTGGCTGTCACTTCCTGATGGGTGACGGCACAGTCCGCTTCCTCAGCGAAAACCTCGACTCAGGGCTCTACCGGAACCTCGGCACCATCAACGATGGGACGCCGCTCGGCGATTTCTAAACGAAGTCGCTGACTGCTCACTCGGCCCGGCGTTGTTCGCGACGTCGGGCGACTGTCGCAAGGCAAAGCCGGGTGCCCCACAGGGTGCCCGGCTTTTGTTGTTGCTGTGATGTGACACAGCCGGTTGAAATGCAGAAGCCGGGCATGGCGGACCATGCCCGGCTTCGATTTCAATTTACGGTCCTGCCAGCCGTTTAAGCAGCACGCTCCGTCACCCCTTGTGGGGGCTGCTGCAGCAGCGGTGCGACCTGTCCCAGAACGCGACAGAGGTCAGCGATCAGCCCCTGTTCCAGTTCTTCAGTCGACAGCCCGGCACAGGCGTTGATGCAGGCGCGAATCCGTCGCGCCAGATCACGATTCTCCGGAGTATCCGGCCCGTGCAAGTCCCCGTCGGCCGTGATGATCAGTTGGCCGCTGGCAGCGAGTTCCATCTTGGGCAGCCCTGAGGAAGTCGAGACACAAATGCGCCAATCGCGGCGCGATGACCTCTTCATCGGCAATTCGATTCGTTAAACTCCGCGGGAAACGCAATCCGCACGGACTTCCTGGGAAAACCAGTCGCCTCTGGCAGAATTGATCAATCCCAGCTTCGCTAAATCGCCAGGTTGCCCCAGAGCTTCCGGGTTGACCTGGCACTTAGGGCGTTTTCGGCGGGTCAGCCGGTTCGATCGTGATGAACAGCGGCGGGCTGGTGAAGGTCGACTTCATCACGAAATTGATCGAGAAGTGCGCCATCACACAGGCCAGCTGCCGCTCGACCGGGGCCGCGGTCTTGTCGGCTTTGATCGTAATGTAACCTTCTGATGCCCCACCCGAGAGGAGCGTCTTGCTCTGGCCGCCGTCGATGGAGACGCCATCCGGGAGGCTGTTGGCGTAAATTTGTGTCAGGTGGTTGTAGGTCAGGTCGAGCGTGACATTCGCTTTCACGTCGGTATTGCGTTCAATTTTGACCAGCAGCTTGCGGGATTCACCCGGCTTGAGGCGAATTTCAGTCTCACTGATTTCGACCTTCCGCAGATCGGAAGGCTGCCCGATATTCACGACATGCGTTTCCGAGGACCAGTGCACTCGGCCGCCGCCGGGGTTGTAGGTTTCCTGGTACGGTGTCGCTTCCACGTTGAGGACCTGCGGCGCTGCTCCTTCCATCGGTGCCGGGAGTTCCGCGGTCCCCCAGATGCGGACCGCGGCAGCCGCCAGCGTTGCTTCAGGCGCAGCAGACAGAACAATCGCACCATCCGGGTACTTCGTGCTCAGTGCACGCCCGCAAGTCGCAGTGACCCCGGACGGTAACCCGTCGATATGCAGTTGCACGTCACCTTGAAAGCCATGCTTGCGGTTCGCGCGCACGAAGAGGACACCGTTGGTTCCCGGCGTGACGTTGGTCTTGTCGGTGTCGATGATCAGCTCAAACGATGGCACGGTCGGCGTGATTTCGAGCAGATAGCCAAAGCCATCGCCGCCGCGAAGATGCACGTCGCGAATCTCGACGAAGTATTTCCCGTCGGCCGGGACCTCCCAGCCTTCGAGCCACGTATCCGCATGCAGCAGTTTCCCGAAACGGCCGTCATCGTCTTCGCGCAGGACCTGCTCTTTTTCGTTGAGAATGCGAATGTACGAATCGAGCTGCGACTGAAAGCGGCGGGCCAGCACCTGGAACGAAAGCTTGTCCCCCTTCTTCGCGGTAAAGGCGTAGACATCGAGATCCGCCGGCTGTTCGATGCGGCCACTGATCACGACGGGCGTCGTCACGGTCATCGCGGTGGCGAGCGTGTTGTTCTCAGCGGGCGGCTCGACCACGATCGGCTGATCGGTCACATAGAGCGGCACAGGATTGAGCGTCTGTTCTTCGAGCGACAGCGGCAGCCAGCGGAAGCCGTTAGCCCCACCCGGTTGAGCGGGGACGGTCACTTTTGCGGTGGCCGGAACCAGGGGACCGACGAGATCGACCAGCGACTCCTGTCCCGCGGTCACCGCCATCGGAAACGCCTGCGTCGGAAACGGTCGCGCATTGACCTCGATCGCATAGACCCATTCCGCATTTCCCTGGTAGCGGACATCGCGAATTTCGAGGTAGTAGTCCCCCGCCTGGGCAAAGGTGTGGGCGAGAAACGGATCGGCGAAGTAGGCATTGTCGGACATCGCCACGACCCCGCCGGAAGCATCCCGCAGGAAGAGGATCGGGTCGATGTGGTTTTGCAGGTCGTGAATCTTATCTTCCAGCCGCTGCGCGCGGACGTGAAACGTCAGCTTGTCACCCACTGCGACCGTGAATTTATAGAAGTCGAAGTCTTCCGCTTTCTCGATCGTTCCGCAGAGGGTGGCGGGGAACGTAACCGGTTGGGCCTTGTCGCGAAGATCGTTGTCAGCCTGTTCCACGACCACGGGATCCCGCACGATGACGAGTTGTCCAAGCGTGCTCGCCCCATTCGGAGTGCCGAGACGAAACTCACGGACACCGGGGAGTGCATCGGCCGCAGCGGTGATTTTCAGCTTGAGCTTCGTGACATCCTTCGGCTTCTCGCCCGGCTTGAGTTCCGGCATCACGGGGGGAACGATCTCAGCCGTCACGCCGGTCCCGCTCACAAAGACCTGAAACGCCCCGAGCATCGAATACCGCGACGAGACCTCGCACTCGGCGGTCGTACCCACCTGCACGGCGACCGGCTTCAGGCTCATCACCATTGGGTATGACGTCTGCGCGGAAGCGGTCACGCACCAGAGGGTGATTGTGGCCAGAGTGAACAGTGACATTCGGAGCATCAGAAAACTCCAGGATTCACGCTTGCGTCTTCGCAATTCCACTGGGGTGAAATCCATCGCGAAGACGCAAGCGGGTGTTGGTTTACCGCACGAACAGGAAGGGTTTGCTGTTGATGAGAGCCCACAGCAGGTCTTCGTACCCTTCCTGCGGAGTGGTCCCGTCTGCCACGAGGCGTTCGGCGGACTGAATTTCGGCCGGGCTGGGGGCGCGGCTCAGCGTCACCAGGTATAACTCGGTGATGATCTCCGTCGGTGGTTTTTTCGCTGCGAGTAATGTGGCGACGCGCCCCTTCTTGTCGGCCAGTTTCCCCGAGAGGATGTCGCCGTTCAGGGTGTGCAGGGCCTGCGCCAGATTCGGATCGGCGGGGCGTTCGCACTCGCAGACACTCACGCGGCGGGGCTTGGCGAACGTGTTCAGGAAGAAGTCGGGGTACTCGGCATCGGGCATCTCGATCGCTCGCGTCCCCAGCGGCAGTTCCTTGAACTTGGTCTGCGTTCCTGCAGCGTAATCGATCGCATCGAGCAACGGTTCGGCGGTCATCCGTCGTACCGCGAAGTGACTGTAGAACCGGTTGTCGGCCGCGTTCTGAGCCGTGGGCTGCGAGTCGAGTTGATAGATTCGGCTCGTCATGATCGTCCGCATCAACTGCTTCAGATCGAAGCCCTGCTTGACGAACTCGGCCGAGAGGGCCTGCATCAGGGCCACATTCGTGGGCGGGTTGGTCGGACGAAGATCATCGACTGGTTCCACCAGTCCGCGTCCAAGGAGATAGCTCACGTAGCGATTGACGACCGCCTTCGCGAATGCCTCATTCGAGGGGGACGTCATCCACTCCGCCAGGGCGATGCGGCGATCAAGCATGTTCTCGGGAGCTTCCCCATCGAGCGGCTTGGGCTTCATCGTCTGCCCGGTCCGCGGTTGGCGGACTTCGCCCCCCGTGCGGGCAATCACGACCCGTTCACCACCGAACAGGCCGAATTCCTGGCTCGTTTTGATCCCCACGCGGGCGAAGAACGCTGCGAAGGCGTAGTAATCGTCCTGCCCGTATTTCTCGAAGGGGTGGTGATGGCACTGGGCACACTGCAGCCGCGTTCCCAAGAACAACTGAGCCGTCGATTCGGCCATGTCGTTGGGAGATTTGTTGACCAGAAAGAAGCTCGCCGGACCATTGCTGAAGACCGAGCCTTTGCCGAGCACCAGTTGACCGACGAACTTGTCGAACGTGACGTTCTCACGGAACTGACCGCGAATCCAGTTGTGGAGCGCCCACATCCCCTGGTCCTGCAGATCCCGGCTGTTGTTCCGCAAAAGATCGGACCATTTCAGGGTCCAGTACGCCGCATAGCGATCGTTGTAGATCGACCGCTGGGGATGATCACTGAGCGCCAGCACCCGGTCGATCCAGGCATTGCGTTTGTTCGGATCGGTCGAACCGAGGAATTCCTGAATCTCTTCCGGTGTGGGGAGTGTCCCGGTCGCATCGAGGAAGATCCGCCGCAGGAAGGTCGCGTCATCGCACAGGCCCGAAGGTTCGATTCCGAGTTCGCGAAACTTCGTCGCTGCGAGCTCATCCATGAAGTTGTTCGACTGCCAGCCGACGAGTGGTGCGGGGGCAGCGTAGGGAATCAGGAACGTGCAGATGTCGGACTGACCTTCGAACCGCACCATGATCGGTGTCTGGCCTTTGCTGTGAACCGTGCAGAGACCATCGCTGGTAACCGAGACGACCCCATCATCCAGCGAGTCGAATTTTGACCACGCGGTGACATCGCGCACTTCACCATCCGCATAAACCGCTTCCACGCGCAATTGCTGAACCAGACCGGGTTGACCGACGCGTTCGTTCGGCGTGATGTTCAGTTTGGAGATGACCCGCTCTTTCGCGGCTGGTCCTGGGGCTCCCGCTTCGATCCAGGCCGCGAGCAATTCGTAATCGCGGCTTCCTTTGATCAGCCGTCGTCCGCCGCTGTGCGGGACTTCCATCGTCGGTTTTTCGAGGAGCAATGACGCGCGCGGTGTCAACATGTTGATCCGACGGCCGAGACCTTCGCGAACCATCGCTGCCCGGTCTGCCGCACCGTCAAAACCGAAGACGGTCAGCTTGAAGCCCCCCTGCCCGTGCTGAGCAGCATGGCAGGCCGCCATCGCACAGCCGGCTTTCACAACCACCGGGCGGACCTGATCGAGGAAATCGACCGGGGGATGCTCACTGATCCCGGCGACGGTAACGGGAACACTCGCCGTTTTTCCTTCATGCACGATGGCAATCGCCGCTGTCCCGTTCTTCACCGGTATCAATCGCCCTGCAGCGGAAACCGTGACAATCGATGGATCGGACGACTGATACTGCGCGGTCGAAGTGAGATCATTCGCCTTAGGACCTGCCGGATCCGTCGCACTGGTCACCAGCAGTTGTGTCTGGGCAAAGTTCCCGGTCAGGGTCACTTCCGCTGGAATGACGCGCAGTGCAGGCGTGGCTTCCTGAGCGAAGACCGGCAGCGACACGAGCGTGAAGGCGATAGCGAACAGGGGCCGGGAGATCACAGTCATGAATCAGCCCTCCGAATGAGTGGGAGGTGGTTGAGGCGGGGTGAATTCTGGCAGGCACGAACACATAGAAGTTTACTGGTGCATCGGGTCAAAGTCGATGGCGGCTCTCGTCCAGAGACTGGAACACGGCGTTTTTCCTGCTTTGGAGAATTCTGGAGCGATTCATCCGGAGGAATGGGCCGCAAAAAGGCGCAGAAGTCGCAAACAGGAAAAGATCGGGGGAAGGAGAAAACTTCAAAAAAGCTCCCGCAAGCCTGTTGAAAACAATTCGCAAGTCATTTTTATGATATGACTTGAGTCTCCTCCTCTTGTTTGCGTCTTCTGCGACTTTTTGCGGCCGAAGCTCTGTTTTCCAGACTTTCGAATTCGCAGGCATCGGCAAAATCTGCCGGTAGAATTGCGCAAGAGTCGCTTGATCTGTCCCCCCGCCGTGACGTAGAGTCATCGAGTGAGGTCAAATTGGCCGAACTTGATGAGAGTGCCCACCGACTGCCTTCCCCGACTGCTCCCCCCACCTTATGGAGCCCGCCATGTTGAACTTCCTCACGCGCACGGTGAAGAATTGTGAAGGCGTGACCCGCCGCAGCTTTCTGCAGGTCGGGACATTGGGGGGAGTCGGTCTCTCCTTGCCGACCTTCTTCGCTGCTCGTCAGGCAGCGGCTGCCGCAAAGTCGCTGGAAGAGCGCAAGCCCCGTTCAACGAACGTGAACTGCATCGTGATCTGGACCCAGGGGGGAACCAGTCACCACGACACCTTCGATCCCAAGCCGAACGCTCCCGCCAATGTGAAGGGGGAATTCGGGGTCATTAATACCGCTGTTCCCGGCGTGCAGTTCGCGGAGATCGTGCCGCGGTTTGCCCAGGAAATGAACCGCTGGGGTCTGCTCCGCAGCTGGAACCCGATGAACGGGAGCCACGGCGTCGCTGATCAGTACGCCCTGTCGGGTCGCCGGTTTAACCCGGCCGTCCATTATCCCACGATGGGTTCGGTGGTCAGCCATCAATTCGGTTTCCGGTCGGCCCTGCCCCCGTATCTGCAATTGGGCACCTCGCTGGATGATCGCTTTGGCGGCGGGAAACCCGGGATTCTCGGGTTGGAACATGCCCCGTTCGTCTTGAACGCGGACCCGAACGCAGCGAACTTCGTGGTGCGCGACATCACGCCGCCGAACGGCATGTCGACCGATCGTGTCGATCGCCGCAAGCGGATGTTGCAGAGCGTCGACAGCCTGCAGCGGCCGAGCAGTCTACAGCCGGCCGCGTTCTCCGCGCTCGATGAGCACTACGCGACCGCGCTGAACATGATCACGGCTTCGGAAACCCGCAAGGCGTTCCGGCTGGACGATGAAGACCCGCGGACCCGCGATGCGTATGGTCGCAATCGCTTTGGGCAAAGCTGCCTGCTCGCCCGCCGGCTGATCGAATCGGGTGTTCGTTTCGTCACGCTGACCGATGGTGGCTGGGACACACATCAGAACAACTTCAAGGCCTTGAAGGACAACCTGATCCCGAAGGTCGACCAGGCCCTGCCGCAACTCGTCCGCGATCTGGAACAGCGCGGCATGCTCGACAACACGCTCGTCGTGTGGCTCACCGATTTCGGCCGCACGCCGGTGATCAACTCGGCCAGCGGTCGCGATCACTGGGCCTCCTCCGGGTTCGCAATGATGGCCGGAGCCGGTGTTCCGGGTGGCAGCGTGATCGGTGCCACCGACGCCGATGGGGGCGTTCCGATCAAGAGCCAGTACCTCTCGGAAGACATCGCAACCACGATCTACCACAAGCTTGGCCTGCCGGATGACCTGCATGTGGAAGCGCAGGACGGCCGTCCGATCCGCCTGATCGAAGGCCGCCTGATCCGCGAATGGATCTGAGACGGTCGAAGTGGACAGGGGCCAGGCAACAGGGACCAGCCCGATCAACAACGAAGCCCGGCATCTGCCTTGGATGCCGGGCTTCTGCATTTACTGTCAGCGGCACGGCGCGAGCCGTCCGGTTCTGCGAGCGCTCGGTCTGCAGTGGATGTTCCTGTTGACCGTCCGGCATCTTGCGAACTGAGAAAGACACCGGGGGGCTCGCGCCCCGACCGCGCACATGCGATGAAGCCCGGCATCCAGGGCGATGCCGGGCTTCGATCAGATCTGACGGTAGCGATCAGCCTACTTCGCGAGCAGTTTCGCCATCAGGAAGTCTTGTGGCGACGGGTACTTCTCCGGCGTCGAGGTCTTCGGAATCAGCAGGTGGCACTCGACACCGGCCGCGTCGCAGAGTTCTTTCATCTTCACGCCGTAGACCGGGTGATGAATGCCGTGGCCAGCGTCTTTTGACGGAAGTGTCATGTCGGCACCATAGGTCATATACAGCGGCGGATCGCCCTTGCTGACGTGATTCACGGGCGAAAACTCAACCCACAGGGCTTTGTGCTTGTCGTAGTTCTGCATCGCCCCTTCGATTGTCGGTTCGCCGACGGCCATGTTGATCATCCGGTGCTTGAGGACATTCGTCCCGAGCCAGGGTTCGATGACTTTGGGGTCGATCGAGGTCTGCCCGGCACTGACTGCCGCAGCACAAACACGGGTCGACTGGCGCGCCACGGGGTCTTCGGCTTTAGGGTCCGCGAGATCATCGTGCAGCAGGAGCCACATCGAGGTACAGGCTCCGGCACTGCCGCCAGTGAGCGCGATGTGCTGGGTGTCGATGTTCCACTCGCCCGCCTTACTGCGGATGAACTGAATCGCCCGGGCGGCATCGTGCACGGGAGCCGGGAGCGGGTGTTCGCCAGAGAGACGATAGTTGATCGTCGCGCAGGAGATCCCCTTGTTGAGGTACGGGACGAAACGGGCGGTGTCGTTCCCCTTATCGCCGCCCGTCCAACCGCCACCGTGGATAAAGACCAGCAACGGCCGCGGGCCTTCTCCTTCCGCCTTCCAGAAGTCGACCACGTTCCGCTCATGCGGTCCGTATTTGACTTCGTTCGCGGTGGCGGGAATCCGCGGATCCTTGGGCTTTTCCGCTTGCGCGAATGCCGTGGAAGTCAGTAAGAGTGAAGAGAGACCACAGAGGCCGATCACCAGCCGACGCATCATCATCTGGACGCTCCTGTTGCAGGCATCAAGAAGGGAAAGCCGTACCATCCGAGGAGAGACGGCTCACCGGATTGTGCCCGAAGCCTCTGGCTGGGTAAATTGTTCAGAAGAAAAATGTTTCCTCTGCGCTCCGAGAGCATTCACCTGGTGAAAGGCTGTCTGCCGTGCATCGTCTTTTCTCATTGCTGATGGTTGTCCTCGGGATCACATCTCCTCTGCTGGCGCAGGCCCCGGTCGAGAACGACTTCTACAAACTCTCGACCTTCGAGATTCCGAAGGATGCGTTCCTCGAAGTCGGGGCGACCGACCTGCTTCCCGATGGGCGGCTGGCGGTCTCGACGCGCCGAGGTGAAGTCTGGATGGTCGAGCAACCGTTCGCCGAAGCGGGGAAGCAGAAGTGGACGCGGTTCGCTCACGGCCTGCATGAAGTCCTCGGCCTGACGCATCGCGATGGCTGGTTGTATCTCACCCAGCGGGGTGATGTCTCACGGATCAAGGATTCGAACGGCGACGGCGTCGCGGATGTGTTCGAGGTCGTCAACGACGACTGGCACATCAACGGCGACTATCACGAGTACGCCTTCGGGTCGAAGTTCGACAAAGAAGGGAACATCTGGGTCGTCCTCTGCCTGACCGGTTCCTTCGGCAGCGACAACAAGTACCGCGGCTGGTGTCTGCGGGTCACGCCTGATGGGAAATCGATCCCCACGTGCAGCGGCATCCGCTCGCCCGGCGGAATCGGCATGAACGCCGAGGGGGACGTCTTCTACACCGACAATCAAGGCCCCTGGAACGGGACGTGTGGACTCAAGCATCTCATCCCAGGCAAGTTCGTCGGTCACCCCGGCGGCTTCAAGTGGTACGACCTCCCCGAAGTGAAAGCGGTCCTGCCGAATAAGCCGCAGGAACCGCAATCGGGCAGCCGCTTCATGGTGGAAGCGAAAAAGATTCCCGAGTACGAACCGCCGATCATCCTCTTCCCTTACAAGAAAATGGGGCAGTCTGCGAGCGGCGTGACCTGCGACACGACCGGTGGCAAGTTCGGACCGTTCACGAAGCAGATGTTCGTCGGCGATCAGACCAACAGCACGGTGATGCGGTGCTTCCTGGAAAAGGTCGACGGACATTATCAAGGGGCCTGCTTCCCGTTCCGCGAGGGCTTCGGTTCGGGAACACTCACGCTCGAAATGTCTCCGACCGGAGCGATGTTCGTCGGCGGGACGAATCGTGGCTGGGGAAGTCGCGGAAATAAACCGTATGCCCTGGAACGACTCGACTGGACCGGCAAGGTCCCGTTCGAGATTCACGAGATGCGGGCCAAATCGGATGGCTTCGAGCTGACCTTTACAGAGCCGGTCGACAAGGCTTCCGCAGCTGACCTCGCATCGTACAAGTTGCAGACCTACACCTACATCTACCAGGCCGCGTACGGCAGCCCCGAGGTTGACTTCACGACCCCGACGATCAAGTCGGCAACCGTCGCGGACGATGGCAAGAGCGTGCGGCTCGTGATCGACGGCCTGCAGGAAGGCCACATCCACGAACTCGTCTCCGCGGGCCTCAAATCCACCGCCGGCCTGCCCCTGTTGCACAAAGAAGCGTACTACACGCTGAGCCGGATTCCGCAGTAGAATTCTCGATGTCCTCCCGATCGAGACGGTATCGCAAACTGTCGGTATCGATGTGATGACTTCACTGCAAAGACGGAGACGCTCGATGACACCAGCAAATCAGTCGGCTCTAATGGTGGCAAAAGGTGAAGCAGCGCCGCTTGACGAAGAAATCTCCCTGGAAGCGATGCAGGTTTCGCTTGAGCAAATGGAAGCCCGTGAGGTCGCCCGACGTGCAGAAGCTGCCGCTGTGGGCGTGATCTTCATTCGAGACGGTCAGTTAATCGAACGGTCAGCACGACTGGTGTCGAACGGATGCTTGAACCTCTCGCAGATTCCAGAAGTCATGAACCAGTCGGTCCGTCACTTGTCCGGATCTTTGCCGGGCCGAACGGATAAAGTCGTCACTTGTGTCCGAGTCTTGGCCAAGGAATTCTGCCCGAACGGTCAATTTCGCATGCATCGCTGGATGTGCCGACGAAGTGAAGCGGCCCTCAGGCGGGGGCCGTTCGATCTAGCGGCGATGGCTCCAACGCATCCCCTGCCGGTTGGGAGCCATTTTCGGATGGATGGATGGCCTCTCAACTAAGTTAGGGGAAAGCCTAGTCGCATCTCCCACTGGTTTGGACGACTTCGCGCGTCGATCAAAAACTCATCGGACTTGTCGACTGGAAAACGGATCCGCGAAGTGAATGGTTCTCTTGATTTTTCCTGGATCCAACCGATAATAGAATTATCTACTCCCCGTCGGACACGCCGCAAGGCCTCCGGCGGGGTTCTGTTTTTTATGGGTTCGACCGAGGGTATGTCTCATGCCGGCTGAGCCTACCATCAAACGAGCTCTCGCGTTCTTCGATGGCCAAAACCTCTTCTACGCGGCAAAATACGCCTTCGGCTACAAATGGCCCAACTATGATCCGCAACGCCTGGCGGAGTCCGTCTGCCAGGCAATGGGTTGGCAACTTCGGGAAACCAGGTTCTACACCGGCTTTCCAAATCCTTCGGATGATTCGTTCTGGAATCACTTCTGGACGGCGAAACTCGCCCAGATGGGTCGTGAAGGCGTCCGCACATATTCGCGGCATCTGAAATACCGTAATCAGACTGTGGCGCTTCCCGGCGGCGGTACGACGACCGTACTGGTCGGAAGTGAAAAGGGTGTCGACGTTCGCCTCGCACTCGATATCGTCGCCGCGGCGCGCGACAACACCTGTGATGTCGCCTTGATCTTCAGTCAGGATCAGGACCTCTCGGAAGTGGCCGACGAAGTCCGCGCGATCTCGGTCCAGCAGTCCCGCTGGATCAAATTGGCCTGTGCCTTCCCTGTCAGTCCAACTTACACCAATACGCGAGGTATCAATCAGACGGAATGGGTCCGCATTGATCGCGCGACATATGATGCGTGCCTCGACACACGCGACTATCGACCCCGCGGGACGCCGTGAATGACGGCCACGCCTGCTGCTCCGATGACGAATCGTCTGGTTTGCCTCAACTTTAGAAGTATTCGTTCCAATAGACTCATTCGCTGAGCAGGCCATCATCGGCAGTCACCTGGACTCTCAACTCAACGACAGCATCGATGGCGATTCGCGGTGATGATCCAAATCGGCCGTGCTGTTCCTGCGTAAAAAGGAGGATGTTCAATGCGAGATACCGCGTTGATTCTGTTTGTTTCGCTCGGAAGTTCGGCCACCCTTCTCGCCGCCGACCGGCCGAACATCGTCTTCTGCTTTGCGGATGACTGGGGGCGGTATGCGGGGGCGTATGCGGCGGTGGACGGTCCCGGCTCGGCGAACGATGTGGTGAAGACGCCGCATGTCGATCGCATTGCGAAGGAAGGGGTGCTGTTCCGACATGCGTTCGTCAATGCCCCGTCGTGTACGCCGTGCCGCAGTTCGCTGATGTCGGGGCGGTATTTCTTCGCCACCGGACGTGGAGCGATTCTGAATGGAGCACAGTGGGATTCCGCCATTCCCAGCTGGCCGCTGTTATTGAAAGACGCGGGGTACCACATCGGCGAAACGTACAAGGTCTGGAGTCCCGGTTCGCCGAATGATGCCCCCTACGGCGCGGGTAAGTTCGGCTATGAAAAGTCGGGTGGTGCGTTTAACCAGTTCTCGCAGAATGTGACCAAGCTGGTTGCTAGCGGCACGCCGCTGGACGAAGCCAAAGAGCGGATGTACGCCAACGTCCGCGGGAACTTCTCGGCCTTCCTGGCGGACCGCAAGCCGAATCAGCCGTTCTGTTACTGGTTCGGCCCGACGAACGTGCATCGCACCTGGGTCAAAGGTTCGGGCAAGGCGTTATGGAACATTGAACCCGATACGCTGAAAGGCAAGTTGCCGTCGTTCCTGCCAGATGTCCCCGAGGTCCGCGAGGACTTTGCTGATTATCTCGGTGAAGCGCAAGCCTGGGATGCCGGGGTGGGCGTGATCCTGGAGCAACTCGCAGCAGCGGGCGAACTCGACAACACGATCGTTGTCATCAGTGGGGACCATGGTGCCCCCGGTTTTCCGCGGGGAAAGTGCAATCTCTATGACTTCGGCGTGCGCGTGGCGCTCGTCGTGCGCTGGCCGGGTCAACCCTCAGGACGCGTGGTCGATGACTTCACGACACTGATGGATCTCGCGCCGACCTTCCTGGAAATGGCGGGAGTTGCTCCGCCTGCGGGAATGCACGGCCGCAGTCTGGTCCCGGTCTTGAAGTCGACTCAGTCGGGACAGGTTGATCCCGCCCGGTCGTTCGTGGTGACAGGTCGCGAACGGCACGTCGGTAACGCACGCGAAGGGAGTAAACCCTATCCGCAACGGGCCATTCGGACAAAGGACTACCTCTACATCCGCAACTATGAACCGGATCGCTGGCCGATGGGTTCGCCGCTGGCAGCGACGCAGCCGATCCTCCCTTCACTGCAGGAGTTGGAGAACAACACCCGCGTGGCTTTTGCCGATATGGACGCTGGTCCGACCAAAGCGTGGCTGCTGCAGCATCGCGACGATCCACAGTGGAAAACGGCTTACGACATCGCCTTCGGCAAGCGTCCCGGCGAGGAACTCTACGACCTGCGCAGCGATCGCGATCAACTGAAGAATCTCGCGAGTGACCCGGCGCAGGCGATGCATCGGGCGATGTTCGCGGATCAACTTCAGTCTGTCCTGCAGGCCGCGGGTGACCCGCGCGTGACCGGCGATGGCCAGACGTTTGAGCGTCCCCCGTTCACCGACCCGGAAGCTAACGCTGGCGCCGCGAAGAAAAAGAAAACGGCCCAGTAGTGATCATGTTTTGAACGTCGCCTTCACGCTCAGCTTGATGAGCGGATGAAGCTCACGTGGCCAACTTACCAATGATCATGAGCAAGGTTGAGATCGGAGTGCTGTATTGACACTCTGCTCATCACGCGGAGCGTGATGGCGACTCTGCGAACGACATCACTGAGCAACCGCGATGCGGTTGTCGTCCAATCGAATTCCATCTCCTGAGCAGAGTTACTCATGTTGAAGACGATCTCTACGATGCTGTTGCTGTGCATGACGTCAGTCGTCATTGCGGCCGAACCAGAGCCATTCACAGGCAAACAAACCGACTGGCACGGGTTCGTCCGTTACGAGTTCCCGGTCGGTGAGCATCTCGGTTCGGTCGTCGTGCCGAAGCAGGCAGCGGAAGGGCGGCCGTGGGTCTGGCATGGCGAGTTCTTCGGGCATAAGCCCGCTCCAGACATCGCGCTGCTGGAACGGGGCTATCACATCGTCTATTTACGTGTCCCCGATCAACTCGGCTCGCCGTATGCGGTGAAGCAGTGGGAAGCGTTTTATGACATGCTAACGACGAAGCACGGCCTCGCGAAGAAGTCCGGTCTGGTCGGCCTCAGCCGTGGCGGGCTCTACTGCTACAACTGGGCCGCGGCTCATCCCGATCGGGTGACGTGCCTGTATGGCGATGCCCCGGTCTGCGACTTCAAGAGCTGGCCCGGCGGCAAGGGAAAGGGCAAAGGAAGTCCGCGCGACTGGAAGCTCGTGCTGGAACGTTACGGCTTCGCCGATGACGCCGCCGCGCTCGCCTATGACAAGAACCCGGTCGACAACCTGAAGCCGCTCGCGGAAGCGGGCATCCCGTTGTTGCACGTCTACGGCGATGCGGACGACGTCGTCCCGTGGGACGAGAACACCGGCCTGATCGCCGAGCGGTACAAGCAGTTGGGTGGCTCGATCACGCTGATCGCCAAGCCGGGCGTCGGGCATCATCCGCATGGACTGGACGACTCGACGCCGATCGTCGAGTTTTTCGTCAAGCATGCGAAACGGTGATGCACTCGAGAAGAGATCCAGCCATCGGAATGGCTGGGCGTCCAAAGAGACATGGTGATTGAACTCGGTCTGTCCGATGCGCACCCGGTCAGGGCGGGCTGGGTCGCTCGCATCGGGTAGGTTCGATGAGTAGGATAGAGGTTCGTGTCAGTGTCTGTTTCGTCTTCGAGATGTGTGTGAGGCCGGTATGGATCAGTCACCGAATCGCCGTGATTTCCTGAAGTCGACGACCGTTGCAGCTGCAGGGGTCGGGTTGAATCTGTCGCTCGCCTCGGGGGTGTATGCCGCCGGGTCGGATACCTTGAAGGTCGGCCTTGTCGGCTGCGGTGGTCGGGGCACTGGAGCTGCCCGCGAAGCCCTCGGTGCAGATGATAACGTCAAGCTCGTCGCCGTCGCTGACGTCTTCCGCCAGCAGATCGACTACAGCATCGAAAACCTCAAGACGCAGCCGAAGATCGCGGATAAGGTGCAAGTCGACGAATCGATGAAGTTCGTCGGCCTCGATGCCTACAAGCAGGTGATCGACAACTGCGATGTGGTGCTTCTCGCGTCGCCCCCCGGCTTCCGGCCATTCCATCTGAAGGCGGCGGTTGAAGCGGGCAAGCACATCTTCACCGAAAAGCCGATGGCGACCGATGCCCCCGGCTGCCGTTCGGTGATGGAATCGGTCAAGGTCGCCAAAGACAAAAAGCTCGGCGTACTGGCCGGGTTCTGCTGGCGATACGACTATCCCCGTCGCGAACTCTTCAAGCGCGTGCATGACGGTCTGATTGGCGATGTCGTCGCGATCTACGGGACGTATCTCACCGGGCCGGTCAAGCCGATGCCGACGCCTGACAAGCGGCCGAAGGACATCACCGATCTCGAGTGGATGGTCCGCAACTGGTACAACTTCACGTGGCTGTCGGGTGACGGACTTGTCGAGCAGGCGATCCATACGGTCGACTGGCTGGCCTGGACTATGAAGGATGCCCCGCCCGTCTCGTGCACGGCAGTCGGCGGCCGCCAGATCCCCCAACCGGGCGGCAACATCTTCGATCACATCGAAGTCAACTACCTTTGGGACAACGACCGGGCGACGCGCGGGTTCCTCGCCCAGCGGCAGATTTCGGGCTGTCATAACGAGAATGCGTTGACGATCCTCGGGACCAAGGGAACTGCTCAGATTGGTCCGCGGGGCGTGATCACCACCGGTGAGAACGAGTGGAAGTATTCCGGTCCGTCGCCCAACATGTATCAGGTCGAGCACAACGAGTTCTTTGCGTCCCTCCGCAAGGGCGAACCGCTCAATGATGGCGACCGGATGGTCAGCAGCACGCTGATGGGCATCATGGGTCGCATGGCGGGTTACACCGGTCGCCAGATCACGTGGGAGATGGCACTGAATTCGCAGGAAGTCCTCGTTCCAGAGATCAAGGACTGGAACACCGAAGTGAAAGTTCCGCCGACGGCGCAACCGGGGATTACGCAGTTCCTGTAAACGGGGAACGCGAAGACGCAAGCGAAAACAGCCCGGCGTGGTGGACCATGCCGGGCTGTTGTTTTTCGAAGATGATCAGCACTGTGAGCGGTCGGGGCGCGAGCCCCTCGGTGAGTTTCCTCTTTCCCCAACCTCTGTCCACAACAACGAATCCATCACACCGGGGGGCTCGCGCCCCGTCCGCTGACTGGTGGCTACGCTTCCCGTCGGCTTGTGAGGCAAAAGCCGGGGTGTCCAAGGCGACGCCCGGCTTTCTTTGGTCAACTCACAGGATGGGTTCGATTACGCGAGACCCGGTTCCACAGCTTGCTGGCCCTTGTGATATTCGCCGTAGATCATGATCGGGATGTTGAGGCTGCCGAGGTGCTTCTCGATGAGGGAGCGAACTTCGCTCCATTCGAGACGGCCGACGCCTGTGGCGAGCTTGGGCAGCGCGATACTCGTGATCCCTTCTTTCTCGATGAGGTGATGCAACGCCTTGAGGGCATGATTCACGGATTCGAGCTTCGCCGTTCCCGGATGGGAATGGTCGTGAGCTGCGGGCTCCTGCGTCAGCAGGTTGATGATCCGCTGGCCATCAGTCGTCCCCCACAGCCACGCTTCTCCGGGCTTGGGGTGGGCGGTGCGACACCAGTGGCGAAAGTCTTTCACCATCACCGGCCACTTTTCACGAATGGCCAAAGCCAGGCCCTGGTGAAAATCATCATTCGGTGCAACGCCATGCACAATCGCCTGGGCTTTGGTGAGCAGAATGTCTCCCTGGATTTCCGAAATCATCGCAGCAGATCCTTCAACGGGGGGCGAACTCATCAGTGATCGACAGGAAGGAATGCTCTGAGAGCAGTCCTTCGCGCACTTTCAATTGTCTCCGGAATTCCGCCCGTTGCCGCTGCTCAAACTGGGTGATCGATGATCGACAGGGGAATTCCCGCATCCTTTCGCGAACCTGGCACCCGCAGCCGTGTCGACCTTCCCTGCGAGACACGCCCCACTGCAGCACGGCAGGAATGTCCGACGTTTGATGCACTTTGCGTGAAGCGGATCGTTCCCGGTTGTCGGCGGGCGGCTTCTGGGCGATAGTAGACGGTTTCCCGACGACCAGACGGTCGTCCCGAAGGTCGAGGCATCCTTGTCGGTCCCCCCGTTGCACCGCCCCGGCGGTTTCCGCGAACTGCTGGTGATTGCGCTTCCGCTGATGATGTCAGCCGGGATGCAATCGATCATGCACGTCATCGACCGCATCTACCTGACGTGGTATTCGAGCGATGCCCTGGCAGCGTCGCTCCCCGCGGGAATCCTGTACTGGTCCTGCCTGAGTTTTCCCTTCGGCGTCGGATCGTACATCAATACGTTCGTCGCTCAATACGACGGCGCGAAGCAGCCCGAGCGCGTACTGGCCTCGGTCTGGCAAGGGGTCTGCTTCGCCTTCATCGCCGGGACGCTGATCACTCTGCTGGCTCCGCTTTCCGGGGAACTGTTTCAGTTGATCGGCCACCCCACAAAAGTGGCCGAGTTGGAGACGATTTACTTCCGTTGGCTCTGCTGGGGGAGTATCCCGGCGGTGCTGCAATCGGTGTTGTCGGCGTACTTCAGCGGACGTGGACAGACGCGAATCGTCCTCTACGTCAACGCGGGGTGCGTCGGGATCAACGCGTTTCTCGATTACGCGTTCATCTACGGCTGGGGCTTCATCCCGGAATTCGGGATGGCGGGCGCAGCGATGACCGACATCTTTGGCAACGTCCTCGCCACGGTGATTTTTTCGGTGCTGATTCTCCGAAATGAACGCCGGATCGGCGGCTCACTCCGGACCGCAGCCCGGTTCGATCGGGGATTATTCGCGGACTTGTTGCGGTTCGGCGGACCGAGCGGCTTACAGATGCTGATCGACGTCGCCGGATTCGCGGTGTTCATGATGCTCGTCGGGCGCATCAGCCAGGACGCGCTGGCGGCCACCAATCTTGCTTTCAATCTGAATACCGTCGCCTTCATTCCCGTCGTGGGACTGGGGATCGCAGTTTCGACGCTGGTGGGACAGCGGATTGGTGAAGGCAAGCCGGAACTCGCTGCGGAATCGACCTGGCGGGGGGTGATCGTCGGCTGCGGGTACATGCTCCTCTGCGGTCTGTTGTTCGTGACGCTCCCCGACTTACTGATACGTCCCTACGCACTGTTTGCCGATCCGAAGGAATTCGCACCGACGCATTCCACGGTCGTGGTGCTGCTTCGCTTCGTCGCGATCTATTCGTTCTTCGATGCGATGGCGATCATTTTCGGGTCATCGATTCGCGGGGCGGGCGATACGCGGTTCTCGATGATCTTCGGATTTCTGTCCGCGTGGGGACTGCTCGTCATCCCGACCGCTTTGAGCTGGTGGTGGCCGGGGCCGAATCTGTATGTCTGCTGGTCGATCTGCTCGGTCTACGTGGTGGCCCTGGGATTCGGCTATGGTGCACGGTTTCTGCAGGGACGCTGGAAGACGATGAACGTGATCCATCGCGGTGAACCGCCAGCCGTGACGCAGACGTGTGAGCCAGCGCCGCTGACTGCGGTGACCTGACAGCGTGAATCGCTGGCGATGCCTCTCGGGTCGCTTGGGTGCCGGGCGGCGTCCACCTGCCCCTCGTTGTGACAGATGAAAACCGCTCTTCGCGCAGACTGGGCAATCTGGTACAGCCCCGTCTTCCCTGATCCTCTCCCACTCTCTGTCACTGTGTGATCGGCCTGATCCGAGGGATTGGGCATGTGGCTGAGACGTTCAGAGATTCGGTTGGAAGCGTGTCGCGGAGCAAGCGGATGATCGAACGGTTACCACGCAGACAGCCTGGACGAAGCTCAAAGTGCCTGAGCCTGATGGCAATGGGGTGGGTGTGTCTGTGCTGCGGATGTGCGTTAGAACGGAGCGGTGTCTCGGCCGACAGCAATTCCCGGCTGCCGTTCTTTAACTTTCAGTTTGCCCCCGCGAAGAAGGACTCGGCGAACTATCACCGGTCGGTGCAGTTAGAACAGCGACCGGCGGAACTGGTCCAGCCGGCCAAAGCACCGGTCCAGCGTGAGGTCCGTCTCGCCTCATGGATTCCGGGGCTCGGTCAGCGCGAGGCATTGCCTTTGCCCTTGGCAGAGTTGCCCGCAGAACCAGCGAGTGAACACGTCCCGCTCGATGAATTGCGGTTCGAATGAGCTGGCAGCGGAGGGGATTTTCTATGGTCCTGAATCCCCGGCGTGCATTTTGACGGCAATCTGGTCTGCTTCCCAGCAGGTTTTCACGTCCGCCGGGGCTGGGTTCGACGGATCAGGAATCGCTGTTGAATGCGGGACGTTCGATTTCGCAACCCACCGTTCTGTGGTACAGTCTTTGCGAATCGCGGTAGTCGCCGGACTCCAGACAGGACCTGGCGCACGAGGAACGATGAATCATGCGGAGTAGCATGCTTCAGGCGCACCGTCGGCCGCGGCAGGACACGTTGAGGAGCCGAGATTCGTGCAAGTGGCCATCACCTGCCGTCATGGGACGATCCATCATGACACTCAAGCGTATGTGACGCACAAGGCGGAAAAGCTCCTGACCTACTTTGATCGCGTGACAGCGATCCAGGTGACGTTCGACTTCAGCAATGGTTCCGCGATGGCGGAAATCCTTGTCGATGCTGAACACAAGCACAATTTCGTGTCGAGCGAAACGGCTGCGGAAGCGACAGCCGCTTTCGATGGTGCGCTGCATAAGATGGAACACCAGATCAAGAAGTACAAAGAAAAGATTCAAGACCACCGTCGGACGCCTCCGCTGAATGAAGTGGCAGGCGAGCCTCCGGCAGTCGAATAAATCCAGACTTCCGAGTGCTGTGCAGCGCTGGGAAGCGACTTGAAACGTTCCCGCGGGTCAGCGTGTTCCGCTCGATCTGGTCTGATGAAGGATGGGGTATGAAACTGTGCGACTTTGTGGTCGCGGACGCAATTGTTCCGGACCTCTCGGCGTCGTCGAAAGACATCGCCATTCGGCAGATGGTGGCCAGCCTGCGCCAGGCAGGCAGCATTCAGGCGGCGGATGAAGAAGGGATTATCGCTGCCATCCTGAAGCGCGAAGAACTCGGTTCAACCGGGATTGGCAACGGCGTAGCAGTCCCGCATACCAAGCATGCGTCGGTCGACAAACTTGTTGCCACGGTGGCACTGGCGGGTGGTGGGGTCGATTTTGCCAGCCTCGATGGCGAACCGGTCTACATCCTCTTCCTGCTCGTCTCCCCGCCGGATAAGCCGGGTGATCACCTGCGGGCTCTGGAAAGCATTTCGCGGCATCTGCGGAACCAGAACTTCTGCAAGTTCCTGCGACAGTCCAAATCGCGGGAGGCGGTGGTGGATTTGCTTCGCGAAGCGGATAACGGCGAGGTCTAGGCGCGTCCCTGGAGATGCGCGCCGATGGACCGGTGAGGAAGGATCGCCCCCATGGCAGAATCACAGGTCTTCCGTCGTATGGTGGTGGTCAAGGCCGAGCAGGGATTGCACATCCGACCCTGCACGGCGGTCGCGCAACTGGCCATGAAATTTCACAGCCGGGTGAAGTTGATCAAGGGCGCGCAGCAAGCCGACGCCAAAAGCATTCTTGATCTCATGACACTGGCCGCCGGGCCAGATTCACAACTGGAACTGGAAGTCGACGGTGAAGACGCGGCGGAAGCGATCGAACATCTCGCTGCCCTGTTTGAAGCAGGGTTGGGGATTCCGTCGGTCACCGCTCCGCAACACTAAGTCCACACTCCGCGGGATGCTGGTGTCCCGCGCTGTTGACCGGAGAGCCGCATGTACGTGAAACGCGGCATCGCGGTCTCGCCCGGCGTGGCGATCGGACCGGCTCTGGTTTTCGGGACTGAATCATTTCGGATTCCGCATCGCTTTGTCAGTATCGATGCGGTCGATATGGCGCTCGCCCGGTTTCGCGCAGCGGTCGAGACGACCTGTCAGGAAATCGAACTCAATGTGACCCTGGCGAACGAACGCCTCGGGGCACAATACGCAGCGATCTTCACCGCCCATCTGATGATGCTCCGCGACCATAAAGTGGTTGCGGAGATCGAAGCCCTGATCCGTGAGAAATCCTTCTCACCCGAGTTCGCTGTCAGTCGGGTGCTCCGCCAGTATGCCAAGCGATTCCAAAACCTGGGTGACCAGTATTTTGCCGAACGCTCGGCTGATATTTATGACCTCGAAAAACGCTTGCTGAAGCATCTGCTGGGTGAGAATCGCGAAGAACTCAGCCACCTGACGGAACCGGTGCTCCTGCTGGCCCACAATCTCAGCCCCAGTGAGACGGCCGGGTTAGACAAGCGGTTTGTCCTGGGATTTGCGACGGAAGTCGGCAGCCATACGAGTCACACCGCGATTCTCGCCGGGGCGCTGGAACTCCCTGCTGTGGTGGGGATCGGCGGGTTCCTGTCCGATGTCGCCGGGGGCGAAACCATCATCATCGATGGAAGCCACGGCACCGTCATCATCGACCCGGATGAAGAGACGCTCGCCAAGTACCGGTCATCGGAAGCCCGGTTCCGCAGCTTCACCAAACGCCGCGAAGGACTGCGGTCGCTCCCTTCAGAAACCCGCGACCATGTCAGCGTACAGTTGATGGGGAACATCGAATTTCCGGAAGAAGCGGAGACCGCCAAACAGCGCGGAGCTGCTGGGATCGGCTTGTACCGCACGGAATTTCTGTACCTCGAAAAGCAGCGTGAACCGACGGAAGAAGACCACTACCGTGCCTATCGGGAAGTGCTGAAGGCTTTCCCGACCGAACCGGTCGTGATCCGGACGCTCGATCTTGGTGCGGACAAAATGCCTGGCAAGCTGCGGGCCGAGTACCCGGACGACATCAATCCCGCCCTGAGCGTCCGCAGTATTCGGCTCAGTCTCACTCACCTGGAGCTGTTTAAAACCCAGTTGCGAGCGATCCTCCGGGCAGCAGTCCATGGCGATCTGCGGATCATGTTCCCGCTGGTCTCGACCTTGCTCGAGTTCCGGCAGGCCCGGATGATCCTCGGTGACGTGATGGAAGACCTTGAGGAGCAAGGGGTTGAGTACAACCGGGATGTCCCGGTCGGAATGATGGTGGAAGTCCCGGCCGCGGCCATCCTGGCGGAAGAGTTTGCCCGAGAGGTCGATTTTTTCTCCATTGGGACGAACGACCTCATCCAGTACACTTTGGCAGTCGACCGCGGCGACGCAGCGGTGGCGAACCTCTACCGTGCGGGCGATCCGTCGATTCTGCGGCTGCTTCACATGGTGATTGCGGCCGCCCGGAAGTATCACATTCCGGTCTCGGTCTGCGGTCAGATGAGTTCGGATCCGTTGTTCGTTCCGTTGTTGGTGGGGATGGGTTTACGGCAAATCAGCGTGACGCCGCATGTCATCCCCGAATTGAAGGAAGTCATCCGCAACCTCACGCTTCCCAAAGCGGAGCGGATTGCTTCACGGGCGCAGAGTATGGAACTGGCCCGCGACGTTGAGAGTTACCTGCTCGGAGAGCTGAAAAAGATTTGTCCCGAATCGGCAGAGAACGTGGAATGACAGCCGGACTGTCAAACAGTGCGGTTGCCCACTCTGTGATGCGGACACGGAATGCTGCGGCGTTCCACCAGAAAACACGGGGCGACGATGTCCGTCGCCTGCAAGGGTGAGTTTTGCATTGAAAGTAGCGGCAGCGTGCAGGGTCGAAGGCTGACAGACACCGTGCGACGACTTCGGTCGACCGCAGCGACTCGCAGGACGGGCAATCTGGCTCACCGCCAGTGTTTCGTCCCGGGTCGTGGTTCTGTCGCCCCCCGTTCGTTCCCTCCAGCAGTTCCCGACGTCGACGACGCCGGAACTTCGTGTGCGTCGGACGCCTGGTGCGCGACGCCTCGCTGGTCACGGGAAACGGCAGGGGATGTCCGCCCGGCGATGAGTGAACTGCCGACACGACACACACCATCCGGTCCGGCTCCGATCAACCTGATCGCGACTGGTCGATGCTCTTCGCTTGACGCGATTCGAGCCCATCGTCCACTCGTGGAGCCCGCACTCGTTTCCGTCCGGCGCGCGTCGATGCGTTGCAGCGGATCCTGGGTGTCTGAAGCCGAAGGCCTGTGTTCCCCGGCGTCCCCTCCAGGGGGCCGGGCTGTCGTGTCGGTGTTCCACATCGATCGGTCTCAGCGGTTCGTCAGTCCCGTCTGCACCGCCGCCGGAAAGGCGTGCGATGAAAAAAGAAATGCTGATGAACGTCCTCCAGCCGGAGGAAAGCCGGATCGCGCTCGTTGAAGACGGAGTGCTCGAAGAGCTCTACGTCGAACGCAACAGCCTCGAGAATTACGTCGGGAACATCTACAAAGGCCGCATCGTCAACCTGGAGCCCAGCATCCAGGCCGCCTTCGTCGATTTCGGCGTGGGTCGGAATGGCTTTCTCCATGTCAGCGATGTGGAGTTCGAATACTATAAACACCTCGTCGATGGCCCCACTGACGACGACGAGGACGATGACAGCGACGAACCGGTTCGCAACCGTCCCCGCCGCAGTGGCAGCCGCGAGAACGAACGCAGTGCCCGCAGCAAGCCTCCGATTCAGGAGATTTTCCGCCGCGGCAGTGAAGTCCTCGTGCAGGTCATCAAAGAAGGGATCGGCTCCAAGGGACCGACCCTGTCGACCTACATCAGCATCCCCGGCCGTTACCTGGTGCTGATGCCCGCGCTCAAGCGCGTCGGTGTGAGTCGCAAGATCATCGACGAAGATGTCCGCAAGAAGCTCAAGCGGGCGCTGCTCGAACTCGATCCGCCGGAAGGTCTCGGGTTCATCATCCGCACCGCGGGGATCGACCGTTCGCAGGCCGACCTGCAGCGCGATATGAATTACCTGCTGCGGTTGTGGAAGCTGATCGTGAAGCGGGTGAAAAAACATCCCGCCCCGGTCGACATCTACGAAGAAAGCGACATGATCACCCGGACGATCCGGGACATCTACAATGGTGAAGTCGACCGGATTCTGATCGACGAGCCGCGGGCCTATGAACGGGCCCGTGAGTTCATGAAGATCGTGCTCCCCTCGCATGAAGAGCGGATCGAGCTCTACGAAGGGAAGGCTCCGCTCTTCAATCTCTTCAATGTCGAACAGGAAATCGGCAAGATTCACTGCCGCCGCGTTCCGCTGGCAGGGGGCGGTTCGATCGTCATCGATCAGACCGAAGCCCTCGTCGCCATCGACGTGAACAGCGGCAACTATCGGGGCGATGACGACGCCGAGGAAAACGCCTACAAAATGAATCTCCGCGCTGCGGACGAAATCAGTCGGCAGCTGCGACTGCGCGACATGGGGGGCGTGATCGTCTGCGACTTCATCGATATGCGCGAAGAACGTCATCGACGGGGTGTCGAGAGGGCGTTCCGCGAGGCGATGAGTCGCGACCGGGCACGTACTAAGGTCCTGCGAATCAGCCCGTTCGGCCTGATCGAAATGACTCGTCAGCGGATTCGGCCCTCGTTGCGGCGCAGCGTCTACGAAGACTGCCCGTGCTGCAACGGCACGGCCCAGGTGAAGACGGCAGAAAGCGTCTCGATTGAGATCATGCGGCTGCTGATGACGCAGGCCAGCCATGAAGACGTGACCCGCGTCACGATCGATGTGCACGAGCGCGTGGCCGCCTTTCTGAATAACCGGAAACGCCGCGATATCACCCAGCTGGAAGAGTCTTACGGCGTGATGGTCAACATCAACGCCCTGGCAAATGTCTCGCCGGAATACTCTAAGTTCTACTGCACAAACGACTTGGGGAATGAAGTGCGGGTCCCGTTGCGGGATGACTCGAAATCGCGCGGCTGATCGGTTACAGTCTCTCGTTCGTCTCGATACAGGTCCGTAGGTTCCCGGTGGCAACCGCCGCTTTTTGCTCCAAGGTTCTGGTCCATGTTCGCAGTCTTTGAAGACGGCAGTCGGCAGTATCGCGTTCAGCCTGGTGACGTGCTGGTCGTCGATTATCGGGTGGAAGCCCAACCGGGCACGGCGATCACCTTCGACAAGGTGCTGCTCGCGAACGGTGGCGGTGCGAGCCTGATTGGCAAGCCCGCGATCGAGGGTGCGACGATCACGGCCGAAGTCACAAACCCGATGTTCCGTGGCCCGAAGCTCGAAATCCAGAAGCTCCGTCGGCGGCATGCGTCGCGGCGGCATACTGGCCATCGCCAGAAACACACGCAAGTCAAGATCACCGGCATCAACGTGCCGAATCTGCAAGTCGCTGAAGCTCCGGCTGCGAACTAACGTTCGTCTGTCCGGATTGATCGATCGATAACTGGGGATGGGCGTGTGCGCTCGTCCCCAGTTCCGTTTGTCGTGGGCCTGCAGTCGAGTGTCGGTCCACCAGACCAGGCTGGCATTGAGGGAGACCGGCGGCGATGCGGCTCCTCATCCTCGAAGCCGTTTCCGCGGGCCTGTGCGGTGACGCGCCCCCGGATTCACTGCTCCGTGAAGGAGCGGCGATGTGGCGGGCACTGGTCGAAGATGCCTGCCAGGTGCCTGGGGTGCACGTCACCACGTGCCTCGCGGAGACTTGGCGCGATCGCTGGGCGGTCCCGGATGATCTCGACTGCTTCTGGTCGTCTCAGCCCGCGGAATGGTCGATGTGGTGGGATGTCGCCACGACGGAAGCCGATGCCGCGTTGATCGTCGCTCCCGAAACCGATGGTCAACTCGTGGCCCTCGCGCAACTCCCACCACTCAGCACTGCGATCCGCCTGAACGCCGATGCGACGAGCAGTGCCCTGTGTGGTGATAAATGGGCGCTGGCGCAACATCTCAATGACCGAGGGATACCGACTCCGCCAACCGAGCTGGAGCGCTGGCAAAGTCCGCCGACGTTTCCTGCAGACGGGATCGTGGTGAAGCCGCGCGATGGGGCGGGAGCACAGGGAATTCGCCGCTTGCACACTGCTGCGGAATGGCTCGCCTACCGGCGTGAGACGGGACGGGCGTCGGCAACGGCTCCACCGACGTGGATTCGTCAGCCCTGGGTCCGCGGCCGTGCGGTCTCGATCGCCGCGCTCTTCCAACCGGGTCGCACAACTCAATGGCTTCCCGTGGTAGAGCAGCGTCTCGACGTGCAGCGGTCGGTACGCTATCTCGGTGGCGTGGTCCCCGCACGCATTGAACCGGAAGAAGCCCGCGCGGTCCAGTTGCTTGCTGAGCGCGCTGCCGCGACGATCCCCGGTCTTGCCGGGTTTGTCGGTTTTGATGTCGTTCTGCCTGCTGATGAACCCACCCGTCCCCAGCTCATCGAGATCAACCCCCGTGTGACCACGAGCTACGTCGGTTATCGCCAGGGCTGTCATCCCGGTCTGATGGCCCGCTGGCTGACCTTGGCCTGTGCGTCGAAGGAAATCGCTCAGGGCCTGAAACCGCTGGAATGGATCGGGCCGACATTGAGTTTTACTGCCGACGGCGCGATCACGAAGGAACTCGCGTGAGCATCCTGGGCCTTGATATCGGCGGGGCCAATCTCAAGGCCGCCCATGCAGATGGCACCGCCCGCAGCGTGGCCTTCCCGCTGTGGCGCACTCCCGAGCTGCTGGACCAGCAGCTCGAAGAACTGATCGGCCACTTCGCACCCATCACGCACCTCGCGATGACCATGACTGGCGAACTCGCCGATTGTTTCGCGACGAAAGTGGAAGGTGTCCGTGCGATCGTCGCGGCAACAGAACAAGCTGCAGGGACTCGCTCACTGGGAATCTGGTCAACCGCGGGACGGTTTCTCACACCGGCAGAAGCCGTCGCAGCTCCGATGCTGGTCGCAGCGGCGAACTGGCACGCACTCGCAACGTTGGTCGCGGAACAGCATGTTCCCGCAAGCGGTCTGCTGATCGATATCGGCAGCACGACGACCGATGTGATTCCGTTCCATCACGGTCGCCCTTGCTCACAAGGTGTGACCGATCTTGGACGGATGCAATCGCGGGAACTGCTCTACGCGGGCGTGGAACGCACGCCGCTGTCGGCCTTGCTGGCCGAAGTTCCGTTTCGAGGGAACCGGCTCCGTGTGGCCGCTGAATTGTTCGCGACCAGTCGCGATCTGTATCTCCTGAGTGGTGATTTGCCGGAGGATCTCCACGATCATGCCACCGCGGATGGTCGACCGGCGACGCGCGCCGCCGCGCGCGACCGGATCGGGAGAATGCTCTGCGCCGACCGGGAAGAACTCACTCCCGCCGAAATTGACCAACTGGCCGCAGCCTGGGTGCAGGAACAGTTCCACCAGACCCGATCCGCAGTGTTGGCCGTGCTGGAACGGCTGGAGGCACCATGTCAGGTCGTCGTGACCTCGGGTTCTGGTGAGTTTCTGGCGAACCGCGTAATTCCGTCGATCCCCCAGCTGGACAACGCGCGCCGCTGGTCCTGGACCGAACGGCTCAGTCCACAACAAGCAACCGCAGCCTGCGCCGTCGCAGTGATGGAACTGGCGTCACGAAGAGAAGCCGTCAGTCCGAACCGGTAATGACCGTGGAGTTTCCCCGTCACGTCTGCTGCAGCGAGCTCAACCCGCGGCGGATCGTCTTCTCCAGTACAAGATAGCCGGCTGCTTTCATCCCCAATTTCAGGTAGGCGTCGCGCGCCGCGTGATTGTGCTCTTCGTAGTACAGCCGAAGTCCGACGGCTTCCGGTTCGCGTTCGACCTGATCGACGGCGGCCTGATAGAGCGCGCGGAACACGCCACGGCGACGGGCTTCCGCCACGACGTACACGCTCTGAATCCAGTAGAACCAGCCGTTCCGCCAGTCGCTCCACTCACGGGTGAGCATCATCTGTCCGACCGGCCGGCCGTCGTCTGACGCAATCAGATAGAAGGCTTCCGCTTCGCCGCGCAGGACCCGCGTCACTCCGGGGGTGAGGACTTCAGGGTCGAGCCGCAGGTTTTCGGTTTCTGCAGCTAATTGCCGGTTCGCATCGACGATCCAGTCGCAATCGGCCAGCGTGGCCCGTCGCACAGGGATGTTCATCGCAGGATTCCTTCTTGAGCGAGACATCATTCCGCATTTGTTCGCTGCTGGACAGAGCGCGGAACACATTCTCTCGCTGCAAGTTAGGTTGAGAGGCGATCGACTCTTCCGCCGTCATGCGAGAACTTGAGGCGATTTCTCCGAACCGGCATGTCCGCACTGATGTGCAAAGCGATCAGACTCGGTGTACGCGGGAAGAATTGTGAATAGTTCCCGAGGCTACGCAGTCGACACAAATTGCCAGGCGAAAACTGGCGATAATAGGCAGTGTGTAACATCCGGGCGGCTTTAGCTGACCCGTCTATCGTCTCAATCGTTCGCTGAGTCTCCCGTCACCCTGTGCCGCGGACTCGAGAACTTCTCGTGATGGAGTTTTTCACGTGTACACTTCCGAAGGTCTGAAAATTCGGGCGATGGAAGCTCAGATGGCCGAGCAGCAAAAGCTCACCTGGGGCCTCCTCGTCCTGGGAGTGACGATCGGGTTCATGGGGATGCATTTCGTCATCGCCCGGCCCCTCACTCGCGAACTGTCGCAAATGAAGCGGGACATGGGTCAACTTGAGACCCGGATGCAGGAACTGACTGGTGCTGGCAACCAGGTCTGGGAAGCGAACAGCCTCCTGTCCAGCCTGAAATCGCAAAAGGCGCAACTGGAAGACGCCCGGTTGGCGCTGCAGGAAATCCGCCAGCTGCGGACCGACCTGATCGCTGAACGCGAAGCACACGCCGCTGCCAAAGACGCGCTCGCAGCGATGACCGACCTGCAATCCAAGATGATGGAGCAGGCACCGATCGTCTCCGCGGCTGCGGACTCGTTCGCCCAGATGGCTCAACTCGAGAAGCAACTCGTCGATCAGCAGCCAACATACGAGATGGCCGCGAATGCCTTGACGAATCTCGTTGCCCTCAAGGAAACCGCCCGTCTGCAGGCCGAGGATCTGCCCCAGGCGAAGCAGGCTCTGGAAGGGCTGGTGGTGATGGGCTCTCAACTGCGTGCGCAGATGGAACAACTCCCCGTTGCACAAAGCGGATTGGACAAGTTTATTAACTTGAAAGACCGGATGCTGATCGGTGCCCAGTCGCTGGAAGCTGCTCAGTTCGTGGCGGATCAATGGTCGATGATGCAGGCGCGGATGGCAGACGAAGCCTCAGCGACCGATGCCGCCGCGAGCCAGACGACGAAGTTGATCGCTCTGCAGGATCAACTCAATGGCGAACAGATCGACCTCGTGCAGGCGGATCGCAACCTCCAGGGATTGCTGAAAGTCGAAACGACACTCAAAGCCCAGACGGCGACAATCGCCGATTCGATTCAGTCGCTGGAAGTCCTCACCGGGTTCCAGGAAGAATTTGCGAGCCAGATTCAGGTCCTCGGCGAAATGCGAAAGAGCCTGCTGGAATTCGGTCTGATGGAAGCCTCGGTCGCGAAGGCCGTTCGGATGCTGCAGCCGCTGCTCGAACTCGGCAACGTGCGGCGGATGAGTGACGACGAGTTGCGGAATGCCGCGAAGATTATTCTGGAAGGCCGCTCGACGACGCGGATCAGCAACGCGAACACCCGCGACGGCCTGGAATCGACACCGGGCGAAGGTGCGAAGGAAGTCCCGGTCCCACAACCGCGTGACTAGTTTCCGAAAGAACGGGCCAGCGCTGCTGAGCCTGGTCAACGAATCTCAGGCTCCGTCGGTTCGCTCCGGCGGAGCCTGTTCGTTTTCAATGCATCCGGATAAAAACACATGGATCGACGGTGCCGATTGGACGCTGCAGACGGATTTCGCTGGCCAGGAGAGCGACTCAAATTCGACTTCAACGGCAGGTCACTCGTTTGTCGGCCTGAGGAATCGTTCGTATCGAGCTAGGGCGATCAGCTACGGAACGACCGGGGTGATCGCGTGCAAATTTCGTAAACGCTCTGCTCAACATGAGTTGCTGCGATGGCTGCAACGCGGGTCCGTGTCCGGTCATCCTCGGTTGAGTCAACTCTGCAGAACCCCTAGAATGTCCCGATTCTACCGGGCTGGAAACAGCACCGGTCTTCGAGTGTTAGGGCGACGCAATGCGGTTCGTGCTGATCGATCGAATTACCGAATTAACGCCGCACAAGTCGATCGCCGGGGTGAAAAATCTGTCGCTGGCCGAAGAGTATCTGCAGGACCATTTCCCCGGATTTCCGGTGATGCCCGGGGTCCTGATGCTGGAGGCTTTGGTACAGGCTGGCGGATGGCTGATCCGCGAAAGTGAAGCCTTCGGGCCGAGCACGATCTTGCTGAAAGAAGCCCGTGCCCTGAAGTTCAACAGTTTTGTGACGCCCGGCAAGACGCTGGCTGTCCAGTTGACCGTCCGCAAACATGAGGGTGCCATTTGGGAATTTCAGGGGAACGGGATCATCGACGGTGCTTCGGCAGTGTCGGCCCGAATCACGCTGGAAGCCTTCAATCTGGCTGACAAAAACCCTGGTTTAGCGGCCTCGGATGACCTGCGACGGACGGCATCGCGAAATCTGTTCCATCAAATCTGGACGCCACCCGCCTGAACTTGGCGAGTCAGCGATCAATCGAGCGAGGGGACCAGTTATAACGGGCTCCACGCGATACAAAGAGGACAACTACCTTGACGACGCTCTCAGGACGCACGGCGCTGGTGACCGGCGGGAGTCGCGGCATCGGCCGTGGAATTGTGACCGCGCTGGCACAGGCCGGAGCCAAAGTGGCGTTCGTGTACCATTCCAGCAAGGAAGCCGCCGAGCAGGTCGCCGCCGATCTCAACGCGGCCGGACATGAAGTCTGGGCGATTCAAGGCGATGCGAGCCAGAAGACGGACGCCGATCGGATTGTGAATGAGGTCATCGAGAAGTGGGGCAAGCTCGACATTCTCGTGAACAACGCAGGCATCATCCGCGATAACCTGCTCGCCCGCATGTCGGTCGAACAGTGGCAGGCGGTGATCGATAACAATCTCACCAGCGTCTTCAACTTCTGTCAGGCCGTCACCATGCCGATGATGTCGGCCCGGTTTGGTCGGATCGTGAACATCTCCAGCGTCGCAGCGGACTACTCGAACCCGGGGCAATCCAACTACGCCGCCAGCAAGGCGGGGATCGAAGGGTTCTCGCGCTGTCTGGCAACGGAAATTGCGAAGCGCGGGGTGACGGTCAACTGTGTTGCACCGGGCTTTATTGAAACGGATATGACGCAGGCGGTGATGAACGCCGCCGGCGAAAAGATCAAACAGGCGATTCCGGTGAAGCGCCTGGGCAAGCCGGAAGATATCGCGCATGCCGTCCTCTTCCTTGTCGGTGAGGGGGCAAGTTACATCACCGGTCAGGTTCTGAAAGTCGACGGCGGACTGACGCTGGGAGGATTAGCCTGACACGGGAAGCATTCGACTGACGGGCGAGGCACACGGTGACTTGCACAACCGGTCGAATGCTTTTCCAGAGCGGTGCAACTGTGCTCCGTTCCAGACGATTACAACCGCAAGCCAACGGCGCTCGCCCGCCTGCGGAATCGCGGTCCCGATTCAACCACACGGGCGAGAGCCGGACGAGTGTTCGTCGGCGACAGGAGAGCTGCAGATGCCATCACGCGATGAGATTTTCGAGAAGGTCCGCGACACGCTGGTCGACGCCCTTGGTCTGTCCGATGACGAAGTGACTCCGGAGGCGCGCCTCGCCGCCGATCTCGGTGCCGAATCGATCGACTTTCTGGACATCGTTTTCCGTCTCGAGAAGAACTTTGGGATGAAGATTCCGCGGGGCGAGTTGTTCCCGGAAAACTTCGCCGCCGCCGATGCGTCCCTTGTCGCCAACGGCGTGGTGACCGAGAAGGGCCTGGCGGAACTCCGTCAGCGGATGCCGCATGCGGATATCGACTCGTTCGCCAAAGACCCGAAGATCGAAAACATCCAGGAAGTCTTCACGGTGAACATGATCGTCAACTTCCTGGAGCGGAAGCTCGCCGGATAGTCGCGGCGAACGCGAGCCAACTCCAAATCTGGCTCGCGCGGCGGAGGATGACCAATGCGCTGGATGTGGATCGATCGCTTCATCGAGTTCGAGAAGGGCTCGCACGCCAAGGCCGTGAAAAATGTGACCCTGGCGGAAGAGCATCTGCACGATCACTATCCCGGTTTCCCCGTGATGCCTGGTTCGCTGATGCTGGAAGGCATGGCCCAGACTGGCGGGATCCTGCTCGGGGATGTCCACGACTTCAAACATGTTGTCATTCTGGCCAAAGTCCCGAAGATCACCTTCCATAGCTGGGCCGTTCCCGGGGATTCGCTGATCTACTCAGCGAAGCTCCTGGAAGCCCGCGATGAGGGGGGGATGGTCGAGTGCACCGCCCATGTCGGTGACCGGCTGGTCGCTGCCGCGGAGATTGTCTTCGCGCATGTGAACGACGCGGCAGCCGGATCGGGCAAGATCGATCAGAAGAGCTTCGTCTTCGGGATGCAACTCCTGGGGGTCATGGACGTCGGCAAGGCGGGGGACGGCTCGGTCACGGCAGGCAGCGGAGTGTGAGATCCGGAGACAGCAGGATGGGAAACGGCGGCCGGGACTGTCGATTCGATTTTGCCGCGTGGATGAACTTGCTACGATGCTCCGTTGATTGGTCGGGTGGTCGGTCTGCCGATGGCCTGAAGAGTTCTCGTTGGAATGTGGTATGAGACGGCGCGTCGTGGTCACTGGCATCGGCTGTATCACTCCGGTGGGAAACACCGTGGAGTCGATGTGGCAGTCGCTTCAGGAAGGCCGGAGCGGGATTGGCCCGATCACGCACTTCAATGCGACGAGCTTCCCCACGACATTTGCAGCGGAAGTCCGCGGTTTTGACCTCGCAAACTCGGTCGCTGACTTAAAGCGGTTCGAGCATTCCGGATCGAACATCCGGTTTGCAATCGGCGCAGCCAAGCAGGCGGTTGATGACGCCGGGATTCATTCCGGCGCAGGGGTCGATCCGGGACGCTTTGGGGTCTACCTCGGCGCTGGAGAAGGCCAGCAGGACTTCATGCTGGTGATGAACCTGATCGCAATCTCGCAGAAAGATGGCGAGGTTGATCTGGAAGCATTCACCCGGACCGGCATGCAGCGGCTGAACGCCCAGAAAGAAATGGAGCAGGAACCCAACATGCCCGCCGGGCATCTGGCCAGCCTGTTCGATGCCCAGGGCCCTAACCTCAACTGTTTGACGGCGTGTGCCGCGTCCAGCCAGGCGATCGGCGAAGCGACCGAGATCATCCGTCGGGGAGACGCCGATGTGATGCTCTCGGGCGGTGCGCACAGCATGATTCATCCCTTTGGGGTCACCGGGTTCAACCTGCTGACCGCTCTCTCGACATATTCCGGCGACCCCCGGCTGGCTTCACGGCCCTTCGATCGGGATCGCGACGGCTTTGTTCTGGGGGAAGGGGCCGGGATGGTCATCCTCGAAGAACTGGAGCACGCGAAGCAACGCGGAGCCCGGATCTACGGCGAAGTTGCCGGATATGGTTCAACGGCTGACGCCTACCGGATTACCGACGTCCATCCTGAGGGGCGTGGTGCGGTTGCCTGTATGCAGATGGCCCTGAAAGATGCAGGTTGCAACCCAGATGACATTCAGTACATCAACGCGCATGGGACGAGTACGGAAGTCAATGACCGGGTCGAAACGTTGGCAATCAAGTTGGCATTCGGCGAGCAGGCGTACAAGATTCCGGTTTCCAGCATCAAGAGTATGATGGGACACCTGATTGCAGCAGCTGGGAGTGTTGAGGCGATCACCTGTCTCCTCTGCATCCGCGACGGCGTGGTTCCCCCGACGATGAATTACACTACCCCCGACGTGAACTGTGACTTGGACTACGTCCCGAATGCCGCGCGGAAGACGCGCGTCCGCAATGCTCTGTCGAACAGTTTTGGTTTCGGCGGTCAAAATGTCTCGTTAATCTTTTCCGAGTATTCAGGGGCCTGAGCCCAGGTTTTCGGTCGAGTTCCGGAAGGAGTCGGGATTCGCCCCAAGTTGTCTCGCTGGAATCGTCGATGACGAAAAGACGGTTCCGGCTGAACGCTGCTGGTGCGCCCCGCCAACGAAAGCTTCCGCGTGAGTACGATCCTGCTCGTGATTGCCGGGGTGCTCCTCGCAGACTTCGCCGTCCGCGTCTTCTATGTCCGGCTGATTCTGCCGCAGTTTGAAGCCAAACCGCCGTTCTTTGTCACGCAGCACGCGCCCGACCCTGCTGCGGAAACGATCGCGACCGTCACCACGGACGGTTACCTCCTGCGTGGAACAGTCTTCCGATCCGAAGGGCCCGCTCGTGGCGTGATCCTCTTCTGTCCGGAACTGGACGGAAACCGCTGGTCAGCGGCCTATTATGCCGAGGGCCTCATTCAGGCCGGGTTCGATGTGGTCTCGTTTGACTTTCGTGGTCAGGGGAACAGCGAAACTCAACCGGGTTATTCGCCCATCCACTGGCCGACCGATTTCGAGATGAAGGATGTGGATGCCGCGATCGCCTGGATCCACGAGCAGCCGGAATGGCTTGGATTGCCGCTCGGAACCTTCGGGATCAGTCGTGGTTCGCTGATCGCGTTGATGGCCGCCGGTGACCATCCGGAGGTTCGTGCCGTGTGTGGCGAAGGAACCTACACCATCGACCGGCTGGTCGAGCATTTCACGAAGCGCTGGGCACAGCTCTACATCCCGCCGTGGGCACTGGTGCTCATTCCCATGTGGCATCTCAGGATCACACTCCGGATGGTCCGCTGGGTCAGCGAACGTCGACGCTCTGTTCGCTATGCCATTGTTGAGCGACGCATTCGGGCGTTGAGAAAGATCCCGGTCTTGCTGATTTCCGGTGAACGCGACTCGTACGTTCATCCGGAAGTGACCGCAGGGCTGGTCCGTGCGATTGGAGGCAGTCTGAGCCGCTTGTGGCTCGCTCCGCAATCCAAGCACAATCAGGCCCGCGATATGCATCCCTCGGAGTACGATCGCCGCCTGGTCGAATTCTTTTCGACCATGGCTCCCAAAGCCGAGCCGGTTGAGCCCATCGTCACCGCCGCGTAAGGCCCGGTGAAGATTCATCGCCGTTGGAATTCCGCGCGCATTGAGTTGAAAGCGTCCCCTCTGCTTCGATCCGGTATCCGGATTGGACTGATCAGAGTGGGACACGGGGATTTGATCGCAGCGCATTCCCTCGACACTTTTGCGAATTTATGGTAAGCGTGAAGTTCCTGAAGAGGAACGCGCTGGTGGAATTCGTCCGGAACCCGAATCGACAGCGACCTTACCGCTTGCTGGTTGCGGATGATGACGCGGCCTTCCGGGAAACGGTGTGCGCGGTTTGTCGCCCGTACCTGGAAGTCGTTGAAGCCGCAACCGGTGATGAAGCCGTGGCCAGAGCGTCACAGGAATCGATCGATCTGGCGCTTTGCGATTTGCACATGCCTGGAAGAACCGGACTGGAAGTATTGGCCGAGATCCAGCGGTTGCAGGCCGGCCGGCCGGGAATTCTGATGTCGGCCCATCTCTCGCCCGAAGTCTGCACAGCCGCTGAACAGAGCTCGGTGTACCGAGTTTTGAAGAAGCCGTTCACACGCCGTCAATTGTTGGCGACGATGGCTGACGCAATCCATACCGCGTATCGTGATCCAGCATACGCCCCGGCTGCTCTGAACTGGTTTCGTCCATCAGATTCTTGACGGAACGACCGTCAGCGGATTACACCAGACGAGACATCCGTTGACGGGAACGAGCCGGCGAAGGATGGCAGACTCGGGGATTCGCTGGACTGCACAGTTAGGTTGTTATGTCGCTGGTGACCTTGCGCATCTTGGAAGGACAGGAGCGCGGCCGGATTTATTCCCGACTGCCGACGCCAATCCACATCGGTCGTGAGGTTGATAACCACATTCAGCTCAATGACGACCGTGTCAGTCGCTTTCACGCCAAACTCCAGGAAGATGGCGGTCAAGTCATCCTGACCGACCTGGAAAGTACCAACGGGACACGGGTCAACGGACATCCGGTCCAGATGCGGGTCCTGCAGCCGGGCGATCTGGTGATGATCGGCCGGTGCGTGATGCTCTATGGCGATCCGCGCGGGTGGTCACCGCCTCCCGTCGAAGTTCGTCCCACGGTCATGTTTGACGATGACCAACCTCCGGCCGGCTTATCGGACGAACTCGATGTCGATCCAGACTCGGATTTCATCGAGGCGAGCCCTCTGTTTCCTCAAGGGGCACCAGTACTGCCTCAGGGCCTGCGGCCTTTGCATCGGGCTCAGCTGTCGGACTTGCTGGCGTTCCTCCATACGCAGCTCAACGGAGTCCTGGCGCAGTCGCAAGAGGTTGTTGCCGCCGACCCGAATACTCCGCGCAGCATGATCTGTTCCTGGGATGCCTGGCAGGATCTGGTCGCCCTGCAGGCCACAGTCACGGGTTATCTGACCCGCCTTGCCGAGCCCGACGACATCGCGTAGGCCGCTGGCCGACTGTTCGAAACCGGAGCAAACCCCGTCTTGACGCGGTATCCGCCGCCGTGCTATCACTCCGCGCGCCAAGGAAAGTTTTGGAACGAGCAGGGGATCGTCCTCATCACAAGTGTGGATGAGAGACTCGGCTGAAGCGTTCTCTGGTTGTGATCCGTCCATGTCGTGGCAGATGGCAGGGGGAACGCACACATGTGCGGAATCGTTGGGGCATTGGCGATCGTTGCCGGATCGAGTCGGATCACCGACCGGTATCTGTCGCGTCTCCGCGACACCATGCACCATCGTGGCCCGGACGGTGGAGCTAACTGGATTGCGGCTGATGGGAAGATCGGCCTCGGTCACCGGCGACTGTCGATCATCGACCTGACCACGATCGCCAATCAGCCTATGGCGAACGAAGACGGGCAGATCCAGGTGGTCTTCAATGGCGAAATCTACAATCATGCCGAGATTCGTGCAGAGCTGAAGCGGCTGGGTGGGCATCGCTGGAAGACCGATCATTCCGATACCG
>JBGATC010000045.1:0-51231 GCA_044229335.1 Planctomycetaceae bacterium | reverse complement strand
GTCTCTCAGCCTCGAACCGCCTGCAAAGAAATTCTGCCCGCCGCCTTGCAGACTGTTGAGGGTGCGGGATAATCGCGAGCGCTGCTTGATCCGAGGACCAGTCGGGCAGTCGCTCAGCAAGTAGGCGTCGCTGCGTGTTTCTTGTGCATCTCCTGGTTTTTGCGTGGTGCGTATTGCAGGAATGTCGCTTCGATGTCGAGATGTGGCGTGGTGGTATGGAATGTGCTCAAACTTCGGGCGTGGTCCGGCGCTCAGACTCTAGATTAACGAGGAAAGAAGCGATCCATGAGCGGTAGTGCAGCGCGATTGAATGCCATCTCGGCCGTCAACAATTACAAGCCTCTCTCGCCCCCGCTGAATTTTGCGGAAACGACGATCGGCGAACTTTTCGGGACGAACGTCTTCTCGCTGAAGGTGATGAAGGACCGGCTCCCCAAAAGCGTCTTCAAGGCGGTTGTGAAGACGATCGAAGCGGGTGAGCCGCTGGAGGCTTCGGTGGCTGACACCGTAGCTTCGGCGATGAAAGACTGGGCGATTGAAAAGGGGGCCACCCACTATGCTCACGTCTTCTACCCGCTGACCGGGATCACTGCCGAAAAGCACGACAGCTTCCTGGTGCCGGACGGTGTCGGCGGAGCGCTCTCCGAATTCACTGGTGGTCAGCTCATTCAGGGTGAGCCGGATGCCTCCAGCTTCCCGTCAGGCGGGATCCGGGCGACGTTCGAAGCCCGTGGTTACACCGCGTGGGATGTGACCAGCCCGGCCTACATTCTCGAGAATTCGAACGGTACTACGCTCGTCATCCCGACGGCATTTTTCTCGTGGACGGGTGAAGCCCTCGATAAGAAGACGCCGTTGCTGCGGTCGATGAAGGCGCTCAACACGCAAGCCCAGCGTGTGCTCAAGGCCTTCGGTTCCAAAGCGAGTTCGCTCATCACGGCCTCCTGCGGTCCGGAACAGGAATACTTCCTGATCGATCGCAATTTCTACTTCGCTCGCCCGGACCTGATCGCTGCCGGACGGACGTTGTTCGGTGCGCCGCCTCCGAAGGGGCAGGAGTTCGCGGACCAGTACTTCGGTGCCATTCCCGATCGCGTGCTGGCCTGCATGCTCGAAACCGAGCGGGAACTGTTCAAGCTGGGTGTGCCCGTCAAGACGCGGCATAACGAAGTGGCTCCCAGCCAGTACGAAATCGCTCCGATCTACGAAAACGCGAACGTTGCCGCCGACCATCAGCAACTGACGATGCTCACGCTGAAGAAGGTGGCTGAGAAGTACGGCCTGTGCTGCCTGCTGCACGAAAAGCCCTTCGCCGGTGTGAACGGCTCGGGCAAGCACTGCAACTGGTCGCTCGGTTCTGCGACGCACGGCAATCTGCTCGATCCGGGCAAGACGCCGCACGAGAACATGCAGTTCCTGGTGTTCTGTGCCGCTGTCATTCGCGCGGTTCATAAGCATGGGAAGCTGCTGCGGGCAGTTGTTGCTCACGCCGGGAACGATCATCGTCTCGGGGCGAACGAAGCGCCGCCGGCGATCATCTCGATCTTCCTGGGTGATCAACTCGCTGATGTGTTCGAGCAGATCAAGAAGTCGGGGACGGCTGCGACCAGCAAGCAGCCCGGCCTGATGAACGTGGGTGTCGATACGCTCCCGCCGCTCCCGAAGGACGCCGGGGACCGGAATCGCACGAGCCCGTTTGCTTTCACCGGCAACAAGTTCGAGTTCCGCGCGGTCGGTTCCAGTCAGTCGCTGTCGGGTCCGCTGGTCGCGTTGAACACGATCATGACGGAATCGCTCGACTACATCGCCACCGAGCTCGAAAAGGCCACTGGTGGTGATCAGGCAAAACTCGTTCCCGCGGTTCAGGCTCTGTTGAAGCAGATCATCAATGACCATGGGGCCGTGATTTTCAACGGGGATGGCTACTCTCAGGAATGGCAGGACGAAGCTGCGAAGCGCGGTCTCGCGAACCTGAAGCAGACGGTCGATGCACTGCCTTCGATTACCGATCCGGCCGTCGCCGCGATGTTCGAGAAGTACCAGGTCCTCTCGAAGCGGGAACTGGAAAGCCGCGAGGAAATCTACTTCGAGCAGTACGTGCTGACGTTGAACGTCGAAGCGAAGATGACTCACGAAGTCGCGAAGACGATCATCTATCCGCACGCCGTTCGTTATCAAAGCGAGCTGGCCGCTGCGGCGGCGAACTGCAAGGCTGCAGGCGTTCCCTTCGAGTCGGCAGTGCTCGATAAGGTCAGCGGTTTGATCAAATCGCTGGTGGAAAAGATTGCTGTCCTTGAGAAGCTGCTGCCGGGGCATGGTGGCCATGGGGTTTCGAACCCCAAGGAAACTGCGATGCACTGTGCGAAAGATGTGAAGCCGGCCATCAATGATGTCCGCGAAGTGGTCGACGAACTGGAAACCGTTGTGGCGGATGACTACTGGCCGCTGCCGACGTACCAGGAAATGCTGTTCATCAAGTAAGTCGTCCAGTCCGCCGGATGCTTGACGATCTTGCGGCCTCGGAGTGCCATGGTGCTCCGGGGCCGTTTTCATTGGTCTCCGGACAAGACGAAAATCAGCCCGGGCGGAGAAGTGATTGATGGACGCGACGCCACGCTGTGCGGGGCTGCTGCTGTGTGGTGGGAGCAGTCGCCGCATGGGGCAGCCAAAAGCCGCACTGCCGTTCGGGGAGACAACGCTGCTTGCAAGTACGCTTGCCATCCTGGAGGCGACGTGCGAGCCAGTCGTGCTCGTGGCAGGCGCAGAAACCGCAGCGCTGGCTGAATCCTGTGGGAGACCCGTCCTGCTGGATCTTGTTCCACACGAAGGGCCGCTGCGCGGATTGGCGACCGGACTAGCAGCCCTGGATGACTCAATTCCCGCGGCCGTGGTCGTCGCCTGCGATCTCCCGTTTCTCACGTCATCGCTGTTGCACGCCTTGCAACAGCGCTTGGGGGAAGCTGACGCTGTGGTGATCCGGACACACGACGGCCCGCATCCACTGTGTGCGGTGTATCGGCGCTCGGCGGGGGCGCTTGCCCTGGAATTGCTCACGGGTGGTGAACGGCGGATGTCCTCGCTGCTCGATCGGTTGCAAGTTCGCTGGATCGAGGACGCCGAACTGGCAACGCTCGATCCGGGTGGCCGCGCGCTCTGGAACTGCAACACCCCCGAAGACTACGCCCGTTGCCTGCAGGCACTCGATGAGAGTCGTGTCCTCGCCCCGGAAACAGATTCCCTGTGAGTCGTCCGTTCGGTACCAGACTCTCAACCGGTCGCGTCACTGGAAATCGCAGATTGCTCTTGGGGGAAACGGAGTCGATCGGCATAATCCGCCGCTCCAGACTCTGGAGATTTCCCCAGTCTTCCCAATCGGTGGTCCGCTGATCGTCTCTTCGACAATGATCGCGGTTTGGAAGCGTCGACTGAGGTCGGTGGTGGAGGCCGGACGATCAGGAACGAATGAGGGATTGAACGGCTTGTTCAATCTGTCAGGGAGTGTATGTCGGACTGCGAACTGCCAGAGAATCGGGGCGCTTCGATGCCGGAGGGGACGGCGGCCCCCCGCCGGGCGCATCTGGTCGGGGCCTGCGGGACCGGTGTTCGTGGCCTGGCAGAGATTCTTTCTCAGTGGCAGTGGCAACTGTCCGGCAGCGATCAGCAGCCGCCCCCGGAAACGATTCAACGCTTGATCCGCCAGGGATTCACTTTTCATCCCCGGCACGCGGCAGACAATCTGCCGGCAGCACTCGATCAACTGATCTACAGTCCGGCGATTCCGAGTGACAATCCGGAACGGGTCGCTGCCCGGAAACGCGGAATCCCAGAGCTCAGCTATCCGCAGGCGGTCGGTCAATTCCTGCAATCACACCGGGGAGTGTGTGTCGCCGGGACGCACGGAAAGAGCACCACCACGGCAATGACGGCCACAATTCTGACCGAAGCCGGACTGCGTCCGTCTGCTTTGTTCGGGGCAGAACTCTGCACATCGGGCCGCAGCGCCTGGGGTGACCAGGGTGATTTGTTCGTCGTGGAAAGTTGCGAATTTCAACGGAGTTTTCTCGAATATCACCCCGCTGCAGCGGCGATTCTGAGTGTTGAGCCCGACCATTTTGACTGCTTCACCGATCGTCGCGACCTCGTCGAGGCGTTCGCGACGTTTGCCAGTCAGGTGCGGGAAGATGGGTTTCTCCTCATCCGCAGGGAAGACCCAGCGTGCGAGGCGATTGCCGAGCGGGCCCGGTGCTCGGTGTTGACCTTCGGGTGGACCAGCGATGCAGACTGGTGGGCCGATGATTTGCGGCGAACCAGCAACGGCTACCGTGCTCGCGTTTTTCGCCGCAGTCAATTTCTCCTGGAAGTGACTGTTCCGCTTCCTGGCAAGCATAATGTGCTGAACGCGCTCGCCGCTGCGGCCATGGCCTACGAGCTCGGCGTGAGCCCGAGCATCATTCGCCAAAGCATCGCAGAGTTTGGAGGGATTCGCCGACGATTCGAACGGCTGGGCTCCTGGCGTGGTGTGACTTTGATCGACGATTACGCGCATCATCCTACGGCCGTTCAGGCGACGCTCCAGGCCGCGCGCGAAATCTTTGCCGGACGGACCGTGTGGGCCGTGTTTCAGCCGCATCAGGTGTCGCGCACAATCGCCCTGATGGATGAGTTTGCAGAAAGCCTGCGCCTGGCGGATCACGTCCTGATACCGCCGATTTATGCTGCGCGGGAGGCGGTGGAACAGGAGCCGGTCCAAGTCAGTTGTGAACTGGTTGCCCGTTGTCGTGCCCGAGGGATTTCCGCGGATTTTTCCCCCTCGCTTGACCAGCTTGTGATGGATTTAGAGGATAGACTCCAACCGGGCCACGTTCTTCTGACGATGGGCGCGGGTGACATCGACCGGATTCAATATGCACTCACTCGACGAGTTTCAGGCGATTCTTCAGCGGGACGAACCGCTGGCTCCTTACACGTGGCTGAAAGTGGGGGGGCCAGCTCAGTTCTTCCTCACTCCGCGTAGCACCGACGAACTCGTGCGGGTGCTGCAGGTTTGTCACGAGAAAGAGATCCCCGTCCATATTCTGGGGAGCGGGTCGAACCTCCTTGTCCGTGATGAAGGAATCAGTGGGGCAGTGATTCGGCTGACCGAACCCGAGTTCTCGCAGGTTACCATCGATGGGACAACGGTTCGGGCCGCGGCCGGGGCCTTGCTGTCGCATGTGATCGCGGAAACCGTGCGGGCCGGCCTGGCGGGCTTTGAAGATCTCGCGGGGATCCCTGGGACCATCGGCGGAGCCTTGCGGGGGAACGCCGGGGGACGCCACGGCGAGATCGGGACGCTCGTGAAATCGGTCACGCTGCTCGACCACTCGGGCGCGCGCGTGGTCCGACCGGTCGAAGATCTGGGTTTTGCCTACCGTCAAAGCGGACTCGCTGAGTCGCTGATCCTCGAGGCGGAATTCACCTTACGGACCGACGATCCCGATAAAATCACCGAACGGTTGCGTAAGCTCTGGATCACCAAAAAAGCGGCTCAACCACTCGGGGCCCAGTCTGCCGGCTGTATCTTCAAGAATCCCCGGGGGTCCTCCGCGGGCGAACTGATCGAAAAGGCTGGTCTGAAGGGAACGCGGATTGGTGGAGCGGAAGTGAGCGATCAACACGCCAACTTCATTGTCACCACGCCGGGGTGTACCTCGACGGATGTGACTCGACTGATCAGCCTTGTTCAGTCGAAGGTCTCCGGCCAGTTTGGAGTCCATCTAGAGCCAGAAATCGTTATCTGGTAGGGTTCCCCCTCTTTGTCCTCGGAGAGAATCGACCGCCGGTTCAGGATGACCGGCGATCCTCGGGTTCGTGTTGCTCAGGGAGGAGCCGGAATGCTGTCCGTCACCGGACTGTGGGTCGTATTGCTGACCCTTGGCGGTCCGCCGGAATCATTGCCTGCCGAGCCCCCCGCGGGACGGCATTATGTCGTGCAAATCCGCATCATCGAAGTCGATGAGCAGGGTCGACAGACGGTGGTGGCCACACCGACCTTGCAAACTGCCGGCGGCGCTGCAGGTGTCAGCGTCGATCCGCGACAGGGACGTCGCTTTGAGTTTCACTTTCAGGCGATCGATCCGGCACAGGCCGCTGCGGCTCAGCCCGGAGTGGCGGAACGTCCACGGGCGATCCAGGAGCCGATGAAAGCCGACCGGATGCTGACACAGCGTGTGTCGGTCAGCGCTCGTCGGTCCCCGCGGAAAGACATCTTACGCTCCATCGCCGATCAGGCAGGATTAAAGCTGGTCCTGGATGCCGAATCGGTCACGCTGGCGGCGGAATCTCTCCTCACGCCGATTTCGCTGGAATTGAGCGATGTTGCTGTCGACGACGCCTTGCGACAGGTCATCGAGCCCGCGCGGCTGGAATACAGCGTCCGCGAGAATCTGGTGTTGATCGGTGTGTCAGGTCAAAATGCACCAGATAAACTACAACTCCCGGCGATTGACTCGAACCTGCCTCCCATACCGGCGAGCTTGCCTCCGCTGCCCCTGGAAGTGAACCCGAAGGGGACCGTCCCGAATGGTGCCGCTCCCAGTCCTCAGAAATCGGTTGAAGACAGCTGGGCGGTCAAAATCTATGATGTCAGCGATCTTGTCCAACTTGACGAGACCACAGGGACGCCGCGCTTTGCCCCGCTGATCAGCGAGCTTCGAAAGCAGGTCACTCCGTCGGCCTGGGAGGCCCCCGGCGGTGCCTCGATTCGCGGATTCGACAGTTCCGTTTCACTGGTCATTCGCCAGACTCCCGCTGGTCACGCGGCGGTTGCCTCGTTCCTGAAGGGACGACGCACCGCTCGTGTTGAATGACCCTGAGCTCTTCAGACACACAGCACGCTCGCCAGGACCTTGTCATGGATCAGACAATCAATTCCTCTGCATGGCGGATCGCCTTACTTGCTGGTGGCGACTCGGACGAACGCGAAATCAGTCTGCGCAGCGGAGCAGCCGTGCTGCAGGCGCTGCAGGAACGCGGGCACGTGGTGATTCCCATCGATCCGGCGGAGGTTGATCTTGCGGGTCTCGACTGGAGGCAGTTCGATGTCGCGTTTCTGGCGTTGCACGGACGCTTTGGCGAAGACGGCCAGGTCCAGCAACTCCTCGATGATGCGGCTGTCCCCTACACCGGGAGTTCCGCTGCAGCGGCACGCCTGGCCTTCAGCAAATCGGCGGCCAAGGAACGCTTCGCGCAATTTGGCGTCCCCACGGCCCCCTATGTGCTGATCCATTACGCGGACGACACCGACCGCATCGAACGGATGGTGGCGCAGATCGGCTATCCGCTGGTCGTCAAACCCGATTCCCAGGGGTCCAGCCTCGGTGTGACGATCGTCCGCACTCCGGCAGAACTCCCGGCTGCACTCCGCTGCTGCTTCGAATACGACAGCTTCGGCGTCGTGGAACAATACATCTCCGGCAGTGAATGGACTATTGGTCTGCTCGATGATCGCGTGCTGCCTGCCATCCGCATCGAAACGCCGCGGGGTTTCTTCGATTATCAGGCGAAATACGAAGACGACGCGACTGAGTATCGTTTCGACAGCGACTGGTCGAGCGATGAACTCCTGCGGCTGGAAGATGCGGCCCGCGATGCCTGTCGAGCGCTCGGGACTTCGGGTCTCGTTCGTGTTGACGTGATGACCGATCACCAGCGGCTGCCCTACGTCCTCGAAGTGAATACGATCCCCGGGCTGACCGACCACAGCCTGGTTCCCAAAGCGGCGGCGCGGGTCGGTCTCCCATTTGGCGAACTCTGCGAGCAGATGATCGGGCACTGTCTGGCTGGCCGAGTGGCCCGCCCGCATCTTCTGCAAAATCCGAGCGTTCGCCGCAAATCCGGCTGATTCTGCCGGTTCACACGGCGTCGGGCTGCATATCGGCAACGCACGACGCCGATGTCTTCGAGCGCGCAGTCTTCCAGAAGCCCTGCCATTCCGATGGCTGGGTCTCTGCGATCTCTCCGCGCGCTCTCAGTTTGCGGATCGCGTTTCACCACGGAGATGCTCACGCATGGTGCAGGTCGCCTTACCTCCGTCGGGTGACGCACAGCCGCCGGATGCCGACTGGCGGGCAGAATTCTTTCAGCCGCGCAGGTTGGCGTTGATTGCGTGTCTGTCTGCTTTGCCGGTCCTCCTGCCTTGGCTGTGGCGTCAACGTCCGGAGCTAACGACACGCGATGAATACCGCGTCGGCGTCGAACAGATCGTCCTCGATCCACCCCCGGTCTTGCCCGTCCCGGAAGCGCTGATTGAGCAGGCTCGGAGACGCGCGGATCTGGCGGAATCGTGGTCGGCCCTCGATCCACAACTGACGAAAACCCTGGCGGTCGCGTTTGCCGGTCATCCGTGGATTGAGACCGTGCACGAAGTCCGCAACGACTGGCCCCGGCCGATCGTCATCAAGGTGACCTACCGGCAACCGATCGCGCGGGTGTCGGTCAAGACCGGGTTCTATGCGATCGATCGCCATGGCGTGCTGCTCCCGCCACAGGACTTCACCACGGCGGCCTTGGAAGCCCTGCCACCGGTGATGGGGATCACCACAGTCCCTGCCGGTGGGGCCGGTCAATCGTGGGACGATCCAGCAGTGCTCGCTGCTGCGGAGTTGGCGGAGTTTCTGCAACCCCGGTGGGAAGCCTGGTCATTGCGCGCGATTGTCGCACCGCGGAGGGAATCGGCCACGACGACTGCCGATGACCTCTCATTCGCGCTGGAAACGACGACCGGATCGCGCATTCTCTGGGGGCGGCCGCCAAGCACGCAGCATCCGGGGGAATTAACGGCAGCCCAGAAAGCGGGACGACTGCAGAAATACCTCGCCGAGTTCGGCCGCTTTGATCGACCCAGCGGCCCTTATGAAATCGACATCCGTCGCTGGCAGGAAATCGCCCGGCGACCACTCGACCCGACCGTCCAGTTCGCCACCCAGCCCCGCGAGAACAAACGGCGTTGATCCCCCAGACGCCCAGCCATCACCATGGCTGGGTATTCTCAGGAGCGCCTACTCTCCTGCGAACAACGCCTCGACAAACCCTTCGGCATTAAACAGCTGCAGATCGTCGATTTGCTCGCCAACGCCGACATACTTCACCGGGAAACCGAGTTGCTGGCGGATGGCAACGATGACGCCCCCCTTGGCGGTCCCGTCGAGTTTCGTCAGGATCAGTCCGGTACACTGAATCGCTTCGCCGAACTGCCGTGCCTGATTGACGCCGTTCTGCCCGGTGGTGGCGTCAATGACCAGCAGACTTTCGTGCGGTGCGCCGGGAATGCGTTTGTCGATGACCCGGCGGACCTTTTCCAGCTCCTTCATCAGGTTCTGCTGCGTGTGCAGGCGGCCGGCCGTATCGATGATCAGGTAGTCGATCCCCTGGTTCGCAGCTTCATCGCAACCAGCAAACGCCACGGCTGCCGGATCGGACCCACTCGGTTTCGTCACGATCGGACAGCCGAGACGCTGACTCCAGAGCGTCAATTGCTCGACGGCGGCCGCACGGAACGTATCGCCCGCGGCCAGCATGACCGTGGCCCCCGTGCTCTGAATCAGTCGAGCCAGCTTGGCGATCGACGTCGTCTTGCCGACTCCGTTCACGCCCGAGACCAGGATGACCGTCGGTTTGTTCGTCCCCTTTTTCAGTGGAGACAGAGGATCGTTCGCATCCCAGGTGGGCTGGTCCCCACCGGCGAGTAACGACCGCAACGTGGTCTTCACCGTGGCCCAGAGAGCATTCAGGTCAACCGTTCGTCCCAGGTGCTCTTCGCGAAGTGCAGCGATGATTTTCCCGGCGGAGGCGACCCCCATATCGGTCCGGATCAGCCGCGCCTCGAATTGTTCAAGCTGCTTTTCATCGAGGATTTCACCCGACTTGAAGAGGTCGCGAATATCAGTCTGCAGCAACTGCTTCGTTTTGAGCAGTCCCTGCTTCAGTCGATCAAACCAGCCCATGGGGACGCGGCACTTTCGTTGAGAAATCCGCTCCGGCCCATCCGTAGCGGACCCCGATCATAGGAAGCCTACGCCCGTGAGGGGAAGCGCAGCACCGACCCATTTTCGATTCGCCCGTCCTCATCCCGATGCCTAGTGACCAATCGCATTCCAGCGGTCGGGGCGCAATCCCCCCGGTGTCTCCGACGCGATTCATCAAAGATGAAAGCACCGGACGCCTCGCGGCGTGCCACTCGATCCAGGTGAGCAAGCTCTTGGATGTGTTGCATCGGAAAGTAGAACCGGTCGCTTGCGCTCCTGGCCGCGATGGAATGGTCGCCATTCAAAAAAACACAGCCCGGCCGTTTCGGGCGCCGGGCTGCGGAAGCAAACTGGTTGGAAGCTTGCCTCTAGTTCTCGTTGATCTGCTTCAGCGCGAAAGTTGCAGCAGTCTTCGTTTCTGAATCTGAACTCTCGGATAACCGAGACAACTCAGGGACAGCGGCCTTGGCGAGCGGCCCGATCTCGCCCAGGGCATACGCTGCACCGACACGGACCTTCGGGGTCGGATCATGCAAGGCTGCCTGAAGTGCAGTGACGGCATCGAACGATTGCGGGGCGAGTTCCGCGAGGCTGTAGGACGCCAGCCAGCGGACGTTTTCGTCTTTGTCTTTCAGGCAGTCAACCAAGGTATTCAACGCCTGTTGTGACCAGTCATCGTGCCGAATCAGCACTTCCGCCACGTGCAGCCGAACATAACCATCGCGGTCATGCAGGGCGGAGCTGAGTGCGGGAAGGGCATCAGCCGAATCGGGTCCCATCTCCGCCAGGACGGCTGCAGCGAATGAGCGAACACCGGGATTGGTGGAACGCAAGCCCACAATCAGCGTCTCGGTCACTTCAGGCGTGACTTCTTTCATGCGGACCAGGGCGAGCGCGGCATGCGTCCGCACGAATCCATCCTGATGTCGCAGCAACTGCTTGAGAGCCGGTGCCGAAGCGGCCGCATCGGTTTGCATTCGGCCCAGCCGATGAATCGAACGCTTCAGCGCTTCGACATCGGTGGTCTCCAGTGTTCCGATCAACTGCTTCACTTCTCCGGTGGCTTCCGGGCAGAGTTGCGCGAGCTTGGCCGTTGCGACTTGCTTGACAGTATCGAGCAGCGGATTGGCCCGTCGGGCGTTCGGTGCCGGTTGGCCCGGTTGCAGGTCCGCTCCCTCGAGTTTCGGTAACGGCTTTTCAATGACCGGAGCTTCGGCCGCTGCCGGCTTGCGTGTGGGCTGTGTCCGGGTCACACCTTCTTCGGCGGCCCACTCGGGCAGTTCGCTCGTTTCCCGAAGATGGTTGACTTCCTGAATCGCCTGACGAGTTGTGCTGGCGGCTTTCGCCACGGCTTGATCGATGCTTGCCGCCGCCGAGGGCTTCACGGCAGGTTTATCATTCTGCTCCGATTTGGCAATCGGCTCGAACGGCACATCACCACTCGCGTCGAGGCCCTCAAAGGGATCGACGAACGGTTTCTTGGCACTGGCAGGCTTGACCGCCAGTTCCTGGTCGGCTGGCAATTTCGGAGCGGTCTTCGCGACACCCGTTTCTTTGACGGCCGGCGCTTTCGGTTTGGCCTGAGCCACCGCCGTCTCGTCCGGGGCCTTTGCCTTGGGGGCGGTGGTTGGTTTGGCTTTGGGATTGATCTTCTCGGCGATAATCCGATCATCGTCGACGTCGGCGTTCACCTTCGACTTGGCAGTGCTCGTGTCGGGCCGCTTGGGCTCGCCACGCGACTTGGATGCCGACTCCTTGGCGGCCTTCCCATCCAGCTCGGCGAGCTGCTGGTCATCGCCACCACGGCCAGTCCAGCGAGCGAACGTCCTGGCGGTTGAGGCGCAACCGGTCAGTTGTGCCATCATCGCTGTCACAAGCACGATTCGCAGCGGTCCAAGCCAAGTCTTCATCGTTCCGGCCTCGATCTGGGGAGCCCTGCGTCCGTCCCCCCGGTCACTGTGTTAACAGTCGGGGAGGAGAATCGCAGTCTACGACTGGTTTCGTTGCGTCCGGCAGTTCCGATTATTCGCAGCGTTGTTTCGGTATCGGTTAGTCCGGTCAAACCAGTGCAGTTCAGAATCGCTAAAAAACCGATTCTGCGGGGAGTTCCGCATATTCTGAATGTGACTGCGGGGTAAGACTTTACGCCTGTGGAACAGACGGCATAATCGGCAGTGTCGACGTGACCGGAACATTCACGCTAAAGGCTCCAGATTCACTCAGAACTTGGAGCGCTGTCCCGGCAAGCCGTGGTCGTGAAGTTCGATAGGCGCTCGTGTGAGCCATCGCTCCGCTTGGGGGCGCTGGAGAGTCAGCATCCAGCCACTTTTGATCGCACAGTCTGCGCGATTCCCCGCGGTAAATTCAGGGTGGGATTCTGGCGAAGTCGTGGTCGTTTGTGGTATACAGCCTGCCGCAGGGTGCCGAGTGGCTGTGTGCTGAAGTCCCGCCCCCGGTCAGTCCTGCAGGTGAACGGGAGAATGTGATCTCCCAGTCAAATTCTTACGCAGCCAGCCAAACGCTGGATGCTCTTGCCGTTGCAGAGGATGGGTTCGATGAGCGTGGCGATAGCGGCCGTACGGGGTCGGGAAATTCTGGACAGCCGTGGTAACCCGACGGTTGAAGTCGATATCGAACTCGAAGATGGGACGCTCGGCCGGGCCGCGGTTCCCAGCGGAGCCAGCACCGGTGCTCACGAGGCTTGCGAACTCCGTGATGGCGACAAGAAGCGGTTCCTCGGCAAAGGGGTCAGCAAGGCCGTTGAGAACGTCAACGAGCATCTCGCCGACGCCCTGATCGACCTCGATGTGACGGATCAGGCCCTGCTCGATAAGACGATGATCGAGCTCGACGGGACGCCAAATAAGTCCCGCATGGGGGCGAACGCGATTCTCGCCTGCTCGCTCGCTGCTGCTCATGCCGCCGCGCGAGTCAGTTTCCTGCCGCTGTACCGGTATCTCGGTGGTGTCGGTGCGAACACGTTGCCGGTCCCGCTGATGAACATCATCAACGGGGGGGCCCACGCCGACAACGGCCTCGACATGCAGGAATTCATGATCGTTCCCGTCGGCTTCACTCGCTTCAGCGATGGACTGCGGGCCGGGGTCGAGGTCTTCCATCACCTCAAGAAGGTCCTCAGCGACAAGGGCCTCGCGACGGCCGTGGGCGATGAAGGGGGCTTTGCTCCAGCTCTCGAAACGAACGAGTCGGCCCTCGGCGTGATCATGACCGCCATCGAGAAGGCGGGATACAAGCCGGGCGAACAGATTCGCATCGCTCTCGACTGTGCCGCGACCGAATACTTCGACGCCAAGACCAACCTCTACGACCTCGACGGCAAGCAGGTCGACGGCGACGGCGTGGTGCAGATCCTCTCACAGTGGATCAGCAAATACCCGATCTGCTCGATCGAAGACGCCTGCTCCGAAGACGACTGGGGAACCTGGAAGAAGCTCACCGACGCGATCGGCAGCAAGTGCCAGCTCGTGGGCGACGACCTGTTCGTCACCAACACCAAGCGGCTCAAGGACGGCATCTCGCAAGGGGTCGCCAACAGCATCCTCGTGAAGGTGAACCAGATCGGTTCACTCACCGAAACGGTGGATGCGGTCCAGACCGCCTATCGCAACGGCTACACGGCAATCATGAGCCATCGCTCCGGCGAGACCGAAGACACGACGATCGCCGACCTCGCGGTGGCCCTCAACACCGGGCAGATCAAGACCGGCTCCGCCAGCCGGACCGACCGCATCGCCAAGTACAACCAGCTGCTCCGCATCGAAGAAATGCTCGGCAGCGACGCCAAATACGGCGGAACGCTCAAGCGGTAAACGTCCCGAGTATTTCAGTCACCGTGCAGTAACCAAGAGGCCAGAGGAGTTCATCTCCTCTGGCCTCTTGCGTTGGATGGACTGCTTGGAATTTGAAGCGGTCGGGTGGCGGGGGCGTGGCGGGGGCGCTCCGCGTGAGGGTCGCCCCCGCCACCAGTCGGCTACCCCAGTAAAGACGGAACGACGCTGAAGATCTACACCATGCATCCGGTTATGATCGAATTCGTGAGCAAAGTGTTCGGCAAAGATCCAGGCGGCATTCTCCGCAAGGATTGACGAACCGATTGGGGGGCAAACCGATTTGGCAGGGTTGCGAAACCTGAAGGCGCTGCGACAATCCCTGAAAGTGAGAATCTGTTGCTCGCCCGTGATGGGCGTTGAAGAGATGGGGATGCCAGTCCTTGTGGCACGGAGAACGGATAGATTCGTATGCGAAGGGGTGGCTTGACAATCGATGGAACCCCACTGATTGCTGCGCAACCGGGCTTCGAATACACCACCCGCCCCAACAATAGGCCAAGAATAGAGCTCTGTCCCGTGTCGGTGCCCCTTGACCGATTGCTGCTTCTGGGATGAGGACATATGTCAGAAGAGCCGTGCCAACCGAATTATGGTAGTGATGGCCTGATCCAGGTTATGTTCGAACATGCGCCAGTGGGGCTGGCCATGTTCGATCGCAACATGTGTTATCTCCACGCCTCGCGCCGCTGGAAATCCGACCTGAATCTGGGTGATCGCGAACTGCGCGGACTATCGCATTACGAGATCTTTCCAGATATTCCCGAACGATGGAAGGAAATTCACCGCCGCTGCTTGGCTGGGGAGATCGTTCGTACTGACGAAGACCGTTACGAGCGTCTCGACGGTTCCTTCCAGTGGCTGCGGTGGGAAGTCCGTCCCTGGTTCGACCAGACGGGTGCCGTCGGGGGCATCCTCATCTTCTTTGAGGAAATCTCTGAACAGAAGCGTGCCGACGAGGATCGCGCCCGGTTGGCGGCGATCGTTGAATCATCCGAAGACGCGATCGTCAGTAAGACGTTGGACGGCACAATCCTTACCTGGAACGCAGGAGCTCAAAAACTCTTCGGCTATGCCCCGCACGAGGCCATCGGTCGATCAATCACCCTGATCGTCCCTCCGGAACTGCTGGTGGAAGAACAAGAGATACTTGCCAGACTCACCCGTGGCGAGCGACTTCAACACTTCGAAACCGTGCGGATGGCGAAAGATGGCCGGCGAGTCGACATCTCCCTGACGATTTCTCCGATTCGAAATGGGGAAGGCCAGATTGTCGGAGCCTCGAAAATCGCCCGCGACATTACCGCATATAAGCTGGCGGAGCACACACTGCGGCATCGAGAGGCCCTGCTGCGCACGGCGACAGATAATGCCGCAGTCGGCCTCGTGATGCTCGATCTGAATCGACGATACGTCTACGCGAATGCCGCCTATGTGCGGATCCTCGCATGCCCCGGGAAGCCGGAAGACCTCATCGGTAAGGGGCCGGAGGAGATTCTGCCCGAAGTGTATCCGACACAGATTGCCCCACGGCTTGATCAGGCTTTTGCCGGGGAGCGTGTCAGTTACGAACTGACGCGACCGATCGCCGGGGGCAAAATGGCTTACTATATGGTGGTCTATGATCCACGGTATGACCAATCGGGAGCGGTTGACGGCGTCATCGTCACGATCTTTGACGTCACGCTCCGCAAGCAAGCCGAGCAGCAACGCCGGAAACTCGAACTCCAGATTCAACACACCCAGAAACTGGAGAGCCTGGGCATTTTGGCCGGCGGAATCGCGCATGACTTCAACAATATCCTGACCAGCGTGCTCGGCTACGCAGACTTGGCACTCAGGGAACTTCCCTCTACTTCACCAGCGCGGGTGTTGATTCATGAAGCCATCAACGGCGCGCGGAAAGCCGCCGATCTCACCCGGCAAATGCTGGCCTATTCGGGGAAAGGGAGATTTATTGTTGAAGCTCTGAACCTCAATGATGTCGTTGAGGACATGGTCCATTTATTGCAGGTTTCAATCACCAAGAAGTGTGTCCTGAAGCTGCACCTGATGCCGGCATTGGCCTCCATCGAGGCGGACGCGGTGCAGATCCGGCAGGTCCTCATGAATTTGATCATCAACGCTTCGGATGCGATCGGCGACCGCAGTGGCGTGATTGCGATCACGACCGGTGTGATGCACTGCGACCGTGCCTATCTCTCCGAAACCTACCTCGATGAGAATCTACCAGAAGGCTTCTACGTCTATATCGAAGTTTCCGATACGGGTTGCGGGATGTCCGAGGAAATACGCTCGCGACTCTTTGATCCGTTCTTTACCACGAAAACTACGGGGCGAGGGCTCGGATTGGCGGCCGTCCTCGGGATTGTGCGCGGCCATCGCGGGGCCCTTAAGGTGTATAGCGAAGTCGGCAAAGGCACGACGTTTAAGATCGCCTTACCCGCGATTGATCTTCCTGCACAACTTCGGCCAAAGCAGATTTCGACCGACGAGTCATGGAAGGGAGTCGGCGCGATCCTGGTGGTTGATGACGAAGAAGCCGTCCGCGGACTGGCACGACGCATGCTGGAGATGATGGGATTCACTGTTCTCACCGCCAGCGACGGTCGCGAAGGTGTCGCTGTGTACCGCAGTCATGCCGAGCAGATTCAACTGGTCTTGCTCGACATGACGATGCCCCACCTGGATGGGCAGGAGACCTTTCGAGAGCTGCGGCGCCTACGCAACGATGTGAAGGTGGTCCTGTCCAGCGGCTACAATGAGCATTCCGCCATCGGCCAGTTCGCGGGCAAGGGTTTGGTGGGTTTCATTCAGAAGCCGTACGGTTATGACGAGCTCAAAACCATTGTTCGCAAGGTCCTCGAACAATAAACGCCCCGCGCTCAGATCGAGTTCGCGAGTTCTACCCGGACACCGTCGTCCGGCACAGCCTGATCTACGCAACTTGAAACCATCTCAGTCGTCAGTCTTTGGGCGATCGTTCTCCAGCAGTGAAGCCGTGGATTTCCTGCGAGGCTCGCCTTTGAACCCAGAAAGCAGAACGTGTCGCGACGCATCGTCTTGTGGATTCTGGCGATCGCCATCCCATGGGGAACCTGGCTTCTGCTGGGGGGAGTCCCCTCGATGCGACCGCAGGAAGAATTGTATTCCGGCGGTACCAGTTACGCCCCTTCTGCCTGGCCGTTTCGCCCCGAGAGCCTGGGCGCTCCCGTGGTCGGACTGCCGCTCATCACGAACGTGAACATTCTGGATTTCGATGGGGATGAAAAGAACGAAATTCTGGCAGCAGATGCCCAGGCAAACCGCATTGTGCTGCTGAAACGACAGCCTGATGAATCCTGGCTCGAATCGGTGTTGATTCCGGATGTGTCGGTTCCGGCGCATGTGACCGTGGTCGACATCGATGGGGACCTCGATCTGGATGTCATCGTTTCCGTTCTCGGGAACATCATGCCGGATGACAATGTGATCGGCAGAGTGGAACTCTTTGAGAATCGGGATGGCGAGTATGTCCGACATGTGATTCTCGATGACGTCCGTCGAGTCGCCGATGTGCAGCCTGGAGATTTCAACGGTGATGGAAAGCTTGATCTAGCGGTCGCCGTCTTCGGCTATTCCCGCGGTGCAGTCCTCTGGCTGGAGAATCTCGGCGATTTTCAGTTCCGGGATCATCTCCTGTTGAATGCTCCGGGGACCATCCATGTTCCCGTGAGAGATTTTGACGGTGATGGTGACCTGGATATTGCCGCGATCGTCACCCAGGATGAGGAAGAGTTGTGGGGTTTCGAGAATCAGGGGGACGGGACCTTCGTTCCCCGACGGCTCTGGTTCACCGTCAATCTCGATCTGGGCGGGGCGGGACTGGTCTCCGCTGACTTGGATCGCGACGGGGATTTTGACCTGATCCTGCCGGCCGGAGACAATCTCGAAGATTTTGATGCCTATCCGCAGCCTTACCATGGTTGTTACTGGTTTGAGAACCGCGGGGAGTGGAAGTTTCAGATCCACCGGATCAGCGATTTGGGCGGAGCCTACGCTGCGGCGGTCGCGGATCTCAATGGAGATGGCGCTCAGGATGTCGTGTTGGTCAGCCTGACGAATGATTGGCTGCGCAAAGAAAATGCCAGCATCATCTGGCTGGAGAACGATGGACGGCAGAACTTCACACCTTGGCAGATCGGCTCGACTCCGTTGCATCTGGTGACCGTAGCGACAGGCGATCTGACTGGAGATGGGCGTCCTGACATCGTCGCGGGGAGTCTGAACGTCCGCCGGCCGTACCGGCATCTGGGGCGGATTTCGGCGTGGTTCAATGCGGGAGGCGCGGGACATGAAGATCACTGAGCGGCTGCTGCTGGCTGTCGTGCTGCTGGAAGTAGTGGTCAGTGGCGTGTTGATTGCGCGCAGAACTGGAAGTGCCGTCCCCCGAGTTCCGGATGAGCATCTGACGGATCCGCTCATTATTCCTGACCTGCAGCGGTTAGCCCGGTCGGCAGCAGGTGGGACGGCACACGATTGGACTCGCCTCGGTGAAGCCCTGCTGGGGAAGGGGTTTTATGCGCATGCCGAACAGACATTTCGCGAGGCACTGCGCAGGGACGCCACGTCTCTGCGGGCACAGTTTGGTTTAGGGTTCAGCCTGGACCGGCTGGGACGCATGGTGGAAAGCTCCCGGGAATACGAGAAAGTCCTGGCGTTGCCCGCACGCTCTGCTGACGATGAACTGACTCACTCACATGCCCTGTACGCCATGGGGCGTAATGCACTGCGACTCGAACAGTCGGAAGTGGCGGAACAACTGTTTCACCGAAATCGGGCTTTCATTCCGGCCGCCTATCAACATGCCAAACTTCTAGTTCGCTCTGGTCGGGCTGCGGAAGCGTTGCCGACAATCGAGAGCGTTCTGAAGCAAGTTGAATATTCCTTGGAATTTCAGGCCCTCAGGGAGCGCGCGTTGAAAGCCCTCGGTCGGGATCAGGACGCGTTTCAAGCGGCGGCGATGGTCGAGCGATCGGCGCATCTCGTCTCGTTGAACTTCAATACGGACTACGTCTCGCCGTTTGATCAAATGACCGGAATCGCCCGTAAGATGAAAGATCTGCAGTTGCTCACAGAGGGTGCGCCCCTGGCCGATTTCGAAGGCGAAGTGCAGGAACTGAGTAAACTCATGGGGGATGCGCCGCAGATCGCGGCTCAGGCGGTGGATGAGCAATTACTCTATATCGCTGTCCGTCGGCAGCAGCCGGAGAGGGTCTTTGAGCAACTCGCGAAGCTCCGCTCCCTGGGCTATGAACACGCCTGGATGCTGGAAGCAGAAGGCGACGCCTGGCGCATGCAGGACGATTTGGACCGGGCGGCTGCGAGTTGGCAACGCGCCTTATTGCTGGGACCCAGTCGCACGGTCCATGACAAATTGGCGGCCTATTACGGCGAACGACAGCCGCAACAGCGTGATTGGCATCTCGGTCACAGTGCCTTGGCTTCGGGACTCGCAACTTACCGCCGAAATCGCTTGCAAGAGGCCCTGCCGCCTCTGCAGGAAGCGGCGCGACTGCTCCCGAACGAGGCGACCCCCTGGTACTACATCGGTGAGATGCACTTCCACTTAAATCAACCGCAAGCGGCACGGGTCGCCTACCAGAACTGTTTGGAGCGGCAACCCGGTCATGGAAGAGCGGCCGAAAAACTGGCCTCACTGGGTGGACGTCCGTAACACAGAGCCTGCACCATAAATTCTTCGCAATAAACACCTTCCGACGCATCAAGACCCATGGGCCGCTCGACTGTCTGTTGACGGCGGTAAAAACTCAGGATATATTCACGGGACCTTATGATTGGCTCCTCGTGGTTTCTGAGAGTTCACCATGCTGTCAGTGCGGAATGCGGTTGCTTCGATCTTAACCTGCTTGCTTGTATGCGGTTGTGGCGGGAAAGTGGATGCCCCTCCCCTTGGAACGGTCACTGGAAAAGTGACCTTGGACGGGCAGCCAGTCACAAACGCCACGGTGAGTTTTGAGTCGGCCAACGGCCAGATTGCCTTTGGAAACACCGATCAGTCTGGGAACTATGAGCTGAGATTCCGCAGCGGCCTCAAAGGGGCTGAAGTCGGTATGAACAAGGTCCGGATCGAGACCATTCTCGATGCCCCGGCCCCAGAGGGTTACAAGGACCCCATTCCCGCGAAGTACAACGCTCAGTCGACTCTCCAAAAGAGTGTTCAGGCCGGGAAGAACACCCACGACTTCGAGCTCAATTCTAAGTAAATGCCGGATTCGGCAGCGTTCGTCTTGTCTTCATCCTTTATGTCGGAGTTCCTGCATCATGAGATCGTCACGCGTACGGTTGGCCTCGCTTTGGCGGGGCTTCACACTCATCGAACTGCTGGTCGTGATTGCAATCATCGCGATTCTGATCGCCCTGTTGCTCCCCGCAGTGCAACAAGCGCGCGAAGCAGCGCGGCGGACGCAGTGCCGGAACAATCTGAAACAAATCGGCCTCGCGCTGCATAACTACCATGACACCTTCCTCGTCTTCCCGCCGGGGTTCATCGATTCCAATCCCACCTACACTGCCGGGACGCAAACGTTTACAGAGAATTCCAATGGGTTGGCGTGGTCGGCGATGGTGCTGCCATACATCGATCAGGCGCCTCTCTACAATCAGATCGGAACTGACACCGGCTACACTCGGCACTGGCAATTGAATACCTCTGGGGCATCCGCTCCCACCTCGGCGGCCTCCGTAGGGCTCGCGGCCTACAGTTGTCCGTCCGACACCCTGCCGCTCGTCAACACGAAACGTGGCAACTTCGGCAAGACGAACTACATCGGGAACTCCGGGAACGCGGCGGCGATTGATCGTCGCGGGATGTTCTACGTCAATTCCTCGGTCCGGATGCGGGATATCATCGACGGCACCTCGAACACGGTGATGGTCGTCGAACGCTCTGGTACGCAGGATGGCGCTGGTCGGGTGACTTGCGGAACCGGTAATTGCAACTGGGCCGCCGGGTTGTGGATTGGTGCGCGTCACTCGGGAAATGCTGTCGGTTGGCATCCGGGGGTGAACACGCCCGATGTCGAGAGCTACGGTGGTAACAACGCGACCTACATGATCAATCGCTCGAACCAGACCTGGGGAGCTGACTGGGGAACCAGCAGCACGCACGTCGGGGGGGTGCATATCGTGAAGGGGGATGGTGCGGTGGTCTTTCTGAGCGAAAACATCAGTGTGGTGACCTACGGTTGGCTGCGACAGGTCAACGATGGCCAGACCGTCGGTGAATTCTAACGGCCGCCCCGTCGGGTCGAACGTTCATCGTCTTGTTCTCAAGAGGGTGGATCGCGTGGAAACGCGACCCACCCTCTTGATTTTTCATGATTCAGCAAAGATTGCTGGACACGATCACGTTGTCTCTCGTGCCCATGCTCTGCGTGGGAATTCATAGACTCGACGCTCTGCGTCGTCTCATGCCCATGTGCCTGCAGATGTTCAACAGCCTGGTACAGGTTGCGACGCGGAGCGTCGTCGCCGGGGGTTTCCACGCGGAGCATGGGAACCAGTCGAAGTGAGCAAGCCACGATGCCTCGACCGCCCGCGTGCATGTACTCCACGTCTCTGAACACACGCGTTGGTCGGTCCGAATTGCCCTAGGCACAGTTGCGCCTGCGCGTAAAATCGCGCTTGTCGTTGGGTTCTGTACGTCCGCATCCTCGTTGCGGCCACCTTGCGACGGGAGTGCGATGGGATGACTCTCTCGACTTGGTTGCTGGTGTTGGTTGCGGCGGGGCCGTTCGTGGCTCCTGAGCAGGATGATGCGGCGTTCCTTGATGTCCAGTGGCTGGGGCCGCGGAAGGCGTTTGCGGTCGGGACGTTTGGGGCTGTCTGGCGGACGGAGGACAGCGGCCTCACGTGGCAGCCGATGGTTTCACCCGATGCCAAGCTGACGCTCCACTCGGTGGCGTTCATCTCTGACCAGTTCGGCTGGGTCGGGGGAGCCGAGTTACAGCCATACGTCGGTCTCGCGGTGGGACGCATTTACCGGACAACCGATGGCGGCCAGTCGTGGCAAGCCTGCGGCGATCGACCTCTCCCCGCGGTCCGTTCCCTGCGGATGTTCACCCCTGAGGAAGGGCTTGCGGTTTGTGAGCCCTCGCCGTCAGCACCGACGGGTGTCTTCCGCACGGAAGACGGCGGGATCACCTGGACGCCGGTGCCGGGGCCCGTCTCCGGTTCGCCGACCGCTGCGGCGATCGCCTCTCCCGAGATGGGGTTGATCGTCGGCAGCGATGGTCGGCTGGCGCTCGTCACCGACGAACAGATTTTCCCGTCAAAACTCCCCTCACTCGGCAGTCGCACGGTCCGGGGTGTCACGCTCTCTGGGGATGAAACCGGCTGGCTCGTCGGTGATCAGGGGTTGGTGATGACCTCCGCAACCGGGGGCGTCACGTGGCAGTCGCCTCCGACACCGCTCCCTCCCGATCTCCGTCACGTGGCAAACTTCCACAGTGTCGAACGCAAAGGGGCGCACGTCTGGATTGCTGGTGCTCCCGGGAGCGTGATCTGGCATAGTCCTGATGCGGGCAAAACCTGGGAACCCCAGCCGACTGATTCAGCGCTTCCAGTGCATCGGGTCCGCTTCGCCAATGAAACGTTAGGTTTGGCGGTCGGTGAGTTGGGAAGTGTGTTACGAACGGACGACAGCGGGCGAACGTGGAAGACGGTCCGTGGTCGTGATCGGCGATTGGCGGTCCTGTCGATCCCCGCGCGAGTGACCCAGACACCACTCGAACTGGCGACACAGGCTGCCAGCGAGAACGGATATCGGCTGGCCACCTGGATGCCGTTGCGAACGGAGACACGAAAGGACGGCCCCTCATTGGATGAGGCGCTCGCCGCCGCGATGTCGCTGACGGGCGGTTCGAGCGGCGTGATCGATAGTCGTCTGCCGGTCGATCTCCCCGGTCTTGAACGTGATGCCAACCGGCTCCTGAATCGCTGGCAGCAGCGCTCGGAAGGGCGTGTGGGGCCGGTGCTCATTGGCGGGATCGTGCAGCAGTTGCGGATGTGGCGACCGGAAGTCGTCGTCGTTCCTGAACCCGCTGCGGATGATGCGGCGGGGCAATACCTGTTGCAGGCAGTGCAGCTCGCGGTGAAGGAAGCCGCCGATCCGACGCGGTATCTGGAACAACGCGAGCTGGGCGGACTGCAGCCGTGGACCACGCCCCGCGTCTTTCTGCACTTGCCGGAAGGGAGTCAGGGAGCGGTCCGGATTGATCCCGCAACGCTGCTCCCGCGACGGGAATCCACTGTCCAACTGGCAACCGCACCAGCCCGTTCGCTGACCGGCTCTGTCGGCATGCTGGGGTCGACATTCCGTCAGATTCATCCCCCGGTGATCGATCAGGCCATTGCAGGCGATCTCTTCCAGGGGCTGAATCTTGCACCGGGAACGCCTACTCGACGGACATTAGCTCCCCTCGATGACACGCATCTCGCCAGAACACAGCAGCGGTTGCAGAAGCTCAAAAACTTTCAGGCACTGGTGACAGCCACCAAGCACCAGCCCGCGATGGGAGCGCAATGGCTGGGACAGTTGCCCGACTTGCTGCGATCGTCCCCGTCGAGTGAAGCCGCCGCCGTGCTCAGCGATCTCGCAAACGGTTATCGCGAACAGGGCCAGTACGAATCGGCGGAAGCGGCTTACCTCGATCTGGTGCGGCGGCATCCCGATTCACCGGCCGCCCTCCAGGCCATGCGTTGGCTCCTGCAGTATTGGACCAGTTCGGAAGTCGCATGGATGCGGCAGCGGGAGCGAGTCACGACGGGAGGCGCACTCACCACCGATCCGACGAACCTTCCCGGTCAACTGCAGCAAGCCGGTGGATCGGGGTTTCTCTCCGCACCGCGATCAGCACAAGACATCATCATGACGCGCGCGGAAACAACCTCGAACCGGACGCTCAATGATCGCGCGGTGCGTGGCATTCCCGGATTGTCGTCTCCCGAGCAAGCCGCGGAGCTTGCCAGGTCGCGGCAACCCGACTCGGTGCAGGGCTGGCGAACCAGAGCCGCCGAGCTCGCACAGCAACTGGAATCGCAGGCTCCGGCGTTGTTCGAACGTCCGGAGATTCAATTCCCGCTCGCGGCTCTGAAGCGGGCCCGTGGTTCGGCCGGACAGGCGGATGTCCTCTATCGTAAATTCCAGACGACGTCTCCAGATGAAACCTTGCAGCTTGTTGCTGCTCAGGAACTGTGGCTGGGGCGTCCGGTCGGTGAAACGCCGAAGCGGTTCGTCCCCTGCCGGTTTACTCAACAGCGACCACAACTGGACGGGCTGTTATCGGATCCCTGCTGGCGTGATGCCGTCGAGCTGAAACTGGGAACCGTCGACGAGCCGGGGGGCTTTGCGATGGTCGCGTACGATCGCGAGTTCCTGTACGTCGCTGCCACCTGCCCGCGAAAACCAGGGGCCGATATCGTGCTCCCCGCCTCGAGCGATCGTCAGCACGACGCCGATGTCGCCGCTCAGGACCGGCTGATCTTCGCGCTCGATGCCGATCGGGATTACGCGACCTGGTACGAGTTTCAGGTCGATCAACGCGGGGAGACTCACGACCGGTGTTGGGAAGAGACCCGTTGGAATCCCAAGTGGTTTGTGGCGGTGACGGGCGATGACACCGCCTGGCGGATGGAAGTGGCGATTCCCTGGGAGCCGCTGACTCCGACGCCGCCGGAGCCGCGTCAAGCCTGGGGCTTCAGCCTCGTGCGGGTCACTCCAGGTGTAGGAGTCGACGGTTGGGATGGTCCATCGGCATGGCCGCTGCGTGGGATTGACTTCGGCCTGCTGCGATTCGAATAGATCGAGTGGCCTTCAGATCTGCAGGTGATGTTCTAACTGCCTGTTGCGTCGTTGGTTACGATGCATGCAATTGGGCTGGATCAACCGCATCTGATGCCGAACTCGGGCGGACCCACGGCGAATTCCACGGAGAGTCGTCAGAACCGGCCCTTGACGGTTGACGTTCGCCGATCGATTCGCCATGATTCCGGGCTCGTTTCGGTGCTACGGAATTTCTGCGGCGCGAAGGGTTCGCGCAGGAGTCGACAGGGTATGGGGCGTTACACGGGTCCGAAGGGACGCGTCAACCGTCGCTTGAGTGCGATGGTCTTCGAGAATGCTGGCGCTGTGAAGGCGCTTGAGCGTCGCGATTCTCCGCCGGGGATGGCCGAGCGTCGGCGGAAGCAATCCGTCTACGGCATCGCCCTCGCCGATAAGCAGAAAATCAAGTACTATTACGGGTTGCGCGAAGCTCAACTCCGTCGGTACTTCGAAAATGCCAAGGCTCAGAAGGGGAACACCGGCGAACTGCTGATGGTGATGTGCGAGCGTCGGCTCGACAACGTCGTACGGCGGGCCGGGTTCACGCTGACGCGGATGCAGGCCCGGCAGGGGATCGTCCATCGTCATTTCCAGCTCAATGGCAAAACGATCGACAAGCCCTCGATCTTTGTGAAGCCGGGCGACGTGATCACGTTGCGGAATCGCCCAAACCTGAAGAAGGTTTACACCGAGATCGTCGAAAGCTCCTCACGGCAGCCAATCGACTGGGTGCAGTTCGACTCGAAGGGCCTGGAAGCCCGCGTGGTCGCACTCCCGTCAGCGAAAGATGTCAGCCTGCCGATCGAAATCGGTAAGGTCGTGGCGTTGATGTCGCGCTAAAGTTGCTCACTGGCCTCGCAGCGAAGCTTGCGGTCGCCGGGTGGATGTGTGTAAAGGACGTGTTCGGACCTGCCGACCACGTCCTTTCTGTTTTTCGACCACGGAGTTTCTGTGATGTTCGACAGCCGTTATCCCACGGTGCTCCTGTTTGGAGCGCCGGGTGTCGGGAAGGGGACGCAGGGGGCGATTCTGGGCCGCGTCCCCGGATTTCATCACCTGGCCTGTGGTGATGTTTTCCGGTCCCTCAATATGAGCTCGCCCGAGGGGCGCGAAATCTATGAATTCAGTTCTCGCGGCCAACTCGTTCCCGATGAACTGACAATCCGCATCTGGAAAAAATCGCTGCAGGGCCACATTGCCATCTCGCAGTACAAGCCCCCCGATGAATTTCTGGTGCTCGATGGGATTCCACGGAATCCGCACCAGGTGAAGATGATCGCCGACACGATCAACGTGCAGCACGTCATTCATCTGATTTGTGCCGATGAAGCTGCGATGATCGACCGGATTAAACGCCGGGCGATTCGGGAAAATCGGGCGGATGATGCGAACGAAGAGACGATCCGCACGCGGTACAAGGTCTATCAGGCCGACTCCGAACCGGTGATCTCGTGCTATCCCAGTGAGATTGTCACTCGGATTGATGCCATGCAATCGCCAACCGAAGTGCTGCATGCGATTCTCGGGGTGCTGATCCCGATCCAGAATCGCTGGCTGGAAAGCCTCCCCGCCGATCCGTTGCAGCCGTAGGCCTGCTGATTGTCATCCGTTGCGCAAGCCACGGATGGCTGGTCGTCACCGCGAAGCGCTGTTCGCTGTGTCCCTTGCAGATTCGATGTGCCGTCCCGAACACCATGTGGCGGCGACCCCATCCACAGTCAGGCAGAAAGTTCCCATGAGTTCGATCGACGTTTACGGTGTGGGCAACGCTCTGGTCGATATTCAGACACAAATCGCGGACAGTCACATTGAAGGTCTCGGGTTCACGAAGGGGATCATGACCCTCGTCGATGAAGCGACGCAAACCCGGGTCTTGCAGTCGCTCGACGGCAAACAGTGGAACCGCTGTGCTGGAGGTTCCGCTGCGAACACCATCCTCGGGATTGCTGACTTCGGTGGGACCGCGGCTTATGCGGGCAAAGTCGGCCAGGACGATCTCGGTGAGTTCTTTCTGCAGGATCTGCGGAAGCTGGGGGTGACGATTGAAGTCCCCCCCGCTACCGGGCAGACGGGTTCTTGTGTCGTGCTCATCTCGGACGATGCCCAGCGGACGATGCTGACGCATCTGGGTGTCTCGGCGACGATTAGTCCTGAAGATATCCGCGCAGAAGACATTGCGAAGGCAAAGTACGTTTACATCGAAGGCTATCTCTTCGCAGGGGATTCGACGCAGAAGGCCGCCCTGAAGGCGATGCATCTGGCGAAAGAGCTCGGTGTGAAAGTCGCGTTCACAATTTCCGACCCGTTCCTGGTCGGCATGTATCGCGAACTCTTCTGGGAGTTGATCGCCGGTCCGGTCGACCTGCTCTTCTGCAATCTGGAAGAAGCCCGCAGCCTCACCGGACTGGTTGACCCGGTCGACTGTGCTCAGAAGATTCATCACCACGCAGCCGATGTGGCCCTGACCCTTGGGGCGGATGGCTCACTGCTGATGCACGAAGGCCAGGTCTTCCCGATCGAAGGGGTCTCCTGCAAGGCGATCGACACGACCGGTGCGGGCGATATGTACGCCGCCGGCATTCTGTACGGACTGACGAACGGCCTGAGCTGGAAGCAGGCGGGGCATCTCGCCTCGCACGCTGCGGCCCGTGTTGTAGCGCAATTGGGTGCCCGGCTGCAGCGGAAGTTCACCCGAGCGGAGATGGATCAACTCATCGGCTGAGCATGATATGGGGATCCTCGAACGCCTCAGCAACGGGCATTCGTCACGCTTGCGTCTTCGCGTCCGCCCACAACCGATCAGGGACTCACAAGCCGCACCGCAGCCGCGCCTTCGAGCGGGATGTTCTGGCTGGCTGCTGGTGGCTCGGTCGCCTTGATTGGTGTGCATTCCGCTGGCGGTGGCTCGAAGAATCGCCCCAGTGGCGACGCCAGTAACTGCGGCAGGAGGACGATGTCTCCCAGCAGAGCCACGCCGACCATTGACGCCATCAACCAGCCGAAGCGGCTGATGAGCAGCAACTCGGCAGGAACCAGCACCAGCAGGCCCAGCGCCACCATCCAACTGGTCTGCCAGATCGCCGGGCCGCAATGGACGACGGTCTCGACAATCGCCTGTTCACGCGTGGCCCCTTCGCTCATCCTGCGGCGGAACCACGATAGAAAGTGTAACGTCCCATCGACCGCCATCCCCAACGCGATCGAAGCGGTGATCATGGAGCCGATATCGACGCGAATCCCGTAATAGGAGATTAATCCGAAGACAATCGTGATGGGAACCACGTTCGGGATCATCGCGATCAATCCCGCCCCGAAGCTGCGCAACTGCACGACAAACACGGCTAGAATCAGCGCGAACGCCAGCAGCGAACTGGTGATCAAACTATCGAGAACCGCCTGCTGGGTCCGGAGAAACAAGGGCACCGTCCCGGTGACCGTGTGTCGTGAACCGGGGGCGAATTTCAGGATCTCCTGTACTTCGCGATCGAGATCGTCAAGGATGGTCCGGTAGCTGGCCGACGTCATCACATTGACCTGGGCACTGATCCGCCAGAGTTCTTCCCCACGGCGGCTGAGCGCCCGGTCGCCATCATGCTGAAGATCGCGATCGGCATCTGCCAGGGCATAAAATGCCCCCGTCCCCTCGATTTCTCCTTCGCGGATCCGAGCTTCCATCGTGGAGGCTCGTTTGTGATACCGCGAACGTTCCAGCCGCGAAGCATCGTCAGCCGGGACTTCGGAAACGGGCTGGAAATCGGGGAGGGCGAGGCAACCGGAGATTTCAGGATGAGCCCGCAGGCGTTCCTGGACCTGCCGAACAATCTCCATCCGTTCTACGAAGTTCAACTCGTCCTGAGATGCCGGGTCGAAGCGGACAATCGTTTCCACGGGAACAATGCCCGCCAGTTGACTCTCGATATACCAGTAGTTTTTGACGATCTCGGTCGTGTCACGGAAGTAACGGATCACTTTGGTCTCGGTCTGGAACCAGACCAGTCCGTAACTGCACGCGACGCACACCGTCAGCGAGACGAGTGTCTGTAACGTCGGTCGGAACACCATCAGCTGACCGAACCACCGCCAGCCGGGATGATCGAGTTCCGCCTCATGCGGTGGCTTGCCGCGCCACAGCAGGAGTATCGCAGGGACCCCGTAAATCACCACCACGAAGGACAATAAGGTTCCCAAGGCCGCATACAGACCAAAGTCACGCACGGGGGAGAGTGAGCTGGTACACAGCGAGAACAATCCGATGGCGGTGGTAAAGGCCGCCATGAAGCAGGGAAACATCGCCGCCTTGCAGGTCTCGACCACTGCGGTTTCGTTATTCCGCGCGGAGGCATGCTTCCAGTAGTTGCCGATGTGGATCGCTCCCGATAGCGTGACGACCATCAGCAGCGAAGGCATGACCACCAGGACCATGTTCATCGTCCCACCGGTCGCCGGAACAATCGCAATCGCGATAAAGGTCGTCCACAACGCTGCCATCAGCACGATGACCGCCAGTCGCACGTTGCGCAACAGCACAAATGCAAGCATCATGCCGACCAGTGCCGACGACAGCATCACCGAGCGATTCTGTGGTTGTGAGATCGGTGCGGCGGGATTCCAGATGGCGTGCGAGACCGACTGATTCAGTTCCGTCCCGGCGACAGCCGAACCGCCGAGTTTCAGTTCTTCCGGGGGAATACCGACTTTCGCCGCCGCCGCCCGAATGGTTGCGAGGGCTTCTGATCGATCGGCCAATCCGGCTTCTGAGAGAGTGACCGCCATGGCCACAGGCGAGCCGGGAACGAAAAAGACGGCATCGACCAGCGCGGTCTCCGCGGCCTCTTCGAGCTGAAATCGCTGGAGCCAGTCGCGAATCCGTGTTGTTGCTTCCACCCCAATCCCGAGTCCCTTCCATGTCAGGGCGAGATCGTGGCTCGGGTCACCTGCGTCGATCAGGTGGCCATCGATTCCCAGAACCGCAGCAGGGGATGGCTCGACAGGATCGCCTTTGGCATCGACATAGCCGGGGATTTCAGCGTGTTCGGCGATGTACGGGTCTGCGGAGAGGACCGACAGTTCGAGACCCAGATCTTTTTTCGCAGCGATTGGGAGTTCATCGTTCAGCCGGCGTGCCAGCCGTTTGCCTTCAGGCGTCAGCCGGACCCGCAACGGACCATAGCCCAGGATCAGCCCTTTCAGCCGGCGGACGGCTTCTGCGGGGGGGACAGCATTCTTCTGCATCCCTGCAAGGACGTCGCGCGGGTCGTAGATCGCCTTGATGAGGGGACTGCCGCCACGCATCACACCGTACAGATCGGGCGTCGGTGACAGTTCCTGCTTGAACTTCGCCAGCCGCGGATCATTCAGCGAACTTGAAACCCACGTGACAAAGACCCGTTCTTCGACCGGAAACGTTTCGTGGGTCCAGTGCAGGACCTTCAACTGCGGGTCATCGGGCGGGAGCCAGTTTTCGACGTCATTCTCCATCCGGATCTGCTTGAGGGACTGCCACCCGACGGGGAGCAGAAACAACATGGCAGCCAGAATCCAGATGGCGGGAGAATTCCCGAAAAAATCTCGGCGTTCAAACAGATGCGGCATACGATCCCTCGAGCCGATCATGATGCGAGTGACTTCATCCAGAGTTCGTGCCACGACGCCGCACAGTTGCGTCGCAGACCAGCCAATCAGCGGAACCCCCAGACCTGTAGTCTAATGCGATTGCCGCATCAGCGAAAGGCGAGACTCCGACAGAAGTTAGGGTGAGTAGGCGGACTTTACCGGTTCGCCGGCTCGGGTCCTCAGCGCGGAAGCCGTAAACGAGACTCGGGAACAGCCTTGCGGAGAAGGCTGACGTCCTGCCCTGACATCGGGTATGGTGCACCTCCTACACATTGGGAGGTCTGAGCATGATGACCACGACGTTGACGCGATTTGGGGTGGGAATCCTTGACCTCGGTTATGGCGAAGTCGGCTGTTATGGGCAGAAGGTCATCCGGACGCCGCATCTCGATCGATTGGCCCGCGACGGGCTGCGGTTCACGCAGTATTACGCGGGCGCGACCGTTTGTGCTCCCTCGCGCAGCGTGTTGATGACCGGTCTGCATCATGGACACACCCGTGTGCGCGGGAATTCCGGTCAGACCAATCCTCTCGCCCAGGCACTCCGTCCCGAAGATCGCACCATTGCTCAGGTCCTCCAGGAAGCGGGGTACGCGACCGCGCTCATCGGGAAATGGGGCCTGGGGAACGTCGGCCCGGCTGAGCCCGGACTGCCACGCAAGCACGGCTTCGACCAGTTCTTCGGCTATCTCAGCCAGCATCACGCCCACAATCACTTTCCTGATTTTCTCTGGGAGAACGAAACCCGCATCACACTGCCGAATGTCGTCGTCCCGGTGGGTGATGATGGTGGCGGGTACGCGACGACCGCCCGGCTATTTGCTGACGACCTGTTCGCCGATGAGGCGTTGAAGTTCATCGCCCGGCATCAGACGCAGCCCTTCTTTCTGTATTGGTCGCCGATTTCTCCGCACGCGAACAACGAACGGAACCGGATTCTGAAGAACGGGGCCCATGTCCCTGACGAGGGCCCTTACGCGAAAGAAGACTGGCCCGAACCCGATCGCGGGCATGCTGCGATGATCACCCGCATCGACGGGTCTGTCGGACGATTGCGGGCGCAGCTCGAAGAACTCGGCCTCGAGAAAAATACGCTTCTCTTCTTCACCAGCGATAACGGCCCGCATCAGGAAAGCAGTCACAATCTCGCCCGATTCCAGCCGAGCGGACCTCTCTCGGGGACGAAACGCAGCCTGACCGATGGCGGTATCCGTGTTCCGGCGATTGCCTGGTGGCCGGGGATGATCGCTGGGGGGCGGACCACCGACCACGTCGCGTATCATGGCGACTGGATGGCGACGGTGGCCGAACTGGCACAGGCCAAGGTACCCGCCGGTCTCGATTCGATCAGCTATGTGCCGACGTTACGCGGCACGGGGCCGCAGCCGGAGCACGAGTTCCTCTATTGGGAATTCCACGAGCGGGGCTTCAGTCAGGCGGCGTTGTACCGCGGCCGCTGGAAGGGAATTCGCGACCGACGCCTCGATGCTCCGCTGCAGGTCTTCGATCTGCAGACCGACATCGGCGAAAAGCAGGATGTCTCCGCCGCACACCCCGAGATCACGGCCAAGCTCAACGACTACCTGCGCACCGCCCGCAGCGAGAATCCCGATTGGCCGGTCAAGATTGATCGCTGATGAGCAATCAGGCGGACACGCACCTATTGCTATGGGTGGGCGTCTTCCGCGTTCATTGACTCTGCGAGACGCGGAGCGGATTCGAACTGTGATCGCAGGTTCGCAGCCGCTTTGCCGGGATCGGGGGCACGGCAGATCGCTGTTGAGACGGCGACACACCGCCCGCCTGCTTGGATCACGGCCTCCAGATTCCCCGCATGAATCCCACCGATTGCGAACCACGGAATCGCCGTCCCGCGCCCTACGGCGCGGATTAGTTCCAGTCCGGGGAAGTGCTCGAAAGTCTTCGTCTGTGAGGGGAATGTCGGGCCGATCCCGAGATAGTCGGCACCATCGTGGATCGCCTGGCGGACGTGTTCCATCGAATGACAGGAGACGCCGATGAGTCGCTCGGGACCGAGCAGCCGTCGTGCATCAGCGACCGTGCAGTCGTCCTGGCCCAGATGCACGCCATCGGCTTCCACCATCACGGCGATGTCGGGGCGGTCATTGATGATCAGCAGCGCGTCCCCTTTGCGGGTCCACTTGCGGACGTTACGGCAATGGGCGACCAGCTCGCGATCACTGATCGCTTTTTCGCGGACCTGAATCATTCGCACGCCGGCGTCCATCGCTGCATGGACCACGCGACCAGAACCGAGCGGGCAGGCTGACTCCGTCAACAGCAGATAGACGGTCTGATCCGCCAGTCGTTCACGGGCTGCGTGCAACCGCAGGATCACTTTTTCCCAGTGATACAGCCGATAACGCAGCGCCTCGAACTTCTGTCCGGCAGCCCCGTCGAAGAGTTTGCCGTACTCTTCCAGTGACCGGAGCGCTTCCTGGCCTCGTTTGCACGCAGCTGCAAGGACATCGTGCAAGCCGGTCCGCAGATACTCGGCCGATGTACTGATGCGGGTCCCGACATCGCCCGACGTATCCCGCATCGCGAGGAGTTGGAGCGTGGGGAATGAAGCAAGCGATGCGGTGAAATCGTGCCGGAGTTCTTTCAATCCCCGGGAGAGGGTCTCATCATTCCAGATGAAGCGGGCGCAGTCTTCGAGCACCCGCAATGCTTCCCGGACGCGATTCGCAGCCGCATCGAGCAATCGCAGAATCTGAGCGGTCGGCAATGGAGCCGGTTCACTCAGGTTCCAACCGAGTTCTGCCGGGAAGGGGGTCGCTGGTTCAGATTCAGTGATTGGAAACGGTGCCACGACCGGAGCTGCTTCCGGAAAATGCGTGGCGGAGAATCCGCGGCTCTGCAACAGCTCATTCGCTTTGGACGTGACCTGCAGCAGTCCCCACAGCAAGTGTTCGGTGGCGACTTCCCGTCCGCCAGTCCACCGCTGAGCGATCTCCTGGGCTTCGTGCAGCAGTTGACTGGCAGACCCTTCCCAGGGGGTGATGGTCGGGAGCGGTGACCAGTCTTCCGGCCAGGACCAGGCCAATTCCCCAGCGAGCGTATCGGCATCAACGCCGACCGCACCCAGGCGTGCCGCCGCCCGACCTTCGTCTTGGACCAGCGCTGCGAGGACATGCAGGGGATCAACCGCAGGAGCCGAGAACCAAGCCGCGAGCTGAGCCGAGCGTTCGACCACCCGCCGGGCACCGGGGGTCCATTCTTCGATCGTGAGTTGTTCCCACATCGTCATGCTTCAGTTCCACCGTGACCACCAGCACTCCCGGAAGCCCAGCCATTCCAATGGCTGGGTCTCTGCGCTGTTGTGACAACGTCGATGATCAACTCACGGACAGCGACCGTCCATTGTGTTTCTCCCCCAGTTGAAGAATAAACGGCACTGCCCGGCGGCTCCACTCGGTGGCGTTAGGATAATGGCCCGCATCATCGGCCCAGCACTGCCGCAGCATGTCCGTATCGATGCAACCGGGATTCAAGGGGATGGCCGCCATCCCGCGGGGGAGTTCCTGGCTGAGAGCCAGTGTTAGTCCTTCCACGGCGTATTTCGTCGCACAGTATGGAGCGACCTCGGGAGACGTCGAACGGCCCCATCCTGAGCTGAAATTGACGATCACGCCGCGGCCTTGGGCGATCATCGCCGGGACGAAGTGCCGAATGACGTTCGCTATCCCGCCGACGTTGACGGCCAGCAGCCGCTGCATCTCATCCGCGGAGACTTCCCACAACGGGCGGGTGTCGTTCATCAGGGCGGCGTTATTCAGGACCAGGTCGGGAATCAGCCCGGATGAGAGCAGGCGCTTGGCCCAGGCGGCGACCGCAGCATCATCGGCGACATCCACCACCTGGAACCGATGGGGGGCCGAATAACGCTTGGAAAGGGCGTCGATATCGCGTGGCGAACGGCCACAACCGAGGACGACATGTCCGGCTTCGACCAAACGATCGACCATCGCACGCCCCAGGCCGCGCGTGGCACCGGTCACCAACACTGTGCGTGATTCGCTCATCGGCTGGTCCTCGAAGAGGAGAGGTGTGCTGCGTGGCAATGCGTCGTGAGTCGCTCCGCTCAGCACGCGGAGCGTGATGGCTACATTCAGTGTGGCTACTCTGGGGGATTCGCCGTCGGGATCTGTTCAATGACGCGTTGAATGCGGGCGACACACAGTTCACGACCGAGGATCGCGAGCGTGTCGAACAGGCTCACACCGACCGGTTTGCCCGTCACCGCGATTCGCAGCGGATGGACCAGTTGGCCGATCTTGTAGCCCTCTGCAGCAACGAAGTCGTGGGCGAGTTGATCGAGGGCGGGTGCGGTAAAGTCCGGAGCACTTGCCAACCTAGCGGCGATTCCCTGCAGCACCGCTTTGGCTTCCGGTGCGGCGACGAGGCGTTGCTGAAAGGCTTTCGCGTCGTAATCAACCGCCACGATCCGCTGGAAGAACTCGCGCGAGTCGAGGATATCGCTGAAGACCCGCAGCCGCTCGCCGATCGCTGTAAGGATGGTCTTGAGTTCATCACGCAGGTCTGGCGGACACGATTCCGGCACGTCATTCACATCACCGCGGCTTTCCAGCCACTGCTGTGCTAACCCCGACTTCACGAGATACGGCCAGCAACCGTCGACCTTGTCATCGAGCGACAACTGGTTCATCCAGTACGCCTGATAACTCTGCAACTTCTCTGGATCGAACCCGGCAGGGGCCTTGACGATCCGTTCGAGCGTGAAGTTTTCCACGACCGTGGCGAGAGAAAGATGCTCGGTCTTGTCATCAAGCGACCAGCCAAGTCGTGACAACGCATTCAGAATCCCCGCGGGGAGATAGCCGAGTCGTTCGTAGTACTCGACCATCACCGGATTGAGCGTTTGTGAGTTGCCCAGTCCCAGTTGCGGGAAGATTTCGTCCGCCCGGTCGAACATCTTCTTCAGGGCCGGGCTGTTCTTCAGCTTTTCAAGATCGCGTTTGCTGAGCTTCTTCGACGAGCCCGGCGCGGTGATGAACGGGATGTGGGCGAACGTCGGCAAGGTATTGCCGAGGGCTTCGTGTAACAGCACCTGCACCGCGGTGTTGGTGAGATGTTCTTCCGCCCGGATGATGTGCGTCATCTGCATGTGCGCATCATCGACCACGGTGGCGAAGTTGTAGAGGACCGAGCCATCGCTGCGGGCGAGGACCGGGTCGGGCATCAACGCACCATCCCACTCGACATGCCCGCGGACAACGTCGTCAACAGCGATTTTGCGATCACGCGGGACCTGCAATCGCACGACATGCGGCTTCCCTTCCAGCGCCCATGTCGCTCGTTGTTCGGACGTCTGTTCCAGCGAACGCCGACGGCTGAGGTAGTTTCGTTTCGCGGCTTCGTCTTCCTTGCGGTCAGCCGCGATCTGGTCGGGCGTTTCGAAGTCATGATAGGCCGCCCCTGATTGCAGCAGCTTCGAAATCGCGGCCCGGTAGAGCTCCCCCCGTTGTGATTGATAGTAGGGACCGAACGGCCCTCCTTTGTCGGGGCCTTCGTCCCAGTCGAGACCGAGCCAACGGAAAGCGCGGAATATCGGCTCCAGGGCTTCGGTGACATTGCGTTGCTGATCGGTATCGTCGATCCGCAGGACGAACGTCCCGTTGTTGTGCCGGGCCCACAGCCAACAGAAGAGGGCCGTGCGCATCCCCCCGATGTGCATGTATCCCGTTGGGCTGGGGGCGAATCGTGTCCGGACCGGCGTTGTCATCGTGGTACTCGTGATTCTCAGGACCCGGAGTCAGGATCGACTCCCAGCGTGAACAAATCGCGAAGAGGCAAGCGTCGCTCGCTTGCGTCTTCGCGATGGTCTGCTGTTCTGAAGGTTCAGCCCGCCAGAAACGCCTCGATCCGATCAAGACCGGCTTCGAGAATCGCCCGGCTGGTCGCGAACGAGAGCCGCACGTAACCCTTGGCTCCGAAGGCGTCGCCCGTGACCAGCGCGACGTGCGCGACTTCCAGCAGGGCGGTGCAGAACGCCGTGGCGTCGTTCACCACCTTGCCTCCACCCAGCGGCCGCCCGAAGCAACTGCTGATATTGAAGAACGCATAAAACGCCCCACCCGGCTGGGCGAACGTCAGGCCAAACTTGGACCGCATGGTTTCGAGGCGACCCATCACGTAGGCACGGCGGGCTTCGAATTCGACGCGCATCGCTTCGACGCTCTCCTGCGGACCATCCAGCGCCGCAATCGCTGCATACTGGCTGATGCTGCAGGGGTTCGATGTCTCCTGGCTTTGCAGGTTGTCCATCGCCTTGATGACCGCTGCCGGGCCGACGGTCCAGCCAATGCGCCAGCCAGTCATCGCGTAGGCTTTGCTGACCCCGCTGACGAGGATCGTCAGGTCAGCGACTTCTTTGCCGAAACTCGCGAAACAGCGGAATTCTGACCCGGAGTAGATCAGCTTTTCGTAGATTTCGTCCGCAAGAACGGGGATTTGCTTCTCGACGGCGACCTTGGCCAGGGCTTCCAGTTGGGCCGCCGTGTAAGCGGTCCCGGTCGGATTGCAAGGACTGTTGAGCATCAGCAGTCTGGTGCGCGGCGAAATCGCGGCCCGGAATTGTTCCGCTGACAACACGAATCCACTGGCTTCGGTCGTCGGCACCAGAATCGGTGTGGCTCCGGCCAGCGTCACGAGTTCGCTGTAACTGACCCAGTAGGGAGTCGGGATGATGACTTCATCGCCCGGCCCGCACAGGCTGGTGATCACGTTGTGAATCGAGTGCTTCGCGCCGTTGGAGATCAGGACCTGCGTCGGTTCGAACTTCAGGCCGTACTCCCGCTGATAATAGCGACAGACAGCCGCTTTCAGTTCGGGGATCCCGCCGGCTGGCGTGTAGTGCGTGTGCCCAGCCTGCATTGCCCCCACGGCGGCCTGCTGGATGTGCTCGGGCGTATTGAAGTCTGGTTCACCCAGCGTGAAATCGTAGACGGTGACACCCTGCGCTTTCAGAGCTTTGGCTTTGGCAGCCGCAGCGAGCGTGGCAGAGGGCTGGAGTGTTTTCAACGCAGGCGAGAGCGGAAATTCAGGCATGGCACACCAGGAGACAGAAGACCGGCCCAGACATCCCGAGCCACAGCAGATCGATTGTCCGACGTTGACCTTGATCCCGTCAAGCAACCCCGGCAACACTTAAGAGGAGTGGAGTTGAGGATAGAGGTTCGGGATTGAAACGTGACTCTGCGTCGAGCCTCTCAGCCCCATGAAGTGGCTGAAATCGTCAATCGTGCCATTCAATCCAGCTCGGATGATCGGTTTTTCCCGCCTGAACGGTCTAATCGTCGATTTTCGCCAAACCCCTACGATTTGACATGCCGATAGAATCGCTGCCAAAGTCCTGATCGCCCCAATTGTTCCCAAAGGACCGGGACCAGTCGGATGCCGATTCTGAGTGTCGCGTTGAGTTACGTCGTCGCGACACCGACCGATCGGGCCAAGTTACGTTGGAACGAATTGTGACAAAATCTTTGCTCGTCAAAGATTCCGCTTGACCGGGTTGTCGAAGTTCCATAAAAGTCTAGGCGTGGACAACGCAATAAGTTCAAGGATGAGTTCCACGCTCCCTCCGGGAGTGTCGCGATTTTGTGAGACAGCTCTCTTCCGGGTGCCAAAGAGAGTCATCTATCTGGGAAACCGGCACCCGAATCTGCCTTGTTAGGAGCCACGGATATGGCTGCGAAGACCACTGCTAAGACCGCTGCGAAGGCCCCGGCTGCCAAGCCCGCCGCTAAGAAGACCACCGCGACCAAGTCGCCGAAGGCGAAGCCGGCTGCCAAGCCCGCCGCGAAGCCTGCGGCCAAGCCCGCTGCGAAGCCGGCCGCTTCGAAGAAGGCCAAAGAAGGCAAGAAGTAAGTCGCCTGGCGACTCTTCTGCTTGAAAACAGGGAACAGACCGGGGCGTGCTCCGGTCTGTTTCTTTTTTGAAGACGTACAGTGTTCTCGGCTTCGACAGATACGGGATGTGCCGTCGTTGTGAAAATTGTCCAGGTCCGTCACGATCACGGAGATGGCTGCTTCCCCTCCCGCACCGATCACTGCAGAGTTCGCCCAGACGCGCGGGGTGATCGAAGTCCGTGGGGCTCGATGCCGAAATCTGCAGGGGGTTGATATCGATCTACCCCGTCATCAGCTGGTCGTGCTGACCGGGGTCAGTGGATCGGGGAAATCGAGTCTCGCCGTGCAGACGATCGGCGCTGCGGGGCAACGCCGGTTTCTGGAGACACTTTCCCCGCGGTTACGGGAACGGCTCGAACGACTCGACCCTCCCCGGTTTGATCGACTCTCGGGCGTCCCCCCTGCGATTCTCCTGCGTGGCGACGCCGCGGCTTATCAGCAGGATCCCCGCAGCACGGTGGGGACGCTGTTAGGTGTCGATCGACTGCTGGCCGAACTCTTTTCGGTTCAGGGGGAACGCTGGTGTCCCGTCTGTCAGCAACGCGCGACAGCGGAGTCGTCCCTCAGCCTGCTGCAATGGCTGGAGAATGAACTTCCCGACCGACGCGTGCTGTTACTGGCACCACATGACGTGCGGCGTGGGAGTCCGGCCGAGTGTCTTGCGGCCGGGTTCGTCCGCGCCATCTGGAAGGACGAACTGGGGGAACTCGCCACGTTGACCAAGTGGCCGCGTGGGGCCAAGCCGTGGCTGGTGATTGATCGCTTGCGGGTTGGCCAGGGAGGAATTGAGCGTTGGCTGGAAAGCCTTGAGCTGGCGTTCCATCAAGGGGACGGGCAGTGTCGAGTCCTCTGGGAAAATGAGTCGAACGATTCTGCTCCGGCTTGGACATTGAGTGGAAAGAAGTATGCCGATCGGGAAGCGTCACTGACTCCGACGTGTGCAGGATGCGGACGAAACTGGTCGCCGGTGACGAGCCGGATGTTTTATCGGCGCGGACAAGCCACAGCTTGCCCGACCTGTTGGCGTCAACCGGTGGGCACCGAATGTTCTGACTGCCACGGCCTGCAGTTGCCAGTCGAGACACTGGCCGTTCGTTGGGGAGCGGAGACTTGGCAGACATTGCAGACTCGACCATTGCAGGAGCTGGTCACTCATCCGGCGTTGCAGCACCCGGCACCGACGCTCGTTGCGCGTCTGCAGGCTGCGGTTCATATTCATGCGGGGCACTTGTCTCTGGCGACGCCGACCAGTCAATTGACGGCTGGGCAGATCGTGCGGCTCTTGCTCGCATCGGCCACGACGTTGCCGCTGGCTGACACGCTCTTTGTGATCGAAGAGCCGTGCGCGGGGTGTCATCCCGATGACGTACCGGCCGTGGTGTCCGCCGTCCGATCTTTGCTATCAAAACGCAACAGCGTCTTGGCGGTGGACCATCACCCGCAGTTCGTCGCGGCGGCGGATTTCATCGGCGAACTCGGTCCCGGTGCAGGGGAACACGGTGGTCGTTTGATTGCGAGCGGCTCCCCCGCAACGGTGATCGATCGGAACGACACCGTCACTGGTCAGGCAGCCCGCGCATTGGCGGCTCCATTCGTCGCGCGGACTCGTCGAGAACCCCGCGGCTGGTTGCAAGCCCGGGGCCATCAACTCTGGGGGGATCTTGACTGGCCACTCGGGACGTTGGGGGTCATCCAGGGCCGGTCTGGAACAGGGAAATCGACACTGCTCGCCGCGCTCCAGGCGGCAGTCGAACAGCATCATGGAACACTTGCGGACAGCCCGTCTCCCTGGGCCAGTGTGACGCTGCCGCCAGGCTGGAATGAATTGGAATTCGTGACCGCCACACCTTTGCAGCGAACGGCGCGAAGTACCGTCGTCACGTGGCTGAAGATCTTTCAGGACGTGCGCACGATCTATGCCGAATCGAGTGAAGCCCGCCTCCGTGGCTGGGGGCCAACGCAGTTCAGTTTTTTATCGCCCAAGGGGGGGCGTTGTCCGGTTTGCCGGGGACTGGGAACCCGGTTGATTGAATCCCCCACGCTGGTCACCGAGTCACTGACCTGTCCCGAATGTCGCGGGACCCGATTTCGGGCCGAGATTCTGGATGCGAAATACCGTGGGCTGTCGATTCACGAACTGTTGCTGCACACCGCAGCCGAGGCTTTGCCGCTATTTCGTCAACTTCCAAACGTCGCTGGACGTTTACAGGGGTTGATCGAACTGGGACTCGGGTATCTGGTGCTCGGTCAACCCGTGGCGACACTCTCTGGCGGTGAAGCCCAGCGGTTACGGTTGGCCAGCCGCTTGTGGGGTCGTCCGACGGGGGCGGCCATCCTGTTGATGGAATCCCCCAGTGACGGGTTACATCCGCTGGATGTTGATCGCCTTGCGGGCGGCATCACGCGGCTCGTGGAACTCGGTCACACGGTGATCGCGATCGATCATCATCGGGCCCTGCGGGATGCCGCCGACTGGGTTGTGCAACTCGATCGCGACCAGGGCCGCCCCGTGATCACCTTCGCCGGTCCACCGGAAGCAGCGCAACGTGGTACCAACTGACACGAAATCCGTGACCGTGATGGTTTCGATGGCTGCCTGAATCGGTCATGCTGACCGTCCCAACGAACTCGCAGAAGACCCTGAATTTGGTTGAGGCCAGTCCGATGAGCAACGTGGAAGGAACGGATCGATGAACACGCGATGGACGACTCTGACATCTCTGATTGCGCTCTCAGTCCCGTGCCTCACTGCGGCGAAAGAGCCGCCGCCTCCGGTCAAAGTCTTCATTCTCGCCGGTCAGTCGAACATGCAGGGGCAGGCGGTCGTCGATTTGACCGGCAAGGACTACAACCAGGGCAAGGGAACACTTGCGGCCCTATTCGATGATCCGGCCAAGCTTCCGCTGGTGAAACACCTGCGGGCAGCCGATGGAGCCTGGTTCGTCCGGAACGATGTCTGGGTCCGTTATCAACGCGAGGGGCGGCCGTTACTCACCGGCCCACTTTCTGTCGGTTATGGCGCATACGAAGGACGGCATCACTTCGGTCCCGAATTGCAGTTCGGCCATGTGCTGGGCAATGCTTACGAGGGACAGGTTCTGCTCATCAAGGCGGCCTGGGGTGGAAAGAGTCTCTACCGCGATTTCCGGCCTCCCAGTGCCGGCGGAACTGTTGGACCGTACTACACCAAAATGTTGGAAGAAGTCCGGACAAGCCTTTCGAACCTGTCGCGTGAGTTTCCGGAGTACCAGCAGCAGGGGACGGAACTGGCAGGATTTGTCTGGTACCAGGGTTGGAATGATGGCGTCGATCCCGAGCACGCAGTCCCGGAGTACGAGCAGAATCTGGTCCATCTGATCCATGACGTGCGGCGCGACTTAAAGGCTCCGCAATTACCCGTCGTCATTGGGGAACTGACGGGTCCCTGGGTCGAGGCTCCCGGTGCATGGGGGACCCTGCGGAAAGCGCAGGCGGCAGCAGCAGCTCGACCGGAATTTGCTGGGAATGTGGCCTTCGCCGAGACCCATCAATTCGTCCGCCTGCCGGAAGCGTCACCCAATCCAAGTCATGGCCATCACGAGTTTGGCAACGCCGAAACCTACGTACTGGTCGGCGGAGCTCTGGGTGAGGCAATGCTACGGCTGCTGAAAAAGCCCACGCCTTAAAGGTCTGCCTGGTCAGCGTGACCGGAGCCGCAGCGTCGAGTTTCAGGCCGATGTCATCGAGTCGGTTGCGGGTGGGGTCTGATGGAACTCGGCCCAGCGTTCCCAGGCATAGTTCCATTCCATCCACATCCGCATCACCGACCATAACAGCCGCATCTTGTTGACGTGCTGAGGAGGCAATTTCGTTTGACGGTCCATGGTCAGGCGTGCGGCTTCTGCCAGTCCCCACCGTTCAGCGAGCAAGCGGCAGATCCCGTCGGTCGTGAGATCGGCACCGCCTCCCGTGCGCGTGTAACCCGCCCCTTCTGCCGTCACGAAGAGTTCGAACAACTGGCTGCGATACGGATCCAGTTCCAGTGGCTTGGTCTGCGTTTCGGCATCATGAATCAGGTGGTCGAGCCGGTCCAGAACCCGCATCGCCAGCGATTGACTTGGAGGGGCACTCGTCGACATCCGGGGCATCTCGCATCAGGGAGAACTCGATCGAACTGCGATTATACTCGCGAAATTCATTCGTCAATCTCGGAACAGGCTCACATGGTGCATCCCCCGGAAAGGCTCCACCGTTCTGACGGTTACGGCGACTCTGCCGGGAGTCGTCGCGATGGCGAGGTCCGAAGCGTGCAGACTCAGGCGAATGATGGTCGTGCGACCACTGTCCGTTCGCGGTGGTTTGAAGTGATCGTCACGAAAAAATGTCCGGAATCCGGATGGTTTCGCCGATCTCATGCAGATACACTGATGAGTGTGGTCGTCGCTTTTGGTGGGGCACGTTTTCGGCATGCTGAACGGTCTTCGTGCTGGTTTCGCTGGAGTCTGTTGGACCTCGTTGGCTGTGCTGGCGATCGCTGGCGAGACAGTTTCGCCTCCGCGCGTCGATCTGGCGGGACCAGGGGACCGTGTCCAACTCGTCGTCCGTGGTCTGCAGGATGGCTGGAATGTCGATTACACGCGGACTCCCGATTGCGTGATCCGCATTGAACCGGCCGATCTCGCGACACTCGATGATCGCGGTCGCTTGACGGCCAATCGTGATGGCACCGGTCAGATCTCGATTGTGTTCCGTGATCAGTCATGGAACTTGCCACTGACCGTGAGTGGTGTCGCCCAACCTCCTGCGGTCGATTTTGATCGCGACGTCCAGCCGATCCTCACGCGGTTCTCGTGCAATGCAGGGGCGTGTCACGGCAAGCAGCGCGGACAGAACGGCTTTCAACTCTCATTGCTCGGTTTCGATTCACAATTCGATTACGACACCCTCACCAAGGAGGGCCGCGGTCGACGGACCTTGCCCTCGATCCCCGAGGCAAGCCTGCTCCTCACGAAACCCGCGAACCAAGTCCCGCACGGTGGTGGGAAGCGGCTCGATCCGAAGAGTGCCGACTGGGCCTTGCTCCGCCGCTGGATTGCAGCGGGGACACCACGTTCCATCGGCAGCCTGCCTGCGCTGAAGCAGGTCCGCATCGAACCGACGGAAGTCGTGCTGGCTCGTCAGTCGCAACATCAACTCCGAGTCATCGCAGAATACGCTGATGGTTCCACCGATGATGTGACCCGGCTCGCCGCCTTCCAGTCGAATGAAAGTGCGGTGGCTGCGGTCGACGAGCAAGGGCTGATCACCGCGGGATCGATCCTCGGCGACGCCGCGGTCATGGCCCGCTTCCAGGGAATGATCGCAGTCACCTCGGTCCTGGTTCCGCATCCGCAACCGGTGGACGCGGCCGAGTTCGCCCGTTTGCCGCAACACAATCTCATCGATGGGCTCGTCTGGAAGCGGCTCGAAAAGCTCCGCATCACTCCCAGCGTCGCAGCAGGAGAACCGACCGTTCTGCGGCGGTTGTATCTCGATTTGATCGGACGTGGTCCGACTGCAGAAGAAGCCCGTAAGTATCTCGATGACGCCTCACCGGACAAGCGGGCCAAACTCATCGATGCGCTCCTCGACGATCCCGAGTACGCCGAACACTGGGCGAGTAAATGGGCCGACCTGTTGCGTCCCAATCCGTATCACGTCGGCATCAAGGCGACATTGAACTACGACGCCTGGATTCGCCAGAGTTTCCGCAAGAATCAACCGTATGATGAGTTCGTACGCGAGTTGATCACCGCCCAGGGAAGCACGTTCAAAAACGGGAATGTCACGCTCTACCGCGACCGGAGACAACCGGCGGAACTGGCGACGATCGTCAGCCAGTTGTTCCTCGGCGTGCGGCTCGAATGCGCGAAGTGCCATCATCACCCGTTCGAGGTCTACGGACAGGAAGACTTCTACAGTTTCGCCGCGTACTTCGCCCGCATCGGTCGCAAAGGGACAGGGATCTCTGCTCCGATTTCTGGTTCTGAAGAGTTCGTCTTCGTTGCCGACGCAGGCCAGGTGACGCATCCGCTCACCGGGGCGGTTCTGCCGCCACGCCCGTTGTTCGGGACCGCGCCGGATGTTGCCACGGTCGACGATCCTCGCGCAGCCCTCGCCGCGTGGATCACGGCCGATGAGAACCCGTATTTTGGTCGCACGATCGCCAATCGCCTCTGGGCCGATCTGATGGGCCGCGGTCTGGTCGATCCGGTTGATGATCTGCGGGCAACGAATCCACCGTCAAATCCCGAGCTGCTCGATGCCCTGGCACAGGTCTTGCGAACCCATAAGTACGATCAGAAAGCCCTGCTGCGGACGATTGCGAACTCGTATGTCTACGGCCTGAGTTCATTGCCGAGTGAACGAAACGCGGCTGATCATCGGAACTTCTCCCGGCATTACCGTCAGCGGTTGCGCGCAGAAGTCCTTTTCGACACGATTTGTCAGATCACCGGCGTTCCCGAAGATTTCGCCGCCATGCCGTCCGGCTCGAAGGCGAAAGAACTCTGGACAGTTCGCGTCGATTCGTTGTTCCTCGATGCTTTCGGGCGACAGGATCCGAACCAGGACCCGCCGTGCGAACGCAACACCGAGCCGACGATCGTGCAGGCCCTGCATCTGATGAACTCCAACCAGCTCTTTCAGAAGGTCTCCCGTGATGGCGGACAGGCGGCGAAATGGGCCGCATCGACGCTGACACCCGATGCCCTGACGACGGAGATCTGGTTGAGCGTCTTCGGACGTTATCCAACCGCAGCCGAACAATCGGAAGCGGTCGCGGAATTGACTGGTAAAGAGGGCGCGACCCGACGGGCAGCGATTGAAGATCTCCTGTGGGCGCTCCTCAACACTCCCGAATTCGTATTCGAAGATTAACCGCTGACGCCCAGCCTTTGCTAAGGCTGGGACGATGGTGCGAGAGAGAAAGAAATCCAGATGTCCTTCGATGCCAATTGTGCTGGTGTTCGTCGTCGACGGTTCCTGCAACTGGGACTCGGCGGCCTCCTGGGGGGAACGATGTTCCGCCAACTGGAAGCCGTTGCCCTCGCTGGTACGGCGGCGGGTAGCGCATCCCCCCAGGCGAAAAGCTGCATTCTGATGTGGCTCGATGGGGGGCCGACACACTACGAAACCTTCGATCCCAAGCCACTCGCCCCGACGGAAATCCGCGGCGAATTCGAGCCGATCGCCACGCGGACGCCGGGAGTCAGCTTCAGCGAGCATCTGCCGCAACTGGCCGGTCTGTCGGACAAGTTCGCGGTCATCCGGTCGATCTGTCACGAACAGGGGAACCACGGGGCAGGGAATCATTACATGATGACCGGTGCCCCGCCACGGATTCCCGTCGGCTGCGGGGCATTTGTCAGTTTCCATCCGAGTCTCGGCTCGGCCACAGCGCACGCTCGTGGGCATCGCGATGGGCTGCCTGCGTATTTCTCACTCAATGGGATGACCCGTTCCGGCGGACCCAACTTCCTCGGCGCGCAGTATGCGCCGTTTGTCGTGAACGATAACCCCAACAGCGACAGCTTCCGCGTGCGTGACGTCGCATTGCCCTCGGGGTTGCAGCCGGAACGCTTCGATCATCGCCAGGGGCTGCGGAGACGGGTCGATCAACTCGTGCGGATCACCGATGCCGCTGCTGCCGATCCGGTGCGCGCACTCGATGACTACTACACCCAGGGCCAGGACCTGATGCTCTCGGAAAAGGCGCAGGCCGCCTTTGCGATGCAGCGTGAATCGGCTGAAATCCGCGACAAGTATGGACGCACGCCACTGGGACAGCGGACGCTGTTGTCGCGACGATTGGTCGAAGCGGGGGTCCCGTTCATCGTGATGAATGAAGGGGGCTGGGACCATCACACCAACCTCTTCTCTTCGTGCAAGAAGCGGTTGCCGGAAGTTGATCAGGCCCTCGCGGCACTCATCTCCGATCTCGAAGACCGCGGCCTGCTCGACACCACGCTCGTCGTGGTGCTCGGCGAATTCGGCCGCACGCCGAAGATCAACAAGGACGCCGGCCGCGACCACTGGTCGAGTGCGATGTCAGTGATGATGGCAGGGGCGGGGATCCCCGGTGGTCTTTGCATCGGTGCGACCGATCGGCAAGGCTACTCCGCGGTCGAGCGCGTCCTTTCGCCGGAGAATTTCGTCTCGTCGATCTATCGCAAGCTCGGCATCGATCCCGATCAGGTCCTGTACACGCCGCAGGGTCGACCGGCCCACCTCGTAAGTGACCCGACGCCGATCGCGGAGTTGTTCGCGTGAAGCGTGAATCGCAAGGGTATCGCTGTTTCGTGGTAATCGCGTGCGCCTTTGGGATAGGCGCGTCGAGTCCACAGGGGGCGATGGCGGCCCCTCCTGCCGTGTCGGCGATCATCCCCGCAGGTGGTCTACGCGGAACCGAGATCTCCGTCAAACTGCAGGGAACTGTCGACGCACAAACCGTGCAGGTCTGGTCGGATCGACCCGGGCTGGAAGTCGTCAGTCGACAGGAAAAAGACGGACTGACGCTCCGCATTCCGGCTGAGACACCACCGGGACTCGCGTGGCTGGCGTTCGCCAATGCTGAAGGGGCAGGGCCCTTGCGTCCCTTCGTGATCGGGACATGGCCGGAGATCACAGAACAGGAACCGAATCAATCACTGAGTGAAGCGCAGTCCCTGACAGCTTTTCCCACAACGGTCAACGGTACGCTGGCAAAAGCGGGCGACGTTGATCATTACGCGGTGGAATTGACGGCCGGTCAAACGCTGGTCGCCTGGCTCGATGCACGCGAAAGGCTGGAGAGTCCGCTCGACGGGATTCTGCAACTCGTCGGTCCGCGCGGCTTTGTCGTCGCCCAGAACGATGATGACCGAGGCTTCGATCCGCGCGTCACCTTTCAAGCCCCGACAGCAGGACGGTATGTCCTGCGGGTCTTCGGTTTTCCCGCCCAGCCCGATAGTTCGATCCGCTTCATCGGCGGGGCGAACTATTTTTATCGACTGACCGTCAGTACGGGGCCAACCTATGGGGCGATCCATCCTGCTGCCCTCACACGCGGGACCGCGGTGACCGTCGCGCCGTGGGGTTGGAATCTGCCCGATGCGGTGACGACTGTGCCCGTCACATTGCCCACCGAAGGGGTGCAAGGGATCCCGTTGGAGCAGGACTCTCTTCAGCGTGCCCTCGTCTGGGGGACAGCGTTGCCGGTCCTCGCCGAAGCCGCGGAAGAGACCGGGCGGACCTTGGAGTCCCGGCCGGTCGCCCTCGCGGGACGGCTCTCGCAAGCGAACCAGCGTGACCGCTGGAAGTTCACCGCCAAGAAGGGGGAACGGCTGGTCTTTCGTGGCATTGCGCGGGCGTTGGGTTCACCGACGGATCTCGTGCTGCGAATACTCGATCCCAGCGGCAAGTCACTCCAGCAAGTCGATGACTCGGTCCAGGATGAAGCAGATATTGTCCTTGAATGGAGTGCTCCTGCCGATGCGGAGTACACGCTGGAAGTTCGCGATCGGTTCGCACATGGGGGACCGGAGTATCGTTATGTGATCGAGGTGGCTCCGGTTGTTCCTGCGGTGTCGCTGACATTGAATGCCGACGTGTTCAATGTCACCGCCGACAAGCCGCTGGAGATTGCGGTGACGGTGGTCCGCCGCGGCGGTCACAACCAACCTGTTCGAGTGGAAGCACGTGAACTCCCGGAAGGGGTCACGGTGATGCCGGTCGTCTCCGAGCCGAAGGGACCGACCGCCAAAGAGGTCAAGCTGCAAGTGACGAGCACACGGACCGAACCCTGGTCGGGAGCGCTGAAGATCGTCGGAGTGACCGACGGAGAGACTTCCACCGAAGCGCTGGCCCGACCCAGTCTCGGGAACCAATCATCGCGACGTCCGCTCGCGCTCTTGTGGGTCGTCCCCAAACCCGCACCGTAGCCATCGGATCAAATCGTCCGGCGAAGCCCAGCCATTCCGATGGCTGGGTCTCTTCTCCTCAGACTTTCACCTGCGTCCAGCGCCCCGAACTGTACCGCCAGGAGATGAGGAGCGCCCGAATGATGTTGTCCGCTCCCATCCCGATCCACGCCCCGACGAGTCCCCCCTCCAGGATCACGCCACACAGATAAGCCACCGGGACGCGGACGCCGAGGCTGCTCCCCAGCGAGCACCACATCGGGAACCGGGTATCGCCGGCCCCGATGAGCGTGTAGACGTAAATAATCAGAAAGGAGTTCGGGATCTGATAGAGGGCCATCAGTCGGAACGCCGGGATTCCCGCTGCAGCGACCGCTGGGTCGCGATGCATCGCTGCAAAGATCGCCGGTGCAAAACAGAAAAAGATGACCGTTAACACCACCGGGTACCACAGAAATTGGCGCACGGCGAGATGTCCTGTCCGCAGGGCGACATCGGGTGAAGTGGCCCCCAGGAGGCGTCCCGCGAGACTCGATGAGGCGATCCCCCAGGCTTCCGCTGGCAGGTATGAGAGCGCTTCAACCCGTACCCCGACGATGTGGGCCGCGAAGATCGCCTGCTGCAAGTGACCGGTTCCCAATCGTGCGATCACCATCAGAAACAGATAGTGTCCGCTGAACTTCAGTAATCCATCCAGAGCTGCAGGCGCTCCGATCCGCATGATGCGCCACGCGATCGACCGATCCCACCCGATCGCACGGAGTGGCAGGTGAACGCGCGTCAGCCCGCTGCTGAGCAGTCCGAACATCAGGATTAGACCACTGAGCTGTGCGACCAGTGTTCCCAGCACGATGCCGGTCACGCCGCACACGGGGAGCGGTCCCCATCCGTAAACACAGGCGGGCGAGACCAGCATATTGACGACGTTCGTCACGGTGAGCACCATCAGCGGAGTGCGCGTATCACCGCTGCCCCGCAGGGCCGCGGCCCCGATGGCCACCAGACAGGCACACAACTGCCCAAACGCATCGAAGCGCAGATACTCGATGGCAATCGCCCGGGCCGGCCCCTGCGTGTCGATCGACTGGGCAAACAGTGGTGCGGTCGACCAGAGCAGACCGAGGACGACGACACCTAGATTGAATCCCAGAAAGAACCCACGGGCCGTGATGATCCCGGCGGCTTCCCGCTCGCCGGCTCCCCAGGATCGAGCCACGAGCGCAGCGACACCCGACCGGACCAGGCCGAAGATCAGGGCGGCCATCCAGCCGACATACGCTGCCAGTCCGATTGCCGATGTTTCCGCCGCTCCGAGTTGCCCGGCGAGATAGACATCATACAGACCGACCGTAAACGTCAGCAGTTGCTCACCGAGTACCGGCACTGCCAGCCGTACCAAGTGTCGGGGCAGGGTCTCGGCCGTCGGCAATGCGGAGTAGTCGGGAGACTCGGCCATCGGGCTTCAACGTGGGAGGCGTGAGTCGTTTCGGTGGTGGGACACAATTCGCCGGTGGGATGTTCGCTGAGATTGGGTGGAGTGAGTCGCTGCTGTTGATCCGCATCGCGGACTCGTCCCACCCGACGTTGCGATCACGAGATCCAGCCATCCGTGCGCAGGAGGTCAAGAGCGTGGGCGAAGGCAGCCACCGTCGCTGTGATGTCATCTTCGGTATGAGCCGCCGAGGTCAATCCGCCCCAGCCGAACCAGTCGGCTCCCCCCACCAGTAACGCTGCGCGGAACGCGTGCAGAAACTTCGGGTCCCCTTTGTCATCGAGCCGGGCGTAGGTCCCATCGTACGGGATGAAGTCATCACCCGTCGGTCGAGGACCGGTGTAGTTCGGCAGAATGCGGATCGTGGAGAAGTCGCCGTAGGCACACCAGTTGACCGACTGCTCGGCGAAGAGTGTATTCAACCGACGACGCAATTCGGTGCCGACGGCATTCGCCTGCGTGCTGGCCTCGTTATCGGCGAGGAGGTCGAGTGCCGCACAGCCTGCTGCAGCCGACAGGGGGTTCCCGTTGTAGGTGCCGGGATGCTTCATCTTGCGGCCATAGCGATTGTCGAATGCGAGCGCTTCCAGCAGGTCGGCTCGTCCCGCGAGCGCGCCGCCTGGCAATCCACCCGCGAGGATTTTTGCGAGCGTGGTCATGTCGGGTGTCACCCCGTACGCGGCCTGAGCGCCACCCGCATGGACCCGGAAACCCGTGATCACTTCATCGAAGATCAAGAGCACTCCATGACGCTGCGTGATCTCCCGCACTGCTTGTAGAAACTCGCCGCGTAGGGGAACGGTGCCCCAATGTCCGCCGGTTGGTTCCAGGATCAGACAGGCCGGTTTTTCGGCAGCCAGCGTCGCTTCCAGACTTTCCAGATCATGCGGCGACAGGATGAGCAAATCGTGCATCGTGGTTTCTGGGATGCCCGGCATGGTCCAGTCACCAGGATCGTACGGGGCATACGCGGCGGGGACGAGGAAATCATGCCAACCATGGAAATGGCCGATGAACTTTGCCACTTTCGTGCGGCCCGTCACCAGCCGGGCGACGCGGATTGCCATCAGCGTCGCTTCGGTCCCACTATTCGTGAAGCGGACTCGTTCGGCACTGGGGATGAGTCGACAGACACGGTCGGCCCAGTCGATTTCCAGCGCGTGCCCTGCCGAGTAATGCGTTCCGCGGGCCATCTGTCGCTGCACGGCCGCAACGACTTCCGGATGACTGTGTCCCAGCAGTAACGCCCCGTGACCGACCCAGTAGTCAACGATCGGTCGGCCTTCGACGCTGTATTTCAGCGCGCCGAGCGCATGGTCAACGAAGACCGGAAACGGTTCCAGATAGCGGGAGTCATGCGTGACGCCGCTGGGAAATCGCTGTCGGGCCCGTTCCGCCAGCAGTTGGGATTGTGGAAAGGCGGCCGTGAATTCACGGGCAATCGTCGCACCGGGCATCTGCTGATCCTGGAGCACATGAACGGCACGGCGCTAGCCGCCGGTAGATCTCGAAGAACCGGC
>JBGATC010000044.1:0-51245 GCA_044229335.1 Planctomycetaceae bacterium | reverse complement strand
CGCCGCTCTGCGGAACGCCGCCCTCGGATGTCTCCGCGCTGATGCCACCGGCAATCTCGCCGCCACCTTACGCAGCCACTACCGGAAACCCCAACGCCTCTTCACCAAACTCGGCCTCTTGTAAAAGGCGCTCGCCCTGCACTTTGGGCGTGAAGCCCGGCCCATTCCGAGGGCTGGGACTCTTGAACACTCCCGCACCCGGCTCGTCAACCAAATCGAGTCAAATCTGCGACATCGCTACGGACAGACGAGACAAATCGTGCTAATCTAGACCGCGAAACGATTCATTCTGATGACGTACACCGGCGGTTTCGAGGGCGCGAAGGAGCGGGCCATGGCAGCAAAATGGTTGAAATGGCAAGACGTTCCAGCGGCTTTTGATGCCCATGACGGTGGTCGGCTGGCGGAAGCCATCGAGCAGGTCTGGCAACATCTATCCGATCTCACCAACCGGGAAAGTTTTGCCAAAGCCCTGGTGCAAGGGGCCGCGGCCGAGTTCGGTGCCCAGTCGGCCGCACTCGTCGAACGCGCTCCGGAATGGCGGATGATCGCCCAGCATGGTCGCATCACCACGGCCGATCTCCCGGGTGTGTTCCTCGCGGAAGTGCTTGATCGCGACCAGTCCGGGACGAAATCGCTGTCACCAGGACAGGGGATGATGGCCGCGGCTCCGATGGCCAGTCGCGAGCAGCCGACACTCATCCTCGTGCTGCAGGGCAAAACACTGCCCGACGATGTTCTCGCGGGTTTGTCCTTGATGGCCCGGGCATTCGGTGCTGCCTGGGATCTCGCGGGGACGCTCACTGGTCATCGCCGACGGATCGGGGAACTCAAAGCGATCCTGGAGATCGCCGCCGAGCTGGTCACCTTTCCGGCAGTCGAGCCGCTGCTGGAGCGCATCGCGGTCGAAGCGACGAAACTGCTTCGCTGCGACCGGGCGAGCATTTTTCTCTGGGATCGAAATCATGGTGAGCTCGTCGCACGACCGGCCTTGGGAGTCGATGGTGGCTCGCTGCGGATTCCCGAGCACACCGGCATCGTCGGGGAAGTGATCCAGACCGGTCGTTCGATCCGGGTGGATGACGCCTACGCCGAGCCGCGGTTCAGCCGCAAAGTCGATGAAGCGAGCGGCTACCGCACGCGGAATCTCCTCTGCGTTCCGATGCACGGCAGCGAGCGGGAACTGATCGGGGTCTTCGAGGTCATCAACAAGCTCGATGGTCCGTTCAACGCTGCCGATGAAGAACTGCTCGGCGAGTTGTCGGCTCAGGTTTCCGTTGCCCTGCAGAACACGCGCGAGCGGGAATCGCTGCTGCGGTCGCATCAGCAATTGACGGAGCAGGCCACTCAGGGTGGGGCCATCATCGGCGATAGCGCTGCGATGACCGCGTTGCGCGGAACAGTCAAACGCCTCGCGGAGACTGATCTGCCGGTCCTCGTCCTGGGAGAAAGCGGGACGGGAAAAGAGGTCGTCGCGCGGGCGTTGCATTATTGCGGCACGCGGGCCGAGCGGCCGTTCATCGCGGTGAACTGTGCGGCTCTGGCCGAGACGCTACTCGAAAGTGAACTCTTTGGTCATGAGAAAGGGGCCTTCACCGATGCGCGTGAGATGCGCCGCGGGAAGTTTGAAGTCGCTGAGGGAGGGACAATCTTCCTGGATGAAATCGGTGACATGAGTCTCGGCGGTCAGGCCAAACTGCTCCGGGTGCTGGAACAGAAAGTGATCACGCGGGTCGGCGGGTCGCAGGTGATTCCGATCAACGTGCGTGTTGTCGCCGCAACCAATGCGAAGCTGGTCGAAGCCGTGCGGGCCAAGAAATTCCGGGAAGACCTTTACTTCCGCTTAAATGTGGTGACGCTTGATTTGCCGCCGTTGCGTGATCGGCCGGAAGATGTCTTGCCGCTGGCAGAGCATTTCCTGCACACGTTCGCAATCCCCGCGCGACGACCGAAACTGCAACTCTCACCCGAAGCGAAACGCCGTTTGCAGGCGCACGCCTGGCCGGGGAACGTGCGTGAGCTGCGCAATCTGATGGAACGGGTCGCGTTTCTGGCCCCGTCGGACAAGATCGAAGCGAGCGATCTCGCGTTCATTCTCAGTCCCGAACGGGAGAGCTACATCGAGCCGAACGAACATCTGGGATTAAGCGAGGCGACGAACCGCTTTCAGCAGGACTACATCCGCCGCGGAATCCGCCGCGTTCGCAACAACATGAGTGAAGCCGCGAAGTTGCTTGGCCTCCACCGCAGCAACCTCTACCGCAAAATGCGCCAACTCGGCATGAGCGAAGCCGGCAACGAAGACGACGACATCCCCGACGACGAATCCCCCACATAGCCCCCGGCGAGTCGCGGGGGGAATTCTGATCCGATGATTCTTTCCAGAGGATTTTTGTCATGGATCGCCTGTTCCACAGCTTGAATGTGGTGAACGTCTCTGTGCCGTCCAGCCGGTCAGACACGCGAACAGGACTGCTGATCCTGCCGCTCAGCCTGTTACTCATGGGGTGCAATCAACAACCGGCGTCCACAACTGCGGAAATCCTCTCTCGGCAGACACCGGGAAATTCCACGAACGTTGAAACCCCTGAGCAAAACGCGAGCACGCAAACGGATCAAGCGGCCCCAGTCCCTCAGACGACGGATGGCGAGAAAGAACATCCACGAGCGATGAAGTTCGCAGCCCTTGACGTCGATCACGACGAGATCCTCACGCTGGAAGAGTTTAGCAGTGGACGGGGAACGAATGCTGCCGAAAAATGGTTCAAGCTCCGCGATGTCGATGGCGATGGCGTCCTCAGTCGGGACGAGTTCCTGCCGTACTCCGCACCAGGCAAAGGGAAGACCCCGCAGACCGATTGAAGGTCCACGCGAATCACTCCACAACCCGCGCCGCGAACTTCTCCCGCAGTTTCTTCAACTTCGGGGCGATCACCATCTGGCAGTACGGTTGCGACTGGTGACCGCTGAAGTACTGCTGGTGATACGCTTCTGCCGGGTAGAAGGTGGCCGCCGGTTCGATCGTCGTTACGATCGCTTTGGCGAACGTGTTGGCGGCATCCAGCGCGGCAATCTTCGCCCGCGCAGCAGTCTCCTGCGCTGGCGATTGCGGGAAGATCACCGAGCGGTACTGCGTGCCGACATCGGCTCCCTGGCGGTTGATCGTGGTTGGGTCGTGAGTCGCGAAGAAGACGTCGAGCAGATCGTCAAAAGTGATCTGCGCGGGATCGAAGTCGATCTGCACAACTTCCGCATGGCCCGTCGTTCCACTGCACACAGCCTGATACGACGGCTCAGCCACCGCACCCCCGGCATACCCCGAGACGACGCGCTGGACCCCGCGCAGCGACTCGAAGACCGCTTCGAGACACCAGAAACACCCACCGCCCAGCAAGGCTGTTTCGTTCGGTTCAGCAGTCATCAGGGGACTCCGGTCACTCGGGCAGACGGACAGAACGCAGGCTCCAGCATAGCACTTGCGGAGTCCGTCAGCCTGCATGAGCCTGCCGACAACGATTCCGATCCTGTCGTTGCAGGGAGTTGTTTCTCTGGAATGCTGGTACTGCCGCTCACTGCGTGGCACGATCTGATGCTGCAGGCGATTCCTGTCCTTCAGAGCACTGCTTCCTGTGATTCCGCGTGGTGCGCTCGACATCGACTGGAGCACGCTGCTGTCCGCCGGGTACGACAGCTTGCGCCCTCGTGTCGGTGACGATTCGTCGGCGCTCGACGCCGATCCGCAGCTTGTCCCGTGTTTGTCCGTCCGCTCCGGTTTCGATGCTCTGCTCAGTCTCGTCAACTGGCCGGCAGGGACCGAAGTGCTGATGTCCGCCGTGAATATCCCGGCGATGGCGACGATCCTGCTGGAACATGGGCTGGTCCCGGTGCCGGTCGATGTCTCACCGTCGACTCTGGCCCCCGACATGCAGCAAGTCGTCGACCGGATGACACCCAAGACCCGTGCCCTCCTGGTGGCGCATCTCTTTGGCAGTCAGCTCGATTTGACGGACCTGCATGCTGTGGCCCAAGCCCGCGGACTGGAGTTGTGGGAAGACCGGGCACAAGGCTTTCACCGGAACGAGCATCGGGCCGCGACGCTGGCCGACGTCAGCTTCTTCAGTTTCGGCCTGATCAAAACGCAGACCGCACTCGGGGGAGGCTTGATCCGATTTCAGTGTCCGGATCGGGCAGAGCACTTTCGCGCGTTGCAGGCGACCTGGCCGCAACAATCCGCCGCGGTCTTTCGCCGCCGCATCCTGCGTGCCCTGTGTTTCAAGGGACTGGGACAACCGTGGTGTTACACGGTGGTGAGTGCTGCGATGAAGGCCGTGGGCGGGAACCTCGATACCCGCTTGAGTGAGGCCCTGCGCGGCTTCCGCGCGGCGTCGTTCATCAGCCAGCTTCGTCAGCGGCTCTGCCCGGCACAGCTCCGCTTACTCTGCCGACGGCTGGCAGCCGTCTCCGATGGGACTGCTGCGTGGAAGGGGCCGTTAGCCGCGGACTATCGTCGTCTGTTACCGGCCGACGTTCAAATCGGGCTGGAAGCGACATTCCCCGGCCATTGGGTCTCTCCGATCCGGAGTCAGCAGCCGGAACGCCTCCGCGGTTCCCTGTTGAAACAGGGCTATGATGCGACGGTACGCGGGTCCCAGTTGCGGGTGATTCCTGCCGCGGCGCAGCATCCGGAATGGACCACCCCCGAAGCGTCTCAGTGGGTTGACCAACTCCTGTACCTGCCCATGCATCCCGCCCTCACCCCTCGCGATACACAACAGATCGCAGCAATCGTCGTGGAAACAGAACGGCTCGTGCATGGGGCGTGAAACAACCGATCGAGGGTATGCCATCGTGTTGCCGCCGCAACCCGGCCAGTCGGAGGCAACCAGGAAGGCCACCTCGCGATCTTGGCCAAAATTGCAACTCTGGCCCCCGGTCGCCCCACGATTCTGGAATCCGTGCCGCCTGGGAGCCGAGTCGCCCGCCCCGTTTCTGTCTTCCCGGCGTGTTTCCAGCTCGATAGCATGCAGAACGGGTCGCGCTGGAAAGTCAAGCATATGGTCATTGTATATCTTCCTGCGCCGACACCAAGCTGATCCGGAGAGTCCGCTAGATGGTCGCGTGTAGCAGAATGACATCGCGGGATAGGCGGAATCAACACTCCGGATAGGCAGAAAGCGATCCTGCCTGTCCCTTAGTTCGGCGGTTCCATTTCACATCGGCGACTCATTAGCCAAGGAGACAACAACATGAGCACCAGCACTAGTTTTTCCAAGAATCACGCACGTTGGATACTGATGGCGACGGTTCTCGGATTGTCGATCTGCGGATTCGCCACGCGGATCGGCTTAGCCCAAGACGAAAAGAAGGAAGCGCCCGGCACGTATCAGTTTTCTGTTACGACGACCCCTGAAAAGAAGTTGCTTCAGTCCTGGTTGTTGGACACACGAACGGGAACGGTCTACAAAGGCCGCTTCGTCGAAGCTGAGGGGGCAATTGTTTGGCAACACTACGTTGACGGACCTGTTCCAGATGACAAGAAGGGATCGGCTGGATCATATCAGTTCTCTGTCCAGCAGAATTCCGAGCGAAACAACCTTGATTTTATGCTCCTCGACACTCGCACCGGCATCCTCTACACCCAAAATGAAACTGGGAAACACTGGGAACGTTACGTCAAAGCTAAGTTCACGAAGTAATGAGGTGGTGTTCCGACCGAGCGAATCGGCAGGGTGGCACTGACAAACTCCCGAACTGTTCTTGTGTGCCACTGGCTTTGCCAGTGTCTTGCTTGGGTTTTTCCTCCCTGTTTGCCCACGTGAAGTGCACTGGCGGAGCCAGTGGCACACCCAGTGTCTTCGCCTGCCGGGATGACGTCGTCACGGGCGTTGTTTCAGGAGTCGCTGACTTACGAGGCGACCGCTTGTCGCTTCGTGACCCCGGTCGCCATCAGAATGGCAACCGGGGTCACGAAGCAAACTCCCGAGAGAGGCACTGACATCGGGGTCACGAAGCAAACTCCCGAGAGAGGCACTGACATCTGATGGCGATGCCGCGATACGCCAACCTTGAGCTCGATTTCTGGCTGCATCGCGGGAGGCTCGGCTTGAGCGAACCGTCGCTTTGCCTGTTCCACGAATCGATTCAACAAGGCGCACCGCTTCTTGAGGCACTCAACGAACTGCGGATTGGGGGATGCCCAGCAAAACTCACGATGACATTTTTGCATCGTCGACGTCCCCTGAGCTTGTCAAAGTTGCGATTATTATACGTAACCGAACGCGACGAATTGCGGATCATGTCCATCCGGCATGAAACTGATGTAGGGATCGTGGAACTGACTGCCAAAGGATTAGAATTGCTAAGCGATGCTCTCACCGCATGGATGGCGGGGGCTGAAGATTTCGGTGTTTGCGCAAGGCACTCGAAGGTGCTGCCAGACGCGCTTGGGCAACTCGATCGATCCTCCGGTGAATTGTGGTTCTGGGGGCCTGGGTACGCTGGGCCGTGAAAACAAAACGACGCGTTGGTTTGGCCGGGGTCTTCATCCGGCCGGGTTGCGATGCAACAAGATGTTGCGCCATCCGCGAACGATTCGAGAGTCCGTCGCGGATGGGATCGAGCGCGGTGTGTGTGACCGTGCGGCCCCCGGTCATTGACCGGGGGCTAAATGGTCGTATGGGTCATGCCACGCGGGTCGAGCGTTATGCCACGCGGGCGGCGAGATTTTTTCTTGTGGTCGATTCTTCGGCCGCGGGGGCTGCTTGCTCTGGGCTCGACTGGTCCTGCGGCCACCATTGTTTCCACCACCGCGACCAGCTGTGGGCCAGCTTCAACACACACAGCGACCGCCCCTGCAGCGGATACAGATCCTGTGCCCACAACCGGCGGTACAGCGGCTGCTGGGCCGTGTCGAGTAGCGGTTGCCAGAATTCGTCGTCGCCGTGATCGGGCAGCCGGAATGGGATCGCTTCGTGATGCGAGTTCATCAGGATCAGCAACGTATCGCCGACGATTGGCTTACCACGTTCATCGATTTCGTCGGCCATGTTCCCTTCGAGCCGCATCCCCAGGCAGCGGACATAACCCGCGTGCCAGTCGTAGTCGGTCATCTCGGGACCGTGCGGAGTCAGCCACAGGACATCGCGGACTTCCTTGCCGCGAATTTCGCGTCCCTGGAAGAACTGCCGGCGCTGCAGCACCGGCTGTGATCTCCAGATCGCGACACACTGCTTGACGAAGTTGAGGTAGTCGGTCTGTTCTTCGGTCAGCTTCCAGTCGAGCCAGCTGAGCGGGTTGTCCTGGCAGTAGACGTTGTTGTTGCCGAGTTGCGTTTGGCCAAGTTCGTCTCCGGAACGAATCATGGCCACTCCCTGCGAGAGGAGCATCGTGGCCATGAAGTTACGTTTCTGACGCTCGCGGAGGGTGCGGATTGCCTCGTTTTCGGTCGGGCCTTCGTGGCCGCAATTCCAGCTGTTGTTATGCGATTCGCCGTCTTCGTTGTGCTGGCCGTTCTCGAAGTTGTGCTTGTGGTTGTAGCTGACGAGATCGTGCAGCGTCATGCCGTCATGACAGGTGACAAAGTTGATGCTGGCGTACGGCCGTCGGCCGTTGTGTTCGTAGAGATCGCTGCTGCCGCACAACCGCGTGGCGAACTCGGAGACGGTGTTGCCGTCCCCCTTCCAGAACTTGCGGACGCAATCGCGATACTTACCGTTCCACTCGGTCCACAGGACGGGGAAGTTGCCGACCTGATAACCCCCTTCACCCAGATCCCACGGCTCAGCGATCAGTTTCACCTGCGAGAGGACCGGGTCCTGGTGGATGATATCGAAGAACGCACCGAGCTTGTCGACCGCATGCAGTTCCCGCGCGAGGGCACTTGCGAGGTCGAAGCGGAAGCCGTCGACGTGCATCTCCTGCACCCAGTAACGCAGGCTGTCCATAATCAACTGGAGCACTCGCGGCGAGAGCATGTTGAGCGTGTTGCCGCAGCCGGTGTAGTCCATGTAGAACCGCTGGTTCTGCGGGACCAGCCGGTAATACGCCGCATTATCGAGTCCGCGCAGCGAGAGCGTTGGTCCGAGATGACTCCCCTCGGCGGTGTGGTTGTAGACCACGTCGAGAATCACTTCGAGACCATGCCGATGCAGTTTGCGGACCATCCGCTTGAACTCGTTCACTGCCCCCTGTGGTGTTTTGTCGGCTGCGTACCGGGTTTCAGTCGCGAAGAACCCGAGGGTGTTGTAGCCCCAATAGTTGACCTTGCCCTGATCGACGAGGAAGCGGTCATCGACATGATGATGGACCGGCAGGAGTTCGATCGCCGTCACGCCGAGTGATTTCAGATGTCGCAAGGCACCGGGGCTGGCCAGCCCCGCATACGTCCCGCGGAGTTCCCGGGGAACATACGGGTTGAGCATGCTGAAGCCCTTCACGTGGGCTTCGTAGATCAGCGTTTTGTGCCAGGGTGTGAGCGGCGGACGATCGCCCCGCCAGGAAAAGCGGGGATCGATGACCGCAGCCAGCGGTGCGACATGGGCATTGTCACGGGTGTCGGGCTGCAAATCCTGGCGGTGATGGCCCACTGCATAACCGAACAACGTATCGGACCACTCGAGATCACGGCCGATCACCCGGGCATACGGATCGAGGAGCACTTTCGCTCCGTTGAATCGATACCCGCGCGTCGGGTCATAGATCCCGTGAGCCCGAAACCCGTAGAGTTGACCCGGCTTCAAACCGGGGATGTAGCCATGCCAGACGAAGTCGGTCTGCTCGGGAAGCGGGATCGTTGCAGAGGGGGCACTGGACTGAGGTGAGTCAAAGAGGCACAACTCGACTTTCTCGGCATGTTCCGAGAAGACGGCGAAATTCACTCCTTTGCCATCCCAGGTTGCCCCGAGAGGCATCGACCGCCCCGGCCATACATCCATCATCGGCACCTTAGCTCCAAAGTCGCAACTCCATGTCCAGAATGAACATGAAGCTGCATCTCGAGCGACAACCCCGAGGCTGGGCCATCCTGTCTGACACTTCCCACAGTTTCCATTATCGGCACTCCGGAAGCCGATGAGTACGGAACAGATGGACAAATCGGTCGATCTCGATGTGTCGGATTGCATCGCCCGTGCAGACGGTCTACGGTATCGACCGGTGTTGATCGGTTCGGCTCGCTCGGAATCCTGTCTTGGGAGCAGGTGATGCTCGGAAAATGGGGCGTTTGTCTCGTCGCTCTCGGCGTTTCGCTCGTGAATCCGCTCAAAGCTGCGGAGTGGCGGGCCGGAGTCGCCAAAGCCGTTATCACCCCCGAAAAGTCGGTCTGGCTCGCCGGTTACGGCTCGAGACGGGCCCCGGAAGGGAAACTCCACGACTTATGGATGAAAGCCCTTGCGCTCCAGGTTGACGAAGGCGAGCGGGTCGTCCTGATCACCAGCGACTTTCAGGGGGTCCCGCGGTCGATGAGCGATCGTGTCTTCGCCCAGCTGAAGGCGAAGTTTCAGTTGGAACGCCGCCACGTGCTCTTCACCTTCTCGCATAACCACTGCGGCCCGCGGCTGGGGGACGACCTGATCGACTACTACCCCGTCGACGCCGAGCAGGAACGCCTTGTCGCCGAGTACACCGACCAGATGATCGAGCGCACGGTGACGATGGTCGGCGAAGCCCTGCAGAACCTCGCTCCCGCAAAACTCGCACAAGGGGAAGGCCAGGCGACCTTCGCGGTCAACCGGCGGAACAACCGCGAAGCCGATGTTCCTGCGCTCCTCGCCAGCGGGACACCGCTCGTCGGGCCGGTCGATCACACCGTTCCGGTCCTCGCGGTCGATCGTCCCGATGGCCAGCGGATCGCGATCCTCTTCGGCTACGCCTGTCATCCGACGACACTCAGCTTCACCCAGTGGTGTGGCGACTATCCCGGTTTTGCTCAACTGCAGATCGAAGCCGCTTACCCCGGTGCCCAAGCGATGTTCGTCAACACCTGCGGCGGCGATCAGAACCCGCTCCCGCGACGGACAGTTCCCCTCTGTGAGAAGTACGGGACGATGCTCGCCGACGCCGTGAAGGAGACGCTGCAGCGGCCGTTGCAGCCGCTTTCACCAGGGTTGAAGACCGCGTTCGAACTGGTTGATCTCGATTACCTGAAAGTCGTCACCCGCGAAGACCTGACGATGGAACTGCAGAGCACCAACGCTCTGCGGGCCCGCTGGGCGACGCGACTGCTGAAGCAGCTCGACGACGGTGCGAAGTTTCCGACGAGCTATCCCTACCCGGTCCATGCGTGGCAACTCGGCAAAGACATGCTGGTGATCGGTCAGGGGGCGGAGTCGGTCGTTGATTACGCCCTGCGGTTCAAGACCGAGTATGGACCGGGGACCTGGGTCTGCGGCTACAGCGACGACATGCTCGCCTACATCCCGTCCCGTCGTGTGTGGAACGAGGGGGGCTATGAAGGGGGCAGCAGCCTCTACGAATACGGCCGCCCGGCGTATCGCTGGGCGGGGGATGTCGAAGACCGCATCGCTGCCAGTGTTGACCGCCTCGTGAAACAAATCCGCCCGTAAAACCCGCGTCTGTCACTACGCACCTGACGCCCCGCGAATGCCTTCGCGGGGTCTCCTGTACTGAACCCGAGACCCCACCATGCCGCTCCGTCGCCTGACCTGCTCACTGCTCACGCTCTGCCTGACCGCCCTCCCGACGTTCCTCGCCGCCGAGGAAAAACTCCCGCCCGACGATGGCAAACTGCGGATCGTTGTCTTTGGTGCCCACCCCGACGATGCCGAGTTCAAGGCGGGCGGCTCTGCCATTAAGTGGGCCAAGCTCGGTCATCACGTGAAGCTCTGCTCGGTCACCAACGGGGACATCGGGCATTGGCAGATGGCGGGAGGACCGCTCGCTCAGCGCCGCGCCGCTGAGGCCGCTGCGACTGCGAAAGTCTTCGGCGTGACGTCGCAGGTCCTCGATATCCACGACGGGGAACTCGAACCGAATCTCGAAAACCGCAAGAAGATTACTCGCGTGATCCGTGAATGGAAGGCCGACATCGTCATCGCTCATCGCCCGTGGGACTATCATCCCGATCATCGTTACGTCGGCATTCTCGTGCAGGACGCGGCCTTCATGGTCACCGTGCCGTTCTTCTGTCCCGAGACGCCGTTCCTCAAGAAGAATCCGGTTTTCCTCTACTCAAGCGACGGGTTCCAGAAGCCGTACCCCTTCAAGCCGGACGTGGTGGTTGCGCTCGACGACGTCTTCGAGCAGAAGCTCGCCGGTCTGCATGAACTTGAATCACAGGTGTATGAAGGGGGGGCGAGCGGCAGTGAGGAGTACGTCCGCACGGTCCCGCCGGCGAACGACGTTGACGGCCGCAAGGCGTGGCTCAAGCAGCGCTGGGAGAACCGCCAGGGAGGCGAAGCCAACCGCTTCCGCGACACCCTGATCCAACTCTACGGAGAGGAACGCGGCAAAGTGGTGAAGTACGCGGAAGCCTTCGAACTCTGCGAATACGGCCGCCGCCCCAACGCCGCCGAACTCAAGCAACTCTTCCCGTTCTTTGAGTGATCGCAGCCACGAAGCCCAGCGACTGCCGTCGCTGGGACTGCTTCTGCCAAGGCGGGGCTGCTGTGCGGAGCATGTTGATGCGGTCGTGAACGCATCAATCAGGCTGTGGCCCTTCAAACGATCGACGGTAGACAGTTCGGACAGCGGACCCTGCTCGGCTGGCGAATTGCGTAGGAATTCGGCGCGGGTCAGTTCGAAAAGTCTTCCCGCGCTCGAATGAACACCCAGAGGAGGTAGGCCCCCAGTAACGTGCCACACGGGAAGCCGAAGAGCATCGCAATGCTATTGAAGACGCCGAAGTACCATGTCCACGGCCTGAAATCACGTAATTCCTTGCCATATAAATACGGAAACCCACCAGCAACTACAGCACCAAACAGCCCGAAAAAAGTATCGACCAGATTCGGATGGCCATCCGGTGGCGTTTGTCCGCATAGCACCAGTACGAAGATCAACAGGCTGCCCAGGGCCCCCGCGACACCAACAATACATCCGAACCAAATATTGAGCAGGCCGATGAATCGGATTTCAGTTTGAGCGTAAGTGTACTGCGGAACCGCGGTCGGTTCCGGACGTGGGGCTCCTGGCACTTTGAGTTGGTCAGCTGGATCCAGGTATTCGTCAATGTTGGATGGAGCCACGGACTTCGATTTGCGGGGAGCAGACAGGGTGTCGGTCCGCATACCGTATGTCTCTTCGTCGACGATGCCCCCCTCTGTCGACTGCGCCGCCTCATCTGCGACGCCCGCATGGGACGGCGATTCCGCCGGCGCGGTACTCGCCAGTGCGGCCAGGACGTCGTCATCACTCATCGTCAACGCGGGCAACCGGAAAACAGTCTTGCAGGATGGGCACGTGACACGATGACCGGCGCTCGTTTCTGGCGCTTAGAGTCGACGCTGACATTGAGGACATTCGACCGCAATGGTCATCTCGTTATCTCATGATGCCCATGCGTTGATAACCGGCGATGCACAAGACAATTCCGAGCACCGTCCTCGACGAAGAACACGGAGGCCAGGGGCAAACTGGCAGGACTTCACTTCCAATCGACGTCGTAGGTCGCCCCGACGGCGGGCCAACCCGTGTGATTCCATAGATCAGTATGCCTGCTCCCTTCGTTGCATGCAAGAAGCTGCGAAGCATCGCTCTTCGACGCCGCTGACCTGGGACTGTGTGTACCAGCCAGTTCGGGTCCGTTGTGCGGACCACGCTGATGCGGTCGCAGACACATCTCCCATGCCATGACGATTCAACGGATCGGTGGCCGACGGTCCGCACAGCGGACCCCATTCGACAGCCGTCGTTGGGACGACTCAGTGGGACTCACTCGCGATGGACGCATCTCGTCGGGTTCGTCACCAGTCCCTGACTCAACTCAGCAACTCTTCACGATCTGCAGGCAATCCAGGTCGTGCCTGCCCGTCTGTCCGTATGGGACATGTTGATCCACAGGGCTACGAGCGAGTCGACCACGTCCATGCGGTTTGCGGGATATTGATTGTTCCGCTACGCTTCTGGTAACGCGAATGACGCCAGCATCTGGTGAGCACCGTCGTTGTCCCCGCCCGCCTGCATCCCGGACTGCTCGCCATGAGCCAACTTGATGCACGGAAGTATGCGGTCGCCAAGCAGCTGTTTCTGGACTGCTGTGATCTGCCAGAGGCGGAACGCACCGAATTCCTGCAGCGGACCTGCAGTGATGATCCAGAGTTACGGACGCTCGTCGATTCGTTGCTGACGAATCACCGCACGCATTCGCTCTTTTACTCACAGACTTCGAATTTCCACCACGAACGGACTCAACCCACCCGCACAACGGATGCGGTCGCGGGGTCGCTGTTCGCCTCGTTTCGTCGACTCGGGCAGTATTGCTTCACGTCGTGGTCACTGGCGCTGCTGGTGGCCGCCGTCACCCTGGGGTGCGGACTGATGGCGTCCATCCCGCTGCTCTCGCAGCTGGAGTCCTGTCTGCGTCAGGAACAGACGGAAGCCTTGGCCACCGTGTCGATTTCCCATCGTGCGCTGATCGAGGAATTTCTGAACCGCGAGACCGTCGCGGTCGGTCACTGGGTCCGCGATCAGACGATTGAGACGGAAGTTGAAGCGATCGTCCGCAGAACGAATGAAGTCCCGGGCGAACAGGCGGAACGTGTGAAGGTTGCCTCGGATCATCTGCGGATGCGGCTGCTGGAACTGGCCGGTCCCGATGTCCAATACGCCCTCTGGAACCGCGAAGGAACCAAAGTCGCGGCACGCGTCGTCGATGACAAGACGATCGGGGCGGGGGCGTCGGAGACTGGTGGGAGTGTGCTCGCCCGTGTGTTTCGCGGCGAAGCCGTCGTGCGGCTGCCGCATACTCTCGACACCATGACGACCAATTACGTCCCGGAAACACTCGAACCACAACTGGCGATCGTCACTCCCGTGTACCATCCCTCGGGGGCCATCATCGGGGCGATCCTCATTCGTGGGATCCATGCGGAGACGCGTTTTTACGCTCAGTTCGATCGCATCACCATCGGAACGACCGGACACGCCTATGCCGTCGACCGCCATGGACATCGGGTCTCGACATCCCGTCTCTTGAGGGAGACCCATCGCGAAGGCCACCCGATTCCGGTTGTCGATCCCGGCGGCATCGGTTTGTCGAATAGCACGGGAAGATCACCACAAGGAGACCGCCTTTCAACGGTCGCGGCGCGCCATTTGATGCACGGTGAGGATGGCTTGTCAGCAGTCCCCTATCGGGACGAACGCGGTGTTCCGGTGATTGGTGCCTGGAGCTGGCTTCCGGAAAACGGATTGGGGATCGTGGTGGAACGGAGCGATGCGGAAGTGATTGCTCCGATACAGTGGCTGCGGAAGGTCCAGGCCGCCGGATTCGGGATATGTACGGCCTTCGGAGTCGGCTGGATCGTCGTCTCACTTCGGATGCGCTCTCGGGCTCAAAAACTCGGTCTCTTGCAGATCGGACCGTATCGCATCGATTCGGTCCTGGGAGAAGGGGGGATGGGCCGCGTCTTCCGGGCGTATCATGCGGATCTCAAGCGTCCTACGGCTCTGAAGGTCCTGAAGCAGCAGGACCCGCAGTGGATTCGGCGATTCGTGCGCGAAGTGCAGACGGTCTCCCGGCTGCAGCACCCGAATACCATCGAGATCTTCGATTTCGGGCAGACGGAATCCGGAGAACCCTATTATGCGATGGAACTGATCGAGGGATTCGACCTGTTCGCGTTAGGGAAGACGTTCGGTCCGCAACCTCCCGATCGAGTCATCACGTTGATGCGACAGGTCTGTTACTCACTGCGGGAAGCCCATCAGGCCGGGCTGGTCCATCGCGATATCAAGCCACAGAACATCATGGTGGGCTGTCGGGGGGGGATCCCGGATGTCGTGAAAGTGCTCGATTTCGGTCTCGTCAAAGAGCAGGACAGCGCGACAACGACGCACACCGGAACGTCCCACTTCCTGGGGACACCGCGGTACATGGCCCCGGAGCGACTGGTCAACCCGCGTGAGAATGATCCCCGCAGCGACATCTACAGCCTGGGGGCGGTCTGTTACTACCTGCTTTCCGGCAAAGAGATCTTTGCAGGATCTTCAATGCTTCCCGGCCTAGAAGAGCTCCTCGTCAACACTCCCGAATTGAGCGACACGCTTCCTCAGGGACTCATCCACTTCGTTAACCGCTGCCTCGCAAAACTGCCGAGCCAGCGACCACAGTCGATGATCGATTGTCTTCAGAGTCTCGATCAACTCGATGGGAAGACCTGGACTGAAGCCGTCGCGGCGATCTGGTGGCGCGAGCAGGCACCACAGTTCGCCGTCGGACTCCCTCCCGCTGCCGGTCACGTTGAGACCACGTCGCATGGTGCCGTCTGAGAGCCATCGTGACTGAGGTCCCATGCGAGCCCATTCTGAAAGCTGGTAGGGCCGACCGGTCCCGTTCAGGCTTCGATCAACCCTGAGCGAATCGCCCAGCGTGACAGCTCCACTCGGTCATGAATTTCCAGATGTTTCATGATCCGGTACTTGTGACTGTCGACCGCCTTCGGCGTCATCTTCAGCGCCGTCGCCACTTCCTTCACCGACCCTCCCTTCGCTAACCGCAAGAGCAGGTCCAACTGCAGCTGTGTGAAGGCATGCGTCAGTTTGAGCTTGTTGGCATCATATTCCTGATGAGAATCCAAGCGTCGGCAAGGGGTCAGCTGACCGACTTTCGCACATTTTCCCGTGACGAATTCCTGAAATTCACGCACCACCTCGGACAAGGGCGAACATTTCGAGAGAACGCCCAGGAACCAGGGGCCACGGAAACGTCCAGCCCACAACTCCGACCAGCGCGAGGTCCAGGCGATTACCCCGATCGGCCCCATTTGTTTGCGATTTTCCTGGAGTACGTCCAACAGCATCGCATCGGGAAACGACAATTCCGAGAGCAACAGTGAAGGAGACGTCGTCGCCAGCGCGTCGGCCAACTCCTTGCCCGAGGTGCACACCGTAATCGTTTCGTGAGGCGCGCACATCCACAATGCCGCGGCCAACATGTCGCCCACAGCACGGCACGGATCGGCAATAATCAAGGGTGAGGTAGACGACGTTTCGGTGGGAACAGCATCACGGGGTGTCATTCGTTCGTCAGCCCAGTTTCTTCGATTTCGCAGTGACACAGCTTGGCGAGAGCGGAACGGCAGCGCAGCCAACCGCCAGACCAGTGCAGATTCCAGGGACGGACAACCGCCCAGGAACCACAAAGACTGAGGAAACTCTTCTCCGGTCCACACCGGGGGCTCAGTCCCGTGAAACAGGATGTCCTCTTCGACCGGTCGGTCACTCCTGCGAGTCCCGTGCGTCGGGTCGATGCACCTGCTTCACCAGGGGAAACGCGGAGTCCTGAGGGAAACCCCGCAACAAATTCTTGACGAATTCAAACGTGCAAGCCACATGGAACAGAAGTATCCTGTCTGTCGTGCAGTTCTGCACCGACACTTTGTCGGAGTGCTGCTTCGGTCCCCGGATTCGAGCAGAAATTCGCAGAGGGACGGGCTGATGGATTCATCCATTACGACGCATGGATCGCGGCACTGACTCAGTGGAGGAATTCACCTCGTGGCCGACCGACCGACGATTGTCGAGACAGTCGATCGTGCCCAATCGGGCGACCCGCTGGCGCTCCAGCAGGCCATGACCACCCTGTACGACGACTTACGCGATCTGGCGGAAGTGCATTTTCGCCGGGAAGATCCCGGTCATTCACTACAACCGACCGCGCTGGTGCACGAGTCGTATCTGCGGCTTGTCGGGCAGCGTCGGCAAGACTGGAAGAACCGCGAACATTTCCTCGCATTGGCCAGCCTCACGATGCGGCGGATTCTCACGGATCATGCCCGGTCAAAGCTGCAGTTGAAGCGCGGGGGAAACGCCCAGCGCGTCCCACTGGAGCCTCACGACCAGATCGACCCCTCCCGCCCGGAAGATGTGCTTGCAGTCCACGAAGCGCTGGAACGCCTGGAAACACTCGATCCTCGCCAGGCGAAAATCGTCGAACTCCGTTTCTTCGGCGGCCTCAGCGTGCCGGAAGTCGCCCAGGCCCTGGGCTTGTCGCAACGGACCATCGAGGCGGAATGGACCATGGTCCGCGCCTGGTTACGGCGCGAACTGGGAGGTGAACTCTCAAACTCGGAATCCGAGACCGTACCGTAACGAGCTGATCTCCACGGTTGTTCCAGACGGAATTCCTCACGCTCGCCCGTGCCTTCGCGGAGGCAGCGGATGATGATGCCGAACGGTGTAGCACTGTCCGGCAGACTTGCGTTGGTCTCCATCTGCCCTGCTTCGCGGACTCCTCGCATGGGGCCTGTCGTGGAAACAATCAATAGGTGACGTGCACGATGCGGCCTTCGTCGCTGAGCAATGGGGAGAGGGTTTCGTCGTGCAGGATGTGGTGGAGGTCGCGGGGTTTGCCGTTCACAAGAACGGTCCGCTTCACCAGTCGGATGCCGTGGCTGTAGTCGACGTAGCCCTGATGATGCACGATTGTCAGGGGTTGAATCGGGTGATTGTTCCGGTGATGCCAGCCGTAGAGCGCGACCCGTTTGGGCCGTTCTCCCAGACGGTTGGTGATCACGACGTCCTTCTTGATCCCCGCGACGAGTGTGCCGCGCGGCTGGTCGCCGAACTGGGCTTCGATGAGGTCGTGATGTTGCACGAACGTGGTGACCGCTTCGCGGCGTTCGGTGAGCGGCTGCGGTTCGAGGCGGACCGTTGCCTTGCGGGCGATGTCATCGACCATTTTCCGCGTGGGCAAGGCTGCTCCGAAGGCGTCGGCAACCCGTTGAGCCGCCAGCGGCGTGAGCGGCACCCGCACGAAGTCCGCGTCGGAACCGATTGCAAGGTAGTCCGGGAAGACTTCGTAGACGATGGTCTGCCGGGGTTGCGCTTCCGGTGACGTTTCTACTGTGATCCGCTGCCAGCGTCGCAGGAAATCCGGCAGATTACCCCGGAGCAATTCGGCAGTGAGGACCGCTTCGCGCTCAGCCAGTGACAACTCGGCAACGGCCTGCAGTACGCGGTGACCCGCTTTGGCGTCGGCGGGACGTGGCGGAATTCCGGGAGCCGGCTGGATCCAGTCGAGATAGGCCCGCGGCCCGCCCCATGTGCCCCACGCACGATCACTGCGACCGTGGCTGAGGGCTTCGAGCAGGCCGTTCATCTCACCGACGAGCGCGGTATGCAGAATCTTGTTCTCCGGGTTGCGATGGACGTGCATCAAGAGACGTCCGTCGCAAGCGGTTTCCGTGAGCATCGGTCCGGCTTCGACGGTGTTGAAGGTCACGTCGGCTGCGAACCGCCGCCGCATGCGTTCGGTCGCCCGGTATGTTCCGCCGGTCGGACCGACGACTTTCTTGCCATTGAGCTGAATCTCACGGTCGTCGTATGCGATCACCACCAGCGCACGGCCGGTATCTGCCTGGATCCACGTGAGGAGTTTCTCGCCGTGGCGGCGGCCATCGTCGTACGAGTAGTTGCTGTCGAGAAAGGCGATCTGGTCGATCCACGCGGGGATCGCCTCGTGTGCATCGAGCATGGCGAAAAGGAGGCTGCCGCCGCCGCTGTGCCCGGTGAGCATGACCTGCGCGGTCGGGGCGACGGTCGTGCGGATCGACTCGATGAGCATTCGCGCCGCAGCAGGTGCCTGCTCGCCCAGTTTCTGTCGCCAGGCAGGCCAACTGAGACCGTCCGCTTCGAGACATGCGAGAACGATGTTTTCGCCGGGATGGACTTGCCGCCAGCGGCGGATCTGCGCGGCGACGTGCTGGATGTCGAACCGCCAGTCGAGTTCCGCCCCGCGGGCACAACCGAGCGTCTGCTCGATCGTGTTGCCGTTCGGAGTCGCGTAGATCACCAGTTGCGTGGGCAGCGCCGGATCGAACTCACGGATGGCGAGCAAGACTCCACGGACGGAATCGGTCCACCACGTTTCATGAATCTGCTCGTCAAAAGACGCCGCGGGACGGAAGCCGGGCAATGTTTCAGCCAGTACCGACGGGACCGGCATCAACAGAATCACGAGGAGAAGCAGAGACCTCATACGGATTCCGATGGATGGTGCTCGCGGGTGTCGCAGCGACCCTGCCATCGGGATGGCTGGGTCGCTGCGGACCCGTGCGATTATCGGAGATCGAACTCCTGGATACCCCCGGCGCGATTCGAACGCACGACCTACGGTTTAGGAAACCGTCGCTCTATCCAGCTGAGCTACGGGAGCAGTTTGCGATGGCGGGTTGCCAAGGCAGATGGCAATTTTAGCCGCTCGGCGAGAGAGAGGCTATCTGCTCGCGAAAAGTTCAGAGGGCAGCGTTGCCATCGCCGTGCGACTGGTTTCCATCACCCTCTCGAATTCCATCAGCGTTATGAGAACTGAGTTTTTGATTGCGTTCGGTAAAGAAGGGGGGTAGCGTGTCTTCCGATACGCATGTTCTCTTGTTGTTCATGGTCGAGTGAGGGGCTCAGCATGTCACAGTCGACGGATCCCGCGTATCTCGAACGCTTCTATGCACGGTTGTTGAGGCGACAGGCGGCTCATCGACCGCAGTATGAAGCTCAACTGGAAGCGGCATCCGCGGGTGGGGTGTTGGCCGAGTCGACGTCCGCGGGAGTTGCGACTCGGGATCGGGTGATCGTGCTGGAGACGATCGTCTCGGAAGAGCGACCGGTGCTCTTCGTAGAGCAGGATCGTTTCCTAACGAATGCCAGTGAGTATTACGAAGGGGGGCTGGAAGCCCGGACGCTGGTGGAAGAGTTGCGGACCGCCCGCGGGAAGTTACAGCCGATGCTGCCGCTGGTCGGGCGGATCGATGTCGAGAACTTTCCGAATATGGATTATGTGGGGACGGGCTGGTTTCTGGCAGAGAATATTGTTATTACCAATCGGCATGTGGCAGAACTGGTGGCCCGGTGGGATGGGCGGCGGTATGTCATTCGTGCGGGGGTTGCAGGCCAACCGCTGGTTCCCACCTGGTGCAGTACGCATGAAGGGAATGACTCGGCGAACCCGCCGTCGCGGTCTTTTCGGATCGAGGAAGTCCTGTATATCGAACCGACAGCTGGTCCCGATCTGGCGTTTGTGCGCGTCTCGCGGCGGGCAGATGGCACTCAGCCGGTCTGCATTCCACTCGCTGAGACGAATCTCAAGGAAGATGAGTTTGCCTGTGTGGTCGGATACCCGGCCCGCGCTCCTGCTCGCATCATTCCCGATCAGGAGTTGATGCAGAAACTCTATCGGGATCGGTACGACATTAAGCGTGCGGCCCCTGGTTATGGAGCCGGAGAGCATGGCAAAACGACGACGCACGATTGCACCACGCTGGGGGGGAATTCCGGATCAGTTCTGTTGAATGCCGCAGGACAGGCGGCGGGACTGCATTTCGCCGGGCTGTATCGGGCGGAGAATTACGCGGTTCCCGCCTCGGTGTTGCGTGAGTATGTACGTGGCCAGCGCTGGAATCGTCCAGCAGAGATCACAACAACAAAGCCAGAGACTCAAACCCGGGAACCCACGATGAATGTGCCACCGAGTACAAATGCCACACCAAGTACGAACGTCACAACGTATGTGGCCGCGGGAACTTATACGTTCGAGTTGAATATCCCGATCCAGATTCAGATCGGCGTGAGGTCGCCGGTATTGACTCCCGTGGCGGCTGGGACGAGCAGTCCGCCACCGGTGGTGGTTGATGTCACCGATCCGGCCCAGGTGGAAGCGGCTGCTGTCGAGTACTGGAAAGAGCGGTCCGACGGTGTGCTGGCGGTCCGCGTCGGTTATCTCGATGCGGATGGGCAGATCAGCGAGCAACTTTGTCTGGCCGTCTCCGTTCAGCCAAGCCGCTGGAGTGCCTTCGAGAAGACAGCACCGAGAATCTACCGGGGCCTTCCCGTGCGGTATGCCCCGGCCGATGTCCAGGAGCAGTTGGATGCTATCCCTGAAGTGGAATCGGTGAATCGGATCGCCTACGACGATGATGCCCGCACGGGCCCGGAATTCTCGTTCGATGAGGTCGACGAGGAGATGCATCTGCGACTGCACGTCGGTCCCGAATACTCCTGGGATGAACTCAAGAAGTTCCTCGATGCGACGGAATCACGGCTGGTCGGCGGGATGTACGAGTTTCACGCCAGGCACATTCAGGAAACGCTGGAAGAACGCCTGAGTGAAGGGGCGGAGTTCAAGCTGGTCCTCGACAATGCCACCTTTTCCGGCGGGAACGATCCGGAATCGTTCGATCGCCCGCAGACGTTTGAACGCTGGGCGAATGATTACACCTTCGAGCGGATTGTTGCGCCGGAAGGGACGAGTGGTCTGATCTCGGATTCTTACCACATCAAGGTCGTCGTGCGTGATGGGAAGACGTTCTGGCTCTCTTCGGGGAATTGGAAGGCGGGCTCGAGCCAGCCGATGATCACGCCGGAACAACGCCGCGCAGCGGCGACGACCGACCTTCCCGGAAACCGCGAGTGGCATGTGACAGTCCGCAATACCACCTTGGCGCGTCGGTTCCAGCAGCATCTGGAACAGGACTTCCAGCGTTCAACCGACCTCAATGGCGGAGTCAGTCCGGAATCGGCATTCGCGGAGACATCAATTGAAATCCCCGAGGAAGTTTCGCTGGTCCTGGAGCGGCGTGCCCCCTCGAAGATTCTCAAGCCGAAGGTCATCAACCGTCGGGTGAAGGTGAAAATGCTGCTGACACCGGACCAGCAGGGGAAGGTTTACTCGGAGGCTGTGCTCGGCTTGATCGAGTCGGCCCAGAGCAGTCTCTTCTTTCAGATCCCGTATATCGGGATGCCTTCCGCACCGGGTCTGACCCGCGGCTACATCGATCGACTGATCGTCGCCTTGACGAAGAAGTTGAAAACGCTGGATGACGCCCGTGTGATTCTGCGCACCGGCGGGAGCGCCCTGTCCGCTCCTGCACATGCAGCGTGGTACTTCAAGTCGAAAGGGGTCGATATCGACAATCGACTGCGGGCCATCGAAAATCACCACACCAAGGGGATGATCGTCGATGGTCGCCGGGTGTTGCTGGGGAGCCACAACTGGAGCAAGCCGGGGGTCTCGCTCAACCGGGATGCTTCGCTGCTGTTCGACGATGCCGACGTCGCCCAGTATTACACGGAAGCCTTCGAGATCGACTGGGCCCGCGCCAATCCGATTCGCCCGCGGCAATTCGTGCGACCGGAAAGCTTCGTCACCGAATCGGCTGCGGACGGTCTTCCGCTTGGCTATCGCACCGTCTCGCTACAGGATGCGCTGCAGGATGCCTGAGGAAGTTGACCACGGGGAGTGATGTTCAGCAGTGGATTGACGAACCAGCGAGGATGGAGCCGGTCGGCACTCAGGATCCGGAATTGCCTCACGGTTTCGGGATCAACCGTGGAGTTCCCAGTGTGATGCTGACGGTGATGGGAACCGTCGGTGTGACAATCGCGGGTGTGGGCACGATCGACGGGTTTCCCGGGTCGGTAGCATGCGACGGAACCGGGGGACTTTCCAGGGATGTGATGGTGTCTGCGCGACGCCACACCGCAGCGTAGTCCGTTGTGGCTGGCAATTTCCCGGCGAATTGCACCCCCGCCTGGACAACGCGGGAGTCGCGCGCGAGTTCATATGCGGGAACGGCATAGTTGGTCTGGAGATACTTCCCGCCGAAGTGTAAGCCGACCACGTGTCCCGACCAGACATCGAGCACAGCCGACCCAGAATTGCCTCCCAGGGTCGATGCATCATGCGTCAGGGCACTGATGTCCGACCCGTAATGGCGGATCGGTTGACGCGACCGCAGGATGCCGGGCTGCAGACGCTTGCAGCCCAGCCGGGTTCCAAAGATGTTCTGTTGCAGTTCGAGACTGTTGCGATCGGCGTCCGCTGCAGGGTAACCGATCACGACGATCTCGCGGTCGACCAGGGTCTTCGGGTCCTCGATCGACAGCGTCAGTTGCGGTCGTTTTGGCAGCGGATCACGACAATGCAGGAGGGCCATGTCCCAGTAGGGATGAATCATGACGACCTGGTCGATCGAGAAATACTCGGGCGGTGTTGGGATCTCCTCCCGTTGAAAATCGATGGTTGGAGCGAGATTCGGTTTGAAGTGCAGCCCGCGTTCGCCGAGCCCCGTGGCGAACCGTTCTGCCACATGCCGATTCGTCATCACCAATTGGGGACCGACGAGGAAGGCGGTGCCGACGTATGCCTCTGGTCCTGTACCAGAGAGTGCCAGGCAGCCGACGCCGGGGATCGCGTGCTGGATCCGATCGCGATTCTCGCTGGCATCGAGTAGTTCCCAGGGTGAAGCGGGGCGGTCATAGTCATCCTGCAGGATGAAGAGCGCCGGACGATACTGCGGGAGAATGATCGCCTCGAGCGATCCCGCGATGTGCGGCGCGATCGGGCCATCGGCATGGATCGCTTCGACGCAACCCCGCAGTTCAGCGGCATCGAGTCCCGTCGATTCGAGGCTGGATGTCGCTTCGGCGAGAGTCTGTTCCGTGAGTTCCGGAGCGACCTGTCGGAGCATATTACGCAGGAATTGTGCGCGTTGTGCTGGGTCCAAAATCGTGGCTCCCGGTCAGTCGCAGGTCCATTGGCGATGCACTTCATCATCTTTTCGGCGACACGCACGGTCAATGGAATGACGTGCAGCTGCGGAGGCTCGTTCGCTTCAATTCATCGCTTGCATTTCGTTCACTTCAGCGGTCTGATAACCCAGCCTCCCAGCAATTGCATGACACAGTTTCCAACGCATCAACCGAGTCCGGATCGCATGCAGCTGTGGTCTGGACACGGTCAGTGAAAATCGTGCAACGTGACGGATCTCCCTGCCAGAACTCCAGCCGACGGACTGCAAGCGGCGCTTTTGCCAAATGAGCATGAGCTGCCGCTGTCGATGCAGGAGCGTGAAGAGCAGGAACAGCTTGCAGCGAAACGGATCTGTGCGATTTATGTCGGGAAACAGTTCATCGGGACTGGATTCCTGATCGCCGATGATCTGATCATGACGAATTTCCACGTCTATGAGTCCGGGGTGAATCTCCCTGATAACACTCAACCGTGGGTCGCTTATTTCGATCATCGCGATACCCACACACGGATCGATCAGCGGCCTCAGGTGGTGATCCGGAAAAACGGTCTCCTGGCGGGTAGTCGCGTCGGTGAGCGTGATTTTGCCATTCTCGCTCTGGAACAGGCTGTCGGTCGTGATCGAGGTTTCTTCGAACTGTTCGAAAACGTGGCCGGATATGCGAGAGGGACGAAGGTCATGGTCATGGGGTATCCGGGAGTGACGGCACCCGCAGGAGACGCAACTGCCGGGATTCAGGCGGGCGCTCTGCTACGTGAAAGTGGTGAAATCATTTATGACTACGGTCAGGCTCCTCGTTTTGGATACTCGGCGTTCACGGCGAAAGGCAGCAGCGGCTCGCCCGTGCTGGATGATCGTTATCGGTTAGTTGGACTACACCATCACGGGCAGGAACAGCGGCAAAACTCTGGCATCCAGATGTATGCCATCATCGAGGAGCTTCGCCAGCCTCGCCATGCATCCATACTGGTGAGAATCCTCAGGCCCAAGGTTGCAAACGCGACGGGGCGACCACGACCCGCCGGAATACTGGAGTCTGCCGCCGCTGTTGAAGCGGCCCGGAGTGAACTGCCCGATCCGATCTCCCGGAGAGAATTTCTGGTGATGCAACTGGATCGCAATCCTGTCGCCGGACGGTTCAAAGGCTATTTGCGGCAACAGGTCACCACGGTTGCCTGTGTCGTGTTGCTCGGGCCGTGTAAGGCGGGTCATGACAAGTTTCAGCATCGCCTGGAATACGAATGCCGGGATGATCTCCAGCAGCGTATCGACATTGCTCCACTGCGGCAGAAACGCAAGCTTAGCCCGGAACGGTTGCTCGAGCATGTCGTGGACAACATGGCTGAGGCCACGTATCAGGCCGGTGCTCGTCTGGCATTGAGCTTCCGCATGAATGCCGACTCACTGGCGAATTACGAACTCTCACTCGTGGAGTTTGTGCATATGGTGCAGGAACTCCTGCCGCAGCTCACGACGGGACAGCCTCGTCCGGGGAAACTGATTGCCTTCATCAAATACGAGTGGAAGCCAGCTACGGTCTGGCAATGGTTCGGTCGAAAGCGGTCCGAACCAGATCTCGACAGTCTCGCGGAGCAATTGCAAGAGCAGCCGAGCCGGGCCGTTCGTCTCCTGCCGTTGCGGCTCGAGCCAATCAATCGGGGCCACATCCAGGATTGGGCCGGTTTGACCGACGTGCGGCAAACTGTTCCCAACGTCAGCCTGATCATCAATACGGTCTGGCTCGATCAGCACATTGGGGACCGCGAGCTTGAATACGAAGATGCGATCGAGCTTCTGATTCCTCTCTTATCGAAAGAGATATGAGCGATGTCCTACTTTCAATTTCATGACTCGACGAAGCGCGTTGTGCCGCTACGACCGTTGCGGCCGGAAGGTGAGCGATCGCGCGAGACTGGCCTGTCCTACGTGCTCTGGGACAACGGACTCGTCCCGGCGATCAACGCGGCGATTCATCTGGGGCGGCCGCTGCTGTTAACGGGCGAGCCCGGAACCGGGAAGTCGACGCTGGCAGACCGCATCGCATGGTTCCTCGGACTGGAAGCACCGCTGCTGTTTCTCACCAAATCGTCATCGGTCGGCAAAGATCTCTTCTATACCTACGACGCCCTCGGTCGGCTGCAGGCGGTCTACGCTCAGCGGGAAACACGCCTCGGGGAGGTTCAAACCGAGGGGTTGCAGCTTTCTCCCGCCAATTTCATCAACTTCCAGGCATTAGGCCGGGCGATTCTCGATGCCCGCCAAGCAGAGTTCACGGTGAATGATCTGCAGCGGCTCCGCGCGCTCTCCCCGGCTGATGCCGAAGAACTGCTGATGGTGCTCCGTCGGCAGCGGGGCGAACAGCCAGCAACACAGTCGGTCGTCCTGATTGATGAAATCGACAAAGCCAATCGCGATTTCCCGAATGACCTGCTGCATGAACTCGACCGCATGGAGTTTCAACTTGCGGAACTGGGCAATCTCACGCTATCGGCTCCCCGCGATCGTGAGCTGAAACCGATTGTCATCATCACCAGCAACTCCGAGAAGTCGCTCCCGGAAGCATTTCTACGGCGCTGTGTCTATTACAACATTAGCTTTCCCGAAAATCTGTCTGTGCTGAAAGAGATCGTGACCGGGCAACTGCAGCGACGGAGGGGGCACATTCGAGATGCTGCCGCTCAACCGGAGCCAAGTCTCAGCCAACTGTTTCTGGATGATTGTTTTGCCTTCTTTCGTTTGTTCCGCGAGCAAGCCCCGCAGAAGAAGCCGGCGATTGCAGAACTGGTCGACTGGGTGATCCTGCTGTTGGAATTCGGGGCCGATCCGCAGCGTCCGCTCCGTGATGCGGATGTGCCGTTTCACCAATCGGGATACGCGCTTGCCAAGTCGAACGATGATCTGGAAACATTGACGACAGTCTGGAAAGACTTCTGCCAGGAGCACGGCAAGCATTCATGAGCAGCCGTCCGCTCGGTCCGATGCTGGATCGCGACGTTCCCGTCGACGTCGTCGCGTTGACGTATTTTCTGCGCGCGAACGGCCTGCGGGTTTCTCTTGAACAATGTCTCGACGCACAACAGTTACTGAACGACTTCGCAGGGGAGTTAGCGGAGACGCTCGACGATCAGCAACTGGCGGCTGTTCTGGGACCCATCCTCACGACCTCATTGGATGAAGCTGAGCGTTTTCGTGATTTGTTTGCCCAATATCGGGCACCACCCCGGATGCCCGAACCAGTCCGAGAGGGATCGCCGGGTCCTGTACGTCGATTGCCGCCCCCGACAAGGTCCCGGTGGATCATGCTTGTTGTGGCTGCGTGCACCTTGCTCGTCTGGGCCGGGGCGTTGATGCTGCCTGTCGTGCCTGTCGTCAGACCGCAGAAGAGTCCAGATCAGGGGACGAATGCCGGTGATCCGCCCGTCACTCCCCCTGTGAAACCGCCCGAACCGACTCCTGCACCCGAGCCGACGCCTTCATCGAATGCAGGGCGCATCGTTGAGTTGACCCTGGTCAGAACAGTTCCTGCGGTCCGGCGCAATCCGTGGATCTGGTGGTGGCTGGTCGGACTTCCGCCTGTTATTGGGGCGGCTGGGTTCTGGCTGCGCTCGCGCACCCGCCCTGTCACTCAGGTCGGAGAGTCTTCTGTTCCGCATGAAGCACTGGCGAAGGCATTTCCGCGGCTCTCGCCGGATTTGCAGGTCACGTTGGGAGTGCGCCGGGCGGCGACGCGGTTGCGACAGCGCCACCGCGTCGCCGGCGGCCCAATCGACATGGCGCAGACCGTCCACGCGACGGCACTGAAAGGGGGCGATCCCACGCCGGTGTACTCGTCGCAGGTCGATGTTCGCTACCTGGCTTTCGTCCAGCGTCAGCATCAGCGCGATCAGCAGGCGATCCTCGCTTTGCAACTGCTGCAGGACCTCGTGGAACACGGGGTGCCGGTCGAGAGTTACTGGTTCGACGAAACCCCCGAGCGGGCCTTTCTGGAGCAGGGACGCCGGCAGATCCCCGCCAGTCTGTCATCACTGCTCGATCAGTACCCGGAACATGCCCTGCTGGTTGTCGGCGACGGATCCGAATTCTTCGATCGTGTGACCGGGATTCTCGCAGCATGGGTCCCGTCGATCAGCGGACGAAAGGTCGTGCTGCTGACCACCATCCCGGTCGATCAGTGGACTCGCCGGGAATGGCAGTTGGAAATGCGACTGGGGATCGCTGTCGTCCCCTTGTCTTCTGCAGGACTGCATGATTTGCAGGCGGCTTTTGCTGGACGACGTCCTTCCAGCATGTCGCCTCAATCGGCCACGAGACAGCCTCCGTTGTATCGAGCCGCGGCCAGCATGACGGCCCCTGCGGAAGACATTCAGGCCCGCATCGTGGAAGACCTGAAACAACAGCTGACACCAGCTGGCCTGGAATGGCTGTGTGCGCTGGCGGTCTATCCCGGTTTTCACTGGAGCATCACCTGCACGCTCGGAAAAGCGCTGCTCGGTGACCGATTCCGCGAACTCTTGCCGAGACTCGTGCAATTGCCCTGGCTCCGGCGTGGGCAACTGCCGGAATGGCTGCGCGACCGTTTGATTGCGGAGCTCTCACCGCAGAAGGAGCAGCAGGTTCGCCAGGAGTTGTTGCAACTGCTCGCGTCCGTCGAATCGCGGCCCCCCGGAAGTCCGCAGGAACCGCCCGATCCCCTGGAGATCCTGCGCGCACGGGGCGGGGTTTACAACGAGCAACTCCGCGACCCGTTGAATGATGATGTCTTTCTGGAGTTCCTCACGAATCTTCGGGGAAGTCGCCAGCAAATGCGGATGCCCATTGGCTTCTGGCGACAACTGGCACCCCGGGGCGTGTGGCTCGCCGGACTGAAAACGCGTGCCGCAGCCGCGGTCATGCTCTCCGCCGCGGTGCTCTGGGCCGGGTTTGTTTCCACCTGGTGGCCGGAACCGACAGCGATCGACCTCGCGCTCAGCGAAGACGGCACACACATCCTTCAGCGATTCACCGATGGCAGTGTCCACACAACACGGACAACCTTGATGCGTCCCGGAAAAATCTCGCGACAAATTGGCGAGAATGAAACAGTGCAACTGCTCCCCGGTGCTGAGCTGCTGCTCATCCAGAAAACCAATGGGAAGTCGAGCACCCTGGAAATTGTGGATCGGAAAACGGGCGCCGTCCGTACCACGCTGGAACCGACTCTCGCTAGTATCCAGGGGATCGTTCCGACGCCCGACGGGCAGGACTATGTCTCTGCCGCGGGCGGTGGGAACATCTACGTCTGGAACGTGAAGTCTGGCAAGCAACGCCTCCGATTGGAGTCTGGCGGACAACTGAATGCCGAAAGTCTCGCCATCACCCCCGATGGTCGCCGATTGTATGTGACAGCTCAACCGCGGGGTCTGCTTTGCTGGAATCTTGAAACCGGGGAATTCATCTCCACCCCCGCAGCGTCTATCAACAGTCAGACCTGCGTGGTAGCGACTCCGGATAACCGGTCGATAGTCACCGGAGCCACGGATGGGAAATTGCGCATCTGGGATCGACGGACGGGGCAGCTTTCCAAAACCTTGTCGGCTCACACCGAGGCTATCGTCTCGCTCGCAGTGACGGCCGACAACTTGTTGATTGCGGGAGATGTGACGGGAGTCATCTACCTCTGGTCGATGGCCGCTGGAACTTTTCAACGTCTGGAAGGCCATCGGGCGGCTGTGATCGCGCTCGTGCTGACCCCCGATGGCCAGCAACTGATGACCGGCGGCGATGATGGGATGGTCCGTATCTGGGATCTCCCGAGCGGTCGTCTGCTGCAAACGCTTCAGGAATATCCGGCAGTCGACATGGTCGGCTGGGGCATTCGCCTGGCAACCGATGGCCGCCAACTCATCATCATCGTCGGGGACACGGAAGTTCAGGTCCACGATTTGGAGCCAGCCAGCGCTCCGGAAACCAGCGTGGCGGCACTGCCAGGGCAACTTCTCGCGACCAGCGGTGACGGTCGGGAGATGCTGGTGAAGGAACCCGCCAGTGGGCTGACCTTGCGGGACCCAAACGGGCGAATCCTCCAGCGGTTTCCCGGTGCAGAAGGGGGCTTGTTCGCGACGGACCTCAATCGCTTGATCACCTGGCAGGATCGATTCGTTCAAGCCTGGGGACGATCCGGCAACGCCTCAAACTATACCGACGAGCAACCGTTTTCGGAACTCCCGGCTCCTGTGGAACAGGTTGTCATGCTTGGGGCAGAACTCCGTCGTGAGCCACAGCCGATCGCTCATCGCGGCCTGCTGGTGGCCAAAACGCGCGATGGTGTGCTGCATATTGCTTCGCCGGACTTACCCAACGATCCCGAGTCACGCTGGGAAGCCAACGAGTACCAGAGTGATGGTGTGCTGGCGAGCCCTGATCTTCGGACGAGTTACTGGTGGTTCCCGGATGGAAAACGGGTGATGCATCAGGGCTTTGCCCCCGCCTTGAGAACCTGGAACCTTTCAGGGCTGACGAGAGTCAAGGGGCGTCCAACGAACGTTGTACTCGCCCCCGATGGCTCGCAAGTTCTCGAATGGAACGCGGAGGGTGAACTCACCCGCATCGAGCCGGGTGACGACGATCAACTGGTCGCCTCACCCGTTCAACACATCGGCAAACCGGTCTCTGCGGGGTTCTCACGCTTTGGATTGACGCATTACATCCTTGATGAGGCGGGGCAACTGCATTTCTTCGACCGCGCAGGGGCCCTCCCGCCTGCGGCGCTCAACGGTGTGGCCAGTGTTGCCCATCGCCCGGGACGGGATGATCTTGCGGTGGTTTTCCAGGATGGCAGCCTGCAACTCTGGTCGCTCTGGTCCGCCCGACCGATCAGCGATCGCCTGCAAACTGCCTCACCGATCCGCCGCGCGACCATGCAGGCCACGTTGACGAGCGACCCGAACTTCGACTTGCTTGTCACCGAACACGCCGATGGTTCACTCAGCGACTGGCACCTCGAAGCCCGCGGAAAGTTGCAGGTGTCGGTACCAGACCCGGTAACGATCCCTGCTGGAGCAGCGCCGATTGAGACGGAGAATTCGGCCAAGCAAGCCCTGCCTGACCCTCCATCGGGACCGATCGGGATTGATCTGACGTCTCTCTTCGATGCCGAGATTGATCACGTTGAGACGATGGACGAACTCATCGGAAGTCTCTCCGATCTCCCCGCGCGCAATTTCCTGATCGTGAACGCCATCGGTTGGGCTGTCGGCGATGCGGAGTGGAACCGGTTGGCAGCCGCCTTGAAGACCTCTCCAGTCACTCGCGTCCTCATCATCACCGATCGAGTGCTTCCGCAACTGGACAATTGGGACGAACAGTCGACGCGACATGCCGCCGAGACCCTGGTCAAGACCCGCACGGTGATCCAGGTCCCAGCGATTTCCGCGCTGATCGGAAGCGGAGCCAAATCGGCAACACCCTCGAAAAGTCCTGCTCCCCCATCAGGCAGGCTTCCGTTGCAAACACTGATGGATGTGGTGATGTCTCAACACTATCCGTGTGACGGCCTGTTCGTTGCACAGAAGATGCAGGAGCGTCTGCGGGCCAAACATCCCGGAACGATGCTGTCCGTCGCCTACAAGACATGGCCGGCAGCCGGGCATACCGGCGGCGATGTCTACTTCCCCGAAGCCCGTGTCTCGGTCCCGGTGCCACCGGAAGACGACGACCCGCGCGGTCCTGTGATGTTGCCGAAACAGCTGTTGCACAAGCTCGGGCTGGCCTTGCAGAACTACTGGGCATTGCAGAAGAACCGTCCCAAGGACTGGCGGACCGAACTGCAGCCGTATCTGGAGCAGGGCCAGCTTGACAAGCCGACGGATCCCCCCAAACCGGTGCCCGGCTTCAGCCGGATCGTCGCCGTCCGCGGCCCCGGCACGGCCTGGGATACTCGATCTTCGGTTGATGATGGAACAACCAACGGAGTGCTGATGATCGCGCTGGGGCGCGACCACGTGCTAGGTGAAATGTCTGTCGACGAGGCGCTCGCCGCGATCATGAAACCAGTCGGAGAAGCCCCGACCCAGGCCCTCTTCAGTGATGGATCGGTGAGGGCGCTCGCGCCGACCATCGACAAAACCATTTTGCGAGAACTCCTGAGTCCGCACGGCTTCCCTGCTGCTACGGCCCCATAGGCACCAGTTCCACCAGAACTCTAGAGAAATGCTGGTGGAACGCACGGACTCGTTCCATCCTGCGCCTGCACTCAACCCAGTCTTCACAACTGATCCGCCCGGGTCACGTTCTGGATGAGCATGGAGCAGTCCGGGTCTGAGCGGTATGCTCGCTCGGTCGAAAGCGTCGCCGTGTCATGGTGCAGCATCTGAGGTTCGACGAGTGACGAAACTGAAGGGACAGGATGTGATGGATTCCCGACGATGCTTGATAGCTCTGGTGCTGGTTCCCGTTGTCTGCAGTCTCCTGCAGGGGATAGTCTCAGCGGAAGAGTCGGCCCCTTCTGTCTTCCAGCGTGCACGCAACACGGTCGCCGTCCGTGCTCCTCAAACTTCCGGTTCTGGAAAGGTCGCCGTGAATCCCGTTGATCCCAGCCGTCAGTTGACCGTCGAACGGATCTTCACGAAGGACGAGTTCCAGGAAGAACGACTCAACCGCATCACCTGGAGCAAGCTGTCGGCGACGTATTGGACCATGAAGCCCACGGACGCTGCAGGAAACGGTCGGGGACTCGTTCGCGTCGATCTGGCCAGCGGCGCAGAAGAAGTCGTCGTCCCCGCCAGCGGCTTTATTCCCGCAGGTGCTGCGAAACCCCTGGAGATCGACGGATTCGCCTTCTCCGCGGATGAAGCACGACTCTTGATCTACACAAACAGCCAGCGCGTCTGGCGACAGAACACCCGTGGTGATTACTGGGTACTCGACATCGCCACGCGCACTCTGCGGAAACTGGGTGGTGATGCGGCTCCGTCGACGCTGATGTTCGCGAAGTTCGCCCCCGATGGAACCCGCGTGGCGTATGTCCGCGCGAACAACCTGTATGTGCAGGACCTGCGCGATTTGCGGATCACAGCCCTCACCACCGACGGTTCCGCCCGGATCATTAATGGGACCGCCGACTGGGTCAACGAAGAAGAATTGTCGATCCGCGATGGCTATCGCTGGAGTCCCGATGGTCGTTCGATTGCCTTCTGGAACTTCGACACCACTGGCGTCGAAGACTTTCATCTCCTCGACAATCCGCAGGGGACTTACCCGCGACTGATCACCTTTGCCTATCCCAAGGTCGGCACCACCAACTCCGCGAGCAGAATCGGCGTCGTGGATGCTGCCGGTGGCAACCTCCGCTGGCTCGATCTGCCGGGTGATCCGCGTGACCACTATCTGCCGCAGATGGAATGGACCCCCGACAGCCGTCAGCTTCTCGTGCAGCAAATGAACCGTCTGCAGAACACCAACCGCGTGATGTTGTGGGATTCGCTGACGAACACGATCCGGACGATTCTCACTGAGACCGATGACGCCTGGCTGGAGAACGACAACCCCGTCCGCTGGTTGCAGCAGGGGAGCGGCTTTCTCTGGATCAGCGAACGGAGCGGCTGGCGACACGCGTATCGGGCCGGCATCGATGGCCGCGAACTGACCGCCGTGACTGCGGGCGACTTCGATCTCCTCGCGGTGGAAGCGATCGATGAAGTCGGCGGCTGGCTCTATTATGCCGCGTCGCCGGAGAACCCGACGCAGCGGTCCCTCTATCGTGTGCCTCTCGCTGGAGGAAAGCCAGAGCGCCTCTCACCCCCCGATCAACTGGGATGGCATACCTACGAGATGTCGCCCGATGCGCAGTGGGCCGTCCATCGATTCTCGACCTTGATGACGCCGCCGGTGGTCACGTTGATTCGGCTGGCCGATCACCGTGTGGTCCGCGTGCTCTCGGACAATGCGAAACTGCGGGAGCAACTCGCCCAGTTGGAGCAGCCAGCCTGCGAGTTCTTCCGTGTCGACATCGGTAATAATCTGCAGCTCGATGCCTGGTGTCTCAAGCCTCCGGGGCTCGATCCGGCCCGGCAAATCCCACTGATGCTCCATGTCTATGGAGAACCGCACGGACAGACCGTCCGCGATGCGTGGCAGGGACCGCGTGGGTTGTGGCACTGGATGCTCGCGCAACAGGGCTATCTGGTCGCCAGCGTTGATAACCGGGGGACGATGTCGCCCCGCGGACGTGCCTGGCGGAAATGCGTCTATCGCCAGATCGGGATCATCGCCCCGGAAGAGCAGGCCGCGGCAACCCGGGCATTCCTGCAACGCTGGAGCTACGTCGATCCGCAGCGGGTCGGCATCTGGGGCTGGAGTGGCGGCGGCAGCATGAGTCTGAACGCTCTGTTCCGCTACCCCGATCTGTATCACACGGCGATCGCGGTGGCTCCCAATGCCGATCAACTCCTGTACGACACGATCTACCAGGAACGCTACATGGGTCTTCCTGCCGACAACGCAGAGAACTACCGCCTTGGCTCGCCGATCACCTATGCCAGCCAGTTGAAAGGCCACCTGCTGCTGATCCACGGCACCGGGGATGACAACGGACACTACCAGGGAACCGAAAAGCTGATCAACGAACTGATTGCCCACAACAAGCGATTCACCGTCATGCCCTATCCCGCCCGCTCGCACGCCATCAACGAAGGCCGCAACACGGTCCCGCACTTCTATTCACTGATGACGGATTACCTGCACGATCATCTGCCGCTGCAAGTACCGGAGTGACTGATTGGCGGGCAGACGGCAGGGACGAGAGCACTCGTTGAACTCGGCGAAGAATCGCGCCATCGGGTGTCTGTGTCCGTATCGAAGATGACTCACTGACTCTCCGTGGAGTCTTCCTCGCGGCTCCTGTTTCAGGCCCGGTGTTTCGCGGGGTCGGGGATACTGAAAACCAGGAGGTCTGCAGCCCCAGGAATCGGACTGCAGAGACCTCCATTCGGCTGTTCCACAAAGGGTTGTTCGATTCGAGCCTATCGCAGAACAACAAGCGGAATCTCACGATAGCGAAGCCCCTGTGTGGCGTTGGACATGATGCGTTGAGAAGACGGCTCTCAGCTGCGGTCGCCGTCGGCGCTGTACCCAGCGCGTTCACAGAGCCGCACCAGTTCGGCCGCCGACGCTACACCGGTTTTCTCCATCACCCGGCCACGATGAACCTTGACGGTGGTTTCAGTGATTCCCAGTCGGATGGCGATCTGCTTGTTGAGCATGCCCGTGATCACGAGCAACATGATTTCTTGTTCGCGGCTCGTGAGCGACTGCACCCGCTGCTCAAACTCCCGCACTTCGTGCAATTGCTGTCGTCTCTTCACGAGATCAGCGATGGCCTGCCTCACCGTATCGAGCAACTGCTCGTTCTTGACGGGTTTCGTGAGGAAATCAAACGCCCCTCGTTTCACTGCGCGGACTGCGGAAGTGACGTCTCCGTAGGCGGTCAGAAAAACAATCGGAAGATCGACACCGCGCTGCTGCAACTCCTGCTGCAGTTCGGCACCACTCATCCCCGGAAGCTGGAGATCGAGCAGCAGGCACGCCAGACCGCCAGTGTCCGGTGCCGCGAGAAACTCCGCGGCAGAATGAAACGTCTGCACGGGAAATCCCGCTGAGCGGAAGAGCCGGGACATTGCCCGGCGGATCGACTCGTCGTCGTCCACGACATAAACAGTTGCCGGATGTTCCGTCATGTCGAATCGCTCCGGCAGGCGGGGATGGAAAAATGAAACGTCATCCCGCCTTCAGGGTTTCGGGTCGCCCAGATACGACCTCCGTGCCCCTCAATGATCGTCCGATTGATCGCGAGACCCATGCCGGTTCCATCGGGTTTCGTGGTGTAGAACGGTTCGAACAGCCGGTCCAGGTTTTGTTCACTGGTACCGATCCCCTGATCCTGGACAGACAGCTCAACGGAATCGTCTCTGCAGGAAGTTCTCAGGGTCAGTCGCGCTCCTCGGTCTGTGGGAAGACTCATCGCCTGAGCCGCATTGATGAGAAAGTTCAGGATGACCTGCTCCAGTTCAATCGCATTGCCTTCGATGATCGGCAGGTCCGCGGCGAGCTGCACATCGATGGCCAGGTTTCTGCCACGGAATTCCGGGAGCGAGAATTGGATGGCGCTGCGGGCGACGTCATTCAGGTTCAGCTGGCTGGCCGGCGGCGGAGTCTTCCTGACCAGCAAGCGGACATGATCGATGATCGAGGAGGCCCGGCTGCCATCGCTGGCAATGTCGCCCAGCGCTTCGCGGACTTCCTGGATGTCCGGCGGATCGGCATTCAGCAGGTGGGTGGCTGTCTGGGCATTACTCACAATCGCGAAGAGAGGTTGCTTGACTTCGTGGGCAATCGACGCCGTTAACGCCCCCATGGACGCCGCCCGCGACATACGTCCCAATTCTTCCTGGCGTTGGCGCGACGCGAACTCTGCCCGTTCACGCGCGCGGATCTCGCTCCGGAGCAGCTCATTGGCAGACCGCATGCTCCAGGTCCGGAGTTGCACTCCCAGTCCGATCAGGCCCAACAGGCCCGCCAATGATGCGGACTGAAAGACCCGGGTCTCCCACCAGCGTGGCCGGACGATAAACCGTACCGGCTCCGCTTCAGCCCAGGTGCCGTTTCCTAGTCGCGTGGCAACGTGAAAACTGTAGTTGCCAGGACTCAGATCGGTGTAGTGCGCGACGCGGTCAAGTCCCGCATCAATCCACTGCGAGTCATATCCATCAATCCGATAACGGACATCGACTTGTTGTGGAGTGTGCACGGCCGCGACGACAAACGTCAGCATCAGCCGTCGCGGGCCGGAGAGATATTCGAAACCCTGTTGGAAGGAACACTCGACGCCGTCCACGCTGACGTGTTCGATGTAGACTGGAGGGGCTTCCGTTGGAATGATCGCGGTCGCGGCCGACAACTGCGACAGACCGCGTTCTCCAACAATCCGGAGCGCGTGATCGCTGACCAGGCATCCCTGTGAAAACGCCGGGATCGGTGGAAAACGATCGAACCCTTCCACGCGATAACTGGCGATCCGGTCAATTTCCCCGCGAGTGAGCCGGTCGAAATCCGCGAGACGAGCATGGAACAAGCCGTCGCGGCCGCCGAACCACAGGTTTCCATCATTGTCAGCCGCGATTCGCTCGATGTTGTCTGCTCGAAGTCCACACTCGGGGGGGTAAGCCTCGAATCGGCCTCCGCGGTAGCGCACGATTCCGTTCGACGTTCCCATCCAGAGTGTGCCATCGCTGGCAACGCAATGGGTGAGAAAGCGGGGGCCATTCAGGCACTCCAGCGCCGGATCTCTGAGCTGACAGATCTCACCCGCCCGTTGCTGGAAGAGCCCCCGTTCCTGACCAAACCAGATGACACCGTGCGGATCTTCATGAAACCAGTGGATGCGTCCCGTATTCAAGGCCGACAATTCGATCAGCCGACCTTGCTTCAGGACGAAGCCACCCACGGTGGGGAGTGAGCACCAGAGGTGACCGGCAGAATCTTCGAGTCCGGCGCTGATGTTCATCTCTGAGAATTCGACGGGTCCCGGTTCCAGTCGACCAGCGCTGGCCGACCATTTGGCAAAACCACGGGTCGTTCCAATCCAGAGAGTGCTATCTGCCCCCGGGAAGATGGTCTGCACGCTCGCATCGGGCAGTCCGTCGGCGATTCCCAATTGATCGACGGTGCCAGCCTGCAGATGGCTGAGCCCCAGTTTGGATCCGACCCATAGGTCTCCGCGTTTGTCCTGATGGACGCAATACACCGTTGACTCATTCCAGAGGGTTTTCGACGGATCGGGAGCATAAGTGTGCAACCCCCGATTGTCGCCATGCCCGACCCACAGGCGAGCCTCCTGGTCCTGCATCAGGCAGAAGGCGGATTCATTATCGGAGACCCGTTCAAAGAGCCCGCCGTCCTGCGATCGATAGAGACCAAAGCGTGCCGCCGCGTACAGACAGCCGTCACGAGTTTCCAGGATGTCGTAGACCTGTTGTCGTCCTAACTCACGTCCTTCACGCCGGAAGGCACCGTCTTTCCAGTGCAGCAAGGCGCGCTTGGCACCGATCCAGAGCTCGCCCCGGGAGTCCATCCGAATCACATGGACGCGAGACATGTTGAGGGGATCCGCGACGGTTTTGTTTTCCGGCAGGAATTCATGGTCCAACCGTTCGTAGCCTTTCCCGGTCCGTCGGAAGAGTCCCTCGTTGGCACCAAACCACAGGGTGCCGTCACGATCTTCGCAGATTGCACGCACGTTGAGCGGTGCGTCGGGCACCAGCTCGAAGTCGAGTGCTTGTTTGCGGCGGTACGTCCCGCTCAGAGTACCCACCCACAACGCCCCGGTACGGTCTTCCTGGAGGGCGAAGACCGACAGTTGGTGGAATCCGGGAACATGCTCGAATGTCGGCGGGCGTCCAGCGCGATAACGAGCCAGGCCAGACGTGGTCCCGATCCACAGACTTCCGTCGCTGCTCTCAAACAGCACCCGGATCTCGTGGGATGGGAGCTGAGGAATCGTCGCGCGATTGAACGGGCTGAATCTCAGGCCATCATACCGGATCAGCCCGTTGTCCTGGGCGATCCACACGAAGCCATCGCGCGTCTGAATGACATCGTTGATCCAACTGGAGGAGAGCCCGTCGCGGGTCAAGAAGTCGCGATGGAGCAACTCCTGGAACGGCACAATCGATTGCGGTTCTGCAGCGAATAGTGTCTCGGCGAAGCTGTGACCGACCAGGATGCAGAGTGCAATAAATGGCAGCGGTCTGGTGGCAGATGGAAGACCCATGGTTCGTGCGAACAAGATCAGGAAATTGTCTACAGAAATTCTAAAAGTTCACGAGCCTGGCGTTCGTCTGGCGACTTCCCGCGACCAGGACGCATTCGCTTATTGATCGGGTGGGTCGAGTCCGCGAGTCCCACCCCCACGATTTGCATCACAGTGCCTCGAATACACCCGACACAGACCGCGCGGTCCACAACGAATCCAGCGTGCTCCCTCGACCCGTGCGGTACCGCGATGGAATCGGTGTCAATCCTCGGGTGGGAGTCCCATTTCTCCTGATCGCAACCACAGATCCGCGGTGATTCGGTGAAGTTGCGTCACGGAATCGACGGGCCAGATTCGTCATCAGATCCGCCTGATTGTACGAAAGTATAACGACAGGGATGTCCAGATTACATCCAATCTGTGGCGTTGGTGTCGGTCGAGAACGTTCGTGTCGGTCGAGAATCGGTGTCGATGGTCGGGGCCTGTCCCGGTTTGTCCTGGCTGTCGCAGGTTGCGGCGGAGGTGTATCAACTCGTCCGTCGCGTTGTTTTGTTCACAGGTCGGGTCAATCACCAGATCAGCTCCTGGAAAGCAGAATGCCGGAGATGACGAGGAATGATTGGGCTTAGCTTTCCACCTTTCGCCCGCCGAGGTTGAAAACAGCCTCTCAGAGGAATCATCGGTCCCGACGATGTTTTCGAGAATCCTCCACCTGACGGAAAGCGATCAGTTCGCTCAGTTTTTTACGAGCTGGCAAGGGGAGATCGATCAGGTCTCCAGAGGCCGGATCGCGGGTCGGCTGCGGATCGTCCGGGGAAACCTGACGCGCGTCGCCGGCGTCGAGTGCAACCAGAGTCTGGCTGTTCGTGGTCGGAACACTTCCGAGTTGATCAGTATCTATCCGGTGCTTGACCGGCAGTCCTCGGACTCGTGGCTGGGGTGTCCGCTCAGGCCGGGGCAGATCGTCGTGGGTGGGCAGGATCACGAATTTCAGCTTTGCACATCAAAACCAGCGTCAGTCTGGGGGCTGCATCTCAGCCGCGAGGTGCTCACGGAGGCGGCCCGCACGCTGTGCAACAGCGAGGAACTTGCGCTGCCCGGTTCTGTCGTGATTTTCTCCGCGCCATCCGAGGCTGTGGCGAGATTCAAGCGGCAACTCCTTCGACTCCTGGACATGGGACTGGCCGACCCGGAGTTTCTCAAGAGTCCCGAGGGACGCAGTATTGAACTGGAATGCATTCGGGCACTGGTCGCCGCACTCCTCTCCCCAAGCAATCCCCCAGAGCAGTTCACAAGGAGCATCCGGTCGCAGTTGCTCAGCCGCGCCGAGAATTTTCTGCGGGCTCGACTCAACGAGCCGATCGGGATGATCGACCTCTGCAGAGCGATGGACGCGAATGACCGAACCCTGCGGCTGGCCTTTCGGGAACGCTACGGTGTCGGGCCGATGACGTACTTTCGTATCCTGAGACTGAACGCCGTTCGCACCCGGCTCCGGAAAGACCCGGATTGTTCGATCGCAGAAGCCGCCCGGACATACGGGTTCGTCCATCTGGGCAATTTTGCGGCAGACTACCGGCTCCAGTTCGGCGAGCGCCCCTCACAAACTGTACGCACTTCCTAACCAATCCGGGACCATGGAACGGTGCAGGGGGGGCGCTGGCAACTCAGGGGTTCGCGATGGCATGTCTGGTCAATCTACGAGTCTCCCTTTCACTCGCGCTGTTTGATGCGCCTCGGAAAGATCGCAAAAAATCGGTGAAGTAATACCAAAGTCGAATGTAAGCGCGTCGCTCGCTCACTTGTAATGGACAATATTCTCGTGGGAGCCAGACATACTGCCTCATTCGCGTAGCAGCAGCGTCCGGCGTCCTGAAGGGAGTCTGGTGTTTAAGCAAATCGTGCTGTTGAGTCTTCTCGCCGTGGGTGCGTTCGCCACGACGTATTTCGTTGCGACGGCGCGTACACATCGGGAACCAGCACGCGCACCACACGCTGCAGCGCTCGGGTCACCTGCTGTGGCCACCGAGAAGGCGAAGTCCGATGACCTGACACAAACTCCGTCAGGAATGGTCTGGATCCCCGGTGGGGAATTCCAGATGGGGAGCGACAACCTCGCCGCCCGGTCCGACGAGAAACCCGCGCATCCCGTTCGCGTGAGCGGTTTCTGGATCGATGCGACCGAGGTGACCAACGCAAGCTTCCAGCAGTTCGTCAATGAGACGGGTTACGTCACTACGGCGGAGAGGGTGCCGACCGTTGAGGAATTACTGAAGAATCTCCCGAAGGGAACACCCGCCCCACCACCCGAGGCGCTCGTGGCTGGTTCGCTCGTCTTCACGCCCCCAGAGCAGGCCGTCCCGCTCGATGATGTCCGCCGCTGGTGGACATGGACGCCCGGTGCCAGCTGGCGTCATCCCGAAGGCCCCGGCAGTGATCTGAAGGGGCGCGAACGACATCCGGTCGTCCATGTTTCGTGGGATGATGCCCGGGCCTACGCGGATTGGGCCGGGAAGCGGCTCCCCACGGAAGCCGAGTGGGAGTTCGCCGCCCGTGGTGGACTCGAGCAGCAGCCCTATGTCTGGGGGAGCGACCCCCCCAGCCTGACAAAACCTCAGGCCAATCTCTGGACCGGTGCCTTTCCTTATGAAAACACCGCGGTCGACGGGTTCGCACGAACCGCACCCGTGGGAAGTTTCGCTCCCAACGGATACGGCCTGTCCGACATGGCGGGAAATGTCTGGGAGTGGTGCAGCGACTGGTACGATCGGGAACTGTATCAGCGACGTTCGCAGACCGAGGTCACGAGTAACCCGCAAGGGCCGGAGGTCAGCCGCGACCCGCTGCGCCCTTTCATGGTGCAGCGCAGCCAGCGTGGTGGCTCGTTCCTCTGCAACGACAATTATTGTTCGCGATACCGCCCGAGCGCGCGCCACGGCTGCACGCCCGACACCGGAATGTCACACGTTGGCTTTCGCTGCGTAGTTTCTCCTTCCAGTCTCCGGAAGGAGTGAAGGTGGCCTTGAGTGGCACGCCTGTTCAAGTCTTTTACTCGTGAGGAATTTCCTGATGTTGAAAGGTTGGTTTTCCAAGACCGCCATGGCGGTCCTGTTCGGAGCGGCGCTGGGCTACCTCGCCGCATCGACCAGACTCGCGCCGCCGGCAAATACGGCTGTCGCGTCGGAAGCGACAGGTTCGGTGAACGCCGGACCGTCGACCGAAACGACCCCTTTGGATCGTGAAGACAGCTGCTCGGACGGGCTCTCCCGCACCGATCAGGTCGCCCTGGCGAATCACAATCAGCTCGTCGCCGCCTCCCTCGCACAGTCCGGCAAGAAGCCGAACATCATTGTCCTCTGGGGTGACGACATCGGGGTCCATAACATCTCGGCGTACAATCACGGGATTATGGGCTACCAGACCCCGAACATTGACCGGATTGCGAAAGAAGGGGCCCTGTTCACGGATGCCTACTCTCAACAGAGTTGCACCGCGGGACGGGCCTCGTTCATTCTTGGACAGCACCCGTTCCGCACGGGACTCCTCACGATTGGTATGCCTGGCAGTCCGCACGGCATCCCGGAATGGACCCCGACCATTGCTGACCTCATCAAAGAGCAAGGCTACGCCACGGGTCAGTTCGGCAAGAACCATCTCGGCGATCAGGACAAGCACCTGCCGACCTTGCATGGGTTCGATGAGTTTTTCGGCAACCTCTACCACTTGAACGCGGAAGAAGAGCCGGAAACCTACTATTACCCGAAAGATCCCGAATTCAAGAAGAAGTACGGACCGCGCGGTGTGCTGCATTGCAAGTCGGACGGCAAGGGTGGCCAGACCATTCAGGATACCGGCCCGCTGACATCCAAACGCATGGAAACGATCGACGAAGAAGTCCACGAACACGCGATGGCCTTCGTCGACCGGAACGTGAAGGAACAGAAGCCGTTCTTCATGTGGTATAACAGCACCCGTATGCACGTCTGGACCCACCTCAAGAAGGCGTCCCAAGGGACGACGGGAATTGGCCTCTATCCGGACGGCATGGTCGAACACGATGGCTTTGTCGGCCAGGTGTTGAAAAAGCTTGACGACCTGGGCATCGCCAATAACACGATTCTCGTCTACGGCACCGACAACGGTGCCGAGACGGCCAGCTGGCCGGACGGCGGGATCACCCCGTTCCACGGCGAAAAGGGGACGACCTGGGAAGGGGGCTTCCGCGTTCCGATGCTGGTCCGCTGGCCAGGCGTGATTCAACCAGGTTCCAAGATCAACAGCATCTTCTCGCAGGAAGACTGGATGCCGACGCTGCTGGCTGCCGCCGGTGAGCCCAACATCGTGGCGAAGCTGAAAGACGGCTACAAAGCGAATGGCAAGACCTTCAAGATCCACGCCGATGGCTATAACTTCCTCCCCCACTTCAAGGGCGAGGAGAAGAAGGGGCCCCGTGAGCAAATCCTGTATTTCGGCCAGGGAGGTGAACTGAACGCGGTCCGCTGGAACGACTGGAAAGTCAATTTTGCCGTGGTGGATGGGAACATCGCGACTGGCACGCGGAAGGTCACTGGCTGGCCGCTGATCACGCACCTCAAGGCAGATCCCTACGAAAAGATGGCGCTCGAATCGAGTATGTACATCCGGTGGTACGGCGACAACATCTGGTTGTTTGTGCCCGTCCAAGCGCAGATCAAGAACTTCCTCGTCACGATTCCGCAGTTCCCGTTCCAGGAAGGGAGCAGTCTGAACGCCGCCGGGATCAACTATCAAACGTTGAAGGCCGCGGCGGCTCTCAAGCGGCTGAATGACATCGAGACGCTGGGGACCCCAAGAAACTGAGCCCTCGACTCAACTCAGCGATCGCGCTCAACTCCATAACCTTGTGTAATGCGGGCGCTGGTGTCCCTGCGGGATGCCAGCGCCCGTTTGCTCGCGCAGTCTGGTGAGTCGCCTCCTAGCCCTGGCACAATTCAATGAAACCGATCGACTTGTTGCCCCTGAAGCACTTCTTTGCCAGAACGGTCAGGCCCTTTTTCCTCTTCACCGGGGCAGGGACCTCGTTGATGGGGCTCTATGCCTTCCTGCCAGCATGGGCGATGCCGAATGTCGCCCAGCTTCCCTATCTCCAGGACTACACGATCGTGATCCAGCACTGGGGGATGATGGTCTGTCTGATGGGAGGAGCCATGATGGCTGCGGCGGTCATCCCCGCCTGGCGGATACCGATCTTTCTCTACAGCGGGATCGAAAAGGCGTTCATGGTCTGGCTGGTGGCATCGAACGCCCAACACCCCTTTGTCAGCGGATTCTGGGTTCCGTTTTTCCTCGACTCGACAGTCGTGGTCTACACCGTCGGTTACTTTGCCATCTGCGGATTCCGCACGCCCTCATCGCCGTTGCTGCCGTCGCCCGGGAACTGACTTGAGGGTGATAGGGTGCCTGACAGCACCGACGCCGAAATCATTTGGCGATCGATCCAGGCTTCGGTCCGAGCGTCAAATCCTCGCGTCCATCGATGCGGCTGTGCCATCTACGGTGACTTTTCCGGTCCCGTCATTGCCAGATTTCGATGTGGCAACTCTTTCTTGCAATTCCTCACGTTCTCAAGAGTGTGGCAAAGTCGAATGACATGGCAGTCGGGAAGATGCTGCGCGCTGCCCTACGGTGGGGGCTGGATCTGGCATTGGAAGGATTCTGTACATGCGTAAGCTGGCGCAAGTCTCGTTTTCAATTCTCGTTGCGACTGTTTGCGGGAATCTCTACGCCCAGGAGACCTCATCGGCGGGAGATTCGTCGGGTCTTCCTGCCGCCGTTCCCGCTGAATCGTCCGCCGAGCTGCAAACTCAGCCGCTGCCATCCCAGGCCATGTCCTGGGTCCCCGCAGCCAACCACTCGCCGTTTGACGGGGACTTCTCCGACCGCCCCTTTCTCCTGGGCAGCCTCGGCGGCACTCGCGATCGACTGGCGGACAGCGGCGTCGGGGTGAACGTCTACTCGACGCAGTTCTATCAAGGCATTGCCAGTGGCGGTGCCACCCGGGAATTCGATTTCAACGGCCGGATGGATTACCTGGTCAACGTCGATGGCGAGAAGGCCGGACTGGGACGTGGTTTCTTTGTCTCGTTACACGGCGAAACACGGTATGGCGATCGGGTGGGCTTCAACAGCGGAAGCTTGATGTCGACCAATACCGCCCGGTTGTTTCCGGCTGCTTCAGGCGAAGTGACAGCCCTGACTGCGGTGAAGCTCACGCAGGCGCTTTCGGAGAACTTCGTCACGTTTGCCGGCAAGATCAATATGCTGGACGAACTGAAGCAACCCTATGCTGCCGGGCGCGGCGTCGATGCTTTTATGAACCTCGGACTCACGCTTCCGGTTGCGAGTGCGCGGACAGTCCCTTACTCGACTCTCGGTGCGGGCTTCGCCATCCTACGGGACATGCAGCCCGTGTTCACGATGATGGTGCTGGACACGAACAATACGCCGACAACTTCGGGATTCGATACACTCTTCAACAATGGTGCCACCATCCTGACACGGTTTGATCTGCCGGTCACCATGATGGGACGCCCTGGGCACCAGGCGATCTGGGGAACCTACAGCAGCGGCACCTACTCCGATCTGGCCCCCACCCCGTATTTCGATCCGGAATTCGGCCTGCTCTTCCCCACGGGCACGAACACGGGCTCCTGGTCGATCACGTACTCCGCCGACCAGGCCCTGTACGTCGATCCGAACAACCCTAAGCGATCCTGGGGGCTGTTTACGAATCTCAGTCTGGCAGATGACGGTCCCAGCCCTGTCCGCTGGTCCGCCAACGTTGGTGTCGGGGGAAGTAGCCCGCTCGCTTCCCGCCCTCTCGACACGTTTGGCATCGGGTATGCCTTTGTGAACTATTCGACGCCGGTGCAACAGTTCGCGCCGGTTCTGGTTCCAGTGCGCGATGACCACATTGTGGAACTCTTCTACAACATCGCAGTCACTCCGTGGTTCCACATCACACCGGACCTGCAAATTCTTGTCCCGGCCCGCGAGCAAACGCTGGCTCTGCTGCCGATTAACCGACAGCCCATCGACACGGCGCTTGTCATTGGTCTGCGAGCAAAAATTGACTTCTAGAACGCCAGGCAAGCTTCATCGCAGTGCCTGTTCTCACGGTTTCATTCTCGCTGTCCCGAGACCCATTTCATGATTCGCAGAGTACAGCGACCAGACTGCGTGATCTTGAAGCCCGGGAGAGTGCTCGGGGCGATCGTGCGTGTGGTGATCGTCGTCACGGGATTGGTACCTGCGTGGTCACAATCGGCGTGGGGACAGGAACTCCCGGCCGGGCAGTATGAAGAAATTCCGCCAGTCTATCAGTCCATGCCAGCACCGGAGTTGTTTCGCGTTGCCGACGACAACGACTCGATCTGGACACGTTCGACGCTGACCGGTGACTGGTTTGGAGCTCGGTCGAGTCTCAAAGACTCGGGGGTGACCTTCACGGGTAATGAAACGCAGATGTTTTTCGGAGTCGATGGCGGGATCAACAGTCCTTTCATCCCCCCCGCATTCAGTCAGGGGGATACCACGAAATACACCGGGCGGGGTCAGTATGAGCTGCTTTTCGACCTCGAGAAACTGGGGGGGCTCCCCCACGGAAAGTTATTAGTCGCGGCTCAGCACTGGTATGGTGAGTATGGCAACGTATCGTTGAGTACCGGTGCCTTTTCGCCCGCGGTGTTCCCGGCCGCACTCCCCCCCGCTGCCAACGATCCCGGTGTGCCGTACCTCACGGACTTTGTACTCACGCAACCACTCTCTGAGCGGCTGGTTGTGTTTGCCGGTAAGAAGAACGTTCTCGGTGTCGCCGATCAGGATGAATTTGCGGGGGGGAATGGAACCCACCAGTTCGTGAATCAGGCGCTGATCGCGAACCCTGCATTCCTGCTCGGTTTGCCCTACACATCATTCACGGCTGGTGCCGCAATGCCGCAGGAATGGGGGATGGTCAGCGCGTTCGTCTATGATCCCAAGGATCGAACCAAAGACTTCTTCCGGCTTGATGACCTCTTCTCAACGGGGGTGATCGTGGGGGGCGAAGTGAAGGTGAAAACCAACTTCTTCGGTCTGCCGGGTGATCAGCACGTGGGCGGCATGTGGAAACACGTCAATCTCACGGACCTCAGCTTTGCCGAACCTCCGCCGGGAGTCTATCCCGAACCGACAGTTCCCGGATTTCCAACTCTGCCCGATTCGTACACGATTTACTGCGGTTTCGATCAATACCTGGTGAACTTCTCGAAACATTCGAAGCGTGGGTGGGGGCTGTTTGGTCGGGCCTCGATCAGCGATGGAAATCCGACTCCCGTGCGGTATTTCCTGAGCTGCGGCATCGGCGGCGACAGTAATCTTCGCGGAGGCAAAAATGACCGCTGGGGAATCGGCTGGTACTACTTGGGGGCCAGCAGCCAGTTTGGTCCGCTCCCGCAGGCTGTGTTCGGTCCCCGTGACGGTACCGGTGTGGAAGCCTACTACAATTTCCAGGTGACGCCCTGGATGAATATCACCCCGGACATTCAATTGATCCATCCCGAAGCCGGCGCGGTCGCTGATGATGCATTCGTCTATGGGCTACGGATCAATATGAGTCTCTGAAAGGCAGAAAGATCAGAGAGGCTGGCCAAGCGATGAGTCCATTCATTTCCTGTCCAGCAACCGTTCGGACGACTCCCGGTTTACTGTGAGTCACCGAATTCATCTTCGCGAGTTTCCTGGAGCATCGCGAACCAAGCGGTGGACCGGTTTACAACATGGTGTTTGATGCGTGCGGTTACCGAGCAGCAACTGCCTGGGCCGCAGCGCGCCGTCATTTCCGTCTGACACGATTCCAGCAGGGCCGCCAGACGTCGATTCGATCGTTGCCAGTCTGGCTGATGCTCTTCGGGACATTGTGGCAAACCGGCCTGGCTCATGCTCAGCCATCCGCTCCCGCGCTGCCGACGGACGACGCCTCCCGTATCGATCGCCTGGAACGGAAGCTCGAATCCTTCGAGGAGGCCAACCGACGACTGCTGGAGGAAGTTGCGAGCCTGAAAGCGCAACTGGGAATGCCATCGCCCGTCGTCCCTGCTCCGAGTCCCCCGCTGGATGTGCCCACGAGCGAGCATGAGGGGGCTGGAGCTCCGCTGCCGTCACCGAGTCCCGCCCAGCCTGAACCACAACCGTGGTTTCTTCCACCGGTGTTCGAACCCGTTCATGAGCACGCTTATCGGATCATCGATGACAAGGGCTTCGCGATTGTGTCGACGGACACAGACGCTAACCCGTTCTCGCTGAAGATCAACAGTCAGAACGCCTTCCGGTCGAGCTCGTTTTTCCATGGTGTCGACTCCTGGACTGACAATGCCGGCAATACGCAGCCGGTTTTTGACTCCACCAACTTTCAGATCCCCCGCGGTCGCCTGATCTTTTCCGGCAAGGCCCTGCTTCCCAACCTCTCTTACCTGCTGAATATCGACTACAACACGGTCACCAGCAACCCGATCGGATTCCGGGCTTACGAACTGAGCTATCGGTTCAATCAAGCTGTTGAACTGCATTTCGGCCAGGGCAAAGTGCCCGGTACGCGCGAATGGCTCGAGAGTGGATTCGCCGCTTTGGAGGGGCCCGATCGTTCCATGGCGACCACGTTCTTTCGCCCGAGTCTCAGTCAAGGGGTCTGGCTCATGGGCGAACCGATCGACGGGGTGCACTACCATGTGATGATGTCGAATGGTTTCAACACGCTCAATCAGCGGCCCAGCCAGCTCAGCAACGAGTATTGCTGGTCGGGATCGACCTGGTGGGAACCCTGGGGCAATTTCGGACCGGGGTATGCTGACTTGGAAGCACACACGACACCGGTGATCCGTCTGGGCGGAAGTTATACGCTGGCTCCCGGACGAGGGAGCCCGACCGACAGCAATGCGGTCGAGAACTCGTCGACCCGACTTTCCGATGGGACTTTGATCTCGGAAACGGGAGCGTTCGCACCAGGGGTGACGCTGCTGTCCTACGATCTCTCGCTGGCCGCGGTTGACCTCGCCTTCAAGTATCGTGGCTTGAGTCTCTCGACCGAATGGTTCGCTCAGAATCTCTCCTCACTGCAGGGAGATGGCCCATTGCCGCTGAGTTCCACGCAGGCGTATGGCGGTTTTGTGCAGGGGGGCTACTTTGTCCTCCCGCAGAAAGTGGAGCTCTACTCCCGCGCGTCGTTTGTCTCTGGCGAATATGGCTCGGGGTCTGAAGTCGCGGGTGGCTTCAACTGGTTCATCCTGCCCGGCAGAAGCAACCTGCGATTCACGTTCGACACGGCCTGGCTGGAAAGTTCTCCAGCCGATCAGAATCGCACCGGATACGCAGCCGGGCAGACTGGTCTGTTAATCCGGACACAGATTATCGCCACCTATTGAAGTCCGCAGAGTCGTCTTCGGGGCCGGCTGACGCGAATCCGTTCTGTCGCCGAATGTCAACTCGAGGTGATCTGTCCGTCCGATTCTCTCACGGACAGGAACCCATTCCCGTTGGTCACAACCGCCGCCGTTTGGTGGTCAACTTCTTCAACGCGGGAACCCTGTCGGGAACCGCACATTGCGTGGGGATCCGTGAAGCGGGGTTACTGAGCCGGCATCGACCGTAAAGTGTCCGGTCGTATGAGACACCAGCCACGGCCTTACTGAATCGGTGGCTCCGTACACATGTGCTGCAGACCAGCGATCTCACCAACCGCTGGCAAACTCCGCATCGTCGACCCGATGAGAGATGGGGAGGCTGGTGGCACAATCCAGGCAGACGACACTGCTCGTGCTCCCAACCGAGGATCTGCCGCTGCTGTCTGCACTCGAACTAACCATCTGGAATCCGAATGGGCGTTTCCGAAGGCATCGTCTACTCGTGGACGATCGCCAGCCACACGGTTGGATCAAGCCGCTACTTTCGGTGCTGGCAATATCCCTTGGATTCCTCGACGGGAGCTTTGGTCGCCAGATCAACGTCGTTCAAACTGCTCTGAATACCCCACCCAAAGATTCGCTCGAACAGCGGCAGCAGCCGGTTGTTCTGAAGGCTCTTCTGAAAATAAACCTCGTGTTCCTTTTCCTTTATTCCCATTTCGTAGAGCACGCCATCGTGAGCGGTGATCCCGATTTCGTTGAAGTACCGCATCATGAGGAAATACTCGCAGACGTTCCCACTCTCCAGTCGCCCGGCGAAGTAGTACGGCATGAACCAGCCGATGACGTAGCAACTCGCCGAGATGATCCTGCCGAGGATGTGATATTTGATTTCGTTGTATCGGGACGGGGAAATCCCGTGCTGCTTCATGATCGAAAGCACGGTTTCCCGGTGCTGCCATTCATCCCTCTCGATTTGCTGGATCGCGACTTTCTCGTCCGGGTTCTTGACCGAACCGGCGTGGCCAATGTACGCAAACGCCGCTGCCTTCTCGGCTGAGTAGGCCAGTTGGAGGAGTCTGACGAGTTTGCGATGGTGGATCTTGACCGACTCGTTCACCGTGCAAACTCCGCCCCGTCAGAGAGACTCTGCGCACATTGGCACCGATCGGCGTCCCCGAGAGATTCGCGGCGGCTCTAAAGGATCTTCTTCAGGCCTGCCAACGAGAGTTCGGTGCATTCCATCGAGGACTTGCCGTCGGGATAGACTTCCTGCTCAACAAAAATCCATTCGGTCCCACCGACGGTGCGGCACCCTTCGAGTGTGGCGACCCAGTCAACGGAGTCCTGGCCGATGATCGCCTTCTTGTCCTTCTCGCCCTTCAGCACCGTTGGCTTGAAGTGGACCAGCTTGGTGCGACCGGGAGCCAGTTTCATCACTTCGGCGGGTTGAAGTCCGGCGGCGGCACTCCAGCCGCAATCCTGTTCGAGCACGACGTCGTCCGATGTGCGCGCGGTAAACAGGTCCCAGTAGGTGCTGCCGCCCAGTTTGGTGAATTCCTTGGTGTGATTGTGATAGCCACACACCATTCCGTGCGGCTTGAGAGCCTCGGCGGTCTTGTTGAATGTCTCGGCCAGTTTCAGGCTCTTCTCCGGGTCGGTGAAATCTCCGTCGCCGGGGACAATCAGGTACTTGCACCCGATGGCCTGGTGAAAGTCGATGGTCTTCTGCAACTCTGTCGGCTTGAAGTTGCCCGTCCCGATGTGGGTGCTGATGCCTTTCAAGCCCAGGTCATCCAACTTCTGGCGGAGTTCCTTCGCCTTGCCGTTGTAGGTGTGGTAGCCGGCGAATTCGACGCCCGTGAAGCCCATCTTTGCGATCTGCGCCAGGGCGGCGTCGAAATCTTTCCCACAGGCATCGCGCACCGAGTACAGCTGCACACCGATGGGAATCTCCTTGCCGGCGGCCCGCAGGAGTGAAGGTGCCAAGCCGATTGCTGCACCGAAAGCGAGAGAACCTTGGAGGAAGCTGCGACGGGTTAACTTGTTCATCGTTGAGAGTTCCAATTGAAGTGCGTGGCAGGTTATCTGGATTACCTTACCACGACGCCTCCGATTGTGCATTCGTCGTTTGCGGTCGGTCGGCTGCGGTTTCTCTCACGTTGGCGAGTCTCGATTGACCGCGATCAGAGCGTCGTGCGTTGCTAGAGCGCGTTGCGCCTATTTGTAGTGGTAGCCGGAGTTGTTGAGGTAGTTCTTGAACTCGGTGGGGGTGAACTTTTCGAGTTCTTCGCCGCAGGCTTTCCAGAGCGCGTTCATGGTTCTGGGGGCGGCGCTTCGCAG
>JBGATC010000043.1:0-52838 GCA_044229335.1 Planctomycetaceae bacterium | reverse complement strand
TGCGGAAAAGGCCAACGTCGCGATGGAAGTCGAGAGGCTGGAGCAGATGCAAGTATCCGTCGCCACTTCAGCAGAGACGATCGAGGCGATCCGAGGTTTGTTGGATCGGTTGCCCACACTGGCGGAAGACGCCGAAAACTTGGGGGCAATTGGGCGGCTCTTCGAAAGGCTCGACCTGCAAGTCTTCTTGAAGTTCCAGCCTCAGCTCATGAAGAAGAGGACCGTCAACCGGTTGAGCGGGGGCGTCCTGACAATTGGAGCAGCGCCGCTACCAATTCAGAAATATTCCGGACCGACTGGCCGCAGAGCACTGCAGACCCGGAGGCTTGCCAATCAAAATGCTCCGACCGGTGACGGATCGGGGCATATGGGAGAGACTGACCCCGCCCGAAAGGCGGAGTCGTTAGGAAATCGAAATCGGGATGACAGGATTTGAACCTGCGACCTCTACGTCCCGAACGTAGCGCTCTAGCCAAGCTGAGCTACATCCCGTGTGTTTTCTGACTGGCAGCTGGCTCGCCGTTCGGGCGGCGAACGAGGTTCCGCATCGTAGCAGATGGGTGGATTGCGTCAACCGTAGCATGCGAATTCGCGAAGTCGTCCCCCAACGACCATGCTCTCACTGCCCTTGTCTCATGATAGACACGGTTTACGTCACACGGTTCGGAGTGAATGGTCGTGACCGGAGGGAGTTGCAGAGACTCGAAGCATCACCAGCTGACAACCGGGGCGATCGGGTCGCGCCGCGACTTTCCGGTCGAGTCTTGACGGTTGGGGGCCGATGACATAAAGATAGAGTGATGCGTCTTGCCCGCACGGTGCTGCGGCGGACGCTTTGCTGTTCAGAGGATGGTGTCATGCTGACGATTCTGGGCCAACCGAATGCTCCCCGTCGTGCGTTCTGTGATGGGATTTCCCGTCGCAACTTTCTAACCGTCGGTGGGATGGCGCTGGGCGGGATTACGCTCGGCGGACTGCGTCGTGCGGAAGCCCAATCGTCGAGCAGTTTCTCGCATAAAGCGATCATCAACGTCTATCTCCCGGGTGGGCCGCCCCATCTCGATATGTGGGACCCCAAGCCGAACGCCCCTGCGGAAGTTCGGGGCGAACTCGATGTCATCGAGACGAATGTGCCGGGCATCTTCATCAGCGAACTCTTCCCACGGATGGCGCAGATGATGGACAAGTTCGTGCTTGTCCGCTCGCTGGCGGATTCCGATGGGGGACACGACGCGTATCAATGTATGACCGGCCGCAAGCGCGGCGAACGGACTCCGCCCGGCGGTTGGCCTCAAGGTGGCGCGTGGGTCTCGAAGATGCAGGGTCCGGTGAATCAGTCGATTCCACCCAACGTGGCATTGATGTATCAGACGGGGAACCGCACCTGGGGAGAAACCGGTGATGGGGGCTTCGTCGGGGTCGCGCACTCGCCGTTCAATCTGCTCGGGAAGGAAGCCCGAAGCAAGTCGGATAACCTGGTCCTGCAGGGCATCACCCTCGAAAAGATGCAGGACCGGACGCGGTTGATGCAGTCGCTCGATCGGTTCCGCCGCGATGCTGACCAGCGCGGGCAGATGGCCAGCCTGGATGTCTACGCTGAGCAGGCGATGGGGATCCTGACGTCACCCAAGCTGATGGATGCCCTCGACCTGTCGAAGGAAGACCCGCGGATTGTGGCCCGTTACGGCAAGAGCAACGAAGCCTTCCAGCGCGACGGTGCTCCGCCGATGGTCGAGAACTTCTGCATCGCCCGCCGACTCGTCGAAGCGGGCGCCCGGTTCGTCTCGATGAACTACAGCCGCTGGGACTGGCACGGCGGCGATGGGATGAACTATCCCAAGTGCCGCGAAGAATGTCCGCTGCTCGATCAGGGTCTTTCAGCCCTGGTGACTGATCTGCATGACCGTGGTCTCGAGCGCGATGTCGCGATCGTCGTCTGGGGCGAGTTCGGCCGGACACCGAAGATCAACGGGATGAACAGCCGCGATCACTGGCCGCAGGCGAACACCGCGGTGCTGGCGGGTGGCGGCATGCGAACGGGTCAGGCGGTCGGTTCGACCAACCGTTACGGCGAGCAGCCGGAGATTCGCCCGGTGAAGTTCCAGGAAGTCTTTGCGACGCTCTACAAGTGCGCGGGGATCGACGTGGAGAACACCCGCGTCTTCGATCAGGCGGGCGTGCCTCAGTACCTCGTCGATCCCTCCAACCGGCCGCTGCACGAACTGGTGTGAGAGCGGGTCGCGCGGGCATGTTGAGGCAGAAGAGACCCAGCCATCGGAATGGCAGGGCTTCCGTGCGTGTGCGCTTGATGTTTACGGGATGACGTTGACGACGATCTTCCCGAAGTTCGGGTTGAAGTCGTTGTAGGACGGGCTGCCGGTGCGTCCGTCGTAGACCATGAAGTTGCGGACGAAGACTTGTCCCGCCTGCAGGCCGATCCCGCCGACGAACCGAATGCCGCCCGTTGAGGGATCGATCGCGAAGGGGGCGAGTCCTTCTGCCGGTTGCAGCGTTCCCGCACCGGGGACCGTCTGGACGACAGCATCTCCTACCGCTGTTTTCAGCTCGGGGAAGCGATTCGTATCGGGTTCGCTGAAGATGCGTCCGCCTCCATCGGGGTCAGGCGCATTCACTGCCCCCAGCACAGTCCCGACGGGTGTTGCAACCCGGATCGTGAAATTGGTGACGGGTGTGGGGACCGCCGGTTGTGAAGGGGGGACGTAGCCGCCGGTCGTGAAGACCAGCCATCCGGAATCGGTCTTTCCCTGATCATCCTGCAGGGTGTAGTTGATGACCCGCGGTCCGCGATACCCGCGATTCGTATAGTTCAGCACACTGCTCCCATTGACCGTCGTGAATGCCAGCGTTTCGGTACCGGAGACCGACAAGGGAAAGCGAATTTGGACAATCCGCACAGGGCGGCCCTGCGTGACGTCGTTTGTCAGGATCAACGTCGAGAGGTTGGTCGTGGTATTGAGCGCGATGGTCGTCCGGTCGTTCACGGCGAGAAGCGGCGGGGCGGTGGTCGCCGTCGGGCTGGCCACCTGGATCGAGAACAGCCGCGAGGCTGTTCGGCCGCCGTTGTCGGTGACCGTCAGCGTGCTGGCAAACGTCTGATTGATGTGGGTGATATTCGGTGTCCAGGTGATCGTGCCGTTATTGGGATTGAGAGTCACTCCGCGAGCCAGCGTGGCGGCATCCAGACTGTAAATCAGCAGATCATTCGGCAGATCGCCATCGGTGGCCGTGACACGAAAAATCAGTGTCAAACCGACTTTGGCCCGCTGGAGAGCGATCGCTGGCAAGACCGGAGAATCGGGGACGAAGTTCACCGTCACGTAGAAGGTCGTCTGGGCGGTCAGACCCCCTACATCGGTGCAACGGACCATGAGTTGTGCCGAGCCAGCCTGGTTCAGGCGATACGTCAGCGTGAGTTTCCCGGTCAGGGCGTTGATCTGCGTGGAAACCAGCGTGGTGTTCGAGTTACTGACGACGGCGAACTTGAGTTTGCTGTCAGGGGTTTCGGCATCGTTGAACGCCGGGTAGAGGTCGACCGTTGTCGCGGGGGCGTCTTCATTCACCGTGACATTGGCGAGACCGGTCGTCTTTGGGGGAGTATTCCCGGCAGCGGATACCGGAACGGCCCAGAAGCAAACCAACGCCATCAACACCAGGGACCACCAGCAGCATCGGTCCATTGCAGCACCTCCACATCGACGAATCATTGCGGGTGGGATGCCCCCCGGCCGGTCGATGGTGCAAATCGAACGCGCAGACAGTGAGCACAGTTCACCCTGCGATGCAGACCAAATTGAACTCGGTGAATGGCACGATCGCAAGCAGAATCTTGCAAGATGTCGGCACTCGCTCGTCCCGACATCAACCGAAGAGACTAGCGCTTGAGCCCTTCCGGGAGATCGGAGAGCCGTTCGACTTCGAGAATCTCCGTGAAATACCACGGCTTTCCGGTCGCCTTCTTTGTGCCGATGACTTTCGAGGCATATTTGACCCCGTCGTGCGTTTTCCATTCGCTGAAGCGGACGGTATCGGACCGCCAGTCGATGCGCACCAGCAGATGGGTCTCTTTGTCGAAGTAGCAATCCATTGAAGGATTGATCGTTCCGCTGATCCTGACACCGGTGGCCGGACGTTCGGTATCGATGATCTCGGGCAGGACCTCCAGCTTGGACTGCGGATCGACGAGCGGCCCGAGCGTCCACGCCCAGACGAGGAACGTCGCCGGTTCCTTGTCGTTCACGACGCGATCGTTCTTGCCAAGCCACCAGTGACCCGGAGGTTCGCAGACCGAAACCCGTTCATTGCCGGGTTTTGTGGGATCATTGCTGACGTTCAGCCGCTCTTTCATGCGGAAGAGCTTCAACAGTTTGTCGCGACCCCCGACCGCTTCCAGAGCGGGATCGATGATCGCTGCTGGGTCGGGTTCAGCGGCCCACAGGTTCGCCGAGAACAGGAGGCTGCAGCAACAAGTCCAGCGGAGGAGCGTCATTGGTGGGAGTTCCTTGGGGAACGGGACCAGAATCAAAGAGGGAGGCGAAACCGCAAGCGGGGTGAGAAGGTGGATTGATTCATCAAGGATGGTCGATCTATAGTGGGGAGTCCAGCCCAGAGGGAGATTGAATCGATGTTCACCCCCGCCGCAGATCCATTCCCCCGGATGACTCGTCGCACCGCAGTGCAGGCAGGTGCCTTGGGACTGGCCGGGTTGAGTCTCGGGGAACTTCAGACGCTGCGGGGGGCGACCGTTCCGGCACAGCGCAACGGAGCGAAGGCGTGCATCTCGATCTTTCTATCCGGCGGGCTGTCGCAGCATGAGAGCTTTGACCCGAAGCCGGAAGCCCCCGACACGATTCGTGGTGAGTTCCGGCCGATTGCGACGCAGTCGCCGGGGGTCGAAATCTGTGAGCATCTCCCGATGCTGGCACAGCGGAGTGATCGCTGGGCGGTCGTGCGATCGCTGACGCATCCGACGAACGACCACACGCTCGGCCATTACTTCATGCTGACCGGGCGGAGCATCAAGTCGCCTAACTTCGTCGGCGATCGGAAACCCCGGCCGACCGACTGGCCGTCGATCGTGTCGCAGGCGGGCGACGCGCTTCCCGCGCGGAATCCCCTGTTGCCGAAGGTGATCACGCTCCCCGAGCGGCTCGTCCACTGGTCGGGCGGAACAATCCCCGGTGCCTTTGGCGGGATCATGGGGAGTCATCGCGATCCCTTCTTCATCGAGGCATCGCCGTATGGCGATCCGTTCTGGCGGGGGGCGTATCCGGAATACACGTTCGCGAATCAGACGAAGAAGCCCCCTGCACATCCTGATGACCGGGTCTTCCGGGCACCGAACCTGACCCTCGCGCCGGGGATGCATCTTGGTCGGATTGAAGGTCGGGCAGCACTCTTGAAAGAGCTCGACCGACAGCGCCGCGACTGGGATGCCGTCGATGCGACCGAGCGCTACAGTCATCAGCAGCAGGCAGCGATTTCACTGCTCGCTTCGCCCGATGTCCGCGACGCCTTCGATGTGACGCAGGCCGATGAAGCGACCCAGCGGCGGTATGGTCGCAACAGCTTCGGCTGGTCGCTGCTCATGGCGTTCCGGCTCGTGGCAGCGGGTGTGAATCTGGTGCAGGTGAACCTGGGGAACAACGAGACCTGGGACATGCACGGCGACATCTTCTATCGCATGCGTGAGAAGCTGCTGCCGCCGACGGATCGGGCCTTGTCGGCTCTGCTCGATGATCTTCACGAGACGGGCCTGCTCGACAGCACGCTGGTGGCGATGTCGAGTGAATTCGGCCGCACGCCGAAGCTCTCGACGCTCGCCGACTCTTACCCCGCAGCAGGCCGCGATCACTGGGGAGCGGTGCAGAGCGTCTTCTTCGCAGGGGGCGGCATTCGCGGCGGGACGATTGTCGGTTCATCCGACAAGCACGGGGCTTATCCCGCGAGTCAGCCGCAACAGCCGGAGAACTTCGCCGCGACGATCTATCACGCGCTGGGGATTCCGGAAACCGCGGCGTGGCACGATGAACTCGGGAGGCCGCACCCGCTGTATCATGGGACGCCGATTGGGGCGCTGTTTTAGGGACCGCGAAGACGCAAGCGGGGAATTGGGCGGCGGGAAGCGTTCGATGATCTTCCTACACCCTATTCGCTAGTCCCTGTTCCCTTCCCTCACTGATGTTCGACGAGGCCGCTCAGGCCGGCGATCAATAATGAGGTGAGTGTCCACCCGGCGACGACGTGGAACCACATATAGATCCGTAAGAGATCGCCCGCGCGGATTCTGATCCCCGCAATCCGATAGAGCGGGCCGCGGGTCGGGTTTGGCATCCAGTAGTCGGCCTGGTGCAGGTATGTCAGCGGAGTAAAGACATCCAGCGAGTAGATGAGCGCGTTGAAAGTCGGATAGTCGGGGGAGAGTCGTGGTTCGAGTTCGGAATCGATCACGTGCTCGACAACTTTCGTCGGTGTCATCCACTGATGCCAGTAGCCCCACTGGAAGATCAGCGCCCCGAGCACGATCGTCACCAGCATCAGTTGCACCGCCCGCCATGGTTCATAACCGAAGCCGATCATCGGTCCGAAGACGCGATACCAGAACCAGTCCCCCGCGCTGACTTTCGAGCGTTCGGCCCGGTCCATTTCCTTGGCGATCAGGACTTCCCGCGCCGAGACCGATTGCCCGCTCTGCTGGAGGACAGCCGCCAGATGCTCATAGGGTTGGGCGCGGAACCGTCCGGTCGGTTGTCGTCGCAACCAGTTGATGCGGCTGGCAGGGTCGATCGGGGCATCATCGTGAATCTGCGCGTAATCGAAGCCATGCAGACGGAGTTTTTCAGCCGCTGGCCAACTGGCCGCATCATCGAACAAGATGCCCGCGGTGGCCGAGCGAAGATCGAGCTCCACATGGGCCTCGTCAGCATACGTGATGCCGGTCCAGCGGAAGCGGCGCGTCGCCGTCACACTTTGCAGCAGGACTTTCGATTCCCCCGGTCCGAAATGGACATCGGCGAAGTTGAGATCGCGGTGTACGTCGGCCGACTCCAGTAAGACATCGCCCACGATGCTGGCCCCGACAAACCGGAGGTCGCCCCCGGTTTCGAGGGCGTAGCCCCGAAAGGCTTCTCCTTCCGGCTGAGTGAGCCGACTTCGATCACCATCGAGATCGCCGCCGATCGATGCGCCGTGGGCCATGATCCCTCCGTCGACGACCGTCTCACGGAACGACCAGTCCCCCCCGATCGAGGCCCCGGAGAGGTCCCACACGGTCTGTCCGGGTAAGCGGAACACGGACTGGTCGGCATCGAGTGACCCCTTGATCCGCATTCCGACGAGCGAGACGCGATGGGTCGCTTCGAATTCGTAACGCAGGCGGACATCGCCATCGACGCGACAGCCATCAGCGTGCAGACTGTCGGGCTGACGATTCAACAGCTTCGCCCCACTGAGATCGAGATGCCCTTCAATCCAGGCATACGGCAGCCGCACTTCACCGGTCGCCGTGAAGCCGTCTTTCAGCGAGAGATCGCGGGCCACGCGCAATTGATCGGCGAAGAGCCAGCTGGTCTGCGTCCCATCGAGATGCAGTTCCATCAGCTCAGCGTTCTGCACATCGATGCCATCCGGGAATTCGCAGTCGATGAACCGCAACGGAAACGGGACTTTGGCGAACTGCAGTTCGAGCGGTCCCGTCCACTTCAGATGACGGACCGAGATCCCCCGGCGGGTGATCAGGCCCGGAGGGAGTTCACCCCGGCAGAGCCAGTTGACAAGTTCCGTCCGGAGCGGCTCTTCAGCCCGTTCGCCCGGTTCTGCTTCGGTTCGCGTAGCGAAACCGTCCCAGACATCGCCCCGCGCGACCGCTTCCAGCCAAGTCGCTTCGCGATCGGAAAGATCGACAAACGCCTGCCTGGCCTGCGACAGCAATCGGGCGGTGGCCTCATCGGCCTGTCCAGGGACACAACTCCCGAGCCAGACCAGACACAGCAAGGCTGCACGACATCGCATGCGAAGAAGAGAGACCATGACGCCAATCCCTGGCTGGGAGTATGACCCGATTCAGCCCGTTCCACGGGCTGGTTCATTGCACCGACAGCGAATCGATTATGGAGAATTCGCCTTCTCTGTTGACGAGTTGGATGAGGAGTCAGACGGATTTTTCTTGTTGAACTCCGTCGAATAGTTGGCAGGAATGCCCCCTTGCTTGAAGGTTGCAGCGGCATAACCGAGATAATACTGCACCATCTTCGCTTCCACCGCCAGATTCGGACTGTTCCGATCCATCAGCTTCGGCCAGTGATCCCGGGCGACATACAGCAGGAAGTTTTCACCCGCCTTCCATTTCCCTGCCAGTGCCCGCTGATTCAAATGCTTGATGATCGGGTCGAGCCGCTTGTTCGAGCTTTTCACGAATCGGCTCCACTCTTCGTCTCCGGCCCGGTCTTTCAGATCCTGATACTCTTCCCAGAGTCCGTTAATTTCCGCGAAATAGAGGCGTCCATAATCGGGTCGGGGCCAGGCGATATACGCGGCAATAATCATGGCCGCGGCGGCGAACCAAGCGAAAACCCACCGGGCGGCCCAGAGTTTCTGGCGAACGGGAATCGTGGCAATGGCCTTCAAGGCCGCATTGCGCGTCGAGAAAAACTCCCACATCGATTCCAGCTTCATCAGCCGGATGACTTGCTGCATATCCTCGGACAGATTGCAGAGGGCGACGCGACCGCCTCGGTTCCGCACAGCTTGCGCCAACTGGATGAGGGCACCGATCACGATCGAACCGAAATAGTTGGCTTCCCCGAAATCGATCACCAGGTGCTTGACCGGTGGAGTCTGGGCCAGTTCGGTGATAGTGGCGAGTTCCGAATTGACCGCCGTCGGGTTGAACCCAGCCGCATCACCACGCGGAATCACGACGAGCGTGTCACCCCAGATTTCGACGGGATAGATGGTGTGTCGGTCGGTCTGAACAAGGCGGGGCATCGTGCAGCCTCTCTAGGGGCAACCCCTGACAGGGACTCAACTGGCAGTCGCCGGTTTGCGGGGATCATCACCGGCGGTTTCGTCAGCCGATGCTGTCTCGGCCGGTGATTCGTCTTCCAAAGTGGACTCCGTCGCGAGTTGTGCGAGCTGGGCCAGATTTTTTTCGGCCAGCGTGATGCGCATGCTCGCGACTTCCAGCGTCTGGATGACATTCCACGGTGCTGGTAACGGGTACTCGTTTTCCACGGGCGTGCGGAACACCAGCAGGACGTTCGGGGAGGTGATATCGGGACGGGTCAGCCGCGTGATACAGCGGGCCAACGCCCCGCCCGGCTGAATCGCCGCGGCATCGACGTAGGGCGGGTCAAAAAAGACCACGTCGTACGGATACCACCCCTGCCCCTGTGGTTTCAGCGAACAGCGGGCCACATCGACCCGCCAGCAAAGTACCTCGTCGGTCACTTTTAGAGCCGCAGCATTTTTCACGAGATACTCGTGTGCCCGGTGGTCGCGTTCAGCGAAGACCACGCGACTGGCTCCCCGACTGAGTGCCTCGAATCCCAACGTTCCCGTGCCGCAAAATAAGTCGGCAACCTTCGCCCCGGGCATGCGATCTCGGATGTAGTCGAACAGCATCACCTTGGCGCGGTGAATGATCGGCCGAGTCGTTAGTCCCGGATTGGCAAGCAGCGTCCGACGGCGCAATCGTCCAGCAATAATCCGCATAAGACCTGCTAATCTATCAGAAACAGGACCAAATCGCACGACCAGCAGCGGTTCAGTGAACTGGCGGACGGTGCCCACCCGACCAGTCAAAGCCCGGTGTCGCTTTGGACGCCGGGCTTCAACGACGTTGTCGTTCGTACGGTGAGCTGTACCCACCAACACTTCATAGACCGCGTTGCACCAGAAGAGCAGCGGTGGGCACAGCCCACCCTACGGCTGACTGGCGATGACGCTGCAGACCAGGTCCCAGGCGGCTTGTTCCTGCGGTCCTGCGGTTTTCTCGACGAGCGGCCGCAGTCGGTCGAGTTCCGCGGTGATCGACTCCCGCGGCAGGAGATGCAACCGCGTCGCCAGAATCGTCGCTTCCAGCACCGCGTGTTTGGCCCGGTTGAAGCCGAAGAAATCGCGCTTTCGACCGGTGTGCACCACGCGGGCGGCGATCTCCGTCCGTTCGGCACGATCGTCGATCGAGTCGACCACGAACTCGAACCAGCGGCAGCAGTCGGCCAGCACCCGACCCGTTACGTGTGCGGCGGGAGACGTCTTCGGCGTCTGAGGCAGCCGGTTGAGTGCGGCTTGCGCGATCAGCAACACATCGTCGGTCACATGCAGCACGCCTGAACGGACGCCACAGAGATTGCGATAGGTGGTACTGCTCTGAAAGGGCCGCAACACAAACGACGAGAAGTCGGGTGCGACGATTGGTCCCATCGGGGCGAGATTCACCTCTCCCGTCGGGCTGAGCGTCGTCACCAGACCTTCGAGAATCATCGGCGGATCCATCAATGAACAGGCCCGGCACATGGGCCGGGCCTGATGATTCGTCGAGAACGGGGTTCGTTCTCAGCTTTTGCGTGCCCGGATGGTGTTCAACGCCGCCTCGGTGTATTTGCGGGCGTCGCGGGCTTCCAGAATCACCTGTGCGAAGCGATCGGGATACGGCACGCCGCGGAGCAACTGCAGCGTATCGCCCGCAGCGTTCGACAGCCGGACATCGCCCGTGCGGTAGAACGCCAGCCGTGAATCGGGATCGACCGTCACCTGGGCAATGTTCGCCAGTGGGGTCTCTTGGAGCATGCGATAGCCCATCGCCTGCACCTGCTTGACCGCCCGGTTTGTGACCACATACTTGACGCCGGTGACCTTCAAGAGCAGGTAACCAATGAGCGCCAGCGGAGAGGTCGGCAACACGAACAGCAGATGCGATAACTTGATCGATCCGACGCCGATCGGAATCAATTCGTACAGGGAATGGAGCAGCTGGCCCATCCAGGTCATCGCGATTGAGGGATAGAGTTCCTCGATCACGTTTTCATAGTTGGCACTGACGCCGGAAATCGCCTGAGGCTTCTTGGTCAACATGGCCGCGGGGGGACCTTATGGAATGCGGTGAACTCTCAGCCCCTACAGGGTACCGGTCGCCGGGTAGGACCTCAAGGAACGGGCTGAACCGGGCAGGGCCATCGTTTTAATTGGTCTGGGAAATGCGGTGGAGGTGGGAGGGAGTTTACGGTCTGGAGTCTGGGATTCACGGAGGGGAAGAAATGTCGATGGCCTGCGGCGGGAATTTGCTGAGCCGATTGGCGCAAGTTCCTGATCCACGCGGGCGTAAGGGACGGCGCCATCCTTTGTCCGCCATGCTGGCGGCGGTCGTCAGTGGTCTGCTTTCGGGCGTGGCCGGGTACGACGAATTGGTCGAATGGTTGCAAGATTTACCTGTTGACTTCTGGCACCGTCTGGGATTCACCCGGCGACCGCCGAAGCGAGACTGCTTTCGCGACTTGTTTTCCAAGCTGGATCCTGATGGTCTTGATCGGGTGCTGCGGGAGTGGATTGAGGAGTGCTTTCCGCACGCCGGGGAGGAACTCCTGGCCGTGCTGAGCATCGACGGGAAGACGCTTTGTGGTTCGGCGCGGGCGTCGGAGAAAGGCTTGCATCTGCTGGCGCTGGTGGCACACGGGTCGCGCGTGGTGGTGGCCCAAGCCCGCGTCGATGAGAAGACGAACGAGCACAAAGGGGCGCTCACGCTGCTGTCGGAGATCCTGTTGAAAGAGACCGTGGTGGTGGGCGATGCGGCATTCTGCCAGCGCGATCTGTGCGAACAGATTCTCGCCGCCGAGGGAGATTACGTTCTCGCGGTGAAAGACAATCAACCCACGTTAAATCGAGAAATCCAGCAGGAATTCAAGGCCGCTGACGCGGCCTTTTCCCCCCTGGGCCCGGTGTGAACGCGGACGAGAGCGTCAGACGGTGACCACGTATGACAAAGGTCACGGTCGGATCGAAGTCCGCACGCTGATCAGCACGGTCAGCCTCAATGACTACGTCCGCTGGCCCGGAGTCCAGCAGGTGTTGCAGGTCGTCTGCGAGCGACGAAGTCCTGGTCTGGTGGAACGCGAGACACGGTACTTCATCACCTCGCTCTCCCGCGTGAAAGCCGATGCGGCCCGGTTGCTGGCCATCATCCGCGGCCACTGGGGCGTCATCGAAAACGGCCTGCATTGGGTCCGCGATGTCGTGTTTCGGGAAGACCGGTCCACCATCACCTCGGGACACGCGCCGCAAAACTTCGCCGCTCTGCGGAACGCCGCCCTCGGATGTCTCCGCGCTGATGCCACCGGCAATCTCGCCGCCACCTTACGCAGCCACTACCGGAAACCCCAACGCCTCTTCACCAAACTCGGCCTCTTGTAAAAGGCGCTCGCCCTGCTGAACCGGGCATGTGCCCGAAAGATTGAAATCGCGAAGACGCAAGCGTCGCTCGCTTGCGTCTTCGCGATTGGTTGATGCCCGGCAACCCACGAGATTAACGCACGTTCAGGCGGAACGGCATCACTGTCAGTAACGGCTCGTTGGCGAGTAACTCGAAGGCGTGGAGATCCTTGAGCGGGGCTTGCAGCGACGGAGGCAACAGCCGCAACAGCGCTTGCCCGGCCCGCGTTTCCGGTTCAATGGGCCCGAACAACTGCTCGAAGGGGTTGGCGGCTTTCGGCAGAGACAGTTTTTCGAGCTTGTCCTTCGGATCGAGTCCCGCGGCCTGCTTGGCGAACGCGATCGCATCTTCCAGCGTGCCGACTTCATCGACGAGGCCGAGTTCCTTGGCCTGCTGGCCGGTGTAGATTCGACCACGGGCCAGCTTTTCGAGCTTCTCGACCTCCATCTTCCGTCCGGCGGCCGCCTTCTGAGTAAACTGGGCGTAAATGTCGTTCATCAGCTTCTGCATCGCTTCGCGTTCGGTCGGATTGAACGGCGTGGTCATGCTCATGACGCCGCTATTCTTGCCCCGCTGGACGACGCTGGTCGTCATCCCGAGCTTGGCGTAGAACTTTTCGAGGGCGAACTTCCCGCCGACCACGCCGATCGAGCCGGTAATGGTCCCGGGTTCCGCGAAGATCTTGTCGGCCCCCATGCTGATGTAGTACCCGCCGCTGGCAGCGACATCGCCCATGCTGACAACGAACGGCTTCTTCACCGTTTCGAGTTCGTGCCACATCAAATCACTGGCGAGTGCGCTTCCTCCGGGACTGTCGACGCGGAGCACGATCGCCTTTACGGTCGCATCATCGCGGGCCTGCCGGATTGCCTTGATCATCGTCGAGGATCCCATCGACGTATCGCCCATGAAGTCGGCCTGACTCGAACCGGAGACGATCGCTCCGACCGCGGAAATCACGGCGATTTTTGGAGCGGAAGACTTCCGCTGCGGCTGTTCCACCCCCATGAGCAGATTCATCATCTTGATCATGCCGGTCATGCCGCTGAAGTCGGTATCGATTTTTTTCTTGCCGTATCCCTTGGTGATTTTCAGTTCGATCGGTTCCGTCCCTTTCGCTTTGACCAGGGCTTCCAGCTGGTCTTCATAAGCGACGTGATCGATGAGGCCGAGTTGCTTCGCCTGGGCGGCACTCATCACACCCTGATCGATGATCTCCTTGGCTTTCTCGGGGGTGAGCTTCCGGGAAGTGGAGATCGTCTCGACGATGTAGGCATAGAAGCCATCCAGGACCGCTTCAAGTTCTTCCCGGAACTGCGGGCTCATTTCCGAGCGGGTGTATGGCTCAGCAGCCGACTTGTATTCCCCCACGCGAAGCATCTCGGGCTGGACTTCGAGCCAGTCGAAGAGTTTCTTGTAGAACGTCACCTCAGCGCGCAGGCCGGGCATCATCAGGACGCCGGACTCGGGGAGCATGATGTCGCTGCACGCGCTCGCCACGAGGTAGTCGGGCGTCATCGCACTTTCCATCCAGGCATAGACCGGTTTCCCGGCCGCCCGGACCTTCGCGATCGAGGCCCGCAGTTCATGCACCTTGGCCCAGCCCACGCTGAGGCCGTCGAGATGAATCACCACGCCGGCGATTTTCTCATCGTCAGCGGCCTTCTTCAGCCGGGACTGCGCCCCGTCGAGCGTTTCCACGACCTCGCCGAAGAGTCCCGGTGACGTGGGACCTTCGGGGAACGACCCGCGCAATTCGATGTGCGCGTAGGTCACTTTTTTGGGTGCCGGGGCGTCGTCTTTCGGCGTGTCCTGGGCTGTTCCCAGGGTCGCCCAACCCAGCCAGAGACAGACGATGCATGCTCCACGCAGACGATTCATGGCACTCAATCCCTGCAAAACGCTCGCGAACAGTCGCCTGCACCAAGCACGCAACCGCTAGAGTCACGTTAACCGAACCCGTTCGCGAGGGAAAGATAGACTCGTCGAAGTCCCCGTCGAGCGGCTACACTCTGGGAGAGGTTGGCATGCCATTTGTAGGGTGCTTCGCCTCTGCAGGGGGTGCCAGGGTCTGATGCTCGACTCCGGTCCCGATCACATCTGGTGTGACAGACCGCAACGTTCAGCGTACAGGATCAGGGCAGATGAACGGAGACCGCCTGCAGATCGCGCTGATCGTCAGTCTGTGCCTGGCAGTGGTGACACCGCAGGTCGCCCGTGCTGATGCGGGTCTCGATGATTACAACGTCGCGGTCCAACTTTACAAGCAGAATCGCTGGGCACTCGCCGGGGACGGGTTCCGCAAGTTTCTGCAGGCGTACCCCGATCACGAAAAACGGCCGTTTGCCCGGTTGTATCTCGGGCTGACCTCCATCAATCAGGCCGACTACAAAGTCGCCCGGGAAGTGCTGCGCGGATTTCTGAAAGATTATCCCGAGAACGCGAACGTCGCCCAGGCGAAGTACCGCGTCGCTGAGTGCAGCTATCTCCTCAATGATCTCCCCGCAGCCAAGACCGAGTTGAAGACATATCTAGCCGATCACCCGCAGGACCAGTTTGCCGAACGGGCGCTCCCGTATCTGGGGGACGTGCAACTGCGGTCGAATGACCCGGCCGGGGCCATCCTCTCCTTCCGGGACGCGCTGGAGAAGTTTCCGGAAGGCCCGTTGGTCGATGACGCCCGCTACGGACTCGGCCGGGCCTTGATCCTCGAAAAACAACCGGAAGCGGCCCTGAAGGAGTTCGAGACCCTGGCAAAAGGGACGGGAGCACGGGCTGCGGAAGCGCAGTTCCAGATCGGATCGCACTGGTTCGATGCGCAGGAGCTGGCGAAGTCCGCGGCGGCCTATCGCATCGTCTGGGAGCGGTTCCCGGCCAGTCCCCTCGCCAGCGATGCCCGCCTGAACGGGGGCTTCGCGTTGTATCGAGCAGGTCAGTTCGCAGAGGCCGCGACCGCCTTCGAGCAGGTGACCGGGGACGCGGCCCGCAAGGTGACTGCCGGTTACTGGCGCGGGATGAGTCTGAAGAACGCGGGGGATCCACAACAGGGGGTCAAAGCCTTCGCAGCGATTCTGCCCGATGTTCCCGAGAAACATCCGCTGGCCGATGCGATTCCGTTTCAACAAGGAGTCTGTCAGCGACAAGCTGGTGACGTTGCTGCTGCAGAAACAACGTTTCTGGCGGTGGTGAAATCATTTCCGCAGGGAGACTACGCCGACGACGCCCTGCACTTCGCGACCGAACTGGCGATCGAAGCGGGTGATTATCCGGCAGCGGCTCAACGGCTGCAGCAGTTTCAGCAGCAGTATCCCCAAAGCGGGCTGCGACTCTATCAGCAGTTGCTCGCTGGACGACTGGCACTCGGACAGGCAGCCGACCTCGTCACCCGTCAACAACCGGTCGAGCAAGTCGCGGCTCTGTATCAACGGGCGAGTGATCAATTCGAGAAAGTCCTCGCCGAGACGCAACTCCCCAAGACCAAAGTCCAGGCGAGCTACTATCTGGCGATCACCCGTCAACTGCAGAACCGTCACCCCGACGCACTGGAAATCCTGCAACCGCTGGTCGCACAGATCCCTCCCACAGGTCCTCACGAACTCGCAGATGCTCTGGTGCTGCAATCGGACAGCTTCGGACAGACCGGCCGTTGGGACGAAGCGGCAACTGCGGCGGAACGTTATCTGAAACAGTTTGAAACCGCGCGGCAACGACCGCGGGCACTCTCTCAACTCGCACTGGCGAAGGCCCGAATCAACGACCTGAATGGAAGCCAGAGTGCCTATGACCAGTTGTCGAAACTCCCTGGATCCCAACCCCTCGCGGCATCGACCGGGCTGCAGCTTGCGGAACTCGCCGAACAACGCAAAGACTGGCCCGGTGCCGCGTCGTACTATGAAGTGCTGACCACGTTGGCCAAGGGGACCGATAACGAAGCCTTCGCATGGCGCGGCTGGGGCTGGGCCCTGTTTCAGCAGAAGCAGTTCGCAGCGGCAGCGGAGAAGTTCGCCCGCGTTCCGCGCGACTTTGCGAATCATCGGCTCGCACCGGAAGCCGCCTACTATCACGCCGAGGCGTTGCGTGAAGCGGGGGATGCTCCCGCCGCGCTCGCGGCCTTCGCAGCCGTCTTCGAAAAATACGCTCCTCCGGGCAAGGCACCGCGCGGAGCCGAGCAACAATCACCCGGCCTGTATGCGTATCGTGCTGGCTTGCAACAGGCCCGCGTGCAACGTCAGGCCAAGCAGATTGAAGCCGCTGATCGCAGCTATTCGATGGTGCTCGACCGGTTCCCGCAGCCGGAGCAACTGGATCGCCTGCTCGATGAATGGGCGCTCTGCAACTATGAGGCGGAACGTTACGACGAAGCCGACGCGATCTTCCGCCGTTTGGTGCGTGAAGTCCCGGAGAGCGACCTCGCCGATAATGCCCGGCTCAGCTTGGCCGAGTCCGACCTGCTCGCGAATCGTCTGAAAGAAGCCGAAGTCGCCTTCACCGAACTGCGTGACTCGGCCAAGGCGGATGCACAGGTCCGGGAACGGTCGCACTTTCAACTGCTGGTCCTCGCGCTGGATCAGCGCCGCTGGGCCGATGTCAAAATGCTGGCGACCACATTTGTCGGCTCGTTTCCGCAAAGCCCACAACGCGACTATGTGGACTACTGCGGTTTCGAAGCGCTCGTCGCGGAGCCACCAACTGACACAGAGTTGTTGACTGCTGCTGAGCAGCAACTGGTGACCGCGATCACCAAGATCCAGCTTGATCCTGCGAAGACGTGGCAGCCGCGGTTGTGGGTCTTGCTGGCGGAAATCCGGCTGCGCTTGAAGCAGTACCCCGAGCTGGCGGCGATCGTGGCGGACTTCAAAACGAAATATCCCAAAGCCACAACGCTCTATCAGGCCGATGAAGTCCTCGGCCGCGGCTACAAGCAACAGGCCCAGTTCGACGAAGCCCGCCAGGCGTTTCAACGGGTCTTCACTGATCCTGCCGCGTCAAAGACGGAAACCGCTGCGAAGGCCCAGTTCCTGTATGCTGAGACGCTCTTCCTGCAGGAACGCTGGATGGATGCGTTCTTTGCTTACACCAAAGTCTACACAGTCTACGACTATCCCGAATGGCGCTCCGTCGCGCTGCTACAAGCCGCCAAATGCGATGAACAGCAGGGACAATGGCGCGACGCGGTGACCAGTTACGAGAAACTGCTGAAAGAATTTCCGCAGTCCAGCGTGGTCAACGATGCCCGCACCCGTCTCGAAGCGGCAAAAAACCGCGTCACCAATTAACGCTTGCGTCTTCGCGATCACGGTTCACACAAATACCCTGCCAAGGCATAGGCAGGGCGTCGGATCAGCTCATGCAGCGGTGAGCAATCCGCTGGACTGCCCACGACGGACGAGCAGCCACGTTGCGCCGAGCACTGCTCCCCCGCCGCACGTCACTCCAATCAGGACCGGCCAGCCGTGATGACTCCACGGCTGCTGCGACACCAGCAGCGAGTATCCCGCGAGTGCCGCCAGCGGCAACAACTGCGGCAGCAGAGCATCTTTCCACAGTCGGCTGAAGGGGAGCCCGAGTCGTTTCAACGCAATGGGCAACAACAGCCCGAGTTCAATCACAACGACGGGGATAATCGTTCCCCAGGCGACTCCGACCAATCCCCAGAACGAGCAGAGGATGATGCTCAACACCAGATTGCACAGGGCTTCCAGCAGATAGAGGATCGCCGGCGCTCGAACATCGCCCAGCCCGAATAGAAACGCCCGCAACACGCCGCACGGCAGCGCGACAATTTGGGCACCCAGCAGGATCGTGAGGATGTAGTGGCTTTCATCGTAGCCCGATCCCATCCACGTGCGGATCACATCGCCGCCGAAGAACCAGGCTCCGATAAACACACCCGTCACCAGCAGGGAGACCATGCCACAGGCTTTGAGCAGAAACTGATGCAGCTTGCGACGATCGCTTTGAGCAGAGAGCGCCCCCGCCGTCGGCATGCAGATCTGTGCAATTTTATCGATCGGCTGTCGCAGGAAGTGGGTCAGTCGCAACGCCAGATAATACGGGACGATCTTGTCGGTCCCCATCATGAAGCCAATCACCACGCTGTCGGTGGCATACGTCAACTGGTAGGCGATGGCATTCAGGAACGCCATCGTGCTGAACGAACTGCATTCTTTCAGCGTCCCCCAGTTGAGGAACTCGCGACGAATACGGAGCTGCGGAACCGACCGATACGCGAGGACCATGTAGAGCAGATTTTCGAGCGCGGTCATCATCCAGTAGATCACGGCAACCGTCAGGATGCCCCACTCTTCCCGCAAGAAGATGAGGATTGCTGCCAGCCGCGCGAGATCGGACCAGAACGAGACGCCGCGTTCGAGGTCGAACCGTCGGGCCCCCATCAGCACACCGCCGAAGACACTCCCGGCCAGGCCGGTGGCGACGTTCAGACCGAGCACCAGAATCGTCAGCCGGACTTCCAGCAGTTCATGATCCTGCCAGCTACTCAGCCATGGGGTGCACCAGGAAAGGCATCCGGCCACGACCAGGGCCACGGCTCCCATCGCCAGGTAGATCGTTAAGACGAGTGTGACGACTTCGTTCAACCGGCGATCATCACCAGCAGCCTGGTACTTCGCGACATATCGGCTGATGGTGTCACCAAAGCCGAAATAGAGCAATCCGGCGTAGCTCGCCATCGAGTTGATGAAGACCCACGTCCCGTACTGATGATCTCCCAGGGTCTTGATCACGTACGGCATCAGGAAGAAGCCGACGACGACCGTCACGGCGTGGGCTCCCCAACTGGCCAGTACGTTCAGCTTTACCGAGGGGGCCGAGGCGGTCATGCGGACCTTCAAAATCAGGGAGTCGGTTTCCGAGCTACGAACCAGGCTTGCCGCGGCAGTTCACCGGCGACGCGCAGGACTTGCAGGCCTGCGTCGGCCACCATTCGACAAACCCCAGGCTTCGAGTAAGCATAGCGCCGGAATCCTGGCCCGGTCGGCCAGCCGCGCCACGATTTCACTCCGCAGAGCCACAAGGCTTGTCGAAGGGCATAGCTGGCGCGAGTTTTCCATGCGAGCGGCGCCACGTTCATCTGAAAGACGAATTCCCCGCCCGGTGACAACAGCGTCGCCACATCGTGAAAATACCGCTGCAATGTCAGCGGGTCGACGATGTACAGCACTTCATACGAGAACACGGTATCAACAGCACCGGGGGCCACACCGGCGGGAGTCAGACATTCGCCGTTAGAGACCTGGAAGCTGACATGCTCGTTGACGTTTTTCGCGCGGGCCTGCTCGATGAGGGCAGGTGCCACATCGAGGCCGATCACCCGACCGAAATGCTCGCCCAACGCCTGAGTGACACGCCCGACCCCACAACCAATTTCGACCGCCACACGGTCCTTCCCGGTCTGCATTTGCGAGTATTGCATTCCCAGTGCCAAATCATCCCGACCGGATTGCAGCACATGCTCCCAAGTGGCATCGCGTGGGAGGAGTTTCTCCATCCCCTGAACGCCGATTTCGGTCATCGAATTCTGCCACCACTGGGTCGCTGCAAGACGGGCCATGGATTCTTACCTCTCCCTGCTCGATGGTCGAGACCACACAGGTTTCGCAAAATCGTTCTTCCGGACTTCGCTGCGGTGTTGAAGCCTTGATCAAGCAAGCGCCGCAGGATAACGAAAAAGTAAGGTAGGCAAACCCCGAGATCGAGGGCATTTTCACAAGCGATTTGCATTCTTTCTCGCATTTCTACCGGGCCGTCGTAGATTCGCTTCCGTTGCCCAAGCCGGTAGATTGCGCCTTTCCGGCAGACGCTCTGCGACCCGCCTTCCCGTTGGTCATGTTGCCGCCTGACCTTCAAACGGAAGGTGTTACCCTGTTGGACGATGTCCAGCGGGAGCCCGATTGACCCGGTTGCTAATGCAGCCATTCTGGCTTGAAGAGCATCAGCACACCGATCGCAGCGATCACCACGCCGCTGATCAGCTTCAGGATGCGGCCCCCCTGCTCCTGCAGGCGATGCTTGCCGAGCGTGACGACGACGATCCCGACCATCACGGAATCGTCGAACATGTACGCCAGAATGTAGAGCAGCAGATAGAGATAGTTCTCCCATTGCGGGAGCTTCTGCATGGTCAGAACGCTCGTGTACATTGCTGGCAAACCGGCCGTGCAGAGGAGTTCGACGATATTCACCAGGACTGCGAGAATGCTCGCCCCGACGATCGCTGCGATCAGCGACTCGGCCATCACGATCTTCCGCACCCGTTGCGACACGCTGGTCTTCGCCGATTCCGGAATCGACAGCGACACACCTTTCTTGAAGGCGAAAAAATCTTTGATGTGGATCGCCCCGACCGTAATCCCCAGAATCCCGAGGGCAATCTGCGCGTACTTCGCCATGCCGACCAGCAGGAAGACATTGAGCCACGTCGCCATGAAGGCGTAATACGCCGCCCCGCTGATGAAGACGAAGGTCCCCGCGACGGCGAGAATCTTCGCGCGGTCTTTCAGGTTGACGAGGACCGACAGTAGAAACAGCAACACCCACATCGCGCACGGGTTGAAGCCATCGATCAGACCGACAGCGAGCGTGAACAGCGGCAGGCCCCAGTCCTTCCAGCGGACTTCGCCGAACAGCGGGAGCCGGACAATGTCGAGTGAGTCGCTCTCCGGCAGCGGAATCGCGAGCTCTTCTGGGGGTGCGGTCTCTTCAGGCAGCGAGCGCGGACGCGGCGGCGGAGCATCGGCTCCGTCGCCATCCAGCGCCGGTGGCGGTGAATCGGTACTCGGTGCGAGTGGGTCCCCATCAACACTGGGTGGCAGCGGCTCGTCGAGCGCTGGCGGCAACGGCGGTTCCGCGGCATAGGCCACGCCCCCCCAACGGGGCACATGAAACTGCGGCCCCTCGAACCGTTCACGACGGCTTGTCTTCGCGGGAGGGGTGCTTTCTTCAGCCGGTACACACGGGACTGTCACGGCCCGGAGCGTGTCATCCCATTGTTTGCCGGTCGAGACGGGATCATTCCAGCCGACCAGAAACTTCCCACAGTAATGCAGTGCTGGCACTCCGGCCCCGGCTTGTCGGTGCTTGTTGGTCACTTCCTGCATCCGCGTGCGGGCCGCGGCGTCGTTGATAATGTCCAGGTAGACGAACGTGTAACCCGGATAACGTGGGGCGAGCGTCGTCTGCAGATAGGGTTTCGCCTGGGCACAACGGGGACAGTCGCTGCGGACAAAAACTTCGACCGTGAGCGCATCTTTCAATCGCTGCGGAGTCGTGGTGTCATCCCAGCCGTAGTCGAACAACCCGCTGACGTAATACGCCGGCAGACCCGGTTTTTCGATCTTGAAGTGTTCCGCCAGCTTCCAGTAGCGGTTGAGATCGCTCTCTTTTCCATCCACATCGCGGTAGACGACTTTAATGCCCGGTTTCCCGGCGTAGGTCGCATCGATGTGCTTGCGGGCCGCGACCGAACGTTCGCTGTCCCCTTTGACGAAGACCTCCAGCACGGCACAGCGGGTCTCCGCAGCGGCCAGACGATCGGGTGTGACAGCACCGCCCCAGACAACGAGAGCGGTGAGCCACAGACAAGATGACACGGTGGGGGAAAATGTGAGGTTCATGCTCGAATCTGCCATCGTCCTGCCTTCCGGGTCTGTCCTCGTCTGGCAACGTGATGACTTTTCGCGACACCGACACACCGTGGTCGGCAGAATCGTTCAAGTCGGCAGATTCGGCCCACTCTCATAGGCAGCCTGAATCGGCCGATGATCGAAGATTTCCAGAACCCGACAGAGCTGGTCTCCCCGGAACGTGAACCACTGGCACCAGTGCACATCGTAGGGGAGATTGGTTTTCACCACCCGCCCGGTCTCCCGCGCCATCACCAGCACGGCCTGATCCTGAGCGACCACACCGAGGATCACCGGATTCTGGTCGACGAATTCGCCGAAGTTTCGGGCCATTGCCTCAGCAACTTCTTTCCGCCCCTGCCAGCGGCCGACGATCGGGATCTCGGGCGGACCAATGATTTCCAGCGAGAAATCATCAGTCATCAGCTCGGTGCAGCGGACATAGTCCTGCATCACGATCGCCAGGTACGTCGCCTGGATGGCCTCAACCATCCGTGTGCCGGGGCTGTCCGCACGCGCACTGGAATCACCCTGGCGATAGGCGTCCATCACCTGTTCGAGAAACGATCGATCATCACCAATGGTCATATTCCACGTCCGCGCGAGGACGAACGACAATTTTTGATTCTAGCCGAACGGGACAATCTGTCCACTTTTACTGGATTTCTGGAAAGAGACTCATTCGTGATGAGCGAATTCCGGGAGCCGGATTTGCCAGCGGAGAGCCGCCAACCGCAAACCCAGCACCACCGCGGCACCGATCAGCAGGTTCCAGGGGGCCGGAACACCCGACTTCGAGGTCGTGACGAAGATCAGTGATCCCACGAGCGCCGCGGTCGCATAAAGATTGATGTGCGCCCGGAACACGAGAGGAATCTCGCCGCAGAGGAGGTCACGGAAGATCCCCCCTGCGACGCCGGTCGTCACTCCCAGCACAACGCAGACCCCGGCAGCGTGCCCCAACTGCAAGGTCTTCGAGGTCCCCAGCATCGTCACAAAGGCCAGGCTGAACGCATCGACAATCTGCAGAGAGGCTGCGGGAGGCGTGGCATACCGGGCGACGGTAAAGGTGAGGATCGCGCCAAAGACTCCCGCCGTGATGAAATTCGCATCCGCGACCCAGAAGACGGGAACATCGAGCAGCAGATCGCGCAGCGTCCCGCCACCCATCGCCGCAACCAGTCCCAGCACGACGACGCCAAACAGATCAATCCGCTTCCCGCGCGCCGCGAGCGCCCCCGTCGCCGCGCCAAACATCACCGCAAGCATTTCCAGCGTGTATCGGGTCATGGGCAGTGGGGAGTGGGGAGTGGGACGTAACACGCGGACGCCCGGCCATCGCCATGGCCGGGTCACTTCGATTGGGCGTTAAACCCCCAGGTCCCGTTTGACCCGCGTGAACGCTGCCAATGCCTGATCGAGATCGTCCGCGGTATGGGCCGCTGACATCTGTGTCCGGATGCGGGCTTTCCCGTTCGGGACCACCGGATACGAAAACCCGATCACATAGACCCCCTGCTCCAGCAGGGCATCGGCGACTTTCGCAGCGAGGGCCGCATCACCCAGCATCACGGGAACAATCGGGTGTGTCCCCGGCAGCAGTGTGTAACCGGCCGATTCCAACCCCGCACGAAACCGCTGCGTGTTCGTTTCCAGCCGATCACGTAAGGCCGTCGATTGACCCAGCAGCTCGAGCGCCTTGAGCGAACCCGCCACAATCGGTGGTGCCAGGGTATTGCTGAACAGATAGGGCCGCGAGCGCTGCCGCAGATATTCGACGATTTCTGCCCGCCCGCTCGTGTAGCCGCCGCTGGCACCACCGAGCGCTTTCCCCAGCGTTCCGGTCAGAATGTCGACCCGTTCGGTCACACCATGCAATTCCGGTGTACCGCGACCGCGGGGACCGACGAACCCGACTGCATGAGAATCGTCGACCATCACCAGTGCGTCGTACTTGTCGGCCAGCTCGCAGATCCCGGCGAGATCAGCGATCGAGCCATCCATCGAGAAGACCCCATCGGTCGCAATCATCCGGAAGCGGGCCGACTTCGCTGCCTGCAGTTGTTTCTCCAGATCGGCCAGATTGTTGTTCTTGTAGCGGAACCGCTGGGCTTTGCAGAGCCGGACCCCATCGATGATGCTCGCGTGGTTCAGTTCATCGGAGATGATCGCATCTTCTGCCCCCAGCAGTGTCTCAAAGAGACCACCGTTGGCATCAAAGCACGAGGAATACAGGATCGTGTCATCGGTCCCGAGGAAGGCACTTAGCGCTCCTTCCAGTTGCTTGTGGATCGCCTGCGTCCCGCAGATGAACCGCACCGAGGCCAGCCCGTAACCCCAGTCGCCCAGCGCGCGAACCGCGGCTTCCCGGATATCGGGATGTTGCGCCAGTCCGAGATAATTGTTCGCGCAGAGATTGATGACCGGCTTTCCATCGCTCACGCGGACGTGCGTCCCCTGCGGCGTGAGGATGATCCGTTCCCGTTTCTCCGTCCCCGCGGCCCGAATTTGCGCGAGTTGTTCCGTCAGCTGCGATTGAAACCGGGAGGTCATGGATCGATCTCTACGTAGGGTGGGGTGTGCCCACCGGGATTGAAGTTGGGCGCTCAACAGGAAGACGGTGGGCACAGCCCACCCTACGCAGAGTGCTCATCCGAAAGCCGCGTTCGTTATTTCTTTTCCGCTCGGCCTGACAGCTTGTGCTGGAGCAACCAGCTGTAGACCTCGGGGTTATTGTAGGTTTCGGTCCAGCTGTCGTGGCCGACGTTATCATAGATCGTCAACTTGGGATGGCCCCCCTTCTGACGCACCGCCCGGACAACATCGATCGACCGTTCCACCGGAACCGTGATGTCGTGATTCCCGTGGAAGAACCACATCGGGATCAGTGCTAGATTGTCGGCGTAATTGGTCCATCCGCCGCCGCAAATGGGGACCGCTGCAGCGAACTTACGCGGGTAATGAGCACTCAACCGAATGGTTCCATAGCCCCCCATGCTCAGCCCGGTGACGTACAGCCGATCGGGATCCGCGTTGTACTTCGCCGCGACGTCGTCGACGAGTTCCGCGAGCAGGCGGGCATCCCAGCGGTCGACATAAGGCAGCTCACTGGCCGGAGCCTGAGGCGAGACGACGATGAACGGAAAATCGTCCGGCCGCTGTTCGACCAGCTTGGGCGGACCGTGCGTCTTCACCAGCGTCAGGTCGTTGCCACATTCTCCGGCTCCATGGAGGAACAACAGTAACGGTGCTTTCTGATCCGGCTGCTGGGTCTTCGGCAAGAAGAGGAGATACGGCAATTCATCGCCCGGAGTCTTCTTCGAAGCAAATTTCTGCCAGACCTGTTTCCCGGCGGAGGGGGCCGTCTTCCCGAACTCTTTCACGCGGATGTTCCTGTAACGGACAAATTGATTCGTATAGTCGCCGCCGCCATGCACCTGCAGGGCGATCATCCCTTCGGGCGTCGTGCGGATCACATTGTCGTTGAGATGCATGAAGCGGACGCCATTGATCCACGTGGTGATCTCGGGCGGGTTCCCGGCGATGCGGGCCCGGAGCTGGTTCCATTCGCCGTGCTTCCACAACTGCGGCCACTGCTCGGGCTTGATCGGTGCACGGAACTTGGATTTTTCCGGCGCGAGAATGAAGTCGGTCGGCTCTTTTCCGAGGTCGAAGTTCCGCTGATGCAGTCCGCCGGGGAGTCCTTCGCCATAGATTCCAGCGACGTTGCCATTGTCGTGGTAGTCGACCATGTACTGGTACGCCTGGCCTTTGTCGTTACTGCGGAGGAAGAGGCCACTGTCGGGGCCGTAGTCGTTCCGCATTTCGACGATGACTTCGAAGTCTCCGAAGCTGCGGTCGGTCAGGATAATCCCGCCATTCCCGGGGACATCCTGCGAGCCGACAATCGCTCCATCCTCGACGACCCATTTGCCACCCGACTGGTTGTTGCTGGTCCGGCTGTGACCGGTCTGGGCGCTGACATGCCAGCCGGTGAGGGTCTTGCCGTCGAAGAGCGTCTCGAAACCGGTGTCATCGAGTGAGGCATCACGCGGCAGGTCCGCGGCGGAGAGTGGAGCCGTGCAGAGGATCAGTCCAAGGAGTGACGTCAGAGCGGGGCAACGCATGGTGGGAAGATTCCTTCGGTAACGGTCGAATCGGCTGTGCATAGTCTGCGGAGCGGGTGCGGGGGCTGTCAACACGCGGCCTCCACCGGGTTGGTGACAGGAAAAAGAGCGCGAAGACGCAAGCGAGGGTTTCTCCGCAAATTGCGTGGACCCGCGTGTCGACTTTCCGCCACGTCCCGATTTGTGAGCTAGGTTCGCAGTAGGGCCGAACAAGCGCAACCCGGTCCGAATCGTCCCCACAGTTTTGATCGGAAAGTCACTCCCCATGGCAGCCCCCAGCATGAACCCGCCGCGGAATGGTCGCGGCGGCGGTGAAATGGACTTCGAGGCCCTCAAGCGGCTGATCCACGGCAAACTCGTGGAAAAGCTCGACTTGTCGCGTTTGGGTGACCTGGAAGGGGACACGCTCCGACGCGAAATTCGCCTCGTTGTCGAGCATCTCTGCGATACCGAAAACCCGCTGCTCAACCGTTCGGAACGCGAACGCCTCATTGAAGAGGTGCTCGACGAAACGTTCGGCTTCGGTCCGCTCGAAATCCTGCTCAAAGAGCCGGGAATCGCGGACATCATGATCAACGGGCCGAAACACGTTTTCGTGGAAAAAGGGGGCCGCGTGATGCGGCATCCGGTGACCTTCCGCGATAACCAGCATCTGCTGCAGATTCTCGACCGCATCGTCTCCCGTGTCGGTCGTCGCTGTGACGAAACCAACCCGATGGTCGATGCCCGTCTGCCGGATGGCTCACGTCTCAACGCCGTCATTCCGCCGCTGGCCCTCGATGGTCCTTCGCTGACGATTCGCCGTTTCGGTTCCAAGCCGCTCGGCCTCGAGGACCTGCTGAAGTTCGGGGCCTTCACGCCGGAAATGGCGCTGCTCCTTGAAGGCGCGATCAAGGCCCGCTTGAACATCATCATCTCGGGCGGTACCGGCTCGGGGAAAACGACCCTGCTCAATACGCTGTCGAGCTTCATTCAGGGTGACCATCGCGTCATCACGATTGAAGACGCAGCCGAACTTCAGTTGCAGCAGGAACACGTGCTGCGGCTCGAAACCCGCCCGGCGAACATCGAAGGGAAAGGCCGCGTCTCGGCGACCGACCTCGTGAAGAACGCCCTGCGGATGCGTCCCGATCGCGTGATCATCGGGGAATGCCGTGGTGCGGAAGCTCTCGACATGCTCCAGGCGATGAACACGGGTCACGAAGGCTCGATGACGACGATTCACGCCAACACCCCGCGTGACGCGGTTTCGCGTCTCGAAACGATGATCTCGATGGGGGGCTTCGACATTCCGTTGAAAGCCTTGCGGCAACAGTTTGCCGCCGCTGTTGACCTGATCATCCAGGTGCAGCGTCTGCAGGGTGGCCCTCGCAAAATGACCTATGTGACGGAAGTCCTCAACATGGAACAGGAGACCGTCGTCATGCAGGACATCTTCCGGTTCGTGCAGGACGGGATCGATGAAAACGGCAAAGCCCTCGGTCACTTCGAAGCGAGTGGTGTGCGTCCGAGTTTCATGTCACGGCTGGAAGCCGCGGGCGTGAAACTCCCGAGCAACCTGTTTGCCAATCGCGTACTGGGGAAGTAGCGGAGTCCGAGAGAGACGTGACCTGCTGATGGCGTTCGTCAGCGATCACCCGGTGATGCAGTGTGCCCGTCAGAACGCTGAACTATCAGAGTCCGGTCAGCGAATCGAGATCAGCGGAGAGTCCGACAATGGACCCGATTTTATTGATATCCGTGGCAGCCTTCTTCGGCGCAGGGACTCTCGCTGCCGCGATCTTTCTGATGGTCCGCGACTATCAGGGGAGCAAGGCCGAAGGCCGCCTGGATATTCTTGCGGGAAATAAACCTGCAGGGAGTGAAGGCAAAAACAAGGGGATCATGAAGGAAGACCTCGCCGCCCTGGGCAAAGGGATGGCGAAGAGTCTCGGCAGCTTCTCTTCGAATATGGGTTCGTGGGGGTTGTTCCTGGAACAGGCCGACTCCCCGTTGAACTTCCAGCAATTCCTGATGGTGTCCGGCGTGTCGGGTGTGGTCGGGTTTCTCGGGGCCATCATCGCCAACGCCCCCGTCCCGATGTATCCCGCCTGCGCTGCAGTCACAGCGTTCTTTCCCACCCTGTGGTTAAAGTTCCGTCGTGGCAGCCGCTTCAAGAAATTCGCAAAACAACTCCCGGACGCTCTCGAACTGATCGGCCGGGCACTTCGTTCAGGCCACAGTCTCAGCTCGGGACTGCATGTCGTCGTCTCGGAAATGCCGAACCCGATTTCGACTGAGTTCAGCATGGCTTACGAACAGCAGAACCTCGGGGTGCCGATTGAGACTTCGCTCAAATCGATGTTGAAACGGATGCCCAACATGGACCTGAAGTTCTTCGTGACCGCAGTCGCGATTCAACGACAGACCGGGGGCGATCTCGCCGAAATTCTCGACAAGATCGGCTACGTCATCCGCGAACGCTTCAAGATCCTGGGCACCGTGCAGGCCCTCACCGGTGAAGGTCGCCTCAGCGGTGTCGTCCTCATGATCCTGCCGATCGCGATCTTTTTCGCGGTGTACTACCTCAACCCGGACTACGTGATGCTGCTCTTCACGACCGAGCTGGGAAAGAAAATGATCGGGGCCGGCATCGTGATGCAGGTCATGGGGGCCTACGTGATTAACAAGATCATTGATATCAAGGTGTGAGGATGAAAGTGGTCTAGAGTCTAGGGTCTAGAGTCTAGAGCCAGATAAGACATCAAGACCGATGACTGTCACTCTTCACTCTTGTCACTAGACACTAGACACTAGACTCTCGGCACTCGACACCTCGGATCATCGCTATGGACTTCGCGACTCTACTGCCGTATGCCATCTTCGGTGGGATTACCTGTGGTGCCTGGGCGCTGATGAGCGTCTTTGCGCAGAAGGACAGCCGCGCTGCCGACCGGTTGGAAGAGCTGAAAAACCCCGGTCTGCGCGAGAAGAAGAGCAACAAAACCGGCATTGCGGCGATGATCGAACAAGCCGCACCGGCGATGTCGAAGGCCCTCGAACCGAAGACCGAACTCGAAGCGAACGAACTGAAGATTCGTCTGGCGAATGCGGGCTTCAACAATCCCAAGGCCCCGCAGTTGTACCTGGCGATCAAGTTTTCTGCGTTGCTGATCGGCGCACTGCTGGGCCTCAGCTTCGGCATGCTGCGGTACGGGATGACCCAGAACGGCTTCGCGTCGATCGCCCTGATGGCGGGGGCCGGGTTCTATCTCCCCGAGATGGCTGTCCGCTACCTCAAGATGGTCCGCCAGCAGAAGATTTTCCTGTCACTTCCCGATGCGCTCGACCTGCTGGTTGTGTGCACCGAAGCGGGGCTTGGTCTGGACGCCGGGATGCGCCGCGTGTCCGAAGAACTGGGCGATGCCCACCCGGAAGTCGGGGCGGAATTTGAACTCTCACTGCTGCAGTTACAGATGGGGCGGCAACGTCGCGAAGTGCTGCACGATCTCGGTGTGCGGACCGGGGTCGACGATGTGAAAGCCCTCGTCGCGATCCTCATTCAGGCGGATAAATTCGGTTCCTCGATCGCGCAGGCCCTCCGCGTGCAGTCGGATGCGATGCGGGTGAAACGTCGGCAAATTGCCGAAGAAAAGGCCCAGAAGACCGCGGTGCAGATGCTCTTCCCGCTGGTGCTGTTCATCTTCCCGGGGATCTTCGTGGTGCTCGTCGGTCCCGCCGCGATCAAGATGTGCGAACAGCTGCTCGATAAATAATATGGGTTGGTGGGTGGATGAAGTTTTCAACAGCCCGTCTGTGTCGTCGACGCAGACGGGCTGTTGTCGCTTGCGTCATCGCGTTTCCCTCACTGGTCCCGTGCGGTTATTGTCTCCGGCTTCAGGAGACAAACCATGCTGCAGCGCGTTCTTGAACCCGAAGTGATGGACACGGTCGCAGACGCGACCGATTACGACGCGATGGACCACTCGACGGTCAATCGGTTGTTCGTCGATGATCTCCTCGCCGCCCGTGCGTTGCTGACGAACGCTCCTGCCCGCTGGTGTGTATTTGACGCCGGGACAGGAACCGCGCTGATTCCACTGGAACTCGCCGCACGCGATCCGCGCGTGTTGATTGTCGCCGCGGATGCCGCTGAGACCATGCTGACGCTGGCGCGAGAACACGTCGCCCGCGCCGGTCTCAACCACCGCATTTCCCCGGTCCGGCGTGATTGCAAAGCGTTACCCGAAGCCGACGAGTCGTTCGATGTCGTCATGTCGAACAGCATCGTGCATCACATCCCGGAGCCAGCCAGCGTGTTACACGAGTGCTGGCGGATCCTGAAGCCGGGCGGGCTGCTCTTCGTCCGCGATCTGTTGCGACCGGTGGACGATGCGACGGTCACACGGCTCGTCGAAACCTACGCTGCGGGAGCCAACGAGCACCAACGGAAACTGTTCGACGACTCGCTGCGGGCAGCACTCACGGTGGAGGAAGTTCGGGAGCTGATCGCACCGTGGGGGTTACCCCCGGATGTGGTCCAAGCGACGAGCGATCGGCATTGGACGCTGTGTGCGTGGAAGTCCTAAGAAGATTGGGGGACAGGACGCGAAGACGCAAGCGGGGTGGGTCGACTCAACGGCGAATCGGATCATCGCCTTGGGCCGTCCGTTGACGGAAGCGGTTGACGCGGAGGGCGTCGCGGGCGTCCTGGAACTTGCTCCCGCTGGTCTGCAGAATCGGGCCGCCCGTGGTCGGTCGCGGCGACGGGTCGTAGCCGTCCGAAAGAGTCTCGAGGAACGCAACGATGTCGAGCTCTTCCGCTTCGGTCAGCCCCAGCTTCCCGAGTTCGTCCTTGTTCACGTTCGAGGCGACATCGGGCGGACCGAAGACCTGCGGCGTGACATCCCGAACGTTGTAGAACCGGACGACTGCGTGGACGCTCTTGAACACGCCGTTGTGCAGGAACGCTTTCACGAATTCCGGATGCGGCTTCTTCGAGACGTTGCGGAGCGTCGGGACTTTCACTTTCCCATCGTGGGCGGGATCCTTCACGATCTCCCCCAACCCCAGGTCGCGGTATTGCGGACCGGCTGCGTTGAACACAGCAGGTTGCCGCAGGAACGGATTCGCCGGGTTGCGTGGCACGCCGACATTGTCATAAGTGAAATCGGTAAACAACGGCGGCGATCCATCTTCCCCGCGCTGATGCGGATGACAGGCCGTGCAGTTCGCTTTCCCCGCAAACAGGTCGAGACCCCGCTTTTCCGCAGGGGAAAGCTGGACCCGTCCCGCGAGGTAGGCATCGTACTTCGAGCTGAACGGGTTAACCTCGCGCGAGGTCTCGTAGGCAGCGATCGCCTGAGCGATCTGATGAAACGCCCGGTCGGCCTGTGTCGCATCGATCTTCAAGGCAGCCGGACCGTAAACGCGATCGAACAGTGGGCGATACTCAGCCTCCTGCACCTTGCGGACGACATCCCACGCTGAGGCGTTGTTCATTTCGAGCGGATTGAGGAACGGCCCTTTCGCCTGTTCCACCAGATCATTCGCCCGGCCATCCCAGAATTGCCCGCCGACGAAGGTCTCGTCCTTGGCGTCATACGAACGGGGGGGACACGCTGCGAGATACGCGACCGTCGGCGGTTTGCGATTCCCGGCTCGACCCGGAGCCGCGCCGGGATAGATGCCACTCGCCTTGTTGATGGAACTGTCCGGCCCGGTGAAGCCCGCTTCCGGTGCATGACAACTGGCACACGACTGACCGACCGGCTTCGACAGATTCGTATCGAAGAAGAGTTTCTTGCCCAGGCTTTCGAGCGGGGAGAGCTCACCCGCAAAGGAGTCGGTTGGGATGAGGAGCGCGATGACACAAGCGATGAGCGGTGTGCGCACGGTGGGCCTCCTGGAATCCGCAGGGGAACATCAGGCAGCGATCGCGGCCACGGTCCGGATCGACGGTCGCTCAAAGTAGAGGACCACGCCCCGGCTATGCGTCCATGACAACTGCAGCCCCTGGGCTTTGAGGGCGGCAATCACCTGGTTGATCGCGGCATCCCCAATGATTTGCGGATGGACCTCAACGCACACCTTCTGCACGCACGAGAGATCGGTCCGGGCATCCAGCAGGTCAGCTTCCGCCCCTTCCGCATCCATAATCAGGTACGTCGGCTGAATCCGTTCGAGCAGTTCCGCGAGCGGGATCACCGGCACCGTCGTCTGGACTCCTCCCTCCTGGGCATACCGCGACGACGAGACAAACTGCGGAGCGACAAAAAAGTCCTGCGTCCCCTGTTCCTGGCCGACCATGCCCCCGATCAACTCGGGATGAAAGCCATTCAAGGAGCAGCTTTTTTCCAGCAGGGGGAGCAAAGCAGGATTGGCTTCCACCGAGTGGACACGCTTCCCGCCGAGACGCTGACAGCACAGCAGTGTGACCAGTCCCACGCCCGCGCCAATCTCCAGCACGACATCGTCCGCGGAGAGCGTTTCGTTGATCACGGTCCGTTCGGGGAGTTCATGCTTCCCGGAGTAAATCCCGTTCGCACAGCGGGTCTTCGCGACCGGACCCAGAAAGACCTTCAGTCCGCGATCGACGATCAACTGTGGCCGCGTGAGTTTTCGCCACACCTTGAGCAACGGATTCATGACGCCCCCCGATGAGAATATGGAGGCGTCTCATAGTCGATCCGCTTCCGCGCAACAAGACCGATTTCCCGACCTCGCTTGCATCTTCGCGATCGCTTGCTTTTTCGCGATCGCGAAGACGCAAGCGAGATAGGATCGCGTTACAGGAGATATTCCTCGTCCTCGCGCAGGTCCCCTTCGGTCAGGACGCGCAAGGCCGACTCCTGCAGTGCGCGGATGGCCTGGTCGACGTCGTCGACGTAAATCGCCACCGCCGACTTCCCGCGACGGCGATACCGCAGCATCGCCGCATGATGAATGTTCACTTCCGCTTTGACGAGGGCCGTACAGACCGACGTAAACGGCATTTCCTCGTCAGGGAGTTCCACGCCGACGACATCGCTTTCGCTGAAGAGAAAGCTCGATAATTCCAGCTTTTCGCGGGCACGGTCGGAGTCATTGAAGATCAGCCGGACATTCGCGAAGTCGACCGAATCGACAATACTCATGGCGAGGACGCGGACATCGAGCGTCTCGAGTTGCCGCATCAGGTCGTTCATGCGACCGACGCGGTTTTCGAGAAAGACGCAGAACTGCCGCAGGCAGGGCCAGTCGCGACCATGAGCCGTTTCCGGTTCGGTGAGATCCCGTCCGCTCCCATGCAGCGTCATTGCCAGTTCGCTCCCTGCCGCCCAACATGAGGGCCGATCACCACATCCGTTCCGGAAGATGGCGCACTCTAGGCAAAACGACCCCGCCGGTCAACGGGCGTTTCGGTGGTCCCCATTCCCTGCTTGCGTCTTCGCGCTCCCCGTTTCTTCGTGGAGAAAATCCGAAAATCGCGAAGACGCAAGCGGGGTGGGAGAGCACTTCGGCCCTCCCAAGGTTTGGGTTTGACCCTAAACCTTGCGGGACGACCTACTGAATGGGAGCCAGACATGTTGCGGACGATCGTTTTCGACATGGGGAACGTCCTCGTGCACTTCAGCCACGAGCAGATGTGCCAGCAGATCGGGGCGCTGTTCGACCAATCCGCAGCGGTGGTCCGCGCGCGGCTTTTCGAGTCCGGTCTACAGGATCGCTTCGAGAAGGGTCACATCCCCCCGGAAGAATTCCAGGCGGAACTCGAACAGACCTGGGGCCGCCCGGTCCGCGACGACGACCTGAAACTTGCCGCTGCCGACATCTTTCGCTTGAACGAACCCTTGCTCCCGGTCATCGACAGTCTGCGTGACGCCGGCTACCGGTTGGTCGTCCTCTCGAATACGCACGTCTGGCACTTCGAGCATGTCTGGGAGCGCTACCCGGTCTTGCAGCGGTTCGATGACTGGGTCACTTCGTATCAAGCCGGAGCGATGAAGCCCGATCCCGCGATCTTCCGTGTGCTCGACAGTGTCCTGCAATGTGCCCCGGGCGAAGCGTTTTATACCGACGACATTCCCGCTTACATCGAAGCCGGGCGGCGGCATGGGTTGAACGCGGCTCTGTTCACCGATGTCCCTGCGCTTTGCACGGCTCTGCGGGAACATGGGGTCAAATTGCCTTAGGTGCCGGGGAGGCTGGGAGGAAGACGCGAAGACGCAAGCGGGGTGGGGCCGATTTTTTCTGGATTGGTGGTAAGATGGTGTGACTTCCATCCCACCTGGATCGATTGCGCTGATGGATCGCGCTGCCCGCCAACGCACCCGCCGTCTGCTAGCCGCCGAGGGTTACCTCGAACTCGGAATGGCTGATCATGCTTTGGCAGAACTGAATGCCATCGCCGACGTTGGTCAGGATGAATACGTCGTACACGCTTTGCGGGCGGAATGTCATCGCGCCCGCCACGACTGGGCAGCGGCCCTCGCCGAGTTTGAAGCCTGTCATGCGGAACGCCCTCAGGCGATCGATGCGCTGATGGGTCTCGCGTGGTGTTACAAGCGGCTCGACCGGTTGCCCCAGGCGATCGCCGCCATGCATGCGGCCCTCGAACATCACCCGGAAGAAGCAGTGCTGATGTACAACCTGTCGTGTTATTACACGCTGGCGGGGAATAAAGCCCAGGCGTTGAGCTGGCTCGGCCGGGCGCTGCGGAAAGACAAGCAATACCGCCAGTTGATCCCGAAGGAAACTGACTTCGACAACCTGCGACACGATCCCGACTTCCGCAGATTGCTCGAATGGACGCAAGAGACGTAACCACCCCCCGAGCCGGAAGCGTCAGCGCCCGGAGCCCCCTCCCCAGCAAACGATCAACCCTCACCGATTGGTTTTCGGTCGACAGGGGACTAGGATAAAGTTTGGCGCGGTCGGCGCTCGGTGGGGAAAGTCCGCGCCGGTCGGCCGCTGCGCTGATTCTTCGTGTTTCAGGAAGCGCTCGGGATGATTACGGCTGGTCTGGATCGCAGTTACCATCTCCCCCCGCTCGGGCAGAATCCGTCGACCACACTCGCAGGGACGACCCCCGGCAGTTTCGCCAAACTGCCGAAGATTCTTCCGGGAGTGGCCGGGGCGTTGACGTTCGCCTCTCCCGATACACCGGGAATGCCCAGCACCAGCGACAAGACCGCGTGGGATTTTCTGCCCGACGGCTGGACGACACACGAAGGGACTGCAACCCCGGCTGACCAGGCCACCGGAACGGTCTACGAGATCACGCAGGCGGATGGCTCGACGCGCACCGTCTGTCTGGATGATCGCTGGAACAACTTTGTACCCAGCACACAGCTCGAATCGGCCCGACTCGGGATCATCACGCCGCAGATGCGCCGCGTCTCCGAGCGCGAGACGCACCTCTCTCCGGAACAGGTTCGCGATGAAGTCGCGGCCGGCCGGATGGTGATCCCGGCGAACAAGGTCCACCTCGGTTATCAACTCGATCCGATGGCGATCGGCCGCGCGACGAAAACCAAAATCAACGCGAACATGGGAGCCTCTCCGGTCTCCTCCAGCACCAACGAAGAAGTCGAAAAGCTGAAGTGGGCCGAGCGCTGGGGGGCAGACACGGTGATGGACCTGTCGACCGGCGGCGACCTCGACGCCTGCCGCGACGCTATCCTGCGGAACAGTTGTGTCCCGATCGGCACGGTTCCGATCTACTCGATGATTATCGGTCGCAAGATCGAAGAGCTGACGATCGAGATGATCCTGCAGACCCTGCAGCATCAGGCACAACAGGGAGTCGACTACTTCACAATTCACGCGGGTGTGCTCCGCGAGCATCTCCCGTTCGTGCAGCGGCGGCTCATCGGCATCGTCAGCCGCGGCGGGTCACTCCTGGCGAAATGGATGCTCGTCCACAACCGACAGAACCCGATGTACGACCATTGGGAAGAGATCTGCGATGTGATGCGCGAATATGACGTGACGTTCTCGATCGGTGATGGCCTGCGTCCAGGTGGGCTGGCCGATGCGACCGACCGGGCCCAACTGGCCGAACTCGTCACGCTCGGGGAACTGACCGAACGGGCCTGGCGGAAAGGGGTGCAGGTGATGGTCGAGGGGCCGGGGCACGTCCCGTTCGACCAGATCGAATACAACATGAAGCTGCAGCGGCAACTCTGCCACGGCGCTCCGTTTTACGTGCTGGGACCGCTGGTCACCGACATCTTCCCCGGTTACGACCACATCACCAGTTGCATCGGGGCGACCGCCGCCGGGTTTCACGGGGCGAGCATGCTCTGCTACGTCACACCGAAGGAACATCTGGGTCTCCCCAAGAAGGATGATGTGAAGCAAGGCTGCATCGCTTACAAGATCGCGGCTCATGCGGCCGATGTCGCCCTTGGCATTCCCGGCAGTCGTGATCGGGACGACGAACTGACCAAAGCCCGGGCAGCGCTCAACTGGGAGAAGCACTTCGAGTTGAGCTTCGATCCTGACACAGCCCGCGCGTATCACGACGAAGACCTCGACGTTGATACCGACTTCTGCGCGATGTGCGGCCACGACTGGTGCAGCGTCCGCATCAGCAAAGAGATTCAGGAGTTCTCGTCGGGCAAAGCCGACGATTACCAGTGGAGCCGGGCGAAAGTCTCTGCGGCGCTCACACCCGAGCAGCAGGAGATCCTCGAGAAACGGGGCGTGCTCAGTCCTGTCGAGATCCATCAGCTGGCGAGCAAGACCCGCAAGGCGGTCGGCGCGGAAGAAGCGAAGGGATCGTGTCACAGCGACTACGTGGACGCCAACACCGCCGAAGCGATCCAGTCGCGGCAACTCCCGCTGGTGACGCTGACCACGGACTGATGCCGATCAAACGCCGCTGACGACGTTCACAGAATGTGGGAACGACCGATTGACGATCGGTTAGATTCAGACAACTTCAACAGCTGCGAGCATGGCCGAACAACTCCTGGCATTGATCCTCGTGCTCGGTCTGGTGCTGATCGGCATCGCCTGGGTCTGGCTCCTCATCCGGGCCTTTCGGACCAGCGTCTGGTGGGGATTAGCCAGCCTCTTGTTCGGACCGGCGTTGCTGGTCTTTGCTCTCAGTCACTGGAAGAACGTGAAACGCCCGGCCACGCTCCTCGTGGTCGGTGTGGTCGTGGCCGCGGTACCGTTCGGCATCAACCTCGCCCAGCAGAAGCTGGTCGGTCTCGGTCCGCATGCAGCACAGGTCGATGGCGAGTGGCACATCACGGTCACCGGCTGGGACCGGACCGACTATCGCGAACTGCTCCAGCGCCCCGATGCCGTCGTCATCCAGATGGCGAACCCGGACGTGACTGACACCACGCTTGAACTGTTGAAACAGTTTCCCCATCTGCGGGAAGTGGATCTCAGCGGGACACAGGTAACCGACGCCGGACTGGCGACGCTCGCCGAATTGCAGCTGCAGACGCTCCGCATGAAAGGGACCGCGATCACCGATGCGGGGTTCCAGCGGTACCTTTCTGCCAAATCGAGTCTGGTGCAACTCGATCTGCGCGAGACCGGCGTCGCCGCGAAAACGCTCCGCACCTGGAAAAATGCCCAAAGCGGCCGGCAGTACCTCAAGTAACACACTCGATACAGCCGTAGGTTCATCTCACTGCACTGTTCCCCACGGCTGCATCCACTGACACAGATTTCCCTTCAACAGGACGATTCCCATGGCCCTCCATCCCGGTGCCGGACGCCCCGCCCCCGTTGAGTCACTGATTGATGTCGCCCAGCTGGAACGGGCGTACTATGAACGTCAGCCCGATCTCGCCGACCCGTCGCAACGAGTCGCCTTCGGGACCAGCGGACATCGCGGCACCTCGGGAAACAGCAGTTTCACCGACGCGCACATCGCCGCGGTGACGCAGGCCATTTGTGAGTACCGCGCACAACAGGGCTACACCGGGCCGCTGTTTCTCGGGAAAGACACGCACGCCCTGTCGCGCTCAGCCGAGCGAACCGCGCTGGAGGTCCTCGCTGCCAATGGTGTCGAGACGATCCTGCAGGCCGACGACGGCGTCACGCCGACACCGGTGATCTCGCATGCGATTCTCGCCCAGAATCGCGGGAAGACGACCGGCCTCGCCGACGGCATCATCATTACCCCTTCACACAACCCGCCGGAAGACGGCGGTTTCAAGTACAACCCGCCGAACGGTGGCCCCGCTGATACCGATGCCACCGGGGTCATCCAGGACCGGGCCAATGTGCTACTGAAGGACGGAAACCGTGGCGTCCAGCGGATTCCCTTCGAGCGCGCCCGGGCAGCGGGCACCACGCATGCCCGCAACTTCGTCGACGCCTACGTCGCCGATCTCGCCAACGTGGTCGATCTCGCAGCGATCAAATCCGCAGGTCTGAAGATCGGCGTCGATCCGCTCGGCGGGGCCAGCCTGGCTTACTGGCAGCCACTCGCCGAACGGTTCGGCTTGAACATCACTGTCGTCAATGACCGCCTCGATCCGCAGTTCGGCTTCATGACGCTCGATCATGACGGCAAGATCCGCATGGATTGCTCCAGTCCCTACGCGATGGCTGGACTCGTCGGCTTGAAGGATCAATACGACATTGCCTTCGGGAACGACCCCGATGCTGACCGTCACGGGATCGTCACTCGCTCGATCGGGCTGCTTAATCCGAACCACTATCTCGCAGTCGCGATCCGGTATCTCTACACGCATCGGCCGCAGTGGAAGGCGTCGCTGACCATCGGCAAGACACTCGTCAGCAGTGCGCTCATCGACCGTGTCGGCGCGTCACTCGGACGGACGGTGTATGAAGTCCCCGTCGGCTTCAAGTGGTTCGTCGATGGGCTCTATCACGGGACGCTCGGGTTCGGGGGCGAAGAGTCGGCCGGGGCGAGCTTCCTCCGCAAAGATGGCAGCGTCTGGTCGACCGACAAGGACGGTCTCATCCTCGGCCTGCTCGCTGCGGAAATTACCGCGGTCACCGGGAAAGATCCGGGGCAGCACTATCAGGAACTGGCGACCCAGTTCGGAGCCCCGCATTACACGCGGATCGATGCTCCAGCGACCCCTGCGGAAAAGAACATCCTGAAGAAGCTCGATCCCTCGGCGGTCAAAGCGGCGACACTCGCGGGCGACGCCATCACCGCCCGGCTGACCGCCGCACCGGGGAATCAGGCCCCGATCGGCGGATTGAAAGTCACCACCGAGGCGGGCTGGTTCGCAGCCCGTCCGTCGGGGACCGAAAACATCTACAAGATCTACGCCGAAAGCTTCCGCGACGCAGCCCATCTCGACCGGATCGTCACCGAAGCCCGCGCGATCGTCAGCGAGGCGTTGCAGGGGACGTGATCAGAGCCGCGAAGACGCAAGCGAACGACGAAGTCAGGCGGCGCGCTTCAACGGCTGGGGTGTCGCCTGGGTTGTCTTCGCGACCGGCGGGCGCTCGGGGACGCTTTTCCACCGGGGCACGCTGAAGAGATAACAGCACCGGTGACAACGAACCGACATCATCATGAACGAGAGAATGTTCTCGGCAGCCGACTGGCTCCGGTAGACATCATGCGTCTTGCAGCGCGGACACTGCATAGGAATCCCTTCCTCAAGAAATCCGGCCCGACAAAACCGTTGACGAACCCCGATCTAGTGCTTCCAACGATCCTCGGAACTGCGGACTGGCCCAGTTCAAGAGCGTCATCTAGCAAAAACTGCCGGTTCCGCCTAGATCACTCGCTGAAACGCCCGCGTTTCGTGGAATCGACTGCCCGGACTCGGCACAATACGAGGGTCTATCGTCCTCCTGCATGTTGAGAAGCGATGCTCCGTACCCTGCTGAAGTCGAAAATCCACCGGGCGACCGTTACAGATGCCCAACTCCACTACGAGGGGAGCGTCACGATCGACGAAGACCTGCTCGAACGGGCGGGGATCTGTGAATTTGAGCAGGTGCAGATCTACGACGTGAACAACGGCAACCGCCTGACGACCTATGCGATCGTCGGCCCGCGTGGCTCGGGCGTGATCTGCATCAACGGTGCCGCCGCCCACCTCGTTCACCCCGGCGAACTGATCATCATCTGTGCCTACGCCCAGTTCACCGAAGAAGAACGCACCACCTTCCGCCCCCAGGTCGTCCATGTCGACAACCGCAACCGCCCGGTGTAAACGGTGGTCCGGGTCTCTGACATCCTACGTTCCGCGGTGACGTCACCCGGGCGCAGAGCGAGTGCAGGCACACGGTCGGGTTCGTGAAGGACAGCCAGGAAAAGACCTGTGGTCGTTGCGACTGGCCGCAACGACCACTGGATTTGATCAATTCGTATTTGAGGCCACCGACAGAAACCGCTTACTTGCTGATCGGCGGGCCCATGGGGTCTTTGCGTTCGGTGATGCTGGGGCACTCGGGGGCCATTTCGGCGTTGAGGGCTTTGTAGTCGGCCCATTGTTCCGGCAGATTGTCTTCGTGGAAGATCGCTGCGGGGGGGCATTCCGGCACGCAGGCTTCGCAGTCGATGCACTCTTCCGCGTGGATGAAGAGCATCGCTTCACCTTCGTAGAAGCACTCGACCGGGCACACCGTCACGCAGTCGGTGTACTTGCAGTTGAAACACGGTTCTGCGACGACGTGAGTCATGTCCGTACTCGCCTTTTCTCAGGATCAATGAACCGAACGCGTTCGGGGGGATCGGCTGAACGGGTGCCCGCTCTCAAGTCGATCCACCCGCGAGAGTTGAGATCACGCTGGAATCCTAGTGAGCACGCCGCAGAGCGTCAAGCAGTACCGATCGGGTCGACCGGGGGGATTCTCAACCCTGGGAATGAGGAGTCTGATCGATCGTACGGTTTAGGAAAGCCGCGAAGACGCAAGCGTCACTCGCTAGCGTCTTCGCGATGTCAACCTTTCGTGGACTGGTGGTCAGAAGTTGACCCTGCTGTCCAGCCGATGGTATCTTATCTCGTTGATCTGAAGACCATTCCCGGTCGGCTTCCCTTCCGACTGGATCACTCTGCTGAGCGGGGTTTGTCAGCATGCGCGCGCTCCAGCCAATTGCAGCGATGTTTGTCACGGGGCTATTCGTCACGTGTGGCTTTGCAGCGGAACCGTCACCAGCGTCAGTCAATCCGCGGTTGTCCTCGCTGCAGTTGGACCAATTGCTGGTCGACCAGTTGGGCGCACCGCTGTCGGCCTCGGTGAGTGATGAGCAGTTTCTCCGGCGGTTGACGCTCGATCTCGTCGGTCGCCAGCCGACGGCAGACGAATGGACCGAGTTTCTCGCCTCGACCGCACCGGACAAACGCGATCAGGCGATTGAACGGCTGCTGGCCCATCCCGAGTTCGGTAAGAACTGGGCAGCGTACTGGTCCGATACGATCGCCTTCCGCACGCCGCCGCCGGAATTGACGTTCCTTGATTACATGCCGTTCCAGACGTGGCTCGCAGCCGAACTGAATGCGAACACGGGCTGGGATCAAATCGTCCGTTCGATCCTCTCTGCGACCGGCAAGGTGAAGGACAATCCGCCGGTCACGTTCGTCGCGTATCACGAAGCCCATGCCCAGCGGCTGGCGACCGAAACGACGCGAATCTTTCTCAGCCTGCAACTCGGTTGTGCCCAGTGCCACGACCACCCGTTCGATGAATGGAAGCGCGAGCAGTTTCACGAACTCGCTGCATATTTCACGCGGGCCTCGGTGAAGTTCCCCTGGAACGACGGTCCCGAGACCGAAGTGAAGGACAAGGGCAAAGGTGAGTACGTGATGCCCGACGTGCAGGACCCGACGAAGAAGGGTCAGGAGATGATGCCAGCCTTCCTCTCGAACGACAAACTCCCCAAGGGGAAGTCCGATGTCGAACGCCGAACGGAACTCGCAGCGGTCATCACCTCGGCCGAGAACCCGTGGTTCGCGAAATCGTTCGTGAACAGGGTGTGGGGTCGGTTGATGGGCCGCGGCTTTTACGAGCCGGTCGATGATTTCGGCCCAGCGGTCACGGCGATGCTCCCCACAGTGCACGAACAGCTCTCGACTGAATTCCGCACGTCCGGCCACGACGTCAAAGCCCTCTTCCGACTCATCGTGCGGTCGCAGGCATACCAGCAGCAACTCGCGAGCGGGTCATCGACCGATCAGCGTCCGTTCGCGGCCGGGGTAACCGGAAAGCTGCGGGGCGATGAGGTCTTTGCGTCACTCGTCACCGCGATCGATCTGCCAAACGTCACCCCGCCCAAGATGGCACCCACCAAAGAGATTCGTTTCCCTCCGCCTCCCAAGAGCACGAAGGACATCGTCGCGGAAGCCTTCGCGTACGATCCGTCGGCCCGTGTCGAAGACGTGACACGCACGCTGCAGCAGGCGATGCTGCTGATGAACAACGACCAGTTGCAGAAGCAGATCGACGCGAAGCCGGAAAGCGGCACGGTTCTCAGCCGCTGGTTGCAGACGGTGAAAGAGGACCGCGAACTCGTCGACCGCCTGTTCCTTGCCACGCTGGCCCGCAAACCGACCGAGAAGGAAGCGCAGAAAGCGCTCGAACACGTCTCGCGCGTGAACGACCGCGGTCCCGCGTTCGAAGACCTGCTGTGGACGCTGCTGAACTCCACTGAGTTCACGACCAAACGGTAGTCGGGAGTTGAACGATGTTGACCGATACAGCAACTATCGTCGAGCCAAGTCTCTGGCCGGAGTTCCGCGCCACGTTTCTTGCCTGGGAACGGTTGCGGATCGTCTACAACGTCGTCCTCGTGGCCCTGACGTGTATCAGCGTGTTGGGGTCGCAACCGCAGCATGGTCTCGATCCGGGTTTCTGGCTGAGTGCGGTCGTGGCAGGCTTGGCAGCGAACGTTTGTTATTTTCTCGGCCCCGTCGCCGCGTGTTATCTCCGCTGGCTCGGCGTCCGGAGCGCCATGTTGACCCCGCTCCTCTTCGGCCTGGGGTTGGCCTTCTCGATGCTGATCACATTTGCGATGGCGGCGATCGTGCTCGTCAGTTCCCAGAACTAACGCTCTATTTGATTGAGACGTCCCCATGCAACTCCCCATTCTTGATCTCGCGATGGCCCGGCAGGGTGTCATCGGCCGGCGCGGGTTTCTGAAGTCGCTGACTGCGGGAGCAGCGGCCGGGACAGTGGCGCTCGGCTGGCGAGATCTGGTCATGGCCCAGGCTGCGGAACTCCGCAAGCAGGGGAAGTCGATGATCCTGCTGTGGATGGACGGCGGCCCCAGCCAGTTCGACACCTTCAACCCGAAGATCGGCTCGAAGAACCAGGGACCGGCGACCGCGATCGATACCAATGTCCCCGGCATTCAGTTTTCCGATTTCTTCCCGCAGACCGCACAGATCGCTGACCGGTTAGCAGTCATCCGCTCGATGCGGACCAGTGAAGCCGAACACGACCGAGCGATTATGCTGGTCCGCACCGGATACGGTCCGAATCCGGTGATCCGCTACCCGACGTTCGGTTCGATCGTGGCCCGAGATCGCGAAGATAATCAGTTCGATTTCCCGGCCTTCGTCCGCATCGGCAAGCCGCGGATCAAGACGCGCGATGTCGACGCTGGTCTGCTGGGTGTGCGATACTCGTCCTTCAATGTCGACGAGGCAGGCAAACTCCCGCCAAACGTGAAGCCCGTCGTCGACGAATCGGTCCTGCGGCGGCGGTTGGCGCTCGCTGAGCAGTTCGACAACGAATTCGCCGCCGCCGGTGCTGCGAAGGAAGTCGCGGAAAAGCGCTCGGTCTACGACCGCACGACCCGCTTCGTTCTCAGCCCGCGACTCTCGACCTTCGACTTGGAACAGGAGGCCGATCCGCTGCGTGACAGTTATGGCCGGACCGAGTTTGGCCAGGGGTGTCTGCTCGCGCGCCGACTGATTGAAACCGGTGTCAGCTTTGTCGAAGTCATCAGCCATGGCAGTCGCAACGACGCTGGCTGGGATACGCACAACAACGGTTTCCGCGATCAGCCCTATCTGTGCGCGGAAGCCGACATGGGGCTCTCGACACTCATTCTCGACCTCGAAACCCGTGGGATGCTCGACAAGACGCTCGTCGTGTGGATGGGCGAGTTCGGCCGCACGCCGAAGATCAAACCGGATGGCGGTCGCGACCATTACTCGAAGGGCTGGCCAGTGGTCCTCGCCGGGGGGGGCATTCGCGGTGGACAGACGATCGGCGCAACCGACTTCGACGGCGTCGACGTCACCGACCGACCGATTCCGATCGAAGACCTCTTCTGCAGCTTCTGCCGCGTGCTCGACATCAACCCGCACGAAGAATACGTCACCAGCGACGGCCGCCCGATCAAGCTGGTCAGCGGCGGTGCGCCGATTCCGGAACTGTTCGCGTAGTGCCTTGTCGAAGAGTCTCGTCGGGAAGTTACCCGCGTCAAAGCCCGGCATGTCTGCATGCCGGGCTTTTGCCTTTTGAAGTGTCCCCCGGCAACGATCGGAGTGGCGGTTGTCTCCGCGAGGGGCGTTCGAAAGGCAGATGCCGGGCAACGAAGACGATGCCCGGCATCAAGCTGCACGATCCAGGCTGAAGCCAACGCGATGCTTGCCAGTCTTACGGCAGTTCGCGGATGCGCAGGTTGCGGAAGTCGATGGGGGCCCCTTCGGATTCGAGGCAGAGGAAGCCTTCCGCGGGGGTGCATTCGGTGCCGCCGGAGACTTCTTCGCCGTTGACCCAGAGCCGGACTTCGCCGTTGATCGCCCGCACGTAGTAGTGGTTCCACTCGCCGACCCCCTTGCTGAGGTTCTTGCGGGGGAAACTCCGCTGGCTCTTCGGGGCGACCGGCGGGAAGGGTTTCATCTTCGAGGTGCCGACCGGGAAGACATCACCATTGGTGGTGAACCAGTCGGGCTTCTTGCCGGTTTTCTTCTCGTAGGCTTCCGCGTAGCCGTGATCGAGGACCTGGACTTCGATGCCTCCACGCGGGAGCGTGTTGCGCGGCAGATCCGCGAGGGCGGCTTCACTCGCCCACAGGAAGATCCCCGAGTTGCCCCCTTCCTTGTTGTGCCGCCACTCAGCAACGAGTTCGAGGTTCTTCAGCGGCAGCTTCGTGCGGAGCACGCCGATCGGAGTCCCCGTGCAATGGACGCCGTTCTCTTTCCAGGTGAAGGTTTCCGGATCGCAATTGACCGCGGTGAAATCGTCTTCGCCGAGTGCCCGCCAGCCGAGTCCTTCCCCGTTGATGAACGCCTTCGGGAGGGCTGGTTCTTCAGCCCTCAGACCCAGCGGCAGCAACAGTCCCAGTCCGCACAGCCACAGTGTTGCACGCATCATCCGTCGGTTCCCAATTGCAGAGAAGAGTGTCGGATCAATCTCGGTTGATGGTAGCATGGGGTCCAGATGGTGGGTAGTGGATGGTGGATTGGTAGAGGGAATCAGGCAATGAGAGTCCGCTCGGCGTTGATCCTCGCTTGCGTCTTCGCGATCCATAGCACCACGGCGTTCACCGCCGATCCCGCCCCGATCCGCGCCGCCGTCCAGAAGGAACTCGACGCCGGGTTGTTCCCCGGTGCGGTCGTCTGCCTGGGAAACCACGATGGAATCGTCTACCTCGAAGTCTTCGGCGATGCCCAGGTGACTCCCGCCCGGGTCGCAATGCGCACCGATTCGATCTTCGACATGGCCAGTGTGACCAAAGCGGTCGCGACCGCTACGGCGATCGGAATCCTGATCGATGACGGCAAACTGACCTTCGACGAAACACTGGCAGTGGCACTCCCGGATCAGCAGAGCCGCTCGCGCGAGCAGATCACGCTGCGTCATCTCGGGGCCCACGTCGGCGGCTTCCGCGATGCCCCACGGACCTCGTCCTTCGGGACCGGCGAGCAGTTCTTCCCAGCGGTGCTGAAGCTTCAACCGGTTGACGCGCCGGGAGACAAGTTCCAGTACTCGTGCAAGAACTGCATCCTGCTGAGCACGATCGTCGAACGGGCGAGCGGCCAGCGCTTCGAGGACTTTTGTGAAGCCCGTATCTTTCTACCGCTGGCGATGCGCGACACCCGCTTCCATCGCGTTCCGGCAAGTGACCGGGTCGTCGGCTGGTATGGGGAACTCGGGCTCGATCATAACGAAGACGGACAGGCGGCCGGCCGGGGGATCGGGAATGCGGGCCTCTTCAGCACAGCGAACGACCTTGCCCGGTTCTGCCGGATGATGCTCGCCCGCGGGGCACTCGGCGAGTCGCGGATTCTCTCGGAGCAGACGCATGCTGATTTGTTGAAACGCTGGCATCCGACCTCGCCGCATGCGTTTCTCTGGCAGATCGGCACGGAACTGGCACACCGTCCCAAAGGACTGTCACAATCTGCGTATGGTCACAGCGGCTGGACTGGCCAATCGCTGTGGATCGACCCCGACCGCGATCAGTTTCTGCTGGTGCTGACGAACCGCGTCCACCCGAAACGCGAAGAGACCTCCACCCCTCGCGGCAGGGAACAAGTCCACGCGCGAGCCCGCATCGGGACCGTCGTGCTGGAAGCCTTTCCCCGGTAAATCGCGGGTAACTGGCTCGCTTTCGCGCAGGTCGGGTGGTCGGTACACTACCGGCAGACAACCGTCAACCCGGCCTGCGCCCGATTTCCGCGCGGGCCTCAGGAACTTGCAGCATGGCTTACTTCCCCGAAGTCTCAAAGATCCAGTACGAAGGCCCGAAGTCGAAGAATCCGCTCGCCTTCAAACACTACAACCCCGACGAACTCGTCGAGGGGCAGTCGATGAAGTCGCTGTTCCGGTTCGCAGTCGCGTACTGGCACACTTTCCGCGGGACGGGCAGCGATCCCTTCGGACCGGGAACGATGGACCGTCCGTGGGACGATGGCAGCGACCGCCTCGACAACGCGAAGAAGCGAGTCGAAGTCGCCTTCGAGTTCATGGACAAGCTCGGCGCACCGTATTACTGCTTCCACGACCGCGACGTCGCACCGGAAGGGGCCACGCTCGCCGAGTCGAACAAGAACCTGCTCGAAGTCGCCAAGGTCCTCAAAGAACAGCAGCAGAAGACCGGCATCCAGCTGCTCTGGGGGACGGCCAATCTCTTCTCGCATCCGCGGTACATGCACGGTGCGGCGACGAGTTGTAACGCCGATGTGTTTGCCTTCGCAGCGGCTCAGGTCAAGCAGGTGATGGAAGTCACCCAGGACCTCGGCGGCGTGAACTACGTCTTCTGGGGTGGCCGCGAAGGCTATCAGAACCTCTACAACACCGACATGAAACGCGAACTCGATCACCTCGCCCGCTTCATGCACATGGCGGTCGAGCACGCCAAGAAGATCGGCTTCACCGGGCAGTTCCTCTTCGAGCCGAAGCCGAAAGAACCGACGAAGCATCAATACGACTTCGACGCCGCTGCCTGTTGCAACTTCCTGCGGGCCTACGGCCTGTGGGACCACGTGAAGCTGAACATCGAAACGAACCACGCGACGCTTGCCGGGCATACGATGATGCACGAGCTCGCGTATTCCTCGATGCAGGGGAAGCTCGGCAGCATCGATGCGAATACGGGCGACCTGCTCCTCGGCTGGGACACCGACCAGTTCCCGACCGACATCTACCTGACGACGCAGTGCATGCTGGTGATCCTCGCCCAGGGTGGTCTGCAGCCGGGGGGCGTGAACTTCGATGCCAAGGTCCGCCGCGAAAGCTTCGAGCCGATCGACCTGTTCTACGCCCACATCGGGGCGATGGACACGTTTGCCCGCGGTGCGAAGATCGCCGCCGCGATCCGCAAGGAAGGCCGCCTGAGCGACTTCGTCCGCCAGCGGTACGCGAGCTACGACAGCGGCGTCGGCAAAGAGATCGAAGCCGGCACGGCGACGTTCGAATCGCTGTCGAGCTATGTCCTCAACAAGGGTCAGATCGCCCCGAACCAGTCCGGCCGCCAGGAATGGCTGGAGAACCTGGTCAACGAGTATCTGTAACTGCTGAGGCAGTCGAGCTCACTCTCATTATTGTCAGCAACAGACGTTCGTGTTCGATGAATCGTCTGTAGTCAAAAGGGAAGGTCTGTCATCTGACAGGGATGCTTATTTTCACTGCCTGGATATGGATCTGACCGATGGCGAAATCCGGTTCAAGTTCGTGGAAGACGATCCTGCTTGTTCTGGGCGGTCTGGGTGGGGTTGGTCTGCTGTTATGCTGCGGGTTCACGGCCTGGATGTGGCACACCATTGCCAATTTACCCCCCGGCGAGCCGGTCGCTGAAAATCCGTGTCAGACGGCCTTTAATCTCGCGAATTCCTCCATCTCCAGTAGCAGCGATGGAGTGGGCCAGGGTAACACCGATGAAGCCCGGGAATTGGCAGTGGTGTATGCCAACACCATGAAGTCTCTGCGGGAAGAGTTCTTCACCAAGCGTGGCGGGAAGGCCATTGTCTCTCTGTCCGGCGGCAATTTTGTGACGTACTGCGAACTGAACGACGATGCCTGCGTGTTACTGGTGCATGTGCCGGAACTGCGGAAATATGAAGCATCAGCCAAAGATTCGATGGTGAAGCTCGCCTGGCAGGCGGCTCATATCACGATTGCCGATCACCTCGAATCACCACCACCGAATCTGGTCGTTGGTGTGCGAGGGGCCATTTTTTATGAAGGGGTCCTCATCGGTCCCGCGAAGTCTGGAGAGGAAATCCCCGAGCCGGAAGAATCCTATCGCGGATTGACCAGCCGCGAGGAACTCACGAATTACTTCTGCCCACCGCCGAAGGTCGTCGATCCCGATGAAGATCGACTGCGCGATCTTGAGATTCCGAAAGCCCATCCTGAAGCGCCCGCACCTGTTGAGAATGCCCCGGAAGCAGCGCCATCTCAACCTGTAAAAGAGTAAAGCGTCCCGGGTCATAAGGGCCTCCTGCTTCGTGCCTGACAGGCTCTCGGGACAGGATCTCGCTGGCCTGAATCTTCGGGTCTTCACCAGATGCCCGGCGGAAATCGCCGATGCGCCCGTGATCTGCAGAATTCCGCGAGTCATCTCGACCGCAGGTCATCACTCTCCCCTCGACGGCGATCACCGGCCGGAGTATTCCGCGGGCGGTTCTCTTCGAGGAGGGCGTGATGTCACGTCGACTGCTGGCGGCGTTGGGTCTGTTGACGGCTTCGTTTGTCGGATGTTCGGTGCTGCATCAGGCGGGAGTGCCCGGGCTGGAGCAGTACGTGAAGGATCCGCACGCCCCGCACGTCGCCGAACAGCGTGAGAACTATCAGGTTCATCACGACGGGGATTCGCTGAACTGGTTGCTCGCACACCGTGTGCATACGGGGCAGTCGGTCGCGGAAATCAGCGGGATCCTGGGCGAAGAGGGCGAACGATACTGGAATGACCGTGAACTCAAGAATGGCAGTGCGTACCTGCAGACCGATGAAGGCTATCGCTGGGGTCCTGACTCCAACGGACGCAGCGTGATCCTCTTCTTCCGCGATGGGAAACTCGTCAACTTTGACCCGAATGAGTTCCGGGGTTAACAATATCGCCGTCTGAAGCCCAGCCATGGCAATGGCTGGGCGTCCGGTCGCGGTGTTTTCATAACAAGCTCACACGGCGCTGGTGCGGCGTTCGCGGAACTGGTCGAGCGCGACTGCAGCGATGATGATCACGCCGAGGATCACGTCCTGCAGTGAGTTGGGAATCTCCAGCTGTGTACAGCCACTGGTGATGACCGCCATCAGGGCGGCTCCAGCGAGCGTTCCCAGAATGCTCCCCTTCCCTCCAGCCAGACTGCCGCCGCCAATGACGACGGCCGCGATCACGCGAAGTTCCAGTCCGACGCCGGACGTCGGATTGCCGCTGCTCAGTCGTGAGAACTGATAGATCCCCGCCAGCGCGACGAACAGCCCGCAAAGCGTATACACGACGATGCGGGTCAGTGGGACATTCACCCCGCAGAGACGCGCGGTCGCTTCATTCGAGCCGAGCGCAAAGACATGTCGGCCGAAGACCGTCATCTGCAGGACAATCGCCATCAACCCCGCAAACGCGAGCGCGAGCCAGATCCCCAGCGGCATCCGGATGAAGTCGAGCGCTTCATCCCACGCCGGTCGCGTGGGGCCTTCCGTGAACCGGGCAGGCCATAACGCTTTGGCCCGGACGCTGGTGAACTGCTGCAGCGCCACCGGGACCTGGTTCTTCGCGAAGTTTTTGTCATCGGGGGCGTAAGCTGCGGGACGCACGGTCTGGCCACCATCGACCTTCTCGGCAAGCATCTTCGCGCCCCCCAGGTACGCGGTCATCGTTCCCAGAGTGATAATAAACGGGACCACCCGCAGCACGCTGACGAGCACACCATTGATCGCGCCGAGTGCCATCCCGGTCAGGATCGTCAACAGCAGCACCAGCGGCGGTGACCAGTTGAGCTTCAATCCGCAGGCGAGGACGGTCGCACAGAGCGCGACTCCGCTGCCGACCGAGAGATCGATGCCGCCAGCGATGATGACGACCGTCATCCCGATCGCACAGACGGCGATCACCACGCTGTTCACACCAATCGACCGGATGTGTTCCGACGTGAAGAAGACCGTACCGGTCTTGCTCATCACCCCTTCCAGACCGGCGAACAAAACGTAGACCGCCAGCAGCACCAGCAACGGTCCTGTCTGCCGCAGCAATCGCAGCCACACCGACGGACGGCGTGCACTCTCAGCGGTCGTCATCGCGTCGGTCCCCTCCGTCATAGCCCGGAGCGCAAGCTCCGGCAGCGCGCTGCTTCGTAGGGTGGGCTGTGCCCACCAACTTTGTCTTCTCACGCTGTTTCTGAAAACGATGGTGGGCACAGCCCACCCTACGATGAGGAGCGATCTTCATGGTTGAACATCCTCTTCGCCACCGACGGCGATGTTCATGATCGTGGCCTCCGTCCACTCTTTCGTCGGACGCACGGCCCGCAAACGGCCGCGGCTCATCACACCAATCCGGTCGCACATCGCCAAGAGTTCCGTCAGGTACGAACTGACGAACAGGATCGTCTTCCCTTCTGCAGCAAGGCGACCAATCAGCCGGTAGATCTCGGCCTTCGTGCCGACATCGATCCCGCGTGTCGGCTCATCGAGCAGGAGAATCTCAGCCTGCTGGTGCAGCACGCGGGCCAGGGCCACCTTCTGCTGATTTCCTCCGGAGAGTTCGCCGATCGCCTGGTCCTGATCGCGGCACTTCACCTGCATCGTCTGCAGCCAGTGCGTGACAGCGGTCCGCCGTCGTTCTGGCTGCATCAGCCCGGCGACCTGATACGGTTCCAGCCGACTCAGCGTGAGATTATCGGCGATCGATCGGGACAGCGCGAGTCCTTCCCGTTTGCGGTCTTCCGAGACCATCCCCAGACCCGCACGAATCCGGGCACGCGGACCGCCGGATAACGTCAGTTCGGCCACTTGGATCTGTCCGCTACGGATCGGATCGAGGCCGTACAGACACCGCACCAGTTCCGTCCGTCCCGCGCCGACGAGCCCAGCCAGCCCGAAGATTTCCCCCCGCTGGAGCGTCAGTTCCACGTCGGTCGGACTGTTGCGTCCGGATAGTCCACGGACCGTGAGAATGGGCTTTCCCGGCGTGTGCGGGACCTGCGGAAAGAGGTCGGTCACCGTTCGTCCGACCATCAGAGCGACGATCTCCGGCTCGGTGACCGCCGCCAGCGAACCGGCACCAACCGAACGTCCATCACGAAGCACGGCGTAGTCATCGCCGATGGCGCGAATCTCTTCGAGAAAATGGCTGATGTAGATCACGCCCCGACCGGTCGCCTTGAGTCGGCGGATGACATCGAACAGCCGCTGGGTATCGCGCTGAGTGAGGGAGCTGGTCGGTTCGTCGAAGACGATCAGCTTGGCGTCATGAACCAGCGCCCGCGCGATTTCGACGAGCTGCTGTGCGCCGACGGAAAGGTGACCGACGATCGCCTCGGGAGCGAGTTCCGCGTGCCCGAGCCAGTCGAGCGCTTCACGGACCCGGGCATTCTGCTTCCCGCGCGACAACCAGCCGAGCCGATGTTCTTCGCGGCCGAGCATGATGTTGTCAGCCACGCTGAGGTGCGGCGCGAGATTCAGTTCCTGATAAATCATCGCCACCCCCGCGCGTCGGGCAGCGAGCGGATTCGCAGGAGCGTACGGCTGACCCTCCAGGTGCAGGGTCCCGGCATCGGGATGATGCGCACCGCTGAGGATTTTCATCAGCGTGCTTTTGCCGGCACCATTTTCGCCGACCAGCGCGAGCACCCGTCCTGCTTGCGCTGTCAGAGACACGTCGACGAGCGCCTGCGTCGCGCCGAAACGCTTCGACAGATTCGCAGCGGTCAACAACGGCGGCGGAACAGTCACAGCGGGATACTCTGGAGTGGAAGAAACCCCAGTCTCCCCGAGCCAACCGGCGCGGTCAATGGATCGCCCGTGGTTCTGTGCGGATGCGAAATGGCCGAGGTCGCTTTGGACGCACATCAGGTCCAGCGTGCGCGAGAAGGATTGAGCGGAACGGCGCTAGCCGCCGGTGCCTTGGTCTATGGACGTGGCTGGAGGCTTTTCAACCGACACAAACACACCGGGGGGCTTGCGCCCAATGGCACTTACTTTAGAATTCTCGTAGAGCGAGCTTTTTTGGCACGCTATTTGCGCCGGGACTCTGACACCTGAATGAGGAGTCAGATTGGCATGGACGCTGAGCCGTTGGACCCGGTG
>JBGATC010000042.1:0-52727 GCA_044229335.1 Planctomycetaceae bacterium | reverse complement strand
ACAACCCCGCCCCCTGAACTGTGCCGCCATCCGGACGCTGCACGAGTTGCAGATGAAACTGCGACGGCAGATCAACGACCTGATGGCCATCGAATGCGAAGACGCGGAAGCGGCGGACGCCCTGGTGTTCGCCATCGAATGGGCCGAGCGGGCCTTGGACAAAGCCCGCGAAGCCCGACGCAGAATCCTGCGTGGTGAGTAACCAGCCGACCGTGTGGTCGGCTGATTTTGTTTCTGGACCCCTGTTTCCCAAGGAGATGAACCATGTCGACGAAGAAGACCACGACCAAGAAAGCCCCCAAGACCACGAAGCCCCAGGCCAAGGCCACGAAGAAGGCGGAACCGCAGGCCGCCGAGGCGACGGTTGAAACAACGAACGACGCCAAGCCGGGCAAGACGAAGAAGGCCGCCCCCCGGAAGACAGATGGCAAGATGAGCGCGCTCGACGCGGCCGCGAAGGTGCTGGCGGAATCCGGGGAGCCGATGACCTCGAAGGAGATGATCGACGCGATGGCCGCGAAGGGGTACTGGACAAGCCCCGGCGGCAAGACCCCGCAGGCCACGCTGTACGCCGCCATCCTGCGGGAGATTCAGACCAAGGGGGCCGAGGCCCGGTTCACCAAGACCGAACGCGGGCACTTCGCGCTGGCGACGGGAACCAACACCCCCGCCAAACCCGCCGCGAAGGCCACGGGCAAGAAGGCCGCCAAGAAGAAGGCGAACCAGACTGAGATCGCGGACGGAACGCCCGGTCCCAAGGCGGTCTCCGAACTCTTCAAGATCTGAGGTGCCCACATGACAACCCCCGAATTCAAGATCGCCGACGCCCTCCGCGTGGTCGCTTTGCGGTTGGAGAACGCCCTCGAAGAAGGCCGCCGCTCCACCCGCATCGATGCCAACGATCTCTTGGAAACGCTGCTGGCGGTGGCCGACCAACTCGACCCGCCCGTGGCCAACCACGTCGCCCCCACCGAGGCCTGTCCGAAGTGCGGCGAGCGGGACGCCGACCGGCTGGTCTGGCAGGACGACGACGAAACGGTACGCTGCGCCGGGTGCGGGACGACATACCGCCCCGGCGAATAACCCTCCGTTGATCCGGGCTCGCCCCGGTGACGCCCCACGTTCGCAACGTGCGGGCGTTTTCTCGTTGGTCGAAGGTTTCTTCAACGTCCCGCTTCCTCCGCGACGTGGGCCAACGTGGGCGAACCCGTGGCGTCCGGGGCCAGATACCGGACCGGCTTGCCGAGTTCCCCCGCGATCCGGATTTCCGCCGCCACGCCGACGGACTCTCGCCAACCATCGAGCATCAACACCACGACCTCGTCGCACCGAACCAGGTGGTCCCGGTCGAACCGCTCCCAGAACGGCCAGTCGGTCGGCAGCCCGTGGTCAACGAGTGGGTGCCCATGCACGATCGGTGAGAACACGGTCAGACTGGACGCCAGCAGCGTGGCGACCGCGCGGCATGCTTCATGGAACCGCTGCTCGCGGATCACGACCTCAGGATGCGAATACGGACTGGCCAGGTAGATCACGCCGCGGCCTCCTGCGCCGGCACCCGCTCGGCCTTATTCCCGGTAAACTTCTCGAATCGCTGCACGATCACGTCGCAATAGGGCGGGTCGAGTTCCATCAAGAACGCCTTGCGGCCCGTCTGTTCGGCAGCGATCAACGTCGAGCCGCTGCCGCCGAACAGATCGATCACGTTCTCACCGGTCCGCGACGAATACTGCATCGCCCGCACCGCCAGTTCGACCGGCTTCTCGGTAAGATGCACCATCGACTGCGGGTTGACCTTCTTGACGTGCCACAGATCGAACGCGTTATTGGGGCCGAAGAACTCGTGCCCCGCCCCTTCTTTCCAGCCGTAGAACGCGAGCTCAAAGCACCCCATAAAATCTTTCCTTGTCAACACGGGATGCTGCTTGTCCCACACGATGCCTTGGGAGAAGTACAGCCCGTGCTTCTTAAGGAACGGGGGGTAGTTGCCGAGGTTCGCGTAACCGCCCCAGACGTAGAACGAGCGGCCGGGTTGGAGCACGCGCGACAGATTCCCGAACCAGGCATCGAGCAGATTGTCGAATGCCGCTTCGGTGACGAAATCGTTGGCGAGCGGGCGATCCTTGGCTCGCATCTTCTTGTGCGTGGCCTTCGACTTCTCCGGGTGACGTTCCAGGTCGAACTTCTGATGGTGCTTGTTGGGGTTCGCAAAGCTGCTGTTGCCCGCCGCGATGGCGTTGTTGCTGCGCGGCTCAACCTTGACGTTGTACGGCGGATCGGTGTTCACGAGATGGATCACCGCGCCGTCCAGCAGCCGATCGACATGGGCCGGGTTGCTGCTGTCGCCGCACAGCAATCGATGCTCACCCAGAATCCATAGATCGCCGGGTTGGGTAATCGCCTCGTCCGGCGGGGCTGGAACTTCGTCGGGATCGCACAACCCGTCCTTGCCGTCGGGGTTGAGCAGCTTGGCGAGCTCGTCCGCATCGAACCCCAGCAACCTGAGGTCGTAGTTGGCCGCCTGCAGGTCGGCCAGTTCGAGCGGCAGCAGGTCGTAGTTCCATTCAGCGAGCGACGCGGTCTGGTTGTCGGCGATTCGAAACGCCTTGATCTGCTCCGGAGTCAGATCCTTGGCGACATGCACCGGCACTTTTTCCAGGCCCAACTTCTGTGCCGCTTTGTAGCGGGTGTGCCCACAGACAATCACGCCGTCGGTATCGACGACGATCGGTTGGCGGAACCCGTACTCACGAATCGACGCCGCGACGGCATCGACGGCGTCGTCGTTGATCCGGGGGTTCTTGTCGTAGGGACGAATGTCCGTGAGTTTCCGCAGTTCAATGTGCATGGATCATCCTCCGATAGGCTGCTGCTTTGCGGGCGGTTTGCTCCAGTTCCAATTCCTGGGGCGTCCGTGGCCGCGTGTAGATTATCCGTGAGTACGCTTCGAGCTCGTACAACTCGTCGATGCTGAGACGGGCGGGGTTCATGAAACGACGCCGATCCCATTCGTCGCAGCGATCACAGGTAGGGGCGGGTTCGCTGGTGTTCAGCGGGCAGCCGCACCACAAACACGTCGTCCTTGGTGCGGCGCTGATGCGTGGATGATTGTCAGACACGTGGGAACTCCTCAGCGAAAGGGGTTGAACGAGAACAACAGGCAGACGATCACCGCGAACCACAGCAGGTTCCAGAAGAACGTCTCCAGTGCTCGGGCGGTGGGCCAGACGACCTCCTTCCAGAACTGGGTCCGCTCATCGATTTGCGGCAGCTTGGGGTCATTGGACTCGGTCATGGGCATGGCTCCTGTTAGGGTTCGGACACTCGAAACAAACTCTGTCATCAATGGCGACGGTTCCCGCTGGCCTCTTCCGTCATTTCCGGCCGGGAAGGAACCATTCAGGTTTCACCCTTTCACCCCCCGCCTCGCGTACACACGCGGATACGCGCGGGCAGGCATCACGCGGGTGGGTGGGGGTGAACGGGTGAAACATGAAAAGAGAGAGTTGTTTTTTCCTTATATGTATGGCTCTTTCGCACGTTCTCAGGTTTCACCCCCCGCCGGTGAAACGTGGGGGAAACGTGGGGAAACCTGACCCCTCAAATCGCCGGCGATGCACTGCTTGGCTGGTTCATGCTTCACCTTTCACCCTCTGCGTTCACCTCACCCACCAGCCGGTACGCGCGAAACGACGAGCCGGGTCGGGTGGTGGTCACGATCTGCACGTCCCCCTGTTGTTCGAGGGTCGTGATCAACTCCTGGAACGTCTTCGCGTCGAGCTTCATCCGTTTGAGCAGCACGCTGTGGGGCAGCGTCCGGTCCGGTGCCTCGCGGAGCTTCCGCAGCAGCTTGAGGCAATCGGCGTGGAACGGGTTGTCCGCCACATGGCTGTGCGCCATGAACAACATCCGGCGGGTTTGGTGCAGGATGAAGTCGGTGGCCCATCGCACGGCCGCCTCGTCGATCTGCGGCGCTTCGTGGTTCGCGCTCGCGGCGTGCAGCAGGGCAAGCTTGCGGATCTGCTCGGGCACGCGACCCCACACCGTGGTTCCCACTGGATCGCCCCGGGCTTCAGCGTTGGCGTACTCGGCCTCCGACGCCTGCCGCGCCTCGGTCAACAACGTGCGTGCGGCCGAATTCGCCTCGATGACGGACGGCAACGGATGGAAGCGTTCCAGGTTGCCGCTGCCGGGACAGAACTCGGACCACCAACGGGCCGTCTCCAGCACGCGCGGCGGCGGACTGATGATTCCTGGCTCCTGGCCCACGCTGCGGGGGCCGCTCTCCACGATCAGCATGCGGGCGAAGAAGCCGTTCGTCAGCATCCGCTCGGACAGTGCGGCATAGTAGTGCGTGGGGATGGCGGTGCCGTAGACCACCAAGCACGGCTGGTCGATGACGCCCGACGACTCCTTCCCGGCCTTCCGCCGCATGGGGAAGATGCTGTTCGCGGCCGAGTACATCGTGAGCAGCGTCCCCAGGATGTTCTCGTGGCGGGCGTCCTGGGCCTTGTTGATCGACTGCAACAATCCGTCGATCTCGTCGGTCTGGAACAGCATGGCCGGCGTGCGGAACAGCGAGTCCTGAATTCCTTCACCCGACGCGAACTTCTCGCCCAGGGACTCGACGAGACCGACGTGATGCAGGACATGGGTGTTGACCTTGCGGGGCCAGTCCTTGCCGACGGACGAATAGGCCAGCGCCAGCACATACAGATTCGTGCGGTTGTCACCGGCGTCCCGCACCTTCCGCCCGGCCAGCATCGCCTGCAGGGCGAGCGCCCCGCAGAACGCCAGCGGCACGTTGGGATACGGCGCGGTCGCCAGACAGTGATCCATCACTTCCGAGACGAACCCCGGCACGCGGAACATCTCCATCGGCAGCGGGCCGGGATCAGGATGCTGCGGATGGTGATCGCGTTGCGGCGGTGACGGATCGGGAGCGATGATCCGCGACAGGTCGACGACTTCTTCATCACCCACCTGGCCGAACCCTTCGTTCCGCAGCGCCGCAGCGGCGGCCGCGAAATCCCCGGCGTGTTCCAGCAGCGTGTACACCGAGAATGGCGAATAGGCCCGGTCGGGTTCGAACGGGACCGCGTTCGACGAAAAGACGAACAGCACGCGGCCCCGCAACGTGGCGCTCCAACCCTGGTCCTTACCGGGGCGTCGCCAGTACTCGTTTTCACCGCCCCGGACGAGTTCCCATCCGTGACGCCGCAGAACATCTCGAACGTCACCCCGCTCGTTGAAGTCGTCACCGGGTCGACCGTTGGCGGCTGTGCCCACAGGGGTTCGCGTGACCGGCGGTAGCGTCTCATTCAGCGCGCAGGCCGCTTCGATCAACAGCGACCTTTCGGTTTCGTTCAGCAGAGGAATCCCGTCGAACGACCCACGTTCCAGCACATAGCCGGGCGTCGGGGCGCACAGGAACAGGCCCCCTTCGCCACGGGTTTCGATCAGCGTCAGCGTGATCTCGAAGTGGTCTCCGACCTGGCGGGGAACATACCGCTTGCCGGCGATCACCACCGGCTCGGCGCTGTCGACGACCATCGTCCGCTGGGCCAGCTTGCGGTTCCCAGAGACCGGCGCTTCGCAGCGATAGACCACATGCCGTCCGCCCGACTGGGAACGCTCGACCAGCAGCTGGTCCACCAGCGCCGGCGATTCCGTGGCCACGAGCTCGCGCCAGCGGTCGAACAGTTCACCTTCGTGATCGAAGTCGATCATCTCCAGATGCCCGGAGACCGCCCCGGCCAGCACGCACAGCGGGGCATCGTCCGCGAACCAGGTACGGACCTGCCGCTCCGTCGGCAGGCGACGCTGGTACTGCTTCCAGCCCGCCAGCGCCGGCCGCTTCTCCGCGAGGATCGCGGGGAGAACGCACAGCCCGGCATGGAGGTAATCTGTGGCGGTGTCGACGATGCTCAAAACGGAACCTCATCGGGATCGAAGGGATCGTGCGAACTGACCTCCAGCGCCTCGGGCAGGGGACCGAGCTTGTAGGCCACGATGCGGTCGTACTTCTCACCGACGATGCTGCGGACGGTGATCTTCTCAGTGGTCGCCAAGCCTCCGGCTTCCGCCTGTTCGACGGCCCGTTCCGCCGAGTCGGGGACCGGATCGGGCGAGCGCCGCCGCCACCAACCCACGGCCTTCTGCCGCGCGTACCCCTCGTGTTCGACGCAGACGAATTCGCTCTGCCAGTGATTGAGGCCCAGTCGGTAATCGACCCGCATGGTCTTGGGCGCATCGGGGGGAGCGTCACGTTTCGTGTGGACGCTGAACGTGATGTCGTACACGTCGTATTCGACGTCGGTGACCTGGCCCGACAGGATGCCGGCCTCGCTCGCCTTCGCTTCGTGCTTCTGCCGCTCGGGCGGCGGGAACTCGAAACCACACTGGGGGCAGACCGCATACCCGGCCGCGATCACCGCCTGGCACTCCGGGCACTCTTTCGCCGGGGCCTCGCCGTTGCCGCGATCCCGCGTGACGACTTGGATCTGGTCCACGGGGCCGTGCCGGAGCACATTGCCGCCGAAGTCCAGCACGAGGCAGTTCTGCTTCGCGGGATGCAGGCGGAACCCGCGCCCGACCATTTGGTAGTAGAGACCTGGCGACATCGTGGGGCGGACCAGCGCCACGCAGTCGATGTGCGGCGCGTCGAACCCGGTCGTCAGGACGTTCATGTTGCAGAGGTACTTCAGTTCCCCGCGCCGGAACCGCCCGAGCGTGGCGTCCCGTTCCGGGATCGGCGTTTCCCCCGACACGAACCCGCACTCAATTCCGTGCTGGCGGCTGAGTACCTCGACGATGTGCCGGCCGTGCTTCACGCCGCTGGCGAAGATCAGGCAGGCTTGGCGGCAAGACGTGTGCTCGACGATCTCGGCGCAGGCCGACTGCACCAGCCCATCCTGGTCCATCAGGTCTTCGACTTCGTCGGCCATGAACTCGCCGGCGCGGACATGCAGGTCGTTCGTGTCGGCTTTCGCCTTGCCCGCCTTGGTGATCAGCGGACACAGGAAGCCGTCGCGGATCAGCTCACGAACCCCGACCTCGTAACAGACGTGATTCAGGAATCCGTCCGGCGTGCAGATCGGGCCGGTCTTCAAGCGGAACGGCGTGGCCGTGAACCCCACGATCCGCAGGGCCGGGTTGATGACTTTGGCGTCCGCCAGGAACTGCCGGTACATCCCCTCACCCTCGGCCGGGATCAGATGGGCCTCGTCCACCATCACCAAGTCGAAGGCATCCAGTTCGCAGGCCCGGCGATAGACGCTCTGGATACCGGCCACGATCACCGGGTTGCGGGTGTCCCGACGCTTGAGGCCCGCCGAATAGACGCCGAACTCAATCTCCGGGCAGACAGTCCGCAGCTTGTCGGCCGATTGCTCGAGCAGTTCTTTCACATGCGCCAGGATCAGAACGCGGCCGTTCCACTGACCGACCGCGTCCTTGCAGACGGAGGCCATGAGCGGCGTCTTGCCGCCGGCGGTTGGGATCACCACGCACGGATTGTCATCCCGTTGCCGGAGGTGATCGTAGAGCGCGGCCTTGGCCTGCTCTTGATAGGGTCGCAGCGCAAGCATCTACGCCTTTCGGATCTGAACCAGGGTCTTGCCGCCGTCGAGGGGATCGCCCTTCTCGATGGTCAGCCGAACGATCTGCGAGTCATCGCCGTACGCGCCGCCGTGCTGGAGCGCGTCGAGCAGAGCCTTCTGAACGTTGTCGATGTCCCGCCGCCGCCGATCCGGGGGATGGATCGTGATGTCCACCACCAGCGGGCCATCGAGCGGCCGGACGCCACGCGTCGCGAGGATCGAACAGACCGTGTGACGGAATGCCCGACCCCCGCGACTGATGAGCGTCCGTGCTCCGACGCGACGCCAGTAATGGTTCACGCTTGGCGGATAGGGGAGTTCGAGGTCCAGCATCATCAGCGCTTCCAGGGCGGCGTACTGTTCGCCGCCGGAGCGGCCGCAGCCGGAGGCGGGGGCGAGTCTTTCTTCGAATAGCCCTTCACCTCGTTGACGATCTCGCCGGTGTCCGTCCGCTTCTTGCAGCGCACGTGGATCACCAAGGGCAGGTTGTGCAGTTCGACGCTGTCGTTGGGGGCCAGGACGCCGACCGCGCGACAGATGGCGGACAGTTCGCCCTGGGCGATCTTCCGCGCCTGAGCATTCGCGTTGTCGATGTTGAGCCGCGCCCACAACAGGCGGTTCTGGTACGGACCCTCGATGACCTGGAAGGTCAACTGCAGGTAGTGCCCGGTCCCTGCCTTGGTCGGTTTCAGTTCGCTCTCGGTGATCACGGCCAGGTACTTGCCGGCCGGGATCGGTTCAAAATCGCCATTCGGTTCGACAGTGTTGGCGTCAAAGCCACGGAGGTCAGCCATTGGATTGGGATCCTTGGGGTTGGTTGTTGGTCAGGGCTTGCATGAAGGCCGGCCACGACAGGGGCAATTCTTCGGTGATTCCGTAACGGTTCTTGGCCACGCACGACGGGCCGCCGACGCACCGCAGAATGCGTTCGCCGCCGCCGGTGCCGATGGCGTGGGCGATGGTCCGCTTGCGGCCGAACCCGGCGTCTTCGCTCTGCGCCCGCATCTTTCGGGTGGCGAACAAGACCGCGTCGCACCACTCGCTGATCAGCGCGGCCGCGTGCTTATGGAGCCGGGGCGAGTACCTGTCGTAAGGCGACGACTCGGGGTCTTCAAACCGCTCGACCTTCGAGTGCGCGATCAGCAGCACGACCATGCCGCGCGTGTTCCGCAGGGCATTCAGGTGATCGATGATCTCGCGCCAGAAGGTGAGGGCGTGGCTGTAGCCGCGGGCGTAACCGCCATCGACCTTTTCGATGCTGGTGACGCCGTGCTGGGCACAGAGCTTGTCCCACACCAGGCGTTCCAGCCAATCGGCCGAGTCGATGACTACGGTCTCGTAGTCGTGCTGCTCGTTGCGAAGTTCGGTCAGCGCCGCGACCACGTCATCAAAGCTCGTGGCCAGCGGAAAGCGGTCGGTCGCAATCTCGTCGAGCCCGTCTTCGCACTGGACGAAGATGGGCTTGGGGGCCTGCGAACCGAACGTGCTCTTGCCGATCCCCTCAACGCCGTAGCACAGGATGCGGGGCGGTTTCGATTCGCGTCCCCGATGGACGCGGGACAGAAAACTCATGCAGCGGCCTCCTGAGGTTGGCGGGACTGGGAACAGACGCGTTCGACGCGGAAGGCCTCTTCGCCAAACTCCCGCAGCAACAGGCCGGCGAAGACTTTCACGACAGCCGCTCCCGCCTCCTTCGTGCCGTCCACGAGGATCGCGTGACGGTTGGGATCGAGGTGGTAGCCGAAGTCGAGACGGACCCGCGCCGACCCGAACAAGCCCTCGGCCGCGAACGTCGCCAACTGCAGCGTCATCTCCGCTTCAACCAGCGGCACATCGGGCGAGATCGAAAAACGGAACACGTCAGCGGTCATGGGTCGCTCCGGGTGATTCGTGCGAGTGGCCTTCCCGGTGTTACCTATGCCGCCGACGTGTCCCGCCGCGCGCGGCCGATCAGATTTCGCCGAATCCACCCCGCGCGAAGTGCTCACGGATCAGCTCGATGGCCGCGTCGTAGTTCCGGCGCGACAGACCGAGATCACTCTCCGTTTCCGAGCGGTTCCGGTTCATGCGGGCGCGACAGACCGCCTGGAGTTCGGGCGGCAGGGCATCGATCAGATGCGCAACGTCGTCGGCCAGCTCGAACAGGTCGATTCCAGACATGGACTCGCCGCCGGTCCGCCGTTCGGCGTCGGCCTGCGAGAGCGTGGCCCCCAGCGGCGCGGGCGGACCATCGGCCTGGTCGATCATCACTTCCAGCGACTGGACGACGATTCCCGTCTCCGGGGTCCGCTTCTCGCGCCGGCGCTCGCGGACCAACATCGCCACCGCCGAGTCAACCACCCGCGCGATGAACGTGTTGATCGACCCGCGGCCGGGATCGAACTGCTTCGCCTGGTTGATCAGGTGCAGAAGCAGGTCGTTCTCGATGTCGCCGGTCTCCGACCGGTTGAAACCCGGTCGCCGAACGAGCTGCCGCGCCTTCACCCGAATCAGCGTCCGGGCGTACTCCGTACAGACATGACTCCCCTGTGGAACATGGGGCATGGCTACCTCCAGCCGGAGGCAGCCAGCCGCAACGGTTCACAGGCGACGCGCGGAAAGCTGTGCCGCGATCAACATGGGGATCGCAGAGAAAACACAGACGCGAGCCTGACCGCCGGGTTATTTGGCCTCTCGGCGGAGAGGTCGCGTCACAACTCGTGTGGCTTTGCCACAAAGCGTGTGGCATCTGAAAACAGGCTGTTTTGCCGGGGAAATCAGCGGTCCCGCGCGCGAGGCTCGAACGTCGCGGCATACATAACCCGGGGACGGACGCCACGGGCGTCCATGTTGTTGATCTCCTGGAAGTGGTGCCCGCGACGTGTCCAAAGCATCCGTTCTCCCGATCTCCGAACTTACGCCTGAAGTTCGTCGCGTCCAGGTTGCCGCGATCCTCGCGCTGGGGGTGGCCCGTCACCGTCATGCGCTCCGGTTGGCCGAATCCGGCCCGGCTCCAACATCTCGCCCCACAGGCCTTGAGGTTGTCTCGGAAACGAGGCTCTCTGTGTCTGAGAGTCTCGCGGATGCCCCGCGAGACCCGGAATGCGAGGTGAACGATGGACGAATCGCGTGAAAGCAGCCTGGCCGCCCTTTTGGCCCGTGGACTGGCTCGTGTTCGGCAGCGTGCCGAACGCACGGGACTCTGGAAGGCGCAGCCGGAAAGCCAACCCCAACCGGACGCGGCCGATGGTCGCGCAGCGGATGACACCGCCGCACCATCGGATGCGGACAACCAGCAAGGAGATCAACGATGAAGTTGACCGTGGCCAACGAGGTGGCCCGACTCGAGAAGATGTCGGTGAACCAGCTCGCCAAGCGATTTGAAGAGGTGTTCGGCGAAGAGTGCCGCAGCCGGCACAAGCGATACCTGGTCCGCCGGATCGCATGGCGGTTGCAGGCCAACGCGGAAGGTGGGTTGACCGACCGTGCCCGCCAGCGTGCTGAAGAACTGGCGGACGACGCGGAGATTCGGGTGACGCCGCCGCGCGAAAAGAAGAAGGCATCTGACGACGAACCGTCCGTTGCGACGATCCCGGTGGCCAGCGGTCGGGATTCCCGTCTTCCGCCGCCGGGGAACTGGATCGAACGCGACTACAAGGGGCGGACGATCCGCGTCTTGGTCGTGGCGGACGGGTTCGAGTTCGAGGGGCAGAGGTACAAGTCGCTGTCGGCCATCGCCAAGGCCGTCACCGGCTCGCACATGAATGGCTTCCTGTTCTTCCGCCTGTGGAGGGACAAATGAGCCGCAACAAGAAGCCAACGACGACGCGGGTGATCCGCTGCGCGATCTACACCCGTAAGTCGTCCGAGGAAGGCCTGGAACTGGAATTCAACTCACTCGACGCCCAGCGGGAATCCGCCGAAGCGTTCATCGCCAGCCAGCAGCACGAGGGATGGGTCTGCCTCCCGGACCATTACGACGACGGCGGGTTCTCTGGCGGCAGCATGGTACGGCCGGCGCTGGCGCGACTGCTGGCCGACATTGCCGCTGGCAAGGTCGACTGCGTGGTCGTTTACAAGGTCGACCGCCTCAGCCGATCGCTGCTCGACTTTGCCCGGATCATGGAGACGTTCGACAAGAACACCGTCTCGTTCGTGTCGGTGACCCAGCAGTTCAACACGACCCACTCGATGGGGCGATTGACGCTCAACATCCTGTTGTCGTTCGCCCAGTTCGAACGGGAAATCATCGGCGAGCGCATCCGGGACAAGATCGCGGCCCAACGCCGCAAGGGAAAGTGGGCGGGCGGCGTGCCGATGCTGGGGTACGACGTCGACCGCACCAACCCCAGCGCCAAGCTGGTCGTCAATGCGGAAGAGGCGACCCAAGTCCGCCGAATCTTTAGCCTGTATCTGGAACTTGGATCGCTGTTGCCGGTGGTCGATGAACTTTCCCGGCGGGGATGGTGCAACAAGTCATGGAAGACTCGGAAGGGGTCCGCGCGGGGCGGACGCCCGTTCGACAAGTGCTCGGTCTACGCCCTGCTGACGAACCCGATCTACATCGGCAAGATCAAGCACAAGACCGACGTCTACGATGGCGAACACGAACCAATCATCGACGTGGCCGTGTTCGAAAAGGTCCAGACGACGCTCCAGCAGCACGGCCGTGGTCGCGGAAGCCACTTGGTCAACAAGTATGGTGCGCTGCTGAAGGGATTGTTGAATTGCCGGGCGTGCGGCCAGTCGATGGTTCACACCTTCACCGGACGCGGGTCCAAACGGTATCGCTACTACACCTGTGTGAAGGCGATCAAGAGCGGGTGGAGTTCATGTCCGACAAAGTCCCTGCCGGCGGCCGAGATCGAGGCCGAGGTCGTCGACCAGATTCGGTGCCTCGCCCACGACCCAGGTCTGCGGGCTGAGGTGCTGAAGCAGGCGTGTTCCGCCACCGAAACCGACTTGGCCGAAGTCACCACGCAGCAGCGGCAACTCGAACGGCAACTGGGGCGGGACCACGCTGAGATTGCTCGCCTGGCCGTGACGCCCGAACCCAGCAGCGCGACGACCGCCCGGATTGCTGACCTGCACGAACGCATTTCGCGGGCCGAGCACCAACTGGCGCAGGTCCGAACCCGTGTCTCCGAAGTTGAAGCCCAGCGGATCAATCAGGAAGACGTCGACGCGGCCTTCGCCGACTTCGACAACGTCTGGAACGCACTGAGTTCGCGGGAGCAGGCCCAGGTGATGGCGTTGCTGGTCGCCCGCGTCGAGTTCGATCCCGCCGACAGCACCATTGCGATTTCGTTTCACCCATCCGCCATAAGAACCCTTGCCGAAGGCAACGTAGAGGACGCCGCATGATCACCGTCAAACGCAAAGTCCAGTTCACCCGCGAAGCGCACGGCCGCCGTCGCGTCACCCCCGCGACCACGGAACCGAAGCCAGTCGAACCCGGCCGCGTCCCCCGGATTTCCCGCCTGATGGCCGTGGCGATCCGGCTCGAAGGCCTGCTGCGGTCTGGTGAAGTCTCCGACATCCCCGAACTCGCCCGCCTGGGCCACGTCACGCAACCCCGCATGTCGCAGATCCTGGCCCTGACGCTGTTGGCCCCGGACATCCAGGAAGAGTTGCTGTTCCTGCCCCGCATCACGGCCGGGAAGTCCGCGATCCATGAAAAGATGCTGCGACCAATCACGGCTGAGATCGACTGGTCCCGTCAGCGCGACATGTGGCGAAAGATGGCCGGTGACGCTGGCAATGGTTAACCGAGAAGATTTTTCCGAGAATTCCCGAAAAACATCGTCGTCGACGGAAGTTACTTCGGGTGAATAGCTTGCGGCTGTTCACATTGCCGCACACCCACCCAAAAAACGCCCTGCATCGCCAATACCGAGACATAACCCGTAGACAAACGGGTTCCGGGACGCTCTAATCCCTGCATCGGCACTACTGCGGAGTTTCTGGGGCGAGCGTCCTGGGCCGCAAAAAAGGGGTGGGTGCTCGTAACACCAACCCCCGAATTTCGTGCCGAAGCCAGCTTGTATCTGCGTGGCCGCCGGCGCGTCTCAACACTGACAGTATTGTCGCCTCGCTCACCTGGGTCAAGCTCTGAAGCTCCGTAAAGGAGGTTGCGCGGAGCTTCGCGTTCGGACGCCGGCACATTCGCCCGGCGTATTCTGTTCGATCCACTCAAGAGCGAGGTACAGCGCCATGAGCGCGACAACTGTTTCTGGCCAGCCGTCTGCGGACCTGCTGGCGCATATCAAAAAGTGTGGTGGGTCCTTCGGGGCGTGGTATTGCGGGATCGCCTCCGATCCCCGCGATTGCCTCTTCAACCGCCACGGTGTGAATGAAAAGGCCGATGCCTGGATCTTCCGCAACTGCGGAACCGACACCGCTGCTCGCGCCATCGAGCAGTACTTCCACCAGCTCGGCTGTCAGGGCGCGGGCGGCGGGGGCGGGCCGGACACCCGGTTCATCTACGCCTACCGGATCACGACTGACACGCGCGAGTAGTCGCACCCCCGTGGCCTGCACCTGTGCGGGCCACGGGGCTTCTTTCCACCCAACTTCCAGAAACACGGTTATGAAATACGGCGAATACGAAGTCACCTGCAGCCCCTACATCGAAAACATCGTGGCCCCGGCGGACGGGGAGTCGAAAGAAGCCGCGCTCAAGGATGTGCTGACGTATCACACGGAGAAGGTGCTCGAACAGCACAATCCAGCGGAACGGAAGGCTTTCTCCCTGGCCCGGTTCCTGAGCAAACCGGTCCCGGAACTCGGCGTCTTTGTTGATCCGGATTCCAAGACCGTGTTCTTCGGCACTGAGGCTGAAGTTCAGTCCCGCATGGACGGAGACGGACAGGTCTGAACGAATCCCGGCAGGCCGTCGCCATGCCGACGGCCTGCTCCTCATATTTCGTGGTGGAATTACCGTGAAGGCCAAGTTGAACAAGATTGTCGAGATCCAGAACGGCTACCAGTTCCGGGGGAAGGTCGAGCCTGTCGACCTTCCGGCCACGGATGGTCACCGTCCCGTCCTGCCCCCCGGCGTAGTCCGCGTCATCCAGATCAAGGACTTCGACGACGACCGGCGGCTGCAGTCCTCGGGGCTGGTGCCCGTGCGGATCGACGCCGATCCGGAGAAGTACGAGACGCGGGAGGGGGACGTTTTGTTCCTGGCCCGCGGCCATCGGTTGTTCGCCGCCGCGATCACGGAGCCGCTCCGGGACACGGTTGCCACGGGATACTTCTTTATCCTGCGGCTGAAGACGGACTCGATCCGGGCGGGTTACCTGGCCTGGTACATCAATCAGCCTCCGTTCCAGAGCGTACTCCGCACATTCATGAAGGGAACCCACCAGCCCCTTGTGTCCCGGAAGGACATCGAAGATCTGCAAGTTGAAATCCCGCCGCTGGAGACGCAGGAGACGGTCGTGGCGCTCGACGACCTGCGAGTGCGGGAACACCAGCTGATGCTGGCCTTGCAGGAAAAGCGGACTCAGTTGCTTCAAACCATCAGCATGAAGGCCGTTCGTCGGCCCTCTTGAACCCCAAAGGACCATCCATGTCGGACACCACCGATCTCGAAGACATTTTCCGCGTCGTCTGGCGGGCCTGCGACACGTTTCGCGGCACCGTCGACCCCTCAGAATACAAAAACTACATCTTGACGATGTTGTTCATCAAGTACATGAGCGACCAGTGGAAGGACAAGCGGGCCGGCTACGAAGCGAAGTACCAGGGTGATAAGACCCGCGTCGAACGCGCGATGGCCCGCGAGCGGTTTGTCGTGCCGAAAGAATGCGACTTCGACTACCTGTATGCCCACCGCGAAGCCGCGAACATCGGCGAGTTGATCAACATCGCCCTGACGAAGATCGAAGACGTCAACAAGTCGAAGCTGGAGAATGTCTTCCGCAACATCGACTTCAACTCCGAGCCCGCGCTGGGCCAGACTCGCGAGCGCAATCGCAGGCTTCGGAATCTGCTCGACGGCTTCAACGACCCGAAGCTCGACCTGCGGCCTTCACGGCTGGGGAATCGCGACGTCATCGGGGACGTTTACGAATACCTGATCGGACGGTTCGCGGCCGGCGCTGGCAAGAAGGCGGGCGAGTTTTACACACCGCCCGAAGTCTCGACCTTGCTGGCTAAACTGCTGGCCCCGAAACCTGGTGCCCGGATTTGCGATCCGGCCTGCGGGTCGGGGTCGTTGCTGATCAAGGTGGGACGAGAGGTTGGCAACAATGACTTCTCGCTGTTCGGGCAGGAGTCCAATGGCAGCACATGGGCTTTGTGCCGGATGAACATGTTCCTGCACGAGATGGACGCCGCCCGGATTGAGTGGTGCGACACGCTCAACAGCCCCCGGCTGATCGAGGGGGACAAGCTCATGCAGTTCGACATCGTCGTCGCCAATCCTCCCTTCTCTCTAGAGCAGTGGGGACAAGAAGGCGCGGCGGCAGACAAATTCAACCGCTACTGGCGCGGCATCCCGCCCAAGAGCAAGGGGGACTACGCGTTCATCACTCACATGGTCGAGACGGCACTATCTGATGTCGGCAAGGTGGGAGTGATTGTGCCGCACGGGGTGCTGTTCCGCGGCGGCCAGGAAGGAGCCATTCGCGAGCGACTGATCGAACAGAACCTCCTCGATCTAGTGGTCGGGCTCCCACCGAACCTCTTCTATGGGACTGGCATCCCGGCGGCCATTCTCGTGTTCGACAAAGCACGGGCAGCGGGTCGCCATCCGCACGGGAAGAACGTCCTGTTCATCGACGCCAGCCGCGAATTCGACGACGGCACGAACCAGAATCGTCTGCGTACTGGTAAGGACGGCGACGTGGAACGGATCGTCTCCACCTACAAGGCATTTAAGACCGTCGACAAATACGCCTACAAGGCGACGTTCGACGAAATCAAGGAGAACGATTTCAATCTCAACATTCCACGCTATGTCGACACGTTTGAAGAGGAGGTGGTGATCGACATCGGCAAGGTGCAAAAAGAGATTGGCGAGCTGGAGTCCGAACTCGCGCAAACCCAGAAGCAAATGGCGAAGTACATGAAGGAGTTGGGCTATGGCGGGTAATGTGACGACTCATCTCGGTGATCTGTTCAAGAATCGGCGGGAACCTGGGATTTCCGATTTGCCCCTGATGTCCGTCACGATGAACGACGGATTGGTGGACCGCGAATCCCTTGATCGCAAGATGGACTCCACGCTTGAGTCTGAAGGGCATCTTCTCGTTCGCGCGGGCGACATTGCCTACAACATGATGCGGATGTGGCAGGGCGCGTCCGGGCTGGCCAGTCACGACGCGATTGTCAGTCCGGCATACATCGTGCTCGCGCCGACGAAAGATGTCGATCCGCTGTTCGCGTCGTACTGGTTCAAGTCCGCGCGAATGATCTATCTGTTTTGGGCCTACTCATACGGCATCACCAGCGACCGGTTGAGGCTGTACTACAAGGACTTCGCAAGGATCCCCGTCGCAATCCCCCCGAAGCCCCGGCAGGAACTGATCGGGAAAACGTTGGCTGCCTGGGACCAAGCATGCGATGACATCCGGAATGTGATCGACGCCAGGCGCAGGCGTAAAAAGGGATTGGCACAACAACTCCTTTCGGGCAACCTCAGGATCCCAGGCTTTGGAAAGCCGGCCGTTTCCGGCGTCTCTGGGCACGCAACTCCATGTGGATGGATTCCATCCGATTGGAAGTGCATTGGAGTTGGCGGCCTAGGGCGAACCTATACCGGGCTGTCGGGCAAATCAAAGGAGGATTTCGGGGCAGGGTCGCCATACATCCCGTACCTCAACATCTTCGATAATACCCACATTGATCCGGCTCGGATGGACTATGTTCGGGTGCAGCCTGGCGAGCGACAGAACGAGGTAAAGTTGGGAGACATCTTCTTCACCACTTCGTCTGAAACGCCAAATGAAGTGGGGATGGCGTCTGTATTGTTGGAGGACATCAAGGGAACCTACCTGAACAGCTTCTGCTTCGGGTTCCGTCTCCATAACTTCACTCAGATTTGGCCAGAATTCGCAGGCCATCTACTGCGAGGAGAGCGTGCTCGAAGGGCGATCGCGCGGCTCTCTCAGGGAGCGACGCGTTACAACCTCCCGCAATCTGCGATCCTCGGCCTTCACATTCCGCTTCCATGCCTCGAAGAGCAAAAGGCCATCGCGGCAGTGCTCACTACGGCAGACCGCGAGATCCGGCTGCTGGAGCAGAAACTGGTTGCCATGCAGAAACACAAGAAAGCCCTGATGCAGCAACTGCTGACGGGTTCTCCCCACCCACATAAATCGACCAAGAACGGAGGCAAGCCGTGAAGAAGGAAGTGATCGTTCAACTGCACGCCAGCTTCGAGCAGTGCCTCCGACGGGAAACGGAGACCGCGACGGAATTCTGGCTGGCCCGCGACATTCAGACGCTGCTCGGGTACAGCCGGTGGGAGAACTTCATCAAGGTGGTCGAAAAGGCCAAAACAGCCTGCCAGAACTCGGGTTACGACGCGGACGACCATTTTCTTGAGACCACGAAAATGGTCGAACTGGGGTCCAGCGCCCAGCGGGAAATCGAGGATGTCATGCTGTCCCGGTATGCCTGCTACCTGATCGCCCAGAATGGCGACCCGGCGAAGGATCCGGTCGCCTTCGCCCAGACGTACTTCGCGGTCCAAACCCGGAAGATGGAGGTCATCGAACAGCGGCTGGGGGAAATGGAACGGCTCAGCGCCCGGCGAAAACTGACGGCGTCCGAGAAGCAGCTGTCCGGGATCATCTTCGAGCGGCTTGGCGATAACCAGAGCTTCGCCCGGATTCGCAGCAAGGGAGATATGGCCCTGTTCGGTGGCCAGACCACCCAGGACATGAAGGACCGGTTGAAGGTTCCCAAGAGCCGTCCCCTGGCCGACTTCCTGCCGACCATCACGATTAAGGCCAAGGACTTCGCCAACGAGATCACGAACTTCAACATCAAGAAGGACGACCTCCGTTCCGAACCGGCAATCACGCGGGAACACGTCAAGAACAATCAGGATGTCCGCAAGGTTCTGACCGATCGCGGGATTGTTCCCGAACGGCTGCCGCCCGACGAAGACATCAAGAAGGTGGAACGGCGCGTTCAGTCCGAGCAGAAAAAGCTGCCCAAGCAGGTTGACTCCCTCGAAGGAATCGCGGGCGACACCCAGGCCCATGATGACGAGGAATGAACCATGCCCCGCGACACGCCATCCTTCCAGGAAGACCACATCTCCCAGATCCCGGCGCTGCAGCTGCTGCAGAGCCTGGGCTACATCTATTTGTCCGAGACGGATGCCGTCGCGGAACGGGGTGGCCGCCTGAACAACGTCTTGCTGGACGGCGTCCTGGAACGCCAGCTGCGGAAGATCAATCGGGTTCGCTACAAGGGGGAAGAGTTCGAGTTCTCGGAAGGGAACATCCAGTCCGCCGTTCAGGCGCTCAAGGACATCCCGTTTGATGGGCTCGTCCGCACGAACGAGAAGGTCTACGAACTGCTGCTGTGGGGCAAAAGCCTGCAGCAATCGATTCGCGGGGACACCAAGAGTTTTCCCCTGCAATACGTCGACTGGAACCCGGAGACCTGGCTGACGAACAACGTGTTCCACGTCACCGAAGAGTACGTGGTCGAGCGTTCGGGCAGCCACGAAACCTGCCGCCCGGACCTGGTTCTGTTTGTGAATGGAATTCCGCTTTGCGTGATCGAATGCAAGCGGCCGGACATGAAGGAGCCCATTGACCAGGCAATCTCCCAGCAGATTCGCAACCAGCGCGACGAATACATCCCGAAGCTGTTTCTCTATTCGCAGTTGCTGCTGGCGCTTTCCAAGAACGAGGCGAAGTACGGCACCACCGCCACTGCGGCCAAGTTCTGGGCGGTCTGGAAGGAGCGGGGGAATGTTGACGCGGCCGTCGCCAAGTTGGTCAACCAACCGCTCCCCGCACCGGCGAAGGACAGCCTGTTTGGCGACCGGTTCCGGTACGTCCGGCAGTATTTCGATGCTATCGAACGCGACGGACGCGAGGTGACGGAGCAGGACCGCGCCCTGTACTGTCTGTGCCGCCCCGAGCGTCTGCTCGAGCTGATGCAGCGGTTCACGCTGTTCGACGCCGGCGAAAAGAAGGTCGCCCGCTACCAGCAGTACTTCACGGTCCGAAGCGTTCTCGACCGGGTCCGCCGGGTCCGCGAAGACGGTCTCCGGACAGGTGGCGTCGTCTGGCACACCCAGGGAAGCGGGAAGTCGCTGACGATGGTGATGCTGGCCAACGCCATCGCCACAGCCCCGGACATCGTCGACTACAAGATTGTCCTGGTCACGGATCGCGTTGACCTCGACGACCAGATCTACAAGACGTTCCGGCACTGCGGCACCGAGCCGGTCCAGGCGCGGACCGGCAAGCACCTGGCTGAACTCATCGACAGCCACAAGTCGCGCATCATCACCACGATCATCGACAAGTTCGACGCGGCAGTCGGCAAGCACGCGGTCCGGAATGACAATCCGAACATCTTCGCCCTGGTGGATGAGGGGCATCGCGGCCAGTACGGCGAAATGCACGCCAAGATGCGGAAGGTGCTCCCGAACGCCTGCTTCATCGCCTTCACCGGCACGCCGGTGATGAAGAAGGAAAAGCACACGATCGGCAAGTTCGGCGGGCTCATCGAGCCGGCCTATACGATCCGCCAGGCCGTGGACGACAAGGCCGTTGTGCCGCTGCTGTATGAGGGGCGGCACGTCGAACAGAAGGTCGAGAAAGAGTCCATCGACCAGTGGTTCGAGCGGCTGACGGATCGCCTCAACAAGGCGCAATGCGCGGACCTGAAGAAGAAGTTTACCACGACGGACCAGTTGAATAAGGCTCAGCAGAAGGTCATGCGCGTGGCCTGGGACATCAGCGTCCACTTCCGGGACAACTGGCAGGGGACGCCGTTCAAGGCCCAGCTGGTGACGCAGGACAAGTCGACGGCGCTGCTCTACAAGAAGTTCCTCGATGAGTTCGGCCTGGTCACGTCGGACGTGCTGATTTCCGGCCCGGATACCAGGGAGGGGAACGAAGAGGTCGAGGAGACCAACCCCGACGGCATCCAGGCGTTCTGGAAGAAGATGATGACCCGGTTCGGTAACGAGGACAATTACAACAAGCAGATCATCAACGCCTTCAAGAATTCGGATCAGCCCGAAATCATCGTCGTCGTCGATAAGCTGCTGACGGGGTTCGACGCCCCCCGCAACACGGTCATGTACCTGACGCGGAAGCTGAAGGATCACACCCTGCTGCAGGCGATCGCGCGGGTGAACCGACTGTGTGATGGAAAAGAGTTCGGTTACATCATCGACTATCGGGGCGTGCTGGCAGAACTCGACAGCGCCCTGGACCTCTACAGCAGCCTCCCGGAATTCTCCAAAGAGGATCTGACGGGGACGCTCACCGACGTCAGCGAAGAGATCCGGAAGCTGCCGGAGAAGCACTCTCAGCTTTGGGATCTGTTCAAATCGCTGCGCAACAAGAAGGATGCCGAAGCCTATGAGCGGCTCCTCGGCGACGAGGAGGTGCGGTCGCAATTCTATGAGCGGCTTTCGGCCTACTCTCGCTGCCTGGCCATCGCACTTTCGTCCGCGGCGTTTCAGGAAGACACCCCCGCGAAGCAAGTCGACAAGTACAAGGCCGACCTGAAGTTCTTCATGAATCTGCGGACTGCCGTCCGCAAGCGGTATGCGGAGGCCATCGACTTCAAGGAGTACGAGCCAAAGATTCAAAAGCTCGTTGACACATACGTGGGAACGGGGAACGTCGAAACGATCACCGACCTGGTCAATATCTTCGACACCGACGCCTTCGCCAAAGAGGTGGAGAAGTTGGGCGGCGATGCGTCTAAGGCGGACACCATCGCGTTTCGAACCAAGCGCACCATCGAGGACAAGATGCAGGAAGATCCGGCGTTCTACCGCCGGTTCTCCGAGATGCTTGAGGATGCTATTCGGGCGTTCCGCGAGCAGCGGCTTTCGGATGCGGACTATCTGCGGAAGGTGACCGAGATCAATAGCTCCGTCCGAAGCAGGTCGGGCGATGAATTGCCCACGCCACTGCAAGGGCGGCCAGTCGCCCAAGCCTTCTTCGGCGTCGCGCGGGAAGTGTTTTCCCGATACGCGGACGCGGGTGTCGATGCCAAAGCGGTCGGCACGGCCGCCGGGCTCCGTATTGACGAATTGATCCTGGCACGGCGAATCGTGAATTGGACGAACAACCCGGACGTCCAGAATCAGATGAAGACCGACATTGAGGACTACCTCTATGACCTCAAGTCTGAGCACTCGTTTGATCTGACGTTCGAGGACATGGACAGCATCATGGAGCAGTGCCTGGATATCGCACGGCTGAGGTACGCGTCATGACGACGAGCAACGGTCAGCATTACGAGGTGACATTTGGAAAGCAGCGTATCCCGTTTACGCTCGAATTCCGGGAGCGGGAGCGCCTGGCGATCAGCGTCCATCCTGATCGCTCGGTGACGGTTGCCGCACCGAAGGGCCGGACCATCGAAGACGTGATGGAGCGAGTTCAACTTCGGGCAGAATGGATCGCCAAGCAGCGGGATTATTTCGAACAGTTTCGGCCCCTAACACCACCACGCCAGTACGTCGCCGGTGAAACGCATTTCTACCTAGGGCGGCAGTACCGCCTGAAGCTGATCGAAGGGAATGAACAGTCGGTCAAGCTGGTTGGTCAGTTCCTGACGGCCTGCCTGCCTGATCGTGACGACAGGGATCGCATCCGCAAGCTGCTTGAGGACTGGTATTTGGAACACGCGAAGGATGTCTTCGCCCGACGCGTCGAAATCTGCCTGCAGTCAGCACGCTCGCTCGGCCTGTCACCGCCAACCGTCGTCGCCCGGAAGATGGCCAAGCGTTGGGGTAGTTGCACCAAGGCCGGCCGCATTCTGCTCAATACCGACCTGGTCAAGACGCCGCTGCACTGCATCGAGTACGTGATCATGCACGAACTCTGCCACATCAAGATTCACGACCACAGTCCGCAATTCTACCGGTTGCTGGCGAGATGCATGCCTGACTGGGAACGCAGAAAAAAGCGGCTGGAATCGTTCGTTCTGTAAAGAGTTTTAAACCCAATTCTCAGGAGCCGAGGAGAGTCACGGATGTCGCAGACCTTTGACCCAAAACGCGTGTTGCGGCAGGTGTCGAACCACCTGCTTCATGATCTGTTCGAAACACACCATCACGACCTGGAACTGCCGTGGGACGAGATGGAGGAAACGGATGTCGATCCAATCTTTAATGCATGGCAGGCGCTCCCGGAAGCAGACTGTCGGGCAATCGAGATCGTCCTGCACGAGGTCAGTGACATGGCCGATGGCGATGAGGGGACGCGGGCGATCTGCGAAGAGGCGATCCGGCAGGGCAACCAGCAACTGATCGACGATCTGGAGGGCTTTGAGAGCCGGCACGACAAAGCCGTATTTACCTACATCCATGCGACCGATGTGTGGAACTTGGCGGTTCGGTTTGCCCGCGCCGACTGTCTGTCTCACGGCCGTTACTGGATCAAGCGGTGCGACATCCCGGCCAAGGAACCGGACACCAGCACGGAAAAGATCGAGGAATTCCAGGTCGCCCTCTCGGCGTTCTTCCGCGAGGCGCAGGCGCGCGGGCGGCACTGCCAGGTTCAGCACTACGTGCGGGCCAACGGGGCCGACTACTTCTTCGCCTATCTGGACGACTACGCGGACACCTACGTGACGCTCGACACCGATGGGGAATTTGATCGGCGTCCAGAGCGCCGGGCGTTCGAGATCGTGATGGTCTACGACCAGGTTCACGGCACGCTGGACATGCACGCGCGTGGCGGGAAGAAGGTCTACATCCCGCTGCAGGAAGTTTTCTGCCGCGTGATCCTCGGGGAGGAAATCGGCCCCGAAAACCGCAACTCGCATCCCTACGAGTTGAATGGTCTGCTGAGCCGGAACTTCCAGTTCCCCACGGACCCGCAGGACGGGATCGATTCGGTGCGTGTCCGCAAGCTGCGGCTGTCGGTCAAGGGACTCCCCCGCCGCCGGATCACGCTGGAGGCCGATCCAGAACGCGGCGTCGATGACATCTACGACATGATGGAGAGCTACCTGGACCAGGAGCGAATTCCGGCATCGATCCTGAACGTCACGCAGGTCGGCCTGAAGTTCAGCTGCGACGAAGCGAACGAGGAATTACCCCGGTCGCTGTCGTTCGACCTCTCGTACCCGAATTCCAGCAACCTGAAGAGCAAGCCTGATGGCGTCCGTGAAATTGCGGAAAAGTACCTGCGGGAATGGGGATTGGATCGTGCGGCAGTTGCTCAGAACACTCAGCCAGCTCCTTGAACCGAGCCGGGCGACCATTACAAACGACGAACTGGCCGACCTGACGGATGGCTCGCGTGACGTGTTGGTCGACCTGAAGATTCTGGTGCCGACCCGGTCGGCCACGCACGTGGTCTGTAACGCCTGCCATGAAGACCACGTCGAGGAAGTTGTCCGGATCAAGACCGGCAAGGACGTCGTATTCCGGTTGCGCTGCCCCGATGCCGGTTTGATCGATGTACCGGCGGATCGCCTGCGTCAATGGACGCTGGACGTTCCCCGGTTGGTCTCGCTCCTGTCGGCCGGGATCGGCCCCGCCAACTCGGCCGAGGTTGTGGTGCCCGATTCGGCATGGCGGCTCGGTTCGGTGGAGATCGCCGGAGTGGCCCTTGGCGTCGTGCTCGTCCGTGGCAGCGGAACCTCGTCGTTGGGAACCGTGGCGAGCAAGCTGCCCCCGCAGCGAACCGTCATCGTCTGCACGAGAGAAGCTCCAGACCAGATCGACAGCTATGCCGCCACCCTCTCGCTGACCACCGCATTCACGTTCAACTCGGGGCGGTTCGAATTCCAGGTCAACCAGGTGCGAGGGATGCTGGCCACCGAAGCGGTCGTCGGCAACATCTTTCAGCGGCGCGGCGAAATCTGGCAAATGTCGTTCGAGGGGGAGACCAAGTACTTCAAGGACTCCGTCGGAATCGGCTACATCGCGAGACTTCTCATCCAGCCGCACAAGATCATTTCCGCCGTGACGCTTTTGGCCGCACGGGCTGGTATCGACCCCCTGGTCGCCGCCGGCACGTCCGGCGAGGTGCTGGACGTAGAAGCCCGGAAACAGTACGGCCAGCGGTACAATGACCTGCAGGAAGACCTCGAAGAGGCCTGGCGCAATCACGATTTGGGCCGACAGGAGAAGATCGAAAAAGAGATGGACGACCTGATGGTTCAGTTGGCGGGTGCGGTCGACATCCGGGGCCGGACGAGGGAACAGACCGACGCCGAGAGAGTTCGTAAATCGGTCTCCGAAGCTGTGCGTCGCGACATTGAGCGGATCACAAAGGAACATCCGATCTTGGGCAATCACCTCACGGCATCGATCTTCCCCGGTGCGGACTTCCGTTATGCCCCCGAACGCCCGACCGACTGGTTGACCTGATTCTCAAGTCAAAGCCGAGGTGACCTAATGGACATAACCATCTTCTACGCTTGGCAGTCTGATCGACCTGGCAAGGTGAACCACCACCTGATTCGCGAAGCCGCGGAGGCAGCATGCGCACGCATCAGCGATGACGAGTCCAACGACTGGGAAGTCGCAATTGACTCCGATACGCAAGGTGAAGCCGGCATGTGCGACATTCCAAACACGATTCTCCAGAAAATCGAGAAATGCGATATTTTTCTAGCCGATCTGACGCTGGTCGGCACCACAGATGCTGACACGACGAAGCACATCCCTAACCCAAATGTTGTCTTCGAGCTTGGATACGCGGCGCGGCAACTCGGATTTGAGGCGATGGTGGGTGTCGTGAACGAAGCGTATGGCAAGGTCGAAGGTCAGGTCTTTGACATCAAGAGACGTGCCTCATTGAGGTACTCGGCGGCGGAAACTGACTCAAAGCCGGTGCGAACGAAGGTGAGCGATCAACTCAGTCGGGCCCTCGAGAAGATCTTTCGGGCGACGATTGAAACGGTCATCTTGCCACGCCGGCTCGAAGCAGACGCGTCCGCCAGCAAACACGAAGCAAAGTCCCAGTCGGACTTCGCCACCAGGGTGCTTTCCGGGTCGTTTCACGGTTTCAACGCCCTTCCCTGCCGTCATCACCTCAATTCAGTTTCAGTGGCCAAAGAATCTTGAATACGATACTGCGTTCGCAGCAGCGCAATCATTTTTTAGCGCCAATCCCATTGCCGATGCGGACGCCATAGCCTGGGCGGGAGACAGCAGTGTCTCGGAGTTGCGGCTCGATGGCCAACTGCTTCATGTGTACGGTGGCGACTACAGGTCAATCCGAAACCAGTTCGAATTCAATCGACAGCCTGGGGATGCTGCCGAGCCGCCGAAGGTGCTCTCCGCCCTGACCGTGCAACGGAACATTGTTCACGTGGTTCAAAAACATTGCCGCTTTCTCGGCCAGCTGCAGATCAAACCGCCCTGGCAGATCGGTGTGTCACTCGTAGGAGCGAAGGGATTCAGCTTGGTCTGGCAAAACCAAGAGGCATCTCCTCGGATCTACGAAAGCGATGAACTGCACTTACCAAGCATCCGCGTAGCCGCAGCCAAAGAAGTTCAGGACATTCTTGGAACTGCGAGTGTCCTACGCAGCTCACTCGACAGGCTGTGCCGTCACTTCGGTTCTCAATACAACTTCTGTTACACCAGCAACGGGATCTGGAACGTGCGGTAGGGAGACTTGGGGGGCGGTGTCCACGCCTCTTCACCCCACGGCGGGTTTTGGCGGCGAGACTTTCCGGGTAATGTGACCCGAATGATGACCCAGAGGCAGGAGAGTTTTCGAGGCGGGTGCAGAGCGCTCAACTTGACAGCCGTCCGGCAACGGGCGGCTGTTAGTCTTGATGCTGAAACGATTTACGTTACCTGTCGACGTTCGGCAGTGCAGCCTGAAAACCTTCGGAATCGGTTCCAAATGGAACCTAAACCAAGGGGCTGTGCTATGCCGCGTCCGAAATCGTTGGTCCCCAAGCTCTGCATCGACAAGTCCCGCAATCGGGCGTTCTGCAAAGTCGATGGCAAGTTCATCTCGCTCGGCCCTGCTGGCAGTGCTGAAGCGATCGCCGCGTATGGCAGACTCTTGACCACGTTGGCTAATCGCGACACCGAAGCGGCGATTCAGGCGGTGCGACAGCCGCAATCGGTTCCCGCGGAACTGAAACCGACCGCCTTGCTGAACGACGTGTTCCTGCGGTTCGCAACTGAACGGCTCCCGCGGTATGCCGCGGCGGAACGGCGCTGCATCAAGTCCGCTATTCGGATCGCCCGCGAACTCTACGGCGCGACTCTCGCAGAAGACTTTGACGTGCTCCGGCTGCGGATGGTGCGGGAAGCGATGATCCGCAAAGGCTGGTCGCGCTCATTCATCAACAAGCAGGTGAAGCGGCTGCGGACTGTGATCCGTTGGGCGGTGGGCTGGAAGCTCGTCTCTCAGACGCTGGCCGAGTCCCTGAAAGCAGTGGAATCGCTCGAAGCTGGCGACAGTGACGCGCCGGAGTCGATCCCCCGCCGGGCCGTTCCTAGTGAACATATCGAAGCCGTGCGCCCCCAGCTGACGGAACGCTATCGGGACATCATCGACCTGCTTTTGATGACGGGGGCGCGGTCCGGCGAGATCATCGGCTTAACGACCGGACAGATTGACCGTACAGGGGAAATCTGGCGTGTGGCTCTCACTCGCCACAAGACAGCCCACAGGGGGAAATCGCGAACGCTGTACTTCGCTCCGAAGGCGCAAGCGATCTTGTCGAAGTATCTCAGTGCCGATCCAACGGCACGACTCTTCCGCACACGCGGTGACCGGCTGTCCGCATCACTGAGAGCGGCTTGCATCGCGGCGGGAGTCCCGGAGTTTACACCGCACTGGCTGAGGCACACCGTCGCGACGCGGATCGTCGATGAAATGGGGACCGAAGCGGCACAGCGGCTCCTCGGGCACTGCGGTGCAGCGATGACGCGGCACTACTCACAAGCCGCAGAACGGCAAGCCGTCGAAGCGGTCAAGAAACTCGGGTAGCAATCCCCGGTCGGATGGGTAGGCTGTTGCGAGCACGGGGCTAGGTTAGCTCCCGAACGTCGGAATCCACGCCGACTGCCCCGTGCTGTTTCTGACTCGTGGAGTCCCCGTTGTGGAAGGGGGCAGACCCGTGCGCGCCGACTTGCGCAAGATACTGGAAGAGAACTCGCACGACCTCGAATTCGCCGCAAGCGCCGCTCAAGCCGTTCGTGAAACGGTCTTGAGATGTGCGGACCGACTGACGGAAGAGGGACTTGATACGGTCTCTGTTTGCCACCAGCTCTGCCAGCAATCGGACAAATTGGGGAAACTGCTCAGCCGTCATCACGTCACCGGACACCCCGATCTTGATGAGGCGATCAAGTTCGGGAACGCCGACACGCTGCGCCCCTTGTCGATTTCAGCGGCTGATGAGAGGCTGGGATGCGTGTATCACAATCACCATGATCTCTTGTGGCGATTCGCTCAGGCGACGCTGGAGCGACTGCGGTCCGCGCTCGAACTCATCGATACCGAGTATCAACGTCGCGTAGCTCTCCAGAGTCTGGTGAGAGAGATGCAGGAAATTGATGTCTCCGTCCCGGCCTCGCTCACAGCCTTGGAAATCGAGCGGACACGGGCGATTGTCTGGTGGTCCACACAGCCGCGGAGCGACGAACCCGGATATCTGCAGATCAGGCTGGATCGTGCGGCGCGAATCGCTTTCCGAGGCGATCGTCAGACCGACCCAATTCCAGCAACGCTGTTATGGCCTTTGTTGGTCGATATCCTCAAAGCAGGCGGTCAAGGTTTAGACAAAAGTCGCTTCGAAGCACTCGTGAGTCGGTGTGGCGGCGAACAGACCGCCAGTAAAACGGCCCTTTCTGACCTCCGGGGTTATCTGGCGAAAATTGGGGTGACCATCCCCGACAAAAGAAGGAACGGCGGCTTCACTCGGATCGTCGAAACCGAGGTCAGCAAAAGCTAACATCTGCTAATATCGCCAGTGTCTATGCTCCCGCGTAACTTGTGAGTGTCCGCTAGACACTACTCGTTTTCGGGGGCTATTTTCATGGTTGAAGCGACTCTCACACACACGCTGCGAAACGCAACGAAGCTCTCGAAGGCTTCGCAACTCTTCTACGATCCACATCCGCACGTTGCGACCGTCTGGCGATGGGCGACCAAAGGGACACGGGGCGTCAAGCTCCAGACGTGGATGCTTGGCGGACATAGAGTGACCACGCCTCAGGCCGTCGAAGCGTTTCTGCAGGCGCTCAACGCTGCCGCACCTGTCGCAGAGTCCACCGACGATGCCACGCGTCGCGCCCGTGAGGCGGGCAAGGCGCTCGGCTGCTGATCCGTCCCCCCCTCGTCAATGCAGCGACCCGCCGGTCACGACTCCGGCGGGCCTTGGCTGCACTTCTCAACATCGCATCAGGAGTGCGAGGCTATGCTTTATCATACCGACCGATCGCGCGCAGACAACACCGTCAGCCCGACAAACCGCAACGCGACCGACTACGCCGATACCGTGGCTCACTGCCTGCGCAACCGCCTTGTGGTCCCGAGACCGCGCAACGCTGCCGAGCGTAAAATCCTTGCGGCCACGTTCGGCGACATCTGCCGAGAAATGGCGGTGCAGGGATGACCCCAGCGGAACAACGCCAGCATGCGTTACGGTTCTTGCGAGTCATCGTGCCATCGGGCGGCGTGGTCGAACTTCGCTGCCTCTTGAGCCAGAGACGCACGGACGCCGGTTACTTCAATGACCTCGACACGGGCGTAACCGCGGCACTGGCACGGGATGGCAGTAAGCCGACGGGCATCTATGTCACGCTGAATCCGATCGACCCGGCGCTGCTGGCTCGGGCAGAGAACCGCATCAAGGAGTGGGCCGACAAGACGACGACCGATGCCAACGTGACCCGGCGGCGCTGGCTGTTCGTCGATCTTGACCCGGAGCGCGTCGCGGGAGTCTCTGCGACCGATGCCGAACACCAATCGGCGTTACAGCGGGCGGAAGAGATTCGCGAAGCGTTGATGACCGATCACGGCTGGCATGCGCCGATCGCGATCGACAGCGGCAACGGGGCGTATCTGCTCTTTCCCGTTGACATGCCGAACGACGCTGAATCGTTGAAGCTGATCGAATCGACGCTGCAGGGATTGGCGACGCTGTTCAATCGCGATGGCAACAAGATCGACGCAGCCGTGGGGAATGCGGCTCGCATCCTGCGCCTACCGGGAACGCTCAATCGCAAGGGCGACAGCACAGCAGACCGACCGCATCGGCATTGCAGTATCATTGACGTTCCCGATTACCTCGAAAGCGGCTGGGGCGAGCCGATCGACCGGGCCAAGCTGGAAGCCGTGGCGGCGTTCGCGCCGAAGATGCAAGGCAAAGCGAATACATCCGCCAGTACATTCAAGGGACCGGATCGGCGTTTACTGGTCGATGCCTGGCTCTCCGACCGTGGCATCCGATTCGAGCGGAAAGAGAGCGAAGGCCGCACCGTCTACGCGATGGATTGTCCGTTCAATCCCGAGCACACCGGCGAAGCAAACGTCACCCAACAAGCCAGCGGGGCACTCTCCGCGAAATGCTTCCATGCCAGTTGCGCGGGGCGTGGCTGGGCCGACTTCCGGGATGCCATCGGTTCGCCCGTGGGGCATCACTTCGACCCACCGAAACAAGAGCGGCGGAAACGATCGGCAACCACTCCGGCTAACGCTTCGACGTTCGGGGATGATGACGAACGCGACCCGGAGATTCCGATCAATCCCGACGACAACCGATGGACCTCGATTCGCCATGATGAGGGGCGTACCGACGCAACATTCTCTCGCCGGTTTCTGCAGGCATACGGCGATCAAGTGCTCTGGGTACCTCAATGGAAATCGTGGCTCGTCTGGGATGGCTGCCGATGGAAGATTGACGACGGCGGCTGTGCGGTGACGCGCTACGCTCAATCAGTTTCCGATGCCATCTGGCACGAAGTCGCGGGCTATCACGTCGATGACTCTGTGGACTTCGCCACGGACATGAGCAAGCCGTCACGCTGGGGTTCTGCACTCAAGGCAGCGGCGGCACAACGGGCAACGGCGGTATCTGAACTCAACACGAACCGATGGCTCCTGCCCTGCCCGAACGGGACCGTCGATCTTCGATCAGGACAATTGCGAGAGCATCGCAAGGAAGACCTGTTAACGACGCTGTGCCCGACTGAATACGACCCGGATGCGCCGTCCTATCATTGGGATCGTTTTCTCGAAGGGGCGGTTCCCAGTCAGCCCATGCAGGATTACCTCCAGCGACTCTGCGGGTACTCTCTCGCCGGGCGAGTGGCCAAGACTGAGGAATTGCTGCCTGTGCTCTGGGGTGATGGCAGCAACGGCAAGAGCGTATTCGTGCGGCAACTGCGGGAAACTGTCGGCAGCGACTTTGCCGGTGCAGCGGCTCACGGACTGCTCACCGAGAAGACGAACGACCGACACGCCACCGAACGGGCTTCGCTGTACGGAAAGCGGTTCGTGTTCTGCTCGGAAACGGGCCGCGGTTCGGCACTCGATGAAGACCTCGTCAAGGCGATGACCGGCGGCGATTACATCAAGGCACGGTTCTGCCACAAGGATGAATTCGAGTTTGATCCGACGTTCACGATCTTCCTGATTACGAACCACCGGCCAAGGGTGCGCGGAACTGATAGCGGTATCTGGCGACGGCTTAGCCTCACGCCCTGGACGCAGCGTTTCTGGTGCGGATGGAAAGGTGAGACCGGGCCGGATGAACTCAAGGCTGACCCGGAACTCCGCGACAAGCTCTTTCACGAACAATCCGGGACTCTCGCCTGGCTGGTCCGAGGTTGCCTGGAATGGCAACGGGACGGACTAAAAGCGCCCGATGAAGTCCGGATCGCCACCGCTGAGTACCGAACGGCGGAAGATATCGTCGGTCAGTTCGTCGCGCAATGCTGCCTTACAACACCGAATCAGACCCAAGTGCGCGTCCGGTTCAACGATCTTTACGCGCGATTCGAGGAATGGTGTGAAGCTAATGGCGAACGGGCACCGAAGGGGCGAGCCGTCAGCACATGGCTGCAAGAGCATGGCTATCAGGCACATACGTCAAACGGCAGATGGTATCTCGGGATTGCACTACAGGCTTGAAAACGGATCGAAGGAATAAAGGAACGAGTTTTCTACAAATCTTGTTCACACATAGGGCGCTGTGAGTTTGCAGATTATCGTTCCTTCGTTCCATCGTTCCGTTCTGCAGCAGAAGTAATCGGTGGTTCTTGGAACGTCGGCGGGTCCCTCCAAACCGACCGGCGACGTAACCACACCGGAACCATTCAGGCAAATTGATTGATTCCTTCAGCGACCACAACAACCGCCCGACGATCAACCGGGAACGTCTCCCGGCAAACTCCTCGGGCAATTACTGAAAGAAAGATTGACGATGGCTGGACTGATCGACACACTTTTCGCGCGACGCAAGGCGGCTGAATCAGCGGCCGTCGACGACTACCGCGGCCTTGTGGAACGTATCGCGGACAACGGCAAGGAACCGACCACGGACGTTGCCGAGGCGGTGCTTCAGAAGGCCGGGCGGACGCCGGAACAACTCTCCGAGGACGTGGACCTTCTCTTGCGTCGTCGGGTGTGGGCGGCGACGGTTGCCAGCGAACCCGAGGTGCTCGAAGGGCTGCGGCCAATCGATGAACTTCGCGCGGCTGAGAAGGCCGACTTCGAGGCCAAAATCTCGGAACTCCGTCGTCGTCATACGGAGGTGATGGCGACGCTCGGCACCCGGCAAGCGGAACTCCTCGACCGGTTGAACCGCGTCAACGATGCACGGGTTCGCCTGCAGGAATCGGCGGCGCGCTTCGCTGAATACGTGGCCGTCTGCGGCCAGTACGAATTCGTGCATGAACAACTCTGTCTGCTGCCTGCCGAAATCCGCCGGGCGGGCGGGAGTCCGCGCTTGGCGGCATCCTTGGCGCGCGAACTGGAGTCGGCACAAGCGTTCGCGAACCACGTCCGTGAGCAAGCGGCGGCGATCGAAGCCGAACTGGTCCGACCGTGACAGACACTCGGGACAACTCCGATCCTGAAGGCTGGGAACCGCGGTTGCGAGCAATCGCGCCCGCGGAACTCCCGCCGTACCGGGCGATCTACTTTGTCGATCGTTATGTGCTGCCGGATTCTTTTCGCACCGATGGCACGCTTGCCTACTGGTCGGGGAGTCTCGACGTTCAGCTAGAGGGGCGTCTCCGCGAACTCAATCGATGGCGGGGCCGCGGCTTCACGATGGCGATTCCGGCCTTGTTTGAGTTCTGGTTCACGATGACCGACGCGGAACGCTGGGGAATCGTATTACACGAATTCGCGCACTTCATCGAAGGGATGGCAGACTGGCGTGAAGCGGGGGAACCGATCATGGCGGCACTGCTCACGGGGACCGAACCGATAATCGAGCGAACCCAATCGACAGCCAGCCAGCGCCCGCGATGGCATCGGCACGATGCGCGATGGATTCGCTGTGCGTTGCACCTGCATCAACGCGCGGAACTGGCTGGGTGGCCTGCACCTCTCAATACGGTTCGGGTGGCTGGTGAGGACTACGGGTTGAGTCCAGCCTCACAGTACCTGGCAGCACTCGGCAGCGAACCACACGACCGACGCACCGAACCCCTGGAAGACATCCTCGATAGCCCACTGCCGGAGGCGTTCGCGAAGTTGTGGAAAGCTGACACCGGCAGCGACGATGCGTAACGACTTACGGCGACGGACCGGGGGCGTCCCTGATCGAAATCGGTAGGTACTCCCGCGGGGGTGGCACGGTACGGGGTGCCGAGCATCGCGGATTTTTCGTGACTGAACGACTTGAACCCGGGGGACTGACACCGTTCCCCGCCTCACACAGAAAGGGCAAGGCATCATGGCATCGACACCGACCGGACCGGCGGCAGAAATCGCGACGCTGGAGGGGCTGACCCAACAAACCGCGGCGTGGATGCTGGGGGTGACACCCCGTTCCCTGCGCGACCATCCCGAGATCAGGCGCAACGCAGACGGGAGCTATGACGCTCGTGAACTCATCGCGTTCGCGAGATCACAAGGGCAGTTACCGCGGCTGACCGATGAGCAATTCGAGACCGCGTTGCAGATTGCGGACCGGGTTCCCCCTGAAGTTGTCGCGCTGATCCGACCGGCCGTGAACCAGTTGGTTCGTGAGATCGGCGGCGATGAAGCGGCAGCGCTGGCAGCGATTGGTGCGGTTCTCTGGCAGGACCGTGTGGAGATGGTCGCCACGTTCCCCGAGCAATTCACGCATGGGCCGAAGCGGTTCAGCCGTGTTTTCGTCTGCGATACCTGCAAGCGTTACCGCATGGGCCGACGATGGGTGAAGGGTTCCCCGCCCGACGACCTCGTAGAGATCGGGCACACCTGCCCGCAGTGTCTCTCCGGCCTGGGGCGATTCCGCGAACCGATCGACCCGGACGACTTGGACGCTGAACTCGACCCGTCCGAACGGAAACCGACTCGAAAGGGGGCCGCGGCGGCACACCGGCGAAAATCGAATCGCTAGGATTGCGCAGGAGCGACGATCGGCACTGCGGATGACTCACGGTTCATCCCGACGCAAACGGGGCTTAGGGGGGATGCCAGAGCGTTGAAATGTCTCCAATTGGAGACACGAAAACGAAGGAAACCGCTAGCCATCCCGCAACCAATGTCCCCAATTGGGGAAAAGCGACCGATGGCAGAACCGGCTCACATCCCATCGCCCGCCGACATCGCGACCGCCTGCACAGCGATCCGTTCGGAGTGGTCGACCGTCACGACGGCAACCCGGTTGACGATGGCGACTGATGCCCAAGTGGAGCTGCTCGCATCGATCCTGCGCCCGATGGCGCGTGAAGCCGGTCTGGCACTGGCTGACGATCCGCTCATCAGACCGCAAACGGGCCGAAAGCCGAACTAAGGAACGACACCTGCGGCGGAATCATCATCGAGACAACGCGCCCCGTGGGTCACCCCGCGGGGCGTCTTTAGTTTCTGGCGCTGGAGGTTTGGTTCCATTTGTCCTACGCCAATATCCAAACGGTTCCGTGGGAACTGAAACACCCCGAACGGAACCAAATTGATGCCATTGAGTGAACCGGATTGCAAGGAATGCAAATGCAGGTTACTCTACAAAAACAGAGGTTTTCAGGCTGATTGAGTCGTTTGGGGCGGTGCTTCAAATCCTGCCCCCGCAACTTTTTTTGACGGTAGCGAATCTCGCGTACCGTCGGGTTACACGAAAGGCCGCCATCTTCGGATGGCGGCCTTTTCGCGTTCGATCGCCAGTTCTCGCAACCACTTCGAGCACCGCGTCGCGTCTCGAAGTCTCCCGCTCGGTTTTGCGCGCGACTCACCTGCGCCACGACCGTATCGGCTTTCCGGGCCGATCTCGCCCGAAACTCTCGGTAGTCTCTGCATCTCGCCCCGTCCGGGTTATACGGTGTTGCGAGCGCTCAATCGGTTGGGAGCGACATGGTTGCGAGCGAATTGCTTGAACCTTTAACTCATTCACCTTGGTAACGCCTTGCCGTCGACGCCAATCGTGATGTTTGTTGGTGCCGAAGCATCCCAGATTCGAAGGGTCTCGCCCCCGACAGCATACAGTCTGGTACCCTCCGGACTGAAGGCGACGTCCATGATCCGTTGCGAGAACCCGCCGCGAAACGACATTGTCTCCTGCCCCGTCGTCGCATCCCACACGCGCACCGACATGTCATCGCTGACCGTAGCAAGACGCTTGCCGTCGGGGCTGAACGCGACGCCATTGACATCGGATGTGTGCCCCTTCATCAAGCAGATCAACTTGCCGGTGATCGCATTCCAGACCTTTGCGCCGTAACTGAGTCCGCCAGCGGCAATCCGGGTACCGTCCGAACTGAAACAGACGCTCTCGACGTGGTGGTCATCCTTCAATCGCAACAGGGGAAGTCCAGACTCGGCATCCCAGATTTGGACTTCGCCGGAGATGTACTCTTTCTGGAAACCTCGCTCGTCCTGAATTCCATATTGAGTGATCCCGCCTGCGAGGCGCCGGCCATCGGGGCTGTAGGCAATACTGGTAATCATTGTGCTGTTGCCAACCCAGCTCAAAAGTTCATGTCCCGAGGCAACGTCCCAAACCTTAATTTCCGGTGATGGAGTCCGGTTCTGCCCGTTGCCGCTGACCGAGGCGATGCGCGTTCCGTCCGGACTGAAAGCGATGCCGTTGACCTGCGTCGTGTGTCCTGAAAGGGTGAGTACCTCCATGCCGGACGCCAGATCCCAGATGCGAATCGTCTGGTCTTCGCCCGCGGTGGCAACCTGACGGCTATCCCGGCTGAAGGCAACACACCGGACGTTCTTTTCGCTGGCCTTGTGCCGCCAGAATTCCTGCCCCGTCTTCGCGTCCCATATTATCAATGACGCTTTCCCGCCCCCGCCTGTGGCGACGTATTCTCCATTCTTGCTCGCGGCCACGCAGGTGAGCCATGTGTCGAACATCGTGGTTCGGGAGAGCGGCTCCTGGCTCTGGCTCAGATCCCAGAATTTGATCTTCCTGCCATCAGCTACTGCCAGTTGGGTGTCATCGGCGCTGAACGCAACGCTCAGCAGGTCACCATCCTGACCGCGAAACGAATTCAGCTCCCGGCCCGTGGCAGTGTCCCAGACTTTCGCGATGCGACCAAATCCGGCCGCCAACTGCGTGCCAGTGCGATTGTAGGACAGATAAGTCATTCTCCCGATGCCCGCCGTCAGCGAGTGCAGCTTCTTTCCGCTGAATGCATCCCAGATCGTGACCCCGCGATCCCCGACCACCGCCAACTGGGTGCCCTTGGGATGGAAAGAGACACCAAAGAGCCGCCCGTGATCAGGCTGGACCACCAGCGACTCGGTCTTCTTCATGAGATCCCAGACCTTCAGTACACCTGGCAGATGGCGCTCCTTGCCCGATTCAAACGCGCAGGCCAGACGCGTTCCATCGGGGCTGAAGGCGACGCCATTGCACGGGACATCGCTAGAAAGACTCTCCAACTCATTGCCGGCCTTTGCATCCCAAACCTTCACCAGGAGGTTAGAACCAGCCGACGCCAGGCGTGTTCCATCGAAAGACCAGGCGAGATTAGTGATCGAGCCTGGATGCGTTTTGATAGAATGCACTTCCTCACCGGTCGCGGTATCCCATACTTTGATTTCGCTCTCTTTTGTCCCTTTGCTACCCCATTCCCCCGTTGCCGATGCCAGCCGAGTTCCATCCGGACTGAAGACCACGCACCAGACCTCACTGGAGTGCCGCTGAGTGAGATCGAACAGCCGCTCGTTCTTGCGTACGTCCCAGATCTGCAGCGTATAGTTTGGGCCGCCCCAAGCCAGCAGACGACCGTCGGAACTGAAGGCAACGCTATTGGCCCCGTGCGTCTCGATCGTCTGGATTTCGGAATTGCAGAGTCGATTCAGATAGTTCCACTCAAACCCGCGCAAGTCGACACCGACTGTGTGCTCTGGACGCTGGCCATCGAGCAACTCGCGCACGCGAAATGTTCGCCCCTCGTCCCAGGCCTGCAGCGCCTGCTTCAACTGCAAGGCATACAGGTCGCGACCGAATCGCATGGCATTCGCATCCGCCCGTGCTTTTTCCCGCAGTGCCCGCTCTGCATTCGCCACTGCGCTGACTCGGCTGGCTTCCGCGTCCGCACGCTGTTGGTCAAGTCGCGTGACCAATTCCCTGGATTCATCGAGCGCCCGTTTTTCTCGCCCCAGCGCGAGTTCCTTTTGATTGAGTTGCCAGACAACGGCACCCCAGGCAACCAAATTGGTCACCAGAAACACCAGAAACGTGATCACTCCCTTGCGATTCGACTGGACAAATTTCTGAAAGCGATACGCCGCGCTGGGAGGCCGGGCCTCGACCATTTCGTCCGCTAGATATCGTTGCACGTCTCGAGCGAGCGATGCGGCACTGTCGTAACGCCGATTCCGGTCCTTTTCGAGGGCCTTCATCACGATCCAGTCGACTTCGCCGCGCATCAGTTTCGAGAGCTTGTCCGGCTCGCTGCAGCGTGTCGCCGCAATACTCGCCTTCGCCTCCAGTGTGCTGAGCTTTACGCTCGGACGCGGCGGCTCTTCCTCCCTTACCACTCGCAGCACCTCCAGCACCGCTGCTTCTTTGAATCGCGTCTTGTCGACAGGAGTTGTGCCAGTCAGGAGTTCGTACAACAGCACTCCGAGCGAATAGACGTCAGAACGTGTGTCGATATCCAGTTGATTAAATGTCGCCTGTTCGGGGCTCATGTACTCCGGGGTGCCCACGAGAGCGCCGAACCCTGTATGCAGCGTCTTGTCGGTGAGCGGTTGTCCGGCAGCCTTCGCGACGCCAAAATCGATGACCTTGGGGACTGGCCGACCATCGTACATAGCGACCAGCACATTGGACGGCTTGATATCGCGGTGAATGACACCTTTCTGATGTGCGTGCTGAATCGCCTGGCAGACTGGTACGAAAAGTTCCAGCCGCTGGCGGGGTGATCGTCGCAGCTCATCACAAAACTTCGTTATGGGCGTCCCCTTGACCAATTCCATGACGAAGAACGGCAGCCCGCGATCCGTGGAACCGGCGTCCAGCACTTTGGCGATGTTCGGGTGGTCCATGAGGGCGAGTGCCTGCCGCTCCGCCTCGAACCGAGCCAACACACCCTTCGAGTCCATACCCGCCTTGATGATCTTGAGTGCGACCAGGCGCCGGACGGGAGTCGTTTGCTCGGCCATGAAGACGGTTCCCATTCCGCCTTCGCCGATCGTTTCGATCAACTTGTACCGATTGGCAATAACTGTTCCGATGTTTGCCACATCCGGGGTCGGCTGGTCGGTATATTTCAAAGTGGGGTCGGCACTTCCTCCGAGAAAATCTCCGCGTCCGGCGTGAGCGGACAAAAGTTCGTCCACTCGCTGACGCAGTTCACTATTCGCCGCACAGACCGAATCCAGGTATTTGGCTCGATCGTCGGCGTTCGTGCGACCGAGCGCTTCGTTAAAAATCTTTTCAAGTTGGGGCAGATCATCCATCACGGGAGGCTCCTTTTTCTGGTGGAACGCTCTCAATGCGATTTCTCACCAAGCCGCGCCTCACGAATTCTCATTTTTCTTTAGGCGGTCGATCAACCAGGCTCGGACAAATGCCCAGTGCCGACTCGCCGTGGGGCGGGAAATCCCCAACGCTTCCGCCGCATCCGCCTCCTCAAGGCCCGCGAAAAATCGCAATCGCACGAGCGCAACCTTCTCCGGATCAATCGCCTCCAGCTCCGTGAGCGCCTCATTCAGATCGAGCAAATCGTCGGGTGGCAACGCCGTGGGATCACTGAAATCTTTCAAATCGATCCGTTGCCGCTTTCCGCCATGTCGTTCGGCGAGTTTGCGCCGGGCCGATTCGATCAGGATGCGGCGCATCGCTTCGCCAGCGGCCGCAAAAAAATGGCCGCGAGTTTCCCACCGGTACGTTTGGTTGGGAGTGACTAATCTCAGGTAGGCTTCATGCACGAGAGCCGTCGACTGGAGCGTTTGCCCCGCGGCTTCGGCGCTCATTCGGGCTCCCGCAAGTCGACGCAGTTCGTCATACACAAGAGGCAGAAGCTGCGCCGACGCGTGCGAATCGCCGTGTTCAAGAGACGAAAGGATTTTGGTGATGTCGCTCATTTCTCAACGCCCAGCCAAGAATGCAACCACCGGCCTCGAACCCCCAGTCCCCTTCAGGTGTTGCTTAGCCTTGATTCTAATATCTCCGGTAGCAGTGTTAGCCATACAGCCAACCGTGGCAGAACCAGCCGACCTCCATAACCTCGCAGTCGCCGGGTCGTATCGAGTTGCGTCACCTGGTTTTGACGGTAGCGATACTGGCATACCGTCGGGTTACACGAAAGGCCGCCATCTTCGGATGGCGGCCTTTTCGCGTTCGATCGCCAGTTCTGGCAACCACTTCGAGCACCGCGTCGGGTCTCGAAGTCTCCCGCTCGGTTTTGCGCGCGACTCACCTGCGCCACGACCGTATCGGCTTTCCGGGCCGATCTCGCCCGAAACTCTCGGTTGTCTCTGCATCTCGCCCCGTCCGGGTTAACGACCGTTGCGAGCGCTCGACCGGTCGCAGATGACATGGTTGCGAGCGGTGATGGCGTTGTCTGTCCTTAGAGTCCACTCGTCATTTCGGTTGCCTCAGGAAGTCGACCACATATTGGGTGCAGTACCAGACCGCTGCTGCGAGCAGGCAACTTGTCACGCTCACCCACGCCAATCATTGACCTCTCAACTACGGAGGCCACGTCCGGATACACCACAGCGACCAGACCGCAAGCAAGAAAGCCGAAATCAGTGCCGTTAATCCCCACGGGCCCCACACAATGTACGGCAACCAGTTCCAGCCGTGGAGGTCGTGAGTCAGCAAGCCATAGCCCAGAGTCGCTGCCCCTCCGTCAGACCAGATCACGGGAATCGCCAGGCTTGCGACAGCGGACCAACTGGTTCTAAAGATTGAGTCGGTTCGTTGAGGCTCACCGTTGACCTCCTTCGTCGGCATGATGCGTTGGCTGATTTGTCGACGCCGGTGAAAGGCCCTTGGGGATGGCGATCTTCCGGGCGGGCATCATCCCGGAGAAAGTCCCAACGGCAATCGCCAGCACGAGCAGGAAGGTCCACAGACCATAGTGCCACCACATCGCATGGACTTTGCCACGTTCCTGCTGTTCCAGCTTGCGCATCGCCCAGAGCGCGGCTAAACCGACTGCGGCGACAAGCGTGGACCAGGTCAGCAGTTTGATCGATGAGCCCATGCCGGCGGAATGGTGATAATATTCAAACCAGGGGGACGGCTGGCCGATGGCGAATGTCCTGGACGGTACCGTCGGATCTGTCGGCGAGGTGGTACCGGTACCGCGATAGCCAAACACCGCCAGCACACAAGCGGAATAAACCAGGGTGCAGGAAACATGCATCACTCGTAACACACTTCTCGGCAGGCAATTCCACCACTCTTGCCAGGTCTGAGTCGTCTCCGTCGCCGGCGCTGCTTCAGTCGCCTGGAACACCCGCTTGATCCGCGGGTCTTCGCAACGCACCCAATAGAGAATGACCGCGGGAATGGCGATCACCAGACCCGGCGGAATGATCAGCGAACATGCGATGGCGAAGTCGCCGATCGCCGAAGTCTCGCCGCGCAGCAAGCCCCCCGCCGCGCCCAGCAGGACGAACCCGCCGATGACGATGTCCCAAGCGGGGATGGCCAGCGCCGTGAAGTAACCGGCGGGTGATTGTGCGTCATCCAGAAACATCACGGCCCACGCAATGCTCCCGAGCATGTTGACCACCGCTGCGATCATCAGCGCCACGGCAGGACCGGTGAGGTTGCGGCGAGCGTAGTCTTGATCGGATTCGGCGGAAGGAAGGGCCTTCGCCGCGGTATTGCTGCTGAGCGGGCTGACCATCCGCCACACGGCGCGCCCAACGAAGTAACAGACGACGAAAGCGACAATCGATCCGGGAATCGCACCGTGCATCACACCAATGTTAGCCACTGCCGGGTTATCTGGCCCAGGAGTCGGGGTTGGCCAGAACGCCACAGTCGCAAACCCAATGCCGAGCGAGATCGCTGCCGCGACCGCCAACAATGGGAAGAACATCATGTCGGCGAACGCGAGCGGCAAGCCATACAGCATGCCGTTCGAGCGTCTGATCTGCGCGACCGCGACACCGCCCAAGATGGTCGGCCCGAACGGGGCCGTGATGGCACCCAGAGCAACCAGGAGCGCCAGGGCGACCTTGTACTGGGGAATTGCCTGAAACTCCGCTGGATTGTCGAAGTATTTTCGCAGCACGATCTGCCACGCCGGCCAGGCGAACCCGAAAGCGATGATCGAAGCGGCGAGCCAGATCCCACCGATCAGTGCGCACCGACTCAGACGCGGTTCAATCAAAATGGCGGACGAAGAACCAGCATCCGTCTCCATGTTCGCATGGAGCAGCGCCGCCAAACCGCGGCCTTCCCCTTCCAGGACGGCCCTGTCGCCGCGTGTGATAATCGAACCAAGCCGGCGGATCGACCAGTCGCAGCTCACCCACGATTTTCCCTTGGCCGCGGGCGCGGTGCGCACGGAGAGGATCGTGAAAATCCCTCGGATGTCGGTCTCCCATAATCCCGCCCACTTGTTTCCGCGATGGAAGACCCAGGCATCCGGTCGTTCGTCGATCAGTTGGTAACCCAACGCGGAGAAATGGAAGTTCGCGAGTCGAGCGACCTCTGAGGAACTATCGACTGTGAAGCGGAGATGAACCTGGGGAGACCCGGAATGGAATCCACGGTTGGGTTTGACCGAACCGAATTCCGGTTGCGTTCGCTGAGCATGCACACGCGCAAACGCTTCTTTGACCTGTGATCGCCGCAGGACAAAAACTGAATAAACACCATACGGCAGACTCAGCAACCAAATTGGCCCGACGGGGACTAGTGCCATCGTTGCCCCGAACATCGCAAGAGCATGTGACCTGAGACGTATCATGGCGATACCTCCCAGAAGCACAAAAACGCCAAAGGGGATCCCCGCGAGGGATGCGAGGAAAGGCCAGTCGAGCGGGGATGGATCTTCCGCCACTCCGTAAAGGAAAAAACCACAGTGCAACCCCAGCATGAGCAGCCCTGCAGAGATCAGACCAATCGCCGGACCCCGGGTGGCGAATTCATCGGGATTCTGCGATGGCGTAAAATCAATTTTTGTGCTTGTCTTAGTGAAAGACGTTCGAGATCTTGCGCCGTCTCCCGTATTGCTCCGCACCGCCTCCACATCCGTCTTTACGTCGCTCGCCTGCTGATACCGTTTGTCCGGTTCTTGAGCCAATGCCCGCAGCACGACTTCATCCAGCCGGACGTCGAGCTCGACTTTCTGCGACGGCGGATCGAACCGGCCCATCGGCACCTGGCCGGTCAACAGTTCGTAGAACACCACGCCGAGGGAATAAATGTCGGCCCGATGATCGACCGATTTCGTCCCCTGCATCTGTTCCGGGGCCATGTACCGCAGCGTCCCCATCACCTGGTGCGTGCCGGTCAGCGAAACATCGGGCTGGTCGTGATGCAGCAGCTTCGAAAGCCCGAAGTCGGCAATCTTCACCCGACCTTTCTTGTCGACCAGGATATTTTCCGGCTTGATATCGCGATGGACGATCCCTTCGTCATGAGCGTACTGTAGAGCGTCACAAATCTGCGGCACGATGGCGAGGGCTTCCGCCGGCGAGAGTTGTTTCGCCTGAATCACCTGCCGGAGATTGGCCCCCTCGATGTATTCCATCACGAAATAGAACTGTCCGTCCGTCTGGCCGAAGTCGTAGATGGCGACGATGTGCGGATGGCTCAATTTCGCCATGGCGCGGGCTTCCCGGGTGAACCGCTCGGCAAAGGCGGGATCGCGGCCCACTTCCGGCGGCAGAATTTTCACAGCGACGAACCGGTCGAGTCCCTTCTGCCGGGCCTTGTAGACAGCCCCCATGCCTCCTTTGCCAAGCAGCTCTAAGATCTCCAGCTGCGGGAACAGCGGCGCCAGGGCATCCGGCGATGGCGATTCAAAGCCGGTAGTGCCTGGTGCGGGTGACTTCACCGTCGGCGAGTCCACATCGCCCGATTCAGCAGCCGGTTCCGCTGCGGGGGCACTCTCGAACCCCGCCTGCAGCAAGCACTTCGGGCACAAGCCGGCGGGGGAATCTTGCAGCAGCGAGGCGTCGCATTTCGGGCAGCGTTTCGGATCGGTCATGATTGCTCTCCGGGTTGTGGACCTTCTCTATGGATCAGGTACAGCCCTTTCCGGAGCCGGTAACAGATTATTCTCAAGATCGGAGAAAATTATTTCAGACTGGCCAGCAACCGCGTGATTTCCTCGTCGACATCGTCTTCCGTGGCGACGGTCCGGGCGACTTCCGCGCGGAACAGTTCCCGATATCGCTTCCGTAGCCGGTGCGCTGCCTGTTTCGCCGCCGCCTCGGTGATCCCCAACAGCGCCGCGGCCTGGGAATACTCCTCGGCCGACGTCTCGCCGGTCAGTGCCCCTTTGAACTGCTCGAAGTCAGCCACCTTGCCGGCTTCTTCGAGTTCGCCCCGCAGCCTGTCCAACACCTGATCCAACAGCGTGAGGATCCAGCGGCGTTCGTACAACTTCTCGGCGGTCAAGTCGTGGGAGGGCTCAATCTGGAACCGCGATTCTCCGGAATCAAAGTCCAACGACAGGATCACCAGCTTTCCTCCCCGTTTTGCAGCGCGGGCCTTGACCCATTCATTCAACAGGAAGTTCTGCAGCGATGTCAGCAGAAAGGCGCGAAACCGCCCGCGATCGCGGTCGGCTCGGGCAATCAGCTGCTTTTCCAGCAGATGGGAGAAAAACGCTTGCGTCAGATCCTTTGCCGCATGGATGTCGTACTCCCGGCGGCGCACATAGGCATAAACGGGATACCAGTAGGTATTACAGAGCTGCGCCAGCGCCTCCCGAGAACTCTGTCGATCCGCGTCCCCTGCCGCCACGACGACACTCCATTGCGTCGTGGCGAAATGGCGACCCGGAAGGTCACGTGGCTGACGGTCTGGCTTATCGGACATCGCGATAGTCTATCACAACCAATCGCAGTGTGACGGGAAGATGCAAGGAATTCCCACATCATCGTTCGCTGCGTTTTCTACGAGCTTGTCGGGGGTTGACGCCGCAGAACGTTTAACAAGGTCCGCCAGAAAACATGCTCGACGATCACCAGCGTCACGCACAAGGTTGCTGAGTAATAAAGACCGAGCAGAAATGGGTCCGAGGATCGGGCGTTGTACACCCAATATTCGTCGCGGGGCGTCATACGCTAATGAATCGTGTCGATCACTGTGCCGACGAGCAGCGTGATCGACCCGGCTCGTCTTCGTGGGCTTGTTTGCTTTCTTGGTTGGATGAGTTGGATTCGGATTACCCCCAACGAGAGTGGTCTCCGCCATCACCAAGGGATTGCTTGCCTGCCGATCTGGGCGGGGATGACGAGCGACCTCCAACGCGTTCCTCTTCGGGCTGACGGGGACACCGATCAACCGGACCAACAAAAACACGTTCTGGGCGTTCGGGGCCGATGAAGACGAGAAGGGGTATCTCAGCCGGTACACGTTCCAGGAGTCGATCCGGGACAAAGCGACGCTGCCGCTGCACTTCGAGTCGTCCGAGATCAAGCTGAAGATCGACAAGGCAGCCATCAACGAAGCGTACAAGCAGGTCACAGGCAATTTGAGCGAACAGGATCGGGACGACCTGGCCAAGCGGACCGCCAAGATGGCGGTGCTTGTGAAGTCGCCGGAACGGGTACGCGGCGTCGTCCAGCACATGGTCAATCATTACCGGGCGAAGGTGGAGCCGATCGGGTTCAAGGCCCAGGCGGTGACTTTCGACCGCGAGTGCTGCGTCCTCTACAAGGCGGCGATGGACGAAATCACCGGCGATCCCGAGTGCAGCGCGGTCGTGATGCACGTCACGCAGGGGGACCCGACTGAATGGAGAGTTCACGCGCGCGACCGCGAGAGCGAAGAAAAGCTCCTCGATCGCTTCCGTGATCCGACCGACCCGCTGAAATTTCTGATCGTCACCTCCAAGCTGTTGACCGGTTTCGATGCGCTGATCCTGCAGGTGATGTACCTCGACAAACCGATGCGGGACCACAATCTGTTACAGGCGATCTGCCGCACGAATCGACCGTACCCCCAGAAAGGTCACGGGCTGATTGTCAACGACATCGGCACCTTCGACGACGTGGCGCAGGCGCTGGATTTCGATGAAAAAGCGGTGCAGAAGGTCATCAGTAATCTGGACGACGTGAAGAAGGAATTGCCCAAGCGGGTTGCCAAATGCCTGACGTTCTTCCCCGGCGTTGACCGGACCATCGGCGGTAACAAAGGATTGATAGCGGCCCAGGATTGTTTGCCCAACAACGAAAAACGCGATGCGTTCGCGGCTGAGTATTCGGTGTTAAGCGGTCTCTGGGAAGCGTTGTCGCCGGATGCGTGCCTGACACCGTATGAGACGGATTACCGCTGGCTCACTCAGGTCTACGAGTCGGTGAAGCCCCCGAGCGGCAACGGCAAGTTGCTCTGGCATGTGCTGGGGGCCAAGACGATCGAACTGATCCATCAGAACACGCACCTCGATACCGTCCGAGACGATCTTGAGACGCTGGTGATGGATACCGAAGTGCTGGAAAGCTTCGTCGGTGCTCCCGACCCGGAGAAGAAAGGGAAGACGCTCGAAATCAAACTCGTCGCCCGCCTTCGAAGGCAGGACAAAGACCCCAAGTTTGTTGCACTTGGCGAGCGATTGGAGAAGATCAAACAGCAGCACGAAAAAAGACTGCTCGACAGCAGGGAGTTCCTCAAGCAACTGCTGCAACTCGCGAGCGATGTCGTGGGCGCCGAGAAGCAGATTGACCCGGTCGAGGAACAGGACAAAGCCAAGGCCGCGTTGACCGAGCTTTTCCAGCAGGTGAAGAACGCCGAGACTCCGGCGATCGTCGAGCGGATTGTGGCCGAGATCGACGCGATCATGCGGATTGTTCGCTTTCCCGGTTGGCAGAGCACAACGGCCGGTGAGCGAGAAGTCCAGAAGGCGATCCGGAAGGCGCTGCGAGGTTTCCAACTCCACAAAGATCAGGAGTTGCTCGACCGAGCCTACGGATACATCCGGCAATACTATTGAAGTCTCGGCGGCAGCCTCATAGCCTCCAATCGGCATCGAAGGAACGATCAGCATCCCCCAGTTCCGAACCGGAATATCAGGAATAACGGGAGCGCTTCGCGGTTCTATCGATCGTCGACTCAGTTTGGACGTAGCGGCGGTGTGACTGATTCATCGATACCGCGACGGCGAGGCTGGCGGAAGTCAGTTTGCCGACGCTGCGGACCATCGCGAATCAGATTCTCCGCCAAGTCCGAGACGCCGCCAGGACACATCCAGATGCATGTGAGTTATACAAACTCCATCGTACCCCTGCTTGTGTTCTCAGGGTTGTTTTACTGGGCGTACCTGGTCGGTGTAATTGACGCGGGAAGGAGTCCGCCGATCAGACGTGCAGACAATCCGGTGGTGTTCAACTTGCTGCTGGGGGTCATTGCCTTTTGTGGAATCGTCTTAGCAGCAACCTTCGGAGGCTGGAGATTCCTTCTGCCGTAGTGCGGATGCCAATTTCAGCCGGATTTTCCCCCGGAAGTCGCCGCCGTTTTCAACCGGGCTCAACACGGCAATTCACGGCGGCCCGGAAGGACGATTACAACCATGACCGGCCACACTGTTCGTGGGGATACGTCACCCCGGCAGAGTTCGCGGCCTGCACAGCGTTACCCAACCCGAACTCTCATAGCCCCGGGTACAGAAAAATGGGCGCAGGCCATATCCCCTCGCTCCTCACCAGGCGGTGAACGGTCACAGGACCAGTTCCAAAGCTGGAATGCCGACTTCCGTTTGCATTCTCGACAGGATAATATCCGGCCGGTCGAATTTGCGGACGTTTGCTTCCGATTTATTGTGAGTCCTATGAATCCGCCGCGTCAGTTCGTCGTCGATTTGTTTGACGAAGTCCTGAAAGACCAGTTTGTCGTCAAAGCGGATTTAAGCCTGTATTACGAGCTAATTCAGCAATCGCCGCCCAGCGGCTTTCGAGCACAGCTGAAGCGGGTTGTTCAGCAAGCCATGCGGCGGCTCCGCATGGTACGCGTCGAGATGGACAACCAGTCGCTGCGGTCGTCACTGAACGCCTTCGCTCCTTATTGGCACGGCTTGCAGGAACTGTACGAGCTTTTGGCGAACGAGGCTTCGCGCGCCTTGCTGGTGAAACTCATCGCGCACCGAATCTTAGGAGCGATGCACGTCACTTTGCCGGCGGATACCCCCCGATACCGTGAACTCTATCGTCGTGCACAATCGCTGGAAGACCGGACAGATTCGCTCGAAACAGGTTCCCGAGGCTGGCGTTTGTATCGGATGAATCTGCAATCCTACGGCTATCCCATCACGTTGTACGGCAACGCGTCGTTGGCGCTCGCGACGTTTGGCATGACACAATATGAATACGGCAATGCAGAGGCCCAGACCATCGTCGGTGCGCGGCCGGGCGATCTGGTGATCGATGCAGGTGGCTGTTGGGGCGATACCGCGTTGTTTTTTGCGAATCGAGTTGGTCCGGAGGGCTCCGTGCTGACGTTTGAGTTCGACCCTCGGAATCTCCAGGTGCTTGAGCAAAACTTGGCCTTGAATCCGGAGTTTGCCACGCGAGTGACCGTCATCCAGCAGCCCCTCTGGGAAGAAGCAGAACTGCCATTGTCGACGATCAGTGATGGTCCGGCCAGCCGAACGTCACCGTCGAGCGGTGATTGCTCGGCTTCCACGATGCTGACGTCCACCATCGATCAGGCGGTTCAAGCACGGCGATTGGGACCAGTGGGGCTCATCAAAATGGACATCGAAGGAGCGGAACAGCCCGTATTGCGCGGAGCCATCCAAACATTGAAACGCGACCGACCCCGACTCGCCATTTCGCTGTACCATAGCATGGACGATATGGTGCAGATTCCCCGTTGGATCGCGGACCTTGATCTTGGCTATCGGTTCTATCTGGGCCACGAAACCATCTTCGACGCCGAAACAGTTTTGTTCGCGGTTGCATCCTGAATGTCATTCAGAAAAGCCATGAGGGGGCGGCTCACACTGGACGGTGTGCGGCTGGTCAACCGGTGGATGTGGAGCCGCATCGAGAAACGCCGTCAACTCCCTCGGCCGACACAGTACAAATGGTTGGCGGAACGAAGATAAATTCTCCCGCGGGAGATTGCTGGAGTCGCCATGCCGCCCGGCTCAATTTGGTTCTCACTCACCACGGCGAATGGTGGCGCGGCGCGGAACACCCAGGCAGTTCCTGCTTCATTCATGACGATCAAATTGCCGTTGGCGATCACCGGCGACGCGGTAAACTTTCCAGCCAATCGTTTGATGAACAACGGCCGGCCTTGTTGGTGATCGAAGCAGGTGAGCACACCATCATCGTTCAGATTGTATAAATGCTGGTCGTGGTGGAGCAGCGAGGGAACGTAGCAAGTGGACGACGGCCGGCTGATCTTCCACACCCGCCGCTGCTCGGTTTCGTCGACGCGCGCGAGGAAGCAGGATGTCTCCTTCTCGGGCATCCCACCGCTGGCGAACACCAGGGAATCTCCAAACGCCATCGTATTGCAAGCGACGGCGGCCGAGCTGACGTGCGACCAGAGCAGTTCTCCCGTGGCAGGATCATAACTCGAGACGGTTTTCTTACCATTGATCAGCAGTTGCCACCGGCCGGCCACTCGAGCCACGATCGGTGATGCAAACGATTCACCAGCCGGCCGACGAATGCGCCAACAGACTTCTCCCGATTTGCGGTGCAGCGCTGAAATCGATCCTTGTGCGGCATCATCCACAGCGACGATGACGAACGACTCGAAGAGAACCGGCGATGCGCCAAAGCCATAGGTGGTGCGAAAGGGCCCCGCATTGGTTTGCCAGGCAATCTCGCCATCCAGCGTTAGCGCCGTCACGCGGATGCTTGCATCATTCAGAAAAGCGGCGAACAAGCGCTCGCCATCGCAGGCCAGAGTGGCATCCGCAGAGGTGCCCTGGGCGTTCATGGTTTCGGTGAACCTGCCCGTGTGGACGGTGGTCTGCCAGATTTGTTCGCCAGTGTTCACGTCAAACGCCACGACGCACTGCTCTTGCTGTGGCGTGTCGTAAGCGGTCGTCAGGTAGACCCGCGACTGGAGCACGATCGGGCTCGAGTTTCCTCGGCCCTGCAGCGGGACCTTCCACAAGACGTTCTGACCGTCTTGCCACTGCTCGGGCGGTTCACCGCTCTTGCTCACGCCGTCACGCTCAGGTCCGCGCCACCAAGGCCAATCCTCATTGGAAACAGTGATCGGCGGCAAAGGCTCGAAGGACTCCGCCAATCGAATTTCGGTCACGGCCGCTACCGTTGCAGGCGACAGCGGTTCGCCGGCCGACGCGGGCACCACCACCACACCGGGTTTGGGAGTCGTTGGTTGTTCGTCGCGAGCACAGCCGACCCACGGACATAACATGCTGAGGGAGATCACCACAGCGAGGAGATGTCGACCTGCGGTCAGGCTCGATGCGGGTTGTTCCGATGGCTTCGCAACCACAAGAGATCGCTTTGCAATTCGGGGACTAATGAGCGGCCAGTGGAGGGAGGACCTCGGAAGGCAGTACCGAAACATTGTTCTTGAGACCATCCGTTCGGCCATCTGCTGTCCGCTCGGATTTCAGAGTTCGTCCACCGAGTTGCAAGATCCAGTCATGAATCAGCCGCGTTCCCACGACATCCACCACGGACGATCCCACCTTCGGCATGCGCCCCTTCCCCAAACGATTCATCCGCTGATAGAGCAGCGAACGTTCCGGATCGCCGGGTGTCACCAGCAGGGCTCCGTCGATCTCAAGGTTGCCTTGCGTCGGGCGCTCATCCATTAACTTCATCTCTGTCAAGGGAACATGATAGCGCAGGTCGATCTTCGAGTTACCTCCGCCATACGGCATATGGCAGTGGGCACAATTCGCGTGCAAGTACGCTCGAGCCCGCCGGTCCAGTGATGTGGTTTCGTCGGACGGGTCCACCATCGCGGGCAGAAACGGCGGCGCCAGCGGCGCGTTCAGGTCAAGCAACCGTGAACGATCCAGGTAGGCCAACTGATTCTCCTGCGGATGTCCCAAGTGACCAGCACGATTCATTTGAGCGGTCTTCACGCCCAGCACAAACCCTGCAAACTTCGTGTGACACATCATGCACTCGAACCGGCTCGGATAATGCCAGATTTGCTGTCGCGGATTCGCCGTTTCGGGATCAGCAATCTGATAGGGCCGATCAAGCCCATTCTGATCGACCAATTCGGCATCGGACTGATCGTCATTCCAGGCATAGGAATACATATGCCAGAGCTTGTTCGAATCTTTGTAATAGTGCTGTGAATCTTCTGGAAGATCTTCGACGATCATCACCCGCGTTTCGACGCGACGACGGGATTGCGGGTTTCCCTGTTCCAGTTCGAGCCAGAATGTCTTCACCAACGCCGATCCGTCTGGAAATCGCCAGGCATTCCAACCAGGTTCCTTCTGCTCCATGGGAACCGCTTCAAAATCGATGTGATCGTCGCCTTTCACGGCCAGGAAGCGGTCCTTGAAGGCTCCATCGGACCAGAGCTGACTATTCACTGAATACGGCAACAATCCCACCGCCGGTTGATAGCCTGATGTCGATTTGAACAGCCCGGTTTCACTGAGTTTCCGTGGGAACTTCGCGATGTTCTCGAGTTCTCTTGCGGTCGGCACTTTTTCCGACAATTCAAAAATCTGGCCGCCGATATGGTCCAGCATCAAAACCTCGCCGGCGCGGTCGATCGCAAAACCAGAGATTCTGAGCGGCGTATCGGCGATGAGTGTGTTGACGACGGCATCATCTGCCTGACGCTCGATGCTCCACACTGTTCCCGTATCATAGTCCGCATACAAATAGCAGCCCTTCAGCGTGGGCAATTTCTCACCGTGATAGACTTGCCCTCCCGTGACACTGCGCATCACGGAATGTGACTGTTCCACGACCGGGGGGATGATCGGTGTCGGGCCAGGTTTTCTGTCGGGGAACATCGGATGCGCCCCCTCATTAAGACTCCAGCCGCAATTGCCTCCACGGCGGATCAGGTGGATCGACTCCCAAAGGTCTTGTCCAACGTCACCAGCCCAGAGCTCTCCGGTCGCCTGATCGAACGACATCTTCCAGACATGACGCAGTCCATAACTCCAGATTTCGGGGCGTGCTCCCTGCCAGCCGACGAACGGATTATCGGCGGGGATACTGTATGCCGCGCGCTCTGATGCAGTGTCCACGTCCAACCGCAGAATCGAACCGTAAAGATCGGATATATCCTGGCCAGTTTCAGCAAAGTCGTACGGCCCTTTGTCGCCGACGGAGACATACAACATGCCATCAGGTCCGAACTCCAGGCAGCCCCCTTCATGCCCCTGCATTGCCCAATCAATGATCAATGTTTCGGTGCGGCGATCCGCCACGCCTGTCTCTCGGCCTACGTGATAGCGACAAACTCTGAGTGTCGCACTCTTGGGGTCGTAGTAGGTGATGAAGAGATAACCATTTGCTGCGAATTGCGGGTGAGCTGCCATCCCCCAGATCTTTTGCTCGACGTTGAGTACCTCGAGCACATCATCCGTGTCGCGACGGTCGTTAAACGAGAAAATGCGACCGTGTTCCTCGGCCAGAAACCATTTTTGAACGCCACGAACCCAGGCGAGTGCGACGGGATGATGGAATTGTAACTTAGAAAACGCCGGTTGCGATTCAAACTGCAACGGACGATCGGGGGTGCCCACAAACTGAGATGTCGTCCAGACAGGCCGCGTATCAGGATCCCATTCCCGAATCAACACTCGTTGCCAACGTAGCGGTTGAGCGGCGCCCCACACCGTCTGGGTGACCAGCACTTTGCCTGCGTGTTGCGCCTGGGTCAGGAATCGGTCGGCGAGGAGATACGAGCACCCGATCGCGCCGCAGATCAGTCCCGCCGTCCCGCATCGCGCGATGAACTGCCACCGACCCCATTTGACGCGGTACAGCCTCAAACCGACGTTGAATGTACCCAACCAGACCAGGGGCAGCAGGAAAAGCGTCCGGTATCCCCACCGTCGAGAGAGTTCGTAACCCACTACGATCGCAAAAATCCGCCAGAGCCACCAGCTGATGGGTCGGTTCGCTCAGGGCCATCGTTTTAATTGGTCTGGGAAATGCGGTGGAGGTGGGAGGGAGTTTACGGTCTGGAGTCTGGGATTCACGGAGGGGAAGAAATGTCGATGGCCTGCGGCGGGAATTTGCTGAGCCGATTGGCGCAAGTTCC
>JBGATC010000005.1:0-222858 GCA_044229335.1 Planctomycetaceae bacterium | reverse complement strand
CTGACGCTTCCGGCTCGGTGTCGTCGTTCCGAGCCGGAAGCGTCAGCGCCCGGAGCCCACTTCCAGCGCAAGAATTGCCGCCACGCACGGTCCGGCTTAGCATACACGGGAGATGCGTCCTCCCGATGTCCCTGCAGCAGGAGCCTGCCCCATGTCCGTCGCCGCCCCGCCCCCCGCGAAGTTCTCCGGCCCGACCAAGCTCTTCATCCATAACGAATGGTGCGACGCCAGCGACGGCGCGACCTTCGAGACCCTCAACCCGGCCAACGGTGCACCGATCGCCCGCGTCGCCCAGGCGACCGCCGCCGATGTCGACAAGGCCGTGAAGGCTGCCCGCAAGGCCCTCGAACACGGCCCGTGGGGTCGCATGGACGCTGCCGACCGTGGCCGACTCATGTTCCGCCTCGCGGAACTCGTCGATCAGCACGCCGCCGAACTCGCCCAGCTCGAAGCCCTCAACAGCGGCAAGACGATCACCGATGCTCACGGCGATGTGCAGGGGGTCGTCAACACCCTCCGCTACTACGCCGGCTGGGCCGACAAGATCGAAGGCAAGACCGTCCCCGTCCGCGGCAACTTCCTCTCCTACACCCTACGGCAGCCGGTCGGCGTCGTCGGGCAGATCATCCCCTGGAACTTCCCCCTGCTGATGCTGGCGTGGAAGTGGGGTCCGGCCCTCGCTGCCGGTTGCACAATCGTCATGAAGCTCGCCGAGCAGACCCCGCTGACCGGCTTGCGGATGGCCCAACTCGCAGCCGATGCGGGCTTCCCGCCGGGCGTGATCAACGTCCTCAACGGCTTCGGCGAAACGACGGGCGATGCGATCGTCACCCATCCCGATATCGACAAGGTCGCCTTCACCGGCCACGTCGATACCGCAAAGATCATCACCAAGCGGGCCGCGGATACCCTCAAGCGGACGACGTTCGAACTCGGCGGCAAAAGCCCCAACGTCATCTTCGCCGACTGCGACATGGAACAGGCGGTCGCCGGGGCGTTCCACGCGATCTACTTCCACGGAGGCCAATGCTGCACCGCAGGCAGCCGCTTGTTCGTCGAAGCGAAGATCAAGGACGAGTTCGTCGCCCGCCTCGCGGAAAAGGCCAAGGCTCGCCGCATCGGCGATCAGCTTGACCCGAAGACCGAGCAGGGACCGCAGGTCTCGCAGGAACAGCAGGACAAGATCCTCGGCTACGTCGACCTCGGCCTGAAGCAGGGAGCCAAACTGATCGCCGGCGGCAAGAAGCACGGCAACGCGGGCTACTTCGTCGAGCCGACGATCTTCGACAACGTGACCGACGACATGTCGATCGCGAAGGACGAAATCTTCGGGCCGGTCGTCAGCGTGCTGCCGTTCCAGTCGGCCGACGAAATGATCATCCGCGCCAATAACACCAGCTATGGCCTCGCCGCCGCGATCTGGACGAAGAACCTCGATAAGGCCCACTGGTACGCGAAGCAGGTGAAGGCGGGAACGGTCTGGGTCAACTGCTACCACGTGGTCGATACCACCACCCCCTTCGGCGGCTTCAAAATGTCCGGCCACGGCCGCGAAAACGGCGAAGACGTCCTCGAACACTACACCGAAACCAAAACCGTGACGATCAAGCTCGGCTGATCGTCACGCGGATGAACCACCCGCACTCGCGCTCCAGACTCTCCTAGCCTGGAGCGCGAGCGACGGATTCCTTGATGGAATAGAACTCCCGAAACACACGAAAAACGGTCCTAGTAACAATGCCGGCGAGATTAGTTCTGAATTCAGTAAAATAGCCTGACGGCTCGTCAATCGCTTGCAGATGTTTCCTATACAGTACACGCATCTAGATATATTTGTCATTACACACGTATGCCATCTGCTAAAATATCTGTGTTCATGGAAGTGTTGGATATCCGTGGAAAAGCTTGCAAACAATTACATTTATGATTTCCTGCTCGAATACGCATCCGCCGTTGAAGCGGAGATCGATTATTTTGGCAGGGAACGTTTTTGTCCGTTTGACGTGAGGTGCGAACTCGTGGTCGCATATATAGCTAACGATGGCGTTGCAGTGTTCTACTTGGCTGGAACGCCGGTGAACGCTGAGCCAGGGTTGTATGTGTACGATTACTCGCAGTACACAGTCAATCGTATCGTTCAATCGCTCCATCTAAACCGACTACAATTCGCTACAGCGGAAGTGGGGGATGAATACCAAACGGTGCGTGGTCCGATTCAATTTACCGACCCATTGCCAGGGATAGAAACTTTCTATTTCAGTGACGAAATACGCGAATCCTTTCTGGCAGGAACTCGCGACTCGATTGGAGTAACCGTCACTCCGAGGATTCAGATAAAAAATAATGTGGTCACGGATGTGTCCCCAGGCCGCGTAAAGCTCTGGTCGCCTATTGTTAATTTGCAGGGCAATCGCGTACGATACTTCGCATGGAACCATGCCGATATATGGTGGAGAAGCGGGCCTAACAGCCTCTCCAATGCCGTGGACGCTGCCAAAAAAGATGTGCTAGCTATCCGGCTTCTCATGACGCATGCGGACGCATTTCAGGGTCCCAACTCTGGACCCGACAAGAATAGTGTTGCGTCGACTGTGTTAGACCGGGAAATCGAAGAGTTTATTTCATTGCTCGACCGAAATCCTGATGAACATGTTATACACGGCTGGCTTAAGTGTCATCAGCATTTTGTCAGCCCACTGGCAAAGCGCGTACTTAGTAAGGTTCGGTTTGGGCAGTATTATTCTGACTTTGTTGTAGAGCATGCCGACCAACGCTACGAACTCATAGAAATTGAAGGGGTTCAGCGTGTTTTCACGAAAAGTGATGAGCCATCTAGCCAGTTTAACCACGCTCTCAGGCAGGTTAAAGACTGGATACAATATGTTCGAGACAATGTACACACTGTGAGGGATGACCTGAAACTGCATGGAATCTATCAGCCAACGGGCAGAGTGATTATGGGCAGGTCTAAAGATATAAATGGTGACGTGGCCCTCAGGCGTTGGCGAGATATCAAGAGTGATTCAATTGCCGCGGATACATATGATGACATTATTGAACGGATGCGGCAGCTATCGTGCAACCTTGCTAAGGTCGTGGGTTAGCAGAGCGAGGTCGCCGGGTGCCGGGTGCCACGGCGGCTCGTCCGCCCGTGTGATGGTTGCCAGCGTTTCGATCGACACGATTGATCTCACCGCAAGCAGAGTGGACCTGCGGGGCGTCCTCCTTGGGATTGCACGGACCGACGAGCCGCCCGTAGCACACTTGCGGTTCTCTCGGACGGATGGCTTGGGCGGAGTCGAGTGGGTTTCGGGAGCTGCTCTCCCAACCTCCGTTGCGTCACAGGGCAGGGGTGGCTGGTGACGGTGTCGGCGACGACCCGGTAGCGGTCGCTTCACGATCGAGAGGATCGTCTCCGTATTCGCTGACCCTCGATCGTGCGGGGGCTCCTCGATGGCTTTGGGGTGAGAAGACTGAGTCGTTGCGGACTTCGACGCCAGCCACCCCATCGGCTAGAAGGCGTGGCTATGCGGCATACCGCTGTTGCGTGATCCGGCGGCGGTGGTGGGGCATCGGTTTCGGTCGCGGTTCCACAATGTCGTCGTGCCGCCCGATCACATCGCGGTCAACGAGTTCCGCACGGCCCGGAAACATCGGACCGATCTGCATGGGGTCGAATGGCTCGGTCAGGCCCGCACGCGGCATGCGTGGGGGGATGTCGCGGTGAGCGCTCGGCCCCCCGTCATTGACGGGGGGCTAACTAAGTGACGGACGGTCGTTCATCCGGTCGAGTTCGAACCGGTCGCAGGAGGGCTGCAGGAGATCACGCGGCGTGACGGAGCGGGGGCGCGGTTGCCTGGTGCGGGCGGCCTTCGGCGGTTGCGTTGAGGTCGTCCATGGCCTGCTGCACACGGGCGACTTCTGCGGCGAGGGCTTCGCGCGAGAGGTCCGGGGGAATCGTCAGCGGCGCACTGGTCCAGAGGTGGATCGTCGTGAACGGGTAGGGGAGCAGCGCGTCGGTCCAAGTTCCCTTGATCCGCCAGCCGCGTTCACAGGTGAAGGCGCTCACCAGAATGCGGCGACCGGTTTGTGAGGCGAGGTAGACCGCACCCGACTTGAACTCGCGGCGTGGCCCGCGGGGGCCATCAGGGGTGATGTTGATGTGCAGCCCATCGGTGTCGGTGATCAACTGCCGGAGAGCCTGAGCGCCCCCCTTGCTCGTCGAGCCGCGCACGGTTTTGAAGCCGAGGAGGGCCATCGCATCGGCCAGATACGTTCCATCCTGATGTCGGCTGATGAGCGAGCAGGCCCGTTCGCGGGTGATGCGTGTGGTGCCAAAGGTGGGGATGAGCAGGCCGTCATGCCAGACGCAGAGAATGAACCGCTCGGGATCTTCGCTCATCGTGTCGAGGCGGTATTTCGGCTCCGGGGCGTGATACACCTTGCGGCAGGTTGCGAACAGCAGCCGCAACATCCCGACCGCCGTTGCAGCTGCGAACCACGTTAACCAGCGACTCCGAATCCGCACGGCGTGCTCTTCCACATCCTGAAAGTTTCGCGCCGGGCGCACTTCACCCCCGACGGTACCGTCTTTTAAGAAATTTCCCGTCAAGCGGGAAGAACAGTTCCGGGCCGGGTAGCAGGGGCCAGTGGACAGGCGACAGCCAGAAGACCAGGGGCTGGGGATGACTGACATTTCGGGGGAAGTTGCATGATTCTTCTGCTCTCTGCGCCCTGTCGACTCTGCCCCGGCTGATTTCAGCCGCGGCGGCGACTTGTTATCATCGCCCGACGGTTTGACCGACAGGATTCTCCGGTGAGGAACGGATGCAATGAGTGACGCCCCGCAGACGGAAGCGGCTTCCCCTAAGCAGATCATTCGCGAGCAGGCGCACGCCAATCGCAACGCCCAGGAAAACAAGGACGAACTCTCCAAGGGGATTGTCGCCCGCTTTATGGCGCTGCCGGAATACACCCGCGCGAATGTCGTGCTGTTCTACCTCGACGTCCGCAGTGAAGTCCGCACGCGGCACTCGCTGGAAGACGCCCTCGCCAGCGGTAAGAAGATCGTCGTCCCCTATTGTGTCGACGGGGAACTCGAACTGTTCCACCTCGAACACCTCGATGAACTCGCGGTCGGGATGTACAAGATCCTGGAGCCGAAGACCGAACTGCGGACAATTCCCGCCAAGAACGTCCCGGTCGCCGAGATCGACCTGATCATGGTTCCCGGCGTGGCCTTTGATCGTCGCGGCGGTCGGACCGGTCATGGCAAGGGCTACTACGACAAGCTGCTCGAACATGCCCGTCCGGAGACGCCGCTCGTCGCGCTCGCCTTCGAGTGTCAGATGTTCCCCGAGATCCCGATGCAGTCCCACGATGTCTTCATGGACAAAGTGATCACCGAAGCCGCGGTGTATGACGGGTTGGGGCGGAAGGGAACATCGGGCTGATTCGAGTCTGCCTGTTGAGCGCCGTGCCGCTCAGGATTAATGCATCAAAGGGGTTTCGCGGTGACTGTGGAAGTTGAAGATACTTACGCTGAAGCTTTCCGCAGCATCTATGCGGAAGTGCTCGTCACCGCGCGCGATCGGAAGTGGCTGCAGCATGCGTGTGATGCGGTCACCGGGCATGCCTCGAGCAGCATCTTCTGTGATTGCGAAGCGGGAGTCGATCGGTACGTCGGACCCGGCGGCGATGAGTCGTTCGCCACGCCCGATGGCCGTCCCGGGGCGATCATCCAGTTCCACGTGCCACGCTTCTGGAAGGAACGCGAGCAGCGACTCGAAAAAGTCCTGCTGCATCGACTCAGCCAGAATGTGCTGACGTGTCCGACCACGGCCTGTTTCAACCTGCTCGACACCGTGCCGTACTTCAAACTCGGCCGCAAAATTGCGTTCTTTGGTGACGGTCATCAGTTCCGGGATGAGCGGTACGGCCGCAAGGTCTGGGTCCTGCCGATCATGGGGGGGGAGTTCGTTATCGACCGCCGCTTCGGCTTTAAAGACGGAATCATGGGGGGCAACCTCTGGTTCTTCGGGACCTCGGTCGATGCGGCGCTCGAAGCGACCGAACGGGGCGTGGCTGCTGCGGCGAACATTCCCGGCGTCATCATGCCCTTCCCCGGTGGAATCGCCGGGAGCGGATCGAAGGCGGGGAGTGCGTACAAGTTTCTGTTTGCGAGCACGAACCATCCGTTCTGCCCGACGTTGAAAGAGAAGCTGGGAGCCGAGTCGCAAGTGCCCGATGGGGTCGTCTCGATCCAGGAGATCATCTTCAATGGACACGACCTCGCGACCGTCTCCGCTGCAACGCAAGCCGCGATCGCGGCCGCGAGCACGACACCGGGTCTCGTGAAGATCTCCGCCGGGAACTACGGCGGCCGACTGGGAAAAGCCTGGGTCTGGCTGAAACCTGAGCTGCACCCCGCTGCTTAGTCGTCGCGCGGTGCTGGAGTGATCCGTCAGCCCATCCTCAGTGAAGAGCACGGAGCGACACCATGTCCGATGCACGATTCGCGTTACTCGTGTTGTCGACCGTCACGATCCTGCTCTTTGGTCCCCTCGATCAACAAGCGGAGTCTGCAGAGAATTCGGTACGCAAGCCGAACATCATTTTCATCATGGCGGACGATCTCGGTTATACCGATGTCGCCTGCTTTGGAAGCAAGTACTACGAAACGCCCAACATCGACCGGTTAGCGAGTCAGGGGATGAAGCTCCTCAGCCATCATCACTGCCAGAACTGCACACCGACGCGCGCCGCGCTGATGAGCGGCCAGTATGGGGCGCGGACCGGTGTCTACACCGTCGGTGGTATTGATCGCTTCGACTGGAGTCAGCGCCCGCTACGACCGGTCGATAATGTGACTGACCTTCCGCTCGACCGGGACATCGTCGCCAGGCCTGTCAAAGCCGCCGGGTACATCACGGGGATGTTCGGCAAGTGGCATCTGGGTGAACAGGGCCAATATCACCCCGGTCAACGCGGTTTCGACGAAGCCATCGTCAGCATGGGGAAGCACTTCGATTTCGCGACCAAGCCCAAGACCGATTACCCCAAGGGTCAATACCTCGCCGACTTTCTGACCGATCGGGCGGTCGACTTCATCACGCGGCACAAAGACCAGCCGTTCTTCCTGTATCTCCCACATTTCGGAGTGCATTCGCCGTACGATGCCAAGCCGGAACTTATTCAGCGGTTCAAATCGAAGCCCGGCGTGGAGGGGCATAAAAGTCCGGTGTATGCGGCGATGATCGCCTCGGTGGATGAAAGTGTCGGTCGGGTGATGCAGACGCTCGATGACCTCAAGCTGACCGACAACACCGTGCTGATCTTCACCAGCGATAACGGCGGTGTCGGCGGGTATACCCGCGAAGGATTGCAGAAGGCGGGGGAGATCACCGATAACGCACCGCTCCGCAGCGGCAAGGGGAGTCTTTATGAAGGGGGAACGCGGGAGCCGTTCATCGTCCGCTGGCCCGGTGTGACGAAACCTGGCACGACGTGCGATGTCCCCACGATCCATGTCGATCTCTACCCGACGTTTCTGGAACTGGCAGCCGCGCCGGCACCGAAGCAGGTGCTCGATGGCGAGAGCCTCGTGAAGCTCTTCCGTGATCCGGCAGCCCAGCTGAAACGTGACGCCATCTACCAGCACTTTCCGGGCTATCTCGGTGCCGGTGGTGACACATGGCGAACGACGCCTGTCAGCCTGATCCAAAGCGGTCCCTGGAAGCTGATGGAGTTCCTCGAAGATGGTCACCTCGAACTCTACAACCTGAGTGACGACATCGGCGAATCGAAAAATCTCGCGAAATCCATGCCCGAGAAGACGAGCGAACTTCACGCGCGACTCATCGCGTGGCGGGCCTCGGTCAACGCACCAATGCCCACCAAGAACACTCCGCAGGCCGGGGGCAGCACAAAGCCTGCCGGGAAGAAGAACAAAAAGAAAATCCAGCCGAGCGAGGAGTAACCGATGAGCCGCACATGTTTCTGCCTGTTGGGGGTGCTCGGGCTGTGGCCATCCGCTGTCATGTCCGCCGCGGACGATCCCTCGAAGCCGCAACGACCAAACATCGTCTTTCTACTGATCGATGATCTCGGGTACGCCGACTGTGGTTTCAACGGCGGTAAAGAGATTCAGACGCCGCAGATCGACCGGCTCGCAGCGAGCGGGGCGGTGCTTGAATCGCATTACGTGCAGCCGGTCTGCTCCCCGACACGGGCCGCGCTGATGACCGGGCGCTACGCCACGCGGACCGGGGTCTACACCATCGTCCGGCCACACGCCCCCTGGGGTCTTCCCTTGCAGGAACGGACGCTGGCCAATGCGTTGAAGGAGGCAGGGTATACCACCGCGGTGGTCGGCAAATGGCATCTCGGCGAATTCGAGAAGGCCTATCAGCCGACGGCCCGCGGCTTCGACCATCAACACGGGCACTTCTTCGGGGCCATCGATTACTACACGCACATCCGCGGGGGTGAAGTCGACTGGTATCACGATGACCAGCCTCTGAAGGAAGAGGGGTACTCCACGCATCTCATCACGCGGGAAGCCTGCCGCCTGATTGAGGCCCAGCCGAAAAACAAGCCGCTGTTCCTGTATGTCCCCTACAATGGGGTGCATTCGCCGTTGCAGGTGCCGGAGTCGTACCTGGAACCGTACGGCGATCTGAAAGGGGGCCGGAAGACGCTCGCGGGAATGCTCGCTGCGGTCGATGAAAGCATTGGCAAGATCGTCGCTGCGCTCGATCAAGCCGGGCTGCGCGAGAACACGCTGATCGTCTTTTCGGCCGATAACGGCGGACCGCCTCCGGGGACCAACACTCCGTTACGCGGGTTCAAAGGTTCCTTATGGGAAGGTGGCGTTAGAGGTTGTGCCTTCGCTGCGTGGCCGGGGAAGATTCCCGGCGGACAGCGGATCAAAGAGCCGATGCACATCATCGACTGGTACCCGACGTTGATCAAACTGGCGGGCGGTAGTCTCGAACAGAAGCTGCCGATCGACGGTCAAGATGTCTGGCCGATGCTGACTCAGCAGGCTCGCTCTCCGCATGAGGCAATCCTCTGCGTACAATCGCTCACGCGAGCCGCGGTGCGGATGGGGGACTGGAAGTTGACCAGTCTGGATGAAGCGGCACCACCAGCCAAAGCGAAGAAAAAGACCCAGGCCGCGACCGCTCCCCTCGAACTCTACAATCTCGTCAACGACGTGGGCGAAACGACGAATCTGGCTGACCAGGAACCGGCCCGTGTCGCAGCGATGAAAGCGAAACTCGCCGAGATGCTGAAGGACGCGGTGCCGTTCCGGCCCGCCGATGGCAACGCCACCGAATGATGACCGACCCCGACAACTTCCAGATTGGACATCTTGAGATTGGGTAGGGTGGGCTGTGCCCACCATGTTTCGACCACCTGCGGACCCACCGTGCAAACCGCGGTGGGCACAGCCCGCCCTACAAATCCAAACGCGGTACAATTCAAAGCCCGGCGTCGCATTGGACGCCGGGCTTTTGCCTTGGGAACGATGCCGAGCATCGACTCTGTAAGTGCTGCAGGTTCTTTGAAAAGCAGAAGCCGGGCAGGGAAGACCATGCCCGGCTTCGATTGCAGGTTACGGAAGTTTCTTCAACTCGGTGACGATCGTCTGCACATCAAGGCGTTTCGTATAATCGGGATTGCTGTGAGCAAACGCGACTTTGCCCGACTTGTCGACGATGTAGACCGCCGGGACCGGCAAAGCGTGATGGTCTTGTCCCGAGGCTTTCGGCAGATCAATGCCGAAGCCTTTGTATTTGGTGACCGTGGCGTCATCGACGGTGAATGCGAGTCCGAAGGCGCGGGCGGCGGTCACATGCGAATCCGACAGCAGCGGGAACGGGATCTTCAGCTTGTCGGCGTTCGCTTGTGATTTGTCGACGGTATCAGGGCTGATCGCGACCATCTGCGCACCCAGCTTGGCGACCTCAGGGTGGACCTTGACGAGTTCCTGAAAGTGTCGGGTACAGAGCGGGCACCAGCTCCCCCGATAGAAGACGATGACCAGCGGTCCGTCGGCGTGGTAGCTGCTCAATTTGACGGGCTTTCCGGCCGCATCAAGCACTGTGACATCGGGGAGTGCGTCTCCCGCTTTCAACGGAGTGGTCGCTTTCGCATTGGGAGCGATCGGCCGTTCTTCCGCATCCACGGAAGAGAGGAACCCGAACAGCAACAGGGCGGACAAGAGCGTGCGAACCATGCGGAATTTCCTGCAAAAGAGGGGGAGACAGACTCTGCAAACGCTTCAAGCAGATCACGGGATCGGTGGCGGCAGGAGTTTTTCTGTCAGCTTAACGACTCCAGGCCAGCCATTTCCGAAAGAGGGATTTCACGAACGGAGTGAGTCGGGTGCGATTGTACTGATCACCGAGTTTGCGGATCGCCTCGGCTTGCGTGGGATAAGGGTGAATGGTGCTGCCGATCTTCTTCAGGCCCAGTCCATGCGTCATCGCCAGGGTGATTTCGGAGATCAGGTCGCCCGCATGTGGCGCCACGATCGTCGCTCCCAGAATCTGATCGGTCCCTTTCCGCGTGTGGACTTTCACGAAGCCTTCCGTCTCACCCGCCAGGATGGCGCGATCGACCTCGGCGAAGTCCTGACGATACGTGTCGATGGCGATCCCTTGCGCCTGAGCGTCATGCTCGGCGAGGCCGACGTGAGCGATTTCGGGAGACGTGTACGTGCACCACGGGATGGTCAACGCACTCGCTTTGGCCCGGCCATGGAAGAGCGCGTTCTGAATCACAATCCGGGCCATGAAGTCGGCCGCATGGGTGAACTTGAACTTCGAACAGACATCTCCCGCTGCGAAGATCTGCGGGTTCGTCGTCTGCAACCGGTCATTCACACGCACACCGGTCTGCAGATCATATTCGACGCCGACCGCCTCCAGGCCGAGGTTTTCAACGTTCGGCGCACGGCCCACGGACACCAGTAACTGATCGACGGCTTCCTCGGACTGCTGGCCATGGGATTCAACCGACAAATGAATCCGTCCCGCATGCTTCCGCACTTGAAGACTTTTCCCGCAGCACAGCAGTCGGACACCATCCAGCCGGAGCGCCGCCTGCACGATCGCCGAAGCATCGCGATCTTCCCGAGGCAGGATCTCGTGGTGATCCGTCACCAGGACCACGTCGGTTCCCAGGTTCGCGAACGCCTGGGCCAGTTCGCAGCCAATCGGACCAGCCCCGATGATCCCCAGCCGACGCGGCCGTTCGGTCAACGAGAAGATCGACTCATTCGTGAGGTAGTCTACCTGCTCGAGTCCAGGGATTGATGGGACCGCAGCGCGGGCACCGGTGGCGATGACGGCTTTGCGGAACTGCAGGGTCTGGTCGCCGACTTGAAGGGTGTTCGCGCCCGTGAATCGGCCGCCCCCCAGGTAGACATCGACTCCGAGTTGACGAAACCGGGCCGCGGAATCATTTGGACTGATCCCCGCGCGGAGCCGGCGCATCCGTTCCATCACTCGGGGAAAATCCGCTGTCGTCCCCCCTGGGACATCAATCCCGAAGTCTCCCGCGTGACGCACGGTCCGCGCCATCCGGGCCGCACTCAGCAGACCTTTTGACGGGACACACCCGACATTCAGGCAATCGCCCCCCATCAGCTCGCGTTCAATGAGGGCGACCTTCGCTCCCAACCCGGCCGCCCCGGCGGCGGTGACGAGTCCTGCGGTCCCGGCCCCAATCACGACGAGGTTGTACCGTCCGCTCGGCGTCGGATTCACCCAGCCAGGGGGATGGACGTTGGCTTCCAGCAGCCGGTTGTGTTCGTCGTCAGGCTGCAACGCGATGCGGGCGGACATCCGGGGTCTTTCGTGATGGACACGTTTTCGCTGGTGGGTAATCGGATGTGAGTTGTTGATCGAATTGCGGGATCGGACGATCTCTGTTGATCCGCTCATCACGCGGAGAGTGATGGCGACTTTCCAGATGGCGATATCGAAGGGACATCCCCTGGTTTCAGTTGTCAGGGATGACTGTCTGTGCCCGGTTGGATGCTCTGCGGGCGGAAGCGTTGCACGATTTTTTTCAGAATCAGCGGTAACAGTCCCAGCAATGCAAACGCGACCAGCAACTGCGGCGAAAGGATCCCCGCGGCTCCCTTCTCAGCGAGTGTTGTCAGGTTGGGAACGCTCGACCCGGCGTAGACATAGACCGCGGTCCCGGGGAGCATCCCCAGCTGACTGACCCACCAGTAGGTGCGCGTCTTCACCGGAGTCAGCCCCATCACGACGTTAATCACGAAAAACGGGACGGCGGGGATCAACCGCAGCATGAAGAGATAGAACGCCCCTTCCCGTTCGAGGGCCTGGTTGAACGTCGCCAGCCGATCGCCAAACCGGCGCTGAATGCTCTCCCGCAGCAGAAATCGGCTGACCAGAAACGCGACCGTCGCCCCGGAGGTCGAGGCAAAGCTGACGAGCAACACACCCCGCCAGAAGCCGAACAGCCAGCCGCAGATCAGCGTGAGTGGAACTGCTCCCGGCAGGGAGAGTCCCGTCACCGCGACATACACGCCAAAGGCCACGCCGAAGACGAGCAACGCCCGTTCCTGCTGCAGCGTGCGCAACTCGATTTCTTTTGCGGCCAGTTGCTGCAAGGTCAGCACGTCACGCACCTGCAGGTACCCGATCACCGCAGCTGTGACGATGACCGCCAGGAGCAGGAGCTTCTGCCAGACAGGGACCGGAGGCCGGATCCTCGCCAGTTGAGGTTCCATAGGATGATTCTTTACTGAAGGCTGCCCGAGCAACTTGAACCGGCCCCGGCCGTACAGCCGAAGCAGTGCTTGCCGGTGACGATTGGTCGCTGCCGTAAGACTTCGAGCGCGGCGTCGGACAGACCGAGAATGTTTGTCGAAGACCGGCCGACGACTCCGAGCGCCAGCATCTGGTTGAAATCGCAGTCGTAGAGATTGCCCTGCCAGTCGACCGACAACATCGTGCGGCACATCAGTCCGTTGACGGTCGCCGGATTGAAGACGTCGACCAGTTTCTGCATGTATGCTTCGTATTTGCCGCTGGCACACAGATCGGCGAGAAACCGGCTGATCGGCATGTTCGTGATCGTGAACAACTGCGTGAATTCGATCCCGTATCGACGCCGCAGTTCCCGGCGATAATCGGCTTCCAGCGACTGCTGGGCGGGAGGGAGGGAGTATCCGGTCGGGTTGTAGACGAGCGTGAGCTTGAGCGATGAACCGGGTTGACCATAACCGAGCGCGTTCAAACGACGCAGAGCAGCAATCGATCGCTGAAAGACGCGATCGCCCCGCTGCTTGTCGACATTCGCTTCGAGATAACAGGGCAGCGAGGCGACGATCTCGACCTGCTGACTGGCGAGGAATTCGGGCAGATCGGTGTAGCCGGGGGTCGTGAGGATCGTGAGATTGCACCGGTCAATGACGCGACAACCGAGTTCCCGCGCGCCAGTCACTAATTGCCGAAAGTGGGGATTCATCTCCGGTGCGCCGCCGGTGATGTCGAGCGTACCAACTTTCGTCCGCTTCAACAGGTTCAGCACGGCTTCGGCGACATTGGCGGGTAGACTCTCCTGACGGTCGGGACCTGCATCGACATGGCAGTGAGTGCAGGTCTGATTGCAGACCTTGCCCACATTCACCTGCAGGACATCAAGACCACTGGCCGTCAGCGCGCCCAGACCGTGGTGCGCGAGTCGACTCGCAAAATCGGGCGTGTGTGCATCGGCCTCCAGCCAGGCGACCTGCTGCCGGGGATCGGCCAGAGGGCTTCCCGCCCGGAGCAGCGTCAGTTCCACCATCGCGATCTCCTGACGACATGACCGAGAACGCGGATGTCGCGCACGTCCCAGAAGCCCAGCCATTCCGATGGCTGGGTCTCTTCATCCGGTGGTTAGATGTCCGATGACCGCGAATGGTGACAATCCAGACTCAGGAAATCGCGACGATCTACCGGGTCTGCGTCGTTTTCACCGGAGTCGAAGTGCGGGCTTTCTCGAGGGCTGCCTTCCGAGAAGCCCAGTCCGCGTTCGGCAATGCTTCCCAGACCTCGACATTGCGGAACGACACGGAATCACCCGCGACCGTGAACCCGAAGTTGGCTTTCTCGCAGTTGAGCAGATCGTGGCTGCCGAAGGCGGTGTGCTGACCATCGAGCGTGGCGGTCATCTCCGTCCCGTGCAATTCGACGACCAGCGTGTGCCACTGGCCGGCTTTCAACGGGACGGCTTTTGTCTCGAAGGGGACCGCCTTGTCGGGACCATCGTGATCGTGGTCGTCTTTCCGGACGGCCAGCGAACCCGGTTTCAACAACACGCGGCAGACATGCTCTTTCGCATCGTTGATACTGAGCGTCGTCGTCTTGGCCCCGTCGATCTTGAAGTCGTAGCGGATGATCGCATCACGGAATTTCTCCGGCCGCCGGATGACCGCACCGTGTTTGTCTTCAGCTTTTTCGACTCCTTTGAGCGCACCGTCCGTGACGGTCCAGGCACCAGGACCATAGCGCCAGTCCTGTTTGGACGGCTGTGCCTTCAGATCATCGTGAAAGATCAGCTTGCCCGGCTTCGTCATCACCGTGGCTGGTGGTGTGGGGGAGTCAGCTGCCCAGGTCGCGGTGGTGAGTGCGAGCAACGCACCCAGAGTCGAAAATGATCGCAACATGAAACGCTCCTGATCGATGTGAGTGAAACTGTACGGTGCCGATCGAGGTCCGATTATTTGGACTTCGAGACTGCCATCGCAGCCGCAGTTGTCTTGACGCCCAGGGCTTCATACTGATTGAAGGGACCATCGGAACTCGTCTTCGGCCACGTCGCGGGATCGGCGAACTGGCCATCGTCCTTGTATTCCTGCTGCAGACGTTTGATCTCGGCTTTCAACTCCGCGAACTTGGCGGCGATTTCGGGACGTTTCGCCTCGGCTTCTCCGAACAGCAGGTTGTGCTGTTCCGTCGGATCGCGGGTGAGGTCGAACATCTCGTAAGCATCCTTCTTCCAGTAGTAGATCAGCTTATGGGTCGAGGTGCGGACGCCGAGATGCGCCTGCGTGTTGTGATGACCTGGCGAATGGTAATACCGGTAGTAGACTGATTGCCGCCAGTCGGCTGGGGACTCACCCCGCAGCAGCGGTGCCAGGCTGCGGCCCTGCATCGAGGCGGGAACCGGCAGCCCCGCGAGATCGAGGAACGTCGGCGCGAGGTCGATGTTCGCGACGAATTGTGCGGGCGTAGAACCCGCCTTGATGCCGGGGCCGCGGGCGAGCAACGGCGAACGCAGTCCCGGTTCGTACATGAACCGCTTGTCGTACATCCCCAGATCGCCAAGGAACCAGCCATTATCGGCCGTGTACATCACGATGGTGTTCTTCGCGAGACCGGTCTTGTCGAGGTAATCGAGCAACTTGCCGACGTTGTCGTCGACCCCCTGCACGCAGGCGAGGTAGTCGCGCATGTACTGCTGATACTTCCAGCGAACGAGTTCTTTGCCGGTCAGGACACGCCCATCGACGGTCAATTCCATCGGCTTCTCGTTGAGCCATTTGTTCCGCTCGGGCATCGACAGCCCTTCGGGCGGAACGAGCTTCAGATCGCGCCGCGTGAGATCACGAGCCACGGTCTGCTCGTTTTCCGGCAAGGCAGCCGGGCGCGTCGCGTAGTCATCGAACAGCGTTTCTGGTTCGGGGATCGTGCGGTTCTTGAAGAGGGCCTTGTTCCGTTCGTCCGGTTCCCAGGCGCGATGCGGGGCCTTCTGGTGGAGCATCAGAAAGAACGGTTGATCTTTCGGCCGCGTCTCCAGGAATTCGACACCCAGGTCGCCGGTGATGTCGGTGCAGTGGCCTTCAATCGTCAACTTGTGACCGGGAACGAGGAACTGCGGGTTCCAGTACGCTCCCTGACCGGGCAGAACGATCCAGCGATCAAAGCCCGTCGGGTCGCTGCCGAGGTGCCACTTCCCGATCATCCCGGTGTGATAGCCCGCGGCCTGCAGATGCTTGGCGACCGTATCGCGTGCCCCATCAAAGCGGTTGAAGACCGGCACGCCGTTGAGATGCGAGTATTGCCCCGTGAGCAGGGTGGCGCGGCTGGGAGTGCAGATCGAATTCGTCACGAAGGAGTTGGTGAACCGGGCTCCTTCGTTTGCGAGCCGATCGAGATGCGGCGTCTGGTTCACCTTCGAGCCGTAGGCGGAGATCGCGTGCTGGGCATGATCATCCGAGAAGATGAACAGGATGTTCGGCCGCGACGGAGTCTCTGCGGCAGGGAGAACGCTGGCCGAGAACACGAGCAGAGTCGACAGCACAAGAGCGAGACGAGACATCGAGGTGATCCTTCTCAACAGGTGAACCACGAGTGTAGTCCACCCACGTTGCAGCCGATAGGGGGCGAATGCCCGTTGAAGGGCTGTATTCCAAGTGATCTCGGATCAGAGATTACGGGTCGGTGAGGTTCGGGGCCCACAGGCCGGGTTGCACTTCTGGAGTTTGGCCATTGGCAGGGAAGGTGGTCTTCGCTGCGGCCTGCAGTTGTTGCGAAAGTTCGGCGACGGTCTGCGCGTGGGCGGGGTTGTCGGCCAGATTCGTCAGTTCGCGAGCATCGTTTGCATGGTCGTAGAGTTCACGGCCTTTGCGACCTTCGTCCCATTCGGTGTACCGCCAGCGCGGGGTTCGTAAGCTGTAACCGAAGAAGCGGGCACCGTCGGAGCCGACATTCGTCGTCACCGAAGCCCGTGCCGGACCGCCGCCGCGCATCACCTGCGTGAGCGCCCAGCCTCGCCCGGCCACGCTGGGATCCTGCAGCATCGGCATCAGGCTTTGTCCCTGCAGGTTCGCGGGCGTCTTCACGCCGCTGAGTTCAGCCAGCGTCGGGAAGAGATCGACATGCGACACGGGGGTTCTGACAACGTTCCCCTTGTTCGCCATTCCGGGAGCGATGATCAGCAGCGGGACGCGGGCGCTCTCCTCGAAGAGGCTCATCTTCTGCCATAAGCCGTGTTCGCCCATGTGATAGCCGTGATCGCTGGTGAAGACGATGATCGTGCTCTCCGCGAGGCCGAGCCGATCGAGCGCTGCGACAACACGGCCGACCTGCGCATCCATCAAGCTGATGCTCGCGAGATACGCCTGCAGGGTTTTTCGTCGCAGATCGTCGGTCAGCTTTTCCTGTTCCTTCTTATGACTCCCGAGACCGGCCGCGGGAATATCGGCCTGATCTTCCTTCACTCCCTGCACAACGGGCATTTCGCCTTCGACGTACTTGTCGAAATAGGGTTGCGGTGCGACATATGGCGTGTGCGGACGATAAAAGCCGACCGCCAGAAAGAACGGCCGGTCTTTGCGTTTCGCGCAGCGTTCCAGCACCCATTCCGCATCGTCGGCCATCAGGCCATCGGTATGATAGGCATCACTCTTCGGTGAGGCGTACCAGCTCAATGTTCCCCCAAACTGACCGGGCAGGAGCGAGAAGATACGGTCTTCCTCTTCGAGCCGATCGACCCCGGCGGGATTGAGTTCCAGTTCCCATGACGCAGGGTCGTCGTGACCGTTCGTGCCGACCGACTTCGGAACGTTGTAGTGGTACAGCTTGCCGATGCGGCCCGCGAAATACCCGGTGTTCCGAAAGGCTTGCGGCATGCTCGGCTGTGCTGGGATCGTCTGACGGAAGATCTGTGCGTTCGCGAGAATCCCCGTACTGTTGGGATACAGGCCGGTCAGCATGGAATTGCGGCTCGGTCCACAGAGAGGAAACGTACAATACGCCCGCTCGAACCGGACCCCACGGGCGGCCAGCCGATCGATGTGCGGGGTCTTCACGCGCGGATCGCCGTAACAGCCGAGCATGTTGTTGAGGTCATCCGACATCAGGAACAACACATTCGGCCGCTGCTCGCCTGCCAACAACGGGTTCGACCAACTTCCGCAGAGGACCAGCAGGATCAGCAGGTGGCGTATCATCGAGGTCTTCCTTTGCTCTGATGTGGTGTATTCTGATCAAGAAATCGATTGCCATTTTCCCTGCAATCACAGGCCGCATCACGGCTTGAGGAATGCGTCGAGCTTCGTCCGCTCTTCGTCGGTTAGCGGTGTCCACGTGATGGTGACCGCGGGTAAGGCCGTGCGGAGGGTCTCGACGTCAGCAGCCGGGATGTCGATGCGACGGAGTTCGAGGCGTTTCAGCTTGGGTAACGCGCGGAGTCGTTCCAGCGCGGGCCGCGACAGCCGGGCTTCATCGAGCGTGAGCGTTTCCAGTTTCGTGAGCTGCACGAGGACATCGAACGTCGTGTCATCGAGGCTGGCCGCATTCGAGCCGCCATCGTAGCGCCGCAACCGTTGACCGAGCCACAGGCCCTTCAGTTCGGGGAGCTTGGTCAGCGACTGATTGCCCGCCTGGGTCTGGTAGGTATGCCAGGTGCGGAACTCGCGCAACTGCTTGATCTCGGCGACAGCGGCCATCCCCCGGTCATCAAACGGAGTCCCGGCGATCGTCAGTCGTTCCAGTTGCGGTAGATCACGGAGGGCCGCATAGCCCGAGCCATTAAAGCCTTTCATGCCGAACGAAGGATGAAAGAACGCGAGAGACTTGAGCTTCGACAGCGCCGCGAACCCCGCGAGTCCCGCATCGCTGACCTGGATCCCGTCGGTCCCCAGTTCTTCGAGTTGCTGGAGTCCCGCCAACCGTGGGAGTGTCGTATCGGTCAGACCTTTGCATTGTCCGTAGAGCGTCAGCCCCTTCAGTTCAGCGAGTTGTCCCAGCAAGGTGAACTCGGCATCACCAAGCTTCGAGCAGTCCTTCAAGGTGACTTTCGTGATGACGTTCTTCTGCAGTGTGACGTCGGCTCCGAGGTCCTTCAGGCGGCTGGAAACTGGTTGATCCGCCTGTGGCTTCAACTCTTTCTGCAGCCAGGCGACGAGTTGCTCCCGGTAATCCGAGTTCAGCTTGTCCCACGCTCCCATGCCATGGATGCCTCCGGGAATGGTGAGCAAGTCGCAGGTGTTACCGAGGGCTTTTATCTTTTCCTGAAAGCGGACCGACTGTTCAGGCGGGACAGTCGGATCCTGATCGCCATGAATCAGGAGGAACGGCGGCATACCCGCATGGACATAGGTGCTGGGCGAGACTTCCTTCAACCGTTTCCAGGCCGCATCGTTCAGTTCGGTGAGGCCCAGCAACGCGGTCATTGAATCGCCGAGCATGTTTCGGTGCCGGACCTGCAGTTCCAGATCGTGCGGGGCATAGAAGGGAACCACCGCAGCGACGCGCGTCTCGGGAGTCGCGCGGGTTCCGACATATGAGACGAGATGCCCGCCCGCTGATTCGCCGATGAGCGCGATGCGGGACGGGTCGACCTTGTACTCTTTCGCGTGGGCCTTCACCCAGCGAATCGCCGTCTCGACATCTTCTGCACAAGCGGGCCAGCGATGGGCTGGTGCGAGCCGGTAATTGATGGTGAACCAGGTGAAGCCCGCTTTGCTCAACGGCTCGAACAGGGGCTTGATGTAACTCTGCTTGTTACCCCGCATGAAGCCGCCGCCGTGCACCAGAATGCAGGTCGGAAACGGTCCGCCCCCCTCTGGAACAAACGCATCGAGCGTCAGGCTGACATCACCGACCTTGGCAAACTCGACGTCTGGTTTGAGACCGGGGATGTTCGGTTCCGCACCACTTGCGGAAGCCGTGACCGTCAACAACAGCAGGCAGAATGACCAGCGGGCAACAGGCGGTTTCATCAGGGTGTTTCCAGTGGTAGGAGTGGGCGATGTGATCCTGTGAAGGATCCTCTTCCGTGACCAGAACGGTCCTGCGAATCGCCAGCCAACTAACATATCCGCATCAGCCAGCCGTCCATAGCCTCCCGCAGTTAACGCCAAGTCAGTGAGTGATTGACACGGTGGACTTTGTTGGGTGCGGTCGAGGCTTTGCGAGGCCCACCATCTTTGCTCTGATCGTGGTGTGCCTCGCGGACTCGACACACCCTACGCTTGAGACTGTCGAGAACCGTTAATCGTCCCCGGAGATGATTCGCAGATAGCTCTCGTAGCGCATGCGGGCGATGGCTCCTTCTTCCACAGCCCGACGGATCGCGCAGCCCGCTTCATCGAGATGCAGGCAGTTGCTGAACTTACAGTAGGGAACGAACGGCCGGAACTCGCGGAAGTACGCTTCTACCTCGCCCGGTGAGACATCCCAGAACGCCAGTTGCCGAATCCCCGGCGTATCGACGACCCAGCCTCCCGTGGCTAACGGCAGCAGTTGAGCCGATCGCGTGGTGTGACGACCTTTCTGCGTGGTGTCACTCACCGATCCCGTCCGCAGTCCAAGAGTCGGTTGCACCGCATTGATCAGCGATGACTTGCCGACGCCGCTTTGACCGGAGAAGACCGTCTGCTGATCATTCAGCAGTTGCCGCAACCGGTCCAGCCCCGCACCCGTCGTGGCACTGGTCGGGATTGTGGGATAGCCGAGCCGACTGTAGAGAGCAATCAATGGCTGCAGATCAATCGCTTCCACAAGGTCGGCCTTGTTGAGACAGATCGCGGCAGCCACGCCCCCCTTCGCAGCACTCAGGAGAAAGCGGTCGATCAACGGCGGCTTGAGTGTCGGTTCCAGCACCGACGCGACAATGACCACCTGCGTGACGTTCGCCACGAGGACGTGCTCGCGGTATTGATGTCCGCGCGTCAGCGTCCCCTGGCGGGGTTCAACCCGCTCAATCACCCCCTGATCGTTTCCCACCGGGAGATAGCGGATCCGGTCGCCGGCGACGACCGCCGAGCGGGCATCGCTGGCGATCGTCCGCAAGATCTTCCGCACGGTGCAGGTCAGGATCGCACCGCTTTCGGCGTCCTGGATAAGGCACTGCGTCGATCCGATTGCACGGAGCACGCGACCAGTGCGACACGCTGCTTCGTCGATCGCCCGGACGATCTGATCGCCCGACTGTTCGCCGACGATCGTTCGGCGGCGGGTGACGTCTCCCTTGCGCGAGACTCGTTCATCACTCTGCTGGTGTTTGTCGCTGAGGGCATCCTGCTGATGGGCGCGGGTCAGGTCGTTCTGCCGTGAGGCGGCCGAGCGGTTCTTCTTCAATGTGATGCGGAGTTTGGAAGCTCGTTTGGCAGCCATGACGGATTACTTCGCCTCCGCCGGGGGAGTGCCGCGCAAGAGTCGCTGACCACCGAGTGCCATGACCACCAGCGCGGCTCCGATGAACACGCCCAATGGTCCCCACACGCTCCCCAGACTGCCCATCGCCACCAGGCCAATCAAGGCGATCAAGCCCGCTTCCCGCTGCCAGGCGAGGAAAGGTTCGGTCAGCAGAAAGATCAGCAGCAGTGCTCCAAACCACCGTGCGCCGACCGCAGCCGACTCGGGAGCAGGTGCGACCGCGGTCGCCTCTTCCACGGTCCCTGCAAAGTCCACATCCAGTCCGCGTAACAACTCTTCCCGCAGTTCTGTCGGACTGAGCGGTGCCAGGTCCGATTCACGCGGGTCGACGTTCACAGCGAACCACTGCGGGGGAGCGCTGGCCCCGCCGGTCGTCGGTCCTTCAAGAGAATAGAAGCCCGACAGCCGGGGGGCGTCCCACTGCACGCGGTGATGCTCTCCCCCTGCGCGGACGGTCGCCACCACATCGGTCGAGCCAGCTTTCCGCACGATCGCCTGTTCCCCGTCGCGCAGCGTCATCCGGGCCATGAGCGGTTTGCTCACCAGTAGATTCCTGCCCGCAGCCCGTTCTGTTGCCAGCGATCGCAGCAGTTCCTGCATCATCGGCACGAAGCTGTGACCCCATAACGGCCACGCCGACCATGATCGATCGAGCGACGTCGTGATCAACAGGACGCGGCCTTCTTCCCAGGGGGTATCGAGCACCGCAGGATCACCCGAATCGAAGCGGATCACGGTACCGCCGCGGTCCTGGGGAAACGTCGTCTTGTAGTAGGCGAACGACTGGGCCAACTCGAAACCGGTGTTCGGATTCCCGCGAAAAGGTTGCAGCATCGGATGTGAGAAGTCCCCTCCCTCGAAGAGATACTGCATCTCCCGGCGAACGGGATCCCCCACGATTTCACCGAGTCGCGCTGGCAGCAGGTCCTGATCGCTGCGATGCAGAACGCCGTTGTAGTTCTCGGCCCGCACCCCCGGTCCCAGACCGATGACCAGCGCACCACCTTGTCCCACGTACTGCCGCAAGACATCGGCATCGCGGTCAGTCAACCGCGGGACATCGCACAGGAAGACGGCCGCATACGGCGTGAGATCGGTGCTCACCAGTTCGCCATCTGCGATCACCTTGGGTGCGATCCCGCCATTCCCCATGGCTGTGTTCGCGAGTGGTGCGAGAGCCAGTTGCACGAACGCGGATGCACTCTCGAACGGTTGCGGCGACGGCCGACCATCCACCAGCAGCACCGGCAGAGTGGCCAGCACCGGGACGACGAGATAACGATGGTCGTCAGCAGCCAGCCTATCGGCATCGAGGCGGGCTTCAATCCGCACCGCGGGGGTGGTCGCTGTGACAGTGAATTCGCGGGTGATCGCTTCTCCCGGTGATAACTCGATCGACTCGGCTCCCGAAAGGCGATCATCGATGAACCATTGCAGTCTCCGCTGTTGAGGTGCCGACCCGCCAAACAGCCTGATCGTGGCATTGACGCGAATCGCCTGTTGCGGGAACGCCGGGGTGGCTGACGGAACCAGATCGGTCACGGCCGCATTCAGCTGCGGACTCTCCCCGACATCGTGCCAGAGAATCCGGGCTTTCTGGGCGATCTCCTTCCAGACGGCGTGCAGTTCAGATCGCAAGGCCGGGTCCGACGGTCGCCACGCGGTCCGCTGGGCATCGGTGAAGACATGGACCTCGCGGAGGTCAGATGCCGCGTTCATCGACAAGAGGGACGCGGTGGTTCTTAGCGCTGCCAGCAGGTCGCCCTGTTCTTCGGTCGCTGCCAAGCCGCGGAGTTCATCCCGTACCGGCTCGGCCTGCCGGGCCGGCTCGGCGATGAGTGCATACGGTGCCATGCCAGCGATGCGGACGAGCTGCCAGAGATCACCGGGACGTCCCTGATCGAGCAGCGATTCGGCCTGTGCGCGGAGTGCTTCGAGTCGGTTTGGTCCGTTCGCACCCGCTGCGACGCTCAGGCTGGCATCGACGAGCAGTAACCGCTGGACCCGTGGTGCCTTCCCATCGCGCGTCGTCGGAGCCGAGAGCATCGGTCCCGCGAGCGCGATCGCCGCCGCAATCGGGATCAACATCCGCAGCAGCAGCAACAGCCATTGGTCGAGGCGAAATGTCCGTGACTGCTTCTGCGTCGCTGCGAGCAGAAACTGCATCGCCGCCCAGCGAACATCGCGATGCTTCCGCCGATACAGCAGATGAATCAACAACGGCACCGCCGCGAGCGCCGTCCCCCACAACAACCAGGGAACCGCCCACCCGAACGCCAGAACGACGAACGGACCATGAAACACCGCGCAAGAATCTCCTGGTGACAATCAGTTTTTCGGGGCGTCGATTTTGATGTGCAGGTCGCGGAGTTGCTTCGCGTCGACCGATGACGGCGCACCCGTCAGCAGGTCGGAGGCCTTTTGCGTCTTCGGAAACGCGATCACGTCGCGGATGTTGTCGCTTCCCGCGAGCATCATCACCCAGCGATCGAGGCCGAGCGCGATCCCTGCGTGCGGCGGGGCTCCGTACCGCAACGATTCCAGTAGGAAGCCGAAGCGTTCTTCTGCATCTTCCGGTGTGATCCCGATGAAGTTGAAGACCCGCTGCTGCACGGCCGGGTCGTGGATGCGCACGGAACCCGAAGCGGCTTCGTAACCATTGCAGATCAGGTCGTAAGACTGGGCCCGAATCTTCCCGGGGTCGGTGTCGAACAGCGGAATGTCTTCTTCCACCGGCTGACAGAACGGATGATGTTCCGCCTCCCAGCGCTGTTCTTCTTCGTTCCAGGCATACATCGGGAAATCGAGGACCCACGCCGCACTCACGACGGCCGGGTCGTACAACTTCAACTCTTTTCCGAGCCGACTCCGCAGCGCCGCGAGCGCCGCATTCGTCACCTTCGGCGTATCGGCCACGAAGAACAGCAAGTCCCCAGTCGTTGCCTGCATCTTCGCGATGAGCTTCGCCTGATCTTCTGCCGAGAAGAACTTCGCGATCGGCGAATCGAGTTCCGTCGCCGACTTCACGCGGAAGAAGGCCAGTCCCATCGCGCCGTAGTTCTTGACGAACTCGGTCAGCTCGTCGATCTGCTTGCGGCTGTACTTCTCCGCAGCCCCCGCGACGCACATTCCGCGAACCCGACCACCTTTTTCAATCGTGCTTTTGAAGACGCCGAACCCGCAGGTCGCTGCGATCTCTTTCACATCGACCAGTTCCAGACCGAACCGCAGGTCGGGCTTGTCGCTGCCGAACCGCTCCATCACTTCCGCATGCGAGTACCGTGGCAACGGCAGTTTCACGTCCTGACCAACGGTGATGTGGGCCATGCGGGCGACAAGACCATCGATCATCTGCAGGATGTCTTCCCGCTGGACGAACGCCATTTCGACGTCGATCTGCGTGAACTCCGGCTGACGGTCGGCCCGGAGGTCTTCATCGCGGAAGCAGCGGGCGATCTGCATGTACCGGTCGTAACCGGCCATCATCAGAATTTGCTTGTAGAGCTGCGGCGACTGCGGCAGTGCATAGAACGCGCCGGGATGAACGCGGCTGGGAACGAGATAATCCCGCGCCCCTTCCGGCGTGCTGCGACCGAGGATCGGCGTTTCGATCTCGAGGAAGCCCTGCTCGTCGAAGTAATCGCGGACGGCCTTGGTCAGCTTGTGACGCAGGATCATCGTCCGCTGGAGTTCTGGCCGACGCAGATCGAGGAACCGGTGCTTGAGCCGCAGTTCTTCGTTGGGGAGCGCGGTGGTGTCGGGCTCGAACGGCGGCGTCTTGCTCTTGTTGAGGACGACGAGTTCCCGCGCAAGGACTTCAATCTCGCCGGTCGCGAGTTTGGGATTCGCGAGTCCTTCCGGACGTGGTTCGACCATCCCGGTCACCTGGATCACGTCCTCATAGCGTAAGCCACGGGCCAGGGCCTGGGTTTCGCTTCCGTCAGCGAGATCGAACTTGATCTGCGTTTTCCCGTAGCGGTCGCGGACGTCGATGAAGACGATCCCGGCGTGGTCGCGGTACTTGTCGACCCATCCGGCCACTGTGACCGTCTGGCCATTGTTCGCCGAACGCAATTCTCCGCACGTATGAGTCCGCAGCACGTCGATCCGCCTTGTAGAAACTGGAACCGCTTGTCCTGCACACAAGGTCAGGCCGCAGCGGTCCAATGAAGCAATCGCACAGTATAGAGACGCTGGTCACTGGCCGAAAGTTCGGAAGGCCGACCGGAAGCGCGGTCGGTGTGTGGTCAACCGTGAGGCCGTCTCAGACGGATTATGATCAACAGCCCGATTGATTCGAGCCGGTCGCGATGCAGCGGACCGCCTTCGAATTGTTGGTAGATTGCGGTCGTCGATCCTGATAGGAACCCAAACCCAAGCAAGGGTTTGGAGAGATTTCCTGTCTCTCTCGGAACTTTCTGACGATGTGGTTCGTCTCACTCGGCATTCGCCGGAGAGTCCAGGAAGAGCCTGGGCATTTCCAGTGGGGTCGCGTCCCGCCTGTCACCAAATTCCAATCGTCAGGGAGTCGATCATGCCAAAGCCGTTCTGGATCTGCAGTGGCCTACTGGTTGTGGGAACCTTGGTCTGGGCGAAAGATGAAGTCCCCGTCGGCACGAACCCGCTGCTGAGTCCTCCCGCGAGTTCCGCCAGCGTGACGGGGTTGAGAGGCTTCATTCCCGCCAGCGAATCGACAGGCAGGGCGTATGGACTCTCCCTGGAACGGGGGGGGGCCGCAGCGCCCACCCCGTGCCCTCCCGCTCTGCCGAAATTGGAAGCGACGCGCGACCTACCGGCGGATGCCCGCAAATTGCTCGACGGCTTCCAGGAAGAGGCCAAGCTGATCCGCCAGAAAGCTGAGGACGAGGTCGCCACTCGGGGCGAGGCACTCGCCATTGCGCTGAAGACGTTGCAGGATCAATACACGCGGGAGGCCAAGCTCGACGAGGCGGTCGCGATTCGCGATCTCATCCGGAAGCTGAAAGCGGCTCGAATCAACCTGCAAGCTGATCCCGGAAACCTCTCCGCGTTCTACCAGGCCATCGGACAGACGTTCTACTTCGAGGTGACCGGGGCGACTTCCGGGGGCTCGGTCTGGGGGACGGAGGTTTATACCTACGATTCCCGACTCGCGATCGCTGCTGTGCATAGTGGCGCGCTCAAGGATGGCGAAACGGGGATTGTGGAAGTCACGCTGCTGAACTCACCGGATTCGCACAAGGGGAGCACGGCCAACGGTGTGACGACCTCATCCTGGGGTGTCTATTCCGCCAGCTACACAGTGAAACGCTGGACCGGTTCCAAACCAGCCCAACCGACACCGGCAACGGATGTCCCCCGCTAACGGTCGCCGCTTCGCTTGTGATTTCGCGCCTCGCACAGTGTGATAGCCTCGGTGCTTGAACCTGTGATGGACCGAGACATGATGCGCGCGCTGTTTTCCTGCTGGTGTTGTCTGGCTCTGAGTTGGTGTGCCTTACCAGCCATGGCACAACCCGTGGCTGTCACGGTCACCGGCACGCCGGGTCAGTGGCAACTCACGCGGGACGGCAAACCCTATTTTGTGAAAGGGGTGGGCGGCGACGGATCGTGGGAGCTCCTCGCAAAACTTGGAGGCAACTCCGTCCGCACGTGGGGCCCCGACAAACTGGGCGAAGAACTCGATCGCGCGCACCAACTCGGCCTGACGGTGACCGCGGGGATCTGGCTGGGACAGGTCCGGCAGGGGTTTGACTGGTCGGATGCCGACAGCCTGATCCGTCAGCGCGAACTCGTCCGCTCGGTCGTCGAGAAGTACAAGCAGCACCCTGCGTTACTGATGTGGGCGCTCGGTAACGAGATGGAAGACCCCGTCGGCAAGAACGGGGCGGTCTGGTCCGAGATCAATAATCTGGCCCGGCTCGTGAAGTCGCTCGATCCGCACCATCCGACGATGACCGTCGTCGCGGAACTTGGCGGCGAAAAGGTCCGCAATTTCCAGGCCCTCTGCCCCGATGTCGATCTGCTCGGCATCAACTCCTACGCGGGCGCTGCATCGGTCGGCAAACGGTACCGAGAACTTGGTGGAACGAAGCCGTATCTCCTCACCGAGTTTGGTCCCCCCGGTATCTGGGAGATCCCCAAGGATGCCAGCGGTGCGTATCGCGAACTCACCAGCACAGCGAAGGCGGATGCGTATCGCAGAGCGTATCAGCAGGCGGTCCTCGATCAGCCTGGAACTTGCCTGGGGTCCTACGCCTTTCTGTGGGGGATGAAGCAGGAAGTGACCGCAACGTGGTTTTCACTGCTGTTGCGTGATGGCTCCCGCACGGCAGCGGTCGATACGTTGAGTGAATTCTGGACCGGGCGTGCTCCTGCGAATCGATGCCCGTCAATCGAGAAGTTCGAGGCTTCGGTGAACGCCGCGGTCAAACCGGGAACCATCGTCAAGCTCTCGTTGCAGGCCACTGATCCGGAAGCCGATCCGCTGCAGATCAGCTGGGAACTCTTCGCTGATGAAGAGCAATACGGCACGGGGGGAGATGCAGAAGTCGCAGCGACGCAGCTGGCAAAGGCCATCCTCCGTGCAGACGCGAAGAGTGCCGAGGTCCGCTTGCCAGAAGACGGCGGGTTGTACCGCGTCTTTGTGACGGTCCGCGACGGACAGGGAGGGGCAGCGATTGCGAACGTGCCGATCCGGGTCGAAGGGCCGGTGAAGCTCGCAGCCGCGAAGCCCGCCACGCTGCCGCTGGTGATCTATGGTGAAGCCGGTGACGAGGCGACGTACATCCCCTCGGGTTGGATGGGAGATGCCAAGTCGATCAAGCTTGATCCGGCCAGCAAAGACCGGCCGCAATCTGGAGCGACCAGTCTGCGGTGTGAATTCGCTGCCACTCAGGGCTGGGGAGGCGTGGCGTGGCAGCATCCGGCACAGGATTGGGGCGATCAGCGGGGCGGTTTCAATTTGAACGGTGCGAAGAAACTCGTGTTCGACGCCCGCGGCGAAACGGGCGGTGAAGAAGTCTCCTTCGGCTTCGGTCTCATCGGCAGCGAGAAACGCTACTTTGACACGGCCAAACGCACGCTCGGCAAAGTGACCCTCACCAAAGACTGGAAGCACTTCGAGATCCCGCTCGACGATTTGAAAGCCGGCGAGAATCTCACGCGGATCAAAACCGGTTTCGTGTGGAGTGTCGCCAGTTCGGGTCGCCCGATTGTCTTCTTCCTCGATAATATCCGCTGGGAATGACTGGTCCGTGTCGTCACTCCGGTAATTAGCCGATGGATCGTGAGCCACTGCCAGTCTCCGAGGGAAAGGCGTCTCCCGTGGTGGCCCGGCTGGCACCTTCGCCGACCGGTGCGCAGCATGTGGGGAATGCGCGGACCTACCTGCTGGCGTGGTTGTCGGCCCGATCGCAGAGCGGGCAGATCATCCTGCGGATCGAGGACATCGATTCGCCACGGGTCAAGCCGTGGGCGGCGCGGCAGGCGCTCGACGATTTGCGCTGGCTTGGACTCGATTGGGATGCCGGTCCCCATTTAGCCCGCGGTGAGTCGCCGGGGGATCGCGAAGACGCAAGCGTTGAGCGCGGGCCGTTTATACAAACCGCGCGGAGGGAGTGGTATCGACGGGCGCTTGAGGAACTCATTGCGCGGGACCTGGTTTATCCCTGTACCTGCACCCGCAGCGACATCGAAGCCGCGGCGAGCGCACCACACGTCGGACAGGAAGGACCGATCTACCCCGGCACGTGCCGCCACCGTCGTGCAGCGGAAGCTGCTTCAATACAGGATCGTCCGTTTGCGTGGCGGTTTCGCTTCACCGAGCAGACTGAGCATTGGGCCTACACTGACCTGGTTCACGGACCGCAAACGGCACGGGCCAGTGAACTCGGCGACTTCGTGGTCTGCAAGGCGGATGGGACCCCGGCGTATCAACTCGCCGTGGTGGTGGATGATCATGACATGGGGATCACCGAGGTCGTTCGTGGCGACGATCTGATCCCGAGCACGTTTCGTCAACTCGCGTTGTACGCAGCGTACGGCTGGGAAGCGCCCCGGTTTGGTCATGTGCCGCTGGTCATCGGTCCCGATGGCCGTCGCCTCGCCAAACGGCATGGTGATACGCGGATCTCCGTGCTCCGCGAGGCAGGTCTGTCAGCGGAACGGCTCGTTGGCCTGCTCGCCTGGTCCTGTGGTCTGCTCACGGATCCGAGGCCGATTACCGCGCAGGAACTCGTCACGCGGTTTGATTGGGACACGCTGCCCCGTACGCCCTACGTCTTCACCCCCGCGGACTGGGACCGCCTGCTGCATCCATAACACAACAAGACGCCCAGCCAAAGCCTTGGCTGGGCATCTTTCTGATTACGAACAAGCGTTACGGCATCGGAATCGGCGGGATCAACGTCGGGCTCGCCGTTTGCGACCGTTGACAATCACATTCCGGATCGACGGGAGGGGCGACGGTGGTTCGGCAGCCGCATCGACTCCGCCCACAATGTTGGCAACCATCGCCGAAGACACCGTAACCCCACTTCGGCACGCCGAGCACGATCGGCTCGGGCGGGACGACGCGCAGTCCGTGCGGAGCCGTCAGTCCACGGGCGTGCCAGTCGATGAAGACCGACCCCGCTGTCGCGGCCCCGCATCCCTGGAACCCGCGAATGGCGTAGCTCTGATCGAGCGAACGCAACGCGCGGGCCACGTCGCGCAGCTCCTCGTTCACCGCCTGGGCGACGGTCGTCAATCCGGCCTCCCGCAGCCGCGCAATCTGTTCGGGATCGGTCACCCTCAGGGGTTGCGCTTCACCCGGAATGGAGACCAGCACCGCGGGGACCTCCGCAGCGACGGCTTTGTCACCGTTCCCCAGAACACATCCCACCAACACCAGCAGCGACCAGCGAACAGTCATTGTCACGCTCCTACCCCGGAAATATCGTCCGGCCTCAACTGTGAGGACCGGCTCTGTGAACTGTCGGGGAGAACGATCGAGCGACACGGCAGGCAACTCGCAGGTGGGAGTGACCGAGGCTGGGCAAGCATACGGAATCCAGCCCCGTGCGGATCACCGCAGAGGAAAATTTTTTTGGGAAGAATCCCGGTCCCTGGTGATTCATACGAGAGGGAGAGTTCGACAATCCGGAGTGCCCCACACCGTGTTCGCCGTGGGTTTCAGGGGATGTCAGTGTCCGAATTTTGGGCGATCCGCTGCAGAATTCTTCTCTTCGTGAGACTGGTCCCCGCCCTGCCAGCGGCTACACTACTTATGTCGCAGCGTTGATCCATCGCGGGCCGTCTTCCAGACGGCTCCGGTTATCCCACCCTCGAGGAGTGAACTCATGAAGGCAGTTGTCGGCGGTCTGGTGCTTGGACTGTGTGCAGTCATTGCAGTGGCAGAAGCCGTGGAGAAAGCGGTGGCTCCAGCCCTCAGCTTCAAGGCGAAGTCGATCCAGGGGAAAGAAGTCGATCTGGGCCAGTACCAGGGGAAGGTCGTCCTCATCGTGAACGTCGCCAGCAAGTGCGGCGCGACCCCGCAGTACGAACAGATTCAAGCCGTCTACGATAAGTACAAAGATCAGGGACTCGTCGTCCTCGGCTTCCCATGCAATCAGTTCGGTGGTCAGGAACCCGGCTCAGCGGATGACATCCAGAAGTTCTGCAAGGACCGCTACAGCGTCACCTTCGACATGTTCGAGAAGGTTGACGTGAACGGGGCAAATGCTGCTCCGCTCTTCAAGTTCCTGACCAGCAAGGAAACCGATCCGAAGTTCGCAGGCGATGTCGCATGGAACTTCGAGAAGTTCCTCATCGGCCGGGATGGGCAGGTCGTCGGCCGCTTCAAGACCCGCGTGAAGCCCGATGCGCCGGAAGTCATCCAGGCGATTGAAGCCGAACTTGCGAAGAAGTAGTCGACGCTGAGCAGTCCGCGTCTCCTCGCAGAGAAAATTCCGATGGCCCGGCTTTCTTGTGGAAGCCGGGCTGTTGTATTTTACGGCCACGATGAATGGCATGCTTTGTCTGGTCTGGATGCTCGCTGTCGCCGGCAATGCGAAGTTGCTGGCGATCTGTGAGAACGTGCTCCACGGGTTTGCAATCCCGCGGGCGACGCTGCAACGCATCCGCGGCGTGCATAACCTCGCGTTTGTCGTGTATCCCCTTCTGCTCGGCTGGTTCGTCACGACTCGGTGGGACCTGGCTGACGGAACGACGTTTCTGCATCCACTCTGGGTTCCCGGCGTCGTCGGCTTCGGGATGCTGGTCTATTCCGCAGTGCGGTATCACACCACGCGCCCGCCTGCGAATGTCGAGGTGCGATCGGCCCAGGTCGTCGACATCGCAGCCCGTGTCGGTCGGGAAGCCCTCATTGGTGAAGGCCGAGCCACCGGTCTCGCCCGGCTGCCGGGGAATGAACAATTCACGCTCGACATCGTCGAACGGCAGGTCTGGCTCGAACGACTCCCCCAAGTCTGGGACGGTCTGACGCTGATTCACTTCTCCGATCTCCATTTCCGTGGATCGGTCACACAGCGGTACTTCGAGGAAGTCTTCCGCGAGGCCCAGCGGTTGGAGGGAGACATCGTCTGTTTCACCGGCGACCTGATGGATCATCCCCGTTGTGTCGAGTGGATCGCACCGACGTTCGGCTCGTTGGCGGCACCGCTCGGTTGTTACTTCGTGCTGGGCAATCATGACTGGTACCTGACAGCCACAACAGCCGCGATGCGGGCGCAGGTGACCGCTGCGGGGTGGACGGAACTCGCCGGGCAGACCCATCACTTGGAGCGGGGTGGAGAGTCCTTGATTCTCGCCGGGACTGAACGTCCCTGGATGGGAGTCGCCCCGGTCTTTGATGCGCACCCGCCAGACGTGCCGCGGATCGTGCTCAGCCACGGACCCGATCAGGTGATGTGGGGGAGTCAAACCCAGGTCGACTTGATGCTCGCGGGACATACCCATGGGGGACAGATTCGGTTACCGGTCTTGGGGCCGGTCTATTCACCCAGCCGGTATAGTTGCCGCTTTGCTTCGGGAGATTTCCGGATCGGGCCGACCACGCTGATCGTTTCGCGCGGGGTCTCAGGCCGTGAGCCACTCCGCTACAACTGCCGCCCGGAACTCTCGCGCATCACACTGCGCGCGGGAACACGGTCAACAAACGGCTGATCTTGAAGACGCCGCTTCAATGTCGCCTTCACGCTCCGCGTGAAGGGCGGATTCAAGTCACGCGCGGGTGAGACTGATGATTGTGTTCTGGAAATCTCCACACGATGCCTGGATCCGCTCATCACGCGGAGCGTGATGGCGACGTTGATGAAGGCGATGCTCTTGAGTCCGCATCGCCGTTCGTGTCGATGGGTGAGACCACAGCGATCCCAGGGTCTGGCGGTAACAAAGGCTGGAATTCACCATGCAGAATCATCCGGTCGAGCAGGAAGTGGGTTCCGCCGTGGCGTGTCTGTTCCTGGAGCCGGACACCGGGGCAATCACTGAGAAGCGTCGCGAACTGTCGATCCTGGCGATTTCGCCTGGCGTACCAGAGTTGGTAGTCAGTGACGTGGTTGTCTTCCAACAGTCGGTCATGTAGCGCCTGTTGAGCGGCGACATCGGCTTCTCGATCGGTCACCGCGGTGCGGGGTGAAAAGGCAAAGACCGTTTTCGCGCGGAGCAGATGGCCGAACAGCAAGGCGCCGTACGAGCCGCTGGAGTAACCGAGCGTGTAAATCTCCCGGACGTGTGGCAGCGAGGCGACATGCCGACGATGCCATTGTTCGAGGCTGGCGAGATCGGGAATCTCGGCGTTGAAGCCCTGTGCGTAGTTGTTGAAGTACGGGTCGCGAATCCATGTCAGGTTGCGACTCGCCAGCCCGGTGACCTGGAGAAACTTCAGCAGGCCCATGCTGCAGATCGAACCGCCGTTTCGATAGGCATCCATCCCGCCATAGATCAGAAAGAGCTGCCCGCTGTTCGGCCGCGAGAGATGCACAAACGGCGGTCCGTTGCCCACATTCTGCATCTGTTGTGTGCGGAAGTCGCGACAGAACCGCGGAAACGACATCAGCGCATCGTTGATGTTGCAGGTGATGTGCGTCGGGAGACGCCGCAGCGAATCGACGATCGAGCGGGGGCTAAACCAGTTCATGAAGGTCATTTCGATGGACCGGAGGGCACCCCGGCGATCTCAATCAATGCCAGCCAGATGCTTGAAGACCGTCCACCGGCATCAGTCCCGGACCGAGAGACTCGATGACGGTTGCTCTGTCGGGAGATAGCTGCTGACCAATGCGGCAAGGGTCTGCACATCGCGAAACGATTCTTCCCGGAAGTCAGCTTCCTGGAACTGAAAGTGAAACTGTTGCTCCAGCAGACCGATCAGCTCGACTACCGCAAACGAATTCAACTCCAGCCCCCGGGCGAAGAGCGGCGTAGTCGCGTGGAACTCTGTCAGTGGAATCTGCGGCTGCAGCCGATCGATGATCAACTGCCGGATCTGCCGGGTGAGAGCTTCCAGACGATGCGGGGCGGGCTGCATGCTGATCGATTTTCTGCAAACCAACGGTGCCACCAGATCATCGGCTCACACGACCGACTCAATCCAGATTGAACATTGAGCGTAATGCACGCCGATCGGGCTTGCCAGTTTCGGTCAGCGGGAACTGATCCAGAAAATGAATGTGATCCGGCCAGGCATGGGTCGGCAAGGTCGAGCGACACCGCCGCAGCAGATCAGTTTCGTTGAATTCACCGCCGGGTTGTCGCAGACAGATTGCGATCAACTCCGGTCCCCGCAGTCCCGCCTTCCCTCCGAGGACGATCGCCCGGGCGATCTCCGGTTGCTGCTCAAGTAACTGCTCGACAAACCCCGGGGCCACGAGGTGGCCATCTCGTTTCAGACAATCATCCAGCCGGCCGACAATCCGCAGCATCCCCTGCGCGTCGAGTTGGCCGAGGTCTTGCGTGGAAAACACGTCCCGTTGGCTTGTCTCCGGCGGTAACACGGGTTCGCCAACGGCATCCGCATAGCCAATCATGGCAAAGGGATGTTGGAAGCAGAGAGGGACGATGGCCGTTGGGTCGGTCTCGGAGTGACCGGATGGGGGAAGCAGACGCACCTCGTTCAGCAGGCGTCCACTCGTCTGCTGTCGCTGATCGAAAGGATCCTCAGGACTCGAAGCTGCGACGGCACCAAGTTCGGTTGAACCATAGATACAGACCGTGCAGCCGTGTTGAGCCTCATAGCGGGCGAACGATTCAGCATCCATCCGATCGGCACCGAGCACACTCAGCCGATAGCGTCGCGGCTGTTTGCGGACTGCGCTCAGCTGCCGCGCGAAGGCGGGAGTCAGGAAGACAACCGTCGGATCGAATTGCTGTTCGGCCTGCAGGTACGTCAACAGGTTGACATGCGGGAGCAGACGGACGGAAGCCCCGGCGAGCACAGCCGGGAGCAGGGCCGCACCGAGTCCATACATGTGTGCCAGCGGTAATGGGATGAGGACCCGATCGGCTGCGGTCAACAGCAGGCGTTCGACACAATTCGCAGCATTCCCCAGCAGCCGCTCTACGGTAGACACCGCCAGCTTCGGTTGTTCGGTGGTGCCGGAGGTCGCGAGAGAGAACCACGCCGGTCCATCGCGTTGCGGAAGTTGCAATCGATCCGGCCGCACGACCGTATCGAAGTCGATCTGCTGTTCACCGTCTGTCGTACTGAGAGTCGATCGCGGCAGGACCGCCGTCTGGCAGTATGCCGGGAGTGTAGCCCACGGAAACGCTTCAGCCGTCGTCCCACGAGGTGGTCGCCAGAAATAACACGAGCGGTTCGTTGCGAGGAACCACAACATCGCCACCGCAGTTGCCAGATCATTCCGACTCGCGAGCACACCCGTCCCGCGATCCCCTTTCGCTGACAGTTGGTTCCAACACTGTTCCAGCCGGGAGAAAGGTTGCTGGATGTCGCTCCAGCGGATGGTGGTCATACCGTCGGTCAGCACGCCAGAGCTGCGCAGCGTGTCGAAGTGTGCCGCGAGTTTCATCGTGGCGTTCCCGGTTGACACGACGTGTTGCCCCCGACACGCCCTGGATGTGAGCCCCTCTTCCGAGACAGGCTTGTGAGTGCCAGTCGGAGCACCCTTCGAGCGCATCGTAACGGATCGCGATGCTGTGTCCATCGCTGCAAGACTTTGGCATGTCTCTCGGATGCGGTTGCCATCGATGCCCGAGGTCAGCTGTTGCTCCGCGGCGGCCAGGGGATGAACGCACTGGTCCGGGCCTGATAAGCCGCATAGTCGGGGCGACGCTCGGTGATGTCGTGTTCCAGTAACGTGACCCCGGAGACTTTCATCAAAAGAATGGTCATCAGCAGCGGGCTGAAAATCGTCCAACTGGAACCACCCGCGGCAGCGACCAGATAGACTCCCCACCAGACACACGCATCGCCGAAGTAATTCGGATGTCGTGTATACCGCCACAGCCCCCGGTCCATCACTCGGCCTTGGTTGGCCGGGTCGGCCTTAAAGCTCGCCAGTTGCCAGTCTCCGACCGATTCGAACAGCAGACCGGCGGCCCACAGGACGACACCAAGTCCGTCGACGAGATTGAAAGCTGTCGATGCAGCGAACGTCAGTGACACCAACGGCGGCAGAGCGACGACCCAGAGGATCACTCCCTGCAACAGGAAGACCGTCCCGAGACTCACCCACCAGAACCGCTCACCGTGAAAGCGTCGCATCGCGACGTACCGGCGATCTTCACCATGTCCGCAGTTGCGAATCAACAGGTGCAGTGACAACCGAGTTCCCCAGGCGGTGATCATCCCCAGCAGCCACCAGGAACGGGGTGGAGAAGCAGTCGACAGCCACCAAGTCAACCAGGCCACCAGGACAAAACCCGTCCCCCAGAATGGGTCAACGATGCTCGCATTCCGGAGCGGCAGGCTGAGCAGCCAGAGCAGGAACAAGGCCAGCAGGACTGCCGCCAGCGACGTGAGCAGGTTCGACGCCAACATGGTCACGGCCTGACCTGCCGCGTAGGTTCCAGCAGGTAGTGACCGACCTGCCATTCGGTTCCGTGATCGATGCCGAACATCTCCGCGACCGCGAGAAAGAAGGTTCGCCAGCGGTTCCACCAGCGACGAGCCTCAGCCGGTCCGTAGAACCGGGTCAGAATGAGCAGCGCTTCCGTGCGATGGGCATCGAGATTCTGCAGCCACGCGTTCGCCGTCCGAAAGTAATGCCGACCATCCCAGAACCAGCGCTGTTTCAACGTAAATCGCTGGGGAAAGCGGCTGAAGATGTCTGCACTCGGCATCAACCCTCCCGTGAAGAAGTGACGTCCCATCCAGTTGGCGTCTCCTTCGGTCTCATAAAAATAACCGACATTGCGGTGACAGAAGATGTGGAGAAACAGCCGTCCGTCAGGCTTTAACCAGTCGGCCACGCGATCAAGCAAGAGTTCGTAGTTCTGCATGTGCTCGAACATCTCGACCGAGACGACACGATCGAATCGTTGTGGATCAGCCTGAAACTCGTTCATGTCACAGGTGATGACGCGAAGATTCTTCAAGTGCCGGGCGGCGATCTGGCTTTCGATGAATTCGCGTTGTGGATGGGAATTCGACACGGCCGTGATGCGACTCTGCGGATACTGCTCGGCCATGAACAACGAGAGCGAACCCCACCCACAGCCGAGTTCCAACACCTCTTGACCATCCGTCAGACCAGCGTGCTCACAGGTGAGTAAGAGCGCACGCTCCTCTGCCTCGGCAAGCGATCGAGTTGTATGATCCCAATAGCAGCAGCTGTATTTCCGCCGCGGTCCCAGGGTGAGCGCGAAGAACTCCGCAGGTAATTCGTAATGCTGCTCATTCGCCTTCTCCGGGACGGCGGCGATTGGCCCGGCAGACATCGCCCGGATCAACTCGGCATTCGCACGCTCACGCTGTTCGGGCGCGGTCTGCCGGAACAGCTTCACCCGGTGATGACACAACTCGCGAATCTGCCGACGAGTGAGCCAGTCCGGGACCCAGCCGCGTTCTACACATTCGATGCCATAGCGCAGGAGTGTGCCCATCGGCGTTGGTTCTCACTACTTAACGGGTGTCGGCCGTGATGACATCGGCCCGGAACTGGCTGCAACCGAGGTGATCTCCATCGGGTCACGAGATGCCCCAGGTTGATCGAACAGCATGTGGACCAGACCGGTCTGACGTTCGTCGAAGGCTGCTTCGCAGTAGCACAGATAGTAATGCCACAGTCGCAGGAAACGGGTGTCGAAGCCCTGCTGGCGGACATCTTCGGATCGGGCCTCAAACCGGTCCCGCCACTCCCGCAGGGTCCGTGCGTAGTGGGGTGTGAAATCTTCCAGATGGACCAGTCTCAGTTTCGAGGCCCGCGTCATCGACGTGATCAGCGACTGTACCGACGGGAGGCAACCGCCGGGAAAGACATGCTTCTGAATAAAATCGACCGACTTGAGATACTCGTCATGCAGGTGATCGGCAAGGACAATCCCCTGCAGGAGAAAGCTGCCGCCGGGCTTCAGCAACCGACCGCATTGAGCAAAGTACCCGTTGAGATGCTCGTGTCCTACCGCTTCGATCATTTCGATAGAGACCAGCTTGTCATAACTGCCGGTGAGGTCGCGGTAGTCGGTTTCCAGCACGGTGACCCGGTCCGAGAGTCCCGCGGCTGCAATCCGTTCCCGGGCGACCCGTAATTGCTCGACGGAGATGGTGGTCGTTGTGACACGGCAGCCGTAATGCCTGGCTGCATGCAATGCCAGCCCACCCCATCCGGTCCCGATTTCCAGCAGATGATCGGATGGCCTGAGCTGCAATTTGCGGCAGACCCGATCGATCTTTTCTGTAGATCCTTCGAGTAATGTGCTGTCAGCCGACGGAAAGACCGCACAGGAATAGGACAGCGTCTCATCCAGCCAGAGGCGATAGAAGTCGTTGCCGAGATCGTAGTGGGCGGCGATGTTGTCGCGGCTGCCACGGCGAGTGTTGGATTTCCACCAGTGACCGATGGCGCTGAAGGAATGCGAAAGCCTGGCCCAGCCTCGATCAAGCCAGCGGGGCGCCGTCTGATTGCGGATCATCAGGCGGAGCAGGGAAGTGACGTCATCGCAGTCCCAGTCGCCGCGGAGATAACTCTCGGCAAAAGCCAGACTGCCACCGAAGAAGACATCGCGATAGAAGCGACTGTTGCGGACGGTCAACGCGGCAAACAAGTCGCCCGGTTGACCCCAGGTCTGAACGCGGTCGCCATCGACAACGGTCAGCCGCCCACCCTGCAGTGATTCGAGCTGACGAGCGATGCAGTCCTGAATCCAGCCGTCCCACCAACCGGTGCGGGGACGCGGGAGCGAATAACTCGGACTGGCCAGCGACTGTTCTTCGACTTGGCTCATGGCGTCGTCCTTTCGGTTGTCGTCGAGCCAGCCGCGGGATGGGGAACGTATGGAACCCCTTTGCGGTACAGACGCCAGGCCTGCCAGTAGATGGCCGCGCAAATCCTCCAGGTCTGCAGGGGATACCGGACGAGTGCGGTAAAAGAATTCCACGCACTCCATTCGACTCGCCGGAGCGACAGACGAGCCGTAAACAACAGCCCTTCGTCGTCGTGGTTTTCAATTTGACAAGAGAGTTGGTCGCTCGGGGCCGTGAAGAGCCAGCGATAGCGCATCTGCATGTTCATGAAGGGTGAGACATGAAAGTCTTTGGGATTCTCATGCCGGTAGAGATCCCCGGCGTCGGTTGCCGGAGCACCAGTTGGTGACTGTTCGACGTGATCCGGCTGATTGAGGACGTAAAGATGCTTCTCGTTCCAGGGCGTGTTAGTGACCTCGGCGACCAGTGTCCGCACACCATCGGCCGGATCGTTGGAGACTTGGCAGTAGTAGAAACTGACCGGGTTCATCCCGAACCCAAGCTGGCGGAAATTCGTCAGCAGGCGGATCGGTCCCGTCGGTCGAGTTCCGGTTTTCTCGGCCACCAGATCACGGACGGCTTCGTCCAGCGGTTGCTGTGGATCGCCCAGATAATCCGCCCGGCGAAACCGGGCCCACGCAGGAAAACGAGTCGACCAGAATCCGGGGCGACCAAATCGAGTCTGCAGTTCCGCGAGGTCGATGCACGCCAGACACAACCGATAACGAAACCGGTGAACGACGGGCCGCAGTCGTTGATGCTCGACAAATCCTTCGTAAAAGCAGGTGGGTGACGGCGTCATGCCGCTCTCCTCGGGGGCAATGCTCGTCGGGGAGTCGGAGTGATCATTCGTTATCGCGGGAGGCGGGAGTGTCCAACGCAAGTTGTTCAAGATGCTAGGCGCGACCCTGCCTGCGGACCAGAAAAAATCACGAAATCCGTGCCCATTCCTGCCCGGTGGCCTGGAGAGCGGCGCAGACACGGAACGCACTCACCACGCCGTCTTCATGAAACCCGTACCGCCAGTAGGCTCCGCAATACGACGTGCGGCGATGCTGGATCAATTCCGGGTGGCGGGCTTGGACGGCCGCTCGTTCTGTGGTGAAGACCGGATGGGCATACTCCATCGTTCGCAGGACCCGCTGCGGATCAATGGCGTCGGTCTGATTGAGCGTCACATTCAAGCAGGGGGCGTCAGCGGGCAGACGCTGCAGGATGTTCATCTGGTATGTGACCGACGCTCCGCGTGATTGGGAAGTGTTTGCGTCCAGGCTTGGATCCGGCAGCAGATAATTCCACGCGGCCCACGCTCGGCGGCGACGGGGCAGCACCGAGGGATCGGTGTGCAGCACTGCCGTGCTGGTCTGATACGGAAAGCGACTCAGGACATCCCGTTCCAAGTCACTGGGATCGGACAACAGCGACAACGCCTGGTCGGCATGACAGGCGACGATCAGATGATCGTAAGTCAGCGTTTCGCCCGTACTGAGCGTGACCACGACCTCAAGTTCCGATCGACGAATCCCCACGATTTCTACGCCGCACCGAATTCGATTCCGGAAGCGTTCCGTCAATGCAGTGACGTAGGTGCGTGAGCCACCTTGAATCACCCGCCAGATGGGACGATTCGTGACGCTCAGCAATCCATGTCGTTCGTAGAACTCGATGATGAAACGCACAGGAAACTCGGCAAATGTGCCCAGCGGACACGACCAGATCGCGGCGCCCATCGGCAGGAGATGCCAATCGACGAATTCTGCGGAATAGCGCTTCCGACGGACGTATTCACCCACCGTCAGCGATTCATCGTTGGCAGTCTCTGCCAGCTCCTGCGGAGCTTCGCGATAGAACCGCAGGATGTCGCGGAGCATCCGGTAGAATCGCGGTCGGATGAAATTCCGGCGCTGGGCGAACAATCCATTGAAGCTGGTCCCGTTATATTCCAGCCCCGTGCTGACGTCGCGGACACTGAACCCCATCTCCGTCGGTTGCGACGCGACTCCGAGTTCATTCAGCAGGGCGACGAAATTCGGATACGTCCGCTCGTTGAAGACAATAAAGCCGGTGTCGATGGCGTACGTGCGGCCCTCGATCGTGACCTCGACGGTGTGAGTATGTCCCCCGATCCGCTGGTCGCGTTCCAGCACCGTGATGTCGTGCTGGTCCTGCAGGCGATACGCCGCCGTCAGTCCGGAGATTCCGGCACCAATGATCCCGATCCGCATCGCTCGACGGTCCCGCTGAACACAATTCGCGGACCTTCAGACCGTGCGAAGGGCGTGCAATCCGACAGACCGCAACTGTGGATGAGATTCTAGCGGGCAGGGCAACCCCTGATTCGAATAGGCCGTTCTCTGCGGAAGCGAACGTCTTCTGCTAGTACTCGCCGACGACTTCTGACCCGTTGCGTGTTCCCAGTGCAGAGTAAATCGAGAAGTCGATCGATTCTCCGATGGCCCGCACCGAACCATCTCCCATCAGAAAGTTCGCGAACCCGATATGCGGAGCGGAAACATCGCGATCGTCAGATTGCGGGTGATTGGGCGAATGGCCGGTTTGGAAGAGCACCATGTGTCCATGATCGTCAGTCGGATCGGTGATTTCGCGGATCGCTCCCGACCAGGTCGTTTCGTAACTGAAGTGATTCCCATGAGCCGCTCCATTCCGGAACGGGCCATTGGTTCGCTCGCCGACCATCAGGGTGTTGGACAGCCCGTCGGTCACGTGGGCAAACCGCGTACTGCTGTTCCGACTGAACAGCCCGTCGCGTTTCTCCTGCGTGTCATCCAGGTCGGGGGGGCCGAAATTGCCGACATAGCTCGCCATGGCGTAGCGTTCGGACCCCATTTCCACAAATCCATTCACGGAGAGAATGTCATCCGGGCAGAGGAACGCCTGAACTCGGGTCTCACGCCCGGTCTGATTCGCCGCGGAAAACATCGGCTGCTGAAAATCGAACATGGCATAGAGTGCCGACTGCTCGATTTCGGGCAGCATCAGAGCCCCCCAGCTCGCACCGGCGGCGTTCCCCACCGGGCTCGGTTTATAGACATAGCCCGGTGGAAGCACGTTGTGCGTCGAATGATAGTTATGCAACGCCAACCCGAGTTGCCGCATATGATTACGACAGGTCGTCCGTCGCGCGGCAGCGCGGGCTTGCTGCACCGCCGGCAACAGCAGAGCGATCAGTACGGCGATGATCGCGATCACGACCAGTAATTCGATCAGCGTGAAGCCACTGCGTTTTTTCATTGCGGACTGTTCCTATCGGTCGAAGAGCAGTTGAACTGGTCAGGCGACGATTATCAGGCGTGCTGCGAGCAAAGATCAAGTTGCAGTGTGACCGCGCGCAGGGGCATCGCGGATTCTTCACAGTTGATGTGCCACTCAGGACTTCCAGCGATTTGACCCGAACATTCAGCTTCAGGAGATGACGGTCCCTCGTTCTTGAGGACGTCGACTGGGTCTGTCCGCCGTGGTCGGCAGAAATTGCCGATGGAGTTTGCCGGGACTGCGATCCTGCAAAAATCGGCACCGAGCGGCGATTGTCGCCGGAGTTGGTGTTGACGGGATCGCTCTCTTTCAGAAAAATCCCGCCGCTTCGGGATTCTCCTCAAGTGCGTCCCGTCGCCACCCCCCCTCTCCCATCTATCAGGGTGTGCTGTGAACCCGATTAGCTTCTGTCTGCTGCTCGCCTGGGCGGCCGATCCGACCATGGATCCGGCTCCGCAGGTTTACAATTTCTCATCCCGGCTGGAAGCGGCGATCCGCGGCCAAAGCCCCGACCCCATCATGGTCCCCGGCGGCACTGGGGGACCGGTTCTCGGCAATCCGGTTCCGCTCGCCAGCGAACCCTACAATCCCTTCGCTCCCGAAGCGATGCAGGATCCGGTCCTCGGCGGCGGTCTGCCGATGTACGGCGGTAACCCCTACGGGCCCAACCCGTATGGTGGACCGATCTATTCGGGTGTTGTCGGTCCGCAGCCGTATCGGTACGGGCTGATCCCCAAACTCGACTTCACCTACATTCCCGAATCGAACATGCGCGACGCTTTCTCGGGCGTCGAAATGTTCGCCTTCGATTCGGAATTGCGGCATAACCTTCCTCTCGGGACCGGTTGGCTCTTCTCTTACGCGCCGCAATTCAATTACCGCGCGTGGGACTACGAAGGGCTGGCGCATCTGTTCCTCGACGATCAGGATTACTACCGATTCGGCCTCGACATGCAGATGGTGACTCCGGAAGTCAACGGCTGGTCGCTGGATTTCGGCTTCAACCCGGCGGTCGGGACCGACATGCGGCATCAGTTGACATCGGAAGCGTGGATGTTCGATGGTCGCATCGCGGCCCGCTGGCGCATCGATCCGGTGTGGACTGCCATCCTGGGGGTTCAATATTACGACCGTGTTGATGATGTGATCATCCCCTACGGGGGGATCGTCTTCACGCCGAATGACCTCTGGGAATTCCGTCTCACCTTCCCACGGGCCCGTATCAGCAAATTTGTGGGCAATTTCTGGGGTGGATCGCATTGGATGTACCTCGGGCTCGATTACCACGTCGAGGCCTATCAGGTTGCCGTCGACTTCTCGTCGCCGCGGAATCAGGTTCAGTATGAGGACTGGCGATTGTCGCTCGGTCTGCGCAGCGATCACGACTGGTTCGAGAAGTACATCGAAGTGGCCTGGGTGTTCGACCGGAATATCGAATTCAAGCAGGATCTGCCCAAGATCGATGTCGGCGAAAGCGTGCTGGTCCGGGCCGGGATCCGGTTCTAAGCCCACACGACAAACAGAACAAAGCGAGACCACAGTGAGTGCATTGGCAATCGTGTTGGCAGCGGGGAAAAGTACGCGGATGAAGTCGGCTTTGCCGAAAATTCTCCACGAGACGTGCGGACGGCCGCTGATCGACTATGTCCTCGATGCGGCTCGTGCAGCCGGGGCGTCACGCATCGTCACGGTGGTCGGTCATCAGGCCGACCGCGTGCAGGGTTATCTGTCACGCTACAAAGATGTCGAGTTCGCCCTGCAGGCCGAACAGAAGGGGACCGGTCACGCGGTGATGATGTGCCGCGACGCCCTAGCAGCACACACCGGACCCGTCCTGATTCTTGCCGGCGATATGCCCCTCGTGCGGGCCGAGTCGCTGGCGCGGTTACTGGCCGTGCAGACCGAACAGCGGGCGGCCGCGGTGATCGGCTCGGCGATGACACCTGCCAACCAGGGACTGGGACGGATCGTTCGCAACACGGCTGGAGCGTTTCAACGCATCGTCGAAGAGAAAGATGCTACGCCCGAGCAGAAGCAGATTCAGGAAGTCAACACCGGGTGTTACGCCTTCGATGCGGCACTGCTGCTCGCGGCCCTCGATCAGATTCGACCGAACAACGTGCAGTCGGAATACTATCTGACTGATTGCCCGCGGGTCCTGCTTGAGGCCGGACATCCCGTCGCAGCGGAAGCCTGCTTCACCATCGCAGAAGCACTCGGGGTGAATACGCGCAGTCAGCTGGCGGAAGTGACCCGCTCGATCCAGCACACCACTCAGGAACGCTGGATGACGAACGGAGTCTCGATCATCTGTCCCGAGCAAACTTACATCGACCCACGGGCGACGATCGGTCCGGAGACGGTCATCGAACCATTTACCGTCATCCGCGGACCTGCTGTGATCGGCAGCAGCTGTCGTATCGGCCCCCACGCGGTCGTCAACGGGCCATTCACGCTGCTCGATGGCAGCATCGTCAAGCCGTTCACCACCGTGGGCGGCTGATCCGCTGGACTCTTCGCGTTCTCGTGAGCGCTCCCTTGGTTCGGCTCTCGGGTTATACTGCGTTCTACCTCGGGGTTTGAGCGTGTTCGTGGTCCTTGACAGAGACCCAGCCATCGGAATGGCTGGGCTTCGGCGGACGACGAATTCGAGCTCCGGGGTTCAGTTCACCTGAGGAGACACCCGATGCCCGCACCGATGAACTTGCTGACCGCACTCCCCCACTCGCGCCGTGCCTGGTTGCAGTCAGCGGCGCTGGCCGCTGTCGGACTGGCGCTGCCGACGGCGCATCAATCGGCCTGGGGGCAGAAGACTGGGCCGACGAAGCAGTTGATCGCGCGGGCCGAGAATCCCTACAACGCCGAGCCCGCGCTCGAGGAACTCGTCCGGACCTATGTCACCCCCTGGGAACGCTTCTTCGTTCGCAGCCATGGCACAACGCCCCGTCTTGATCTCAACACCTATCGACTGAAAGTCGAAGGGCTGGTCAATACGCCGCGCGAGTTCGCCTTAGGGGAACTGCTGCAGAAGTTCCCGGCCGCATTCACGCAGGCATCGCTGACGTGTGCCGGGAACCGGCGGGCAGAATTTGCTGCTGTTCACAAGCAGAAAGTTCCCGGTGTCTCGTGGGAGTCGGCTGCGATCGGACATGCCGCCTGGTCGGGCGTGCGACTGGCGGATGTGCTGAAGCTGGTCGGTGTCCGCGAAGGAGCCAAACATGTCTGGTTCGAAGGACTCGACGAAGTGGTCGATGGCGATCACAAGATTCCCTTCGGCGGATCGATTCCGCTGGACCGCGTACTCGGCGATGTCCCCGGTGGCTATCAACCGCTGCTGGCTTCGCATATGAACGGGGCCGCGCTCACCGTCGAACATGGGGCCCCGCTGCGGACACTCGTGCCGGGCTACATTGGTGCCCGCAGCGTGAAGTGGCTGGGCAAACTCGTTGTCAGTGCGGAACCCTCACCGAACCATTATTTGGCGCATGCGTACAAGCTCATCACGACGAACAAGCCGGAAGAACTGGAGCAGGCGGCACCACTTTACGAACAGACGCTGAACTCAGTGATCGCCGAACAGAAGGTGACCGGCAGCACGGCCGCGTTGCGTGGGTTCGCGTTGCCTTCCGGGGCGTATGGCCGCACGATTCAACGCGTCGAACTGACACTCGATGACGGCCAGACCTGGCAGCCTGCACAACTCGCGTCTCCCGCCCGGCCGGGGGCCTGGGTCTTGTGGACCGCAACGGTTGAGCTGCCGAAAGCGGATGCGATCATTTCGGTCCGGGCCACCGATGACCAGGGACAGTCCCAACCGAAAACGATGGCGTGGAACCTCAAAGGTTACCAGTACAACGCCTGGCACAGCGTGACGGTGAAACGCGGCTGAGATCGTTGCGGAACCGCCGCACTTCTTGGGCGAAGCTCACTCATCAAAGAGCGGATTAGAGCGCCCTGCGCTTACCCCTGGCGCGATCTGGGAGGCTTAAGTAGACTGCTGAACTTCTTGAAGGGAGTTGGGCATGTCGAAGACGAAGTCGTTGGTGGTGCGGACGAAGCCGAAGCCGAGTCGTGAAGAGATCCTCGGGTTGTACGATCAAGGTCTTGGAACGACCGAGGTCTGCCAACGGTTGGAGATCAGCCCGGCTTGGGCGCGGCGGGTCAAGCAGGAGCGGCGCGAACATGGCAAGACCGCGAATGCCACCACCCGCAACCGCGAGCCGGAGTGGAAACCGCTGGTCCCGCAGATTCAAGCGGCGATCGCGGCCCAGCCCGACCTGACGCTCGATGAATTGAAGTTCGAGTTGGGGACGACGTTGCATCCCGGCACGCTCTGTCGCGCGCTGAAGAAGTTGAAGCTGACCTTGAAAAAAAAGTCCTGAGAGCGGCCGAGCAGGATCGGCCGGACGTCGCCGAGAGGCGGGCTGCGTGGGTGGTGACGCAGGCCGGGCTGCCGCCGGAAAAGCTGTTGTTTCTCGATGAATTCGGGGCGAAAACGAACCTCGTGCGGACGCATGGACGATCACTCGAGGGGACGCGGTTGGTGGCCAAGGTTCCGCATGGTCACTGGAAGTCGACCACGTTCGTCGGCGCGTTGGGGTTGCGCGGCTGGGTCGCACCGCTGGTGATCGACGGCGCACTCACCGGCGACTTGTTTCGCGCGTACGTCGAGCAGCATCTCGCCCCGCAATTGCAGGCGGGGGACGTGCTGATCCTGGACAATCTGGCGTGTCACAAGGTGGCCGGGGTCCGCGCCGCCGTGCAGCAAGCCGGTGCCGACGTGTTGTACTTGCCGCCGTACAGTCCCGACTTCAATCCGATCGAACAAGCCTTCAGCAAGCTGAAGCGCCTGCTGCGAAGCGCCGCCCCCAGAACCATGAACGCGCTCTGGAAAGCCTGCGGCGAAGAACTCGAAAAGTTCACCCCCACCGAGTTCAAGAACTACCTCAACAACTCCGGCTACCACTACAAATAGGCGCAACGCGCTCTAGCCGGTACAGGGCGCAGTCCGTTGATGCGGGTACAGAATTCGGTAGCATTCTGCTCCCGACGACGATTGGACTGCGGGGAGAAGTTCGTCTGCACCAGGCACAGCAGCAGTTCCTGCTCGCCCTCTTCCCGTTGCACCAGCAGCCGCACCATCCACAATTGTTGCGTGTGCTGGGCATCCATCGGATGGAAAAAGCACAGCGGCTGACAATTCAGGATCGATGCGAACGGGATGACGTAGCGATCACTGTCGCCTTCGAGCCGTAACTGTTTGCGGGCTTCGTCAATCTTCATCAGCAGCAGGTCCGACGCCATCGTCAGTTTGACCTTCGCGAAGCTCTCCCGCGGAATGATCGAGACGTACAGCAGATCGTCGTCTGCAAGGTCGACGATCGTCTCGGGTCGGGCGGCCAGTTCGGTCCGCAGCCGTTTTTCTCCCCAGCGATTTCCGTAAACACACAGGCACCATTGTGAGGTGTAGAAGCCCCAGCCGAGTGCCACAGCCGCACACACGCCGCAGAGAATACCGAGGATCTTGAAGCCGATGCCGTCTGTCACCAGCAGGCCCACACACAACGCGACAAACAGCAGCCCTGTCAGGAAGTGAACGACCGGCATCAGGTCGCGGAGATTGATCATCCACGAGTAACTTCGATTCCGGACCCGCTGACGAAACTCCTCGTCGACGGGCGTCACGGTCGCAACGCTGGTGGCAGTCGTCTGGCCACTGCCGGCAGCTTTGGCGGTCGGAATCACACGCGCGGGGGCGGCCACCTGCAGTTCCGGATGTTGCACATCAAGTTTGGCGGCCAGCTTCGGAAGCACGGCCCGCAACGAGATGATTTCAGCCGTTGTCAGCTCGACTTGCCGGATCACCATCTTCTTCAGCGTCTGGACAAACCACCCTGTGCGATGGTCTTCGATCGATGCATAGACCGGCCATTCCAGCGGCGAACCATCGGGCGCGTCGAACCACTCGACGATGAACTTGCAGGCCTGCTGCGGATGTTGTGACGGCGGGGCATCGCGCAGCGCGAGGGCCAATTCGCCCTGCTCCCAGGCAGCGATCAGACCGGGCGATGCGTAGGGCGTCAGGTTCACTTCTTCTTTGGTCGCCCAGCGCCGCAAGTCGACCGAGTAGGCCCGGCGAGCCCGCTTCCACGGTAAGTTTGCACAGATTCCGGTAAAGGACGTCAGCTCCATTCCGGCAAAGAGCCAGTTGAAGAACGCCACCGGCTTCTTCGGTCCCATCCTGGGTTTCCCGACATCCTCGATGACATCATTGGTCATGCGGAGATTGATGTAGGTCGGCAATGAGCGGACGGGAGCGCCGGGAAAGTCATGCTGCATACTGAAGTAAAAGTACCCCAGATACGCGAGGATCCCGGCCATCCCGCCAATCGCCCCGGCGAGCCAGTGCTGACGGCATTTCATCAGGCCGACGAGGAGCCACAGCACGCCCCCCAGCCCCAGTGCCACCAGCATGGGGACGAGCATGATCCAGTAAAACCCGGAGCGAAACAGCAGGCTGAGCAGCCAGCCCGCCACTGCTGCGGTGATGGCTGCCGAGCAGACGAACAGCGGCACACTCGCCAGTGGCCATTGTTGATCGGAGACGTAGTGCGCACGTGTGTCGAGACTCGACATCGGCAGACTCCCGCGAACTGACGGTCCGGTGAATGGTTGTACCGAGGGGACATCTACCTTACACCACGCAGAAGCACTCGATCAAATGCCAACTGGGCGCAATGCCGGCAAATCAGAGCACCGGCGCGATCACGCAGGAGGCTGAGAATCCGGCGGTAACTGCCCGGTTGCGGCGAGTTGCTCGCGGTCTTTCAGGAACTGACGCTTCATCGCGGCGTACCGACGTTCCAGAAACACGATGATCCCGACAACCATCAACAGCCCGCCCCACTTCACCATCCAGGAGTCTGAAGGGAGATACTCGTTAACGATATCTGCCAGGTACAGCATCGCCCCGTTGCCGAGCACGGATCCAATCACGCTTCCCCAGAACGTGGCCCAGCGTGACAGGCCGAGCAACCGGCCGAACACGGCTCCTCCAACGCTACCCGTCGCTGCAAGCGGGAACGCAATAAACGCCACCAGTCCCGCGAAAGTGACCTGGCGCATCCAGGGTTGCACGCTGAGGATCAGTTCGCCATCGACCGTCAGCTCGGCAATCTTCGGCCCGATCCACGGCACTCGAAACAGAAAGCCGACATGAAACGCCATGAAGAGCGCCACGACGATGTCCTGATAGGTCACCATCCAGAACATCTGCTCGGGCGATAACAAAGTTCCCAGCGTCCCCAGCCCTTCCATCAGGATGACGAAGCGGCCGGCGAAGAAGAAAGCGACCGCCGCGGCTGTCAGCAGTGCCTTGGTGTATTCCCAGGAACAGGTCAGCGCAATCAGCGTGAAGAGGACGGCTGTCAGTGCCCAGGGACCGATCAGCGTGCCCAGCCACAGGGGAAAATAATCACGGTGGAAGTTCCGCTCGAAATCCTGGAAATGATGCAACAGCTGATCGCGCACCGCAGCATCGCGCAGAGCGGCTGAAGACGACGCAGCCTGCAGCGGCGTCTCCGGCATCACGGGGTCCCCTTTGGCATTCAACTCGTCGACGATCATCCGTGGTGACTGTCTAGACCCGCTGAATCACGGACCACAGCCAGCCTGGCATGAAGAAGAGGCCGATCGTCGCCACCGTGCAGAGGGCCATGGCGACCGTCGCCGGAGCCGCGGTCGGCTCATCGTTCGTGCTGACCGGATCGCGGAAGTACATCGCGCCGATCAGCTTCAGATAGTACCAGGCGCCAATCGCGGCATTCACAGCCAGCCAGATCGCCAGCCATTGTCCCGATTCCGTCCCCTGGCCCCACGCCGCGAGGAACAGATTCAGCTTCCCGAGAAAGCCCGCTGTCGGCGGCAAACCGGTCAGGCTGAAGAGGCAGATTGCCAGCACGAGTGCGACAACCGGCCGGGTGCGGCTGATCCCGGCGAGATCATCAAACGATTCGATCTTCCGTTGACCCGACTGCAAGGCAACGATCGCGGCGAAGGCACCGAGCGTCATCGCGCCATACACCACCAGATAGAACAGCAGTGCCTCGAAACCGGTCGCACCGCCATGGGGAGCCTGGTGGCCGATCACGAAACCGACCAGCATGTACCCCGCGTGAGAGACACTGGAGAACGCGAGCAACCGCCGGACATCGGTCTGCAGAAGTGCCAGCAGATTTCCGGTGAACATCGTCAGCACAGCCAGCCACCACAACAGCGGTCCCGCTGTCGCGGCGAGTGTCCACCCCGCTTCCGGGGTGACGGCCACCGAGAGTAACCGGAACAACGCTACGAAACCGGCGATCTTCGGCACGAAGGCGAGGAGCGCCGCAGCAGCTGTCGGGGCTCCCTGGAAGACATCCGGGGCGTAGAAGTGGAACGGGACCGCTGTCAGACGGAAGCCGAGTCCGGCGACCATCATCAACACCGAGACGACCAGCAGGATCGGCATCGGTTTCGCTGCCCCCTGCATGAGAGCCGCCGCGATCGAGGCCAGATTCGTCGTCCCAGTTGCCCCGTAGAGATAGCTCATCCCGAACAACAGCAACCCCGAGGAAAACACGCTCAAGAGGAAATACTTGGCGGTTGCTTCCTGTGCCGGGGCATCGCGTCGCGGCATCAGCAGGAACAGGTAGGTTGGAATGCTGACCAGTTCCAGCGCGATGAACAACCCGACGAGATCGTTCGCGGCAGCGATCAGGTTCACTCCGGCGACGATCGCCAGCAACGAAGCCTGTGTTTCCGCTGAACGAGCATCATCGGCCTGATTCCAGGTTAACAAGACAAGAATCGCACCGAACGCCAGGCTGATCCCCCGGATGAGCCACGCGAGGGGATCAAGTCGGAAGGGACCATAGCCAACCTCTTGTGGTGAACTTCCCCACCAGAGATAGCCCGCCACGCCGAGCGCGAGCAGCGCCAGGCAACCCCAGCGATGACGGAGGCCCGGTGCGGCCTCCCCTTTCTCGTTGACGAGGAACGGGGCAGCGAAAAACATCAGGCAGACCGTGGCCAGGACAACCACGTCCGGCACGATCAACTCGACAGCAGATTTGATCAGCGGGACCGAATCATTCACGGCAGATTCTCACGCACAGCGACTGCAGCCGGATCTGCTACCGCGGTTTGCGCGGCGACCAGTCCTTGCACGTCGGGTCGAATCAGATCAATCAGCGGCTGGGGGAACAGTCCCAGATACAGACAGAGCGCCGCCAGCGGAGCCAGCGTCAGGATTTCACGAGCGTTCAGATCTTCGACCTCGACACCATGCGTGTCCGGCTCGAGGACCTCACCAAAGAATGCTTTCTGCAAGACACCCAGCAGATACCAGGCCCCGAGCACCACTCCCACCGCGCCGAGTGCGGCGTACAGCATGTCGACTTTGAACATCCCTGCCAGCGACAGGACTTCGCCCACGAAACCGTTGAGGCCGGGCAGACCAATGCTTGCAAAACAGATGAAAACCATCAGCGTGCCTAACCGGGGCAGCCGGCTGGCCAGGCCGCCGAGATCGGTCAGCAGGCGGGTGTGGTAGCGCTCGTAGAACATGCCCACCAGGCAGAACAGTGCCCCGGTCGACAGCCCGTGATTCACCATCTGCAGAATGCCGCCCGTCAGTCCTTCCGCGTTCAGCGCGAAGAGCCCCAGCATGCAGAAACCGAGGTGAGCCACTGAACTGTAGGCGACGAGCTTTTTGATGTCGTTCTGTGCCAGAGCGCACATCGAGCCATAGATGATTCCAATGACCGAGAGCGTTGCGATCAGCGGCTGGCCGACATCGCGGCACGCATCGGGCAGCATCGGAATGCATAACCGCAGAAAGCCGTAAGAGCCGAGTTTCAGCAGGACCCCGGCGAGGAGCACAGAACCCGCCGTCGGGGCTTCCACGTGAGCCAGCGGCAGCCAGGTGTGGAACGGAAACAGCGGGACCTTCACCATAAACCCGGCAGCGATCGCCAGGAACAGTGTGGCCTGCACCGCCGGACTGAGGAAATGCCCTTGAGCCGCCGTTGCCAGATCGGGAATTGAAAAGGGTTTCGCCAGGTGCGCGGCCGATTGCAGGGTGAGGGCGAGCGAAAGCAAACCCAGCAACGTGATGAGGCTGCCGCCCAGCGTGTAAATGAAGAACTTGCCCGCCGCGTATCGCCGCAGCGGTCCCCCCCAGATCCCCACCAGGAAGAAGAGCGGGATCAGTGTGAACTCGAAGAAGACGTAGAACAGCAGCACATCGAAAGCACAGAAGACACCGATCAACCCCGATTCCAGGACAAGGAGCGCTGCGTAAAACTCGGCAGCCCGATCGGTGATGGCCGTCCACGAGACCAGCACCGCCGAGACACACAGCAGTGTCGTCAGCAGGATCATGGCGACGCTGATGCCGTCGATTCCCAGGTAGAACTCGAGTTGGATCGGCGGTGCCTCGGGAGCCGATGAGGGCAAGGTGAGCCAGGTCTGGCGGAGTTCCATTCGCGGCGTGATCGGACTGGTCCGGTCGATCTGCCGGAGTTCCGGCAACTGTCGGTACTGTCCAGCCACAGCCAGCGACAAGGCACCAGCGACCAGCGTTGCGAGGAGCGCGGTCCAGCGGGCCCGGACCGGTGTCGCCCGAGCATCGAGCAGCAGCAGTCCCGCCGCTGCGAGCGCTGGAAACGCAATCAACACCACGAGCCAATTCATGCTTCAACGCCTCCCCGGTTTCCCTGGGATGAATCTAAGATCGAAGATCGAGTTACGGAGCCGCAGCCAACGCCTGCAACATCCAGACCAGTCCGGCCGCCATCCCCAGCAGCATCACAAAGGCGTAATGCTGCACAAAACCGTTCTGGACGGGGCGTACCAGGGCGGCCAGGAAGCCGGGAATCAGCGCGACTCCATCGACCAGCTTGTCGATGAAGAGCCGGTCAATCAGTTCACAGAGTTCCGCCAGGCTGCGGAGCGGCTTGACCACCAGTGCCAGCCAGAGTTGATCGAGATACAACCCGTTCAACGAAAGATTCGCGAACGGACTCGTGACGCGGGAAACACCCGGTGCCCCCGCATGCTGACCGAACAGGGCATACGCTGCGCCGATGCCGACGAGGGCAATCACCGTGCTGAGACCCATCATCAGATAGTTCGGAGCATGGGCTGCCGCGCCCGGTAACCCCGGCGTGTGATGCAGGTAATGGGCATAGATGTGTGTCGGCCCCAGCAAGAGACCGATACCCAGCGCAGCGGCTGCCAGCAGGAACAGCGGCCCAGCCATCGCCGGGGGCGCATCGTGCGGATGATGGCCAGCTTCTTCCGGGAAGACTTCCGGCCCCCAGAACGTGAGGAAGTAGGCGCGGAACGTGTAGAAGGCGGTCATCAAGGCGGTGAGCATCGAGATGCCCAGGATGATCATATAGTACCATCCGACGGCCGAATTCCTCGAAGCCTCAGCCAGCACCGCCAGGATTTCGTCCTTGCTCCAGAACCCCGAAAGCAGCGGGAACCCGGCCAATGCCAGCGAACCGGCGAGGAACGTCGCGTGTGTGATCGGCAGCGACTTCCGCAGGCCGCTGAAACGCCGCATGTCGATCACGTCTCCCATCGCGTGCATCACGCTCCCCGCGGAGAGGAACAGCACCGCCTTGAAGAAGGCATGCGTAAACATGTGAAACATTGCGAACGTAACGGCGTGCTGCATCAGGTGCTGGGGATCGGCTCCGGCGGCTCCCAGCGACATGAACATGTAACCGAGCTGGCTGACCGTCGAGTACGCCAGCACGCGTTTCAGGTCGTACTGATTGAGGGCTGTGATTGCAGAAATGAGGGCGGTCGCAGCGCCGATCCCCGCGACGATCATCAAGGCGAATGGTGCGTGCACGAAGAGGGCTGCACAACGGCTGACGAGATAAACCCCTGCGGTGACCATGGTGGCGGCGTGAATCAGCGCACTGACCGGGGTCGGGCCTTCCATCGCGTCTGGCAACCAGACATGCAGCGGGAACTGGGCCGACTTACCAACGGCCCCGACGAACAACAGCAGGCAGATCGTCGTGAAGATCTCCGGCTGAGACTTCAGAAGAGCGCTGATCGCGCCTTCCGGACTGTCGTCCAGCACCACGCTGAAGTCGACCGAACCAAAGGATGTCCAGATTAGAAAGATTCCGAGGATCAACCCGAGATCGCCAATGCGGTTGACGACGAACGCCTTCTTCGCCGCCGCGGCTGCAGACGGTTTGTGGAACCAGAAGCCGATCAGCAGATAACTGCAGAGACCAACCGCTTCCCAGAAGACGAACAGCATCAGGAAGTTGCTCGACAGGACGAGCATGCACATCGAAAAGACGAACAGACTGAGCGCTGCGAAGAACCGCGGATACCCCGGGTCGCCGTGCATATAGCTCGATGCAAAGATCGCCACCAGGAGACTGACCGAGGTGACCATTAACAGCATCAGCGCGGTCATCGCATCGGCGCGGAGCTCGATTTTGACATCCATCCCCTCGGCGCCCGCGCGCGCCTCGGCTTCGGTCATCGAGGTCGGCACAAACGTGGAACCGACATGAAACCATTGATACACGGAGTACGTGACGGCCCCGCCGTGGGGCTTGTGGACTTCGGCTTTTGGATGATCCTCAGCGTGTGCGACAGCGTGGTGCCCGTCGTCGTGATGCGCGTCTTCGGAGAACGTCTGCGGGACCACCGCACACGCCAGGTACGCAGCGGACAGGGCTGCGACGAAGAGCGCCAGGACCACCGGTCGATGAGCATTCCCCCGTCGCAGGAATTGACCGGCGAACACGATCCACACGCACGCCGCGAGCGGTGCCGCCGGAATCAGCCACAGGACATTTTGATCTAACCAGGAAAACACGCGACTCTCCGCAGAAACCCGTCACAACCGCCAGACGTCAGTGGCCGAGGCTTCAGGCTTTCGTTCCAATCGACGGCGGAACGGAAGGCATCCGCCCGGCCGGCGTGAGATGGGGCAACTCAGCTTCGACTGGGGCTGCCGTGCCGAGCGGCTCTTCGCTCCACTGAGGCAGATCGGGTTCCCCCAGATTGGCCCACAGATTCACGTCGAGCGACTTCCGCCGCTGGTACAGTCCCAGGATGAGCGCTAACGCCAGCCCCGCTTCACAGGCAGCAATCGTCAACACGAAGATCGTGAAGACCTGTCCCGAGGCGTTTCCGTGATACCGGCCGAAGGCCGTCAGATTCACTGCGACACCGTGCAGCATCAACTCGGCTGACAGCATCATCAGAATCAGGTTGCGGCGGGTTAGAAACCCGACGGCACCGAGCACGAACAGAATCGCGCCGATGGCCAGCTGGCTCTCCAGTTGCGTGGTCATAACGTCCCCTGCGAACGGCGCGGCGCGAGCGCGATCGTGCCAATCGTGGCGATCAGCAGCACGGTCCCGGCGAGTTCCACCATGTAGAGATAATCACCGAATAACGACCGCCCGACCCCTTGCAGGGTGCCCAGGTCGTTGAGGCCCGGTTCGGGCCGCGGCATCGGCTGGCTCAGTGAGTTCGCCGCAGCACTGGCAGGAGCGAGCACGAACTGCGGCCGCTGTGATTCATCAGCTCCCCATTCCTGCAGCGTATACAACAGACAGCCGAGCAGCAAAAACGCGGAGATCGTCGCCAGCATGGGTTGCGAAGCCCGGCGGTCGTAACCCGCGGCCCCGGCCTGTTGCGCCAGCATGATCACGAAGACGAATGTCACGACGATCGCCCCGGCGTAGACGATGACGGTCGTCGCTGCCAGAAACGGAGCGGCATTCAGCAGGAAGAGGCCGCACACACTCAAAGTCGCGAGTGCGAACCACAGGGCCGCATAGACCGGGTTCCGATCCGTAATCAGCATGACTCCGCTGAGGACCGCCCCAGCGGCGAAGACGTAGAACAAGCCATCCTGCACAGCATCGCCCGCGGGAGGAAGAAAACCCTTCCCGAACCAGAGCAACGCTGCCAGACCACAGAGCGTGCCAATGATCCATGGCCGCTGACCCTCGCGAGGCAGCAGCATCCGGATCGAAAGCGCTCCCAGCACCAGGGGTGCCAACAACGCCGACTGTTCCCACAAACTATTCATGTCGCGAACTGACTTTCCGGCAGGTTAAACGACACGTTGTACCGCGTTCCGAAGGTCAACGTCAAAGGACTGTCCAGTGGCTCTCAACAATGGAGGATTAACGCGAAATCACCCCGGGTGAAGTCGCATGAGCGGCCCGGTCGTCCGTCTTCACCGCAGTCGCTGGACCGACGGTCGGCAACGACGCGAATTCGGAACAACCGCTCAGCTTGCCGCGTCGGGTCCGGACCGGATCGAGCGGCGAATCTTTCGTCTGGTCGTAGACGCCCAGGAGTTTCTCTTTGTCGTAAATCAGTTCCGCCCGGGACGACCCCGTCAGGTCGTAAATGTGGGTCAACTCGATGGCATCGCAGGGGCAGGCTTCTTCGCACATCCCGCAGTAAATGCACTTCAGTTCGTCGAGGACGAACGTCAGCGGATACTTATCGCGGCCCGCCCACAGCGGATCGTCTTTCGGGGCTTCCGTCGCCTGAATCGTGATGCAGCGGGCGGGGCACGCAGTCGCACACATCATGCACGCCACGCACTTAACGCGGCCCTGTTCATCGCGATTGAGGCGATGGACCCCGCGATAATGCTGCGGCAGCGTCGGCTTCTGCTCCGGGTACTGCTCGGTCACCGTCTGACCATCGGTCACGTGACCGATCGTCGTCTGCAACCCGCCCAGGATCGCCGGCAGAAACGTCGATTCCCAAAAGTTCATCGCGGGTTCTTCCACCCACACGACGTCTTCGGTTTTGATCGGCATTCAATCTCTCCTGAAGTCTTCAGTGATTCGCTGAGCGACTTCCCGTCCGTTCGTTATTTTGAGCTTAGTGATGGGCCGCCGGGGCGTGACCATGACCGCCGTGACCATGTCCGGCGGCGGCCAGCCGCGGATTCTTCCGGGTCGGCAGGGTCCCTTGCGTACTGATCAAGCCCGCCGCTGCGAACAACGCCACATTCAGCGGTAGCAGCCACAGCTTCGGCAGACCGTATTCGAGCACACACATCACCAGCACGACGTTGACCGTCGCCATCGGAATCAGGACTTTCCACGCCAGCCCCATCAGTTGATCGAAGCGGAAGCGGGGGATCGTCCACCGCAGCAACTGAATCAGGACGATGAACGCTGAGACCTTGAACAACAACACGCCCACTTTGACCGCCCAGGCCGCGGTGTAGGCACTCGTCGGTTCGGCGATGAACGGGCAATGCCACCCGCCGAAGAAGAGGACGCTCATCAAAAAGCTGATCGTGATCACGTGGGTGTATTCGCCGAGGAAAAACATCGCCCACTTCATCGCCGAATACTCGGTATGGAATCCGCCGACGAGTTCCTGCTCACATTCCGTGAGGTCGAACGGCAGACGGTTCGATTCCGCGAGCGCCGCGATGAAGAAGATCAACGCAGCGACCGGCTGATACCAGATGTTCCATTCCAGAAAGCCACCCGCGGCCTGATGCTGCAGAATCTTTTCCAGGCTCATCGTCGAATGGAGCAGGGCCAACCCGACGACGGACATCCCGAGCGGGATTTCGTAACTGACGACCTGAGCACTCGCGCGCATCGCGCCGAGGGCACTGTATTTATTGTTCGAGGCCCATCCGCCGAGGATGATCGAGTAAACCGCAAGACTGGTCACCGCGAAGATGAAGACGATCCCGAGGTCGACTCCCGGCGCGATGATAAACGGGAACTCCCCTTTTTCATGACTGACCGGTCCGAACGGGACGACCGCGAACGCGAGCATCGTCGTGAAGACCGCGATCCCTGGCCCGAGGATGAACAGAAACTTGTCGACATGCCCGGGGATGATGTCTTCCTTCAGGAAGAGCTTCGCCCCGTCAGCGAGGGGTTGCAGCAACCCCGCCGGACCGACGCGGTTTGGACCGAGCCGATCCTGCATCCACGCGGAGAGCTTCCGCTCGAGCAGAATCAGGTAGGCACACGTCCCGAGGATCGCACCGAGCGCCACACCAATGGCGGCCCCGGTCATCACCAGCGGATTTTGCAACCACTCCGTCACGTCCATCATCCTTCAAATCAAACAACAGTCGTCCGAAGTTTCTGCGGAGACTGGTGGGGGTTCATGCGGGCTGCAGGGCAGGGGATTCACTCTTGTTGAGCGAGACGCCGTGTTCGCCCAGATCACCCAGGATCAGCGGTGCGAAAGCGGGGATCGTGTTCGCAATTTCCTGCCGGACGGTCGCCGCCCGGAAGAGTCCTTTACGATCATTCATTTCCCAGAGGATGCGACCATCCGGCCGGGCTTCGCCGGGACCACGCAACGCCCGGAAGATCCCTTGCGCGAGATTCTGTCCGTTCACGAACGTCCCGTCCTTCTCGGCCCAGGCACTCCCTGCCAGCACATAATGAGCCGCGTCGGTCAGTGCGGAGGCGAGCAGGTCCTGCACGACCAGCAGCGACAACTTGCTGCAGGCGGCCACGAACTCCGCGGAGAAGTTCGCTTCCGGATCGGCATTCAGAACGTACGCAGCATCGAACTTTCCGCCCGCGATGTCGGCAGCGACGGTGTCGAACGGAATCACACTCCCCTGGAAGTGCTGCAGCACCGCCTCAACGCCGCGACGGTTTGGTGCCTTCTCCGCCCGGATCGTGAATTTGACCTGCTTGGGCGGAGCACCAGTGATCGTCTTCGGATACTGATCGTCGCCACCGACTGTGCGGACCGGACCGAGGGCGAGGGTCACGTCGGGTGATAAGCCCTTGAGGTACGACGCCAGCAGATAAGCTTCTTCGACCGTGGACCAGGGCGAAAGGATGGCGACCATTCGCTTCGGTGCGGTGGCAGCCTGCTGCTTCAAGGCGTCCTTCACTGCGGGTTGCACGCGCTCCCACGTCGAGGTGAGCGACTGCGTTCCCTGCCGCAGGGAAGGTTGACGCAGACGTTTCTCGGATTGGACGTACTTCCAGCCGAAGCGGCCTTCATCGCACATGAAGTGCCCCTGGGCCAGCGGATTCGTCCGGGGCTTGAGGCGATAGAGCACATCTTTGTTCTGATCGACACGGATGCTGCAACCCGTGCTGCAACCGGGGCAGACGCTATCTTTCCCCGAGAGCCACCAGACGCGCTGCTCGTAGAGGAAGTCTTTGCTGCAGAGCGCACCGACCGGGCAGAGATCGACGACATTCCCCGCCAGTTTGTTGTTGCACGGCTGACCGGGGAAGATGTCGATCTCTTCCGTGCTCCCACGGTTAATGACCTGGAGTTCGCCCGTCCCGCTGATTTCCCGCGTGAAGCGGACGCACCGCGTGCACATGATGCAGCGATCGGTGAAGAGTGTGATCTGGTCGCCGATGTAGTCCTTGTCGGGCTTGATGTTCTTCGGTTCCTGCAACCGGCTGTAGCCACGACCGTATTTGTAACTGAAGTCCTGCAGCCCGCATTCCCCCGCCTGATCACACACCGGGCAGTCGAGGGGATGATTCAGCAGCAGAAATTCGAGCGTCCCCTTCTGCGCATCGAGGACCCGTTTGCTGTTGGTGATAATCACCGTCCCGTCTTTCACCGGTGTCTGGCAACCGGGGAAGACTTTCGGCGGAATGCTCACCGTGCCATCGGGCTTCTTCTCGCCGACCTCGACGAGGCACATGCGACAACTCGCCACCACCGACAGCGCGGGGTGATAGCAGTACGATGGGATCTCGACCCCCGCCCGCTCCGCCGCTTGGATGCAGTTGAGCCGCTCATTCGCGCCGATTTCGACGGCCTTGTCGTTCACATAAACTGTTGGCATAGCGGACTCAGTGGACAGAAAGTGAATTTCAGGATCATCGACAAGTCGGCCCGTTGAGGGCTGCCGGTTTCAACGCACCAGCCAGCCTCACCGAGATCGACTAATGCGCCGTCAGCAATTCTGCCGGCTTGATCGTCGAGCGCTTACTCGTGATGTATTCCTCGAATTCCGGGCGGAACTTCTTGATGGCGTTCTTCACGGGCCAGGCAGCTCCGTCGGACAGACCGCAGATCGTCGTGCCGGGGATGATGCCGATCGAACTGGAAACTTCCGCGAGCAGGTCGAGATCGCGAAGTTCCCCCTGACCGCTGCGGATCCGGTGCATGATCTTCGTCATCCACGCGGTCCCTTCGCGGCACGGCGTGCACTGTCCGCACGACTCATGCGAGAAAAACCGACAGCAGTTGTAGAGGACGTCGACCATGCTCGTCTGATCGTTGATCACGACAACCGCGGCCGTCCCCAGACCGAGACAGCCAACCTTGCCAGGACCATTGAAGTCGAGCGGCGTGTCGAGTTCGCTCGCGGAGAGGAATCCCATGCTGATCCCACCAGGGACGACCGCCTTGATGCCGTGTCCGCCGGGAACACCACCGCCGTATTCTTCGATGAGTTGCCGAGCAGTAATGCCCAGCGGCACTTCGTAACAACCAGGCTTGTTCACGTGTCCCGAAAGGCAGTAGAGCTTTGGTCCATAGCTCCCGGCGTCGCGCGGGTTGTTCGGATCAGCGGGCACACCGATCGACTTGAACCACGCGGAACCGCGGTCGAGGATCTGCTTGACGCAGGCCATCGTTTCGATGTTGTTGACGATCGTCGGCTTGCGGAAGGCTCCTTCGATTGCCGGGAAGGGGGGCTTGATCCGCGGCCAGGCCCGCTTGCCTTCGAGACTTTCGATGAGCCCGGTCTCTTCGCCGCAGATATACGCCGCGGCCCCGCGATGCAGCACGATATCGCACTTGAAGCCCGAGCCGAGGACGTTGTCACCGAGGATCCCGGCGGCGTAGCACTCGTTGACCGCCTTCTCCAGCGCCCGGTAACTCTTCCCGTATTCGTAACGCAGATAGAGGAACGATTTGTTCGACTTGATCGCGAAACACGAGATGATGATCCCCTCGATGATCTGGTGGGGATCCTCTTCCATCAGGATGCGGTTGTTGAACGTGCCCGGCTCGGACTCGTCGGCATTGATCGCCAGGAAAATCGGACCGGGATGCCCTTTCGGGAGAAAGGTCCACTTGAGGCCGGTCGGAAAGCCGGCACCGCCCCGCCCGCGCAGACCGGAGTCTTTGACGATGTTGATCACATCGTCGCTCGGCATCGCGAGCGCCTTCTTCAGCGCCTCGTAGCCACCGTCACGCTGATACGTGGCCAGCGAGGCTGAATCAGGCTTGCCTACGCGAGCCAACAACACGGGTTCAAACTTCGCCATCGGTCAACTTTTCCTTGCGATGCCCTGGCTATTCAAGACCGACTGCATCACTTGATTGAGGCTCGCACGTACCTGGAAACTGGCTGAGCACGTCCAGGCAACTGCTACATTTTTTCGACTAAGCCAGCGACCTTTTCCGGTGTCATGTTCATTTCACAATTGTCGTCGACCAGAATGCACGGAGCCCCTTCACAGGCTCCGAGGCACTCCGCGAATTCGAGCGTGACCTTGCCATCGGCGGTCGTTTCGCCGGGGTGGACGTGGTACTTCTCGCACAGGCTGGCGAGCAGTTCCTCTCCACCATTCAGGGCACAACTGATGCTGCGGCAGACCCACACGCGGTGCTTGCCGAGTTTGTGCTGTTCGTCACGGAAGAAGCCGTAGAACGACATCGTGTCGTGGACTTCCGCCGGATGCAGCTCCAATAGCGCAGCGATCTCCTTGATTGCCTCCAGCGAGACATGTCGGAACTCGTCCTGCACCATGTGCAACGCGGGCAGCGTCACGGCCTGCTTGTTCGGATACTTGGTGCAGAGTTTCTGGATGCTCGCTCGCATCGCGTCAGTCAGTACGGCCATCGGTTCACCAGCAGTTTTGATACAGTTCGTCACAACGTGTAGAACATCGGCGATTTCAACTAGGTCGTGCCGTTCTGCACGGCGGGCATCAAGTCATTCAATTCTTCGATCCGCAACATGCGGATGTCCCGCACCGAGCCAGCGAACCACGGAAGTTTCCGGGACAGATCGATGGCCGCAAGAACGCAGGTGACCGCATTGATCTTGTCGCCGCCGAAATAGACGCTTCCCTGCTGCCAGGTGAACCCATGCCCCTGCAGCACGCGGCGAATTTCGACGTAGGCATTGTTGTAGGGGTCGCCGTAATTGGCCCGGAGCGACTCGATATCCATGTCAAAGGCGATGGCGTACATCGAACCCTCTTCCGGCATCTCCAGGGATGTGGGAGACGTGAACGAAAGCTGCGGCGGGCGGTCGGCAATTTGCAGCATGGCGGCTCGTCTCCCTTTCTGTCCTAACGATCCAGTTCCGCGGCGATGATGTTCAGGCTGCCGAGGACTGCGACCACGTCGCTGAGCTGGTGCCCCGGGATCAGATGGCGGAACGTGGCAAAGTGGATGTAGGACGGGGGTCGGCAGCGTGCCCGATACGCCCGCCACGTCCCATCACCGACGATGTAAAAGCCGAGTTCCCCGTTGGGTGATTCGGTCGCCGCGTAGACTTCTTCTTTCGGGCTCCCCGCCTGCCGGTTCGGCATGATCACTTCGAAGTGCTGAATCAGCCCTTCGATGCTGCGGTAGACCGCTGGTTTCGCGGGAATCACGGCCTTCGTTTCGGGGTCGACGTTAATCGGACCGGCGGGGATGTTCTCGATCGCCTGCTCGATGATCTTCAGGCTTTCGAGCATCTCTTCCATACGCACGAGATACCGGGCGTAGCAGTCGCCCCCCTTGGACGCGATCACCTTGAAATCGAAATCGGGATAGGCGAGATAGGGTTCATCCTTGCGGAGATCGCGAACCACGCCTGATGCCCGCGCGAGGGGCCCGGTCACCCCCATATTGATCGCGTCTTCACGGCTGAGGTAGCCCACACCCTGCACGCGCTCGATGAAGATGCGGTTGCGGGTCAGCAGTTTGTGCATTTCGTCGTGCACCGGCCGGAAGCCGCGGCAGAAGTCGCGGACCTGGTCGACCCAGTGATTATTGACGTCGAACAGCACGCCACCGACGCGGGTGTAACTGGTATGGAACCGCTGTCCCGAGGCCAACTCGACAATGTCGTAGATCTTTTCCCGCTGATAGAAGCCGTACAGGAACGCCGTGAACGCACCGAGGTCGAGCGCACACGTCCCCACATTCAACAGGTGATCGTGCAGCCGCATCAGTTCGGCGCAGATCGTGCGAACGTACTTGCACCGCGGCGTCAGTTCGATGTCGAGCAGTTTCTCGACCGCATGATGCCAGGCGATTTCATTCGCCAGCGGCGACAGATAATTCATCCGGTCGGCGATGGTGACGTACTGGTTGAAGTCGAGTTCTTCGCCGAGCTTCTCAAAGCCGCTGTGCAGATAACCGATATGCGGCACCGCCTTGACGACCCGTTCGCCATCCAGCGTGAGAATCAGCCGCAGCGTGGTGTGCGTGGCGGGGTGTTGCGGCCCGAAGTTGAGCGTCCAGAGATATTCCTGCTCAGGAGCATCAAGTTCAGCGAGATCGGAAGCTTGAAACGGCATGGATCATTCCGCGGCAATAAATCAGACAGCTTGATTCTGAATGCAGGCTTGGCGGGCGTTGGCAAAAACTTGCTCCATTTCGATCGCCACGCCGGGAAATACGTCTGCCGTGTTGAGCGGACCCTTCTTCCGAATGAAGTCCATTTTCCCACTGGGCTGGACGCAGTTCGCTTGAGATAGCTCTGGATACAAGAACCAGACAAGCCTCGTGCCTGCTTCGAGGAAATCCTCTAGTGCGTTGTCGAGGTCCATCACAAGCTCGGTATTCGTGACAATCCGTACTACAAAAAACGGTGCACTCACAAAGACATTCTGACCCCGCTGCAAATTCTCGATATCTTGCGAATGCCGTTGCGTGAAGCTGAGATGTGCACGCCGAATCCTAGCCGACTCTCCAGGAAAACACTGGAACGCCAAGGATTGATCCGCGGTCCAGCCCATCGTGCAATCGGGATTCCATTGGGACAACAACTGAGCCATCAACTCGTTAGCTATAGCTTCAATCATGCGAGTACTGGTCGGAAATGGTCTCAATTCGCCGTCCACCAACTCGTACCGATCCCGCTCGGGCAGTTCGAGAAACTGCTCGGGGGTGATCGGAGCGGCGAGAGCGGAGTTCGGATGCATGGAGCGATTAACTTTCCGACCGGGTGAGGACCGGGAAGTTGTGGCGTTCGCCGCGGCCCTTCAGCGGATAGTCTTTCCGCAGCGGGAACGAGGTGAACTCATCAGGCATGAGTATCCGGCGCAGATCAGGGTGTCCTTCAAAGCGAATGCCGAACATGTCGTAAACTTCGCGCTCGGTCCAGTCAGCTGACTTCCAGAGCGGGTACATCGAGGGGAGTGACGGCTCCGGATCATCGACGAAGGTTTTGACGATCAGCCGTGCGCCGCTGGTGACGTTCAGCAGAAAATAAATCACACCGAAGCGGTGTTCGGCATCATCAAATTCGAGGTAATCGACTGCGGTCACATCGACCAGCATGTCGAACCCATACTGGCTTTTCAGCGTCGTCAACAGTTCGACCAGCCGCTCTTTCGCGACGACCACGCGCTCGTTGTCGCGAAACGTGCTGAACTTCAGCCCGGCATCGGGAAACTGAGCTTCCAGTTGTGACTGAATCGTCATGCCCGCCTCTGCTCCTCGCGACGGCGTTTCACCTGTCGCAGCACACGTCAATTCAGAATCGGCAGTTGTTCGTTCGCTTCACGGATGCGGATCAGCTCATCGGCATCAAACGGTGTCGGCCCGGTCGGCGTGGTTCGCTTCGCGAACTCACGACCGTTGAGGGTCCCGGTCTTTTTCACCTTGTCCTGCAGGGCGATGATCCCGGCGATCAGTTGTTCCGGACGGGGTGGGCAACCGGGGACGTACATATCAACCGGAATGAACCGGTCGACCCCTTGGACCACTGCGTACGTGTCGAACACCCCGCCGGTGCAGGCACAGGCCCCCATCGAGATGCACCACTTCGGCTCGGGCATCTGCAACCAGATGCGCTGGAGCACAGGGAGCATCTTCATCGCCACGCGACCAGCGACGATCAGCAGATCGCATTGCCGGGGCGAGAACCGCATCACTTCCGCACCGAAGCGGGCCAGATCGAACCGCGACGAGGCGGTCGCCATCAGTTCGATCCCGCAGCAGGCGGTCGCGAACGGCATGGGCCAGAGACTGTTGGCCCGTGCCCAACTCGCTGCCGCGTCAAGCGTCGTCATAAAGACGTTATCGGGAATGTCCTTTACCGCCACCGGAAGACCCCTTTGCGCCAGGCGTAGACGTAAGCAATCGCCAGCGTTCCCATGAAAATCAACATCACTGGGAAGACGGTACTCCGCAAGGCGAGCGGGATCCCGTGCCCATCGGCCATGTACGCGGAGACGGCCCACGGATAGAGAAAGAGGAGTTCCACATCGAACACGAGGAAGAGAATCGCGACGAGATAGAACTTCACATCGAACGGCTGGCGAGCGTCGCCGACCGGGTCCATCCCCGATTCATAGGGCATCTGTTTCACTGGGGTCCGCTTCTTCGGACCGACCATGTGTGTGCCGACGAGGTTGGTCACGGCAAAGCCGAGCAACACCGCGGCATAAAGCAGAATCGCTTCGTAGGGCGACATAACGCCTTCGCTGGCAACCGGTTCTGTAAATAGACTTCGTGACCACCCCGACCCGGAGGGAGTGGCTGCACGGATTACCCAGTCTCTGCGGGTGGGATTTTAGTGAGACCGGTGGGGAAGTTCAACCGAGAACACCGCGGGTGGTCGCTGTACGCCAATTCCTAACGGCTTGTCAAGCTTTGATTTGCGGCTTACTCGCCAGCCGCGGATCGCGATTCTGCGGGGTTCCCCTCTGCAATCTGAATGCACGCAAGCAGCAGTCGCCACTTCGATTCGGTGCGACACTTCGTCAGTCATCGCAAAGGAGTGATCCCAATCAGCGGCGGTCGACGGATCGGAGGTCCTCGTATCATGCACCGCGATCCGAAAGGTCCGCAGCGTTCAACGATTGGGGGCATCCCCCGATCGCCGCCAGTCAGGCTGAAGATGCAAGGTCGCAACGACGAGACGTCTTGATCGCCCGGAGCGATCACTCCCTCGTTGGAGTCGCGAACCAACCATCCTTCGCCAGCTTTCCCGATGCGGTTAGAGCGCCCGTGTTTACTGGCGGAACAATCAGAGTCCAACGGCCGTTGGAGGACGCGACTGAATGTCGGCAGGGGAAAGTCCGGAACTTTTCCAACGGCTCTGGCGTCTGATCGGCGGAGCGTGACGAGACGGTGTTTCGGCGGATTTGGTATAGTCAACCGTCGACGGAACGCTCTGGCCCTTCTTCCTGGCGGATGGATCGAAAATCATGTCACAACGCGCGCGGTCGGCGGTCTTCGGGTGGGCATTGTGTCTCGTTACGGCAGTCATCGTTGGCGGAGCCTGGCAGTTGGGGGCGTTTGAGTCGCCGGGTGAACCTGCCGTGCGGACCGCAGCCGAGACCCTGCAGAAAGCCGGGAATTTCCGCGAAGCGTACAACAGTTTTCGCAAGCTGATCGTTGAACCGCGGACGACCGCGACCCTCGTTCCCAAAGACCTCGAACAGGCGATCGTCTGCCTGAATCAACTTGGTGAGGTCGACGAGATCGATGGGCTGATCACGGCGGCTGTCGAAGCTCATCCCCAGAACTGGCGGCTGCTCAAGCAGGCAGCGCTGTCTTATCTGACGACCGAGCATTACGGCTACGTCGTCGCTGGAAAGTTCAATCGCGGGCATCGTCGGGGAGGCGGGGAGTTCGTCAGCTCGATCGATCGCGACCGCGTCCTGGCGCTGCAACTGCTCGAAAAAGCCCTGCCACTGGTCGGCGATGAAACCGCAAAGACCGAAGTGGGCGAGTTCTACAACCAGTTCGCTGAGACGGTCTTCTTCGGCCTGGAAGCGTGGGAACTGCAGGTCCTGACCGACTGGAAGCAAGTGCCCGACTTCGAACCCGGCTATTACTGGGGACGCCGTGGGCGTGGTGGTGGTGGAAGCACAGTCCGCGGGGCCTCCGTCGATGCCGAAGGCAACCCGGTCTATCACACGGTGCCCAAGCAGTTCGCCGACGCCCAGTCTGATGGTCAACGGTGGCGGTGGCTGTTGAATGCCGCCGCCGAAGCCAAGCCCGGCTTGAAGAATCAGCTCGACCTGACCTGGGCACAGTTCCTGCACACCCAGTTCGGTGTGCAGACGATGGCCGGGTTCCAGCCGAGCGATGACGATGCGAGCAACGACGTCGATGAAGCCGCCGGTCCGTTCGCCGTGCATACGCTCAAAGACGAAGAGACGATCGCCCGCCTGGCGACCGGTATCAAGCGGTTCACGCTGCCCGATGAATTCAACCCGCTGAAAATCTACCGTGCCATCGCCGGCCGGACAGACGACAAACAGTACGTCCCTGCTGCAGCCGAAGCGATCGCCGGGATCTATGCGGACCGTCGTCAATACGTGAAGGCGGCCGCGGAATGGAAGGCGATCATTGCCAAGTTCGGTGCTGCCGAGCATCGGAAGAATCAGCTCAACCAGATCGTCAACAACTGGGGCAGCTTCGAGAATGCCCAATTGCAGCCCGCTGGCGAAGGGGCCACGGTTGACTTCCGCTATCGCAATGGCAAGAAGGTGACTTTCACAGCCCACGCCATCAAGGTTGCGACTCTGCTGGATGACGTGAAGGCATACCTCAAGTCGAGTCCCAATCAACTCGACTGGCAGCAGTTCAACATTCAGGATGTCGGCCATCGGCTCGTCGTGCAGAACCAGTCGAAGTACCTCGGCGAGAAGACCGCGGAATGGTCGCTCGACCTCGATCCGAAGCCCGAGCACATCGATCGCCGGATCACCATCAGCACGCCGCTGCAGAAAGCGGGGGCGTATCTGCTCGTCGGGCAGATGGCCGACGGCAACACCAGCCGGATCGTGCTCTGGGTCGCCGATACCGCCCTTGTGAAGAAGCAGCTCAACGGCGAGTCGTGGTACTACGTCGCCGATGCGGTCACCGGGCAGCCGATCGAAAAAGCGAATGTCGAGTTCTTCGGTTGGAAGCAGGAGCAGGTCAAACCGAATACCAATTCCTACCGTATCGTGACGAAGAGCTTTGCTGAGTTCAGCGATGCGGACGGACAACTCAAGTTCAATGATGCCCGCCAGTCGCACGAATACCAGTGGCTGTCGATTGCCCGCACCGATTCGGGCCGCCTCGCCTATCTCGGTTTCACCGGCGTCTGGTACGGCGAGTATCACGATCATCAGTACCATCAGGGCAAGATCTACACCATCACCGATCGTCCGGTCTATCGACCCGATCAAACGGTCAAATACAAGTTCTGGGTTGGTGAGGTGAAGTACGATCAACCCGAACGCACCACGCACGCGAATCAGGACGTGATTGTGGTGCTCGCGAATCCCAAGGGAGAGACGGTCTTCGAGAAGCCGATGAAGACCGACGACTACGGCGGTGTGGAAGGCGAACACGCGCTTCCCAAAGACGCACCCCTGGGTGTGTATCGGTTGTTCCTCAAGAATCAGGGAGGGCAGGGCTCCTTCCGCGTGGAAGAGTACAAGAAGCCCGAGTTTGAAGTGACCGTCGACGCCCCGACCGAACCGGTCATGCTCGGCGAAAAGATCACGGCGACCATCACCGCGAAGTATTACTTCGGGGCCCCGGTTGCGAAGGGGAAAGTGAAATACAAGATCGAACGGACGACGCATTCAGCGCAGTGGTATCCGACCGGGCGCTGGGACTGGTTCTATGGTCGCGGCTACTGGTGGTTCGCCCCGGACTACGCCTGGTACCCCGGTTGGAAGACCTGGGGTTGTCTGCGGCCGGTGCCGTGGTGGTGGGGCCGCGGTCCGGCGCAGGCGGAACTCGTCGCCGAGCAGGAAGTCGAACTCGGAGCCGACGGCATCGTGAAGGTCGAGATTGATACGCTCCCGGCGAAGACCGTTCACGGGAACGACGATCATTCCTACACGATCTCTGCGGAAGTCGTCGATGAATCGCGCCGCACGATCACCGGCAGCGGCTCGGTCCTCGTCGCCCGGAAGCCGTTCAAGGTCTTCGCGTGGGTCAATCGCGGGCACTACCAGGTCGGCGATGATGTGCTCGCGAACTTCTCAGCAGCGACACTGTCGCAAAAGCCGGTGCAGGGGAAAGGCAAGCTGACACTGTACTCGCTCACGTACGATGAGCAGGGTCAGCCGACCGAGACCGAAGTCCAGTCGTGGGACCTCAACACCGACGAGCAGGGGCTCGCGCAACAGCAGTTCGCAGCGTCGAAAGCAGGGCAGTATCGCCTCTCGTACAAGGTGACCGACGCTGCCGAGCATACGATCGAGGGGGGCTACGTCTTCGTCGTCCGCGGTCTTGGGTTCGATGGTCGGTCGTTCCGCTTCAACGATCTGGAACTGGTGACCGACAAACGCGAATACGCACCGGGTGAGCGCGTGCGGCTGCTCATCAATGCGAACCGGGCCGATTGCGCGGTGGTCCTCTTCCTGCGACCGTCGAATGGAATTTGCCTCCCGCCGAAAGTCATCCGGTTGAAAGGCAAGAGCACGGTCGAAGAGATCGCCGTCGTGCAGAAGGACATGCCAAACTTCTTCATCGAAGCCTTCACGATCGCCGACGGGAAGTATCACCAGGAGATGCGAGAAGTGATTGTCCCGCCGGAGAAGCGGGTCATCAACGTCGCGGTCGAACCGTCACAAAGCGAGTACAAACCGGGCCAGCCCGCGACCGTGCAGGTCAAGCTGACCGATGGCGAAGGAAAGCCGTTCGTCGGGTCCACCGTGCTCACGGTCTACGATCGCAGCGTCGATTACATCGCCGGTGGCTCGAATGTCCCCGAGATTCGTGAGTTCTTCTGGAAGTGGCGAAGGCAGCATCACCCACGCCACGAATCGAACCTCGGCTGGACGACGTGGAACATCCTGAAGCCCAACGAAATCGGCATGTCGACCCTCGGGGCCTTCGGCGAAGTTGGACTCATGGAAGATCGGTTTGCTGGCAATCAGGGAGTCCTGCGGAAAGGGATGGCCGCCAGTAATCGCCGAGGCATGATGCTGGAAGAGCGGGCTGCATTTGGCGCAGCTCCCGCGGCACCAATGGCCGCCAAGGCAGATGGCTATCTAGGTAGCAACGCACTTGCCGACGCGGCTGGGGCGGATAAAGCCGAACGACAACTGGCTGGGGGTGAAGGAGGCGGCGGAGGCGCGATGGTGGAACCGACCGTCCGCTCGAACTTCGCCGATACCGCCTACTGGGTCGCTAGCCTGACGACCGACGCCGACGGCTTCGCCTCGGTGAAGTTCAACATGCCCGAGAACCTCACCGGCTGGAAAGTCAAAGCGTGGGCGCTCGGTGCCGGGACGAAGGTGGGCGAAGGGACCGTCGAGGTCACGACGAAGAAGAATCTCCTCGTCCGGCTGCAGGCTCCGCGGTTCTTCGTCGAGAAGGATGAAGTCGTCCTCTCGGCGAACATCCACAACTATCTGAAGGTCGACAAATCAGTGCAGGCAGTCCTCGAACTGGAAGGGGGTTGCATTGAAGTGATGGGGGCAACCGACAGCCGCGTGGTGATTCCCGCCGGGGGCGAACTCCGCGTCGATTGGCGCGTGAAAGTCACCCGGGAAGGGAACGCGACGCTCCGCATGAAGGCTCTCTCCGATGAAGAGTCGGATGCGATGCAGATGACCTTCCCGGTCTTCGTGCACGGGATGTTCAAGACGGAATCTTACTCGGGGGCTCTCCGCGCGAATGAACAGGCCGGTTCACTCACGCTGAACGTCCCTGCAGAGCGCCGCATCAACGATTCGCGGCTGGAAGTCCGCTATTCACCCACGCTCGCCGGTGCGATGGTCGACGCCCTGCCGTACTTGGTTGAGTATCCCTACGGCTGCACCGAACAGACCCTCAATCGCTTCCTGCCGACGGTCATCACCCAGCGGATCCTGCAGCGGATGCAACTCGATCTGAAAGCGATCCAGGAGAAGCGGACGAACCTCAACGCCCAGGAACTCGGCGACCCGGCCGAGCGGGCCAAAGGCTGGAAGCGCTTCGATCGCAACCCGGTCTTCGACAAGGACGAAGTCACCTCGATGGTGAAAGACGGCGTGGAACGTCTCACTGCCATGCAGCTGTCGGATGGGGGCTGGGGCTGGTTCTCGGGCTACGGCGAACACTCGTACCCGCATACCACCGCCGTCGTCTTGCATGGTCTGCAGGTTGCGACTCAGAACGACGTGGCAATCGTCCCCGGCGTGCTCGACCGCGGCATCGAATGGCTCAAACGCTATCAGGCCGAGCAACTCGTCTGGCTTAAGAACTTCGACGACAAGAAGAAGGACGTGCGAACGAAAGCGAAGGCCGACGCGCTCGACGCTCTCGTCTACATGATCCTCATCGACGCCGACGTCGCCAGCCAGGCGATGAACGATTATCTCTTCCGCGACCGTATCGACCTGCCGGTCTATGCGAAGGCACTCTACGGTCTCGCCCTGCACAAACAACAGCAGGCCGAACGGCTCGCGACTGTGATGCAGAACATCGACCAGTTCCTCAAGCAGGACGACGAGAACCAGACCGCGTGGCTCGACCTGCCGCAGAACAACTGGTGGTGGAGTTGGTACGGCTCGGGAATCGAAGCGAATGCCTACTACCTGAAGCTCCTGACGCGGACGAATCCGCAGGACCCGAAAGCCGCCCGGCTTGTCAAATACCTGCTCAACAACCGCAAGAACTCGACTTACTGGAACAGCACCCGCGATACGGCACTGTGCATCGAGGCCCTCGCCGAGTACCTCGTCGCCAGCGGCGAAGCCGAGCCCAACCTGACGATCGAAGTCTGGCTCGATGGTCAGAAGCAGAAAGAGGTCAAGGTCGACAAGACGAATCTCTTCACGTTCGACAACGCCTTCACCCTCACGGGCGATGCGGTGACGTCCGGCGCGCACAAGCTCGAACTCCGCAAACAGGGGGCCGGTCCGCTCTACTACAACGCCTACCTCACAAACTTCACGCTCGAAGACTTCATCACGAAGGCGGGGCTGGAAGTGAAGGTTCAGCGGAAGTACTACAAGCTGACTCGTGTCGACAAGACGGTGAATGTTGCCGGCAGCCAGGGACAGGCGGTCCAGCAGAAGGTCGAGAAGTTCGAACGGACCGAACTGCCGAACCTCGCAAGCCTCGTCAGTGGTGACCTCGTGGAAGTCGAACTCGAGATCGACAGCAAGAACGACTACGAGTACGTCCTCTTCGAGGACATGAAAGCTTCGGGCTTCGAGCCGGTCGATGTCCGCAGCGGCTATCTCGGCAACGCCCTCGGGGCGTACGTCGAGTTCCGCGACGAACGGGTCGCCTTCTTCGTGCGAGCGTTGCCACAGGGCAAACATTCGGTCAGCTATCGGTTACGAGCTGAGATTCCCGGCAAGTTCAGCGCCCTGCCGACCCGTGCGTCAGCGATGTACGCCCCGGAACTCAAGGGGAACTCGGACGAGATCAAGCTGCAGATCGTCGACCGCTGAACGCAGCGCGAGATCCATGTTGCCACCCAGACGCCCACCCAAAGCCTTGGGTGGGCGTTTTTTCTTCTGCATTCGCGAGGCCCCAGGCGCCTGCTGCGTGTTGCATCCAGAGCAGAGTGCGGCTTAAGGTAGAGAGTGTTCAAGCGGATCGGCTTGAATTGGACCGTGCCAGGGAATGGCAGACCCTCTTCATGAAAGATGGCGCGATGCACCGGATTCCCTTGTCCGCCTGCCTGATCCTCAGTCTTTATGCAACGGGATGGGCCCAGTTCGAAGCGGACGGCCCCGAGACTCCTCGCCCCGTGAATCCGGTCATTACGCCCAACCGCACAGGTGGGAAAATCCTGCAGCCCGGCCCGGTGCTCCCGGCGGCTCCACTTCCTGCAGCGCCGCCGGTTACCAATCCCGGTACGCCCCGCTCAAACCGCTTTGAATCGGAACCGGACCAGCCGAATGCTCCGTTGAACGCCGATCCCAACAATACCCGACGCGGTCCGCTCGGTGCTCCTTCGACCCCGATGATTGCTCCGCCGCAGCCATTTGGTCCGCATGCCCACCCGAACCCGCGCCTCGGTCCCGACGAGCCGTTTGTCTTCATGAACGATCTGGGGGTCTGGAAGATCGCACCGGCTTACAGCGGGAAAGTTGCCGGCAAGGCGACCTACCGCTGGTTCGATGGAGAAACCTATGTCGACCGGATGGAGTTTCTGGCGTACGGCCGCGTCATCGATTTTGCCGATGCCGGCATCGCGGCCGGGACCCGTGTTCCGGTGTGGGCCTACCGGGCGCACGATGACGCCGGCAACCAGATCTACTTCTATTTTGGTGTCGAGCCGATCCCCACGCTCCGGCGCGGCGAACGCTACTTCCCGATGTATTACAGCTACGACCCGCCGACCGTGGCCAATCCGGAACGCGTCTTGACCGCCTCGGGCACGAAGCGGTTCTGATCAGACGGTTTGCTTTCCGGAACGGCCCAACACTTGTCGGCTGGCGCACGTAAGCAGCACACGATCGTCTGCTCCTGTCGCTCTGGAGACAACCGATGTTGCGCTGTCGGCGGTTTATACTGGGTTTGTGCCTCTGCCTGGGACTTCTCGGGCTGGCTGTGGCCTACTCCACGGGGAGACTGCACTTCGGTATGGTCGATTCCGCAGTGCCTCCATCAACCGTCGCGGACAATCACGAGTTGTGGGAACAGCTGGCGCAGCATCCCGGACCGCCCCCGGTGTGGCATTGCCCGTCACATCCCCAGCACAGCTGGGGAGTGACGGTCGGCGGGAATTATGTCGGACTCGACGTGTTTACCGAACATTCTGTTGTGTGGATGTCCGGGAACGATCTGCGTCTGCCGTTTGTGGTCAGCCCACAACGGCTCTGGATGAGTGTGTTGCTCGTTGGTTCGATGGTCGGGACACTGCTCGTCTACATCGGCTTCCGGTCTCGCCGTGTGACTGCATGTCGACCGTCCACTGACTGACCCGCAAGAAAGTTTCTCAAGGCTTGGTGTGCCATGCATGCAGCTCTGGGCAAGCATGCCGTCACGGTTCGTGGTTGATGTCCCCTCAAAGTAGCCATCACGCTCCGCGTGATGAGCGGATTCCGGGAACGCGCGGACAATGGTGGGGAACGGGATGATCCCGACCAATCCATCAGTCAACGATCCGAGGCACCGGGTCTTGCGTCCCGACCGCTCACGGTGTGGAGTGCTCGGCTGGTAGTGAGGACGTTGGTCTTGCGTCCAGAAACACATCGAGCTGTTGACCGACATAGACGGTGGTTGGCGGAGCTTCTAACGCGTAGATGACTTGCAGCACGCGGGTGTCAACGCGTTCATTCCCGGCATTGGTCAACGACCGTTTCGGTTCAGCAAACGGTTCGACGCGGACGAACTTCAGCGTGATGGCGGTACTCGCATCGCCTCGAACGTAACCCGTCCCGCTGAGTCCGGGGCGAAAGCGCGGAAGGTCCTGTTCGTCGATGTCGACCCGGACGTGCAGTTGTTCAACATCACCCAGCACCAGCAGCGTTTGTCCCGGTGGCGTCCCGATGTACTCGCCGGGGCGGACATCCAACTTGAGGACAGTCCCTGTGATCGGTGCACACACCCGCAAGCGTTCCAGTTCGATTTCGGCCTGCAACACGAGCTGTTTTGCTCGTTCGACCTGGGCTCGGGCGACGGCGATGTCTTCGGCCCATGTCCCCGCCCGGAGTTTGGCGTCTTCGGCAACGGTCTGGGCGAGGGTCGCCTTCGCTGCCAGGTAAGCTTGTTCGCGCTGAAAGCGTTCCTGCTCGGTCCAGATCTTTTTAGCAACCAGTTCTTCCGCCCGATCAAGCAGATCTTTCTGGGCACTGACATCCGCTGCCGCTTTAGCGACGCGGGCAGCGCTCGGCGGCAGGTCTTCTGCGCGCGGGGAATGTGTCGCCCGATGCAGGCCAGCTTCCGCTTCTGCGAGTTGTGCCCGCTGGACTGCCAGGTCCGCCCGCCGCTGACGGTCATCGAGTGTGAAGAGCAACGCACCTTCCACGACCTTCTGGCCGACATGCACATGCACTTCGGTTACAATCCCCGGCACAATCGCCGCGACATGGACATTCTCGGACCGTGGTTCAACGAGGCCGGCTCCGGCAATCGTCTGCGTATAAGGTGTGCGGCTCGGTGCCACGGGCGGTTCAACATCGGGGACCGGCTGATGGGTCTCCAGCAGATGCCAGATCATGAACGTGAAGGCGATCACTGCGATCGCCGGGAGGATCAAATTGCGTGACATGACAGGGAACCTCAGGACAACACCGGCTGATCCGCATCGGCAGACAGCGTTGCATTGATGGATTGCTCATGAAAGGAGGCGGGATCCTCGCTGATCGTCACCACGCGCCCGTCGGCCATCTCAATGATCCGGTCACCATACCGATAGACCCGCTGATCGTGTGTCACGACGATCACCGCCCGACCCGGCTGCACCGCGACTTTTTTGATGAGCTCCATCACTGTCTGCCCTGACTTGCCATCCAGCGCCGCGGTCGGCTCATCACAGACGAGGAGTTTCGGTTCGTGGACCAGCGAACGGGCGATTGCGACCCGTTGCTGCTGACCACCCGACAGTTGCGAGGGAAACTGGTTGGCCCGGTTGCCGAGTTCCACAAGCTCGAGTGTGGCCCGGGCCTGCTTCATCGCCGCCGCGCGGGGCTTTCCCTGAATCAGCAACGGCACGGCGACGTTCTCGGTCGCGGTGAGCGCTGGCAGCAGATTGTACTGCTGAAAGACAAACCCCACAGATTCGGCCCGGAACGCAACCAGCTTGCGACCGGTCAGTTCCGCCGGCGACTTCCCAAAGAGACTGATCGTGCCGGCAGTCGGGTTGAGCAAGCCGGCAATCAGCGAGATCAATGTCGTTTTCCCGCAGCCGCTGGGACCGACGAGTAGCGTCAGTTCGCTGCCGTAGACGTCGACATCGATCCCGTGCAGGGCGCGGACTTTCGTCTCGCCGGTGCCGAAGTCTTTGATGACACCTCGACACGCGACAGCGACATCACGCGGCGTTTCCCGTGGCAGCGGAAGTGATTTCAGCAGCGTCGTCATCGAGAGTCCTGACAGACGAAGGCAGACCGAGTTCGGTCAGCGGAACACGACAGCCGGTTCCAGCAGCAGCACCCGGCGCAAACTGAGAAAACTCGCGAGCACGATGATCATTCCGACCGCCCCGGCAGCTCCGGCGGCCACCTGCCAGGGAAGGTAAAAGCCCGAAAGTGCGGTCACATTCCGAGTCGCTTCAAAGAAGGCTGCTGTCATGCCGATTCCCAGTCCATATCCGATCAGGCCCACAATCGTCGCCTGCAGCAGCACCATGCCGGTAATGCGGGCGTTGCTCACCCCCATCGCTTTCAACGCTCCAAACTGTTTAAGGTTTTCGAGTGTGAAGAGATAGAACGTCTGTCCGGCGATCGCGGTTCCCACGATGAATCCCAGCGCAATGGTGATCCCGAAGTTCACCGGGATCCCGGTGCTGCGCATGTAGTACCCGACGATGAACCACAGGAATTGCGTGCGCGTCTTGGCCATCAGTCCCGTCTGCTGGTGAATGCGGTCGCACAGTTGTTCCGGCGTCACATCGGGCTGCGGACGGGCGAGAACGAACGACATGACTTTGCGTTCACGGGCGACGAAGCCGAGGGCCTGCGAGTAGCGGGTGTAAACGATAGGGAACGTCTGAAACGGGGCGACTGCTTCACAGATGCCGACGAGGATCGCCCGCCGGTCGTTCATTTCGAGTGTTCGTCCCAGACGGACCGGTTCGGAACCCCAGAGATACTCGTAACCCGCTTTGTCGACGATGATCGCATCGGGACGCTGCAGGTTGGCGAGCGAGCCCTCGAGCATCTTGACTGGGGCACCGACGAGCGTGGTGTCGTCGAGTCCCATCAGGACCACTTGCCGGAAACGGCCGTCTTCGACTTTCGCGCGGGCGAGTCCTTTGTAGAGGCGGACCGCCCAGTCGACACCGGTGACCCCGCGGACACGTCCGAGATCGCTATCCGAAAGGGGTTTGATCTCGTCCGCATTCTGCAGTTGCGGGTCCATCACCCAGACCGAGGCGTCGCGGACATCGATCACACTGTGCGCGGTGCGGCGCATCAACCCGACAAAGATCGACGTCTGCTGCGAGATCAGCAACACCCCGAAGGCGACGCCAAACACCGTACCGAGATACTTCGCACGATCCCCGGTCAGCATTTTCCAGGCGATCCAGTTCATTCCGGCACCTTGTTCTGTGGGCGACCGGCAAGCGGCGGAACTTCTCCCAGCGCCGCCAGCGTGAACCGTGTGACATGCTCGGCAAGGGCTGTCACCGGTGGTGGTTCAGTTGCATCGCGCATCAGCAGGCGAATGATTGGCTGATGGACGTAATAGAAGAGGACTTGCCCGACGATGCTGAAGCCAACCAGCCAGCGTTCCGCTTCGCTCATCTCGGCGGGGAGCAGGTCGACCAGAATACTGCGGAGCGTGTCGGCCATCGGTCGGATGTAATCGTCCACGACGGCCGCACAGGCTTCGGTCGGTCGCGCCAGTTCGCGGAGCATCAGTTCCAGATGCCACCTGGGCCGATTCTCGGCGAGCATTCGTTCGAACATCGTTCGAATGAATTCCCTGAGGCGTTCGGCCGCCGGGATTTCGGGGGGCCATTCGGGGAAGGGGACATCGGCAGCCTGACAGCACTGGGCATGCCGGACTGCGGCGACGTAAAGCTGCCGTTTTTCGCCAAAGTGATAGTTCACTGCGGCGATGTTTGCCTCTGCCCGCTGACAAATCTCCCGGACCGAGGCGGGCTCATAGCCCTTTTCGGCGAAAATTTCGCCTGCAGAGACCAGCAAACGCTGTTTGGTGTCGTCGACCATGGTGTTCCTGCTGCGAGCAAACAGTCAATTGAAACAATCGTATGATCTTATCGGTTTGTGTCAAGCGCTTGTTTGACTTTCTCTGCAGTCTCATCAAACGGTCAGCACATCAGAAATTGCAACATATTGTTGCGAATGATCTTATGTTGATGTGCGAGGTTCGGCTGCCGTTGCATCTGGGCATGTGGATCTTGCTGCAGGCGGGTTGTTTGAGGGCTGGAACTGTCGGTCTGGGTTGTTTGGTCTTGATCTGGATGATTGCGGGGTTTGTTTGCGTCGCATCACGCGTAACTCAACCCCAGCAATCCTTACGACAGTGGTAGGGTCTGTTCCGATGACACCAATGAAACCTACGGGCCTGAAAGCGCTCACTGGAGGGGCCGTAAGGGGGGTAGCGCGGATAGCACAGATGTCGCTGATCGGTTCCTTCTCGCGCCATCAGAAGGGACAGCGTCCATTGGCTCTCTTCGGCTCCAACCAGACGTAGGCGTCGTCAGTGGGAACGGACGCACGAATTCACAAGGAAACATCTCGATGGCAAAGTCTCGACAGATTCGCTTTACCAACCTGTTGGGGGCCGGTGCGTCCCTGGTGGTTGGTTCCGTGGGGCTGATGTTCAGCTCCGCGCTGTACGCCGCGGACAACTGCACCCCGGCGACCTGCACCCCCGCTTCTCCCGACTGTCAGGCGTGCACGAAGGTGTACGAAGACGCGGCGGAAAAGCTCAAGAACCTCAACCCGGGTGGATGCACTCCCAGTGGTTGCGCGGTTCCGGCGGCTTGCGGGCCGGTCGGCTGTGCGACGGATGGGGTCTGTAACTCCGACGCCGTGTTCGGCGGAAAGCCGGCCCTCGGCGATCCCTGGACGCTCAACAGCCTGCTCGTCGATGAGTGCGGCAACGCCTCGCCGTTCCAGATTGGCGGCTGGACGCAGATCGGCTATCAGAACAACCCGGACGGTGCCTTCACCGGTAACGGCGTGTTCAACAACGACTACTTCGGGGCTGCAGCCGGCTTCAACAATGCCTATGAATGGGATCGGCTGAACCTCAATCAGCAAGGTCTGTACATTGGCAAGGTCGCCGACGGCAGCAACGGTCTTGGCTTCGGGTTCCGCGCTGAAATGATCTACGGGGTCGACGGCAACGAAGCTCAGTCATTCGGTAACAACCCGGTCCCCGGCAGCTACGACTTCGCGAACGGCTGGGACCACGGCATCTACGAATGGTCTCTGCCGCAGTTGTACGCCGAAGTCGCTTACGGCAACCACTCGATCAAGCTCGGCCACTTCTACACCCTGCTTGGTTACGAAGTGATTCCCTCGGGCGGCAACTTCTTCCTCAGCCGTCAGCTCACGTTCTACAACAGCGAACCCTTCACCCACACCGGCGCGTTGATCGCCTCGAAAGTCTCCGACAAGTTGACCCTGCACAACGGTTGGGTGCTGGGGATGGACACCGGCTTCGATCAGTTCCAGAGCGGATCGGCCTATCACGGCGGCTTCATCTACCAGGCGACCGAGAAGACCTCGATCACCTACATGATGATTGCCGGCGATCTCGGCTGGCGCGGCAACGGGGCGATCAACAGCCTGGTCCTCGCCCACAACTGGACCGACAAGGTTCAGAGCGTCCACCAGATCGACGTCCTTGGCAGCGATCTGAAGAACGGTGCTGGCGTTGGTAGCAACTTCGCCACCGACGGCGTGGCTGGTGACTCGGTCGGCCAGATCAACTACCTGTTCTACACGGTCTCCGATCGCGTGAAGCTCGGTGCCCGTCAGGAATGGTACAAGGCCGACGGCGTCTCCTACAACACGTTCACCTACGGCGTGAACTACAAGCCGCATGCTAACGTTGTCGTTCGTCCGGAAGTCCGCCACATGTGGTCGCCGGGTGCGAACAACACGGCTGGTCAGCCGGGCCGTGGCGATCTGTTCAACCAGACCGTCTTCGGGATCGACGCGATTGTGACCTACTAAGCTGGTCCCCGACGATCCACCACGGTGGATTGTCTCCAGCCAGATGATTGTGAGCCGGTCGGCAGTTCTCCGGAACTGCCGACCGGTTTTTCATTGAAACCCCAGACACCCAGCCCAGGCTTGGGCTGGGACCGATGCCGGGCGTCGTCTTCGTCGCCCGGCATCTGCATTTCGCAACGAGTTGGCCCTCCCGACGTTTCATGGCCATACTAGGTGACTCATCTTCCAGGGAGTCTCACATGGCCTCAACCGTCGTCTTCCAAGGGGGACCGTTGATCCTCCCCGATGCGATCGTCCATGAACGTCGACTGGTCGCCAAAGCCGGTCGCATCGTCGCCATCGAAGACGCCAGGAAACCGCTGCCGAAAGGGGCCACAGTCGTCGAACTCCGTGGCAAGCTGCTCGCTCCGGGGTTTGTCGACCTGCATGTGCATGGAGGGGATGGAGCCGATTTCATGGATGGGACCGTCGCGGCCGTTCAGACGGCTTGTCGTGTTCACTTACGGCATGGGACGACGACACTCTTTCCAACGACCACGACCGGCTCCCCGGCTCAGTTGTCGGCGATGCACACCGCCTGTCAACAAGCCCAGCGTGACGATGACCAACGGGGATCGCGCATCGCTGGCGTCCATTTCTACGGTCCGTATTTCGCAGCCGACAAAGTTGGTTGCCACCGTCTCGAAGGCCAGCGCCCGCCTGATCCAGCGGAGTACCGACAACATTTCGCCACCGGCATCATCCGGATTGCCACCTGTGCGGCCGAGTTGCCCGGCGCGGTCGAGTTTTACCGATACGCCAAACGCCGCGGTTGTCTTGTGACCTGCGGACATTCCAACAGTACGTGGACCGAAATGGCGGCCGCATTTCGCGCGGGGATGCGGCACGTCGATCACTTCTGGTGTGCGATGAGTTCGGTTGCCTCGCTGCGCGACCGTTGTGGCACACCGATGCAGGGGAGCATGGAACAGTTCGTCCTCGCCGAGCCGGAGATGAGCACCGAAGTCCTCGCGGATGGCTGTCATCTTGCTCCGGAACTCTTGCGGTTCGCCTACCAGATGAAAGGCGTGAAACGCTTGTGTCTGGTGACCGATTCCAGCCGTGCACTCGATCAGCCAGCGGGCCGTTATCGCTTCGGCAACTGCGACGATGGCGAGTGGTTCGAGAACGATGGGGAAGTCGGGCGGATGATCGACGGCTCCGCGCTGGCGAGTTCCGTCGCAGGAATGGACCACATGGTGCGGACCATGGCCCGCGCGACCGGTGCACCACTCCCGGACGTGATCCGCATGGCGAGTCTCACTCCCACCGAACGCGCAGGGATTGCCGGGGACTGCGGCAGCCTTGAGGTCGGCAAACGAGCCGATCTCGTCGTGTTGACCAAGTCACTCAAAGTCCATGCCGTCTTCCGTGCTGGTCAACGCTCTGCGTAGGGTGGGCTGTGCCCAGCGCATGTTTGCGGGAGATTTCCGGAATGCAAATTGAAGGTGTGCTGACGTCCGCGGTGAGCACAGCTCACCCTACGAGTACGGACTCGTCTCCTGACTCTCGGTAACGGGCCAACGACTGGTCCTGAGGGTCAACGACTATTCCTGAGGGCCAACGGCCCGATCTATACCAGCCTGGGGCAACGCCCCAGGGATCGGGACAAAAACGGATCCAGGGCTGAAAGCCCGACTCATCTGCCACGACCACGGCGAATGGATCGGGCCGTTGGCCTTGCAGGCGATGACACCCATCACGACCTGGGGCGTTGCCCCAGGCTGGTATGGATCGGGCCGTTGGCCCTGAAAGGGTGGATGCTTGCGGTCGGGTCGTCAGCCGCCGAGTTGGCGGCGAAGGTCGGCGACTTCGTCGCGGAGGTCGTCCATCTGCTCGCGCAGTGTGCGGACGACTTCCCGCAATTTAGCGATTTCATTCGCCAATCCGTCTGAGACGGAAGATCGTGACTCGCTGGATGCGGCGATGCTGACCGGCCGCGGGGCACTCGGACGAGGTGACGACGGTTCCGCTGAGGGTGTTGGCTCGTCCTGCCAGACTTGCAGTTCTTCGCGATTTTCGCCGGGTGGGTAGAGATCGTGATCGACTTCAATCCCGCGGCGTTCCAGCGGTCCGTTCGCGCGGACCAGCCCTTGTTCCAGCAACGGCTGCAACGCAGCCCGCAGGGCATCCTGCGAGTCGATCGGCACCATGCGGCTGGCGCGCGTCCGCAGTTCCCCCAGTTGTTGTTTCCCGCGGAGCATCAACTCGGTCATGATCGCGAGTTGGGCTTCGGTCAATTCGGTCTTGTGCCGCAGGTAGTGCCGATAGCGTTCAGTCCGGCCGCTTTCGGTATGCAGCGCGCCGACGAAGCCGATTTCGCGCAGTTCTTCCAGCGTCTGGTGCACCGCGTCTTCGTCATAGTTGACGACCGGATCGCGGTTGTTCTTCTGGTTGCAGCCGGTAGTGGTGGCTTTCAGGGTGAGGGGATACTGTTCGGGCGTGGTGAACGCTTTTTCGAGGAGCACACCAAGGACCCGGCGCTGCTTTCGCGAAAACGACGTGATCGGAATGATTTCTTTTGCATCAGCCATCGCAAGACTTTCCCGGCGAGATGAAGGTCAACGGTTGCCCGCGGATCGTACCGTACCCGCCAATACGGTCAACGTCGGTTCGTGGGAAGTCTGCGACTGGCTGCGCGGGTGGCGTTCGAAGTAGAATCGAACCCGACCGTCCTTTGAGGTTTCGCTGGCGAGAAAGCATTTCATGAGCGTGGGTTCGGCTGAGTTGGAAGTGGCATTGGCAGCAGTCCGCGATGCTGCGCGGATTTGTCGTTCAGTCCAGGCCGGGATGGCACCCGATGCCCTGGCGAAGAAGGACAGCAGCCCCGTCACAATTGCCGACTTCGGCAGCCAGGCGGTCGTCTGTCGGACGATCGGCGATCGCTTCCCGGATGATCCGATCATTGCGGAAGAAGATTCGACCGCTCTGCAGAACGAAGAGAATGCCCCGTTCCTGCACCTGATTCACGACCAGGTCTGTGAGCAATGCGTCCATGCCTCAAAGGACGAAATCTGTCGCTGGATCGATCGTGGCGGAGCGCAGCATTACTCGAACCGCTTCTGGACGCTCGACCCGATCGACGGGACCAAGGGCTTTCTGCGGAAGGAACAGTACGCCATCTCGCTGGCGTTGATCGTCGAAGGCCGCATCGAACTCGGCGTGCTCGGTTGTCCGAATCTGCCCCTGACACCGGGCGGTGATGCGACCGCGGGAACTCTGCTTTATGCGGTTCGTGGTGAAGGTGCCTTCGCGATGCCGCTTGAAGGGGAAGGGACGCCGCAACGGCTCAGCGTCTCTGCAACGAGTGACCCGGCTCAGGCCCGTTTCTGTGAATCGGTCGAGGCGGCTCACAGTGCTCATGGAGCAGCGGCGCAAATCGCTGCCCGTTTGGGGATCTCGGCGGAACCGGTCCGGCTCGATAGTCAGGCAAAGTACGGTGTTGTCGCGCGAGGTGAAGCCGATATCTACCTGCGTCTGCCGACGAAGGCCGACTACTTCGAGCAGATCTGGGACCATGCGGGAGGCGTCCTGGTGGTCGAAGAAGCGGGCGGCAAAGTGACCGATGTGACAGGCGAGCCACTCGACTTCACCCATGGCCGCCAGTTGAAGCAGAACCGGGGCGTGATCGTTTCCAACGGACGGCTGCACGCAGCGGTGCTGGAAGCCGTGCGCGCGGTTGGCATCAAGTAGCCATCATGCACCGCATGATGAGCGGAGCGCTCAAGACGGCAGACTCTGCGAGGTGGAAGCTGACTCGAGTGTTAAACGGATAATAAACTGGCGTGTGGATCGATGTCCTGCACCTTCCGCTCATCACGCGGAGCGTGATGGCTACTATTTCGAGCATGGCCTCGATGGTGGTTCGTTCCGAGGGATCGGCTGTCAGAGTGAAGAAGAGACCGAGCATGATGAAGCTACCCGCCCGTAAGAGTACGTTCTTCCTGGCGATCTTCTTGATCGGACACGGTGCCTTGCCGTTATTGGAACTCGATAAGGTCGGCACGCTGGTCGCGCTGACCAACGTCGCGGCGATCGCGGCTGGTGTCTTTTTCTGGCTGGAAAAATAAAATCGACCGATTTGCCCCCGGTCATTGACCGGGGGGCATTTTCATCGATCAAAGAACCCCCGGTCATTGACCGGGGGCTAAATGGGGGCGGGTGATGATTCATACGTTTGTGCCGACGCACTATCACACCGCGATCGGACCGTATGCCCCGGTCCTCACGGTCGATGACGGCGACACGATCGAAACGACCACGGTTGATGCCCGCGGGTTCGATCATCGTCGCGAGCAGGTCACGCCGCGCGGCAATCCGCAGACTGGACCGTTCTACGTCCGCGGAGCCGAGCCGGGCGATACGCTCGCCGTCCAGTTGGAGCACATCTGGCCGAACCGCAGTTACGGGTGGTGCGGATCGTCAGTCGCCCCCAACGTGGTCGATCCGACCTATGTGAAGCAGCTTCCCGATGCCCCGCTGGCGGAATGGTTCGTTGATCGCGATGCCGGGACAGCACGGCTCGTCGGGCCGACGTCGAGCATGGACAACCTCACGATCCCGATCGTCCCGATGCTCGGCTGCTTTGGTGTCGCTCCGCCCCGCAAACAGGCGATCTCAACCGCCACTTCCGGCGAGTATGGCGGCAACACCGACTACCGCGGGTTCATCGCCGGGACCACGGTCTATTTCCCGGTGTTCGAACCCGGTGCCTTGTTATTCGTCGGTGACGGACACGCTGCCCAGGGTTGCGGCGAGATCGTTGGTTCGGGGATTGAAATCTCGATGGACGTGCGCATCACCGTGAGGGTTCTCAAGGGGAAGACGATTGGTTGGCCGCGTGGCGAGAATCCGACCGATATCTTCACCGTCGGCTGTGCCCGCCCGCTTGATCAATGCGTCCAGCACGCGACGACCGAAATGCTCAAGTGGCTGCAGACCGACTTTGGACTCGATGCGCTCGGGGCGAATCTGCTCCTCGCCCAGTGCGTGCGTTACGATCTCGGCAACATCTTCGACCCCGCGTTTACGATGGTGTGTCGATTGGAAAAACGTTGGATTCCCCCGATGCCCCCCGGTCATTGACCGGGGGGCATCACGACGATCGAAGAACCCCCGGTCTTGACCGGGGGCTAATTGATGCGAACGACCCACCATGATTGATTCCACCATGCGCATTGTTGGTTTGACGGCCGAAGACTTGCGGTTTCCGACGTCCCGTTCCCTCGACGGGTCGGACGCGATGAACCCCGATCCCGATTACTCGGCGGCGTATGTCGTCCTGCAGACTGATGACGACCGCTTCGCCGGGCACGGGATGACGTTCACCATCGGCCGTGGAAACGACCTCTGCGTGCAGGCGATCCGGGCACTCGCTCCGCTGGTTGTGGGGATCGATCTGGCCGAGTTCACGGCCGACCCCGGCGCGTTCTGGCGACGGATCACCGGCGACAGTCAGCTCCGCTGGGTTGGTCCCGAGAAGGGGGTGATCCATCTCGCCACGGCGGCGGTGGTCAATGCGCTGTGGGACCTCTGGGCCAAGGTTGAAGGGAAGCCGCTGTGGCGGCTGGTGAGCGACTTCACGCCCGCAGAATTCGTCCGCTGCGTTGACTTCCGCTATCTGACGGATGTGCTCACCCCCGCGCAAGCGGTCGCCTTGCTGGAGAAACAAGCGGCAGGGAAAGCCGAACGGATCGCACTCCTCGAACGGGATGGCTATCCCGCGTACACGACCTCAGCGGGCTGGCTGGGATATGACGATGACAAACTGCGGGCGCTGTGCAGGAAATGTCTCGCGGAAGGGTGGAGTGTCTTCAAGATCAAGGTGGGACGCGATCTGGAAGATGACCGCCGCCGCTGCCGGATCATCCGTGAAGAGATCGGCTGGGACCGGCGGATGATGATGGACGCCAACCAGGTCTGGGACGTCCCGCAGGCGATCGAGTGGATGCGGTCACTCGCTGAGTTCAAGCCGTGGTTCATCGAAGAGCCGACGAATCCGGACGACGTCCTCGGTCACGCCGCGATCGCGAAAGCCGTGGCACCGATCGCGGTGGCGACGGGTGAGCACTGCGCGAACCGGATTCTTTTCAAGCAGTTCCTGCAGGCCGGGGCGATCGGCGTCTGCCAGATCGATAGCTGCCGCCTCGGGGGCGTGAATGAAGTGCTGGCAGTCTTGTTGCTCGCAGCAAAGTTTGGCGTGCCAGTTTGCCCGCATGCGGGGGGTGTTGGCCTTTGCGAGTACGTCCAGCATCTGGCGATGATCGACTACGTCAACGTCAGTGGCTCACTGGAGAACCGGCTCTGTGAATACGCGGGGCATCTGCACGAGCACTTCCTCGACCCGGTCGTGATGCGGAACGGCCGTTACACGGTCCCGACCGCACCGGGTTACAGCATCACCATGAAGCCCTCGTCACGGGCCGAGTATCAATACCCCGAAGGGGCCGCGTGGCGCTGATCGCGCTTTCATAGCCCGGTGCGCAAGTACCGGGTGCTTCTTCTGCCACGAACGCCACCGTGACCATGTCCTCGTCCGAACTCGCCGCTGAGTTGAAATCCCAGGCGCTCGCGGCGGGGTTCACGCTTGCCGGGATTGCCCCGGCAGTCTCACCACCGGGGTTCCCGCGTCTGCAGAGTTGGCTCGCGGCAGACTATCACGGCACGATGCAGTATCTCCCCCGCCGGGAAGCGGCGTACCAGGATCCCGCGCGCATTCTAGCGGGTGTCCGCAGTGTGTTGATGGTGGCTGCGAATTATCGCCCTGCGGAGCTGACGCCAGCACGCGCTGCGGGAGTCCCGCTGATCGCTGCCTACGCGCACGGCCCGCAAGACTATCACGGGGAACTCCGCGAGCGCTTACAGCCGGTCGCGGACTGGCTGCACGAGCAGCGACCGGGTTGTCGGACCCGCATCGTGGTCGATACGGCCCCGCTGCTCGAACGCGACTTCGCCCGGTTGGCTGGCCTGGGATGGTTCGGCAAGAACACGTTGCTGATCAACAAGCGGGCAGGGAGTCTCCTGCTGCTCGCCGGGTTGTTGACGGATGTCGAACTGACTCCCGACGCGGTCCATGAAACCACGCATTGCGGGACTTGCACCCGCTGCCTCGACGTCTGTCCGACCGACGCCTTTCCGGAACCGGGCGTGCTCGATGCCCGTCGGTGCATTTCCTATCTGACCATCGAACACCGCGGTCCCATCGCCAGGGAACTGCGCGAAGGTGTCGGCGAGTGGCTCTTCGGTTGTGATCTCTGTCAGACCGTCTGCCCGTGGAACCAAAAGGCCCCGGCGACCGGCGATCCTGCGTGGCTCCCGACATCCGGATTGACTGAGCTCACCGCTGCGGACTGGCTGATGATGACGGAAGCCGAGTTTCAGCAGCGCTGCACCGTCACCCCGCTGGAACGACCCGGCTGGGGCGGCATCAAACGGAATGCGGCGATCGTCCTCGGCAATCAACGCAATCCTGAGAACATCCCGCTGCTTATCAGCGCGTTGGATGACAGCGATGCGACCGTCCGCAGTGCGGTGGCGTGGGCGCTGGGTCGACACGCGGGTGAAGCACCACGGGCCGCGTTGCAGGCGCGGTTGGCGATTGAAGGCGATCCCGCGGTGCGCGCGGAAATACAAGTCGCGCTGGGGTGAGCGTTCAACCCACGGAAGGCGTTCCGTGGGCGTCGGCTTCGATGCTCTCGATAACCACTATGGTGCAGGGGCTTTGGGGAACCCGGCTTGAAGCAGGTCGTCGTAGCCCGACTTCAACGGGCGGACGTCGTACCCCAGCGGGACCAGAATCTCAGCTGCTGAGAGGACGCGTTTTCCCGAGCGGCAATGCAGATAAATCGGCTGGTCTTTCGGGAGGCCTTTCAGCTCTTCCGGTTTGAGGCCCGCTTTCAACTTGCTCAACGGCAGCAGCTGTGCCTCCGCCAGATGACCGGCGTCCCACTCCGATTGTTCACGGACATCCAGCAATACCGCCTGCTTCGCTTTCAGCTTCTGCTGGACGGTCGAGAGCGCGTCGGTCGTATGGTCCGCAGCGTGGACCGAGATCGACAGACAACAGACGAGGGCACTCAACATCGTGGAAACGCGCGCGAGCATGGTGGTCCTCTCATCAGCACCGGAAGCCCACGGAAAGCTTTCCGTGGGCGTCGACCCACATCACATTACACATCGCACCAGGCGATCGCTTCCTTCAGACCGGCGAGGGCATCGCGTGTCGGGATGTACTCGTGGCCGACGTATCCCGTGTATCCAACCTCGGTCAACGCCCGCATGATCGGCGGGTAGTGGATTTCCTGCGTGTCGTCGAGTTCAGCCCGACCGGGATTTCCCGCGGTGTGAATGTGTCCCAGCCACTCCTTGTGCTGGCGGATGCGGCGGATCACATCGCCATCCATGATCTGCACATGATAGACATCGAACAGCAGTTTCACGCGCGGCGAGCCGACCTGCTTGAGGATGTCGACGCAGTAATCGACATGATCTCCCTGATAACCCGGGTGCCCCTTCATCGGGTGATCGCTCGCTCGGGTATTGAGCATCTCCAGGCAGAGGGTCACCTTCTTCTCTTCTGCGTAACCGGCGATCTTCTTCAATGCGGTGACACAGTTTTTCGCGCCGACGTCATCGGGGATCGATTCGCGCATCCCCGTGAAGGTGATCACGCTCGGACAGCCGAACGCAGCGGAGTCATCGATCCGGGACCGGAGCGTTTCGAGGCATTCGTCCCAGTGGTCGGGATTGTTGAGACCCTTCACGAATCCGTGGCTGCTGCTGATCGCGCAGGTCAGGCCGTGCTGCTTGAGGGTCGGCCAGAGATTGACCGGGCAGAGCTCGAGACTGACGCAGCCGAGATCTTTCGCCGTTTTGCAGAAGGCGTCGAAGCTGGGGAAATGGTCCTTGTAGCACCAGTGAACCAGCGAGTGCTTGATGCGGCCCTTCAGCGGCGTGGCTTCGGCAGCGGCAGCCGCGGCGAACGGCCACGCCGCAGTTGTCGCGGCGGCGGCAGCCAGTAACGAGCGGCGCGAACAGGTCGGATCGGACATAGAAGCACCTTCAACGTGGGGTCGTTCCGAGACTCCAATGATTATCAACAACCGCAGTCAACTCTTCCACCCCCGCACTCCCGACGAGTGAGATCCGAGCCGCGACCGTGAGGGGGCGAGTTCTCGAATTCGCTCACGCTTGTCACGCTCCCTCACGGTCGCGGCTCTGCTCGTACACAAGCGGGGAGGCGGTAGCGTTGCCGCGGGTGTGGGGCCTCCCGTAGACTACGCCTGTTGCAACAACTGTCGACTCACCGCCCCGGCTTGCTCCCGCCCCGAGGAACCCCGCATGTCCGCTCCGGCTCTCGCTCCCGCCCCCCGTCTGACCGGTACGCAATGGCTGATCTGCATCATCGCAGCCATCGGCTTTGCGTTCGACATCTACGAACTGCTGATGCTGCCGTTGATCGCTCGCGGCGCGTTGCTGGAGCTGACGGGTCTCACGCCGGACAAAGCTGAATTCAAGAACTGGGTCGGGATTCTGTTCTATGTCCCGGCCATCGCGGGGGGGATTTTCGGTCTCCTCGGCGGTTACCTGACTGACCGGCTCGGTCGACGATTCGTGCTGACGTGGAGCATCCTGCTTTATGCTTTCTCGGCATTCTTCGCCGGGTTCTCGACGAACATCTACATGCTGTTGTTCCTCCGCTGCACGACGTTCATCGGCGTCTGCGTGGAATTCGTTGCCGCTGTGGCGTGGCTCGCGGAACTCTTTCCGAATGCAGTGCAGCGGGAGAAAGTCCTTGGACAGACGCAGGCATTTTCTTCGATCGGCGGGCTGTTGGTCGCCATCGTCAACGGCTTCCTGGGTGACTTCGGCGGCAAACTGTTCACGATCGCGATCCCCGGATTTCTGGTCCCACTCATCGGGCAGATCGGCGAAGCCCACCAGCATGAAGCGTGGCGGTACACGCTGATGTCTGGCCTGATCCCCGCGATCCCGCTGATCCTGATCCGGCCGTTCCTCCCCGAATCGCCCGCCTGGAAGGCGAAGAAAGAAGCCGGGTCACTCAAGCGCCCCAGTATCGGCCAACTCTTCGCCCCCGACCTGCGGAAGACCACCATCCTCACCGCGATCGGTTTCGCGTGCACTCTGGGAGCCGCTTTCGGCGCGATTCAGCAGATGCCCCAGATCGTCCCCGGTCTGAAGGAAGTCCAGGAGAAGGCGGGTAAGGCACGAGAAAAAGCGATCGCTGCGGCCAAGGAAAAGGGGATCGATGACGAAGCGAAGCTGAAGGCGATTGGTGGCGCAGCTGCGGCCGGTGTCGGGCAGAAGACCGCGACCGAATACACCAAGGTGCAGGAAGTCGGCGGTCTGGTCGGTCGATTCCTGATGGCCCTCGCGCTGGCAGGTGCCATCCGCTGGGGCTTTACCCTGCGGCTGTTCCAGATCCCCGGGTTGATTATCACTCCGCTCCTGTTCTACTTCTTCGTGCGGGTGGACAACCGGCACTTCTTTGATATCGATCTGAGTGCGGTCTATCTCGGCGTGCTGCCGATTACCACGATGTCGATCGGGATGTTCCTCGTCGGCTTGTTTACGGTCGCGCAGCTCAGCTTCTGGGGGAACTATCTTCCGCATGCGTATCCGATGCATCTCCGCGGGACGGGTGAGAGTTTTGCAGCCAATATTGGCGGGCGACTGATCGGCACCTCCGCAGCGGCCGCCACCGCGTTCATCGCGAACCTGATTCCGGTTACCCAGGGACCGGGACAAGCGGCAGTTCAGTTCTCGACCGCTGCGGCGATTGTTGGCGGAACTTGCTACGTGATCGGCGTGATTGTCTCCTTCATGTTGCCCCAACCGATTGCAGAAGGTGAAGGGCACTAGTCGCGCAGAACGCGAAGACGCAAGCGTGGTCGGTGACCACGCTGCAGAGACCCAGCCATCGGAATGGCTGGGCGTCTCAGGAATGTGCGATTCACACGAGTTGTCCTGCCACCAACCAATGACAACGGACCACGGACAATTGCTATGAACCTCACCGACATGTCCTGGCCGGCGGTGGATGCTCTGCCGCGGTCGACGCCGATTGTGATCCCGGTCGCGGCGCTCGAGCAGCATGGGCATCATCTGCCGGTCTTCACCGACAGCATGCTGCTCGGCGAGACGATCCGCCGCATCAGTGGACCGCTGGCCGATAAGGCCCTCTTCACGCCGCTGATGTGGCTGGGGAACTCGGATCATCACCTCGATTTTCCAGGGTCAATGTCCTCGAACCCGCGCGGGTATCTCGACCTGCTGCGCGACATGGCCGAGAACTTTCTCCGCCACGGCTTCACGCGGATCGTGTTCCTCAACGGGCACGGCGGGAACATCACCCCCGGCAAGCAGGCCGTCTTCGAGTTGCGGCAGAAGTACCGCGACCGACACGACCTGCTGTTGCTCTTCGCGACCTACTGGGATTTCGCGAAACCGTGGGAGTCCCGCGACGATCTCGTGCAGAAGCAGATGGGGCACGCCTGCGAGTGGGAAACGTCGATGATTCTGCGCATCGCGCCGCACCTCGTCGCACCGGTGAAAGACCTGCAGACAGTCGAGTTCGGCTTCGCGTTCGAACCCGCGATTCGCGGCTGGACCACGAAAGACCGGACCGTCCCAGGCCACATCGGTTCGCCTCAGTTCGCGACGCCCGAGAAAGGTGAGCACCTCTTCCACGCGTTCTCCGCGGGCTGCGTGAAGTTCATCGAAAGCGTGTGCGCGTGGGATGGCGTGTCGTGGAGTTGATGACGCCCACCCTATGCTTAGGGTGGGCTTCCCTCGCGCTCACAAAATGGCCAACGGATTCCTACGTTCTTCAAGCGTTCCACGGGTGACACCGACGCGGTTCGCAGCCTCCAGCGTGCGCCAGACTTCTTCCCCACGGATCGCGCCGGTCAGCAACTGCTGATAGAGCGTCACGGTCCGCACGGCGTCTGCCGGTGAGTCATCGAGTAGTTCCACGCGGAAGTGCCGTACCCCCCGCGCGAGGAGCTGCGGCACAATCTCGGCTCCGCTTTGCGGCGTCGCATTGAACAGCGTGTTGCGACAGCCGACGTCAGCTTTGAGCGGATGCTCCATCCCAACGCGATCGCGCAACTTCACATCGTGCCGATCACACGGACGGCCACAGTTCGTTTTGTTCGTTCCCGGTGACATCACGGCACAGAAGACACAGTGCTCCATGTGAAACAGCGGCATGTGCTGGTGCAGCACGACCTCGAACCACGGGCCCGGTGCATGGGTCAGCAGGTCGAGCAGTTGTTCGCGGTTGAGGTCGTACGATGCGGTGATCCGCTCGGCTCCCTGTTCCATCAGATACTGCGCCGTCAGTTCGTTGGTGACGTTCAATGAATAGTCGGCGATGAACGAGGTCTTCCGTGTGGCAGCCGAACGGACTCCTGCCAGATTGCGCGCGAGCATTCCATCGGGCTCGAACCGTTCGATCCAGCGGAACAGTCCTGCTTCGGCCGGCTTCTGAATCCGCGGAGGTGCGAGCCGAATCGGCCGTCCCGCTTCCCGGGCGATCGCGACGGCGGAGCCGTATTCGCGCAGGTCGGCAAAATCAGCGGTCACCTCACTAATCGCCATCGGGACCACTGCCCGTAATTGATCAAGCGTGCGACACAACACATGTAACTGCGGTAGCACATCGGCCACCGCCGCCGTCATGGTCGAGACATCGGGGAGACTGGCCCGCAGCGTCGTCAGCACGTCCCCTTCCGCTAAGCGTCGCAACGGTGGCCGCCCCGCCTGTTGATCGAGGGCTTCGATCAACCACCGCCGTAATCGTGACAGGGTACTCAAGGGGACCATCGGTTCGCCGGCCAGCACGACCTCAACTTGACGCAACTCGTAGACCGTATGACCGAGTCGAGCGAGCTGTTCCTCGAAGAGCGTGACTGATGCCGGTCGTTTCTGCGCGAGCGCTAGCGGTTCGTCATCGATAACGGTCGCTGTCGTCCCAATCGCCGTCGTCGCGGCGATCGTCAGTGGCCTACCGACAGCAGCCGTCACCGTGAAGTCGACCGGGACACGGCGGATTGGATCGGCAGCTGTGAACGTCTTCCGTAACTCGGCCGTCAGCGCCGGATCGTCTGTCTTCCAGACCGCCTGCCCATCAACAATCCGCGTGAAGTCGATCGCCCCATCTGCGAAGGCGAGGGTGACCCGGCCGGTGGAGACGGGGGCATCACAGCGGTAGCGATGCCGTTTGACCTCGTAAACGCGGCCCCCCTGTTCCTGATGCGTCGCGCGATCCCCCTCGAACACGATGCCGTCACCACGGGCAATCGGCGCGGTCAACTGGATTTCCACAGCATTGGGGAAGACACGCGTCACTTCACCCAGAAAGACGCCGCGCTTGCTGGAACTGAACGCGGGGACCAGCCGCTTGTGATCGCAGCCTTCGAGCCAGCCGGGCGAAAAGCCGCGCGAGAACGATTGCTCCATCGAGCGGACATCATCGGCGGTGAACTCCACCGGTTGCCGACTGTACGCCGCATCGATCGCCTTCCGGTAGTGGCGGGTGATGTTGGCCACGTACTCGGGGGTTTTCAACCGGCCTTCAATCTTGAATGAACGAATCCCCGCTGCCATCAGCTCAGGGGTCAGGGCGTACGCGGCGAGGTCCTGCGGACTGAGCAGGTACTGCTGCGACCCGAGGTCGACATCTTCTCCATCGACGATCAGTTGATACGGCAGTCGGCACGCCTGAGCACACTGCCCGCGGTTCGCGCTCCGGCCGCCGAGCGATTCACTCGTGAGGCATTGCCCGGAGTACGCGACGCAGAGTGCCCCATGCACGAACGCTTCGAGTTCCACCCCGCACCGGCGGCGGATCGCCCGCATCTCGCGAATCGACAACTCCCGCGCGAGGACGACCCGATCGATCCCCAACTCTGCAGCGACGGCGATCGTCTCGGCACTCGTCAGCGTCATCTGCGTTGAAGCGTGAATCGTCAAATCGGGCGACAGCGCACGGATCAGCCGGACCAGTCCCAGATCCTGCACGAGGACTGCATCGACCCCGGCAGCCGTCAGTTCGCGGACCGTCCGTTCAACCGCCGGAAGTTCATCGGAGAAAATCAACGTATTGAGGGTGACGTAGCCTTTCACGCCGCGGAGATGCAGAAACTCCATCGCCGCGGGGATGTCTTCCAGCAGAAAGTTCGTCGCCCGGGCGCGTGCGTTGAAGCCGGCGCCGAGGCCGAAGTAAACGGCATCGGCTCCGTTCTCCACGGCCGCCCGCAGACACTCAAAGTCCCCCGCGGGGGCGAGTAATTCAGGACGCATTCGAGGTTGCGTCGGGGAAACACGTTCGGTCACGACAATCCAGTTCTGTAAGCGGAGAATTCGTCAGTATAGCGAGCCGTGCGACCGTCGGGGGAATTTGATCGTAGTCCATGGCCCACAGCAATTGACCAATTCGCACGCACCCGCCACCATGCAGTCGCGCCCCAACCACCCCATAATTCTGGCCTGCATGACCCAATACGACCCCCACTCCTGGACCAGTCATCTGTTCGACATTCGTGGATCGATGGTCCGCGAGATTCTCGGGCGTGTCAGCCTGTGCTTCGTCTGGGGGGCGGCGATCACGTGCGCTCATCAGTGGAAGCTGATCCCAGTTGAGTACCTGGAGATTCCCGAGACGGGCCATAGTCTGATCGGGGCCGCCCTCGGTCTGCTGCTCGTCTTTCGGACGAATGCGTCGTACGACCGCTTTTGGGAAGGCCGCAAACTCTGGGGGGGCATCGTCAACGAGACGCGGAATCTGGTTCGGCAGAGTACGGTGCTGCTTCGTGAAAGTCCTGAACGCGTTCGCCAGATCATCGGCTGGACGATGGCCTTTCCGTATGCATGTCGCGGACGGCTGCGGGGTCTGGCGGAACTCGGTCCTCCTGCAGAGCGACTCCCGGCAGCGGAAGTCGCCGCGGTGCTGGCCGCAGGGCATGTGCCGCTGGCGATTGGGAAGCGGGTCACCACCTTGCTCGATGATGCCCGCCGCGATGGCGATATTGGCGAGTACGCGCAGCTGCAGATCGATCAGAACATGCAGTTGCTGATCGATTACATCGGCGGCTGCGAGCGGATTCACTCGACACCGCTGCCTTATGCCTACACCGTTCATCTGCGGCGGGCACTCATCGTCTACTGTTTCACGCTGCCGTTCGCCCTGGTGGCCCGGTTCGGCTGGGACACGATTCCTGGTGTCCTGCTCATCACGTATGTCCTCTTCGGGATTGAAGAGATCGGCGTGGAGATCGAAGACCCGTTCGGCACGGATGACAACGATCTCCCGCTCGACACGATCTGTGCCAACATCGAACGGACGCTGAGTGAGCACCTCCCGCAGGAATAGTGCGGGCGCGGTGACGCTGCGGGTCTAGCGAAAGACAGTAGCCCAGGGTGGAACACCATGCCAGGCTTGGGCGCGCGAGTGAGTCGCCGGGGGCGTCGTTAACGGGACGCAAGATGTTCCAGTCGTGCAGCAATCGCGAATTGCGAGAAGAACGCGATGACGAAGGTCCCGAATATCATCAATGCTCCGGCTGTCTCTTCGTCGATGCGCATCCCCGGGCTATCGCAGAGCCACGCGAACAGCAGCGCCCCCAGCCAGATCGTCACTCCGGCCAGGATCGACGAGCCCCAGCGCAGAAACAGGGAATAGACTGCGGCAATGCACATCGTGGAAAAGACCAGGCTGACGATGCCCCAGAAGATCGGCTCGTCTCCAACCTGGTAGAGAAAATCATGCCCCGGTCGCGTGAGACAAACAAGACAGCACCAGGTCAGCAGGCCAGGCAGCGAACCGAACAGGACGGCGAGCCATTTCGTGAAGATCAGATCGCCCAGTGAACGCGGTACTAGCATCAATGTCGACCAGGTCTGATCACGCAATTCATCGGAAAAGACGCGACTCGATAGGGTCGTGGCATCGATGATGAGCGCAAACGCGATGAAGGCGATCCCGGCCTCCACGGTTCGTTCCCATGGGTCGCCCCAATTCCCATGCGCATAGTGGTAAACGCCCGTCAGGAACAGAATGCCGACATACGCCCCCAGTTTGCCCAGCAGGGTCGGCCAACCGCCGAGAGTGAAAAAGAATTCCTTCCAGGCGATGGGACTGGGCCACACACGCCCGGGCACCAGTCCCAACCGTCGCGGCCCGCGTTTGAAGGCCAGACGGATCGGAGCAGCACCTCCTTCGCTCGGCGTGGGCATCATGTGATACGACCCCCACGCGAGTCCGAAAGCCAACAGCCCACCGAGGACATGCGCAACTTCGCATGGCGCGATCAGCGATGGATTGGCCGCACTCGATAGTGATTCTCCTAATCGTCGAAAGCACCAGAGGGCAGGGACCCAGCGGAATTCCCGTGCCTGCCCCAGGCTCGAGTATGTTCCCTCTGCGAAGAGTGCCGAGAAACAGTAGCCAGCCGTGAAGATGACCATCAGCAGGCTCGCCGAGCGGATCGTCGGTGCCAAGACCGAGGCGAGGAGTGCGACGTTGGCCACCAGGAACAAGAGTGCCAGCAAGGTGCTATACGTCGCTAGAATCTGCGGCAGCGTGATCCCCCCCAGCGTGATCGCCAGCAGCGTGAACGGGATCTGGATCACAATTAGCAGGGCAGCCTGCAACAACCGGCTGACGAGCTTTCCGAAGAGGATTCCCAACGGGCTGATGCCGGTCATCTGCATCAGGCCCAGTGTCCCTTCCTCTTTTTCCTCGGTGATCGCTGAGGAAAAGAAGCCGATTCCAGCCAACCCAATCAGGCAGCCGTTGAGGGTGACGAGGTACTGAAAAAACCGCAGTCCGGGAGCACCGAACCAGCGGGCTTCCCAGGCCGCATTCACCACGGCCCAGTAGCCGATGAGGAGCGCCGCGAGGCGCAAGCCGTGAGTCCAGAGCGAACGGGCATCGAGTCGCAGCGAGCGTTCGCAGAGGGCACCGATTCCACCAAACATCGTGAAGGGTCTTTAGTGAGTCTGGGAGGACGCGAAGTCGCAAGCGAGGGTCATCGACACTGTGATGAGACAAGGCCGGTGCGGTGGTTCACTGGTCGTGACTGCTAGAATCGCACACTTGGGTCAGTTTCTCCAGTGGAATCCCGCTCCGATGACCAACGCTCCGTACGGCCTGCACTGGTTTCGCAGGGATTTACGTGTGGCGGGTAACCCTGCGTTGCAGGCGCACTGGAAGCGGCACCGTGGTCGCGTGGTCGGGCTCTTCACGTTCGATGCCCGCTTTCTCGCCCGTCCTGATTTCTCTATTAACCGTTTTGGCTTTTTTCTGGAAACGCTGAAAGCACTGCGGGATGAGCTGCGATCGCTTGGCAGTGATCTGCTGGTGCTCGATGTCGGCCCGCGGGAAGCCTTCGCACAACTGACCGCTGCGCTCGCTGCTGCGGGAGTCGCGCGACCGAGTCTGGTGACGTTCAATCGCGATTACGAACCATTCGCCCGCGAACGCGATGCGGCGCTGCTCGACGAACTCCCCCGATTGTACGGCGTCCCCGTCGAGACGTTTCGTGATCACCTGCTGATTGAACCGGACGAACTCTTTCGAGGCGATGCTCCCGGACAGTTCTATCAGGTCTACACACCCTTCTCGAAGCGCTGGTTCGCCCTGGCCCGCACCGCGGCGATGCAGGAGCGGATCGCGATGCAGCAGGCGGGTCTGCGGTATCTTGATGAGGCCCGCACTGGCCGGAAGCCGCTGAAGCTGTTTCAACTGACCTGGGCCGAACTCTTCGGGTCGACCCCGCCGCCGACCGATCATCTCGATCATTACGCGACCGAAAATGCCCGCCGCGTGACGGTCCCGCTCCCGCCAGCGGGAAGCCAGGCCGCATTGGCCCGACTGCGGCAGTTCCTCGACTCAGCCGTGGATCGCTATGAAGCGCAGCGGGATCTCCCGGCGATTGATGGGACCTCACAACTCTCGATCTACCTCAAAAACGGTTCACTCACCTCGGCACAGGTGCTGGCCGAACTCGCCGGGGCCGGGCTCGATCTGCAGCTCGCCGATGGTGTGACAAAGTTCGTCAAGGAGATTGTCTGGCGCGAGTTCTACTATCACATCCTCTACCATCGCCCGGCGGTTGAACAATCGGCGTTCCTCACCCGCTACGCCGATCTCGCCTGGGAGAACCGGACCGACTGGTTCGAAGCGTGGAAGCAGGGGATGACAGGCTATCCGATCGTCGATGCCGGGATGCGCCAACTGCGTGAGACCGGCTGGATGCACAACCGCGTGCGGATGATCGTCGCGTCGTTCCTCACGAAAGACTTGCTGATCGACTGGCGGTGGGGTGAGCGGTACTTCATGGAACAACTGCTCGATGGTGACCTCGCGCCCAACAACGGAGGCTGGCAGTGGGCCGCTTCGACCGGTTGTGACCCTCAACCCTACTTCCGCATCTTCAACCCGAAACTGCAAAGCGAGAAGTTCGACCCCGCGGGAGAGTACCTGCGGCGGTATCTCCCCGAACTGGCCCACGTCAGCCGGAGCCAGATCCACGACCCACCGACCGCGACTCGTGGTCGGTATCCCGCGCCCATCGTGAACCACGCCGAGCAGAAAGACCGGGCGTTACAACTCTATCGCGGTGAAGCGTGAGCCGCTCCTCCGCAATCGATTGCACGGTATGCAGGACGCCCAGTCATTCCGATGGCTGGGTCTCTTCGGGCATGACCAGGGTGAAATTGCCGTGGGTGAACTCTGACGTCACGCCGCTTGTACGGCTGTTTCGGCGATCCGCGGGAGATGAATGCGAAAGGTGCTCCCGCGTCCCGGTCCGTCGCTGAGGGGGACGATCCGGCCGCCGTGATCGGTGACGATCCGATGGCTGATTGACAGTCCCAGCCCCGTACCGCGGCCCGACTTCTTCTCGGTGAAGAACGGCTCGAAGAGATTGTCGAGCACGTGCGGCGTCATCCCGCAGCCGTTGTCGGTGAAGCACAGCAGGACTTCATCACCCCGTTCCTGCACCGTGATCTCCAACCGGCCGGTCCCTTCCATCGCTTCCAGAGCGTTGGCGATCATGTTAAGGACAACCTGCTTGATCTCGGCCGCGTTCACGACCCACTCGACCGGACGGCGATCATCAAAAATGATCCGGTGTCCGCGGAAGCGGCTGAGATGGCCGACCATGTCGAGGACTTCGCGGATGATCTTCGTGAGATCGGTCCGCATCCGCGGGGCATCCTGGCCGCGGGCAAATTCCAGCAGCCGCTGCGTGATCTGCTGGCAACGGAAGGCTTCCCGCTGAATCATCGCGAGATACTGCTGCAGCACCGCCTGATCGTCGAGCGGGAGGCCCGTCTCGAGCGCCGCTGCATCCTGCAAGCGGCCTTCCATCGATTCTGCCGCCATCGCTATGGCTGAGAGCGGATTATTGATCTCATGGGCGACCCCGGCGGCGAGGAAGCCGACACCGGCGAGTCGCTCGGACCGCAGCGCCTGCTTCGTGCGTGACTGCACCTCTCCATCGAGCTGATCGCGAATCTCCTCGAAGCGGGCCGTCATCGAGTTGAACTTCTCGGCGAGTTGTGAAATCTCGTCGTTCCCTGAGACCTGCAAACGATACCGGAAGTCTCCCTGGGCGACGCGTGATGCCCCTTCATGCAACTTTTTAATGGGAAGAAAGACCCAGAGATACCCGCAGCGCATCACCATCAGGAACAGTCCTAAAGCCGCGATCGTTGCCAGCGTGATCCACCAGAACCGCGAACTGTAGGCTTTCCGAGCGGAGTCGAGTGTCGCTTCTGCCGTTCGTTCCACACGCGGAATCTGCAATGCGGAGACCTGCAGACCAGCGAGCGCCTGGTGCAGATCGGCGACCGCGGCCAGCTCTTCGTCGGGATCGAGCAGCCGGGGGACATCGTGTTGCCGGAGAGTCACCAGGCGTTCGTCGATCCGGCGGAGCAGGGCTTCCGTTGGAATCCGCGCATCGGGCGGACCGGGGTCGAGTTCCAGTCGACGATGAAACTCGGAGACTGCTTGCCGGGCTGCCTGCAGACGCTCGACGAAGGCTGCATGACGGGTCTGCCGTCCGGCACGACCGGCGGTCGGCGGCCACAACAACGGTTCCGCCGTCCAGGCGAGGGCAGTGACAAGTTCCGTCCGTCGCGGTTGCCCGGTCAGCGTCTGGTCGAGATCGGTGATCGCTGCGCGGTAAGACCACAGGCCGGTCAGACCGCCTGCGGCCTGTACCAGCAACATCGCCATCACCAGCGCCAGGCTCAAAAAGAGCTTCCGGCGAATCGAACGCACGAGCACCACGGCGACATCCCTGTCGAACGGGCCAACTGAACCCCGGAAACTCTACCGCATTCCAGCACGCGGTCAAACCCCGGTTGCGCGGGCCGGTCAGATGGCATCGATCCCATCGACCCAGCGGGCGAGTTCCTCGATGACCTGCCCCGATGGATACGAGGCCCCGGCCGCTTCAGCGTATTTCGTGAAGACGACTGGATATTTGGCCTTTTTCAGGGCCATGACGAAGGTCTCGATCGCTTTCAACTGGTCATCGGTCGCGCTCGCTCCGAAGTAGAACTGCAGGCGTTCATCGGGATCGTTCTCCGGAGGCTGACCACGGAACGCGCCCCCCAGCACGGCAACACCACGGACCGCTGTCCGATTGCGGAAGGCGACGAGCCCTGCGAACGGCACAGCATTCCCCACTGCGTGCACCACGATGCGCTCGGGAGCGATTGTGTAGTCTTCCTGCACTTTGGCCAGAAGGTCCTGCACGAACTCCAGATCGGTCGGTGTCCAGCCAGCGATGTTTTCGGTCTTCGGGGCGAGAATGATGATTCCCCGGCGTTCACATTCACTCTTCCAGGCCGACAGCAGCGAGGCTTCGACGGTGTCACCACCCGGATGCAAGAACAGCAACAGACTTTGCGGCCGCTTCTCACGGGTCGATTCGGGAACGTACATCCAATAAGGACGATCGTGTCCGGCCAGCGTGGCCTGCACGCGGCCGACTTTCTCTGCAGGGAGCGTGGTCCCTTCCGATGAGAGGGCTTCGGCAGAGTAACTCGCCGGGACCGCTTCGGGGGGGGCTGCAACTTTGACGGTCAGCGTCTCGGTCTTCCCCGCACGCGACACCGTCAGTTGCGCCGTCTCACCCGGACGCATCCGACTGACCCGCTCTGCCAGTTGTTTCCCGGAAGTCAGGGCTTCATCATTCCACTTCTGGAGCTGATCGCGCGGCTGCACACCGGCGGTGGCCGCGGGGCTGTCGGGCCACACAATCCGCACGGTCGGAGCACCGGCGTCACTTTGCCGCAACAGCGTCACTCCGAGAAACGCCGGCTCATACGGTGGAATCTGATCGACGAGTGTCAGTTTCACTTCGGTCGACTGCTTGTCCCGTTCATACACCACCGTGACTGCATCGCCTGCATAACGTCGCCCCAGGATCGAACGGAGTTCCGCCACATACTTCAGTGGTTTGCCATCGGCCGAGACCAGTCGATCCCCCTTCTTCAATCCCGCTTGTTCCGCTGGCGAGCCATACCGGACCCGGTCCAGCACTGGTTCGGTGCCGACCGCATCGCGACCGAGGAACGTCACCCCCAGCACACCGGGCAGCAGATCAGTGCCGCTCTTGAGGCGTTCAGACACGGTGAGAATATCTTCCAGCGGGACCGCAAACCCGATCCCCGAATCGTACCACTCGACGCCGGCGGTCTCGCCGTTCGACTGTGGTGAGAGCGGAACAAGGATCCCCATCACACGGCCGCGGACATCGACCAGCGGACCGCCGTAGTTGACCGGCGAAATCTTGGCATCGGTCTGAACGGCTTTACCCCAGATGCGGTTCAACGCACTGACAATTCCGACTGAGACACTTGGCACCTCGGCATCTAACGTGCGACCGAGGGCAATCGACCATTGGCCGACTCGGAACTCGTTCGCCGATGCCGCCTGACACGTCGGCAGCCCGGTCGCTTGATCTTCAGGAGCACCACCATCCGCAACCGATCGGTTGCGACCAGCTTGACGGGAAAGCGGCGGCCGTCGGCCAGTGTCGCGAGAATTGACGTCGGTTTGGAGGCGAAGTGAAACGCACTCGAAACGATATAGCCATCTTCACTGAGCACCAGGCCCGACGTTGTCCCGGCAGCGGTGACACCCTGACCGATCGTGGCCAGGCCGCCGACGGTTTCAATCCGCACGACCGAGGGACCGACCAGCGCCACTGCCTGTTGAAACGCTTCCTCTTCCAGCTGCTCGAGCCGGGCTTGTGGTTCATCCGCAGCGAAGGCCATCGCAGCCAAACTGCACATCATCCAGCCGATCAGCCAGCTGCGTTGCATCCGTCGATCCTGACCACAAGTATTTTGCTGCGGGGTGAGGAAGCCTGTCATCTGCATTATTCGTTGGCTCCCGCCTTCGCCGCCCGGAGTTCCACCGTCACGAGCACATCGCCGCGGCGGACTACCAGCTTCACGCGATCCCCTGCTTCCAGCCGTGCGAGTTCATCACGCAGCGCCCGATACGACGGCACCAGTTGATCGCCCACGAAGAGAATCAGATCGTCCGATTGCAGGCCAGCGGCTTCTGCAGCCGAACCGGGAAGGACACGATCGATATACGCGGGTGTCTTGGCGACGACATCGGGGAGCATCACCAGACCGAAGTCGCGGGCATTGATCTTTGCAACCGCGGACGGCATTTCGGGTTCATCGTCGCCGGTTTTCGGCCGCGGGGCGAACTTGCCGGTCTGAATCTCGCGAATCGGTGTCTGCAACTGGCTGAGCGGGACAACGTAGTTCAGCCACGTGTGCGTCGCATTGTTCTTCAGTTCCTTGCCCAGCATCCCCAGCAGACGGCCATCGCGGGTGGTCAGCACGCCCCCCGCTGCACCGGAGTTATTGGTGATCGCATCGACAACGTAGACCGGACCCGAATATGGTGCATCGAACACACCACGGCGGGCCGACAGTTGCGTCTTCGCTGCAATCACCCCATGGACGACGGAAACCGGTTCATCGCCGGTGGCCACCTTGAACACATTGCTGAAGGCGAGCACCCGTGCCCCGGCACCCACGACCGCCGGCTCATTCGTGATATCGAAGTACGGTAGATCGTCGGCATCAATCTTGATCACCGCGAGATCGAGTTGCGGCTCGGCTCCGAGAACCCGGCCTTCATATCGCCGACCGTCGTGCAAGACGACATTCACCGTGTCGCCATCGAGAATGTGACTCCACACCGTCGCGATGTGTCCCTGCGGCGACACGAGAAATCCGGAGCCATAGGCGTAAAGGTTCTTGCGTCCGCCCGCCCCGAAGATCTTCACGATTTTGGGCGAGACGTTCGCGATCGCTTCAGAAGTCGACTGGGCGGACGCGATCCACGGACTGCAGACGCAGAAGCAGGCCACCAGTCCGATCGGGAAGAGTCGCGGCAGGAAACGTGTCGATTGCATAACCATCGCCTGTGGGCTGCTGTCGGTCATTACTTTGTCGCCGCGGGGAGCAGTTCAACGCCCTGCACAAGGAACTCGACGAACTGGCGATCGCCACAGAAGGCCGACCATTTTTCAGGGAGTCGGCGGCCACCGAAGTCGGCAGTTTTCTCGATCCGGACCGACGCTGGATCGACATCGTTCGCGAGGGCGGAGTCCCATCCGAGCAGACGGCCTTCAGTCCGATGGAAGAACCACCGCGTCTGCACGATCCCCAGTTGCGTCAGCAGCACATCGACCGTGGGACCATTCCCATCGAGCGGCTGACTGCCGAGGTAATCGACCAGCGTGAAGGCGTCGGCTCCCCGTGTCGTCAGGAGCTTGAAGTGGTGAAGGGCGATCATCAGACCACCCGACTGCGGCGGTTCGTCAATCGGATCCGAACCATCGAGCGGCTGCAGATAGACCTCTTTGTCGCCGATTGTCATGCCGACGCCGGACTCGGCCAGCGTGAGGACAAACGGGAGTTTCTTTGAGGTCTCCCCAGTGAGTTTCCAGCGACCAGGAACCGCAGCCAGTGACTGGTACTCTGTCAGTCCGGCGAGGACGCGCTGTTGTTCCTGTTTGTTGAAATGGAAGTTCGCATAGCCCTTTTTCTCTTCGAAGAGATGTTTCCACTGTTCGGGAGGACCCGCAGGTTTGGCAGCCGGAGGAGCCTGAGGACGCCGCGGTTGTGGTTTCCCGCCGTCACCGGGTTGCGGCTTTTCCGGATCTTTGGGATCACCCGGCGCGGGCTTCGGTTGTTCATCGGGACCATGGAGTTCCGACGCGCGATGCAGGCTGCGGAGCTCGACGATGATCTCGTGACGTTTCCCGTCGCGACGGAACGACAGCGGGACTTTCCAGCCATCGGGATAGATCGCCAGGACGTTCTTGAACTGGTTGACGCTGCCGATGGAACGGCCCGCGAACGAGATCAGTTCATCATCTTCCCGCAACCCGCGGCGATAAGCGGATGACGACTCCATGACCTGATCGACGATCACATCGCGATCGTTGCCGCTGCGGACGAGCGCCCCCAGCGTGGCGTGATCGACGACGCGGCCGCCCCGCAGGCTGTCGAGAAAGTATTTGATCTGATTGATCGAGATCGCATACCCCGCGCCGATGTTCACGCGGCCCCGTTTCTCGAACGAGCCGCGACCATTGATGCCGACCAGTTCCCCTGCGGCATTAAAGAGCGGACCGCCCGAGTTGCCGGGGTTGATCGACGCATCGGTCTGGATACAGTCGGCGTATTCGAGGAAGGTTCCCGCGGGGTACTGGTAACGGTGCGTCCCGCTGACAATCCCGCCGGTCACTGTCGGTTGAAAATCGGTCGCCAGCAGAAACGGATTCCCCATCGCGAAGACCCAGTCACCTACGGCGACCCGATCGCTGTCGCCGAGAGTCGCCGCCGGGAAATCATCGCGGCCGAGGAGTTTGACGAGGGCCACATCGCCGGTCGGGTCAATGCCGACGATGACGGCATCGTACAGCTTGCCATCGTTCAGGCCGCACTTCATGAAGGTGCCGGAACCGCGCGTGACGTGAAAGTTCGAGAGGGCGTAACCATCATTGGTGATGAGGACCCCCGAACCGCCCCCCTGTCCGGAGGACGCGAAAATCGCCACGACCGACGGGGCGACTTTTTCGACCATCGCCACGCGGGCCGACTCGGCCGTGATGACCGCGGGATCGGCACCCTGCACTCGGTATTCCCAAGCGGAAGTCACCGTCAGAGCCAGAATTACGAGACGCGTGGCACGGTGGAAGTCAACCGGACGAGACGTGTCGGTCATTTCACGACCTTTGCATCACCGAAGTAGACCCGATCGCCGATATCATCCCGATCGCGGCCGTAGTCGACGAAGAGTTCCAGATCATCCACGCCAGTCACCGACAGGTCGAGGGTTTCCGGGTCCTGACCGGCGATCATGTCGCGATTGAACAGGGTTTTTCCATCGGCGCGAACCTCGATGTGGGCGTCGCCGTACTGGGCACCGGAGTAGAGTTCACCGTCGAGACCGACGACCGCCTGGAACCGGCGGTACTCGCCTGCGAGACGATACCGGACGAGCGTTTTCGAGTGGATCGCCAGTCCGCGCGTGTAGGTCCGACGACCGATGGTCAACGGTGCCCCCGAGAAACCACGGTCACGTTGAATTTCCCATTCGGCCTTGAAGTAGGGGGTGAACTGCACCGAACGCGGTTCCATGGCGGAGAGATAACGAATCTTGCCGAGGCTGAAGTCGATACTGCTGACCGCCGTCGCCGGGAGCTTCCACGCGGAAGCATCGAAGGGCGTTGCGTCGATCGCCTCTTCGGACCAGCGGATCGACTTCAGCAGGACGGTATCGCCACCGACGAGTTCCAGCCGGGCGGCGGGTTTCAATTCCGGTCGATTCCGTTGTGCAAAGACAATGCCGAAGAGACGCTCGCGTTTCACAGCGACCTCTTCACCATCGAGGATGAACTTGACGCCGACGGCATCGAACGCGGCCACCACGCCATCGAGATGGTCGAGGACCTCCCCTTTGCGGACAACGAGCAGGTCACGCTTGTTTCCGCGGGTTTGAAGCTGCTGCCAGGCTTCGCGAATGACCGGTTCTTCGGGGGCGAATCGCAAACTCGACAGGACGGTCCGGTCGAGTTTGACGGCCCCGGCAAGAGGATGCTCGAACGTGAGGTCGGTCGCGGTGAGGACTGGTTTTACACCGGAAAGCTTCCCTCCGGCCCACTGGATCGTCACCTCAGGAGTGGCGGGAGTCTCGTCCGCAGCCACTGAGGTTCGTCGCAGTTCGAGGAGTTCGGTCGCCGGGAGTTTGACTTCCCCCATCGCCGTATCGAGCAGGCATTCGGTCGCCGTGAGTGTGCGGAGCGTGCCCGTCACCACGCGCCCGTCGAGCGTCGAGACTTCAACAGCCGGTCCATCGGCCCCCAGGCACACGGCCAGCAATCCGATCAGCAGCACGCAACTCTCCTTCGCCGGTCGTGCGCGGGTTATTTCGACGGGGCGGCCGGTCGACCCGACAACTTCTTGAAATAGGTTTCAATCGCCTGGCGATAGTGCGCCGGGTAGTTGCGATTGATGAGGTTCTTCGCCTCGGCCTGCTTCTTCTCGGGGAGGTCGCCCCAGTTCCCTTCTTTTGAGAACTTGCGTTTGTCGGTTTCTCCCGGGCCAGTCGCCCCTTTCACTGAACTGTCCTGAGCAGGCGCGGAGGATTCATTCGAGTTGCCGCCTTCACCACCACCACCGCCCCCCCCACCACCACCCAGAGCTTCCAGCTTTTTGATGAGTTCGTCGAGATTGGCGATGATCCGTTCCTGCACCCCCTGGACTTGTTCGCCCGCGCGGCCGAGATCAAGCCGGCGTTCGGAATCGGACATCAACCGGGCGATCTCATCCAGCGATTTTTCCTTGACGGTTCCGAGTTCGGCGAGCATCAGATCAGCGGTCGTGCGATACCGGGGCGGGACGCTCGAGGTCCTCTGCAGCAGGTCCTGCAAGCTCGTGCGGGCGGCGGGGAGATCGAGCAGCGCCTGCGAGGCAACCGCCTGATAGAAGAGGACCGATGCCGGATCGATCGCCAGCGATCGATCGACACTGCGGAACTGGACGAGGGCTTCGTCGTACCACCGCTGTTCGGCGAGCGCGCGGCCGAGCCAGGCGCGGAGATTGTTCGTCTGGAAGGGATCCTGACCGGGGCGTTCGACGAGGGCGATCAACGCCGGGACGGCCTGGGGATCGAGCGAATCGGCTGCACGGATCAGCGGCACGAGCGCCGGATCGATCAGGGTCCATGACTCGACAGCGAGGGCCAGGGTTCGATCGGCCGGCAGTACCGACATCTCGACGGGCCAGCGCTCATTGAGGCGCGTCCGGACTTCTTCCGGCGTGCTGGGCGGCAGGCTTTGCAGAATCCGCTCACGGACCTGGGCAGCGGGCAGCGGAGCATAAACGGAATCGGCCGCCAGAAGGCTTGTGGACAAGGCGCAAACCGCGCCCAGAGTCAGCCAGCAGTGTTGCATCGAACGCTCCTCCGACAATGAGGTTGAGGTTAGCGATTCCGTCCCGTGGCCAGATCGTACGTATGTTGCTGGATCTTGGATTGTCGTTGCGACAATCCGCGTAGTTGCTCGATCAGATCGGTATCGGCCGCTTGTTCCCCTTCAACCAGCCGACCGAGTTGCTTTGTTCGGCGATTCACGCGGTACTGGAGTGACCGCAGCATCTTGAGTTCTGCCAGAGCATCGACCAGGGCCTGATCCTGCGGCTGGCCCGGCGGTGGCGGGGGTTGCTGTTTCTTGTCTTTGCTCTTCTCAAGTTCTTTCTGCAGGGCTTCCAGTATCTCTTCGAGCGACTCGATGATGTCCTTCTCGATGCCGAGCGTGACCTCTTCGACTTCGACCCGTTCCAGCCTCCGGGCGACGATCAACATGTCTTCACGCAACTGGAGCACGGCTTCCGGGAAGGCGATGGAGGAGCCTTCTTCCTTCAGCAGGGTGAGGACTTTCGCTGCGAGCAGGGCGATTTCGTCTTCGCTGCGGGCGAGTTCGATCGCGCGGCCGCGATGTTTGTCGGTGCGTTGAGGAGCCGGGACCGCAGCGAGCGCGACACTCCCGTTGTAGACGTTGATCTGCCGACCGAGCATATCGCGGAAGCGGGCTTCCAGCGCGGCAAGCATCAGTTCTTTCTCTTCTTCCCGCAGCTGACGCAGGATCTCTTCCAGGCGTTCTTTCGCTTTCAGGAGGTCGGCCAAAGCCTGATCCTGCTTATCGGACGCCTTATTGAGCTGTTTTTTCTTCAGTTCCTGGATCGCATCTTCCATCTCGCGCTTGGCTTGTTCGAGCTCCTGCCGACCCGCCGTGCGATTCTGCTGTTGTTGCGAGTCCTGGGCACCGGGAGGAGGGGGCGGGTTGTCGCCGTCGTCGTCGCCGGGGGGCGGCATGGGGGGCGTGCTGCCATCGTTGGGCATGGGGGGGCTGCTCGGACTAGGCATCGGCTTCCCTTTGCCCGGCATCGGTTTGCCGGAGGAGTCAGACGGCATGCCCGAGTCGGCAGGCTTATCGCCATCCATCGGAGGCTTGTCGCCATCCATCGGCGGTTTGTCACCCTCCTGGTTCGGCTTGCCCATCGGGTCCTTGGGTTTCCCCATGGGATCCTTGGGGTCTTTCGGCTTGGTGTTCGCGCCCGGTTTGCCTGTACCCTCTTTGCCCATCCCGGAGGGATCGCTCGGGTCGGCGGGGTCTTTGGGATCCTTGGGCATGTCCTCTTCGGTTTTGTCACCCGCTGGCTTGTCTTCGCCCTCTTTGCCGGAGGGCTTACCCGGTTTGCCGCTGTCGCCCGGTTTGCCGTTGGCATTGGCCTGCTTCTGGGCGTCCTGCGCGTCGATCTTGTCCATGAGTTTCTGGGTAGCGTCAGCGACGTCGCGCTGCTGATCGGGGAGCTTGTCGCTGCTCCCTTTCTCGGTGGCAGCCCGGACATCGGTCTGCTTGAGGACGAGCTTATTCACGTCCTTGATCAGGTCGCGGATGCGGGCCTTCTCGCGTTCAATCTCGTCTTTGCGGTCTTCGCTCTGCAGGAGTTGCAGGACGAGCAGCATTTCGGAGACGGCGGTCTCCTGACCTTCGATCGCATCGCCCAGTTTCTGTTGCTTGAGCAGTTCGACGAGTTGACCCAGCTGATCCTGAATCCGCTGTTCCTTGCTTTTCCCGATGGCGCGGACAAGCAACTCGGCCCGATCGGGATCGGTCTTGCGGAGGTACTCGGCCAGTTGCAGCAGCGTCGCTTCGAACCGCTGATAACGGAGGGCCAGCGCTTCCTGACGGGACGGCAGCGATTCGGCTGTGGGGGTGGCCTCAGCGGGCTTTGTGCCCGTTTCCTCCGCGGCTTTCGGCGGAGTGGTCTCTTGAGCGGTGACCCACTGGAACGAGCCAGCCGCTAACGAGATCAGCAGTGCCCACGAAACAACGAGGCGGATCGACGACCGTGCGGACATGTGACGCACTCCCCTCTGGGAACCGAATCCGGACCGGCCGAACGGCCGTCGCGTTACTCCAAACCCTTCAGCGCATTTCGTTTGCGCTCGTTCTTCGTATCTTCGATTAAATCATCATGGGCGCTGATAATCGATTTCAGCAACTCCAGGGCTTCATAATATGTTTCCAGTTTTTTCATTTCGAGCAAGATCCGTTCCATCCGCTCGATCATTCCCGTCAGTTCCTGGCGGGCCGTTTCCAGCGGAGAGGTCGGATTGCGCGACTCGTCATTGGCCAGTTTAAACAACCCCAAGGCCTGATCGGTGGCGGGAAAATCGGTCGTATTGATCCGTTCCAGCGGGCCGATGATCTTCGTTTCCAGCCGGTCCATGTTCTGCGGAGTTTCCGCAGCGTTGTTGACCAGTTCGTCACGAATATCGCGGAAGGCAACCTCAACTGCAGCGGTTTCGGTCGCGGCCTTCCGGATCGCGAGCAGCGAGCGGTCGCCGCAGGCCGACAGATTCAGCAGGGCACTCCGCAGGGCTTCGTCGTTCGCGGGCTTCCCGGCCGCTTTGAGTTTCTCGGCTTCCGTCGCCCGTTCGGCATGCAGGTCGAGGTCTTTCCGCAGTTCCTGCATTTCGGAGAGAATCTGCTCGAACCGCTTCCGCAGATTGATTTCCTTGGCGTACAGCAGCGACAGCAGTTCTTCCACAGGGACAATCGTGAAGACGTACCGCTGGCTCCGCTGCTTGTTCGGCCCGGCCCAGTCGTCCGCGTCTTCTGCATAGACCGTCAGCGACAGCTTCTGCTTGATCGAGAGGTCGAGCGGGAGCACATCGAAGCGTTCGTAGAGCTCGTCTGCAGTCCGGGCGAGCGTGTATTCCTTCACGATGGCGGTCGGGGGACGGACTAGCTCGCGCGGATTCCATTCGCCGATGCCATCGACCTGGTACTCGAAGCGGACTTTCGCCACACCGTAATCGTCGTGAATCAGTCCGGCAACCGGGATACGGGCCTGTCGGGTGACAGCCGTGCCGATCCCCTTCAGCTCGACTTCCAGGACCGGCGGTTCATCGACGATGCCGGCGATCGTGAGCCGTTGCGGTTCGGGACTCGCGATTTCATCTCGATCTTCCAGCGTGATGCGGATCACGGCGTCTGCCGGCCAGGGCAACGGGTTGGGCAGAGGCGTCCCCTGTTCCGCGGCCTGCAGGGCATCGAGCAACTGGTCGAGACCATCGGCCCGTAACAGCAGTGGGACACTGAAGCTATCGCCGGATGAATCGAGCAGGTTCGATGCGGCCCATTCGAACCGCCGTTGCGGCTGCCGATCCCGTGCCCGTTGCGTGAAGCGGGCCCCGGTCGCGGAACCGTCCGCCGTCGGCCCAAGTTCCAGTTCGAAGCGTTCCTGGGCTGCATCCAGTTCGATGCGGACCGAACGGAGTGGTTTGTTTGCTGTCCCCTGCAGCAGGAAATTGGTCCCCAGCGGCAGCGAGACCGCCGCCCCCTGCACGACGACTTCACTGCGGGTCGCTTTGCCGAGATCGTCGGTCGTGTTCAACCCGGTGTAAGCGGGGTAGAGCGCGGCTGCCGTCAGTTTGTCGAGCTTCGGCGGATCGACGACTTCGACGTGCAACGGAGTGAAGTTGGCATAGTCCCCGCCGGAGACCCACAGGTCGACCGCTTCGAGCAGGGCCGGAAACTCGTGCCGATAGGGTTGATCACCGGTCGAAGAGAGATAGGTCCGTTTGAGACCACCGCCGCGGAGCCGGTAGTCGAGCCGAATCCGATCGGGACGCGGTGTCCCATCAGCGACCTTGGCTTCGATGAGGAGCGCGAGATCGCCGCCCCGGGGATGACGATAAACTCCCTGCTGGAACTCGCGAATCCGGTCGCCCGGCTGCGTGACGACTTTGACCGTCAACCACGTTTTCCGGGGCCAGTAGCTTGGCTGGAGTTCGAGATACCCGTTGACCCAGCGTTCCATCGCGGCGGAATCGACAACCGCCAGACCGACGATCGACACGAACAGGAGCGCTGCGACGATCGCTGCCCGACGGAGCGGCCGGGGATCGAAGACCTGCGTGAGATCGAGGCGTTGCAGTCGGCGGGCGGCATCGGTCACCGTTCGCTCCAGCAGCGCCTGCTGAAAGGCGGGGGCAGGCGGCAAGGTCCCTTCAGACGCTTCGACGGCGGTGATCAACCCGTCGCCCAGATCGGGGAAGCGTCGTTCCAAGATGAGCGCGAGTGCCCGTGTGCGGAACGAACGGAAGGTCCGCAGACCGATCATCACCAGCACCACGCCGACTACGAGCACGATCGCCGTCAGCAGAAACCCGGCCCGTAACCACCGCGGCAGTTCGAGACGACTGGCGACAAAATAGACCGTGTCGAACCCGAAGCTTCCCCAGAAAAGGAGCCCCAGTGTGACCATCACCAGGGCGAGCCCCTCCCACAGGACGTACCGCCGGATGCGGCTGCGCAAGCCCCCCAGCGTCGACGCCACTTCCGGTGGCAGGCTCATCGGTTCGGCCATCCGCTTGTTCTTCCTTACCCGTTGAACCAGGCGATCAAGCCAGCTTCAACAACTTCCGCGTGAGCCACTCGACCCCCAGCAGACCGACGAGCAGGTAGAGCACCCAGTCGCGATCCCATAAGGTTCGTAGACGCTCGTCGATCGTAAACGGTTCCCCGCGATTCGGCAGCAATTCCAACAGTCGGGCTTCTGCACCCGCCAACGGGAGATAGTCGCCTCCCGTATCACGGACCAGATCCCGCAGCAGCGTGGTGTTCTGCCGAATCTCCTGATCTTCCAGTTTCGGCAGGGCGACCGCCAGATCATCTGTCAGCTGATCCTGCGATTCCGGGACGGGCAGTTCCAGCTTGTACACTCCCGGAAGACCCGCCCGGAACTCGCCGACATACTCGCCGGGACGCGATTCATCGCGCCGCATTTTGGGTGCCGGTGTGAGGGGCCGACCCCGCGGGTCGATCACTTCCAGGGTCACGCTTTCCAGGTCGAGCGGCTGGAACTGAGCATCGAGCAAGCGGGCCCGCAACCGGGCCGTCTGCCCGAGGAGCAGCTTCCGCGTTTCGGGAAGCAGGACACCGCGCTTGGTCCCGCGTTTGGAGCGGCCCTGACCGACCATGCGGACCGCTTTGATCCAGAGACGGTCGTAGTCTTCGTCGGAGACCGACCGCAGCCGCCAGAATTCGCCACTGCCGATGTAAAGAACACGGCCCTGGCCATAGAACTGTTCGGCCATCAGAATCGGGGGACCGAACTCGTTCTGTGAACGGGGATCGCTGAAACGGGCGAGCACCGTCGCTCCGGCTTTCGCGCCTGAGGTTGGATAGCAGCGGAAGAAGCCGGGAAATTCTTTCCACCGGGCCAGTGACGACGTGGCATCATCGGTCAGCTGCAGAAACTCGGTCCGCTGTCCTTCCGGCGTGAAGTCGAGTGGCCAGGGTTGACGGGAATCCTGCTCGAACCGCAACTCAGCGACGAACGAGTTCAGCACGACCGGATACAATTCGCGGAGCGGTTCCAGCTGCTGTTGCACCGGGGTCGATTGTTCGCCTGCGGCGGCCACCTGCACGGTATTCACATCGCCCGCGACGAGGACCAGTCCGCCCGATTCCTGGTAGACCCAGTCCCGCATCAGCGCGATCCCTTCTGTGGGAATCAGTCGCCAGTCGGGATCGAAAGCAATGATCACATCGTACTGGTAGAGGTCTTCCCGGCTGGTGGGGAAGGCCATCAGCAGATTGTCCGATTCCTGGCTGGTGCCGACCGCTGCCGTCTGCAGCAGGACGTCGACATCGACCGCTTTATGCCGATGCAGCAGGTTTCGCACGAACTGGTAGTCGCGCATTGGACCACCTGCGAGCAGCAGGACTTTCGTCGGGCGATCGAAGACCTGGACGGAAACGTTCTGCACGTTATCGTCGGGATTGAACTCGGTGACTTTCACCTTCGGGGTGACCGTCACCGCGTAGTTCCAGCCGCCGATGGTCGCAGGCTGGATGGGGAACTTGACCTCTGCGGGAATCCCATCGGCTGGGAGCGTCACTTCATGCTCGCCCAGCACGGTTGTCTCGCCTTCCGCGGACGTCGCCTGCAACGTGACAGTCACATCGCGGCCGCTGAGTCCTTCCCCCTGGATGAAGGCCGTCAGGTCGAACTTGTCGCCGAGTTGCACATCGGTCGGCACCTGCACGTCAGCGACCTGCAGATTGATTGGCTGGTCGGTCCCACCGACACCGATCGCGATCAACCGGGCTTTGGCCGCGACGGCCCGTTCATGGGCTGTAGAAGCATCGACGCCTGCGTTGGCCCCGCCATCGGTGACGACGACAATGCCCGAGAGGGTCCGTCCCGCAGCTTGCCGAATCAGCTCACCAAGCGCTTCACCCAGCCGCGTCTCGACCCCTTTCGGCTGCAGCAGCGGTCGCCACTCGGGCTGCGGAGCGGACTCTTCACCTGCCCCTGTGACGGCCAGCGGCGCGACAAAATGCGGCCCGGCGAGAGCATTGTCGAACGTGAACAGACTGACTTCGTGATCGCGCCGCAAACGCTGCAGCAGTGATGCACTGAGAAACTTATCCACTGCATCAGCACGAGTTGCGGCGGTGGCTGTGTCGCCGGAACTTCCCGGAGATTCCGCCGGATGCCGCATCGAGAGCGAGGTATCGACGAGGATCGCCACTCGGGACGGTTTGAAAGCTGATCGCTGGGTCCGGTCGTGGGGATTGAGGGCGATGGCGAGCAATCCGCCGAGGACAGCGAGTCGCAACGTGGTGAGGAAGATCGTCCAGCCGGGCGAAAGTTCGCGCGTATCGCGACGATAGAGCCAGACGACCCACGCGAGCAGGACTGCTCCTCCGACCAGGAGCAGAAACCACCCGCCGGTCGTATCGGGCCAGTCCCATTCGCGGGCGGTGAGCGCCGCCGACGGATCGACCGCCAGCGTGAAGCTCGACCAGGCTCGCAGTGCGTGCACCATGCCGCGTTTCCGTCTTTCACACAGTCAGGAGGAAGACCAAAGGCACCCGAGGGCTTGCGCCCTGCGGCGAAAAATCTCAGGCGACCGCCGGGGCGGTCTTCAACGGGGGATGATAGCTCAAACGGTAGGCCCACAACTGCTCAGCCACGAGCAAGCCGAGGAGCAACCATAATAACCATGTCCGGATTTCGGATCCGGCTTCTTCGCCTTGTAACCACTCGAACTGGCCCGGCTCCTGGATGCGGACGGTCCCGGCATCCGACAGCCGCTGCTGCAGATTCGCCGTGGTCGCCAGCTCCAGATCGCTTTCCGACAGCGGAACATTGTAAGCCACCCAGCGGTCTTCCGCCTGCTGGGCTTTGTTGAGCAACCGGATCAGGTAGATCCCGGGTTCATCAGTCTCCCGAAATGTCGCAGTGAGCTGCAGAGAGTCGGTACTCGCTGCTTCACCGCTTTCCGCCGGGGTGGCCTGCAGCCGAGTCGTCTGGGCACCCCCATCGGCCGGGGTGATGATCTCGACTTGCTCTGCATAATCGGCGAGGGGAAAACTGAGCTGGATCGGTTCACCGACCAGCCGCAGCGGCAGACCACGATCCCGACGGGCCACATGCTTCAGCAGATCGAGCTGGAAGACCACATAGCTGGGATTCCGCGCCCAATCGTTCCACGCCGGGTCGGCGGTCGACAGACACGCCACGACCTGTCCTTCGCCGATCGTCTTTTCGACCACGAGCGGATCGCGCGAACGAAGAGCCGCGAGCGTGGTCACGCCGTCGTTGCGCTTCACATCCGAGCGTTCCCACTTCGGGTCGGCCGCGAAGAACCGGCTGACATGCACACTCGCGAGGAACGGGTTGTCATCGCCCGTCAGAATCTCAAAGAGGGGATGCGACGAGGGGACCAGGTCAGCTTCCTGCGAGGTCGGATCGGGCGTGAGTTCCGAAATCGCCGATTCGAGTGGAACCGGAAAGAGTCCTTCTCCCTTGCGATACAGCGTCTCGTTGTAGATCGCCGGGCGAACCTGTTCGCCGAGGAACCACACGAGTCCGCCCCCTTTCCGTACGTAGGCTTCGACGGCTGCAAGGGCATCGGCGGGGAGATCGGGGACGTTGATGAGATAGATCACGCGGAAATCGTCGAGCCGCCGTCGGCGTAACCCGTCGGGACGATCGAGCGTGATCCCCACACCGGTGCTCGCCGGATCGGCTGCGAGGGCGTCACTGAGGTAGGTTGCGCCCGCCCCTTCGATGTCGCCATCGATCAGCAGGACCGGCAGCGTGTTCGAGACATCGACTCCGAGGTACCGGATGTTATCTTCCGCCAGCACGTCCGCATCGAGACTGGCCGCGAGGCGATGTCGCTGCGGCGTGAGCAGTCGGATATCGACTTCGACATACGCGGTCTGCCCCGGTTCGATGAGATCGAAGACCGCGCTCACCGGGAGTTTCACGCCGTCGTCGCTCAGGGCAGCCCGAACGTTGGTGGCGGCTTGTTCGCCGAAGTTGGTCACGCCGACTTTCAATCGGAACGGGACACCGGCAGCCGCCACTTGAACCGCCCCGCTCAACTCGGTCACCGCGAGGTTTGCCTGACGTTGCGGGACCGTCTTCACGAGGTTGACCGCCACCCCGGCGGTTGTCAGTTCCTTGATGGCCGCTTCCACTGCCTTCTGATCTTTCCAGTCCCGCTCGCGAAAATCGGAAAGCACATGCAGATGCTGCACCGTCCCCTTTTCTTCCCCGAGGAAGACTTTTGCCTGCCGTAAACCGGCGAGCAGATCGAGGGCCTGGTGCGTACTGGTGAAGGTCTGCGAGTCGAGCTTCGCGGCCATCTCGACCACGAAGGCTTCATTCACGTCCCGCTGCGAGACGAACGGCTGTTCCGGACGCGAGAGCATCAGCAGTGAGAATGTCTGCGTATCGGGCCGCTGGGCCCCCTCGGTCAGGACCTGCTGAATGACGTTGACTGCTTCACGGAAGGCAGTCGTTTCGCCCCAGCGTTCGCGCATCGAACCGCTGTCGTCGAGGAGCACGACGTGATGGACCTTCGCCCCGCGGAACAGCGAGAGCTGCTGGGGATCGAGGATCAGCCGGGAAATCAGCAACCCGATGGCGGCGACGATGGCCATCCGCATCAGGAGCAGCAGCAGTTGTTCGAGGAGCAGCCGCCGCCGATTCCGCTGCTGGCTTTGCAGCAGGAATTCCATCGCCGCAAACCGGACCCGGCGGAACCGCATCCGGTTGATGAGGTGAATGATGACCGGCACCGCGACCAGCGACGCACCGGCAGCGACCAGCGTCGGGTTGAAAAAGTGTGCGGCAAGCCAGGAGGTCATAGGCGATTCAAGCTTCAAGTGGACGGTGGACAGTGGACAGGGAATAGGGGTTAGGAAATAGCGATGAGCCGGAAGAATGTCGTAGCGATGGTTTCGAGGTCGTCAAGCAGCCAACCGGCTTTTGGCTACTCCCTATCTCCTATCCACTAGCCCCTCTTAACTACTGCCTCACCGACTGCCGCATGCCGACGCGGTGCGTCAGATAATGCGACAGGACGGCTGAGAGGTGTTCGCTGGTCCGGATCGTCTGGTAATCAATCAGATGCTGGGAACAGAAGCGGCGGACTTCGTCGAGATACTTCTGCAACGCCGCCAGATACCCATCCCGCAGCGCGCGCGGATCACAGATCATTTCGCCCGTTTCTTCCATCCCCTCGAATTTCGTCGTTCCAGCATAGGGAAAATCGAGTTCGGCATCGTCGAGGACATGGAAGACCATCACGTCGTGTCCCCGGGTGCGCAGGAGCTTCAACCCCTTGAACAGCCCCGGACGCTCGGTCAGCAAATCGGAAACGATGACGATCAACCCGCGGCGGGAATATTCATCGGCGACCGTCTTCAGGACGCTCGCCATCGACGTCTTCTGCTGCGGCTTATTCGCATCGAGTGCTGCCAGCAGCGACATCAGATGATTGAGCTTGCTGCTCTGCTGCACCCGCTGACGGACCGCAGCATCAAACGCGACCAAGCCGACCGCATCGCTCTGCTTGAGCATCAGGTAGCCGAGTGCCGCCGCGATCCGGCAGGCGTACTCGTACTTGTTCAGCTCGGTCGACCCGAACTGCATCGACTCACTGACGTCGACCACGAGGGTCGTCCGCAGGTTGGTCTCTTCTTCGTACTGCTTAATGTAGTACCGGTCGGTCTTGGACCAGACCTTCCAATCGATCCGGCGGATATCATCCCCGGCGACGTACTCGCGGTGCTGCGCGAATTCGATCGACTGGCCGAAATAGGGACTGCGGTGTCCCCCGGACAAGAAGCCTTCGACGACGTTCCGCGCGACGACTTCCAACCGGGCGATCCGGGCAATCGCCTCAGGCTGCAAAAATCTTCTGGAGTCGCGGGTCACGTGTCAGTTCCCCTTCCTTCGCCGGAGTGACTTTCAGCAGTTCCTCGATCACCTTGTCGGAAGTGATCCCTTCGCTTTCCGCCGAGAAATTCGTGACGATGCGGTGCCGCAGGACGGGCCCGGCGAGCGCCGCAATGTCTTCGGTCGAGACATGCGTCCGACCATACAGCAGAGCCCGGGCTTTGCCGCCGAGCAGCAGGAACTGCACGGCTCGCGGTCCCGCTCCCCAGCTCAGCCATTCGGTCACAAAGTCGGGCACACCCGGCTGTCCCACGCGCGTCTGCCGTACCAGGGCCAGAGCGTAATCGGTCACATGATCGCTGACTGGCACCTGCCGCACGAGCTTCTGCAGTTCCAGAATCTCGGCTGCCGAGAGGACCGTCTGCGGCTCGATCGAAACCGAAGACGTCGTCCGCTGGGCGATCTGCCGTTCTTCCGTAAACGACGGGTACCGCACGAAAACCTTGAACATGAACCGGTCCTGCTGCGCTTCCGGCAGCGGGTAGGTCCCTTCCTGTTCGATCGGGTTCTGCGTCGCGAGGACGAAGAACGGCTCGCCGATCAGGTGCCGCGTCTGGCCGACGGTGACCTGCCGCTCCTGCATCGCTTCCAGGAGTGCGGCCTGCGTCTTCGGCGGGGTCCGGTTGATTTCGTCCGCGAGGACCACGTTGTGGAACAGCGGCCCGGCGATAAACCGGAACTCGCGTTTCCCGGTTTCGCGGTTTTCTTGCAGCACTTCAGTGCCGGTAATGTCGGCCGGCATCAGGTCGGGGGTGAACTGAATGCGGGAGAAGGTCATCGACAGGGTCTTCGCCAGCGTGCTGATCATCAGCGTCTTAGCGAGACCGGGGACCCCTTCCAGCAGACAGTGACCGCGGGTAAAGAGGGCGATGAGCAACTGCTCGATCACGTCATCCTGCCCAACGATGACTTTCGCCATTTCCTGTTTCAGGCCGGTAAAGGCCTTGTTCAGGCGGGCAATCGAAGCTTCCAGGTCCTGCTGCGAAACGGTCGCGGACATGCACATCGACTCCTGACGGGTGAGGTCCTGCCCAATCCACCCCCGGGCGATCACAGGACCAGTGATGGCATGCTAACGCTGCCTGAAGGCCGCCGCGACCCCACGCTTAGAAATTCCTGCCGACCGCCGCCCAAGGTCTTCATCGGGACTTGAGGTCCACCACTCCGGCACGCCAGTCCGCGAAGACGCAAGCGATGAACGCCGCACGCTTGCGTCTTCGCGGCATCTGTCTTCGCAGCCGCCGTTGACACTTCCGTGCATCACACCCCAGCCGCGCTACACCAGCGTCGCAAACTCCGGAGCATACCGGACCACCCCCGCTCCGATCGGAAGCGAGCCTGGGATCAATTCCATCGCTTGAAATGCGGCCCCCCCACCATATTCATCCATCAGCCCAAAGTCCGAGGCTGGGCGAAAGCCGAACCGCGCGTAATAGCCAGGATCTCCCAACACCACAGCCCACCCACAACCGACCTCCCGGCAGGCGATCAATCCGCTCCGCACGAGATTGGCTGCAAGTCCCTGCCGCCGGGAAGATTCAGCGACGGCGATCGGCCCCAGCCCCGCGCCGATCGCTCCTGACTGGACAGTCACCGGACTGAAGGCGACATGCCCCACAACCACTCCGCCCACCTCGGCCACCAGCGAGACGGGAAGCCGGCCTGCTGCACGTAACGCATCGACCAACCGCGCTTCACCAGCCGTCGGAAAGCTCGCAACATGAATCGCCCGAACGGCCGAAATATCCTCCGGTTGTTCGGGCCGAATCAAGTCCATGATCGCGTCTCTCAAGAGGCGGGCGGATCGATGTCCGCAGTCGGCTGGGTTGCGGTCCATCAAAGTGCCTCACGCGCTACGTCATATTTCAAATAGTCGCAGTTGAAGGGCAGGAATAAAGGGGCACAGGTCTCAATTCTGGGGTTTATTATCCGCCGGACTTCGTAAATGAGACGTAAATTGAGACCTGCTGACCCCTTTATTCCCTCCCTTTATTCCCTCCCTTTATTTCCTGAATCGATTCGCTGAGGGCACTGCATCTTGTTGCTGCGCAACCCGCCGTGCGAACTTGCTTGTGAAGGCCGGTGTCTGGAGATCTACCGACCTCTACTTTCGGAGCAGAACATGCCAACCGTCAGCCTTGACTCAGTCAACCCCTGGATCGACATGCATTTCTCGTTTTTCTCGCAGTGCGTGACACGCATCGAATACGGACTGGAAAAACAGGCGGAAGAGGCGATCACCAAGCTCAAGGAGCCGACGGACGATCTTGATGACGACGTCCGGAATCTGCGGGAAATGCACTTTCAAAATGAACTCGAGCTTGCCGCTGGGTACATTCCGCCTCTCGCATTCAGCACAATGCTGGCTGCTGTCTGGTCGAGTTTCGAACACGCGCTGACTATTGTGACGCAACGACATCTGCGCAAGACCCTTCCTGCAGATCTTACGGCAGACAAACGGACGAAGCTGCTAAACCAGATCCGTGACCTCTCTGAAATCAAAAAGCACTGGGAGGTGGCGAAAGTGACGTTTCCTTCCGGCTGGGATGAAATCCTGGACATACGCGAGGTTCGAAACCTAGTCGTTCACGACAACAGTTGGCGGCATGAGATGAATCCGGACGAGACAGACGCGAACGAGCTCACTCGTCACAAGAGAGTGAATACGGTCTCCAGATACATCAAGCAGCGCGAGCTGCAAGGCAAGACTGGGTTGTCGTTCCAAGATGATCAGATGATCGTTACGTCCAGTTACTGCCACGAAGTCGTCGGGACGCTCTGTGCCTAGGTCAAGGCTTTTGTGGCTGCATATGAGCCGGTTGAGCCGGACATCAGTGCGCAAATCATCGGCGTGCTGTATCCAATGCCGAAATCACGCAACGGGTAGCTGGACGTTCTACGGGCGGTCACAGCTTCGCCGCGAATGCTTCGCTCAGCAGTTTCTTCAGTGAGGCCCAGGATTGTTCGTCGGCGGCTTTGTTGTAGGCCATGCCGGGGAGGTTGTGTTTGCCGGCGTCGGGGACGGTGAAGCTGTGGACGGTGTCGGGGTAGGCGATGAAGTCCAGCTTGGTACCAGCGGTTTCCAGCGCTCCGCGGAAAGCCTGGATGGCGGTCGCGGGGATGAAGGTGTCGTTCGCGCCGTGACAGACGAGGATCTTGGCTTTGATGGTGGCCGCTTCGGCTGCGGTGGGGGCGGGGAGGGCGGCGTGGAACGTGGCGACCGCATCAAGATCGGCCCCGGAGTAGGCGAGTTGTAACGCAGTCGACCCGCCGAAGCAGTAGCCGATGGCGGCCAGCTTGGTCGCATCGCATTGCGGCTGCTTCTTGAGGACGTCGAGCGCGAGAGCGGCCCGTTTGCGCCAGGCAGCGACGTTCATCCGGACTTTGCCCGCCATCTCGCCGGCGTCTTTGGGATGCTCGACGGTCTTGCCATCGCCGTACATGTCGGCCGCAAAGGCGATGTACCCGAGTTCTGCGAGCTTCTTGGCCCGGTCGCGAGCGTAATCGTTGAGGCCCCACCATTCATGGACCACGAGCACGCCGGGCCGCGGACCGGTCACCGCGTCATCCCACGCCAGAAAGCCGATGCAAGCCTGTTCGCCATCCTGATAGGTGACTGTCCGCGTCTGCACCGCTGCTTCGGCGGTTGCGACACTCCAGGCACTGACCACCAACACCATCAACCCGCCGAGAAATCCGTCTCGCATGACTCGAAACTCCTGTGATCGATTGCTGTGAACCCGTAACTGGCAATCGTAACCACCGCTGCGGCGCGGGTGTAGCGTGGAGCGAGTTGGTGCGATCCGCAGAGTGGACTTTCCAGGTTCATGCGATGAAGAGGCAGGTACCGGAGGGCTTGCGCCTCGACCGCTGACATGCTGCTGGAATTTCCCAGCGAGGAATGAGGCTTGTCGGATCTCGTGTGGCAGCCGATGATCGGTGCATGTTGCCGATGAGGATGGCGTGCCTGGGGTTGGTCGAGCGGGCGGAGTTTCAGCCGCTGGTGGCGTGGCTCGCTGCGCAGTGTGCGCCGGGGCGCGTGGAACTGTTACTGCAGCGCCCACGCGTGGAGTGGGAAACGGCTGCGTTGATCGTGGTCTGCGAGTCGCATCCTGATGAATGGACTGCGGAGTCCGTTCGCGATCTGATCGCGGCTGCACCGTTGGCGCGGATTGTCTGCGTGACCGGGCCGTGGTCGGAAGCGGTGGGACGGACACGGACGCACTGGCCTCCGGCGTTGCGGGTGCCGTGGTGGTCGGCCAAACGCCGGATTGCGGGCGAACTTTCGCTGATCGGGGCGTGTCCGGTCGATCACCCGCCGCCAGCACTCCCCGTGACCGCCAGTCGCGATGAGACCTGGCGGTGGGAAGTGACCGCCGGCCCAACCATCACGGTGCCACCGGTTGTCTGTTCGGTGGAAGCCTTGATCGACCCGGCCTTCCGGCAGTGGATCGCTGACTGGCTGATTGCTGAAGGACACACGCTGGCATCCAGTCAGCCGCCGGAGGTGGTCAACCTGCTCGACCTCGACCCGTGGAGTGATGACATGCAGCAATCGTTACAGACCAGACGGAACGCCTCGCCGACAGCCCGATTGATCGGGCTGACTGCGTGGTCCACGCCCGATCTGCACGCTGCGGTCGCCCCCCTGGGAATCGTTGTGGCTGACAAACTTGATCTGTCTACGTTGCAGGAAGCACTCGCCGTGATTGGACGCGGCGCTGGATCGACACCATGAATCCCTCACAACTCCGCAAAATCGGCTTGCCCGATGCCCTGATCCCCGACGCCATTCGCGCCATTCAAACCGCGATTGGTGCTGGTGAACGGGGAAAGGACGTGAAAGCGACCCTCGCGAAGCTGGTCGCGGCGCCGGCCGATTTCTATGAAGACCCGCAGTTTGGTCCCCTCGCCCGGGAACTAAGTGCCCCGCCGCCTCCGCCGCGCGAACCGATCGCGTATCGCACGTGGGGCGAGGACATCGACGGCGGGGCGCACGCCCAGATGCGCCAAGCCTGCACGCTTCCGATGGCGGTTGGGGCCGCACTGATGCCCGATGCCCACATCGGTTATGGTCTGCCGATCGGCGGGGTTCTCGCGCTCGACAATGCCGTGGTTCCGTACGCTGTCGGTGTTGATATCGCCTGCCGCATGAAGTTGAGCGTGCTCGACATCCCCGCGGAGGAACTCGATCACCGCAGTGAACGCTTCCGTTCGGCCCTCGAAAAGGGGACTCGGTTCGGCGTGGGGGCGACGCATCAGACGCCGCAGGATCATCCGGTCATGGATGCCGACTGGACCGTGACGCGGGTCACGCGCGAACACAAGGAAAAAGCCTGGAAGCAGCTCGGCACATCGGGCTCGGGAAACCACTTCGTCGAGTTCGGCGAACTGACGTTGCCGCAGGCCGATCCGGAACTCGGGTTGGAAGCAGGCACGTACATCGCGCTGTTGAGTCATAGCGGCAGTCGTGGTGCCGGAGCCGCGGTCTGCAACGTCTACAGCAGCATGGCCCAGGCCCGCTTGTCAAAACGCGATGCAGAATTCGGCCGCCTCGCGTGGCTCGACCTCGACAGTGAAGCGGGACAGGAATACTGGGCCGCGATGAATCTGATGGGCGATTACGCTGCTGCCAATCACGCCGTGCTGCATCGGCTGGTGACGAAGCTCCTCGGTGCGCGGGTGATCGCGGGAGTCGAAAACCATCACAACTTTGCGTGGAAGGAAACGCACGGCGGTCGCGAAGTGGTCGTCCATCGCAAGGGGGCGACTCCCGCAGGTGATGGCGTGCTGGGGATCATCCCCGGCTCGATGGCCACGCCGGCGTTCGTCGTCCGCGGAAAGGGTCATCCCGAAAGCTTCGATTCGGCTTCGCATGGAGCGGGTCGCGCGATGAGCCGGACCGCTGCGCGCGACAAGTACAACTTCCGCGCGGTGCAGAAAGACCTCGAACAGAAGGGGATTCGCATCCTCTCGGCCGGGGCCGACGAAGTTCCGTACGTTTACAAAGACATCCACGCGGTGATGGCGGCCCAGACCGACCTCGTCGACGTGGTCGGCCAGTTCCAGCCCCGCATCGTCAAGATGAGCGACGACGGCAAAGCCGAAGACTGACCACAACGGGTCCCGGTTAGCGGACGGGGCGCCAGTCCCCCGGTGCCTTTGTCTCCCAGTCGGTCCTCGTCTAGTAGGGGGGGCGCGTCCGCGAGGCCCACCACGCGCAAAGAAAAGATGGTGGGCCTCGCAAAGCCTCGACCGCTCCCTACGAAGACTGGTGGAACTCGCGGACTCGTTCCACCCTACGGCCTCACGTCACCTCATAGCACCTGAGCGCGACCCCGGTTACCATGACGCCCCTGTTGTTCCTCACCCGAATTGAGTCTGCACCATGCGTCATGATGGCCGTCGTCCCGATCAGCTCCGCGAACTGAAAATCACCCGTGGGTTCACCGGGTCGGCACCGGGGAGCGTCCTCATCCAGGCGGGTCGCACCACCGTGTTGTGTACCGCGAGCATCGACACGACACTGCCTCCGTGGAAAGCGGCTGCCAATCCCGCGGAAGTCAGCGGCTGGCTGACAGCCGAGTATTGCATGCTCCCCGGCAGTACCGCCCCGCGGAAGCGTCGCGAGCGGGAAAAGACGGATGGTCGTTCGACGGAGATTCAACGGCTCATCGGGCGCAGTCTCCGCATGGCGGTCGACCTGAAAGCGCTCGGTGCGCGGTCAATCACCCTCGATTGCGACGTCCTCGAAGCCGATGGCGGCACACGGACGGCGAGCATCACCGGGGCATACATTGCGCTGTGTGATGCGGTCGCATCAATCAAGGCGGACCTTCCGGCCGATCGACCGGTTATTGTTCGCAGTATCGCAGCGATCAGTGTCGGTATCGTTGAGGGAACGCCGGTGCTCGATCTCGATTACGTCGAGGACAGCCAGGCGGAGGTCGATCTGAACGTGGTGATGACCGGGACCGGCGAGTTTGTGGAAGTGCAGGGGACCGCGGAAGGCCAGCCGTTCTCCCGGGCAGCGCTCGATCAGCAATTGGCGCTCGCTCAGGCGGGGATCGCGGAACTCACGCTGCGGCAAAAAAATGCCTTGGGCGATCACTGGCCGTTCGGTTGAGACGCCGGTCGTCCTTGTCGGGTGGGCTGTGCCCACCGTCTACTGAATTGAGCGCGCAGCGACGTCAGCCGTCCGGTTCTGCGCTCGCGCCTGTAGATTTTTCGATGCGAAACGCAACCGTTCAGGATGCGTGATCGAAGGATGCGGGCACCGGGGGACTTGCGCCCCGACCGCTCACAGGCAGCGCTGTCGGGATGTGATACGAATCGATGGCATGGGGGCGAATTTCTGTTTCAACAACAATCGTCTTGACGGGGGTTGGCGCCGCTCGATATCTTTTCGACATGACGAAGCCGCCCCCCGCATCGCAAAAACTTGGCCGGAAGTTTGACTCCCTCCAGCAGGAAGTCTACCTCCACCTCTGGAGAACTTACGATCGCCTGAAAGCGATCGAAGAAGAGTTGTTCGATCGTCACGGGTTGTCGGCTCAACAGTACAACGCATTACGACTGCTGCGGGCAGCGGGACCGGCAGGGCTGACGGTGCAGGGGATTGGCCGCAAGCTGATTTCACGGGCACCGGACATGACCCGCATGCTCGATCGGCTCGAACGTCGTGGCTGGATCGAGCGCGCCCGCCGGGCCGACAATCGCCGTGTGGTCGATGTGGTCCTGACGGCTTCGGGCGACAAACTCCTCGATCAACTTGCCGAACCGTTGCACGAAGTGCATCAGCAGCAGCTCGCGCATCTCAGCCCGTCCCAGTTGCAGACCCTCATTGAACTTCTCTCCGCAGCGCGGGCTCCCCACGAACCGGCGGAAGGTCCGTGGTCTCAAACGGATCCACATTAGGTCCTACGAATCAGTCCATCACGCTGGTCGGATTTCGTCAGGTTCCGCGCACTGACGTACGGTCGACCCGCCGGGATCTTCCATGACGCCCTTCGAAATCTCGGTCCTGTTCTTCCTGCAGATGGGGGTGATCCTCGGCGTCTGTCGCCTGCTGGGGCTGGTGGCCCGCTGGGTCGGTCAACCGCAGGTGGTCGCCGAGATGATCGCCGGAGTGGTGCTGGGACCGTCGCTGTTCGGACTGTTTTTTCCTGAGTCGCAACAGCAACTCTTTCCCGTTGCGTCGAAGCCGTTGATCTTCGGCGTCTGTCAGGTCGGACTGTCGCTGTACATGTTCCTGGTCGGTGTCGAGTTCCGGGCCGATCTGTTTCGCAGTCGGATTCGGAGTGCGGCGAGCGTCTCCCTGGCGGGGATGCTGGCTCCCTTTGCACTGGGTGCCGGTGTGGCAGCCGTCCTGGTTCGTTCGACGGGAACGTACTTTGCAGAAGGTGTTTCCTCTCGGGAAGCGATGTTGTATCTCGGGGCCTCCATGTGCATCACAGCCTTTCCGATGCTGGCCCGCATCATCGTGGAACGGGGTCTTTCCGGAACCGCACTGGGGACGCTCGCGCTGGCGGCCGGGGCGATGGATGATGTTGCGGCGTGGTGCATACTCGCGGTGGTGCTGGCCAGTTTTGAGTCCAACCCTGCCATTGCACTCTGGGCCATTGGTGGCGGGCTGGCCTATGCGGTCATCGTGCTGACGGCTGGCCGCTGGTTGTTCGGCTTCATGGGCCGTGCAACCGAGAAGGCGGGAACCCTGTCACCGACGCTTCTCTCGACTACGCTGATGCTGGTGATGATGGGGTCGTGGTACACCGACGTCATCGGAATCTACGCTGTTTTCGGAGCGTTTCTGCTCGGCTGTGCGATGCCGCGGGGACGCTTTGCCGAGGAACTGGTGCGGCAGATCGAACCTCTTGTCACCAGTCTGCTGCTCCCGGTGTTTTTCATTTATTCGGGACTGAATACGCGGCTGAATCTGGTCAACACGCCAGCGCTGTGGGGTGTCGCGATTGTGGTCCTGCTCGCTGCCTGCCTGGGGAAAGGGGGGGCGTGCTGGTTAGCCGCCCGGCTCAATGGGGAAGACCAGCGAACCGCCCTCGCGGTTGGGACCCTGATGAATTCCCGCGGACTGATGGAGTTGATCATTCTCAACATCGGCCTGGAACGCGGGCTGATCACACCCGCGCTCTTCTCGATCATGGTGGTCATGGCCATCGCGACGACACTGATGGCCACCCCGATCTTCGAATGGGTCTACGGCCGCCACGCTCGCACCTTGGGCAGAGTTCAACCTCCCGGTCTTGCTCTCGGCGCGTAACTAACCCCGTGATCGCCCACTCGCTGAAAGTCGTCAACACGTGGAAAGTCGCCATCACGCTCCGCGTGATGAGCGGATCAATCCCGTGCGTACCCACTTCATGGCGTCCGCGCGGTCTGGATGCGACGGGCTGTGTTGTTGCGTGTCGATCTGAACGCTCCGCTCATCACGCTCCGCGTGATGGCGACGTTTGTCTTATCACCTGCAGAGGCGGCGCTTAAGGGGCGATGAGGCGCTTCAGTGTGGCGATCGCGTGGGCTTCGAATTGCGGGTGCCAGTCGGGATCGAGCAGGCAATCGCTGTCTTCCTGGGCCGCACCGGTGTTCCGCAGCTGGTCGGTCGTCCCAGCGTAGAAGAGATAGCCATTCGTGTATCCGGCGACGAACGCGGTCTTGTCCCCGACGGCGTCTTTGATCTTCAGGCCGACCTGGACGGTTAACTCGCCGGGGAAGGTGACCAGCTTGAAGTCGCCGATTCGCAGGCCGAGGACTTCTGCTTCGACTGTTCGCTTCCCCGCAGCCACATTGCGCGCCTGATGACGCTTGAGGAGCGCAAGGTTCGTCTGCAGCCGCGTGAGCTCTTCCATCGTAAGCACGTTCTGCAGGTAAGCTTCCAGATTGCGGCGGTTCTCAGCATCGAGCTTTTCGAGATGATCGCGGCCGACTAGCCGTTCGCTGAGGTACCGGTGCGCTGGATCAGACGGGAACTCGGGCGACAGTTGATACTTCACCAGCAGTGGTAGAAACGTCTTGAAGTTCAGGCTGGTCCCCTTCAGAGACTGCACCAGCCTGGTCTGTTCACTTTCGAGGAGCGCGATCCGCTCCGCGTGATCGGCACGGGGAAGATCGAGTGTCTGGTGCACGACGACCACCGGTCCCTCGGCGCGGCATTCGATCGTCTTGGCGGCTGCGAGGGCGCTGAGCCCCAACTTCTGTCCAAGCGGTTCGGCATCGCGCGGCTGCGACACATCCTTATAACGGGCCGGGTTGATGTCACCCCCGCAACCCTGCAGAAAGAGTGCGAGGCAATCGTGGCCGAACCCGGTTTCGAGGGCTGCAGACGAGAAGGCGATCATGTCGGCCGTGTTCCCGCCGCCGGGGACACCCTGAATCGGGTGACAGGCGAAGTTGTAGACGATCGCGAGCGTCGTCCCATCGTACCGATCGAGCCGCAGGAGGCCGATGACCGGATCGATCGGGCCGACCGACACGACCGCATCGTCCGCGGGCAGCGAGTAGGCATGCCGCACATCAGCTTCACGGCCGCTTTTCAGCAACATCCGGCGATTTTCGGTAACGCGGCTTTCGGTCCCCCGGCCGGCTCCCACTTTCACGGGAACAAGTTGTTTCCAGGCGGTTTTCACGGCTTCGATGGTGCGGGCAGCGACATCGGAGTGCACGCTGCCGTGGCAGTGACTCGCGTTGATCAGCACGCGCTCGGGAGGCAGTCCCAGCTCACGCTGCAAAGCCGTTCGGACCGTCGCGAGATAGTCATTCCGGATCGAGCCGATCTCGGCGATCGCGACCGCATCAACCGTGATGATGGCGATTGCGCCCACCTCGTCCTGCACGACGAGCGCCTTCACATAGAGCGGATCGTTCACCGGGCCGGCGTCGCGGTTGGTGATGTCGACTTTGGCCGTCCCGGCTTTCAGTGCTGCATGGACGGTCTGTGAGAGTCCGCCAAGTAGGGCGACCACACAACAGCTCCAGAGAAGACATCGCTGCGTAGAGAATCGAGTCGCAGTCCACATGGTTCGGTCCTCCTGTCAGGTGGGTCTGCTCAGACTACCCGGTGTGAACCGTTGTCGCGAGCCGCGCCTCTGCGGTTTCTCTGTGGACACCATCCCCTTCAGTCAATCCAGAGAGTCGTCCCGACTGCTGTTCCCTTCCGATCAGGTGGCCCGGAACGGTAGAGTCTGGGAGTGTTGCGGCTGGTCTCTCTCGCGAGTCTGTGTGAAGACATGGCGTTGTTGGATCTCGACGGGATCACCCATAGCTACGGGCCAGTCCGGGCCTTGCAGAACGTCACGCTCCGTGTGGAACCAGGAGCGATCGGCCTCGTCGGTCAGAACGGCGCGGGCAAATCGACACTGCTGAAGATTCTGCTGGGACTCCTGCGGCCCACTGAAGGGAGTGGCAGCGTCCTCGGTTTCGATCTCCGGCGCGATTCTCGCCAGATTCGCGCCCGGGTCGGGTTCATGCCCGAAGCTGAGTCGCTGATTCCTGGGATGCGCGGCGTTGACCTCGTCTCGTTGGCCGGAGAACTGAGCGGGATGCCGCGGCAGCAGGCCCGGCGGCGGGCACACGAAGTCCTCTCGCATCTGGAGCTTGACGAGGCCCGTTATCGCAAGTGCGAAGAGTATTCGATCGGCATGAAACAGCGGCTGAAACTCGCCGCGGCGCTGGTTCACGATCCGGAGTTGCTGTTACTCGATGAGCCGACAGCAGGACTCGATCCGGCCGGTCGCGATGCGATGCTGCGGCTGCTGCGGGCGATCGCGGTGCGGCATGGGAAGTCGGTGATTCTGTCGACGCATCTCCTGGGAGATATCGACCGGATCTGTCAGCAAGTCATCATCATCGATCGGGGGACCGTGCTGGGAGTGGGGCAGATTGACGAACTGTGTCAGCACCGTGTCGGCCGGTATCGTTTGCGGTGGCGTGGGGAGGGGACCGCGTTTCTGACAGCCCTGCAGCAGCAGGGAGTCCTGGTTTCATCCAGCCTGAAAGAAACGGCCGTCGTGGATCTCCCCGGCGACGGAAATACGCGCTCGCTGTTCGCGGCAGCGCTGTCAGCGAACATCGTGTTGCAGGAAGTCTGCCCCGAGGAAGAAGACCTGCAGCAAGTCTACCGGCGATTGGTGCTACCCCCGGGGGTGAACCAGTCCGCGGGAGCATCCGCCCAAGTGCTCTCCAGCTCCGCAAAGTCGCCATCACGCTCCGCGTGATGAGCGGGACGCTCAACTAACGTGGATCAGAGAATCATATCAGAATCAACGCGATATCAAGATGAGATGGCATTGAGCTCATGAGACTGGTGATTGATCCGCTCAGCACGCGGAGCGTGCTGGCGACTCTCAGGGATGGCGACTTGATCAGAAGATGATGCAGAACGATTGAACGACTTTCAGGAAACGGAATGAGTCTGGAAGGGGCGGGGTATCGAACGTGGCAGGGGCGGCTGCAGTCGCCGTGGTGGGGTGCGCTCAGCATCGTCCGGATTTCGCTCGCGCTCATCCTCCGCCGCTGGCTTTTCTGGATTCTGCTGGCCCTCGGAGCGATGAACTTTCTCTACCACTTCGCTTTCATCTATCTGAAGGCGACACTCGTCGTGCAGGATCGCGGGATGGCGCGGTTTCTCGATGAGTTCAAAGTCACCGGCAGTGGCGAAGCGTTTCTGGATTTCATGCATGCCCAGGCAGCCATCACCGCGCTGTTGCTGGCCTTTGCCGGGTCCCTGCTGATCGGGGCCGATTATCGTCGGGGCGGCATGATTTTTTACCTCAGCCGGTCGATGGATGCCCGGCACTATATCGTCGGCAAACTGCTGGCCGTTTCGACCGTGGTGTTGTTGATGACCGCGGTCCCGGCCCTGATCCTCTTCGTCGAATACGGAGTGCTCAGCAGTTCTTTCGAGTACTTTCGGGACAACTGGCAGATCGCCGTCGGCATCGTCGGCTTTGGAATGGTGCTCGCGATCGTGCAGAGCCTGATGCTCTTTGCCATCGCGGTCTGGATTCCGCGAACCGTGCCGCTGGTGATGACGTGGCTGGGATTGTTTGTTCTGCTCGCAATTCTCGCGCGGGCATTGCGGGCCATCGAGAATAATCGCCGCTGGCTGCTGGTTGCGCTGTGGGACGACATGCAGCGGGTGGGACGCTGGTGTTTCGGGGCGCTCGATGAAGACCGGATCCCCAGTGGCTGGGACTCGGGACTGGTGCTGCTGGGGGTCTGCATCGTCTGCCTGGTGCTGATCATCGTTCGGGTGCGTGCCGTGGAGGTCGTGCGATGACGGCCATTGCCAGCTTCACGGGGGTGACCAAGTGGTATGGCCCCGTCATTGGTGTCAACGACATTCGGGTTTCAATCGGTCCCGGTGTGACCGGTCTCGTGGGCACGAACGGAGCGGGGAAAACCACGCTCATCAAGTTGTTGACGGGGCATCTCCAACCCAGCCTGGGAACGGTCACGGTCTGCGGACATTCCGCGTGGTCTGCCGCTGCGAAACGGCACATCGGCTATTGCCCGGAAGTCGACACGCTCTACGACGAGATGAACGGCCGCCAGTTCCTCTCCGCGATGGCGCGGCTGCATGGACTCTATGGGCCGACGCTCCATGAACGGGTCGAGGAGACACTCGCTCAAGTCGGCATGCTCGATCGTGCCAACCGGCGGTTGCGAGGTTGTTCCAAGGGGATGCGGCAGCGGATCAAGCTCGGACAGGCCCTGCTGCATGATCCCGACCTGGTCGTTGTCGATGAACCGCTCAACGGCGTGGACCCCGTGGGGCGGGTCGAACTGATGGACTTGTTCCGCGGACTGGCGGCTCGAGGGAAAGCCGTGCTGGTCTCGAGCCACATCCTCGGCGAGATGGACGAATTTGCTGAGCGGATTCTGTTCATGGCCCGCGGTCGTCTGTTGGCTGAAGGGACGCTGGCCGAGATTCGTGACCTGTTCGCGGATCAACCGTTGAAGGTCCGGATCACCGCGTCTTTACCGCGCGAACTGGCGGCGGCGCTCATCGGGATGCCCTCGGTCCGTGGCATCGTGGTCGACGGTCCGCAGGAACTGGCGCTGGAAGTGATGCATCCCGACACCTTCTTCCGGCAACTGGCCGAGTTGGCGGTCACCGCCCCGTGGACCATTCAACGGCTGGAAACGACCGATGTGACGACCGAAGCGACCTTCGGTTACGTGATGGAAGCCGCCGCAGAATTCTGACCGACGATCGATGTGCACTCCACGGAAGACCAGCCATTCCGCTGGCTGGGTCTCTTCGGCGGTATGAAAACGAACGAGGACACGGGATGCCCGCAACCACAATCATGCCTGCCCCATCACATGCACGGGCCGCCCTGTTTCTGTTCGGGCTGACGTTTCGCCGGCAGTTCTTCTCGCGGCAGACGCTGGTCAATGTCGTGCTCACCACGCTGTGTGCTCTGATCATTCTGGCCTGGACGATGCAGCCGGGGCGCTCGATCCGCGGCCTCTCGGAGTTCCTGCTCTGGCCGACCTATGGGATGTTCCTCATGCCGATCTTTGCGATCAGTTATGCGGCCTCCTCGATCGGTGGTGAACGGGAAGATCAGTCCCTGATCTATCTGCTGGTGACACCGTTGCCACGGGGGCTGGTCTATCTGATGAAGTCGCTGGCGACGGGCCTGCTCGTCAGCGGTTGGTCACTCGGCGCGCTGGGGCTGTTGTGCTGGATTGCGGGTGATCCGGGAGCGAAGCTGTGGGTGGTCTATGCCCCGGCCTGTCTGCTGGGATCGCTCGGTTACGCGGCGGTGTTTCAGTTGCTGGGGGCGATGTTTCGTTACGGGACGATCCTGGCGCTGGCGTACTGGTTCTTTCTGGAAGTTCTGTTCGGAGCGATTCCCGGCACAATGAAGCGGATCACGGTCGCATTCTACATCCGCTGCATGCTGAATGATGCCGGACAGGAGTATGCTCTCGGGCCGCAATCGCAGGTGCAGCGGGACCTGTTTCTGGGGATCGAGGGCACCTACGCTATGTTGGCGTTGCTCACGATCGCAGTGGGGCTGACAATTGCGGGGGCCGCGCTCTTCAGCACGCGGGAGTACGCGGAACTCGGCTGATCCCGTGCAGTCTGTTGTCCCGTAGGGTGGGCTGTGCCCACCAACATGTGATTGGCGGATGTGCAACTTCATAATGGTGGGCACAGCCCACCCGACAAGAAGGTGTGATTGTGAGTCTGGTGTCGTTCGGGATGTTGTTTGCTGAGGCCGATCGCCGTGCTGCGCGGGTGCCGGTGGTTGCTGCGGGTGGAGCCGATGCGACGGTGCTCACGGCGTTGGCGGAAGCGGCACGGCGCGGCTGGGTCACGCCGATCATCACCGGGGACTCCGCAGAGATTGCGACGGTTGCAAAGGCCGAGGGGATCGATCTCGCGCCCTTCCGGATTGTGACGGGGGACGATCCGGCCGCTGCTGCCGTGGCAGAAGTCGTGTCCGGTCGCGCGGCCCTGCTGATGAAAGGGCAGATCGCGACGCCGTCGTTGATGAAAGCAGTCCTCGCCAGGGAAGGGGGCCTCCGCACAGACCGCGTGATTGGGCAAGTCGTGTTGATGGAACTGCCACGCGACGATCGGCGCTTCCTGCTGGCCGATACCGGCATCACGATTCAACCGACGCTCGCGCAAAAGGAAGACCTGCTGCGCAGCCTGGTCGATGTGGCCCGCGGGCTCTGGTCGAATGCTGATGGTCCAGCGGAACCCCGCATTGCGGTCATGTCGGCAACCGAGAAACCGACCCCGGCGATGCCCGACACGCAGGAAGCGGAAGCTTTGCAACTTCGGGCTGGTGAGTTGAACCTGGGGCCCTGTCATGTCCAGGGGCCCCTCTCGTTCGATCTGGCCTACGCGGCCGATGCCGGGGAGAAGAAGCGACTCGGCGGGAGCGTCGTCGGCGCGGCCGATGCCATGCTCTTCCCGAATCTGCTCGCTGCGAATCTCACTGTGAAGGCCATCATGTATACCGCCGACTGTCGCTTCGGCGGCGTCCTCGTCGGGACAGCGGCTCCGGTCGTCTTCATGTCCCGCGCCGACACCGCGGCCACACGCCTCAATTCGCTCGCCCTCACGCTCCGCTGGCTGGATCGCCGGTAGGAAAGTGAAGAGGTTCAGCCGCAAAAAGGCGTAAAGGACGTAAATGAGAGCAGAGTTTTGGCCACAACCGGCACAAAAGGAGACAAAAGGAAGAGTGGCGATGGGAGGCGATGGTCTTGGACTCGAATCTGAGATCCTGGTCAGTCGCGCCACGGCTTTCTCTTTCAGAATGAATGGCGTTCCGCATCCCCTTTGTGTTCTGTTGTGCTTTTTGTGGCCAGGAATCCTCCGCATCCTGTTTGCGTCTTTTGCGTCTTTTTGCGGCAAAGAAGCTTCTCTTCCTATTCAGGAAAGCATGCTAGATGCGTCGGCCGTTGCGTGGGCAGTTGTTGATTCCGTTAACCGCGCTGGTCGGGGCGGCGGTGGTCATCAATGCCGCAGCGGCGGTCTGGTTGACGACAGTGCGTCAGGAACGGGCGGCTGATGAACAGTTGCGACAAGTTGCCCGCACGCTGACGGCCGCATCGTTTCCGCTCACGCCGTCGGTTCTAGAGCGACTCAAAGATCTCACCGGGGCGGAAGTCGTCGTGTGGGAGGCCTCCTCGGAGACAACGTCCGTCACGACGTTGCCCAGTCCGCCACCGGCCGGATGGTGGCCCGCGACGGTCACCGCAGGCGAGTCGGCCATTCTCACGCTCGACGGAGTGACCTATCGCGGGATTGAAGCCAGCACGGCTCAACGGCGATTGTTCCTGTTGCGTTCGACGATCGAGGAACGCCGCGAGCAGTCGGCTGCCGCGTGGCCAGCGATTCTGGTGGGAGCGGCGACGCTCTGCCTGCTGATTCCGCTCACCGATCTCCTCGCCCGCCGCTTCGTCAGCCGGATTCATCGCGTGCAGGAGAAAGTCGCAGCCGTCGCGACTGGCGACTACACCCCACTCACACAGACCGGGGTCGATGATGAACTGCGGGCATTGACTCAGGGCGTGAACGAGATGAGTGCCCGGATTGCAGCGCTGCAGGCCCGTACCGAGCGGGATGAGCGCGCCCGGCTGCTCACGCAGTTCTCCGGCGGTTTGGCCCATCATCTGCGGAACGCTGTGGCCGGTGCGCGGATGGCGGTCGAAATTCATCAGCATCGCTGTCCTGGTGGCACCGTCGATGACAGCCTGCTTGTCGCCTTGCGCCAGTTGACGCTCATCGAACAGCAGGTCCGCGGCGTGCTCGCGCTGGGAGGCAAATCGCGGTCGCTGCTGACCGAAGTCGATCTGGTTCCCCTCACACGGGGCGTCGTTGAACTGGTGGAGCCGACCGCAAAGCACACGCAGGTGCAACTCACACTGCAACTACCCGAATCCCCGCTGATCGCCACCGTTGATGCTGATGGCCTGCGGGCGGCGCTCTCGAATCTGCTCCTCAATGCCTGTGAAGCGGCCGGGCCTGGTGGTACGGTTGGTTGTCGTCTCTCCGCCAATGCGACCGAGATGACCTGGGAGATCAGGGATACCGGCAGTGGACCGCCGGAGGTCATTGCAGCCGACCTGGCGACCCCGTTCGTCACCGGCAAACCGGATGGAGTTGGTCTCGGGTTGGCATTCGCCCGGCAGTTGGCGGAAGATCATCAGGGGCGGCTGGAGTGGTCGCGCGAAAACGACGAGACCTGTTTCCGGTGGGTCTTGCCCCGCAGCCGGACAGACGCTCCACCGATGAAAGATTTCAAGTGACTGCGACGCGCGTGCTGGTGATTGATGACGAACCGAGCATCTGTTGGGGGTTCCAGCAGTGGTTCGGAGATGCCGGGCATCTCGTCGAGACCGCTGGAACGGCGGAAGAGGGGTTGCAGCGAGCGGCGTCGCATCCTCCCGATGTTGTACTGCTCGATGTCCGTCTGCCGGGCATCAGCGGTCTGGAGGCACTCGATCAGCTTCAACGTCTGCGGCCATCGTTACCGGTCATCGTGATGACCGCCTTCGGCGATCTCGAAACCGCGGTGCGAGCGGTCCAGCTGGGAGCCTTCGAGTATCTCACGAAACCGTTTGAACTGGCGACGGCTGCGTCGGCTGTGAGCCGTGCATTGGAACGATCCGCACAGGCTTCAACGTCTCCAGCGATCGCACCGCCGAGTGACGGTCGCCTGCTGGGAGCAGCGCCGGTGATGCAGCGAGTCTTCAAAGAGATTGCCCTCGCGGCCGCCAGTTCTTTGACGGTTCTGATTGGTGGCGAAACTGGTACGGGGAAAGAACTCGCAGCCCAGGCGATTCATGCCCACAGCGCTCGGCGAAAGCGTCCCTTTATCCCCGTCTGCCTGGGAGCGCTCAGTCCGTCGGTCATTGAAAGTGAGCTGTTCGGACACGTGAAGGGGGCGTTCACCGGCGCAGCGGAAGACCGGGCCGGTTTGATCGCTCAGGCCGAGCAGGGAACGTTGTTTCTCGACGAAATCGGCGACACCCCGGCAGCGGTGCAGGTGAAGCTGTTGCGGTTTCTCGAATCAGGAGAATATGTCCCCGTGGGGACGAACACCCCTCGGATCGCGGATGTCCGCGTGATTGCGGCAACGCATCGCCGTCTGCCGGAGCTGATCGCCGCGGGTGACTTCCGCGAGGATCTTTATTTTCGACTGCGCGGCTTCGAGTTCGTGATGCCGGCCTTACGCGAGCGGCTTGACGATCTCCCCCTGTTGGTGGCAGCGTTCTGGGAACAGGCGGCTCCCGGTCGCGGGGGGTATCGTCTCTCACCCGAGGTGCAGACCGCGTTGTGTGCGCGTCCCTGGCCGGGCAACGTACGCGAACTCCGCAGCGTGATCGAGCGGGCCGCGGTTCTTGCCCGAGGTGGTCCACTCGCCGTGGAACATCTCGCGACGGCCGCCACACCGATCACTTCCAGGGAGACCACCGACTTGCCGGAAGCGGTCGAGCGCTGGGTGAGTGCGCGACTCGTCAACGCTCCCGATGACAGCGAACTTCTGCGGACCTTTCTCGCGGTGACAGAACCGCCGCTGATCTCGGCCGCCCTGCAGGCGTGCCAGGGCCAACGCGCCGCCGCCGCACGCCTGCTCGGAATCGACCGCACAACATTACGCACGAAACTGCGGGCCTACGGTCTCGATGATCCCACAGAGTAGCCATCACGCTCCGCGTGATGAGCGGAGTGCCGATGACGGCGGAGAAGTAATCCGACAGCTTCTCCACACACGGTCTGTTGAGTGAGGCTGACCCAGCGGTGATTGGCACATCACGCTCCGCGTGATGGCGACCAGGGAATTGCCCTCGCGTTGATTACGAAGCCAGCCAGGTCCAGACCGGTCGCCCCTGTGGCCATGTGTATGCGACACGGAGATGTCCCGACGGGTCCAGGTCGTACCAGTCAAGGGTCTCAACGGTGGTGACGACCGCGGCGAAATTCGCGCGGCCCGCGGCACTTTCCTCCAGTGTGGGCGGTCGGTTCCGTACTACGTCTGGAAGATTCACGAACGGTCCTGATTGAGCAGTGCCCGGCGCGGCGGGGGCGAGATACATCCGCCGTCCTTCCAATGAGGTGGCCTGCCAGCGTGCATCTGCGCAGGCATCCTCGGTGTGAATCGTCGTCGGCCCAGTGATCCGGAGCTGGACGCGTTCGATCGGATCGTAAAACAACCAGGCTCCCTGCGGACGTCGCGCGAGTTGCGCCAGTTTGGGCGAACGGCGATCGGTGTGAAAGACGAGTTGCCGCAAGCCTGGGTCGACGTGACGCAACACGACCGTCCGTAACGCACAGTGCTCTTGCTCATCGACGCTGCCGAAGACCCCCAGCCGCCACGGGTCATCGATGCATTCCGGAGCAACAGCGAGACGTTCCCACACGAGCGACAGGATCGCAGCAGCATCTTCACGGACGGCAGCAAATGACAATGAAGGTCCATTCATCCATCAGACTCCCGACAACCGGACACACCAAGTGTAGCAACTGTCGGTGCTCTCAGCGTGCTGCACACCACGGCATCACTCGGCAGATCCACTTCCCTGGTGGCGAAGCGATGCGTCACAGCTTCACGCCAGAACACTGCCCAGTGACGACATCCTGAATCCTGCAAAAAATCTCAGGGACAGCACTGGTCGATTGGCCGAGCTGTCTACAACTCTTGCAACACCGGTGCCCACAAGAATTCTGTGTTCCGCTCGTACTCTCCCAAGGATTGCTGAACATGCCCCGTTCGATTTCGTTCGTGATTGCGACTGCGGTCGCTGCGTCTTGTGCTCTCGTGAGTCAGTCACAGGCCGGGTCAAAGTGCCGGACCGTGTCCCTGCCCTGCCAGACGACTTCCGTCGTGGCCTACCATCAACCGGCTGTCTCGCAAGTCGCGAAGGCAGCCGTTGCCGCGGCCCCAGCGAAGAAGGATATCGTCGAGACAGCTGTCGCTGCGGGGAGCTTCAAGACTCTGGCTGCTGCCCTCACCGCAGCTGGCCTGGTTGAAACGCTGCAGGGGCCGGGACCCTTCACGGTGTTCGCACCAACCGACGAAGCATTCGCGAAGCTTCCGGAAGGAACCGTGGAAAGCCTGCTGAAGCCGGAGAACAAAGAGAAGCTGCAGTCGATCCTCAAGTACCACGTCGTCGCGGGCGGCGTAAAGGCGGCCGATGTGGTCAAACTGACGGAAGCCAAAACGGTGCAGGGCAAGGCCGTGAAGATTACCGTGAAGAATGGCAAGGTCCAGGTCGATGCAGCCAACGTCGTGAAAACCGACATTGAAGCCAGCAACGGCGTGATCCACGTGATTGACGCGGTCATCCTCCCATAGTCCACCCAAGTCTTGAACGATGACCATGACGTCGCGACGAGCGAGATTCACGCTCGTCGCGATCGCCATTTGAAGGACGCCCCGAGATGACCGCAGCGGCGCGAAAGGTGGAAATCACGGTCATCCAGGCGCATCTGGCAGCGACGTGGATGATGGTCGGCGTGATCTGGTTTGTGCAGGTCTGCCATTACCCTTTGTTTGCATGGATCCCGGAAGACGCTTTTCCAGCGTATGAAGCTGCCCATCGTCATGCGACAACCACGGTTGTACTCCCCACGATGGCAGTCGAAGCGTTCAGCACGGTCTGGTTGACGCTGCAGACTCGCGGCAGACGACGACGAATCGCCACTGCCGGACTGGCGCTGCTCGCGCTCATCTGGGCCGTGACCTTTTTCGTCCAAGTTCCCCTGCATGCACAGTTGCAATCGGCCTTCAGCACCCAAGAGCACGCCAGCCTGGTACGCAATAACTGGTGGCGGACTATCGCCTGGACTCTCCGCGGAATCCTGGCGTTGACCCTGGTCTCGGGAAGTGAGGCCGATTCAACTCCGAAGATCGATTCAGCAATCATGCTCGGGACCGATCACCAAACACGTGATCGTTAATTGTGGGCATGCCTTCACGGTTCCTGCATGGTACTTTGCATATCTGAAGGAACCGTGCCCATGCCATCATCGTCGATTGAGACTGTTCCGCGCTGGATTCCGTGGACACTGAACATCGCGGCGGCTTACAACCTCGCGTGGGGCCTCTTCGTGATCGTCTTTCCCCGGCTTCCTTTTCAGTGGGCCGGGATGACAGAGCCGAATTATCCCGCGCTGGTGCAGTGCATCGGGATGATCGTCGGGGTTTACGGCATCGGCTATGCACTGGCGGCCCGCGATCCGATCACGCATTGGCCCATCGTGCTCGTTGGCCTCTTGGGTAAGATCTTCGGACCGATCGGCTTCGTCTGGGCCGCTATAAATGGTGAATTCCCCTGGCTCGCAGGATTGACGATTCTGACCAACGATGTCGCCTGGTGGCTACCGTTCTCGGCGATCCTGGTCTTCGCAGCGCGAGGTCTGGATGCCCGCAAGCCAGCATCGACGTTCGATCAGGCACTCGCAGCTGCGGTCACCGATCATGGGACCACACTGAAAACGCTCAGCGACGTACAGCCGACGTTCGTGTTGTTCATTCGTCATGCCGGATGCACCTTCTGCCGGGAAGCCCTGGCCGATTTGCACCGCGCATCGACGCAATTGAAGGACCGGGGAATGCAGCTCGTCGTGGTGCACATGAACGACTTTACCACGGGCCGCGCGCTGCTCGATCGCTTCGGCTTGACCGATGTGCCGCAGATTTCCGATCCCGAACGGACGCTCTATCGGGCGTTCGATCTCCCGCTGGGGACGTTCCGGCAGTTGTTCGGGCCGTACGTCATCTGGAAAGCGCTGACCGGGACCGCCCTCTATCGGCACGGCTTCGGTCCGATCGCCGGGAATGCGATGCAACTGGGGGGCGCGTTTGTCGTCCATCGTGGCCGGATCGTCGGTGGTTATCGTTATCAAACCACCGCCGACCGGCCTGATTTCTGTGCGTTGCCGACAACGGCACAACCGGCGTGAAGATTGGTCCCCTCCTCAGCCGTGGGTGGGCGTCATCTCGTGGTTATTCTTTTTCTTTGAAGACGGTGTCGATCGCCAGACCGGCAGCGAGCAGCAGCGTCGCCAGGCCTGAGTTCTCGCCGACGTCGTCAGCCAGACTGATCACATAGTTGTCAGCGGACGTAAAGAATTCCTTCGCCAGCCCGGCCCATTTCTTCGCGACCGTTCCGAGTTCCGTTCCCGAAGAACTCAGCAACTTGAAGTTCCAGCCCTTCCAATCCCCTTTCACTTCGCCGATCTGCTGGTTTTCGGGATTGAACAGATAAAAGCCGCCTCCCATCGAGAAGACCTTGCTCTTGAAATAGCCGAGCATGGTCCCGTGGGCATCCTTCACGGTCACTTTCGTGCTGAACAAGGCGACGCCACGATGGATCGTAAAGACCGCGTCCTCCGAACCGGTCTCCCGCACGACCACCGTTGTCGGCATCAGCTTCTTTGAGAGAAACAGCCGCAGGATCGTCGCGAGCGTCCCCGGCTCTTCGACTGCCTGTCCGAGCGGCTCATTGGTGGCCGCATCGAAGATGTCGTACTTGTCGGTCAGCTTGAGCATGCCGACCTGTTCTTTGACGAGAAACGTTCGAACGTCCAGGAGACCCACAGCAATGCTCCAGCCAGCAACGGGAAACAGTGATACAAGGTTTGTATCAAGCCCCCGCGCTCGAAACAACGCGCCCCCTTCCGCCTTTCTACTCGCGACTCACTCGACCCTATTCCCTCTTCCCGTAGTGCCGGCTGATGAAGTCGTTCTGGATCCACAACAGCTTCTGGAACGCTCGCTGCGTTTGCGCTAAGGTCGCGGCGTCCAGCGGCAACTCAGTCAGTGTCACAGCGAGGATGTCGGAGAGCAGCCCCATCAAGGCGTTCATCTGCACCAGCGGCACATCGATCTCCGCGTTCCCCGCAGCGGGCGTGTGAATCTTTCCGACCATGTCGAGATAGAGGACCATCTTTGGGTCATACGAACGACCGAGAATCTGCTGGAAATAGCGGGCCAGATGTTCCTTGCGAAAGGCAATCTGCGGATGCCCCGCGGTGAGGGCCGACAAGTCCATCGGTGTTGGGCCGTTGTAACCCGCTTGCCGTGGCAGAAAGTGCCTGGCGGTCGCATCGAACTGCAGCAGCCGGGCATACGTCAGATCGACCAGCACCGGAATCTGCGGCCCAAGATAGGGAGCCGCCCCCTGGATCAACGCGGCGTCCTCCGCACCGAACCCGATAAACTCGGCGAGATACTCGAACCGGTACTGCGGATCGGTTTCCAACCGTGCTTCATCAATCGATTTCATTTCACTCTTCCCCTAACGGCAGCCCGCCTCCATCAACGGGCGACGAGCTGCCCCGCTTGCGTCATCGCGATCCCCTTACACCGCCAGTTGCACCAACTCCTGCGGCGGTTCCGCTTCGATCAGCTTCAGATCGAACTGGTCCTGCAGCACGCGGAAGACATTCGGGGTGACAAAGGCCGGGGCGACCGGACCCAGCCGGATCCCCTTCACCCCCAGCGACAGCAACGTCAGCAACACCGCGACCGCCTTCTGCTCGAACCATGAGAGGACGATCGACAGCGGCAGATCGTTCACGCCGCAGTTGAACGCTTTCGCCAGTCCGAGCGCGACCTGCACAGCACCGTAGGCATCGTTGCACTGGCCCATATCCAGGAACCGGGGGAGACCGGCAACTGTGCCGTAATCGTGGTTGCGGATGCGGTACTTCCCGCAGCCGAGCGTGAGGATGATCGATTCCTGTGGCGAGCCATGCGCGAGCTTCGTGTAGTAGTTCCGGCCCAGCTCGGCACCATCGCAACCGCCAATCAGGTAGAAGCGTTTGACCGCACCCGACTTCACCGCGTCAACAACTTGATCGGCGATGCCGAGAATCACGCTGTGATGGAAGCCAATCGTGCTTACACGGATCTTCTTCTCGGGGAGTGGTGCCAACTGTTTCGCCTGGGCGATCAGTCCGGAGAAATCGTTGGTCTTCAACCGCGTTCCGCCCGGGACCGCTGTGACCCGCGTCGTGTAGAGCCGGTCTTTGTAACTGTCAGGCGGGATCAACACGCAGTTGGTGGTTGCAAGAATCGGCCCCGAGAAGAGGGGAAACTCCCAGTACTGATTCTGCCAGGGCCCGCCGTAATGCCCTGCCAGATGGCTGTGCGCCCGCAGCTTGGGATAGCTGTGCGCGGGGAGCATCTCGCCATGTGTGTAGACATTCACGCCCGTTCCCTCGGTCTGTTTGAGCAGGTCCGCAAGGTCGGCCATGTCATGTCCGGTGACAAGGATCCCCGGTCCCGCCTTGGTTCCCTCATAGACAGTGGTGGGCGTCGGTGCGCCGAACGCTTCAACATGCCCGGCATCGAGCATTTCCATCACCTTGAGATTCTGCTGCCCGCATTCGAGCACCAGTTCGATCAGGCTGGGAATGTCAAAGTTGACGTTAGTGACCGTCGCGAAGAGGGCCTCCTCGATGAAGGCATTGACGTTCTCGTCGGTCTTCCCCAGCCGCCGGGCATGATGGGCATACGCCGCCATCCCCTTCACACCGTAGAGCAGAATCTCCTGCAACGACTGCACATCCGGGTCCTTCCCACAGACCCCGATCTCAGTACATCCCCGGCCATTTTGCGTTTGTTCACACTGGTTACAGTACATGGGAGGCTCCTGGGTGGTTCGCGGAACAATCGAAATCCGAGTCGACAGGTTAACAAAAGGGATATTAAGATCAAGATATCCTATCTTGTGCGGCGAGAGAATCTCAAAACTGAGATCAGGGACCGCCTGAATGAATGTCCCACGGCTTTTCACCGCCGAGTTTGAATCGCCATGGTGGATTTTTATTTACTGCGGTCGAACCGTGGTGCAGACTTGCTGCAACCGCGGATCTCTGAAGTTCGGCGGCATAACCAACCTTGTTGAGGACAAGCCCGATGCGATTTCCTACGTTTGCCACTTGCGTCTTGACTTTGGTCTGGACCGGAGTGTTGACGGCTCAAGACCAAACCAATTTCAAGGATGAGATGCTCGCTCCGAGCGGGCCACTCGGTTTGCAGTGGCGACCTGTCACTCCATCCGCTCAAGGTCAACAATCGAACTCCGAAGGGGCTGGGAATGGTGTCAAGCCGCCAGTTGATGAGTCGTTCGAGTTGTCCCCGGTCTGGCCGCGGCTGCGCGCGTTGGTGCAGAAATCCAAGAAGCCAGGTCTGGCTGACAACATGAACGATGACAACCTCATGCAACTCGTCAAGTCACGGGGAAAGCTTTTGCCGACCCTGGAAAAGACTGAAAACAAGAAATCTCAGACGAAGGGGGGGAAGAAGCCGGAAGCGACCGACCCAGGAGAAGGCTTGTAAGTCTAGCTACTTGAAACGACAACGCCTCACTTCGGTGAGATCACCGAAGTGAGGCGCGTAGGGATCGTTTGAGGTTGGCGTATAACTAACGGGAAGACCTCGACCAGGCACCGAACTGATCCGGTTCCTGTGCAGTCCTTGCTGCAGATGGATTGGACAGACCAAACCGGGCAGATGCTGGGCGGCTCATCGGTTTGGAGGCGGTGGCAGGCTTCGGAGCCGCGCGTTCCGTGGCCGGTTCCTCATAGCCGGCTTGCATGAACTGCGGATGCTGGGGAGGAAGCGGGCGCGACCCTTTGACCCCGGCGTTTGAAGCGGGTTTCGCACCGCCATTCATCATGGCCTGGGGTTGTGGAACAGGGTACTGTGCAGCGGCAGCGGCGCTCCGTAACGTCGCGAGTTCCTGTTCCAACGCTTCCAGCCGTGCCAGCGTGGCTTCCAGTCGCTCGGCCTGTCCCAGCAGTGGGACGCAAGCTGGCGTGCATTGCGGAGCCGGGGGGATCTCCGGAGTCGCGGGGGTCGGCGCGGCTGGCGCAGGTGCGGCATCGGCTGGGATCGCACCGTAGTCTTGCACGGCGGCCATTGATAACGGTCCGCGGAGCGAGTCAAACAGCATTTCCGCATCGCGCGTAAACAAGACCGGCGATGGAAGTTCCAATGTCGGGAGTGCCAGTCGAATCTCAGGGATGTGCAACGCCGGGCCCCGAATGCCGAGTGAGCGCGATTCCCCGCTCTTTTGTCCGGTTCCTGGACCACGCAGGAAATTCCCGGCCGGTGCGGGAGCGGCCGGTGCCGCAGGGGCGGTGCGAGGTTGGCAGGTTGGCGGACAGTGATAACCCTGTGGAACATCACAGCGCGGCGTACACGCTTCGGGAGACCCCGCGAGGACAACCCCCGGCAGGCAGCCGACCGCTGCAGTCAGTACATATTGGCGGAGCATGGGATTCCTTCCCGAGCGTGAGTCTAGGTCTTGAGTAAACGTGTCTTGTCAGCACGATTCGATGTCGCGCTTGTCCGGCTCTTCGTTTGTGTTCCTGTTGGTTGGACTTTCCAGTCACAACCTATTGGGCGGGTTTCGTCGGGGCGGCCTTTTGGTTTTCCAGAACATGCACCAGCGCCTCAATTTCCAGTGAGAGCTCGTTGACTCGCAAATCGAGTTGATTGAACTTCTTTTCCAAGTCCTGGACTTTCTTGTTGTCCGCTGCTGCGGCTTCGGGTTCGTCCTTCTTTTTCTCAGCCCGGACATTGGTCAAGCGGGCCGGGACCACGTCAGCCACGCCCGCTGCAGGAGCCGGGTCTGCGCCGATGATCGACTTTTTCTTTTGCTTCGGCTGCTCTTGTTCGCAGACCGGACAGCAATCACTTTTGCGGCTGAACGGCCATCCGGCGTCGACCGGAACCGTACTCGAGGTCAGAATCAGAGCCCCGAGCAAGAGGCCCGCTGTTTTTTTCGCGATCACCGGAGAACTCCTGCTAATCCCGCTGTTGGTAAGATGCATGCAAATCGAGTCGAGCGGAGTGTTCCTCATGCCCGTCACCATGTCATCGGCCGTTACAACCTGTGCAGACGAACCTGCGCACACTTCCTTGAGGTGAAACTGGCAGGACTGCAGAGAACGCCCGAAATAATCCCTACAACAGGCATAAGCAGCATCACAGGCATAGGGATACGGCCGTAGAACGACGGCAGATTTTCCGTACTTTTCGCTTTTCACCAGTTCCCTGCAGTCTGTACCTTGTTTCTCGGGTGGACAAACTATCGCTGAGGTCAATGGCCAACTGTTTCTTCGTGGCGATGATCGACGTAGCATCCCGAAGAGTCTTCTTGCGACCGGTCCGGGTCCTGATAGGAACCAACAATGCGCGTCAGTACTTGGCTGCTCTGTGCCTTACTTTGCGGCTTCACACCACTCCAGGGAGCGGAGAAAACTCCAGCCGAACTGGAACAACAAGCGCAGGCGAGTAAAGCCACCGCAGCAAAGGAATTGGCCGCCTTCAAGCAGTTGCAAGAATCTTTCGAAGTGGCAGCCGAAGCTGCGAAACAGTTGAAAGACGGGGCAGATGCACAATCTGCCGCGGTCCAGAAGGCGGCGGATGAAGCGAAGTCGTCTCTAAACGCAGCCGACGAAAAAGTGCAAGCGCTCCAAAAAGCAGTCAGCGCGGCCGAGGAGAATGAGAGCGACGCCAAAAAGGTGCGGGACAACCGGTCGACAGCCGTTGATGGACTGCGCAAGAAAGTGGCCACGGCCCAACAGCAATTAAAGAACCACGCAGCCTTCGTCCAGCAGCGAGATCAGACGGCGGCGGCAGCGGCGAAAGCCGATGGTCAGGCGCGACAGGCCCTGGCCGATCACGAGACATACATCCGCCGGGCTGAAGAGCGCGTCAAGCAGACGATCGCCGACCGGGAAACACTGACGAAACGGCTCGAGGCGGCACTGAAGTTGTATCAGCAACATCCGCAGTTTCTCGAGAACTACAAGCTGGTGAAAAAGGAATTCGATAGCCGGGTCGAGAGCGAAAAGGGAGCGAAAGAAGCCTTGGAAAAGCTGAACCAGGGGCACCCGGAACTGAAGGATACCGCCGCACAAAAGCACAAACTCGCCGAAGCGGCTCAGAAGCAACTGGATGCTGCCCGACAACTTCCCAATGAGATCGGCAATTTCCAGAACGAGTTGAACCGGGCCGATGCTGCGCTGCAGCAAGCGCAGGCGACTCATGAGTTTGTCGCCAGTGCCACGACGATCGCGAAGCTCAATCTCGAGGAAGCTCAGGCGAGTTACAACCGATTGGTCGAGTTGAACAATACTCTCAAGCCGAAGTCCAAAGCGAGCGCCGCCAACTCGAACGATGATGAATCGAAAGAGTCACAGGCCGACAAGCCGTCCAGTGATGAATCGGATGACGCCGTGGCCGAGCAACCGGCTGATCCCCGGAAAAAAGCCAATCCTGCCGCGGCTTCGCCCAAAAACGGACCAAAGAAAAACGCCGTCTCGAAGCCGGCACCGGCTGTTGTCGCCCCTGCAGCCCCGCAGCTTCAGAATATTGCCGTGGCAGCAGTCCCCGGCGGAAAAGCCCCCAAAGTCTTTCCGTTGATCTTCGGTTTTTCTCGCGATTTCAAGGGGATTGGCCCTGGAGTCAGTGTGAGCGCCCAAGGATTGAAAGAGGAACTCAAGAAATCGTTTACGGAGGGAATCGATATGGGACCGATCCTCACCGTGGGACTCGATCCCTTCAGCCGGTCTGCCACCGATCAACTGAATGTGGCCAATGTCTTCAATACCATCAAGCAGGTGAAACAACTCCCCGGTTTCAAATCCGACAGTACGATTGTCTGCTTCTTCCTCTGCCATGGCGGACACGCAACCGGTCTCGATCACGCACCCCAATGGGAATACGGGAATTTCTTCCAACTGGAATCCAGGGAGAATCTCGCACGAAGCGATCTCTTCGAAGCACTCCTGGACTTGCGTGGTACGACCGCCAGCGAGCGTGCATCGGGATTAACGGTCCTCATTTCGGAGACCTGCAACACGTCGGTGGACCTTGGAGTGGCACCACCTCAGATTTCACCAGCAGCAGCAGATCCCAAGCAGGCAAGACTCTTGAATCGACTCCTGACAACCTACACCGGCCAAGTCAGTGTCAGCAGCACGAGTCCCCATGAACTCGGCTTTTATGATTCACAAAAGGGAGGGTTCTTCATCTCCAGCTTACTCAAGACGCTGGACACCAGCGAAGATAAAGACTGGGGATTAGTGATTGAAGCGGCAGCGCGTGGTTCGAGTGACAAGTTTCTCGCGGCGTTTCCGGATCCCCGGCAGTACTTGTCGGAATACGGCCATCACGACAGGGATAAAAATGGCAACGTGACGTTGCTGTATTCGATGACCGCGAAATGGATGCGGTCCAAAAGCCGCGTCAAGCTGGTTCCGTAACACTCGCCGTGAAGCGATCTGTGCGTTGATTTGTTTTTGCAGGTCGCAGGCGTCGAGTTCGACGTCTGCGACCTGCGTCTTTTCGAATGGTTAGTCTTGACCACCCCGCTCGATTGTTGAATGCTGAACCTCGTCAGAGTCTGTTCCCCTCAGTAAGGTCTCGACCATGTGCTGTTTTTCCGGAACCGTGCAGGAAGTCAGCCGGACGAAAATCTTCGCCCGCGGGTTGGCGAACGGGCGGCAGTTCATCGCCTATCAGATGCGTGTCAGCGCCGATGCGGCTGTAGCGATGATCCTGCCACTCCCCGTTCCCCCGAAAACTCAGGAGGGGGATGTCAAGTTCGTGGACTTTTCCGGTTACAAGGATTTCTTTGAGGACCTGGACGCTGGTTTCCCGCGGATTGGTGTCGCGGCCCCGGCCGGTGATCCGTCACAGAACTTGAAGGTCTACAGCGTCGGCAATTTCAACGCATCGTTCGCGCCAAATTTGAAAGACATGGATCGACTTGATCCGGTCTACCGTCTGCCGCGGGAAACCTGGAACGCTCTCCCGGCCTACAAGAACCACGGGTTCGCCGTCTTCCAGTTGAAGAAGGGAAAACAGGACGTCCACCCGATGGTCTTCGATTTTCCCCGGAAGGATCCCAGTCAGATTTTCTTTCCCACCGTCCATATTCACGATGGCGTGGTTCACCCCGAAGCCGAATTCGATCACACCTTGTACCTTCAGAACTCGTCGAAAGGGCCGCGGACCAAACTCTCTTCCAAGTGGACGGAATCGGAAGACGTTCCCCGGTCATTCTTACAGGTCTCCAAGACCAAGGGTGTTGTTGAAGCGGACGAACACATTTACCGCGTCAAGATTTCTGGTGAACGCAAGAACGTCGACATCTACCTCTGATTGATTGTCTTGTAAGCTGCCGTCGTTCCAGCAGCGGACAGTCGCACCGCCTGCGCTGGTTCTACGGCCTTCCTGGATGAGCCTGCAGCGATCGGCCGGAGACGGTCGATGACTCCCGAACGCGGACCGGCGGTTTATGCCGGTTGGGTTTCGGGGAGTGGGACGATGTTACGGGCGTCGGCGTTTGCTACCGGGTTGTTCATCGCGCTCTGGGGAGCGATGTTCCTCGTCGTCGATCAGATCGTCCTGTACAGCCCCCCCGAGCATGAGCCGGGGATTCGCGGCATGCTGAAGAAGGAATCGATCGGCACTGAGACCCGGCCGATCATCGACCCCGCCGACTGGGCCGCGTTCACGCTGATGTCGATCGGCTCGGTGACGATGCTCTATTCTGTCGCGTTGCCCAAGAAGGCGAGTTGACGCGGCTCCAATCCTCGGAAGGGTAGGGCTTCCAAGAGTCTACTTGGGGGCCTGCAGGCGGATCGGGACTTCATCGATCTTGGCGGCGAGAATGAAGTCGTTCTCCGAGAGCCCGCCGATCGCGTGCGTCCAGATTTCAATCGCCACGTGGCGGTAACCTTCCAGGTGCAGGTCCGGGTGATGGCCCTCTGCATTGGCGAGCGCGGCGACCCGCTGGAAGAATTCCAGCGCGGCGTCGAAGTGCTGGGCAACCCATTCCTTGCGGATGCGGTCGCCGTTTTGCACGAGTTGCCAACCCGGCATCGTGCGACACAGGGCCTGCGATTCCACGAGCGTCAGCTTGGGGACGCCCCCTTCGCAGGGAACGCATTTTTTCGTCCGGAGATCGGTCAACGAGCACGTGGTCATATCGGCTTCCTCTCCAGTTGGTCCGCATTGAATGGCAAGAACGCTTGACTGTTGGCTGGGCCCGCTTGGTTTAAAACCCTGGCGATCATCCTCAGTTTGCCGGTGGAACGCCAAGGGATTTTCCGCCATCGATGGCGATGCAGGTGCCGGTTACCAGTTGGGCTCCATCACTGACGAGATAGGCCACCGCATCAGCGACTTCCTCTGGGGAGATCATCCGCCCGAAAGCATGTGCCAGCGGGCTGGCCGCGATGAATTTCCATGCGAGAGCCTGCGGGTCCTCGGCTGCGGCAAGGTCTGCGTTAATCATTCCTGTTTCGCCGACCGGGCCCGGACAGACCGCATTGATTCGAATCCGGTCGACCGAATGACACAACGCCAGCGATTTCGTCAGGGCGACCAGGGCATGTTTGCTGATGCTGTAAACCGGGTCATGGGCCCGTGGGAGCAGTCCGGCATTACTCGCCAGGTTGACGATCGCCCCCCCGGCCGGGTTCTTGCGGAGGTGTGGAATCGCGTGCTTGCAACCGAAGAAGGCCCCTTTGAGGTTCGTATCGAGACAGCGGTCCCATTCGGCTTCAGTCACATCGGTGATCGGCTTGACGAGTCCCACCCCGGCGTTATTCACGAGGATGTCGAGTCGACCGGTCTCCTGGACTGCGCGGGAAATCAAAGCGACGACGTCAGCCTCCACGCGGACATCGCAGCGGCAGCGATGAATGTGGAGTCCCTGAAAACAGGTGTCATTCGCGACCTGGATGTCCAGATCGCCCGTGAAGATGGTCGCCCCGAGCGTTGCCAGCCGCAGGGCTGTCGCGCGACCGATCCCACTTTCTCCGCCGGTCACAACGGCCGTGCGACCGGTTAAAACTGATCGTTCATTCATTTGTAGAAGCCTGAGGTGCTCTGGATCCGTCGACAGGAATGTGAAGGCGGATGCGTAAAGTGTCACCTGTCAATGTGTTCCGCTTCGCGAGGCAGAGTCGCTAGAGGTGTGCGTCTTGGTTCATTTGGCTGTTCCTGCTGGGGAGATCGCCCGTGCCGCGATCGAAACTCGTGCTCTGCCAGCAGTTAGTCCCCGATTTTGCGCTTGCCTTTCCGGAATGTGACCGGGAAAATCCGCTTTCCGACGAATATCGCGGGATTTTCTCGCGGTAACCTATGGACCACATTCTGACGACACGTCAGGACTGGCACCTTGGCAGTGTGAAGAAAGGTCAATTTCCCATGGTAAGTCTGCGGCAAACGGGTCGCTGGATCGGAATCGCCACCCTTCTCGTCACGGCGATGTCAGCGTCAGCTGCGCCGGTCTCCGCGGCTGACGCCGAGTTCACAACCGGCTCGTCCGACGTGATTATCCAGTATATCAACCAGCAGTTTCGTCAGGGATGGAGTGACAACGGCGTCGAGCCGTCCCCGCTGGCAGATGATTCTGAATGGGCGCGTCGCGTCTATCTCGACCTTGTCGGGCATATTCCGCCGCTGGAAGAACTCGAAGCCTTTCTGGCCGACAAAGACAAAGCCAAGCGAGCGAAACTGATCGATCGGCTGCTTGACGATCCAGGGTATGTCCGCAATTGGACGACGATCTGGACGAATCTCTGCATCGGCCAGCAGACCCCGCGGTTCGTCAGTCGCGATGGCATGTCGAAGTTCTTCCGGGAAGCGTTCGGCCGCAACCGTCCGTGGAAGGATGTCGTCGCGGACATCGTCACCGCGGAAGGGCACTACGAACAGAACGGGGCTGCGAATTACATCCTCGCTCAGATGCAGGACAACGACGATGGTGTGCAGCTGACTGCCAAGACCTGCCGCCTCTTCATGGGGATGCAGGTGCAATGCACGCAGTGCCACAACCATCCATTTAACGATTGGAAGCAGGATCAGTTCTGGCAGTTCAACAGCTTCTTCCGTCAGACGGGGAAGCGCGATCATCGCAAGTTCAATCCTCAGACGGGCCGGATGGAAGACGACTATGCCGAAGTGATCTGGCGCGATTTTGATGGTCCGGTCTATTTCGAGAAGCGGAACGGCCTGATGCAGGTCGCCTTCCCGATTTATCTCGGCTCGGAAATCAGCCCGGGTCCGGATACGGAACGCCGTAAAGAGCTGGCCAAGCTGATGACTTCGGGGGATCGTCCGATGATCGCCCTGGCGCAGGTCAATCGGATGTGGGGGCACTTCTTCAGCTACGGATTCACCCGTCCGATCGACGATATGGGTCCGCATAATCCCGCGACACATCCGGAACTGCTCGATCGGCTTGCAGGCGAGTTCGTGAAGAGCGGCTACGACATGAAGCAGCTGATGCGCTGGATTGTGAACTCCGAAGCGTACAACCTCACGAGCCGGGCCACGAAGAAGAACGAAGCCGATAATCCGGCGGCTGGTGAAACGGCTCTGTTCAGCCATCTCTACGTGAAGCCGATGTCGGCTGAGCAGTTGTACGATTCGCTGATCGTCGCGACCGATGCCCACAAGTCGGGTCGGTCCGGCTGGGAGCAATCCGAGCGTCAACGTCAGCAGTGGCTGCAGCAGTTCGTGCGGGCCTTCGGCAACGACATGGCTGAGGAAAGTAACTCGTTCGATGGAACGATTCCTCAGGCGTTGATGATGATGAACACTAACCCGAAGCCAAACGGGGACCAGGCGACGTTGATGTCGGGGGCGGTTTCGCTGGAAGCCGGCAGCCATCTTTCCGATCTGCTGAAGGGGCCGGGAGCCGAAGCTGTGAAGGTGCAGAAGCTCTTCCTGTCCGCTCTCAGCCGGACGCCGACGAAGTCCGAAATGAATTCGATTCAACGGAACATGAAGGCCAACCGAGATCCGAAAGCTGCCCTGCAGGATGTCTTCTGGGCCTTGCTCAACTCGAACGAGTTCATTCTCGTGCACTAAACCTTGGTCATGCAATTCTCTGTTCACCCGCCGGTCGCTCTTTCCGAGTTCGCCCGGCGAAATCAATAACGCGACTTCGCACGCAGAAGTCACTACGAACCGCATACGAACCAAAACCACCTGACCTGGAGCTTGAACCATGACTCTGATCACCCCGGACGGAATGTCTCGCCGGCACTTCATGCGGCACCTCACGGCGAGCGCTGCCACGCTCCCCGCCCTCAACTTTATCTCGCATGTGCAGGCCAATGCGGCGGAACTCAAGAAGCGGAACAAAGCCTGCATCCTCATGTGGATGAGCGGCGGACCGCCGACGATCGATATCTGGGACCTCAAGCCCGGGTCCAAGAACGGCGGGGAATTCCAGCCGATCGCCACCAAGGGCGACCTGCAAATTTCCGAGCACATGCCCAAGACCGCCCAGGTCATGGACAGCCTCTCGGTCGTGCGGGCGATGAGCACCCGTGAAGCCGACCATGCCCGTGGTCGCTATTATATGCACACGACCTACGTGCCGAACCCGACCGTCGTTCACCCGGCGTTCGGCTCGGTCGTCAGCTATGAACTCGGCACCAAGCGGAAGGAACTTGAAATCCCCGCGTTCGTGTCGATCGGCGGCGGCGGCAGCAGCCCGGGCTTCCTCGGGATGAGTCACGCTCCGTTCCTCGTTGATGCAAGCGGTCGCATCCGCAACGCTGACATGGACGACGTTTCTCCGGAACGTCTCCAGCAGCGGCTGTCGATGCTCGGCGTGATCGAAGATAACTTCATCCAGTCGCAGCGTGGCGAATTCCCGCAGGCCCACAAGGACATCTACAAGAAGGCCGTCAACCTGATGACCTCGAAGCAGATGGAAGCCTTCAAGGTCGACCAGGAAAAGGCTGAAACGATTGCGGCCTACACCGGGACTCCGGCACAGGGCGGCATGATGGGTGGCGGTGGCCAGTTCGGTCGCAGCCTCGTTATGGCCCGTCGCCTGGTCGAAGCGGGTGTGCCGTTCGTCGAAGTCGACTTCGGCGGCTGGGACCTCCACGCCGGGGTCTTCAACAACCTGAAGACTCAGAAGCTGCCGGCGCTCGACGCGGGGATTTCGGCCCTTGTGGCCGACCTCAAGGCCCGGAACATGCTCGACGATGTCTGCCTCGTGTGGATGGGCGAATTTGCCCGGACGCCGCGGATCAACCAGGACGTCGGTCGCGATCACTGGGCAGCCAGCTGGTCGGTGATGATCGGTGGCGGTGGTCTCAAGGGTGGTGTGGCGGTCGGTGCCACCGATAAGGACGGGACCTCGGTCGCCAGCGACAAGAGCTACCTCCCCGGCGACATCTGGGCGACGGTCGCGCATCAACTCGGCATTCCGCTGGAAACGGTCCACACCTCGAAGCGTGGCCGGCCGATGAAGATCGCCAACGGCGGTACGCCGATCAAGGAACTCCTCTCGTAGTGGTGCGGGTGATGAACACTCTGCGGTCTCGCGTGCTCACTCTTCATCGGGTGAGCATGCGGCCCGCTGTTCAGCCCTGTCTCCAGCGAGTGCCAGTTGTTTTAGATATGCAGGGGGCTGTTCGCAGCCCCCTGTCCTTGCGCGGCGCGGGGAGCGGTGAGTTGTGACCGACGATTCTACTGATCAACCGACCGCAGATGCGGCGGCTCAGTCCGACTTCGTCAGCCTCTTCTCCCGTCATCAACGACGGTTGTATCTCTTTATTCTCGCACAAATCCCGTATCCCAGTGAGGCCGAGGAGATTCTGCAGGAAACCAATGTGGTCATCTGGCGGAAGTCCGCCCAGTTTCAATTGGGAACCAACTTCTTCGCCTGGGCTGCACAGATCGCAACCTTTGAGATCATGAAGTATCGCAGCCGACGCAAACGCGACCGGCTGCAATTCAGTGATGAGTTTTTACAGGAAGTCGCTGCGGAAACACTGCAGCAGTCCGATGCCCTGGAACACCGCCGAACGGCCCTGATCGAGTGCATTCAGAAGCTGCGACCCAGTGATCGCGAACTGATCCAGCAACGTTATGCTCCGGGAGAAACCGGTAAGAATCTCGCAGAAGCCGTCGGCCGACCGGCAAATTCGGTTTACCAGTCCCTCGGGCGCATCCGACGAACGTTATGGGAATGCATCCAGCGGCGACTCGCGGTGGAGTCGCCCTGACAAACTGCGGCACACCTTCTGAATCAGACCGATCCACTGACGTTCCTCACGCGACGCAAACCACTTAGATTGAGAACCAACCGCCCGATGTCCTCGCCCGCTGCGAATCACGACCGCCTGCTGACGCTGCTCGACGCCGTGTGCGACGAGCGGGCGAGCGCGGCTGATTTCGCAGAGATCGAACGACTGGTCCGCGGCGACGTGACGGCCCGTCAGTTGTATGTGACGTACCTCGATTTGCACGGCACCCTGCAATGGGATGCCTGCGGCGGGCTGAGCGCATCACAAGTACCGCTCGTTGCCCCTGTGCCTGTTCGATCGCTGTCCCGTCGCATGCTCGGCCTCGTGGTGACGATCGCCGCGTCCCTGCTGGTGGTCGTCGGTGCTTTGAACTTCAATCGACGCCCGGTGGAACAACCAGGAGCCCCCATCGCCGCGGTGGAACCGGTGAGGGTCCCCGGCGAAGCGCCCCATGGTGTCTCTCCAGCGACGAAAAAACCAATCCATCTGAATCCGGTTGACGTCGCGAATCACAACCCGGTTGTCGGACCGGGGGGTGACCCGATCACCGCAAAAATCATCGAACAGCCGGCCGAGGTGGTGCCTCCAACTCGGAGTCCGCATGCTGATTCCCAGCAGCGGATCGTGGCCGAGGTGAATCGGCTGCTGGTCGACAGCTGGAAACGGCTGGATGTCGTGCCGGCCCCGGTCGCCGAGGAAACCGAGTGGTGCCGTCGGGTGCATCTCGATCTGGTCGGTCGGATCCCGGCGGTCGATGAAGTCGAACGTTTCCTGAAAGACCCCTCGACCGACAAGCGGGCCCGGCTTGTCGATCGGTTGCTCGATTCGGGGGAATTTGCTCGTCATTTTGCAGGTGTCTGGGGCCGCACGCTTATCGGACGCATGCCGAATGACCGAGTGAATCGGGAATCGTTCGCCAAGTTCCTGCGGATGGGCTTCGCGAATAATCGTCCCTGGAACGTGCTCGTTTCCGACATGCTCGCCGCGGACGGCAAGACCGATGAGAACGGGGCTGCCAACTTCCTCGTGGCCCATCTCAATAATCAGGCCGTCCCGGCCACGGCGATCACCGCGCGGGTCTTCCTCGGCGTGCAGGTGCAATGTGCCCAGTGTCACGACCATCCCTTCAATGACATGAAGCAGGTCGCGTTCTGGGAACTCAACAGCGTGTTCCAGCAGACGGATATTCTCGAAGAGCATCTGCGTGATCAGCGGACCGGTCGGATGCTGCGTTCGACCGCGGAACTCGTCAGCAAGTCTGAAGGGGGGCCGATCTACTACGAGACGCAGAAGGGTTTGATGAAGGTTGCCTTCCCGCGGTTCGAGGGTCGCGTGATCGATCCCAGCCCGGCGACGAACCGTCGCCAGGAACTGGCCCGCATCATGACGGAAGGGGACCAACCCCAACTCGCAGCGGCGTTCGTGAATCGACTCTGGGCGCACCTCATCGGGGCCGGTTTCACTCGTCCGGTCGATGACATGGGGCCGCACAATCCGCCGAGCCATCCGGAACTGTTGAAGGCCCTCGCTGACGAATTTCTCCGCAGCGGCTATGACGTAAAACAACTCGTCCGGGTGATCTGTGCGTCCGAGGCGTATCAACTCTCGACGAAGCCCGCCAGTCAGGGCATGACCGACGACCCGAGCAACGGCGAGTTGCCGACGTTTGCCCGCACCTATCTCAAGCCGATGTCGCCCGAGCAGTTGTACGATTCGCTGATCACTGCGACCCGTGTGCAGCAGACGGGGGTCAGCAACTGGGAACTGGCCGAGAAGCAGCGGCAGACCTGGATGGATCAGTTCGTCGTCTCGCTGGAGAATGACGAGAACGACGAACAAGAAACCCTGGCCGGGACCTATGCGCAGGCCCTGCAGATGATGAACGGCGACCTGATGGAAAAGGCGCTGGCGCTGACCCCGCAAACCTTCCTGGGTTCAGTCGTCCGCAACAAGTCGAGCGAGGCAGACAAGATTCGTCAGCTCTGTGTCGCCGCGTTGTCGCGTCCGCCGACCGCCAAAGAACTCCCGGCGATGCAGAAGCTCGTCCGCGAGAACGGTCGGCCGACTCCCGCAGGTTACCAGGACCTGCTCTGGGCGCTCCTCAACACGAACGAATTCACGCTCGTGCATTGAGTCGAGTGCGCCGTTTCTTTCATCCGCCACTGAGTCTGCGGCGTCGTTCCATGGGCGTCTGTTGATGGGTGTGGTACGCTGCATCTCCTGAGTGGACGAGACCATGGGGGAGATCGAGCATGACGATTTCACGGCGGGGGTTTCTGGAAACGGCCGCGGCCGGGTCGCTGGGAGCAGGCTTGTGGACTGCGGGTCTGCTGAATGCTGCAGCTCCGGAGAAGGCGGGCAATCTGTCGCTCGCCCGGTTCCGGTATGAAGTCACGCCGCCGATGGGGCATTCGTTGTGCGGCGGGTGGATCAAGCCGGTCGTCGGGGTAGATGATCCGCTCGAAGCGATCGGATTCGTGCTGCTCGGCGCGGGGAAGCCGATTGTCCTCTGTGCGGTCGACTGGACCGGCCTGCTGAACGATGCCCATGTCCAATGGCGGATGGCCCTCGCTGAGGCGGCCGGAACGACGCCCGACCGGGTCGCGGTGCAGTGTGTGCATCAGCACAACGCCCCATTCGCCTGTCTGGAAGCAGAGCGAATCGTCAAAGCCCAGGGCGATCTTCCATCGATTGTCGATCTCGACTTCTACGCCCGCTGTCTCGACCGCAGCCGTGCGGCGGTGAGTGCAGCGCTCAAGCAAACCGTGCCCGTCACCCACGTCGCCTTCGGACAGGCGAAGGTCGAAAAGGTCGCGAGTATCCGCCGCATTCTCGGGCCGGAAGGCAAGGTCATCTCACAACGCGGCAGCAGCTCGCGCGATCCCAAGCATCATGAACTCCCTGAAGGGAACATCGACCCCTTCCTGAAAACGGTCGTCTTCTATTCCGGCGACCGCAAAGTTGCGGCCTGTCATTACTACGCATGTCACCCGATGAGCTACTACGGTGACGGCATGGTCAGTGCGGACTTCTGTGGCCTCGCGCGGCGCAAGCGCCAGGCCGATGAGCCGGACTGCACGCATCTTTATTTTGATGGTTGCGGCGGAAACATCGGGGCCGGAAAGTACAACGATGGTTCGCACGAAATGCGTCCGGTCCTGACGCAGCGGATCTACGATGGCATGGTTCAATCCGAGGCGGCCCTCAAGCCGGAACCGGTTGCCACGATTGGCTGGTCGACGCACGATCTGCACCCGCCGGTCGACACGTCTCGCTGGAATGAAGAGGCCATCCTGAAAGGGATCGAGAACAAGGCGAACGCAGTCGTCGCGCGGAATCGTCCTTCCTACATCGTCTCGTTCATCCGCCGTTGTCGGCAGCGGGTCCCGATCACCCTGAGTGCGTTGCACGTCAACCATGGAACGCTGCTGCATCTTCCCGCTGAGAGTTTTCTGGAGTACCAGTTCCGCGCCCAGGCGGCAGCTCCCGATCGATTCGTGGCGTGTGCGGCCTATGGCGATGGCGGTCCATGGTACATTCCGACCGCAGAAGCTTACCCGCAGGGCGGCTATGAAGTGAGCGTTGCCTGGTGTCCGCCGGAGATGGACGGGTTGCTGACCGGCGGCATCGAGACGCTGCTGAAGGCGGCCAAGCTCTGAGTGTCTGTCCGGTAAGAGCCCGCTCCTGGAATGTTTCAGGACCGGCAATTTCGCCGGGTGAAGGGGGCCTTCTGATACGGTTCCCAGAAATTGTCTGCGCGAGGCAAGGTTCCGATCGGTTGACGCAGCTCGTTGGTAGCCATCACGCTCCGCGTGATGAGCGGATTAAAGGAACACGCACCCAATTCATGGGATCGGTATGAGTCTCCGTTTCAGCCCCGTTCACGGGGCTTTTCCAGCGAAAGCCCCAGTCATCGTCATGAAACAATTCGACCCGTCCCGGCGTAAACGCCCGGCCTCAACGAAGAACCGCTGAGAGCATCTCCTCGACAGCCTCTGGGGCCGACTGCGTGGAAATATCGGCGCGTTTTCGGCCTCCGTCCATCACGCGAGCGTGATGGTGTTCCCACAGAGCGGTGGTTGCCCGCGCTGGCATGGACTGGAGGGGGTCGGTATGCTGCGCGAGAACAAATATTAAGGGTGTTTGCGCCCGGTCCGATGGGGATCGACGGTGCCACCGGAACGGACGAGACAACACGAGGATCGGCAGCATGGAGACGACGAACGGCGCTCTGAATCGCAAGTTGCGGATGGCGCTGGTGGGTGGCGGACAGGGCTCGTTTATTGGGCGGGTGCATGTGACCGCAGCCGTCCTCGATAACCGGGCCGCGCTGGTCGCCGGGGCACTCTCCTCCGATCCAGTGAAAGCCAAGGCGTCGGCACCGGCTTATGACATTGCGCCCGAGCGTGCGTATGGTTCGTTTGCGGAACTCTGCGAGAAGGAATCCGCGCTCCCGGCCGACAAGCGGATCGACTTCGTCTCGATCACGACGCCTAACCACGTCCACTTCCCGGTCGCGAAGGCCGCGCTGCAGGCTGGTTTCAACGTGATCTGCGACAAACCGATGACGTTCAACCTGGCGGAAGCCGAAGAGCTGCTGAAGCTCGTGGAAAAGTCGGATGCGGTCTTTGCGGTGAGTCACAACTACACCGGCTACCCGCTCGTCCGACAGGCGCGGGAGATGATCCTCTCGGGTGAACTCGGCGAGATTCAGGCGATTCGCTCGAACTACATTCAGGGCTGGCTGCGGACGCGGCTCGAGTCGTCCGATCAGAAGCAGGCCGCGTGGCGGACCGATCCGACGAAGTCGGGTGCCGCCGGGGCGTTTGGCGACATTGGCACGCACGCCTTCAATCTGGCCCGCTATATGACGGGCCTGTTGCCCGCGGAAGTCTCAGCGAATCTGCGCGCCTTCGAGCCGGGGCGGGCGCTCGATGATTATGGTCATGCTGTCGTGCGTTTTCAGAACGGTGCCCTGGGGACCGTGACTGCCAGCCAGATTTCGCATGGACGCGAGAACGATCTGTTCATCGAAGTCGACGGGACCAAGGGGGCGTTGTCGTGGCGGCAGGAAGAGCCGAACCAGTTGATGGTGCGGAAGAATGGCTCGCCGCATGCCATCTACACCCGTGACCCGAATGCCCCGTTCATGAACGCCTCGGGCAAGGCCGCCTGCCGGTTGCCGAGCGGTCATCCCGAAGCTTTCTTCGAGGCTTTCGCGAATGTCTACCGGTTCGCCTATGACGACATGGCCAAGCGGGCGACGAAGCAATCGTTCGAGCGCCGGGATACGGTCTACCCGAACATTTATGATGGTGTCGAAGGGATGTACTTCATTCAGCAATGCGTCGCGAGCAGCAAGCTGAACGGTCAGTGGCTGTCGCTGCATCACCCCGCCGCCCGCCGGTAATTCCTCGCGAAATCAGCACACTTGCTCAACCCGGCATGGGCTTCCATGCCGGGTTGTTGTTTTCCATGCAGTCCTCACGCACCGCGTGATGAGCGGATCAAGAGTGAGCGTGGAGTCGAACTGTGGCGAGGATGAGAATTTCTGATGTTTGATTGCGTTGGATTCCACACGCTGGTTGGGATCCGCTCATCATGCGGAGCATGATGGCGACGATCATAATGGCGATCCTGGTGAGCGATGAGGTTTCGGCGGGAGGATCGTTACCGTCGGAAAGATTGAACATCTTGCGGGCATGGTCATGGTCTGGGCGTGTGGTGGTCGAGTGAGAGAATACGTCATTGGCCGTTGCACGGCGTTGACCGCTGGGGGAGGCCGCTTCCTGTCGCCCCGCACTCGGGCTGAAATCCGTCATGTCAGTTGCTCTCGCATCTCACCCGGTCGTTCCGGGGGTCGATGAAGTCTGCCACCGGCTGAGTGCTGCGCTGGGATGGAAAATCGCCTATACGCCGGGAACGGAAGTCACGGTTCGCGAGGGCTTATGGTCGGCTCCGGTGACCGATGGTCTGCATCCGGTCGGGCGGATCGCATTGCTTGGTCCAACGGACGAGTTGGTCACCGCGGACTTTCGGGTTGCGGTCAGTGCGATTGCAGTCTTCGCGGAATTGTTGCAGCGGGTCATTGCCACGCAGCGAAAACTGGCGCAGCGGACGGATGAAGTCACCACGCTGGTCGAACTGGGCCGCGGCAATTCCCAGGCAGAACGGCTGAGTGACGGGCTGGGGCGGATGCTCCGGGGGGCGATCCGTCTCACCGGTTTCTGGTCGAGTGCCTTCTTTCTGGTCGATCCCGTCATGCAGGCGCTCCGCCTACGGAGTGCGGAGATGATCGACATGGCGGCGGTTCCCAACCCGACACGTCTCCTCAAGGATGTGACGCCCGATGCCGCTGCACTGGCCCATGGGGCGGTCGTGCTCGACCGGCACGATCCCGCCTCGCATCCCTGGTTGCCGGCGGAGTGTTCGCTGGCGATTGGTGTGCCGGTACGAACGCTGGAAGGGCCGTTAGGGACGTTGTGGTGCTTCGAACGGCGGCGACGAAAGCTGAGTGATCGTCACATTCACGCGCTGCAGTCGGTCGCGGCACAAATGGCAACGGTGCTGGAACGGACGGTTCTGCTGCGCGACAGCCAGGTCCGTGATCGATTGAAGCACGAACTGGCGACGGCCTCGCGGCATCACGGCAGCAGCCGGGTCGAGACACTGTCGGCTTCTGCCCGATTGGAAGTGGCGGTCCGGACGGCGTCTGCCTCGGAACTCTCCGGTGATTTGTGTGAGGTCTGGCCAGTCACACCCGAGCGGACGTTCCTGGCGATGGGCGATGCCGTCGGCCATAGCATTCCGGCCGCCCTCGTGATGGCGGTCGCCCGCGGGGCGCTCCGGTCGCTGTTGCTGGAAGGAGCTGCCCTGACACGCGAGCCGGCGGAACTTGTCTCGCGGATCAATCAGACGCTGTTCTCGGTGGCTCAGTCCGAGCAGTTCATGACCTTCGTCTGCGGCGAAGTCGATGCGGTCTCGCGGACGCTGACCTACTCGAATGCCGGGCATCCGCCGCCGTGGCTGATTCGCCGCGGTGAACGGATTTCGCTGAAATCGCATGGGTTACTGTGCGGAGTCCTGCCTGAGGCCCGTTACACGCAATCGACGATACCGCTGGAAGCGGGTGATTTGCTGATCTGGTTTACGGACGGGATCAGTGAAGCGTTGTCTCGCGAGCGGCAGTTCTTTCGGACCGAGGGGTTACTCGATGCCCTGAGTGGTCGCGAATGGTCCAGTGCCGACGATGCAGCCGAGATGATCTGGACGCGACTTGAAGAACATTGCGGCGGGCCGGCCCCGAAAGATGATCAGACGCTGCTCGTAGCCCGGGTCCTGGATGATGCCAACTGCACTGCTTCCGCAGCCAGTTGATGCGGTCGGGTGTGGTCTGGTCGGCGGTGAAAGGTCTGAAATCCCAGCTCAATTCGAGCTGTACCGCAACCGCCGCCGGGCATCACGTCCCAGCGGATCTTGGGCATACTTGCGGAAGCATTCCGGGCAGAGATCGTAACGTCGCTGCAACCCGGCACACGGAGGCTCTTCATCTGCACTCGCGGCGAGACTGGCCTCGAGCGCGGACAAGTGATCGTGTTCGACAGCCGGATCGAGTTCGAGCCGGTCGTTGGTCACGGCTTGCCCGGCAATCTGCACCAGATAGCGCTCATCACTCAAGGACTGACCACAGAGATCACAGGAGAAGTGCAACATCCGCACGATCCTCGCGCTCGGCACCAACGACGCCAACTTCCGTCCTCGTGGCCCGTCGTCGGCGGATCGTATGCCCTGCATAAGTCTCCGCACGCGCTCAACGAGCCTGCGCGGATTCTATGGCGCGCGCACCTGGGGCGCAAAGACCTTCTCGATGAAAATGTGACTCGTGAAAAAGTCCGTAGGGAACGACGCTTGACGTCTTGCGCTGTGAACACACGCGCAGAATCGCGCCTGGAGAGACGTCAGTCATCGCCTGCGTTGCCGAGGGGCTACTCCCAGGCGTCGAGCATTTCTTGCAACCCGGCGACCTGCTTGCCCGGAGCCGCTTGGGTTGGTGTCAGGACGGGTGGATTCGGTGGCGTGGGAGTGCTGACAGGTTGAACCGGTTGTGTGACCAGGGCCGCAGTCACAATCGGTGTCGATCCCGGTTGCGGTCGTGGTGCAACCCGCGGGACGGGGGAAGGAGCAGGCGTGACGACTTGGAGTTTGGGGAGTAGCTTCGTGAGTTTGGCAAGAAAATCTTCACGAGTGAACGTTGTCTTGATGACGTAATCGTTGGCCCCTGCCTGGATGGCGGCGATGACCGTGTCGCGGCTGGAATCGCCTGTGAGCATGATCACGCCGACGTTGCTCAAGACGGGATTTTTGCGGATCGCCGCCAGTGTCTCCAGTCCGTCCCAGCCGGGCATCTGAATATCAATGACGATCACGTCCGGCCGATGTTCGATCGCTTTGTGATAGCCTTCCTGTCCGTCACTGGCGACAGCGACCAGATAGTCGCGGCGCAATGCCGCCATGACGAGACTTCGAAAGAGCGGATCGTCATCGATGACCAGCACCCGCGAGCGATCGCGCGCCGGTCCCATGGAAGAGTAGGTTGCAGTCATCGGGCGGTGTGCCCTCGTTAGGTGTCTCGGAGAACCGCAAGTGCCTCATCGTCGTTGTGCACTGATCGCACGCCGGTCGTGGTGCCGTCTTCGGTATCGAATTCGTCGTTGAGTGTCTGAAGTGCTTCCTTCAGATTGTCGTCGAGCGTGCCCATCACAGCACCCCAAGGGGGAACGATGTTGGCTGCAACACTCCAGGAGCAATCAGGGGACAGGATCATGATCGGTCGGCTTGAAGGGAAAACCTCATGAAGATGTCGAGGTCGGCTATTCTCGGTCTCAACCGCAGTTTGAACGCGATTTGGTTGGCTTACTCTTCACTCTAGTTCAACACGCTCAAGTCGGCTGTTCTTCACGCGAATTCATTCGATTCGATGGGGGGCAAGTGCCTACTCAATCGCTACATCCGCTCCAGGATCCCAGCGCATCTAGGTGAAAGTTCTTAGGACGGCACGAGAGCCAGCCTGTCGATCGAGATGAAAAAACTGTGAAGTCTACTTCCCTGGTAATCGAATCACGCCGTCCCAATCGGCAGGAGCGGTACGACCGGACTGGGTGATGTGGTGGAGCAGGAAGTCCTGGGCCCGATCGCTGGGGGGCATCGCATGCAGACAGCGATAGGCTTCTTCCCAGCGACCCTGCGTGAAATGGTCGACCCCTTCCTCGAAGAGGGTGAGATGTGAGTCGGTCAGATCGGGCCACTCGTGTTGCGACGGTAATAATTCGCTGACGACGAACGGCGATTCCAGCCCGAAGGGAATGACGCGCGCCAGGCTGCGTAAACGGCCTTCACTCGCCGTCAGCCGAGTCCGCGCACTTTTCGCGGCGGCGGCATCGAGCAGGATCGGTGCCCGGAGGACCTTGGTCATACTTTCCAGGCGATGTGCCAGGTTCACGACCGGACCGAAGACGGTCACCTTCACTTGCTCCGCGGTGCCGATCTTCCCCGCCACTGCGCGCCCGTAGGCTATCCCGATCCCCATCGAGAAGTCGGCGAGTGGATGATCTTTCTGCTGGGCAGCTCGGGCAAACGCCGCGCGAATGCCGAGCGCCGCCCGACATGCCAGCACCGCGGCATCAGCAGTCGGGAACGGCCATCCCCAGAACCCGAGCGCTGCATCCCCTTGAAAGTCGCCCGTCACGCCACCATGCAACAGAATCTGCTCGGTCATCACCCCCAGGGCGCGACTGACTCGATCAAGCAATCCAATCAGGTTGTCGGCTGATTGCTCAGCTCGCTGGCTGAACCCGCGCAAGTCGCAGAAGAGTACCGCGACTTCACACTCGCACGGTTCGAGGAGGGTTGTGTCGAGGTTATCACCCAGGGCGGCCAGAATCGGCGGCGCGAAGAACTGTCGCAAGCCAGCCTTCTGACGTTCGAGCAATCGTGACTTCACCACCGCGGAGACGATTTCAGCCACCAGTTCAGCAAACTTCACGTCGGCTTCGAGGAGGGCTGAGTCCGAGAGCGTCGTCCCCGGGACGAACGTTTGCCCCATGCGGCCGGTGATGTACAGCCCCGTCGGTTCATGACCGAGGCCGGGGATCGGCGTGCAGAATGCCCAGTCGAAGTCCGCTCCGAGTGTCGGTTGTGCGGTGCCAGCATCGGCTGCATTCCAGACGTGCAGCACGCTGCGGCGCTGTTGTTCCAAGGCCGCGGAGACGAGTCGGCGGCTGGGACGAAAGTCTCCTTCCGCCTGCCAGCGGCGCGCGGAGTGTCGCACCCCGACCGACTCGGAACCAGCAAGCGTCACGACCGCCACTCCATCCGCATGCACGATGCCCCGCATCAGCAGTGCGACCAGCCGCTCAATCAGATCGGCATCGGATGCGGCCTTGCGGATCAGGTCGGGAAGATCGGTCAGGACTGCCAGTCGATTTTCCGGATCCTGAAACCGGACCTGCTGGAGCTGGGCCGCACTGAAGGCCCGTTCCGAGATCGGCGTCGCGGCGGCTTCGACCAGGGTTTCTTCGAGGCGAAACGTCGTGGTCCCGAGGACAAAATGTTCGCCCGGATGAATTCGACAGCGATCGACCGCCGCCCCGCCGTAATAGAGTGGATTCACCGCGGCAGCGAGGCGTTGCACATCCAACGCGCGGTCCGCAACGGCGAGTTGCACATGGCGGCGGGAGATCGCCGCATCCCAGGGAGCGCTCAATGGTAAACCGGGATCTCGCCCGAGAACCAGTGTCTGTTCGGCGCGCAAGACCGTCCGCCAGCGTTGACGTAAATCGGCCCCCTGGGCGGTCAGCTCAAGCACTTTCCGAGACCTTTCCGGTGAGCGTCGTCGTGCTCGCTGAGGAACTGCGGCGCCACCACGGCCACGCGGGACGGCGTTCATTCATCAACCGGATGATGATCCACCAGCAACCCGCGACCAGTCCGCAAACGATCAGAATGCCGCCGATCCCGCTCCAGACCAGCCGCGTCCGCAGCTGTTCGACCGGCTTCATCACCGGATCACGCGGCTCCTGCACCACGGCGATCCACCCTGTCGTTCCCACCGGGCTGAAGGCTGCCAGCCAGTCCTGAGCGTACGGTTCTGGTTCCAGTTCACCCACCGGGTCGCGGTAATGATCGAGTCGGTCAATCACGTTTGCATGGTGGTACGAAGGGTAGAGCGTCTCGAGCGCAGCGATCATCGCTGGTGAAAGTCGCAGGGCTTGCATCGGATCGGCGACGTGTTGCAGATGCGACTCGTTCATCCAGTCGTGAGCCAGCAGGCTCCACGAGCGTGAATCGATCAATGCCAACTTGCGACCGGCTGCGGCCCCTTGGGCTTTCAGACTCTGTTCGTAGTCCTGGAGCAACTCACTGAGAAACATCGTTCGCGCCAGCACCCCAATCACAACCGGCTCGCTTTCGGTTCCGCGGCTGTACGCGGTCACGGGGACCGACAGCGCGACCACGTACCGGTCACTTGACGTGCTCCGATACGCGACGGAGACGTGCGGTTTCGTGATCGGCGGCAGATCAGCGGGGCAATCCTTCTCGAAGTAGTCGACACCGCGGCCATGGAAGTAGTCGCGACAGGCGAACGACCGGTCGACTGATGCACTGTCGGGGTGTCGCCACCGTTGGATTCCTTCCGCATCCTGCAGAAACCAGCTCGCATCGACCACCCGCTGGGCTGCATCACGGCGACGTTCAATCCGGGCAATCCGCTCGTTCAGCAACATGCGCAGCGGTTCCCTCTCAGCAGCAGGCTTCAGTTGGTGCTCTTCGATCGCAGCCCGCACGTCATCATCCTGGGCGAGAGCTGCCAGTTCATCCAGCCGATGCTGCAGTTCGCGTTCCAGCGTATGCGCAAGCAGATTGACCGACAGGACGTCGCTCTCGAGCGCCCGCTGAATCAGATTGGAACGCGATGTGGTGATCGCGTCGCGCAGGGCATCCAGTGCAAACGGCAGCAGCGCAAGGATGAGCAATAGCGGCAGCACGAGTCCCATGAAGATCAACGGACGCCGGGCCCGCTGACGGGCGCGCTCGTGCAGACGATCGAGCACCGCCTGGGCATTGGGGAACCGTCGCTGAGGATCAATCGCCAGGCAGCGATCGACGATCTCCGCGAGTGCCGGATCGACACCCCCCACGCGTCGATGCCCGCTGGGTCGCGGCTGCGTGCGGACCAGGTCGCGATACAATGTCACGCGGGCTTCCATCGTGGGGGCATCACGTAACCGGGCTTCTGATTCGTCGGTCCGAAACGGCGGCTCGCCGCACAACATCTGATAGAGCAGGGCTCCCAGCGCGTAGACATCCCAACGGGCGTCAGGGATCGCTTTCAGATCGCTTTGCTCGGGGGCCATGTAGAACAGCGTGCCGAGGGCATGCTGGTGTTCGTCGGCCAGCCGTGACTGACCGAAGTCACACAGCCGCGGTTCCCAGTCCTGGTCGAGCAGGACGTTGGCGGGCTTCAGATCGCAGTGGAGAATCCCGCTGCCGTGAGCATGCACCAGGGCCTGGGCAATTCGCGTGGCGATGCGGACCGCGTCGGTCACCGACAGTGGCCCTCGCTCCAGTCGTTGGGCGAGCGAGCCGTTTTCGAGATACTCCATCACGAAATACGGCGGGTCGTGATCCCAGCCGACAGCCAGCAACCGCACGATGTGATGCGACGTGTACAGGACCGCGAGCTTCTCGACCTCACGACTCAGGAGTGACCAGTCGACACTGCGGCGGCGAAGATAAAACTTGATCGCGACGAGTTTGCCGGTGTTCTGTTCGCGGGCCAGCCAGACCGACCCGAACTTCCCCGCTCCGACGCGGCGGACGATTTCGTAACCGGGAATGGCGGCCGGGGGGATTTCGTCGGTCGACGAGAGTTCCTGCGACCGGCGTCGGGACGCAGCATCCTGAATCAACGTCTCCGCGAGCAGACCGTCCGCCCCCGCTGCCATGCCAGTCCTCCGTGTCACTTATCCATCCCGATACCCTGACACGCCCGCAGCGAATTCGCAATGCGCAAGCGTCTCCCAAGACCCAAACTGCGGGGAGAGTCAGCCCGGTGTCTCGATCGTTTTGTCAGTCGTCAGCAGGCACGGGATTTTGCGGCGGATGCTCTGGTCTGGAAGGGGGGAATTGACGGTGTGAAACGGTCTTCCGCGCGTTGAGAATCCGAATGAAATCGGGTATCCTGTGATGTCCACTGTGGGAACGTCGCAAGTGATTTTCCCGCAACGGATTTCGCGAAGTTTTTGCTCTGCGAAATGTCTCTGCAGGAGGCTCCGATTTGTCGACCGGTGACGTGGATGAGACAGCCCTGACGCCCGACGGCCGCATGGTCCCCGTGGCGATTCAGGATGAGATGCGGACGAGCTACGTCACATACGCGATGAGCGTGATTATCAGTCGCGCGCTGCCTGATGTGCGCGACGGTCTGAAACCGTCGCAACGCCGCATCCTTGTCGCGATGAACGACCTCAATCTCGGTCCCGCATCCGGCCGAGTGAAATGTGCGAAGATCTGTGGCGATACCAGCGGGAACTATCACCCGCACGGCGATGGCTCGATCTATCCGACCCTCGTCCGCATGGCCCAGAACTGGAACATGCGTGAGGTCCTCATCGACAAGCAGGGGAACTTTGGCTCACTCGCCGGTCTGCCTCCCGCAGCCATGCGCTATACCGAAGCCCGGCTTTCGTCGGTCGCGTCGGAAATGCTCGACGATCTGAAACGCGACACCGTCGATTACGTGCTGACCTACGACCAGCGGAATCGTGAACCGGTCGTGCTGCCGAGCCGCTTTCCGAACCTGCTGGTGAACGGATCGAGCGGGATCGCGGTCGGGATGGCGACGAGTATTCCGCCGCACAACCTGGGCGAAGTCTGCGACGCCGTCACGCTGCTGATCGATAACCCGGAGTGCACGCTCGAAGAGATCGTCGAAGTGCTCCCCGGTCCCGACTTCCCGACAGGGGGGCTCATCTGTGGGAAACTCGGGATTCGCGCCGGGTATCTCACCGGCCGCTCGACGATTACCGTCCGGGCCCGCACGCGGTTCATCACCGAGAAGAACACCGACATCATCGAGATCACGGAGATTCCGTATCTCGAAACTCGCGATCGCATCCGCGAGAAGCTCGAACAACTTGTTCGTGACGACAAGATCAAGGGGATCTCACGGGTCATCGACCTGACCGACCGGACGTTGCCCTCGTGGCAGGTCTGTCTGCACGTCGTCCTGAAACGCGATGCGGATAAAGAGGTCGTCCTCAATCAGCTCTTCCAGTATTCGCCGCTGCAGAACACGTTCAGCATGATTCTGCTCGCGCTGGTCGGAAACCGGCCGCAGACGCTCAAGCTGAAGGACATGCTCGCCGAGTTCCTGCGGCACCGGGTGACGATCATCCGCCGCCGGACCGAGTACCTGCTGAGTGAAGCCCGCAAGCGGAAGCACACGGTTGAAGGGCTGCTGATCGCCCAGATCGATCTCGATCAGGTCATCAGCACGATCCGGAATTCGCCCAGTCGGGCCGAAGCGAAGGACCGCTTGCAGCTGATTCAGATTCCCGCCCCGCTGGTCGCGCGGGCGCTCGGTGACGACGGCTACCGCGTCTTCCAGGATGAATACGGCCAGCGTGAGTCCTACTCGCTCTCAGCGAACCAGTCCGAAGCGATCGTCTCGATGCAGCTCGGCTCGCTGGCGAATCTCGAACACGAGAAGCTGCGTGACGAGCACAAGAAGCTGCTCGCCGATATTGCGGGCTATCTGCATCTGCTCGGTGACGAAGCCAACATTCGCGCCGTCGTTCGCGAAGAAATGCAGGCGCTGAAAGATAAGTACGCGACGAAACGCCGCACCGAGATCACCGACGAAGAACTCGGCAATTACGATCGCGAAGCGCTGATTACCGAAGAGCCGATGGTCGTCACGCTCTCGCAGCGGGGCTACGTCAAGCGGCTGCCGCTCAACACGTATCAGGCCCAGAATCGGGGTGGCAAAGGGATCACCGGTGCCAAGGCCGAAGACGACGACGCGCTCGCGCACCTTTACGTCGCCAGCACACACGACTGGCTGCTGTTCTTTACGAATACCGGCCGCGTCTTCCGGCAGAAGATTTACGATCTTCCGCTCGGCAGCCGCGTGAGCAAAGGCCGGGCGGTCGTCAATCTCCTCTCGCTGCAGGAAGGGGAAACGGTCGTCAACTGTGCGGCCACGCGCGACTTCAGCCACGAATCGTTCCTGATCTTTGCGACCCGTGGCGGTGTGGTGAAGAAGAGCCGTCTCTCCGACTACGGCAACATCCGGGCGGGGGGGATCATCGCGATCGACCTGCGCGAGGACTCGCTGATCGAAGCCCTCATCATCGCCCCGGGCGACGATGTCCTCCTCTCGACGGCGAAGGGGATGTCGATCCGCTTCCACGAGTCGGATGCCCGCGCGATGGGGCGATCGGCTGGTGGTGTCCGCGGCATCAGGCTCGGGAAAGACGACAGCGTCGTCGGCATGGTCGTCGCCGATCCCGCACTCAGCCTCCTCACCGTCTGCGAGAACGGCTACGGCAAACGCACCCCCTTCGGCATCGGCGGCGAACCGGTCGTGGTCGACACCCAATTAGCCCCCGGCGAGTCGCCGGGGGGCAATGTCGACGACGATCCCCCCTCCGACGACACCCCCGCCGATGAGCCCACAGCCTCCGACGACACCGAGTCCGAAGATTCCGCCGATCCCTCGAACAAGAGCTACCGTCGCCAGCGTCGCGGCGGGAAGGGGATCCGCGACATCCGCACGACCGACCGCAACGGCCCGGCGGTGAAGATCGCCGCGGTGACTGAAGGGGACGAGATTCTGCTGGTGACGGCGGTCGGCAAGATTCAGCGTCTCCGCGTCGCGGACATCAACGAGATCGGCCGCAACACGCAGGGTGTCCGCATCATGCGACTCGACGCCGAAGACAAGGTCGCCTCGATCGCCCGCATCCCGGCCGACCTCGTCGATACGACCGCACCGGCCTCGACCGAACCGACCGTGTGACCGCCCGTCATTTAGCCCCCGGCGAGTCGCCGGGGGCCGAACCTTCGAACGACCTCCGATGCCGGGCGTTGTCCATCAAGTCCAGCACCGGATAATTCGCACCGGAATTCGAGGTGGGTGGATGACCAATAACCCACCGCCGACAACGCCACTTCTTGTAGGCACGGAAGCATTTCGTGTTGACGGCAAGCCGCTTCCCTTTCGTGTCCGCGATTTCTGGGCCTGGTCCACTTCAGAACTACTAGGGAATACCCTGCGCGGCCGCCTCGCCGAGTTTCTTGTCGCACAAGCGCTGGGCGTCGCCCATGGCGTCCGCCGGGAATGGCACGCCTATGATCTCGACTTTTGCGAGGTAAAAATCGAGGTGAAGTCTGCCGCTTTCCTCCAAAGTTGGCGGCAAAAGAAGCCCTCTCGGATTGCGTTCGACATCGCTCCAACACGCGCCTGGGACGAATCGACTGGTTGCTATGATGGAGTGGCGCGACGCCAAGCCGACCTGTATGTCTTCTGTCTGCTAGACCATCAAGACGCCGCGACGATCGACCCGTTGAATCTTGCGCAATGGAAGTTTTTCGTGTTGCCGACAGTCAAGCTGAATGTGGAGGCGCCGCAACAAAAACGGATTACGCTGTCACGGTTGCTGAAACTACATCCCGCGGTATGTCGATTCGACGAGTTGCAAGAGTTGGTGCAAACATTTTGACTCATCCCTTAGAGTGATGGATTCTACGGGTTTGTGCACATCACAGAGCGGAGGCGGATACCCACGATGCCACGGATCCTCATCACCGGCGGGTGCGGGTTTATCGGGTCGAACCTGGTGCGGCATCTGCTCGCGAATGATGCGGCGATCGAGATCACCAATCTCGATCTGCTGACGTATGCGGGGAACCCCGAAAACCTGGCGGACATTGCGAGCGATCCGCGATATCGGTTCGTGCAGGGAAATGTTACTGACGCAGCATATGTGGAACCGCTGGTGCGTGACGGTCGGTTCGACGCCGTGCTGCATCTCGCTGCGGAGAGTCATGTCGACCGGAGCATTCTCGACAGCGGCCCGTTCCTGCAGACCAATGTCATCGGGACGCAGGTCCTGCTCGATGCCTGCCGCAAGGCGAACGTCCCGCGGTATGTGCAGGTCTCGACCGATGAGGTCTACGGCTCGCTCGGTCCGGAAGGTCACTTCGTCGAAGAGACTCCGCTGGCCCCCAACAGTCCCTACGCCGCCAGTAAAGCCGCGGCTGACCTGTTAGTGCGGGCGTATGTCCACACGTTCGGGTTCCCGGCGATCATCACGCGGTGCTCGAATAATTATGGTCCGTACCAGTTCCCCGAGAAGGTAATCCCGCTGTTTCTCGCGAATGCGCTGGCCGACCAGCCCTTGCCGTTGTACGGCGCGGGAACGAACGTGCGGGACTGGCTGCACGTCAGCGATCATTGCCGGGGGATCGAAGCCGCCTGGAAGCGCGGGACACCGGGTGAGGTCTACAATTTCGGCGGCGGTTGCGAACTGACGAACCGCGAACTGACCGAAAGGCTGCTCGATGCGGTCGGCAAACCGCGGTCCCTCATCCGCTACGTCACCGACCGCCCCGGCCACGACCTGCGGTACGCGATCGACGCTTCCAAAGCCCAACGGGAACTCGGCTGGTCCCCCCAGGTCGACTTCACCACCGGCCTGCGCGACACTATCACCTGGTACCAGACCCACCCCGACTGGACCGCCCGCATCCGCTCGGGTGCCTATCGCCAGTACTACGCGACGCAGTACGGGGCCAGGCTGGATGCTGCGAAGAGCGAATAGCCGACAATCAGCGTTCCGGCGATAGCGGAAACGTTGCCTGTGTAAAGTAGCGAACCGGATGGACCTGCATATCGCTGAAGTAGAGCGTGACGGCAGTCGCGGCGAGCGGACCCAGTTGCAATGATTGATGCCGTTCGCGCCAGCGGTCGAGGGCATCCCGCGAGAGTGGCGGTTGGCAGCGGGCCAGGGTGATGTGCGGGGCGTACGGTCGCGATTCCGCTTGGAAGCCGATCACAGACTGTAACCGTTTCCCCAGTTCCCGATGCAACGCGAATAGCTCCGGCGGCGCTACGACACCGCACCACAGAACGGTAGCCGGTCCGCGCGGCGGAAAACTGCCGACACCGCGAATGTCGAACTTGAACGCCGGCACCGTCAGATCCTGCAAGGCGACCGACAACTTCGCGACTGCTGCGTCCGTCTGTTCCCCCAGGAAATGAAGCGTCAGGTGCAACGACTCCCCCCGGACCGGACGAACCCCTGAACCCTCCGGCAACGACAGTTCCGATAACTCCTCACGCACCTCGTCCGTCAACGACAACGCCAGAAAGCAACGTGGCATCGGCGGAGTCTCCTCAGGCAAGCCATCAGACAACGACCAACACATCGGGATCACCGACTCGAACAAGAGCGTCTGGCATGATCGAGCCCTCCCGTGTTCTCGGCGATTCTACCCTTCGGGAAACGACTTGCACGCGGCTGGTGATACGCGTTCTTCGCGTCCTATAATCAATGTCACGAAGCTGCCCGGTCTCCGGGTACTCGCATGCTGGCAGGAGTCGGACGGATGGTGCGCTCGCTGATTGGGTGGTGTCTGGGTGTTATCTGCGTCGTGGGGGGAACACTCTCTGCGGCCGAAGGGCCCGATTTTAATCGTGAGGTCCGGCCGATTCTTTCGCAGTTCTGTTTCAAGTGTCATGGACCCGATGAGGCCAAGCGTGATGGGGGCGTGCGGCTTGATCTGCGGGAGACGGCGGTTGGCAAGGCGGAGAGTGGGGCCCTGGTCATCGCTCCGGGCAAACCGGACACGAGCGAACTGATCCGCCGCATCGAGTCGCACGATGCGGATGTCGTGATGCCGCCTGCGTCCGCGAATCTGCAGCTCTCGCCCGCACAGAAGCAGACGCTCCGCGCGTGGGTCGCCGCGGGGGCCGATTATCGTCCCCATTGGGCGTTTGTTCCGCCGCAAGCGGTTCAACCACCGGTAGTCCAGCAGCGGCAGTGGGTCCGTTCGCCGCTCGATGCGTTCGTGCTCGCACGACTGGAACGGGCGCAGCTCGCTCCCAGCCCGGAAGCGGAACGGGCCACGCTGTTACGCCGGGTCACGCTCGATTTGACTGGACTTCCGCCCACGGACGAAGAGGCCACACGGTTTCTGACTGATACCGCACCGGGAGCGTACGAACGGCTGGTCGATCGACTGCTCGCCTCTCCCGCTTATGGCGAGCGCTGGGCGCGACGCTGGCTCGATCTCGCCCGCTATGCCGATACCAACGGCTATGAGAAGGACCGCCCGCGGTCGATCTGGCCGTATCGCGACTGGGTCATCCACGCCCTGAATGCCGATCTGCCGTTCGATGAATTCACGATCAAACAACTCGCGGGCGACCTGTTGCCGGGGGCAACGGATGACGACCGCATCGCAACCGGCTTTCATCGCAACACGATGATCAACGAGGAAGGGGGGATCGACCCGCTCGAATTCCGTTTTCATGCGATGACCGACCGGATGGCCACCACCGGGGCCGCGTGGCTTGGGCTGACGATCGGCTGTGCCCAGTGTCACACGCACAAGTATGATCCGCTGCTGCATCAGGATTACTACCGGATGATGGCGTTCCTCAACAACGCCGACGAACCAGAGTACGAAGTCTGGACGCCCACGGCTCGGGCCGAGCGGGCTGCGCGTGAAGCCGAATATGCGGCCCGTGAGCGGGGACTCCCCAGTCGCTTCCCACCGACTGACGAATGGACATGGATCAACCCGACGCTGGTGAAAGCCACCGGTGCGCACCGGGCGGAACTGAAGCCGGTTGCGGACGGTGCCATCCTCGTCAGCGGTAATCCGTCGGAGGTCGACACCTATACGCTGACCATGACCACCGAGGGACCGATCGGTGCGTTGCAGTTGGAAGCCCTGACCGACGCATCGCTCGGACAGAATGGACCGGGGCGCACGCCGCATGGGAACTTCGTGCTCACCGAAGTAAAGGTCAACGCAGTCATCGGCAATGAACCCGCGCAGCCGATCAAGTTCGCCTCGGCGACGGCTGATTTTTCACAGCCGCAGTTCCCGGCCGCGAACGCGATCGATGGTCAACTCAAGACCGGCTGGGCGATCCATGGCGAAGGGACGTGGAACGTCAACCGCACGTTGACGGTCGTCTTCGCGGAACCGGTCCGCGCAACGCAACCGGTGACGTGGACGATCACGCTCGATCAGCAGTTCGGCACGCAGCACACACTCGGCAAGTTCCGCGTGAAGCTCGGTCGGCCGAGTGATCCCCGCCCCGAAGCCGACCGCCGGAAGGAACACTTCCAGACGAAGTACACCGCGTGGCTCGAAGCTCAGCGGAAGGAAGCGGTGGCGTGGAAGACGGTGGTGCCGCGATCCTGGACGAGCACGCTTCCCAAGCTCGAACTGCTGCCGGACGGATCGCTGTTTTCGTCCGGCGATCTCTCGAAACGGGATGTTTTCGAGTTCTCGTTCGGTGCGGAATTGAACGGCGCTACAGCTTTGCGGATCGAAGCGCTTCCCGATGAGCGGCTGCCGAAGCGCGGGCCCGGCCGCGTCTACTATGAGGGACCGCATGGCGACTTCTTCCTGAGTGAGATTCACTGGGAGTCCGATGCCCAACGACAGCCATGGGGCCAGACCGCGCAGAGTTTCGCCAACGGGAAATCGGACGCCGCGGCGGCGATCGACGGGAACCCGCTCACCGGCTGGTCGATCAATGGCGGGCAGGGCCGGGCACATGTGGCGGTCTTCAGTCTGAAAGAGGCCGCACCTGAGGCCACGGATCAGCTGATTCGGTTGGTCTTTGAGCGTTACTACGCCGCCGGGATGGGGCGCTTCCGTTTTGCAGTGACGACCGACCCGCGCGGGTTAACGACGGCTGCGCGACCACCGGAACTCGATGCCCTACTTGCCAAGTCGATCGCGGAACTGACCGCGGAGGATCAAGCGGCCCTGCAACTGGCGTTCTGCCGCGTGGCCCCCGAACTGGCGGGTGAGCGGCAGCAGTTGGAGCAGTTCCGTCAGCGCTGGCCCGCGCCGACCACGACGCTCGTCTTCCTCGAACGACCGGCAGATAACCCGCGGCCGACGAAGTGGTATCGCCGCGGCGAGTTTCTGCAACCGGTCGATGAAGTGCAGCCGGGTGTCCCGCCATTCCTGCATGCGTTACAGAGACAGGTTGAGCCGCCGCGATTGGCATTCGCGCGCTGGCTGGTCGATCGGCGTAATCCGCTCGTGGCCCGGGTGACAGTCAATCGTCACTGGCAGGCGTTCTTCGGACGCGGACTGGTGCGGACGATGGAAGACTTCGGCTATCAGGGGGAGTTGCCTTCGCATCCCGATCTGCTCGACTGGCTCGCGGTCGAGTTCATGGAGAACGGTTGGTCGGTGAAGGACCTGCATCGCTGGATCGTCACGAGTGCCACGTATCGACAGTCCTCGACGGTGACACCGCAGTTGCGGGAACGTGATCCGCAGAACGTGCTCCTCGCGCGTGGTCCGCGGACCCGGCTGGATGCGGAACTGGTCCGTGACAGTGTGCTGCATGTCGCGGGACTCCTTTCCTTGAAGCAGGGGGGTCCCAGCGTCTTCCCGCCGCAACCGGCGAACATCACGACCGAAGGGGCTTACGGGCAACTCGCGTGGACCGTGAGTCCGGGAGAAGACCGCTATCGCCGCGGACTCTACACCTTCAGTAAGCGGACGGCTCCCTATGCGATGTTCACGACGTTCGATGGTCCCAGTGGCGAGGCATGCGTCCCACGGCGCGATGTATCGAACACGCCGTTGCAGGCCCTCACTCTCTTGAATGACGCGGTCTTCGTCGAAGCGGCTCAGGCCCTTGGTCGCGACTGGGCCGGTCGTTCCGGAAGCACTGCCGAACGAGTGGAGACTCTCTTCCGGCACTGTCTCACCCGGTCGTCGACGCCGAGTGAACTGCTGCAATTGACGGCCTTTGTCGAGGCGCAGTCGACTCGATTGAAAGACACTCCCGCCGAAGCGGCGAAGATCGCGGGTGCCGCAACCGGCGACACTATCGCCACCGCCGCGTGGAGCACCCTCGCCCGCGTAATTCTGAATCTCGATGAAATGATCACGACGGAATGACGCTGCCATCTCTTCCGTGACGAGTGCCAGACACCCCGCCTTGAGCCTGCAAGACACCTTGAATTGACGGCCTGACAGGAGTCCCGTTCGATGACGATCAACCACTCAGCTTCCCCGGTCGCGCGGCGACATTTTCTGCAAGAATGTGGAGTCGGACTCGGGAAGATTGCGGCTGGGGCGCTGCTGACGAGTGCGTTCTCGTCACGGGCGGCGGTGGCGAATCAGACCGATACGCTCGTCCCGCGGCCGAGTCAGTTCGCCCCGAAGGCGAAAGCGGTCATTCATCTCTTTATGGCGGGGGCACCCAGTCAACTCGACCTCTTCGACTACAAGCCGAAGCTGGTGGAGTACGAAGGGAAGTCGATCCCGCCGGAGATCATCGGCGGTCAGCGGTATGCCTTCATTCGCTCCGATGCGGCCTGCCTGGGACCACGGTACCCGTTCCGTCCGTACGGTGAATGCGGGACCTCGATTGCGGAAGTGATGCCGCATCTGGGCAAGATCGTCGACGACATCTGCCTGGTGCGGACGATCAAGACCGACCAGTTCAATCATGCCCCGGCACAGATCTTCTTCAATACGGGCTTCCCACAACCGGGACGGCCGAGTTTCGGCAGCTGGGTGACGTACGGTCTGGGGGCCGAAGCCGACAATCTGCCAGCGTTCGTCGTGATGTCGACCGGGGCGGGGATCAGCGGCGGGGCAGCGAATTGGTCGAGTGGCTTCATTCCGTCGATTTACACGGGGGTGCGGTTCCGGAATCAGGGAGACCCGATCCTCAACCTCAGTCGTCCGCCGGGGGTGGATGAAGCCCTGCAGCGTGAGTCGCTCGACCTGGTGGGGCGACTGAATCGTGAGCGGTTGCAGTCGCAGGGTGATCCCGAGATTGCAACGCGGATCGCTGCCTATGAGATGGCGTTTCGCCTGCAGACCTCGGCCCCCGAGTTGATGGATCTGCGGAGCGAAACGAAAGAGACGCTGGAGTTGTATGGTGCTGATCCCGACAAGCCGTCCTTCGCGCGGGCGTGTCTGCTCGCGCGGCGGATGATCGAGCGCGGCGTGCGGTTCATCAATATCTACAACGAAGGTTGGGATGCCCACTCCGATGTTGCGGGCAACCTCAAGCGGAATTGCGGGGCGACCGATCAGGCATCGGCAGCGCTCGTCACCGACTTGAAACGCCGTGGGCTGCTCGATGAAACGCTCGTCGTGTGGGGTGGGGAATTCGGTCGCACGCCGATGGTCGAGACGAACCCGGCGCTGGGTCGGAGCCTGGGACGCGATCATCACCCGCAGGCTTACTCGATGTGGTTTGCGGGTGGAGGCTTCAAAGCCGGTCTGGCATACGGGAAGACCGACGAACTCGGTTTCCACTCGGTCGAGAACCCGGTCCATGTGCACGATGTGCAGGCGACGATTCTGCATGCCCTGGGGTTAGATCATCAGCGGCTGACCTACACCTACCAGGGTCGGCAATACCGGCTGACCGATATCCACGGTCATATCGCGCACGATTTGCTGGCGTAGCAGGATGATTCATCCTGACATCGAATCGCGAAGACGCAAGCGATTCACGCCTGCGTCTTCGCGTTGGCCAGGATTGAGGCGTGGTCATTCGACAACGCTGCCGCGATTCGTCATAGTGGCGATTGTTGATGCGATCGGGCGCAGAGTTGTATTTGGTCCCGGTCTCAAAGGATGCGGTGAGAAGGCGGGATCATGGCGAATGGGCATTGTGTGCGGCTGTCTGCGGTCATCGCCTGTCTAACGACGAGCTTATGTGCCGTCGCGCGGGGTGGTGATCAGCCGCAATACACGCTCGGAGATGTGAAGATCCCGCCGGCATCGGCTGAAGAACCGCTGCGGAACAGTGTCTCCTTTGCGCTGGCCGAGAAGTACCTGGAGCAGGGTTCGCTGGCGTGGAACGCCGAGCGAAAGTGCGTCACCTGTCATACCAACGGGACGTATATGACGATCCGGCCGGCGCTCACGCCGACGCTCGGCCAACCGGCTGATGAAACCCGGCAGTTCTTCCTCAAGCAACTGGCCACGCTCGCGAAGGAAGAACGCGCGAATCTGATGAAGTCGACCAGACCTGCCCAGGTCATCTATCTCGCGGCGGGACTCGCCGAGTGGGATGCCCGCATCACGAAGACGTTGTCACCGGAGACGAAGCAGGCGCTCGGATTGATGTTCGATCTGCAGACCGAACAGGGAACCTGGGGGACGCTCGACTGCTGGCCGCCGTATGAATCGGACGCCTTTCATGAAGCGACGGTCGCAGCGATGGCAATCGGCGTTGCGCCCGGCTGGCTCGACATGGCCGAGACTGATCCAGCGCTCATCGCGAAAGTCGATCGACTGAAAACCTATCTGCGGACCACTGCTCCTCCGCATGACTATGGCCGCGTCCTCCTGTTGTGGGCCAGTGCCCGCTGGCCGGGACTGCTCGAGGAACCGCAACAACAGGCATTGCGTGATGTCGTCCTCAAGCACCAGCGTGAAGACGGTGGCTGGTCGATCCGGACGTTCGCTTCGCCCGATGCGTGGGGCCGCGGCAACCGGGCGGCGAAGTTGCGGGCCGAACCCGACTTCAGTACCCCGGCCAGTGATGGTCACATGACGGGTCTGGCGATCATCGTGCTCCGTGAGACTGGAGTCGCGACCGACAATCCGCACGTACAGCGAGGTGTGAAGTGGCTGCAGTCGAACCAGCGCGAATCAGGCCGTTGGTGGACCCGCTCGCTGAATACCGACTCCTGGCACTTCATCACCTACAGTGGGACCGCCTTCCCGCTCCTCGCCCTGCAGTTGTGCGATGTGAAGCCGTAATCCTGTGAGTTCTCTTAAGTCGCCATCACGCTCCGCGTGATGAGCGGATGCGAGTGCACGGGTCCAACTGCATGATGCTCGCTCCTGGCGAGTCGACCTGTGACGATGTCGTCTAGAGATCGGAAACTTTCTGCGGGATCCGCTCATCACGCGGAGCGTGATGGCGACTTTCTTCATCGCAATTTGCAGAAGTGCAACAGATTCCGGACCTGTGAACATGTTTGAAGAGACTGGCTTGAACTGCACCCGCCGCGGGTTTCTCGCAGCGACGGGAACGGCACTGGCTTTGGGGCCTGCAGCGCTGCGGGCGGTCGACCCGATCACCAACGTCGATCGCGATCCGCTGCTCATCACCGAGAACCCGGTCATCCGGAAGGGACGGGACCTCGGTCTGGAAGTCCTGAAGCCAACGCGGGCGCAACTTGAGCATGGACTCTCGCTCCATCGGCAGTCGCTGGTCTTCGATGCCTACGGGTTCGCTCCTCGGGCGGCTCTTGATGTCCCACGGATGACGGCCCTGATCGAGGCGGGAGGCTCCGATCTGGAAGTGCAGGATCTGCAGGAAGAACTGGGGATGACGCAGGCGGCAGTCGTCGTAGCGGAACGAACCGAGTTCAATGAAGCGATGCTCGTCAGCGGCGTGACGACGATCTTTCAGAATGCTGGCGAAGAAGGACAGGACCCATTGCGGTTGATGAAGCGCCTTGCACGCTTCACGTACCTGACAGACCGCCTCCGCGGCACACTGATCCGGGCAACGCATCCCGATGACATCGTCGAGGCCCACAAGACGCAGAAGCATTGCCTGTATCTCACCGGGAATGGTGTGCCGTTGCCGCAGACGTGGGTCACGGTCGATGAGGAACTCGGCTACATCCGGCTCTTCTTTCAACTCGGCATCCGCATGATGCATGTCACCTACAACCGGCGGAACATGCTCGGTGACGGGTGTGCGGAGACGGCGAATGGCGGACTCAGTGATCTTGGTCGAGCTGCGATCGCGGAAATGAATCGCGTGGGGGTCATCGTGGATGTGGCTCACAGCGGCTGGCGGACCAGTCTGGAAGCCGCGCAAGCGTCGTCGAAACCCATGGTGGCCAGCCACACTGTCTGTGCTGGCCTACGGAACCACATCCGCGCGAAGCCTGATGAGGTGATTCGCGCGATCTGTGAGACTGGCGGCCTGATCGGAATCTGCTGGATCCCGGCCTTCCTCGGCGGCACCGGCGACCTGCAGGCCCTTCTCGATCATGTAGACTATGCGGTGAAAAAGTTCGGGATCGAACATGTCGCGATCGGGACCGACGTCGCTCATACTTCGCAGCATGCTCCCGCAGCGGTGAAACAGATTCCCAGCCGCGGCAAGCGACGGACACGGTACGAGGCCCTCTGGCCGCCGGATGCCCTCGGCGGGCAATGGCCCCGGGCGGGGAGTCTTGCGTGGACCAACTGGCCACTGGTCACTGTTGGACTCGTCCAGCGGGGCTACACCGACACGCAGATTCAGCAGATTCTCGGCGGGAACATGCTCCGCGTCTGCAAGGCTGTGCTACCCGAGCCGAATGAGGCGATCCAGGACCCTTCTTGAAAATTCCGCTTCGCTCGCGACCGGTTCTCACCGCGGATAAGATGACTGATTCGTGGGAGTTTCCGGGACCGCTGCGGTGGTCTCATTCGAGTCGGCAGACTGTGAGCGGCAACGATGGCGAAACGGACGGTGGGGGTCTGGTTGGTGGGGGCCTGGGGTGGCGTGGCGACGACCGTCGTCACGGGGCTGCTGGCGCTCAAACGGGGGCTGACGACCACCACGGGACTAGTTTCAGCACTCCCCGAATTTGCCGGTCTGGAACTGGCAGGCTGGGACGAAATCGTCCTCGGCGGTCATGAAATTCGGGAAACGACCGCGCTGGCGGAAGCCCGCGTGCTCCTCGAACAGTCGCGTGTCTTCTCCCCGGCGATGCTCGAACAACTCACGCCCGACCTCGCCACATTCGATACCCAGGTGAAGCCCGGTACGCTGTACGGTGTCGGCGCGAAGATCGAATCGCTCGCGGGTCCGCAGGTCAAAGCGTTTCAGAGTGAAGCGGCCGGTCAGGTTGTCGCCCGGCTGACGAGCGATCTGCAGGCGTTCCAGAAAGCGACCGGCTGCGAACGAGTGGTCGTGGTCAACGTGATGTCGACCGAACCGCCCGTCGATCCCGCGGTAAAGGGCCTCAGCTGGGCGACCATCTCCGAGCAGCTGAAGACGAACACCGCGTGCCCACTCCCTGCGAGCACGCTCTACGCCATTGCAGCGTTCCGCGCCGGCTGTCACTACGTGAACTTCACGCCGTCGATGGGGTCCGATCTTCCGGCGCTCGATGAATACGCTCGAAGTCAGAAGGTCGTGCATGTCGGCCGAGATGGGAAGACGGGCGAAACGCTGATGAAGGCGGTCCTCGCGCCGATGTTCGCCAATCGCAATCTGCACGTGATGAGCTGGGTCGGACACAACATCTTTGGCAACCTCGATGGGAAAGTCCTCGACGATCCGGAAAACAAGGCGAACAAAGTCCGCTCAAAGGATCACCTGCTGACCGAGATTCTCGGTTATAAGCCGCAGACGCTGGTGTCGATCGAGTACATCGAATCGATGGGAGACTGGAAGACGGCGTGGGACCATATCCACTTCCAGGGATTCCTGAATACGCCGATGGTGCTGCAGTTCATCTGGCAGGGCTGTGATTCGCTGCTCGCCGCCCCACTGGTGATCGACCTTGTGCGGTTCACGGAACGGGCGGCCCGTCAGGGGGATGTCGGCCTGATGACGCATCTCGGTTCGTTCTTCAAGAGTCCGATGGGCTGCGACGAACCGGCGTTTGCCCTGCAGTTCGAACAACTGCGTGACTGGGCAAAAAGCGCCAAATGACAGACGCCCACGGAATGCTTGCCGTGGGCTTCCGCGCCGTTCATGAATGTTGAATCCGATGCGCGCTTACCTGCAACTCATCCGCCTGCCGACCGTCTTCACGGCGATTGCCGATGTCGTCCTCGGGGTGATGTTGACGCAGCGGGGGATCACGTCGCTGCCGAAGTTTTTCGGGCTGCTCGGCGCGACCTGCGGATTGTATCTCGCGGGGATGGTCTTCAACGATGTCTTTGACCTCCAACAGGATCGGCAGGAACGTCCATCGCGGCCCATTCCCTCGGGGCGCGTCTCGCGGACGGCGGCGACGACGCTCGGGATTGTGCTGATGCTCGTCGGGTTGGTCTCGGCTTCGACCGTCTCCCCCCCCGTGTTGATGTTCGCTGGAGCGCTCGTCGTGGCGATTCTGGCTTACGACGCGTTCCTCAAGCGGACACCGCTCGGTCCACTGGCGATGGGCACCTGTCGGTTCCTCAACGTCATGATGGCGGCATCCTCATCCTATCAGTGGGCGTTTCAACCGTTCGCCCGACCGCAGCTCGTGGTCGCGATCGCATTGGGGGTCTACATCATCGGCGTGACGTGGTTCGCCCGGACGGAAGCCCGCGTGAGCAGTCGCTGGCAACTCAGTGGGGCGCTCGGAGTCGTCAATCTTGGCTTTGCCACGCTAGCCGGATTGATGTGGACATGGCCGGGGGAAGCAGACTTTGCCCCTTCAATCGCACTGCTCCTCTTCGTGGCGGTGTCGGTCAACATGCGGGCGATCAACGTGATCCGCAATCCCATTCCCGCGCTGGTCCAGCCGATGATCGGCCTGTTCCTGATGAATTACGTCACGACGTCCGCGGCGGTCGTTTACTGGCACACGGGGAACGGGACGTTCGCCCTGGCGACCGCCGCGCTCGTCGTCCCGCCCCTGATCCTGCGCCGCTGGATTCCGATGAGCTGAGCGGTCACGCTGGACATTTGCGGACCTACCGGTACGATCGCAGTCAGCCGCGCTCACCCTACGTCCTTGGGATGACCCATCATGCTGCTGGCCCGCCGTCTGTTGTTGGGACTGCTGTTCGTCTTCTGTCTGCTGCCCGCGGTTTCCGTCCGTGCAGCGGAAGATGAGGACGGCGATTACGATCCGCCCCCGCTTCCAACCGACAAGGCGTTGTGGTTCAACTCGTCTCCCTTCACCTGGCAGCAGCTGCAGGGGAAGGGGGTCTCGCTCTACTTCTTCACCTGCGATCAGGAAGGACTGGAAGAACTGCCGAAGTACATCGCTTCGGCCAAGCTGCACGCACTCGATCCCGTGATCTTCATCGGCGTCGCGATGGGCGCGACCCGCCAGCAGGCCGAACAGGCGCTGAAGAATACGAACTACAACTTCCCGACGCTCTGCGATCCGGGGTTCGCCTTCTGTAAACAATGCGATACCGCCGTGAAAGCCGAAGCGGAAGATGGCGTCCTGGGAACGGTCTGTTCTGCGATGTATGTGACGGCGAAAGGCAAGTTCTGGCCAGGCTGGTGGGATGAACCGGAAACGACGGTCGCCGATGCGCTCCCCGGGGCTGCGTGGACAACCAAACCACAGGACGTCCCCGAACCGTTGTGGCCCTTGTGGCGCGCCGTTGAGTTCCGCAAGTACCCGGAAGCCCTCCCGCTCTTCAAAAAATCGTTAAATGCCGGTCCCGAAGAACAACGTGAAGCGGCGAAGAAGCTGCAGGACCTCGTCCTCGCCGAGATCGAACGTCAGGCCGGCGAGATTCGAGCAGCGGATGAGAGCGATCAGAAGTGGGCCGCGTTCAGCCAGGTGACCCGGTTGCTGGATGACTTCCGCGGTTACGAAGTTCCGAAAGAACTGGACGTCCTGCAGAAGAAGCTGGCGCGGTCCTCGCAGGTGAAGGCCGGTCTGCTCGCAGAAAAACAGATGGCACTCGCTGCAAGTAGTCTGGCTTCACCCGCGCCGGCGATCCGCAAGAAGGCACAACTGCAGCTCGAAAAGATCGTCGCTGATTTTCCGGAAACGGATCTCGCGGAACGTGCCCAGAAGCTGCTCGCCACGCAGCAGGCGGCACCCAAGTAGCGCTCTCCAGTCACACGAAAGCAGGTCCCGACCATGTCAGCCCTCACCCGCCGTCGCTTTCTTCAAACCGCTACTGCTGCGGGGATTGGTCTGCCGGCGCTGCTGCCGGCACGTCGAGCACGGGCGCAAGCGGAGAGTGCTCGCTTGTCGTTCGCGTGCATCGGGATGGGGGGCCAGATGCGCGGCTACCTCATCCCCGAACTCGCCAAGCTCGATCAGCAGATCGTCGCGATCTGCGATATCGACCAGCGGCAGCGTGACAGTGCGCTCCAGTCGAAAGGCTTGGCAAACACCCGTGCCTATCACGATTACCGCGAGCTGCTCGAAAAGGAGAAGGGCGTCAACGCGGTCATCATCGCCACGCCCGATCACTGGCATGTGCCGATCTGTAAAGCCGCACTCGAAGCGGGAAAGCATGTCTATTGTGAGAAGCCGCTTGCGCATTCGGTGGCCGAGTGTCGCGCCTTAGAACAGCTCGCCAAGAGTCACCCGCAACTCGCCACGCAGACCGGCAATCAAGGCTGCTCGACAGAAGGTTTCCGCCGCAGTTTCGAGGTGATTCAGTCCGGGCTGCTGGGCAACATCACCGAGGTCCACGTCTGGCATCCGGCGCACAGCTGGCCGAATGGCGTCGATCGTCCTGAGAAGACTGATCCGGTTCCCGCGGGTCTCGATTGGGATTTCTGGCTCGGGGCCGCGCCTTCACGGCCGTACCACGAAGGGATCTACCATCCCGGCAAATGGCGCGGCTGGTACGACTTCGGCGGCGGTTCACTGGCCGACTTCTGCTGCCATGGTTTTCAACTCGCGTATCGTGCCCTCAACCTCGATGCACCCGTCCGGATCGAGGCGACTGGTGAGGACCTTGGGCATGAATCGTTCGCGACGAAGTGTACCGTCACGTTCTCCTTCGCCGCCAAAGGGAACCGCGGTCCGGTCAAGCTCGTCTTCTACTCGGGCGATCAGAACCAGCCGCCGCAGGAAATCACGCGCGGACCGGTCGGCACTACGGGCTGCCTGATTGTCGGGAGTGAAGGAACCCTCTCCGCCGGGTTATGGAACACCGACTGCAATGTTCGCCTGAAAGGGGACACCGAATTCCGCGGAGCCAGCCTCCCCGTGATCGCTGCGATTCCGAAAACACAGCCGCGGATTGATACCGAGGTCCTCAAGTGGGACCCGAAGCGGACCGCACAGGGGCAGCGACCGCGGTGGAGCCAGGTCAACAACTCGCATATGTTCGAGTGGGTTCTGGCTTGCGCGGGCGATGCGAAGACCTACTCTCCGTTCGAGATCGGTGCCCGCATTACCGAGGTCGGCATGCTGGGGGTGCTCGCCTTGCGGTTGCAGAAGCCGATCGTCTGGGACGCAGCCAAGCGTCAGGCCGTTGGTCTGCCCGAAGCCGACGCGCTCATCGACCCGCAGCCTGCGACCGACAAGTACGCCGCTCGTTCTCGTTGAACCGATGACGAAGCGATTCGGGTGGTGCGAGTGATGATTCGTTCCAGCCCGTCGCCGTGAAGGGTGAGTCGTCGACGATAGTTCGCCCAATTCCAGCCGGCCTGTTGAAAGACAGCCCGGTGTGTGTGCCAGACGAGGCGACCGCCGCCCCACAGCAGCCACTGGCGACGGCTGCGTTCGAAACTGCGCTGCCATCGTGATGCTCGGCGTTCGAGTCGTCCCAGCGCCTGACCCTGGAATTCGAGATGCAGCACTTCGTCTTCCAGGACCTGGCGGCAGAGGGCCCGCAGGACGGGACAACCCGTCGCCTGACGTAACGCCGCATAGTAAGCCATCGCGATGACCTCAGCCGCGACCAGGACCTCAATCGTCAGGGCCAGGCCCCCTTGATGGCGGATCCAGCGAAAGCCATCATCGGACCATTCCCGTTCAAGTAACGGGGCACCCGCCGCGTGGAGATACTCTGCCAGGAGGTTGGCGTGCGTGTTCTCCTCGGCGAGGAAGCGTTGCAATGCCTGGGGATAAGCCGGGTCACACAGCCGGTCGACAGACTGTCGCGCCACGGACTGGAAGTGTGCCCCGGTCCCACTTTCACCACGTTGAAATTTCGTGATCGAGGGGAGCACCGCCCGGCGTTCCTCCGGTGTGAGTCGCATTCCTTCGTCCCACGGTAACGCGGGGCGAGTCGCCTTCCGTCGTTCGAAGTGTGCCTGCCAGACGACTCCATCCCAGCCGCGGCAATCACGGAGACTGGTCGCTTCAACCAAGGATAGGCAACAGGACATGATCCGGCTCCTCACAAGGGGCGAATGTCCGCAGACGCTGTTCCACCGCGGCGATCACATCGTCGGGAGTCGAGGTCCCGGCGGTCAGACCGACAATGTCGTCCTCGTCAAACCATGCCGGGTCGAGGTTGTCCGCTGTCTGAACGAGGTATGCTCGCCGACCCGCAGTTCGTGCCCGTTCGGCCAGGGCGCGACTGTTGTTGGATCGTGTCCCTCCGACGACCACCACCACCGTCGACGCGTCAATCAGTTCCTTGAGCGCCGCTTGCCTGTCTTTCGTTGGCTGGCAGATCGTGTCCGCAAACGCGATGTCAGCCCCGGGATGAGCCGCCTCGATGGCAGCACGGACAGCGGCGACGACATCGGGCCGCGTCGTTGTCTGGCAGACGACCCCCAATCGCAGCGCACCGGTTGATCGCACATCATCTGGACGTAACCAGACTGAGGCCGACTCCAGGTCCTCGACGATGCCGCGGACTTCGACGTGTCCCGGTTGGCCAATGACGACGACTCGGCGACCGTCCCGGGCAAACGCTTGCGCCGCCGCATGCACGCGTCGCACCAGCGGACAGGTGGTATCGATCAGCGTCAGTCCCCGGCCCGTCAGTTCGCTGCGTGTCTGGTCACTGATGCCGTGGGCAGTCACCAGAACGTGCGTGACACCTGCGGGGAGCGAGCGATCCGTCTCCGGAAGCGACGCATACCCCCGTTCTGATAACCGGTCGAGGACTTGTTCGTTATGGACGAGTTCGCCATAGATCGTTGTCTGTGTGGGAGTTGGGTGTGTCATGGCGACGGCAAGGGCGTCGCGCACCCCGAAACAGAAGCCGTAGGCCCGGGCGCGCAGAATCTGCATGGATCGCCTTTCGAGAGAACGGACTGAATTAAAGAAAGTGCTCTGTATTGCAGAGTCTGTAGGGTGGGCTGTGCCCACCATCTAGTTTGGATCTCGGTTGAAAAGAGACGGTGGGCACAGCCCACCCTACAATCCGATGGCCGCCAATTTACCCGACGGGGCCGGATGCGAGGCCCCAGTTCCCACCCCAAGGAAGAGGTGGAGGCGGGCTGGCGGTGGCCGGGGGCTGGGCGAACTTCGCCGCGTCGGAAACCAGTTGTTCGAGGACCTTGAGATAGTCCGCAAAACGCTGCCGTCCCAACGGCGTGATCCGGACGAGAGTCTGCGGACGGTTCTTCTGGTAGCCCTTCCAGATCTCGACCAACTGGGCCTCCTCCAGCACCTTGAGATGCCGGTTGAGATTGCCATCGGTCAGCGCGCAGAACTCTTTCAGTTCGTTGAAGAGCAGCCCTTCCGGGCGCGTCATCAGCGACGTGAGGATTCCCAGCCGGGCCTTTTCGTGGATCGTGCGATCAAGTCCGTCGAGGGCATATCGGCCGGGCTCTTCCGGTGCTGGTGGGTTGGTGGTCATCGAGTCGTTCCTGACAAGAGCAGCGGTGAGCTGAGTTCTCGCCCACTGTAAAACTGATGCTGACGGAGTTCTGCCAGGGTGCGCGTGATCGCGTTCGCTGTGGCATCGCGTCGCAAGTGGGCGATAAACACTCCCAGTTCTCGCCACACTCGTTGATAGAAATCGCGAGTGGTCGCACCGAGCGTTGTCAGCGCGGAGGCATGGTTCACCCAGAGCATGGTCGCCGCTGCCAGACCGAGTCCGCGAAACGCGGTCTCCCAAACGCGACCGTAGCGCCATTCGGCAGCAGGAGCATGGGCCATCCGATCACGATGAAACGCGACGTGCCCCGCTTCATCCCGGAGGATCAGACGACAGACATCCTGCAGGGCCGGGTCGCGGCCGTACCTTAACAGCAGTCGATAATAGATCGTGCTGGCGATCTCGGTGAGCAGGAGCGCCGTCAACTCAAACCGCACGCCACCCCAGCGGCGAACGCTGCAAAACAGGGCGAAACTCCAGTGTGACCGGATTGGAGTTCCGCCGTAACGATCGAGCAGTCCCTGCAGCAGGCGAGCATGTTCCTCTTCCTCAAGGAACCAGAGTTCTACGAGTCGATCGGTCTGTTCGCCAGTGGCCCGAAAGCGATTCGCATTGAAGGCGATCAGATCGGCCGGTCCACCACCATCGCCCAGTTGAAACTGTTCCAGCGAATGGACCAGGATCGGTAGCACCTGGGGCGCGATCGAGATCGGTGCTTCCCAGGCGGGGAGTGGACGATTGGATTGATTCGCCGCGAAATGGTTTAACCACCGTGCCGCAGAGAAGCCGCTCATGACGAGGCTCCCGACGATGTGAGATCCGCGTCAATCGCGATCGATGGGCGTTCCAGATACGTGTAGAGAATCATCGCCAGGGCCAGCTGTCCGAAGCCAAACGGGAGCGCCATCCACCAGGGCGAACAGGCCCAGTCGGGACCGGCAATCAGTGGGGCGGCGGCCATCAGAAGATAAAACAGACCGACCCATGCGACTGGCCGAGGCAACTGCCGACTCGATGCGAGGACACCCAGTCCGAACAGTCCGCTCCATAACCCGGGGAGCAACCACATTGCCGAGAGGTCCCAGTCGGAAATCGCCCAGGTCAGTGCCCCACCCAGCAACGTGCACGGGAGAAACTGTTCGAGGGCGATCCGCGTTTGCAGCAGGGCATGATTCGATTCCGATCGCCACGATTGCCAGAGGACCTGGGTCACGCTGGTGATCAGGCTGGCGGTGGCAATCGCGACCCAGAGCGCGAGATAGCGAATCGGGTGTTGCATCGGTTCCGGACACCAGAGGGCCTGGACGGTCGCACCGCCGAAAGCCAGGAGACCGGTCGCAGCGACCGTGGCGGCCCGATAGCCGCGGAAGGTCTCGCCCGCAGCCATTCGCTGCTGAATTTCCGCGAGATGGGCGACCGCGTTCTGCCACTCTCCGGGTGAGATTCGCGCCATGTTTCAGACTCCTGTGGGGCCACAACACTTTGCAATAGAAAGTTATCGGCCAGGCAGAGGCCCGTCAAGAGGCGTTCGATCTGAATTCTTCTGATGAACTGCGGATTTCCAGAGCGGCGACGGGCCTGACGAGCTAGTGGCTGACACGTTGATTCAACGCTGGTCTTGAGTTTCAAGTGATTAATGGGAAAGTGTTTGTGGTGAAAATCCTGTAGGGTGGGCGGTGTCTACCGACTGACCGCGCGAGAACCATCAGAAGCTGTCTGTGATGATTCCCGTTAGCTCTGAAGAGCCGTTGGTGGGCACAGCCCACCCTACAAATTCGATGATCATGGCCAGGCTGACAAACCTGAAGAAGAGGAATTCCGGGTGACCTCGGCGAGTCGCTTGCAGTCCCTGCAACCGACCGCTAGACTCTTCCCTCCCCTACAAAGCCGTTTTTCGGCGTTCCGGGTGATAAGGTTTTTCGATCATGGTCCATCGTCCCCGTACAAAACTGAAATTAGCTCGCAAGGCTGCTCGCTGCCCCAAGTGCGGCAAGCTGGTCGGCATGGCGTTCCGCTGCAAAACGTGTCATAAGAAGTTGCGGTAATTCGTCGTTTCCAGCGTGCTTTCGAGATCAGGAAGTCAGTTCGCTATGTCCCGCATTGAACGCGATCGCGAGTTGTCCCGTCGGCGTCACCGCAAGGTGAAGCTGATCAAGCTCATTGAAAAATTCGCCCACGCCAGCGGTGCCGATAAGGACGAGATTGCGGCGAAGGTTCGCCGGATCAGCCCGTTCTACGACCTGAATGCCCGCGTGGCGGAACTCACCGCCGCCGGCAAGCTGCGTCCTGCAAAGGCTGCCAAGAAGTAATTCTTGACAGACGGTCTGTTGCACACAGTTCTCCAGAACCTGGTCGGTTTCCGGCCGGGTTCTGTTGCTTTTGGGCCTGGGCGCAGTCGACACTGCCGCTGGAGGTCCGTCGATGGAACTGCATGCTGAAGCTCTCAAGCGCTTTCTCGTTGAACCCGGTCGCAAGTGCAAGCTGAAAGACTTCGATCCCGGCTGGGCGGGCGATTCCAAGGTCCCCGAAGCTGAACGCCGCGAATACGCCGAGCGGATGCTGCGCGAGAGCACGGCAGCGGTCGCCCAATCACAGGAACTGCTCTTTGCCAGCGACAGCTGGAGCGTGCTGTTGATCCTGCAGGCGATCGACGCTGCGGGCAAAGATGGCACGATCAAGCACGTGATGTCCGGCGTGAATCCGCAGGGGGTCAACGTCACGAGCTTCAAGGTCCCCTCGACCGAAGAACTTGATCACAATTTCCTCTGGCGATGTACCAAGGCGCTTCCCGAACGCGGGCACATCGGCATCTTCAATCGGTCGTATTACGAGGAAGTCCTCGTGGTGAAGGTCCACCAGGACCTGGTCCGGAGGCAACGGCTCCCCGAAGCCGACCCCGAGCGGAAAAAATTCTGGAACGGGCGGTACGAAGACATTAATGCGTTTGAACGTCACCTGACGCGCAATGGCACACGCATTGTGAAGTGTTTTCTGCATCTCTCGAAAGACGAGCAGAAGCGTCGCTTTCTGGAGCGGATTGATACGCCCGAGAAACATTACAAATTTTCTGCCACGGACGTTCAAGAACGGACCCACTGGGACGAATATCAGAAAACGTATGCAGAGATGCTGACCGAGACCAGCACCAAGTGGGCCCCGTGGTACGTGATTCCGGCGGACAACAAATGGGTCAGTCGGGCCGCGGTGGCGGTGATTGTGGCGCAGGCGATTAACGATCTCGATTTGAAGTGGCCGCGGCTGTCTGAAGAATCACAGCAGGCGATGGCGGCCGCCCGAGAGCAATTGCTCAACGAAGAATAAACATTGGGTCGACGCAGGAGAATTTGATGAGCGTGTTCGGCTGGCTGGTGATGGGGTTGCTGGCGGGGTGGGTGGCGAAGGCTCTGGTGCCGGGACGACAGCCCGGCGGCTGGATTGTCACGACGGTGATCGGGATCGTCGGGGCCGCTGTCGGTGGCTGGATCGGGACGCAACTCGGCTGGGGGACAATCACCGGTTTTGACTTACGCAGTTTCGGCCTCGCGCTGGTCGGCGGAGTGGCTTTCCTGATGGTCCTGGGAGCGATCCGCGGCCGATGAGGGAGGCTGACATTGCCCAGCAGCAGTGGTCAGTTTTCAAGGGAGATAATCCTCTGGCTGCGACCCTGAGAGATGCCGGCCGTCATTTCTGATTGACAGCGCCCGGTGATACGATTCACGATGGACTGCCGATCACTCGTTGTTGTGCAACAGTTGTTGTCAATGATGAGTCCTCCCGTGATGTCGGAGTCTCCACCAGATGTCCACCATCAATGTGTCCCCGCGCGAATTCCAGCCGAAGCATGAGATCGTCCTGCTGATTCACGGGACGACGTCATTTTCGGAATATGATCGAGTCCCATTTCCCGAAGAAGAACGGGAGACCCGCGATTTACGGCATCATCGCTGGTGGCAGCGAGACAGCCGCTTCTGGACATCATTGGATCGGTATCTGCACCAGGTTAAGAGTGAGATCAAACTGCCACCTCCTGGGTTGTTGAAGTTGCATCAACTGGGGGCCACCCGCTATGCGGGACGTGACGCGTTCGTGTGGTCGGGGGCGAACAGCGAACAGGATCGGGAAGAAGCGGCGCAGCGCCTGCATCGGTTGATCGTCAGCTTGAGGCAGGAGGGCTACGGAGTCCATCTGATCGGGCACAGCCATGGTGGTTCGATCATCCGGCAGATGCTGCTCATCGATGGGCGCCGACCGCCGCGGAACCAGCTCGACAGTATCCGTTCGATCACAACGCTTGGGACCCCGTATCTCACATTTGGGCCGTCGCCGTTCCGGACGAAGTGGTTCTTCGGTGCGTTCCTGGTGCTCTTGTTCGCCTTCTTTCCTGCCTGGGCGGTCAAGGCGACCATCCGCCAGCGTTCCGACCTCTGGACCTGGCGCGGATTCTGGGATTGGCATGAATGGGAACTGGCGTATGAAGCGGTTCTGATCACGCATTCGTGGCTGACCTACGCGCTGTTGCCGGTGACGATCGTGATCGGAGCGCTCTTTCTGTTGTGGGGATCACAGGGGGGGCGGCTGCAAAGTCTGTCAGCGAGCCACTTGAAACGCTATCGACCCAAGTGGCTGGTGGTCTTCAGCCGCTGGGATGAAGCGATCAACGGGCTGCTGGCGGCTCAGCGTTTCAATCTCTCGATCACTCCGCGAACGCATCAATCGTGGTCGTGGATCTATGACCGCTGGTTCGCGCCAGCGATCGATCGATTCGTCAATGAGACGCTGACCGTCCGGGCCATGGGGAACAATCTTGCGAACGGTGCGACTTCACTCTGGGTGAGTCGTTACCCGGGTCCAGATGCCTGGAAGGTGCTCGACCTTTCCCAGATTCTTGAAAAGGAAGCCCCGCGGAAACTGAGCGTCGATCAGGCGATGAAGCAGTCTGCCGATCGGGTCGCCAAAGAGGCTCTGACGCGACTGCGGAATCAACTGAGCGAGATTGCCGAGGGAACCCAGCGAAAAGAACGCCAGTCAAACAAGACCCTGGAGGATTTAAGTCAGGACGTCAGCGATGCACAACTGATGCAGACCATGGTCCTGAACGTCCTCTCGACGACGAACGAGGAACTCGTTCATAACCACTATTTCCGGTCGCCGAAAATTCTCGCGGGACTGGCAGAACATCTCGTGAAACCCATGGCGGTCGAACGGCAAAAGAATCCCGACGCGGAAGCTCCCAATCTGCCGTGGAATTACAGCAAAGCCCGCTGGACGATCATTGCACTGGCGACCGCATTGTCCCTCGTGAGCACGCTCTCGCTCTTACGAGAATACTGGCACTGGAATGACCGTGACGTGGTGGTGGCAAGCAAAGATTTCGACGAATCGCAACTGATGGCGGGGATTTTTGCGCGACGACTGGAACAGCATGGTTATCGGGCAGCTGGGAATTACGTCACCGACTATCAGACCCGCGAGATCATCGACCGGGCCACCCACGGAGACGTGGAGTTGTATCTGGAATACACATCGAATCTGTACGATACCCTGCGGTCGCCACAGGAGAAGAGTCAAGGGGCGGGGTTGGACCCCTTCGCCGAGCCGCTCTTTCCGATCTCCGGTCAGCCTGTGCCACAAGACAGTTTCCCGGCGTGGTTCTCCAGCAAGCAGCGCGACTTGGCGTCACTGCGGCTGCTGCAACCCGGCGAGTGGCTTGGTTACTCGTCGCCCTATCTCATGGTGATGAAACGTGAAGCGACTCCAGAAGCGGATCCGGATAAGAATTCCGTACCGTCGACCTCGTTGTATCGAGTTCTCTGCGGCGCGAAAGTGATTGTTGAAGCAAACGAAGATGAAATCCGGAGAATGAAAATCCGGTGCCCAAATCTGGAGATTCGGCAGAAAATCAGCTTTGATGCATTGGAGAAGTGGCTCGACGGACAACGGACTGAAAGTCAGCAGAATCCACCGCAACCAGAAGACCTTCCAATAACCTATCCACCAGGGAAACCCCTCGTGAAATTCGGACTCTCCTTCGAGTTGCGGATGCAGATGGCGGCTTTCCGTCAGAAAATTCTGTCGCGATTGGGGGATGACGGAAAGCCCGATTCGAGAGTCACCTCGCGAACTTTGGAACATCGCGATATCTATCATTCCTTATCTTTGAGCGAATCCGATCGTGTCGACTTCGTCGATGGGTACAGCACTGACCCCGAGTTGGCAGGGCCAGATTCGCCCTTCGTTGCGTTGATGGTGGAGGAGAAGGAATACGTTGGTGAAATCGGTCTGCAGTATCAGGCCATGCCAGTGGCGGCTTGCGAGAATCGGTTCCGGCGAGCAGGGATTCTGAACGCGGTCAGGGGACCGATCGAGATCACACTGTTTTCAGCCGCTTTGAAACGGATTCGCGGAAAATCCAGTCTGACGAGTTCTAATGATCCCAGCGGGGAGGCTCGCCGGAAGTTTATTGATCAACTCCTGCGCGAGCCACAATTCCAGCCTCTGGTGAATCCCACTGGTACTGGGCCATCACCCGACTGCTGTGGGGAGGGGACACGCTCGAATCGATCTTGATGAGCGGGCGGCTTCCCGAAAAACACTGCTACGCATTTTCTCGCGAGAGCGTACAATCAAGTTGACCCGGTTGTGGTCCGTACGTTTCTCCGGGCAGCAATGGCGGTTGGTTCTTCTGCGGCGAGGTCTCCCATGTCGCGCTGGCTTGTGCTCTGTGGTTTCTGCCTGGGTTTTGGCTCTGTGGCCATCGTGCATGCCCAGGGAAATAACAACAATAATAATAACAACAATAACCAGAACGCCGGGATTCAGATTGATGCTCGCGGGATGGTCACACCGGGGTTCACGGCCGATCATTCCAGCAAGCTCGACAAGAAGCGGCGACAAGCGCTGGCTGCCAAGAACCTGCCGCCGGATCTCAACAAGTTCAGCGAGTCCCGCAAGGTTTCGCTGCGGGGATTGGAAGCCGCAGTCCGGGAGACGCTCGAACAGGGCGCACCACTCGCTGATGAACTGCTGACACTGGCCGGATTACAACAAGTCGATTGCCTGTTCGTCGATCCCGAGGGTAAGGATTTGATTCTCGCTGGACCGGCGGAAGGGTTTGCTCCCGATCCGACCGGACGACAGCGCGGGCTGACCACGGGGCGGCCGACGTTGCAACTCGATGATCTCCTGGTCGCCTTGCGGTATGCAACCGGGGCCAGCGAGGTCGGCTGTTCGATCGATCCCCGTTCCGCGAATCTGGCAGCACTCCAGCAGTTCGTCTCCCAGAACAGCACCCCTGCATCGACACAGGTGATTGATGCCCGTTACCGCAGAATGGCCGAGATTCTCGGTCAGCACGATATTCGGGTGATGGGTGTGCCGCCGGAATCACACTTCGGCCGGGTGCTGGTTGAAGCGGACTACCGGATGAAACGCATCTCTCTGGGACTGGAAGATCCCGGTGTCAAAGGGCTGCGGAGCCATCTCTCCTTGTTGAAGGGGGGCGGCAACAGTATTCAGCGGTGGTGGTTTGTGCCGCTGTATGAAGGACTCTATCGCAGTGAGGACCGACTGGCATTTCAACTTGTCGGACAGCGGGCGCAGCTGCTCTCCCAGGAAGAACTCTCCAACGCCACGGGTGATCGTTTCGCGGCTGCGACCACGCGGCTGTCGACCCAGGCGTTCTCGAAGAACTTCACCGAGAAATATGTGGACCTGGCCAATGAGTCACCGGTCTTTGCCGAATTGCAGAATCTGATCGACTGGTGCGTGGTGGTGGCGCTCATCGATCAGGAGAAACTGCTCGACAGGACCGGTTTCGCCTGGGGTGTGCTGGCCGACGCCGAGAAACTGCCGACGACTGTCGGCAAGGCTCCGAAAGAAGTCGGGGCGATGTTGAACACGAAGCGTGTCGGCAGCGGCACGATTATCGGTCTCATTGCTGGCGGGGTGACGATCGAGACCCGCCGCATCGTGAAGCCGCAGGCGATCAAAGTCGACCCGGCATTAAGGCTCGAGAGTCAGCGCACCGATGCACTTGGTCTCACACGACCGGAATTGCACCGCTGGTGGTGGGACTGACCCCGGCCTGATCCTGAACCGAGTAGGAGTCGCCCGGTCCCCGTGGTCATCGCCACAAAGGGGTGTGGCTGTGATCGATTCTGGGCGACGGAAGACACCGGGGGGCTTGTGCCCCGTCCGCCGGGTTCAATGTGGCTGCTCGGCAGGTGAGTTAATGCGCGCCGCTGCCGGTGAGGACGACCTTCACGGTTCGCAGCAGAATCTTGAGGTCATTTCGGACGCAGCAGTTCTGCAGGTAGAGCAGGTCGTAATTCACTTTGCGGCGGAAGCTGTCGAGGTCGGTGTCGTACCCATTCACGACTTGTGCGATCCCCGTCAGTCCTGGCTTGAGGCCGAGGCGATTGATGTAGTTCGGAATCTTCTCCGAAAGCTGTTCGACGAACTCGGGACGCTCCGGACGCGGACCGACCAGCGACATTTCGCCGCGGAGCACGTTCCAGAGTTGCGGCAGTTCATCGATGCGGGTCTTGCGGAGGAAACGGCCGATTGGCGTGATCCGCGGGTCCCCTTTCGTCGCCAGTTGGGCACCAGCTTTCTCGGCGTCGATCCGCATCGTCCGAAATTTGTAGAGGACGAAGGGCTTGCCGAACGACGTGTCCTGCCGGCGATTCCGGTTCGGATCGCGGCGTTCCACGCCAGCGGGCGGCCCCTTGGGGGGAGGCGTGCGGCGATCGCGTTTCTTCTCCCGCAAATTCAGGCCCACACGCAATTGCGAGTAGATGGCTGGTCCGGGCGAAGTGAGCCGGACCAGCAACATCGTGAGGAGCATCACGGGCCACAACAGCGCGAGCAGCGTGAGTGCACCCAGAATGTCCATGATCCGTTTGGAAAGCCGAATCCGTTCACCCAGATAGCGAGTGTTGCGACGCGGCTTCTCAAGTTGAAGCTTCGTCAGCCAGTCTGGCGTCGGGAGGTCCTCATCCGCCACGAACTGATCGTAGATATCGGAAAGATCGGGACCGACAGCCCGCGGTTCCTCCAGGACGGAAACGCTCATGTTGTTATCACACTCAGAGGGTTCGAGAGGGAAACGAATTCCACCTTCTGAACGAACCTAGTACGCAAGACAACGGAAGGAGGGGAAGTGTTGCAGACCGGCAGTGACTCGGATGCTGCTGTGTCAGCGTGATGACGATTGGAGGGGTTGTGCGTTGTTTGCGGGCAAGACCCAGGGATCGGAATCCCTGAGCGTCCGGGGATCGATGTGACGGTTCACGAGATCAATTTCAGCTCTCGATTTCCTGATGCCTTCGCACGTTGCCTTCCCAGCGCATTTGCAACAGTTCGACGAACAGCGAGAAAGCCATCGCGAAGTAGATGAACCGCTTGTCGAAATGCTGATGCAGTCCCTCGGCGACGAGCAACACGCCGATCAGCAACAGGAACGACAAGGCCAGCAGTTTGATCGCGGGGTGTCGATCGACAAACCGGACGACCGGTCCGGAAAACGCGAGCATCACGCCGACCGACGCGATGACGGCGGCGATCATCACCGGCAGGTGCTTGGCCATCGCCACGGCAGTAATCACCGAATCGAGCGAGAAGATCATATCGATGAAGGCGACTTGTACCAGCATCCAGCCGAAACTGGCGGCACCGCTGGATGATGCTGCATTTTCCGGATGGCCTTCGACCTTGTGATGGATTTCGTAGGTCGATTTCGTCAGCAGGAAGACGCCGCCGATCAGCATGACGAGGTCTTTGCCGGTCACTTCGTGGTCGAGCAGGGAGAAGAGCGGATCCTTGAGCTTCATCACCCAGCCGATCCCCAGCAACAGCAGGATGCGACTGATGACCGCGATCAGTAAGCCGACCTGCCGGGCCCGGTCACGCTGCTCGGGAGGGAGTTTCCCGGCGAGGATCGCGATGAAAATGATGTTGTCGATCCCGAGCACAATCTCAAGACTCGTCAGCGTCAGGAACGCGAACAAGTTCTCGACCGTGAAGAGTTCGGCGAACATGCACTTGGCTTTCTAATTTCTGCGAGTGGGCAACCAATCGTGGAGAGGGCTTAGCTGGCAGCCGACGATTGCGGATCCTGTCCCCTGTTCCCTGTCCCCTGTCCACTCTGCCGCGTCGCTTCTGCGTCTTTCCACAAGGGACCATACACCTCTTTATCGAAGGGGGGGCACCCCGTGGCAAACTGACCGAGTGGATGGGCTTTGGTCCGCATGAGATTTGTGCAATACGAGAACGTCCGGCAGATCGTCTTGCGTTCGAGGCGACCGTGTTCCTGTAACTGTCGGGCAAAGTCGGGTTGCGAAAGAGTGCCGCGACCGAGCCCGACAAATGCCGTGCGGCCCTGCGCAACCTGGGCAGCCCCCACAGCGGGAAAGAACTCCTGCAGCCAGGAATACCCGCTGCCGACAACAGGAACGTCGGGAACCGCCTGTTGGATCACGGCGGTCGTGTCGAGATGCCGGAGCACGCCCAGCAAGGGATGCTCCGGAGCATGGTAACCATCAATCGGCGGGAACTCGGCCGGTCGCACGTAGTGTGGATTCGCGTAGGGGTTTCCCAGTGAGATGTTGATGAGACCAACACCCCAGTCGCGCAGCCAGCGGACCGCTTGCAGGGGTTCTTCCAACTGCGGTGTGAGTGGATCGTGCGGGTTGGTACCGAAGGCGGTCGTCACGGGTGTCTGAAACGGAACCGGTGTGCCGATGAAGTCGGCCCCGGTCCCGCGATGCGGCACGCCGTCGAAGGCATTCATCCGCGTGGCGATGATCAGGTCGGGGCGTGCCTCGTGCACCCGGGCCATCACGTTGCGGATGAGTCGCATCCGGTTTTCGAGTGAACCGCCATAGGGGCCCGGTCGGTTGGTCGCCCCCAGCAGTTCCGAGAGCAGATAGCGGTGACACTGCTTCAGATCGACAAAGTCGGCCCCCAGTTCGGCTGCCCAGGTCGCCGCGTCGACGTATTGATCTTCGATTCGCTGCAGATCGTCATCGGTGAGGAGCGGAAAATCAGGACCAAGCGCCTGCCCGGTCGATTTGTCGATGGTCAGTGGATCGAGCAGCGGGCAGTGCGTGGCGATTCGCGGTTTTCGAAAGCTGTAACGACCCGAGTGCGTGAGTTGCAGGCCGACGAGGAGATCGCGGTCATCGAAACCAGCCGCCCGATGAGCGCGACGGCAGCCGGCGAGCATATCTTCGATGGCGGCAGCCGTGCCATCATGCAGCCAGAGCTGGCGCGGATTCATCCGGCCTTCGTCAGCGATGGCGGTTGCTTCCCCCCAGATGAGCTTGGCCCCCCCGGCTCCGAAACGCTGGTAGCGGCGAAAGGTCAATTCATCCGGGCGACCATCGAGCGTCCCGTCACAGCCTTCCATCGGCTGGATGCACAGCCGATTGCCGACAGTCCGCCCACCAACCGTCAGCGGCGAGAAGAGCGGAGCCAGATCGTCCTGACAGTCAATCGTTCGGCCGAGTGTGGTTGCATCCGTGAGGAGGTCAGCCGTTGACTTGTATTTGAAATATCGGGCCATGCAGCGGCTTCTGGCGGAGTGTGGAGGCACCGCCGAACGTGACGGTTCGCCGCAGTATAAACCGCTGGGCGGAGAATCGCTAAGACACGGACACTTCTGCTGCCCCACGGGCGGTCCGCGTCAAAGCCCGGCATGTCCACATGCCGCGTTTTTGCCTTGCGAGTTCTGCCACAACGGCCAATGCAGCTGCGTCACTCTTGTCGTCTGCGGGAACACCAGATGCCAGACCATGTCGACGAGGCCCGGCCTCACATGGGTCAGTTGATCATCCAGCGGCAGGCGACGGGTGGCGGGGGCGCTCCGAGTGAGCGGAAGCCCCAAATGACAGTGAGACCACAACTCCCGTTGCTCCTCCCGGCAGCTTGCCTGAGTCTACCCTACCACGGGGACTGCCAGGGGGCGGCATCAGCTCACGCGACAGACGGTATGGTGCGTGACGTCATGCACATGGAGCTGGTTGCGTCCAGCCGCTTGCGACTTCCCGAGCGCTTCCTGCGCACGGTCGAAAGCGAGCGAGGTCAGTTCCCCCGGCAGATAGGTCCCGTAACCGAAACTGGCCGTGACCAAGAGTTCTGGACCATTGTCCCCCGCCCGGAACGGGTGGAGTCGGACCGTCGCGCGTACTGCTTCTGCACAACGGGCCCCGGCAATTGGTGAGACTGACGGGATGAGCACCGCCAGCAGGTCTTCATTGATCCGACAGAGCAAGTCCTGGGAACGGATCGACTGACGGACGAGCGCCGTCACTTGATCCCGAATGCGATCGACAATCACCTCGCCGAAGCGTTTCATCAGATGGTCCAGCTTGTCGATGCGGACCAGCAGCAAGCCACTGGTGGAACCATGCGCCGTCGTCGCCTGAATGAGGGCTGACTGGTTTGCTTCGAAGTCCGTCGAGTTACCGATCGAGAGCGCTGGGACAGTCCAGGCGACGTCGAAGGATTTGGGCAGCGGAGCCGGGGGTGTTTTCGGGGCCACAGCACCGGCAGCGGTGGTGGCATGTTGCTCGGCAGCGGCCCGCCACGCATCGAGGAAGCGAGCCCGACCCTGTTCGAGCCGACGCCAGTCATGGTCGTTATAGGAACCAGCGGGCAGGGCGGTAATGTGCTGACAGAGACGTTCCACCCGGCCGAGTTCTTCCACAAGCCAGGCGTGGAGCCGTTCCAGGCGTTGGGTACTCCGTTTCAACCACCATTCCTGCAAGGCGGGAGCACAGGTCACACCGGCTACGAAACCGGTCCCGCAAATGGCGAGCATCAGCCCGGCGAAGCCGACCCAGGCCCATATCGAAGAGAGCTGTTCCAGCATGACATCGATTCCGTAAGACGCTTTCGTGAAATGCCTGTTGTGACCGGCAGCAGGGCATCCGTCTTAAACGTAGCTCAAAAGCGACACGATGTCGGAACACGACCGTGAAATCCGTCTGTAACGATCGAGAGGGATTTCTGGTGTAAGCGTTCTGCTCCCTGAGTGCGGGAGATCTGAGGCGGCGAACACGGCAGCGGAGTGAGGATGCTGCGGACCGGTGCCGTGGTGCGAGGAATTCAAAATGACCGACGCCCGCTGAGTTTCCTCAGCGGGCGTCAGAGTTTCATTCAGGTCTCAGCGATCAACTTGCGTCGGTCGCTGCGTCCTGGAATCAACTAGTCGAGGAGGCCGAGCAGCTGGCCGAGACCAGCCTTACGAGCCCGAGCTTCTTGCGGCGGCACCGGAGCCGGAGCAGCGGCCGGAGCCGGAGCGGCGGCGGGAGCACAACCGGCCGGAGCACAGCCGGTGGTGCCACAGGCAACCTGACCACAAGGATTGCAGCAGCCATCGACCACTTCGTAACCGCACAGCTCAAGAGCTTCCTGAGCTTGCTTGCGGACACCCTTGTCGCAGTCGCCGAGAGCACAGGTCAGGGCGGCAACGACTTCCGGGCAGCAGCAGCAGTTCTTGCGGATCTGATCGCCGATCTCGTCAGCAGCCTTTTCACGAACGTCTTCGTCGGCATCGTTCAGACCAACGATGAAGGCGGTCATGATTTCCGGGTTGCAGATGCAATCGTAGTTGTCGCCGAGCTTGTGAATCGCTTTCTTGCGATCCTTGGCGTAGCAAGCGGTCTGCGATTGATAGATCAGGGTGGCGATCTCGCACGGATCGGCGTTGCAGCAGCGAACTTCGCAAGCCGGGGTGCAGGTCGTCGGAGCACAGCAGGTGGCCGGAGCGGCGCAGGTGTTCTTGTTCTTGAGTCCGCTGAAGAGTCCGCTCAGGAGCTTCTTCTTCGGAGCACAAGCCGGAGCACAGCAGGCCGGGGTGCAAGCAGCCGGAGCCGCACAGGCCGGGGCACAAGCCGCGGGAGCGGCACAGGCCGGGGCACAGGCAGCCGGAGCAGCGCAAGCCGGGGCGCAAGCGGCCGGAGCACAGGCCGCGGGAGCGGCACAGGCCGGGGCACAAGCAGCCGGAGCCGCACAGGCCGGAGCACACGCCGCAGGAGCGGCACACGCCGGAGCACAAGCCGCAGGAGCGGCACACGCCGGGGCACAGGCAGCCGGAGCTGCACAGGCCGGGGCACACGCGGCCGGACCACAGCCATGCTTCGCCGCAGGGGCGCAGCAGGTCGCGGGCGGGCAGCAGGTATCACAGCAAGGCGGCTTGATGTCGGAGCACTTGCGCTGATACGTATAGACGTTCGGGCAGCAAGGCTTAACAATCACCGGCTTGCAACACGCGGGCTGACACGTCGGCGCACAGCCGCAGCCCTTTTCGGCACCACAACCACCACGCAGCGAACCGAGCAACCCGGCGTCGGCCAGGCTGTTCATGCTCATCGCGGCGAGCAGCGCCCCACAGAACTTGAACCACTTCATAGAACCACGTCTCCTTCCCTTGGGAATCCCGAAAACTTGGGTCGTCCCGACCCACGAGTCGGTGCGGTCCACAACAGTCATACCCAGCGGCAACGATCCTCCTCCGCCTGGGGTTCGTCGCCTCCAGCGACGCGCGTCGCACTCCTGTTGCGGCAGTCCGTTCGTGCTCGTGTTGTCTCGACCGACAACGCTTGTCCGTCTGATCCATGCTCGAGGCGAGCCTGCCCGTCGGACACGGCAGATCCCGCGCGGCTCGCCTCTTGGTCTTGTTCCCATTGCGAGGCATATCGCGCTTGGCGGGACTAGACCCATTGATCGGATCGTCTCGCGCAACGCCTTGAATCTCGCAAGTCGTTAAATACCAAATTACTTACGACGATTTTTGGCCTGACTGTGGCGCTTGTGCCGCTTAGTCAAAATAGACCCGACTTTGACGCCTCATGCGGCGTCAGGACCGCTTGGAACGCACCAAAATAGACGTGATGCGGAAGACTGGGTAACGAGCCGGCGACCTTCCCGAAGATACCGAAACTACCCGGCGTAACGAGGCCAGATTCACATCCCAGAGCGGTCTCGGCAGCCTCAACCGGCACCCGCGTACCGACCGCTAACCCACTCCCGAACAGACCTTGCCCGGAAGGTTTCTCCAATCTGCGTGACCGGAACGGGGGATGATCGAGCCTCACGACTTGAGCGGTACGGCGCTCACCTCCGGTGTTTCCGAAGGCACCGGCGGCGAGCGCCGTGCCGCTCATGGACGGGACGATCTCTTTACGCGTCGGGGTCGACTTCGTCCTCGTTCAACTCCGCAGCGGCGGCGTTCTCGGCGAGCTTTTGGTGATAGCGTTCGAGGCGGCTGCTGATCCGGGCTTCGTCGACAGGGGCGTTGATCTCGACGAGGTAGAGTCCCTGGGCGGGAGCGGTGTCCCCCGCGTGGCGACGGGTGCCAGTTTCCAGGATCTGGCGGAGTTCCAACGGGGTCCAGCGTCCGCGTCCGACATGGACCAGGGTCCCCATGATCGAACGGACCATATTGTACAGGAAGCCGTCGGCAACGATGTCCAGCATCAGGTACTCCCCCGCGGGGTGGGCTTCCGGAGTCGTGGCCCATGGCGTCCAACCCGTTGTCCGCCACAGCCGCAGTTCGTCGATCGTGCGGACACTCGACAGTTTGTTCGGCCATTTGGACTCGAAGCAGCGGAAGTCGTGAGTGCCGAGCAGGACTTCGGTCGCCGCGTGCATGGCCTCTTCATCGAGTGACCGGCGATACCACCAGGCGTAATCGCGCAGCCAGGGAAGCGGCTGCGGTGCGTGGTGGATGATGTAACGGTACCGCTTGCGGATCGCGTCGAAACGGGCGCTGTATCCGTAAGGCCGCTCGACAGACGCACGGATCACGATGTCCTCAGGCAGGCGGTCCTGCAGACCGTACATGAAACCGACCGGCGGAATCGTCGACTGCGTATTAAAGGTGACGAGTTGTCCGAGGGCGTGAACTCCGGCGTCGGTCCGGCCGGCAGACGTGATCCGCAGCCGCTCGCCGGTGAACTTCAGAATGGCGGCTTCAACAGTGTCTTGCAGCGTGCGGCCGTGCAATTGCGACTGCCAACCCGCGTAATTGCGGCCGTCATAGGCCATCGTCAGGCAGATCGTACGCCAGGGCTGAGTCACCGGAGAAGATGTCGTCACCGCGGAAGAGGTCCAGTTGGAGGAAGGCAGTCGTCGGGGAACATGCCGTTGCCAGTAGAACTTTGCAATGCGCTTTGTAACCTCAGCAGCGGCCGGGTCAAGGAATAAGCCTCGATCTGGGGCCGCAGGGATGATCTCTGAAGCATTCAGGACGGTCGATCCGGGCGGGTCTCAAGTCTGCCGTTCACCAGACTTTGCAACACGCACCGGCCCTACACCCGGCAGAGTTTCGCGCCGATTTCTGGCCGGAGTTTTCGCGCATCGCCGCTGACATGGCATTCTGCGTGCTAGAGTTGCCGGGTTCGCCGTCTTGCCGCGGCTGACCCGTCGTTTGCTTGACCTGTCCCGCATCTTCTCAAGGCGCGTCCCATGGGGTTCTTGAAGAAATTTTTCAAGAACACGTACCGTGACGGAGAAATCCGTCGCGGACGCAGTAGCTTCGACAACCTCAGCGAAGACCAGCTGGAGGCGCATCTCAACATTGCGCGGTACGGTGCGTTCACGCTGACCGACGCGGTCCGCCCGTCGTATGACCTGGAAGTCGTTCCACGGGCCGGCTACCGGCACGACCATTATCAGGACCGCGACACCGGGATCAAGATTCCGGTTGTGATGGCTGCGGCCAGTCGCGAGCATGTCCTGGACCTCTTCTTCGATCTCCTCGACCCGTTGGGGGATGTTGTCGACGTGGTTCTGGAAACGAGCCACGAGCGACGGGGCGGGCATGACGATCTCTACCGGGAGGAGATCGATCTGCCGATCCTCAAAAGCATCCTTTACGACTTTGAGGATGTGCTGCTCGATGACGGTTGTACCGGACTGGCGGTCCTCAATCCGAATCTGCCGCGCGAAGTTCAGTTTGACGAACACAAATTGCTGATTATGTACGGGCACGAGCTGGTCGACTTCGAGGACATCCTCGACGATTACGCGCTGCCCAAACAGGAAGAGATGAAGTTCATCACCGAAGCTGAGCACGTCCATTCCTCCAGTGATGAATTTGCCCGCCGGTTCGAGCAGTTGAAGTTTCGCCTGGGGATTGATGCCGACTGAGGTTGGCACGCCCGCAGAAGGGGCGGGGAGTCGCACATGCGAGTGCTAGGATTATTTGTTGCTGCCATCTGCGGTGCGCTCGGCGCGTTGTGTGTGATGCAGGCTCCCGGGCTGGCCATCCCGCTGACGTGGGCCGATCTCGAAGTCCGCTCAAGCACGACAGAAGAGAGTGCACCCGCCGAAATTGGTGGTTGGGACGGGACGCTGCCGACTTACACGCAGGTTGACGCGCCCCCACCGGCCGCTCCTGCGGGGCTCACGTGGCGGACTCCGTCAGCGGACGATCCTCGGAGTTATCTCACCCGGACTGCTTCCGCTTTCGTTGCTCCCGACCGCGGCATCAACGCCCGCACCATCTCCGAACGGAAAGGTTCAGCGGCTGCCGTTGGCACCCGGACCGCATCCGGCTGGGTCATCGTCGGTCATAGTGCGAATGGAGAAGCGATTCATACCCGCACCCTCGGTAACGGTCACAAAACCACGCTGATCGTGGCGGGTCTCGATGGCGAGGACATCATCGCCGTCAACTGGATCGACCGCTTCGTCCGTCAGCTTCAGGAGACGCCCGAGGTTGTCCGCGACCACACGCTGGTCTTTCTGCGGGCCGTCAATCCCGATGGCCTGATGAGTCGCCAGTTCGAGAACGCGAACAATGTGGCGCTGACTCGAAACTTTCCGACGGCTGGCTATCGCCCGGGCGGTCGACCTTCCGCTGGCAAGGGACCAGCGAGTGAACCGGAAACACGAGTTCTGCTGCAGGTCCTGTATGATTTGCAGCCGCAGCGGGTCGTCCATGTAATGTCATCGCCGCGGAAATCCGCCGCAGAGTGCAACGGCGTCGCTTCAGAAGCGACGGCTTCGCTTTCCGCGATTCGCGGCATGTCTGTGCAGACGCTGGATACCAAAGCCCATGCCGGTTCATTGGAAGACTTCGTGACCACTGTCCTCGGGGCCGAGATGGTCTCGCTGCAACTGGCGATCGGCGATGACTGGCAGACCGCTGCGATCGGTCACTTCTCCACAATGATTGCAGCCAGTGTGCCGCAACTCCATCGGGCGAATCTGGCGAGTGATGATGAAGCCGAATCGCCTTCGCCGTTCCAGCTCGACTCGATCGAAGAAGAACCGGGATCGTTACCGAGCATCCCGACGCCGCCGACCTCGACAGACCGGTCGCTCCTGCAGCGTCCGCGTCGCAGTGGCTTCCAGGAACTGCCACCCCCGACTGCCCAGAGAACGCGTTGATCACGCTTGCGTCTTCGCGCTCTCCCCCAACCTCAGCGGTAATCCCATCCACCCAGCGGATTCATCCGTCCCTGGCTGGTCTCGATCTGATTCCAGCGCGCGAACCCCGGTCCATAATAGTTGTTCGGGGCGATCGGCACACTCGACTGCAGCACGGGCGTGGTGGCGGTCTGATTGAACGGCAACTGGTTCATTGAGACCGGTGCGGAGAGATTGCTCCACGTCCGGAACTGCTGCCCGAAATAGTTGTTCTGGGCGAGTGGCCCGTTCGGTCCGTTGTCGGTCGGGGTCCGGTTTGTCGGACCCGAGGGATTCTGGAACTGCCACGCGGTCGGGCGGTTGCGTTCTGCGAGTGCCTTTTGCTGCTGCTCGACGAACTCACGCTGGCGTTGCTGCGTCGCGGCGGCCTGGATGCGCTGCTCGAATGCTTCCCGCGGGGTCGAGGGCTTCTTTTCTGCAGCAGGCTGACCGGTTGAGACTGTCCCGGGGGCTGCACCAGCAGGCGACGTCACCACCTTAGCTGTTGAGGCCGGAGCTCCCGTAGCGATCGGCTTCGGCACGGTTCCCGTCGAGGATGTGAGGGACTGTCGCCCCACATACGCCTGCGTCGTGGCCTGTGGAATTGAATCGGCCGATTCTGCCGGTGTGCTGCCCAAACCGACAGTCCCGCAGACCGCAAGGGCTGCCCCGATCCACCAGTTTTGTCGTGCCATCGCCCACTCCCTGCGCGAATCACTCATCTAAGGGCGCATCGACCGAACCACGGGTTCCGATTGAACGGAAGTCCCGGAAGATCGCGAAAACCGGATCAATGCCGGGGCAGTCCGCCAGATGAGTCGTCGTCGCATTCATCGGTTTTTCATTGCAGTTCAACAGATCGTTCCCGTGTCGGACGTACAACAAAGGCAACCTCAGGTCGCTCCGGAGTGAATTGCCCGCTGAGGATTGTCTGCGTCTTGTTACGGAGTCATTCGCATGTTACGTCGTCGCGGATTTACCCTGATCGAACTGCTGGTGGTGATTGCCATCATCGCCATTCTCATCGCCTTGCTGCTGCCGGCTGTGCAGCAGGCTCGGGAAGCGGCCCGCCGTACCCAGTGCCGCAATCATTTGAAGCAACTCGGCCTCGCCTTCCACAACTATGCCGATACCTACGATGCGACGCCACTGCATCAGCACCGGATGGCGAGTGACTACAGCGGCGGGAACGGCCGGGCGGGGAACAAGTCGTGGTATTGTGCGCTGCTGCCGTACATGGACCAGATGCCGCTCTACAACCAGATCAATTTCTCGGATGGAGAAGGCTGGTCGGCATTCGCAGCGGGAACGAGTCCGTCGATGCAGGTCAGCCGGGTTCAGATCGCCGCGTTCAAATGCCCCTCGGAAGACATGGTCAACACCGCCGACGGGATCCCTGCGGCCAACTTTAACTACCTGGCGAACGCGGGTCGCCCGCGGAACCTGCTGATGCCGGGCCAGCCGACAACCGGCTCCGCCGCTCCGCCCCGCAGCCGCGGAATCATCTCGATGTCGCGTATGACGCCGGGGGGGCCTTATAGCGCGAACTGGCGATTGACCACCAACAACGCGTTCAAGTTCCGCGACATCACCGACGGAACATCGAATACCGCGATGCTCACCGAGTCGCTGGTCAGCAGTGGCAGTACGAATCTCGATAAGCGTCGCAACCTCAGCTACACACCCTCCGCAATGATCGAGCAATACGATGTCTACATTGATGCCGTGGTTCGCGATGGTCTGGCGAATGCTGTGAACTGGCCCGCCTGGACGGTCTACAAAGGTCATTCGTGGATGTACAGCGATTCGTGGCAGAAGCACGTCTATGGCCACGTCTTTCCGCCGAATACGGTGAACATCGCCTCGTATTCAACCGACGTGTTCCGCTGCCACGAAGGGGATGGGGCGATCACGGCCTCCAGTCAGCATACCGGCGGAGTGCATGTCGCCCTGATGGACGGTTCCGTCCGGTTCGTCTCGAACAACATCGATACGCCCCTCTGGTGGGCGCTGGGGACCAAAGCCGATGGCGAGTCGCTGGGAGCGTTCTAACATGACGATCCAACAGTTGGCGGTGATGCTGACGACAGGTTCCGACTGGTCAGGCTGGATTCGTCTGGTGGGAGTGTTGCTCTCCGTCATCGCGCTGGGTGGCTGCTGGGGACCCCGTGATCAGACCGAAGCCCGTCTGAAGGCGATGCCCTACACGCTGGACAATATTGCCGAAGAAGCCGCGAATCGCTTCCAGGCGATGCAGAAGCGGCCCAGCGAAGCCGCACGCGGTCCCGTTGATGGGGGGGATGAGGGCCGCGGCAGCATTTCCGACGGTCCGGGAGGCAATCCCTTTACCATAGAGGCGATCGCCAAAGATCTAGTCGGCAAACTCCAGCGTCTCACCGACGCTCCGCTGGAATTGCAATTGCAGGAACTGGAGCGAAAACTGAAGGCGACGAAGGGACTCGAAGACGACGAGCTTGAAACCCTGATGCAAGCTCTGAAGACTGCTGTTGCAGAACTCCCGCCACCAACGCCCTGAGAGTTTAATAAGCGATCCTGTCGACATGGAATCGGAGAATCGAGATGACCGGAACTGACCGTCGTGGCTTTCTCACCGGGATGGGAGCGATCGGCCTCGCCGCCACTGCAGGCGTTCGTCTGGCGGCCCAGGAGCAACCCGCGGGTTTGCGCGTGGCCTTCCTCACCGATACACATCTCCCGGCTGACCGCCCCGAAATTGCACCCCGCGTGGCACAATTGATCGATCAGATTCAGGGTCTTGAGCATCCGCCCGACCTGTTCGTCTTCGGCGGTGACAATGTGATGAACGTTGATCGGAAGAGCACGACTGCCGCCCAGGCCGAAGCGCAGATGCAACTCTGGAAGACCACCGTGATGGACCGGCTGCGGGTTCCCAGTCTGAGCGTGATCGGCAATCACGATATCTGGTGGGGGGCTGCCAAAGGCGAAGAAAAATCACTGGCACTGAAACATTTCGCGATGCCCGCACGGTTCTATGCGGCGAACCACGGCGGCTGGCGGTTTCTCCTGCTCGATACCTTTCATGCTGCTGGCTGTGAACTTGACGACGAGCAATGGGCCTGGTTGGAAACAGAACTCGCGCGCGACGCCGCACCGACCTTTGTGGTGACACATGCACCCATTCTCTCCGCCACGCATTTCCTCGAACCGGGGATCGAGAAAGGCTACGCCTACAACGTCCCGGCGGGTTGGTCACCCAAGGGGGTGGTTCGCTTCCGCCAATTGTTCCGCAAGCACCCCCATGTGAAGCTGGCACTCAGCGGGCACATGCACACCGTCGATCGTGTCGATGTCGATACGACCAGCTACCTCTGTGGCGGCGCAGTCTCCGGGGCCTGGTGGGGGGGCGAGTATCTCGATTTCCCCCCGAGCTGGCACGAACTGCTGCTGCAACCCAATGGGTCCTGGTCGCGCACCGTCCGTCCATGGGCATGACTGTTTTCCGTTTGCCAGCAGATGCCGGGCGACGAAGACGATGCCCGGCATCATGGCCCTGCAAACATGGCGATGTCACTCACCCAGGCCTTCCGTGACGAACTTGCGCAGGGCGGCCAAATCGACGGTTTCGCCCGGCTTGGGGAACGGGTATTCGAGAAGCGTCCACTCTTCGTGAAAACGGGCGACTTCACCGGGCTTCAGGTGTTCGAGCGGACCGATCGGTTCGAGTTCGATCCGTGCCCCTTGCGGATACCAGACCGACAGCGTGAGCCCCGCCGCTTCGCCGTAGACGCGGTTCGCATCAACCGGGAACCGCTTCACAAAGAGCGTGGAGTTCGGCATCAAGTAGGCAAACCACCCCGCGGTCGTATCGAAGCCCAGCTTCGGTTTTCGGGGCGGCGCGAGAATCTCGAGGAAGCCATCCCTCACGCGGATCTGGTCGTCCTGCGGCTTCACGTTGATGATCGCGCTGTCTTCGTACATGGCGTACTGACTCGGGAACTTGCTCTTCCCCGCCAGTGGGATCAGGCAGATGCCGCCGCCAGGTGAGAATGACCGCCCCCAATGACCGATTTCTCGGACTTCATTCGCGTTGTTCATCATCGTCTGCACACACCGCAGGCTGATCGACTGACCTTTCGGTCCCGCTTTCTCCAGCGAGTAGTCTCGCAGCAGTTGAATACCAGTGGCCGGGTCGCGCGGACTGGTGAAGCGGGCTGACGTCGTCCCGGTCACTTCGCCCCACCACGTTCCCGACCAGAGTGTGGGGTGTGCGGGTGTCGTCAGTTCGGGGCCGATGTCGAACCGACCGGCCGAGATCGATCGACCCTTCCCGTTCGTTGGCTGGAGTTCCGCTTCATCCAGCCACAGCGCCGGCTTGTCACCGACATTGAAGACCAGCGGACGTCCGCCGACCGGAGTCAATTTGGCGACCGCGTTGCCGCTCTTGAGAGTGATCGAACCGGCATCGGTCGCCTGGGCATCGAAGTTCGCTGTTGGTGTGGTCCGTCCGCGATACGCGGTCAGGACCGCTTCGTTGAAAGCGTCGCGGACATCGGAGCCATCACTGTTCCCGAAGCCCGTGCGTTGAATCATCAACACCAGCACCAATCCGCGCTGCACATCAATCCACGCCTGCGTGCCGAACGCGCCACCATGCCCCACGGTCCCCGGTGAGAGGAGCCGCGTGACACCCTGCGGATGTTGCAGCGTGCACCAACCGGCGGCCCATTGATTCCCCGGCGTGAAGCCCGTCACAAGTTCGTCGGTTGTCGGCCGCAACATGTCACGGACGGTCGCCGCCTGCAGGATCCGGATGTTGCCGAGTTGGCCCTCGTTCAAAATCATCTGCAGGAACCGGGCATAGTCACTCGCGGTTGAATACATTCCGCCTGAGGGTCCGGGCGTGCGCTTCACCGTCGGATCGGGAATCTCGACCGCCGCGAGCGGCGCATCGTCCGTTCCCGGTTTGTAGGTCGTCGCCAGACGTTTTGCTTGATCGGCGGTCAGGACGTACGCGGTATCCTTCATCCCGAGCGGTCCGCAGATGTGCTGCTGGACATAGTCGTCGAACGGCTGTCCGCTGATGACTTCGACCAGCCGCCCCGCGACAGTCAATCCGTTGCCATACTGCCACTTCGTACCCGGTGGGAACGCGAGTGGCGTGGCGGCGATCAAATCGGCCTGTTGTTCCAGCGTCGCGTTGGGCGGAACCAGGTTCGGGTTCCGCAGGCCGGATGTATGCGTCACCAACTCGCGAACGGTGATCGCCCGCGACGGCTTCCCATCGGCGAGGACCGTCTTCTCGAACGCGGGGATGTGGGCTGACACCGGATCATCGAGGCTGATGCGGCCTTGTTCCACCAGATGCATCAGCGCGACCGCGGTGACGAGCTTGGTCATCGATGCGATGCGGAAAATCGTGTCGGGATGCATGTCACGTCCGGTCGCGAGATCGGCCTTGCCAACCGAGACGACCTGCTGCATCGCATTGTCTTTGGTGGCGACGAGTGTCACCGCCCCGGCGATTTTTTGCTCGGCCACGAAGGCTTTGAGCCGGGCTTCGACCTGTTCCTTCAACCGGGACTCATCGAAGAGCGGTTCTGCAGCTGCGAGGTCCGACTGCCCGGTGAATATCAGCAGGGCGAGCAGCAATAAACGCGACATGCGAGCAACTCCAGCAGGGATGTGAGCATCTGCCGGGTACGATATCGCGTCGCGTTCAAGAACGGGAGTCCCCTCCAGCCCGAAGCGCGAGCGCCGGGTTCCGCGATTGCGGAGACTCGGCGTCGCGCTTGATGGACAGAACCCGGTGCTCGCGTTTCGAGCGGGGAAATCGCGACTACCCGAAGAGGGGCTGGACGACCTGGCCGCCGTCGACGATTTTCATCGGCCGACCGAGCGGGCTCATGTTTTCCTTGGCGGGATCGACCTTCAGCGAATGGCAGATCGAACAGAAGAGATCGGGGACGCTGACCGGGTCGTGATCAACGGCCATCCCATCCTTCGTCGATGCGCCGTAGACCTGACCTCCCTTGATTCCGCCACCGGCGAGGACCGCGTTAAAGACGCGCGGGTAGTGGTCGCGACCACCGCGAGGATTCACCTTAGGGGTCCGGCCGAATTCACCCATCCAGGCGACGAGGGTGGTCTCGAGCAGGCCCCGTTGCTTGAGGTCGCGGATGAGGGCAGCGAACGCGGGATCGACTTCACCTGCATTCCGGGTCGTGGCTTCGAAGTTGTCCTGATGCGTGTCCCAGTTGCCGTGCCGGACCTCGATGAACGTCACGCCTGCTTCGACCAGTCGCCGGGCGAGGAGACAGCCGCGACCGAACGCGGTGTCGCCGTAATCACGACGGATCGAGTCGCTTTCCTGGCTGAGATCGAACGCCTTCGTCTTCGGGCTGAGGATCAGTTTGGAAGCCTTGTCGTAGATCTTGCGATGGTTCTCGGCAACGGTCGCTCCGCCACGTTGGGCGAACTCGCCATCGAGTTGGCCGAGCAGGCCGAGTCGACGATTGAACCGCGACTCAGCGACACCCGTGAGGACGTTGTCGGGCATGCGGTTCGGGTCGTTGATCTGGAAGGCTTCGTAATCGACGCCGAGGAACCCGGCCCCGACTCCTTCGGCATTGCCGCGGTTGCCCCCGATTCCCACGACCGACGGAATCTCGCCACCACCCGGAGCAATCTCGCGGGCAATGTTGGCTCCCAGGGCTGGGTGTTTCACCGAACCGGAGGGGATGTAGCCCGTGTGCAGTTGATACGTCGCCCGGTCGTGCTGACCTTCCTTATTGGTCATCGAGCGGATGATCGCGAGGTCCTTCGCGACTTTCGCGGTTTCGGGCCAGGCGTGGGCGATCTGCACACCGGGGATGGCCGTCGCGATTCCTTTGGTCTCGCCGCCGTTCTCGGTCCCCGGCTTGGGGTCGAACGTTTCGAGTTGGCTTGGTCCCCCCTGCATCCAGAGGAGAATCATCGCTCGACCCTGCTTGCGGAGTTCATCGGCCCGCACGGTCACGACATCGCGGAAGCTGAGTGTCCCGGTGGCAAAGGCCGCTGCGGACACCGTGTGGACAAACCCCCGCCGCGACAACGACCGCCGACCGAGGGAGACGTCTTCTTGCCAGGATTGGAACATGGTGACCCCTTCGGGGTAGTGGGTGGGGGATAGTGAGTAGGGAATAGCGAGTAGCGAGGGCGGACGTCCAATCTTTCTGGCTAGTCCCTTACGCTACTCCCTGTCTCCTACCGCTTCGACAAAAACTCGCTGGAGTTCAGCAGGCTCCACATCAGGTCTTCGTAGGCTTCACTTCGTGAGGATGAGTCGCGAAGGTACTGCTGGAAGATCTGACGTTCCTTCTCGACCGGTTCACGGGACAGGGCGAGCAGGTAGACTTCGGCGACTGCGTCCTGGTCGTCTTGGTAGCGACTGACGATGTGAGCCAGCCGATTGTTGCCAGTCGCCGAGATCGCTCCGCGGAAGGCCGGCGTGTTCATCAGGAACAGCGATTGTTGCACGTTGCCGGTCAGGTCTTCCTGTGGCGTGGAGGGATCGAAGCTGAAAATGGCATGGAACTGGTTCCGCGGCGAACGCAACGCGGCGAACCGATCCATCATCCCGCCACCCATTCCCGGTGTGCGATCATCAAAGCCGAGGACCTTCACCAGTGCGTTGTAGAGCTGATCGGCCCGCAGGCGGGTCGGTTGCTGCGACGCGAACGGGAGGTCCGGAGCCGACGCCGGCCGGGGTTGGACCGCACGTTGATAGGTGTCGGTCAAGGCGATCGTCTTCACGAGCCACTTCACATCGTGGCCATTGGCGACGAAGCCTTGTGCCAGGGCATCGAGGACTGCGGGGAAGCGGGCGGTCCGCGTTGGGCCGAGGTCATCGACCGGCATGTAGAAGCCTTCGCCCAGCATTTCGTGCCAGATGCGATTGATGATCGCCCGGGCAAACCAGGGGTTCTCCGGATTCGTGAAGGCGTCGGCTGCGGCTTTCCGGCGGGCTTCATCCGACAGGCCGACCGCGGGCGTCGACTGATCGACGAAGAACTTCGGATTGATCTGTTTACCGCGAGATGACGGGTCATTCAGATCGGGCATGAAGTACTCGGACGAGCCGCGACGTTGCATCGGCGGGGCGGGCATCGCTTTGAGTTCCGCCAGGCTGAGCATTTTGTCTTGATCGGTGTCGCCGACTTCGATCATCCGCTCGAAGATGCGGGCGAACTGTCCACCAGGAGCCTTCTCGGCCTCTTCCTTGGAGAGCTTGCCATCCCGGTTGCGGTCCATGAAGCTCAGCAGCCGTTCCGGGTTTTCGCGGAGCATGTCGGGGCCACCCATCATGCCGCCCCGACGGGGATCGAAGTTGACCGCAACGACCTCGAAGCTGCGTTGCATCCCATCTTCGATGACGGGCCGCAGAACGGTCCGCGGGAAGTAGGCGGCGAGTTCGTGGAACTGCTCACGCTTCCAGATGTCCGAGGGGTGATTGTGGCAGTTGGCACACTGAATCTGGATCCCCAGAAAGATGCGGCAGGCTTCAGCGGCGACTTCCGCAGCATCGGCTTCGTGCGCGAGGAAGAGGGCCGTATCCCCCCGTTCACGGACATCCCCTGTCGCGGTCAACAGATCGGTGACGACTTCATTCCACGGCCGGTTCTGGTTGAACTGTTCCGTGATCCAGTTCTCGAAGGTCGGCTGACCGATGCGGGCCCGCACATTCGTGGAGTTCAGGAAGATCACGTCGCGGTAGTAGCGGCCCCAGTTACGGCCGAATTCCGGAGAGGTCAGGTACTGGTCGATGGCGGCGGCCCGCTTGGTCTTCGACGGGTTGAGGCCGAAGAGCGTCACCTGATCGGGAGCCGGGGGCTGACCGGTGATATCGAAGGAAACCCGCCGCAGGAAGTCTTCGTCCTGGCAGAGAGGAGCAACCGGAATCGATGAGCCATCCAGTTCTGTCCGGATCAGTGTATCGACCGTCTTGGCGACGTCCGCTGCCGCCGGTATGTCGGCGGCGTGGGCGATTCCGCCCAAGCCGAGCGTGAGCCCCGTCAACACTGCGAGAGAATTGCGCCAACGCTGTTGCATGATTGCTCTTCCGTCTGAATGCGGAACCGTCTGAGGCTGACAGGACATTCAACCCGCAAACCGGGGGGAAAGTTTCGGATCGTCCACGAGAAATCTCTCTGTCAATCCGATCGAGCCTACCCGATTGTTGCCCGATCTGTCGCCAGCAGTTGGGGTTCGGAATGAAAATCCCACCGGGACTTTGCGGGCGACGACAGCGGTCGAGGGCCAGATGGGTGCAATCAGTCGGGCGGCGTCGTTACCATGCAGGAGTCTTCATTTCGGCTGCCGGTCGGCGGTCGTGAGTTTCGTTGTCGCGACAGTCTCAGAGATCGCCTCGTCTGGAGCGGTTCCCCAGAATCGTCTTCCACGGGGCTTATGTGAAGAGCGGGTGCCGCATGGCCGTCAAAGTTCGCTGTCAGGAATGCGAAAAGGTCCTGAACGTCCCGGATGCCGCCCGCGGCAAATCTGTCAAATGCCCAGGTTGCAACGCCAAGGTGTCGGTGCCTGGTGAAAAAACCTCGGCGAAACCCGCTGCAAAACCGAAGGCCAAGGCCAAAGCGGGGGACTCCGAACACAGTCTGAAGACCCTCGACCTGCGCAACGCGGAAGATTTCGACGCCCGCATTTGTCCCAAATGCGGTTACGACATGGGGCATCTCGACGAAGAATCGACCGAGTGCCCCAAATGCGGCACCGACATCGAGACCGGCGGACTGGGCGAGAAGGCCCGCAAGAAGGCGCTCAAAGGCCCCGATCCCGATAAGTTCTTCGAGACGATGTGGGGCGGACAATGGAAGTTCGTCTTCAAGCATCAGTCGCTGGCCTGGCGGACGGTGTTGTACGTCTGGCTGGCGTCGATGCTGATGTTCACGATGCTCTGGTGCTTCTATCGCATTCCGCAATGGCCGCCGCGCATCTTCTTCGCCCTGATGACCGTCGTCTGCGCGATGATGATTCCTGGCTGGCTATGGTTCCTCGACGGGGAAATCGTCAAAGGGACCCTGGAACGCAAAGAGAAGCTGAAGCGGATCAACATGGACTTCTTCCTCTGCAGCGCGTTGGGGGTGAAGTGGCTCCTGTGGCACATCTGCGTTGGTTTACCAGTCCTGATCATTCCCTGCGGACTCGCCTGGTTTCTGGTGAGTATGAACGGGATGCCGATGTTTGTCGGGGCGATCATTGTCGCGGTCGGATATCTGCCATTGATACCCCTGATGGGGGTGGCGATGGGGCATATGGTGATGCCCCAGCCGGAACCGGGCTTCATGATCTGGAAGCTGATTCCCGGCGTGCTGAAGTCGTTCAAAGCCTGTTTTCTATGGTCGTTCCTGGTGGTGATGCTGCACCTGCCGGCGATTGGCTGCATCGCGGCCGCCGGGGCGTTGTACGGCGAACAACTCTCGACCCTGAGTGCGAACATGGTCGAAAACGGAGCCATCTATCGGGCGAAGTACGCTGCCGAGAATGCCTCGAAGGCGTACAAAGAAAAGCTGATGGCCGACCCGCGCGTGACCAAAGAGTACCTGCCGACCGATTACTGGCTGACGCTCGTCCCCCTGGTGTTGTGGTCAGTCGGCTGTCTGACAATTGGTTACACTGCGGTCTATTGCATGCGGTTGAACGGACAGCTGATTTACTTCTTCCGCGAACACTACGACCTGCAGGCGCTGGTGCGCGAGTACAAGTATGTGGCAAAGGAACAGGAAGACGAAGATGCGGATGTGAAGCCGAAGACCTTCGGCCAGGTGTGCGTCGATGCCCTGGTGATCAATGTCATTCTCCTGGTGGTCGGTGTGGCGGGCGGAGTGGTTTACGGATCATTGAACAGCGACCTGGGAATGTTTGGGGGAATGGCGTGGGGGTTGATCCTGGGGCCTTGCTTTGCCGGCGGTGTGGCGCGGCTGATGATCATCGGGGCTGGTTTTCAGGAGAGTCCCCTCTGGGGCTTGATCGTGTGGTTCGTCCCCTTCGGGGAACTGATTTTCCTGGTCAAGTTCTGGGAACAGGGGCGACCGGCATTCATGACCGGAGTCTTTGCCGCCGCGTTCATGATGGTGATCTTCCCCATCATCATCATTTCCGGAATCTTCGCGAAGGGGGGGGCCGCTCAGCAACAAGATGCACCACCCGCGGCGATCGCTCCGGCTGATGCCGGAGGAATGCCCGCCGATCCCGGCATGATGCCTGCAGGCAATCCCGTTCCGTAATCCTCTTCGAAGCGCTAGCGCCGCGTTCCGCCGTATTTTGGACCGCCGGTACGTGATGTGGATTCTTCCACTTCTTGATCGCTGATTCGCGATGGACCAACTCCCGCCGTTCGATACCGTGACACCGTTCGTGGTGGCCGTCATCGCGATGATCGTGGAACTGCCGACTCAGCGAATCCCCAACTGGCTGACAATTCCCGGCGTGTTGGTCGGGATCATGGCGGGGTTCGTCCACGGGGATCCTGCCAGACACTTTCTGGGACTGGGAATTCTCGGACTGATCGCCGTGACCGGCTGGCTGCAAGGCTGGATCTCTGGTGGAACAACGAAACTGCTGATCGCGGTGGGCACCCTGGCGGGGTTTGTCTGTGGGCTTGCAGCGCTCGCCGGTGTGATGGTGATGTTCGCGTTCCTGATCATCTTCAGCCGTGATGAACCCAGACCGAGCGATCCACCCCGTCCGCAGATTCCCAGCAGTCCGTTCGTGCTGGCTGGCGTGTTGATCTGGGCCGTCGTCTCTCACCTGATGCCGCTCGGCTGAGGGCCGGCCGCACGCCATCGGGATTTCATTTCCACCCCGTACGTAGAACGAGCATCCCTTTCCGATGCTCAACGCGGACCCCACGATCCAGCACCCGGCGACCACGCTGCGGGCAGATTAGGGTGCATTATCGGCAGGGACTGTGATCTCGACCGGTTTTTCAGGGTCGTGGAAGTCGATCGGCCGCGGCGTGAACGTGACGAACAACAGCGACAGCGCGAACCAGCCGAGGATTGTTCGGCCGAGTCCCAATGGCTCGTGATCGTTTAATGTGGGGGGGTGTCGCAGCCCCATCATGGCCAGGAGTGCCATCATCACCGCAAACGCCCAGTATTGGGTGATGATCATCATGACCACCAGCGCCCCCCACACGATGCGAGCAAAGAGATGTGCCCGGCGACCGAACAACGCATAGGCCACATGCCCCCCATCGAGCTGACCGATCGGCAGGAGGTTCAATCCCGTCAGAAACAGTCCGACCCAACCGGCGAAGAGGAGCGGATTCAGTTCGACATCATGCCCGGCGGGAAGTGGGCCGTGCTTCATCCAGACCATCGCCTGCAGGATCAGCGGATCACCGAACCGGCCGTACGCCTGGTCTTCGGGGAAGTCCTTGATGACGGACTGGTCGACGCCGAACCACGCGATCGGCAGGGCAACCAGTAACCCGGCCAGTGGTCCCGACACGGCGACATCGAACAACGCCTTTCGTCCCGTCATGTGGCCGCGTTGAATGATCACGGCTCCCATCGTGCCGAACAGGCCGATGCCCGGTGGTGCGGGGATAAAAAACGGAGGCGAAGCCGGGATCCGATGCCGCACCGATTGCAGGTAATGGCCGAATTCGTGAAACAGCAGAATTGCCATCAGGGGGAGCGTATAACTCAATCCTGACTGCCAGAAGCCGCCCTGAATCACACCCCCTTTGTCCTTCGCGATATCCACACCGCAATAGAAGGTCGTCACGCACGTGAGGAGAAACAAGCCGGTCGCGAGGAACCAGACGTCAGGCACTCCGGGCGACGCTTCAGGGCTGTGATGACTGTCCCGCGGTTCCACCGTGACCTCCGTGTCTTGTGTGTTGCTTCAGCCCGTCGATTATGCCGGATTCCTGCCGGTGTGGCGATCTCAACACTTCGTGAAGCGTCCCAGCTATCGGTATGGCTGGGCTTCCGCAGAGCCTGCAGGACCGTCTACGGCAGGTCACTGCCGGCGAGGTCGCCCGCATCACGGGTGGCCAGCCGTTGCAGCAGTTGCGGGTCGGTCTTGTTGGCGAAGAATTTCGCGCGGCCGTCACCAAAGAGTAATATGGCCCCCGTCTGGGACGCATTCCCGAAGCCGCGGGAATCTTTATTGATCCCCAGCCCCGGGACGCGAAAGTTTTCGGGATCACCCCATGGCGGATAGCCTCCCGGGATTTCGCCCGCGACCAGCGTCTGCGACAATCCGTCGAGCACGTCGGCCGCGGTGACCGCCCGATCGAGGTCGAAAATCCCCGCGGCGAGTGTCTCACCACGCCCCGGCCGCAGGCTCCCTCCCACTCCGGCGAAGTGTGCGACCGCGAGTCCCGAGGGAAGTTTCTGCCGATCACCACCCGCCGCGAAAAACGCTTCCACTGGTGTACCCAACGGACCGAGATTCGCCGGATCATCGAACGGAAGCTGCAGATCGATGCGGTTGTAGAGCGCGCCTTCATTCAAGGCAGGCAGCAACCTTGTCATCCAGCCATGACCACCCCGCCGGGGACCATCGGGGGAATCGATGTGCGTTCCACCGACCGGATAGGCTCCGTTTTCCTGCTGATAACTCTGCAATGCGACACCGATCGCGCGCAAATGCTTGATGGTGCTGCGCTCGGTCTGGGCTTCGCGCAGCGAGTTCCCCCACGGTGTGAAGACGAATGGACCGAGCAGCAGGGCGACAACCCCCAGGGCCGCCCCGCATCCGGCCCGCAAGAGGGCGCTCGGTGATGGCCGAGTGTTGCTCAGCATGACGGACGCCGCCACCAGCAACGCCGCGAAACCCGCGAGCGCCGCAGGCGTTCCCGCCCAGAAGTGGGACATCACGGCCAGCGCCGATAACGGAACCGCCACCAGGCCGATCAAACAAGCCTGCGTCGCCCGCCAACCGATGTCGTTCTCGATCTGGCGTCCCACCACGCTTGCGTCTTCGCGACCCGCGCGAATCTCTAGGCCACTGACGGTTTCAGCCGGGGTCTCGTCCTCCTGGTCTTCAAGATCATCCGTTATGTCCGCCGTGATCTCTTCTACCGGATCTGCCCACGGCTCGTTTGCATCCGCACTTGCTTCCTGGTCTTTGTCAGGAGATGCAATCTCTGGATCCGAAACCTCCGCGACAGGCACTGCCGCATGGCTCATCAGCGCCCACAATCCACGTGGTGCCGGGCGCGCGGTCTCTTCCGTATCGACCGGGGTCTCCGATTCTCGATCGGTCTCGTTGGATGAAGACGGTTCCGCAACAGCGGGCGCTGGTGGTTCCTCGTCTTCAGCCACCGGTTCCGGGAGCGTGGTCGGCACGTCGGTGTGCATGACGCTCCACAGCCCGCGCAATCGCGGTGGTGCTCCCGACGCTTCCGGCGGCCGCTCGTCCCCCGACATCGTTCCGCTCGCTCCCGCACCGACCGCGATTCACTGTCACCGACGCACGCCGCGAGGCAGCTGCCGGGCAACGAAGACGATGCCCGGCATCAAGACAATTACCCGCCGCTCACCCCTGGTCGAGCGTGGATCGCCCGAGGGCCACATCGAACTCGCTGATCGCTGGGACCAGCATCGCATAGGCCGTAAAGCCATAAGCCACCGAGAGAAACAGGCAGACCCCCAACGTCTGGCCCAGCAGAAAGCTGGTGATCGCATAAAACGTGCAGAACGGCAGCACCGCCGACGCCAGTGCCAGTGCCGGCGACGGGTTGCGATGCGTCAACGTGGCCCACAAACCCAGGCTGCCCCCCAGAATGAATACCAGGAAGCTTGGCAGTTGCACCGCGAACGAGGCCCGCGCCTGCACGATCAGCAGCATGCACAGGAAGATGCCGATGAACAGGAAGAACATCGTCGCCAGGCTGTTCGCGATCGCCTGCCGCGAGCTCCCATAGGTCAGACCGAAGTGCAGTCCCAGCATCGCCGCGAAGAAAATCATCACCGCGAAGCCGATGACCAGATAGACCAGCGACTCACCCGACAGCCGCCCGATGACCGCCTGCCACACGAGAAATGCCAGCGGGGCCAGCGTCACTTCTTTCGTGTTGTAGAGAATCCCCCACAACTTCCCGATCACGAACTCTTTCGCGGTCAGCTCGGTCACCAGCAGCAGTTCTAGCGTGCTCGCATCCCGCTCGCTCGTCAGCGCGGTCACAGCCTGCGTATTCACCAGCAGTAATCCCAGCAGACTGATCGCGATGAACGCGAATCCCGCCGGCGTCACCATTCCCAGGACCAGCGGTGCATTCGCAGGGGTCGCTGCGACCATGTACGCCGCTCCCGCCGCCACGCAGAGATACGCCAGCTTGATGATCGCCACCTTGCGACCATACGCGCGGGTCATCATCTCTCGCCAGACGATCGGGTTCTCCCAGACACTGCGGCCCTCGCGCGTCCGTTCGGTTTCACTCGCAGCGAGCGTGCGGGCTTCGGTCACCGCGCGGGATGGATTCCACACCCGCAACTGCCAGACGGTCGCACCGATCAACCCTACCGCCAGCGTCAACAGCCCGCCACCACATCGCAGGGCGACATCGGTTGCCGTCACTCCGCGGAATGGATCGAGAATCGCCAGCACCGCCCGAAACGGATTCCCCGCAATCACCCACGGCCCAATCGCCGGGATCAATCCACCCAGCGCTTCAATCACCGCGAGGAAGACCACGACGCCAATCAGGGCGATCGCAAGCGTCTGGAACGTCTTTTCACGCCAGAACGCGACGAACGCACCCCATGCCCCGCCCGCAAGTCCCGCCGCAGCGGAGATGACCAGCACGCCAACGATCTGACTCGATTCAATGCCCCCCATCCACGAGACGAGCACCAGCGCCGGATACGAAATCGCCACCAGCAACAGCGGCAGCAACAGACTCGCCAGCAGCTTCCCCAGCACCAGCTCCGCATCGCGCAGGTCGGTCATCAGCAACAGAATCAGCGTCCGCTTGTCCTTCTCCGCGGCGATGTTTCCGGCTGAGAACAGCACCGAAAAGAAGAGGACCAGCGTGATCTGCATCAGGGCAAAGAACTGAAAGACGAGTTCACCGAAGCGGGCGATGTCCGACAGGTTCCGCACCTGCTGCCAGCCAAACGTCACCTGGGCCGCGGTGTACATCAGCACGAAGAACGCGCCGAGATACCCCGCCCGCAACAGAAAATGCTTGAGCTGACGCGGCGTGGTGAGCGCTTCACGAACCAGGAGCGGACCGGCGAACACGATGAATCATCCCGAAGACAGGTATCGACCACCGCCGCAGTATATCGCCCCGAATCCCCCAAAACCTACCCACCCGCATACGAATCGCGA
>JBGATC010000079.1:0-9116 GCA_044229335.1 Planctomycetaceae bacterium | reverse complement strand
GCTCCGGCTCACTGGCGCGCCAGCGGGGCTGCTCCAGTTCGTTCGCGTCGCACCAGCCAGCCGCCGGGAGCGGTCCCCGCTGGCCTCCCCAGGGGAGGATTCTCAGTTCGCCGTCCCACCAGACGGGTAGGGCGGCGCCGCGCTGCCGGTACAGAAACTGGACCAGCGGCGTCGCCTGAGCGTGCGGTGACACCAGTCGGCGGACGATCTCCGCATCACAGAGCCGATCGGGGAGCGTTTGCCGCTCGACCATGATTCCCGTGCACATCAGAAACAGCCCTTGCCGTGGATGTCGCAGATGTCGTAATCCGCTGTCTCGTCGTCGTAGAGTTCGGCGAGGGGTAAGGTGGCTCCCGACCGAAGGGCGAATCGCCCCATCCGCGCGTTGATGGCCCGCTTGACGTCGGCGATCGCTGTCGTCTTGGGATCGCGCGCCGGCGCGAATAGCGTCTGCTGCTGATCACCCACGGGCGTGAGTCGATTGGCGTCAAGATGCATGTAGCCGACGTCCGTACCAACCGGCCATCCGGCGTCGAAGAGCGCCAATGCGCACGGGGCGAGCACGGTGAAGTCCTTGGTCGCGATCGGCAGCCGGGCCTGACGCGCAACGCCGGTGTTATCGCGGAACTGCAGCGACACGGTGATCTCCCGCGTCAGCACGTGATGAAAATCGAGCTCTTCAATCAGTCGCTCGACGTTCCGCAGCACCCAGGCCCGCAGACGCTCAGGATTGGCGGTCGCTCCTCCCAGACTGCCGCCGCGACTGATCCGCTGATGCGCAGGACGTTCCTGGACGATGGCGAGGACCGATTCGCCCCGCAGTTCCCACCAGATTCCTTCCCCTTTGACGGTGAGCAGTTGCAGGATCAGCGATCGCGGGGCCTCGACAAACTCCTGACACGTGCGGATCCCCGCGGCATGAAGCTTCGCCGCACTTCGCGCACCGATCCCCCAGAGTTCCGCGACATCGAGGTCGGCCAGGAACGACGTGATCTCTCCGGCGTCGAGCAGCACGGTGCAACCGAAGGGCTTCCGGGAGTCCGACGCCAGCTTCGAGAGGCATTTGGACGTGGTCACGCCAATCGAAACCGGGACGCCGATCTCCTGGAGGATGCGTTGCTGCAGGGCCGCCGTGGCCTGGGGGAGCGGCAGACGAAACGCTGCGGTCAAGGTGCTCGCATCGAAGAACATCTCGTCGATCGAATACCATTCGACCGACGGGCTGACTTCGCGGAGCAGCGCGAGCATTTGGCGGCTCAGCACCTCATACCAGCGGAAATCGCGTTTCACGCAGATCAGCCCGGGACACAGGGGAACGGCGTCCCAGATCGGCATCCCCGTCTGGACCCCCGCGGCCTTGGCTTCGTAACTCTTAGCGATGCAGCAGGCCCCTTGATTCCCAATCACCACTAGCGGTCGCCCGCGGAGAAAAGGGTAGCGCACCCGCTCAGCGGAGCAGTAGAAACAATCCGCGTCGAGGTGTCCGATCAGATGGCTCATGCCCGCAGACATTAAATGAACGTCAGTGCAATGTCAATGCGTTCATACGTATCGGGCGTTCTGTATCCTCAGCCTGTGGATTTCGGCGGGACTGCTCCGGGAATTCTTCGAATTGTTACGGGCTCCGCCTCGGTTGCTCCCCGTTTCGATCAGTGACTCGATGAATACGATCCGTGTGGCAGCGTGAGCCTTGATAACCACTTCGTTTCCCTGGTCGCCGATCCCGTGTTCGAGCCAACCGTCAACACTGAAGCGATTTGCGAGGCATCTGGACGCTGAGCGCTGTTCCAGCCCGCGCTGGGGCAGGGGGCCATGGGGGCGGTTCCAGGAACGAACCGGGGTTGTGCGCTCCTCCGTGGCCAGATTACGGCGATCCGCCAGGGTCGTCGCTAAGTCTTCCGCCCAAGGATAGGAGACTTAACCCGTTACGTGCTTCCATTTCTCTTGCCAGGCACGCACACTCAACAGCGGCCCTCAGAAGGAGAACCGCGTGCGAATCGGGACCTGGAATGTCGAATATGCACGGCCGGCACGGCTCGACCCCCTGGGTGGCGTGCTCGCTGCAAATCCAGCGGACATCTGGGTCCTCACGGAAACGCATGACGACCTGCGGCCTCCACATTGCGAGTTTGTAGTACACACCCAACCGCGCCCGAAGAATGGGTCCGGCATTCGGCCGGGCAGCCGCTGGGTCTCGATTTGGAGCCGCTTTCCCATCCTGGCCACGGTCTCGGATTTGCTCGCCGACCAGGAACGGACCGTCGCAGCTCTGATCGATCTCGGCACATCGAAGCAATTGCTCGTCTACGGCACGGTCATGCCGTGGAAGGGTGATCGTGGGAGACAGGACTGGTCGGAACACCATGCCGTCGTGCCGAAACAAGCCGCCGAATGGCGTGAACTCATCCAGCGCTATCCAAACGCGGCCTTGTGCGTCGCCGGCGACTTCAACACCGATATGGGCACGGGGAGCTACTACGGCACCAAACGGGGCATCGCCATGCTCCGCACGGGGTTGGCTGATTGCCAGTTGTTCTGTGCGACAGAGATGACCCGGGTCCCGGCCGGCTCACTTCAGCACCCGCCCATCGATCACATCGCCGTGCCTTCGGCGTGGGAATCGTCCACTTCAGTCGTATCGGCCTGGCCCGCTCAAAAGGGTGTGCTTTCCGACCACAGCGGACTGGTCATCGAGGTGGCAGAGGACATCAAATTCAACGAATGATCCGGGATTTCCCGTTGCAAACGATGTCGATCACGCCGCTCCTGACTCGGACGACTTCATCATCCCGCCGCTAACACGGTTACTCTGCGCCATCGGGCGATGCCAAGGTTGAGAGACGGCCACCATCGGAATGTGAGCGAGGATTCGACAGCGACCGGCGAGCGTCGCTGCCGAACCCCACTTTCATTTCCTTGCGGGTCCGCGAACCGATCATCCCAGCTGCTTGGCGGCTTCCACTGCCTGGCGTTCGGCAGACTTGCTGTAATGCTCGGTCATTGCCCGCGTGGAATGTCCCAACAGACGTTGCGCCCCTTCGATGTGCAGGCTGTCGGCCAGTCGCGTCGCCACCGTGTGCCGTAACCAGTGGGGCGTGAAAATATGACGCTGCCGCCACTCAGTCGCCTTCCGCCGAATTTCGACCCGTTCTTCGGCGGGAAGACTGCGATCGGGCTTCCGTAATTCTTCGGGCATGCCGAAGGCGAGTTCACAGGCCCGCTTCACCGCCGTGCCGAAGGTGGAACGCTGCAGGGGAAACAACCGCTGATCGGGGTCGTCAGCGAGGTATTTCGCCAAGATCGTCTGGGCCGTGGCATTGAAGAAGAGCGTCCGCGATTTTCCCCGGTGAGCGGTCTTGTGGTGCGCCAAGTCGGCCCGCCAGACGTCCCCGTGTTGCTCGATCATGCCGGTGGTCAGCGACAATAACTCACCCGGACGCGCCCCGGTGAGCAGCAGCAGATCGAAAATATCCCGCTGCCGATCATTCAAGTGGCAGCGAACGGAATCGAGCTCTTCTTGATTAACAGCCCGCCGCGGGGGGCGTTCCGGTGCACGGGTCTCGCCGGGCACCAGAGGGGGGAGCGTTTTGAGGGCCACCACGACTTCAGGACGCACCATTTCCCAGGAGACCCCGACGCGGAAAATCAGGCGAATCCGTCCGACCTGTTTGTTGATCCACCGGCGACTCCAGCCCGCCGTGACCATCGCATCGCGGACGACGCGGAGGCGGAGAGGACCGAACTCATCGGCGACCGTCGTGCCAAAGTGTTCCCGCAGCAGACGGATCGCAGACTTGAAGCAGTCGACTTCCGCCGATGGCCGACCATCCGTACGGCGGTATCGAACGGCGTAGTCGGTCAGGAACCGCAGGCACAGCTGGTTGATCTTCGGACGACTGACAGGCGGTCCCGGTTTGGCAGCGGCGATCATATCACCACGCTGCACGGCGCTGAGAAAGGTCGCATAGCGTTCGCCGCTGGTCGGGTCGGATTTGTGTCCGAACCAGTGCTGGCGGCCGTCCGGACCTCGGGCAAAAAGATAGCCCTTGGTGTTTTCGCACAGCTTCGGAATAACGCTACGAGGGCGCGGCATCGTGACAGACTCCGGGTTATGGTGGAATTTTCCACCGATTCCGTTGGTCTACACACTGCACTGCCGACCGTCAGCAGGTAACGTAAGTCGTTTCAGCGAAAGACAATGCCCAAGACAGGATTTGAACCTGCACGAGTGTTACCTCACTAGGCCCTCAACCTAGCGCGTCTGCCAGTTCCGCCACTTGGGCAGTGGGGGGAGCGGAATTGTCTTCCGCAGGTCACATATCCTAACGACACCGCGTGCAAGGGCAAGGGATCGGAGGGGAGGGAATGGAAGAAGTTCCGGGCAAACTTGCGAAGTCATCCTCTACACAGACCAGCCAGGTCATCATGGCTCTGGAGATTGCCAGGCCGTTGGCGCAAAACTTGGAGTCTGCTTGTGTTGTGGAACTGTTTTGATGGGCTAACTTTCTGAATTCCGGTTGGGGGGAGGTCGAGAGACGCGAGGGGGATCGTGACAATGGGTGGGCTGTATCGGTCACACCAGTTGTCCGTCGAGTCTGCTCACTCCTCGGATGTCGAGTTCTGAGCATCTCCTGAGGAGCGCCGACTTCATGGGTGCCATTTTTTGAGCGGCTCCCCATGAGCCCAGTGAAGAGGAGATTTCTGCTCAAAGTGATTTCTGGTGGAAACGCAGTGGTCTCACGTCGATCGAGAAATGGATGCAACACGGGCGATTGTCAGCATCCATGGCATGCAGTTCAGGGAGTCTCGTCGTCAATTCCGATCAGGGCGATCGTGTTGATCAGACCGGGTGTGTCAATCTGGATTCAAGGAGTCGAGAGGTGCGCGTCCAGAGCCAGAACAGCCGAGAATTTCCGTCCAATTGCGAGACGCTTGTTCCTGGACTCTCGTCTCACAGCAGATGACCGAGCCTGAAAAGCCGATGGTCCCGAAGACGGAACGCGTACTCTCGTCTTGATATGTAGGTGGAAATGCTGATTCTTCTGGTCGGTGGGTTTCTCTCGGCGAGCCCATAAGAAATTGAAAAGCCCTACATTCGATTTTTCTCCGTCGGAATGAATTCGAACGATCGAAAGCGATCGCTTTCCTGAGGTGAAACCCTTTCATTCACTCCGATGTAACAGGAGGGCTGCCCGGAGTCTTCGCGCAGTCAAACAGTCTCGTTCGCCACACCTCTCGTACGTTTCTGCAGTGTGAATGTTGCTCCCCCTTCAGGAAGATCCCCTGTTGTCTGTACACGTCGATTCGGATCGACGTGCGGAGGCCGTGCGCGCGACAAATTCTTTTGGACTCGATCAGACTCAGAGCGTCACCACCACGCTGCTGGCACTCTCGGCGGCGATGCTGGGGGTGGCGGGGTTTGATGTCTGGAGCGATTCGGGAGTCGCTCCCGGACTCTTCGCCCTGACAATTTTACAGGCGCTCGTGTTATTGGTCGCCGCGCTCAAGATTGACGCGCGATCGCTGTTGAGCCGGACCCGGGGGCTGGTCCTTTCGGGGGCGTGGTTCGTGTTGTGGTGCAACACGCTGTACCGCATGAGTCTGTTTCCGACTCCTGAGCACACTCTGCTGGTCTCTGCAGCGCTGGCGGCAGCCGGCTGGTGTGTTCATTCACACGGATCGTTCTGGCTGGCGATGGCCGCCGGTTGTCCGGTCGCTGCCGTGATCGCGATCCGGTCGCCTCATCCAGAAGACTGGGACTATCTGCAGTGGGCGTTGCCACTCGGTTGTCTGTTCGGCTGGCGGATGTTTGCGCATCGGCTCTGGACCGTCCAACAGTGGAATCGATTGCAACTCGGTCAGCAGTCGGCACAAATGACGCTGGAGAGCACGCTGCAAATCCTTCGGGGAAGCGAGGAGCGTTTCCGGCGGCTGAGTGAGGCGGTTCCCGTGGGTGTCTTTCAGGCGCGCGAGGACGGTCGGCTTATCTACAGCAACTCCACTTGGCGGACGATTGCACAAGTCAACGCCGATGCCGCCATGGGTTGCAGTTGGCTGGATTTCATCTCTCCGAAGGATCGAGAGGAGACTTGGAACGCGTGGCAGAAAGCCATGGGCAGCGGCCAGCCGTTTGATTGTGAAGTGCGATTGTGGACGTCGGATGATTCCGAACGGTGGATTCATCTGCACTCCAGCCCGATGGGCGGTCAGACGTACGTAGGGACGTTCACAGAGATCACTGCTCGGAAGCTTGCCGAAGCAGAGTTACGGACACAGGCAGAAAACCTGAAATACGCCCGGATACTCGAACAGGAACACGCGCGCAAGCTGGCAGCCACTGTCGAGGATCTCAAGGTCGCGCAGCGCTCTGCAGAAGAAGGAACCCGCGCAAAAAGTGAGTTTCTGGCCAATATGAGCCATGAGATTCGCACGCCGATGACGGCGATTCTCGGCTACACCGAGATTCTCTCCGAGCAAATTGATGCCGACGACACAGCCCAGGAATCTTTGAGCACGATCAAGCGGAACGGCGAGTTTCTGCTCGAGATCATCAATGACATTCTTGATCTCTCGAAGATTGAAGCGGGCAAGCTGGAACTGGAACAGGTTCGTTGTCGTCCGCAGCAGATCGCAGCCGATGTCCTGGGATTGATGCAGGTCCGGGCTCTTTCCAAAGACTTGAACCTTGAGTTGCAGGTTCAGGCTGACGTTCCGGATTCTATCGAAACCGATCCGACACGGCTGCGACAGATCCTGCTGAATCTCATCAGCAATGCGATCAAATTCACCGCACGGGGGACCATCCGACTGGTCATCGGAGTGACCCGCGGGGAGGCTGACGGAGCGACGTTACTGCAGTTAAGCGTTCACGATTGTGGTCTGGGCATGACTCCGGAACAACTGGCCAAGTTGTTCCGACCGTTTACCCAAGCGGATACTTCGACCACTCGGAAGTATGGCGGAACCGGTCTTGGGCTGACGATCTGCAAGCGGCTGGCGGAGATGATGGGGGGAGACATCACCGTTCAGAGCACCTATGAGGTCGGAAGCATCTTCACGCTCACCATTCCCGCGCATCATCCGATGGTCGCGGCCCCACCGACACCAAAAATCACCAGCGAACCAGCGACCGCCAAGTCGACGACGGCGGCTGTCAGCACTGGTCAATACAGTCAGGATCGTCTGCTGATTGCTGAAGATGGTCCGGACAATCAAAAACTGCTGCGTTTCATTCTGACCAAGGTCTGGGGGGACGTGACGATTGTGGGCAACGGTCAGCTCGCGATTGACCATTATGAAGCCGCTTTACAGGAGGGCCGCCCCTTCCGACTGATCCTCATGGATATGCAGATGCCTGTGTTGGATGGGTACGGAGCGGTCCGCAAGCTGCGTGAGCTGGGCCATACCGTGCCAGTGATCGCGCTGACCGCGCATGCCATGAGCGGTGACCGCGACAAGTGCATCGAGGCGGGTTGTACAGACTACGCCACCAAGCCGATCAACCGACCGGTCCTGATGCAGACGATTGAGCGGGCGATTGCGACTGTTGAGCAAGCCGCTGCCCATCAGGCAGAAGCCCCCGCGAGTAACGCCGGGGCGTAATCCGGATGCGTCTGCGGAAACGCCGCGTGCATATCGGCGAACATCTCCTCCAGTCCCTCGCGGAAGACGTTGCCGATGAGAATATCGGTAATCGCCCCCTTATGCTGGGGGAACTGCTTGAGGAACGCCGCGAAGCTGAACTCCCGTGTGTAGAACGCATAGACCAGCCAGTGGAACATCACTTTCCCCTGGTGATACCGGGGATACCAGCTTCCCAGTCGTTCGGCGGATGGATCGTTCTCCTGAAGTGCGGCGTGGACTACGTCCGCGACCATTTCACCCGATTTGAGCGCGAGATAGACCCCCGAAGAGTAGATCGGGTCGATAAACCCGGCCGCATCGCCCACGAGGACCCAGCCATCGCCAGCGGGTTGCTTCACGGAATACGAGAAATCGCGGGTCGAGAAGAAATCGTGGATCCGCTCTGCGGATGCTAAACGCTTCTGCAATCCGGGACAGCGATCGAGTTCTTGCTGGTAGATCTCGGCGGGTGTCCCGCGGGATTTGTCGAAGATGTACTCGACATCGCCCGTCACGCCGATGCTGACCACATCGTCGGTGAGCGGGATGAACCAGAACCAGGATTTCCGTTCCAGAGTACTGATGATGAGCGTGGCCCCTTCGTCGCGCGGTCCCGGTTCTTTGAGGACGTTCTTCCAGTAAGTCCAGATGGTCCCTTTCCGCAGCCGCGGGTCGGGGTCTTTCAATCCCAGCCGATTCACCAGGAAGGCTGACAGTCCGGAGGCATCCACGATCACCTTGCTCTGAAGCTGACGAACATGTGTCTGTCCGTCGGCATCAGTCAGTTTGACGCCGACTCCAACGGCTCGGTCACCTTCAACCAGGACTTCCGTAACGTGCGCGCTTGTGCAGATTGTGGCCCCTTTGTTGCGTGCGGTGTCGAGCAGCAGACGATCGAATTCGCCCCGTTCCACCTGCCAGGTCTGCGAGGATTCGTGCGGGTTCCACTCGTCGAAGTAGAAGGGCGCCGATTCCTTGCCGTTCTCGGAGATGAATTGAACGCTGTACTTTTTCGGAAAGGCACTCGCTTTCAGGGTGTCGACGAGGCCCAGCCGCTCGAGAGTCCAGTAAGTATCGGGAATGAGCGACTCGCCGACATGGAAGCGGGGCATTTGCGATCGTTCCAGGATCAGGACAGAGCGTCCCGCTTCGGCGAGGAGGGCCCCCGTGGTGGCTCCAGCTGGTCCGCCTCCAATCACGATCACGTCGTAAGCATCGGCGAGCGGGGGGAGCGGGAGTCGTTGACGGGGATGCTCGGTTTGGATCACGGGGCGGCCTCCGCAGCGAATAGTTGTTTCAACAGGTCTATCGTCAAAATTCTAGCCGCGAAGTCAACCCGCCCTGCCCTGCAGGACAGGGCCATCGTTTTAATTGGTCTGGGAAATGCGGTGGAGGTGGGAGGGAGTTTACGGTCTGGAGTCTGGGATTCACGGAGGGGAAGAAATGTCGATGGCCTGCGGCGGGAATTTGCTGAGCCGATTGGCGCAAGTTCC
>JBGATC010000004.1:0-242439 GCA_044229335.1 Planctomycetaceae bacterium | reverse complement strand
GTGGAACGGTCCGCGACCCCGTGCAGTTTCGACCCCGTTTCGGCCAATAGTTCAACGTCAACTTCATGGCGAAGGACTCCTTTCAAAGTCCCTCGGCACGCAAATCGCAGACCAACTCGCGTTATGAAACTGGCTCTAGCAAGATCTAGCACGTAGCCATCGGGTATTGTCCCTGTTCCATCTCGAGTGGCGATCAATGATTTAGGGAAATAGATCGATGCTGGCCCGAAGAGATACTCTGAATTCTCAACAACGACACGCTCCAACTCCTCTTCAGAGTCAAATGGTTGGAGAACGAATTGTCGACCTTCTACGATGAGCATGATTACCTAGAATCAGAACAGATAATTGACCCTGGAGTGCGGTAGATTGTTAACGCAGTTTCCTGATACGGGATGGGATTGTCAATCATGAAGTGTCATGCCGGCAAACGAGCTGTGATGAAGTGCGCATGGATTCGCTTGACATTCTGATGGCAACAGCAGGTAGCGGAACGACAAGAGGTGTTCCGTCAATTGGCACAAACCGAATCAGCCGCTTGTGACTGCGCCACCCCGTCCGGCGATGACTCCAACCGGAGCCAACCTCAATCAGCATCGTTGCCCGTGCCACCCGACCGGGACACAGGGAGGGAAACGTCGCTGGGGGACGTGACTGTTGTCACGTCCCCCAGCTCGCTCTCATCACACACTCACACTCGCTCACAGCGGCCCGGTTTACAGGGATTTGAGGAAGGCGATCAGCGCGGCTTTGTCCTGGGCGCTGAGGCCGCGGAATTTGTCGGCGGCCGCTTTGCCCTGGCCCTGATGCTGCAGGATCGCGTCGTCGAGCGTCTTCGCCCGGCCGTCGTGCAGGTAGCTGGTCTGCGTGCGGAGGCCCCAGAGCGGCGCGGTCCGCATGTCGCGGCCGGTGGCGACCCCCTGCTCGATCCCGTCGCCGAGCGCTCCCATGTCGTGGATCAGAAAATCTGAGTAAGGAGCGAAGGATTTCATGTTGAGGGCCGCTGACGGATTCGTGCCGGTCATCAATGTCGGGGTGTGGCAGTCGGCACAGCCGACCTTCCCGAAGACTTTCTCACCACTCTGGACCTGTGAATTGATGGGTCCGCGTGGAGGCGGCGCGAGGAACCGCATGAAGTTGGCCAGGGCTTCGACATCGTCGAGATCGGTTTCATTCGGGCTGGTCACCGGGTTGAACTGCAGCAGGCTGACATTCCCTTGCGGCGGGTTTTCTTCTTCGATCGATCGCCCATCGGCATCACGCAGCCAGCCCTTCGTGGTGATCCCCATTTCTTCCTTGTACGCATCCCCCGCGAAGTTCATCAGGTTGGGCGAAGCCGCCTTCCAGCCGAACTTGCCGACGACTTTCTGCCCTGTGAGGAGATCCGTCACCTTGTTGACCCGGCCTGCGGTCGCTGGAGTTTGTATCGCCTGTTTCGCGGCCAGTCCGTAGTAGACGGAATCGGGGACAGCATCGACGAGACCGAAGCCAAAGACGGCGGTTGTGCGACGACGGGCAACGATGGTCGCTTCGCGAGGGACCCGTTCTCCAGGGATCGGTTTCCCGTTGGTCCCGATGATCCCACGCTCCTGCAGCACCGGACCGCCGAAGCGAATCAGCGGATCAAACTTGTTATTGGTGCGGGTGCCGAAGCGTGTGGCGAGAATCGTGGCACTGCTGCCGCCGATCGCGCGATCGGCATGACAAGCGGCACAGGAATTCCGGTTGAAGACGGGACCGATCCCATCGGACGGAGTCTCTTCGAGCGAAAAGGCATCGCGTCCCTCGTTGAAGAGCGCGAGGTCCGCAGCCGACAGGCCGGGCAAGGGACCACCAAATCCGCCACTACCTCCAGCCGGTCCCGCTGGTGGGGAATTGGACGGAGTCTGGGGAGCAGGATTTTGGGATTGGGCGTCCACATTCAGGGCCACCACAGAAAGCGCGAAGGCCGCGGCGAGACTCCACCTGATTCGCAGCATGATGAGCGTCTTTCGGAAGAACGAGGGGATGAAATGCTCGGGGAATGTCCGCTGAAGTGGCTGACACCCCCGAGTGGCCCGCAAAGTCGATGAGCCAAATACGCCCCCGCTGTCCGCTCCTCAACAACTGCTCAAAAGAATTTTGCGGAATCATGAACCAGACGTGCTGGAACCGATGGGCAGACGTCGCTCAGCCACAGACAGAACGGTTCAGTCCGGCAGAAAGCCTTTTTCGCGCAGCTCGGTGATATTCCCGGCGGCGCTGCTGGCGACACGGTCGGCGGCGTACTTCAGCACAGCAATCCCGGCAAGGGCTGCCGGTGCAGCGAGAATCGCCACGCGGTCTTCGTCTTCGTCATCGAGCTGACGGTTCAGCTTGTCGATGACGGCCTGCACGTTGTCGGTCGCGATCCGCTCGCCACGAAGCTGGTTCTGTAACCGCAGATGCGAGAACGAGGCTGCCCGGGCCAGTAGAAATTGAGCGACGTCGGCTTCGTCATCGCTTTCGAAGAAGTTCTGAAACTCGGGCTCGATGGTATCCGGCGTGATGATCAACGGCCGGGCAATCTTCACCATTCCCTGCCGCACGCTGACCGGTTTCCCTGGCTGTTCGGGTTCCAGGACGAGGTAATACGGGAGTTCCGATTCACCGAACGTGAAGAGCGTGTAGTGGACGGGTCGGGCAATGCGCACGCGCTGCCAGGCTTCCATGAAGCGGCGTTCGGCGTCATAGCCCCGGAACTCGACCAACGGAGTACTCCTCGCGTGTTATCGGAACGGATTTGAGCGGGCGACGCAACTGTGCCCCACGAAAAGCACGACGCCCGGCATCGAAGATGATGCCGGGCGTCTGATGAGGTCGGCGTGATCTCGTCGTCATTGTTGTCGACGCGATCAAGTCTCCGCCGGTTTCTTCTGCTCTGAATCCTTATACAGCTTCGTAAAGGTCGGCAAATCGAGCGGGAACGTCGGGGTGATCCCGACGTTCTCGAACTTCACGCGGATGCCGCGACTCTTCGCCCATTCTTCTGCGGTGATTTTCCCGTCGTCGTCGTCATCCAGTCCTTTGAAGAACGTCTTTGCCTGCTTGGTTTCCTTGTCTTCTTCCGGTGGTGTCGCCACGACGGCGACGGCCGGGGCGGCCGGTTTCACGGTCACGGTAGCGCGTGCTGGTGCGGCGACAGCCGTCGGATTCACCACCGTCACCGTGGGTGTCGTTGGCTTGCCCTTGCCGGCCGCAGCGGCCACCAGTTCTTTAGGTGTCAGGAAGCCATCGCCGTTGCGATCCAGTTCGTTGAACTCGGCGAACTTGCTCCGTTCCCATTCGTAGAGACCGATCTGGCCGTCACCATCGACATCGATCGCGGTGTAGTTGGCCGGCAGATCGACCGTGATCCGGGCTTTGGGTTTCGGTTTGCTGGAAGACGATCCCTTGTCGCCCCCTTCTTCCCGTTCTTTGCGACGAATTTCGTCGACCTTCTGCATCGCCCCAACGAAGCCTTTGACGTCGAGGTTGCTGTCGCTGTTGACGCCGGCCTGTTCCAGTCGCTCGCGAAAGCGGCCATCGATCCGGCGGAATTCATCGGAATTCAGTCGGCCGTCGTTGTCCCGGTCGAGTTCTTTGAAGTAACGCTCGGCCCGATCGGAATCCTGGGCATAACCGGTAAGGTCGACCCAACCGGTTGTTGCGAGAAAAAGCGGGACAGACGTTACGATCCGTACCAGAGTTTTTCGCAGCATGATCGCGCTCCTGCCGAAGTAAGAGACGTTGCCAGGCGCAGCAACGCGGGCAACTCCGTTTCACTATCAGACGGCAAACCGTCGGCCAAGGGCTGACAGATTCTTGCCTCTGGCCGATTTTTCCCAAAGGTCGATCGAAAAACCCGGACTTGAGCGAAACGACAGCCTCTTGTTCGGGGTTACTCGTCGATGTAACATCTTGTAAGGACGTGTCGCAAGTCTTTATGCAATATTTAGATTGCGCTCGCGACCGGTCACTTCAGGTGGATCAAATCATGCTCGCCACCGTCAATCGTTGTCTGCTCTTTGCACTCGTCCTCGGTTTGAGTACCGACGCCTTCGCCCAACCCGGTCGAGGTCCCGGCGGACGGGACCGGGGCGGCTTCCGGGCCATGCAGCTCCTCGAGCCAGACAGCTTCCTCGGTGCGTCCCTTTCCCCGCCATTCCCGGGGAGTCCCTCTGCGGCCGCGATGGAATCGCTCAAGTTGAGTGAAGAACAACGCACGCAACTGCAGTCCGTCCGCGAGAAGATGAGCGAAGCGCTGCGTGAACTCCCCGAAGACGCGACGGATGACGATCGCAAAGCGAAACTCAAACCCTTCGAAGCCGACGCGCTGAAGGTTCTCAACCCCGAACAACGCGGTACCTGGGAGAAGGGCAAAGCGGAGTACGCCCAGAAGGTGACCGAGATGCGCCAGCGCTTCCAGGAAGGGGGCTTTGGCCCGCGTCCGGGTGGCGGCACACCTCCGAGCGGCCCTTCCGCCGGTCCCGGGGGCGCACGACCGCCCGCTGCTCCCCGGATGGCACTCCCGAACACGCCTCCACCGGAAGGCGAACAGGTGGCCGCCTCCTTCGGTGCGACAGGTGGTCCCGCACCACGGGCACGGGAACCACGCATGTCCTTCAATTTCCGCTATGCCCCCTGGGCCGAAGTGCTGAAGCTCTTCGCAGATGCTGCGGGTTTGACGCTCGACCTGAATGACAGCCCCGCTGGCACGTTCAATTACTACGACGATCAGGAATACACGGCAACAGAAGCGCTCGATGTGCTCAACGGTTACCTGTTGCCCAAGGGGTACATTCTCCTGCGTCGTGATCGGTTCCTGGTCTGCGTGAACATCGACGAAGGAATCCCACCGAATCTGATTCCGAACATCACCCTCGAAGAACTCGGCCAGCGCGGCAAGAACGAGATGGTGAGCCTGGTGATCCCCATGAACGAAGGGGTCGAAGCCGACAAGATCGTCGGTGAAGTCCGCGAATTGCTGGGACCGCAAGGGAAAGCCTCGGCCCTCAAAAACACCAACTCGATTGTGGTGTCCGACATTGGAATCAACGTCCGGCGGGTCTATGCCCTGCTCCAGGCCGGTACAGCCGTCGACAACCGCGAGACGGCGTTCAAGTCGATTCCGTTGAAACACATTTCTGCGACCGATGCCGAACGGATGGTCCGCCGGTTGTTCGGTTTGAACCCGACGACGACCAGCACGACGTCGACCCCGCAGATGCAGTTCAGCCCGTGGGGTGGCGGGAGTCCCTGGGGTGGCGGTCCGCCGTCATTCGGACGCGATGGTCGGCCTGACTTCTCGCAGATGCAGCAGCAACAGCCGTCGAGTTCCTCATCGCGGTCTTCCGGTACGAATTCACCGTATGCCGGGAAGATTATGGTCTCGGCCGACACCCGGACGAATCATCTGCTGGTGACCGCATCGTCGTCTCTGCTCAAAGTCGTTGAGGAGATGGTGCTGGCGATGGATACCGATTCGGATGCCACCGGCCAGCGGATTGTTGCCTCGGACTCACCCATTCGATTGAAGGTTTATAACGTCACCGGGGCCGATGTCGCCCAAGTCGCCCGGACGCTCAGCATGCTGATGCCCGGATTGGCGATCATCGATGATGCCCGCTCGGCCAAGCTGCACATTCAGGCTACCGATGCGGAACACAAAGAGGTCGAGGATCTCATCCGGTCGCTCACCGGCGACGGAGCCAACTCGGTCGCCGTCATCCCACTGATGCGGCTCGATCCGATTGCCGCGACGAACACGCTCCGCAACCTCTTCGTCAATGAAGGAACGCGCGCGCCGACGATTGAAGCCGACGCCCTCGGTCGCCGGTTGATGGTCCGTGGCACTCCCGATCAGGTGGCCCAGGTCAAGGCGTTACTCTCACAGCTTGGAGAAGGGGGAACCACCGAACAAGTCGAGTCAACCAGTCGCGGTCCTGTCCGGACCTTCCAACTGGGTGGACGTGATCCGGAAGAGTTCATGCCGTTGTTGCGACAAGTCTGGGCCACGCAGACGAAAAACCCGATCCGGGTGGTGGTCCCGTCGCAACCGAGCCCGATTCAGGACCGCAGGGTGCCGTCACGCAGCGGAAACCCCTTGCAGGGAGTCTTCCCCGAAACGCAGCCGATGCCGCTTCAACCGGCCCCGGTCGATGAACCGGCAGACGGGCGCTCGACACGCCGTCCCGCCACGCCTTCGATCCAGCGTGCCAGCCTGCAGCAACCGGTCGAAGAGCCGGAAGTTCAGAAGCCGCAACCACCGGTCCGGAAACTGACGAATACGCTTCCCGAAGAAGACCCGCTGGATCGCTTTCTGAAATCGTTTCTCGATGAGGCAGAAGCGGAACCTTCAGCCACTCAACCCGAAGCTGCAATGCCTGCGGAAGGGGACGCTGCCCCTCAGACCACTGCCACCGATGGCCCGCAGTTGCCCATCGGGATCTCGATCATTGGTGACGAGATGGTCATCACCTCGAAAGACCTGGAGGCACTCGACCAGTTCGAGGCGTTGATGGAAACGCTTTCCATGTCGATCCCGGCCCGTACACGCTGGACCGTCTTCTATCTTCGGTCGGCCGATGCGACCGAAACCGCTCAGATGCTCGAGCGTCTCTTTCCGCAAAGTACGGTGACGACCTCCACACAGTCGACCGACGGGTTACTCGGCTCGTTCGCAGGAGGCATGTCTTCCCTCGGTCGGGGCATGATGAACGTCACCGGGTTGAACGAAACCCTGGGCGGTCAGAGCCTGCGGATCGTGACCGACATTCGCGCGAATGCCCTGTTCGTCACCGGCTCAAGCGACAAGATTCAGGAGATCGAGCAGATGCTGCAACTCCTCGATTCGGCCGAGTTGCCCGAATCGCTCCGGGATCGGCTGCCGCGCTCCATTCCCGTCGAATATGCCGACATCGACGAAGTCGCCGAGGTCATCGAAAGTGTCTTCAAGGACTCGATGCAGGGCGAACAAGGTGGCGGACAGCAGCAGGGGGGACGAAACTTCAACCCGCTGCAGATGCTGATGGCACAAGGCGGTGGAGCACAGGGTGGGGGCCGCGGTGCCCGCGGGCCGGAACTCACGCTCGGTGTCGACAGCCGGACGAGTCACCTGATCGTCTCCTGCAACGATGCCCTCTTCCGGCGGATTGAAGAGCTGGTGAAAACGATCGACCAGCGGGCCAAGGATGCCCGGCAGACGGTTCGCGTTGTTCCGCTGACGACGGCCGATCCGACACTCGTTTCCAGCACGCTCAGTTCGCTGATTCCAAAAGTGACCGTCAGCGCGACGCGCTCACCACGCCGGCCTCGCACACAGGAGACCGGTGCACAACCTGCTGGCGGCGGCGGAGTCCAGGACCGGCCGCAACCGGAAGCCGTGCGTGACCCCGAAGTCATCCGCCGGATGATGGAATCACAGATGCAGCAGAACCGTGGCAGTGAATCACGGAATCCATTCGGCGGTGGCGGTGGACCCTTTGGTGGTGGTGGCGGTCCCTTCGGCGGCGGTGGCCGAGGTGGCAATCCGTTTGGCGGCGGAGGTGGGCGTGGCGGTAACAACTAGTTTACGTTCACCCTGACCCGCAGCGGAATTGTGATCCGTTCAACAGTTGGCATTCAGCGTGATGGGCTCATGGATATCGGGACGGTTCTTGTGCGGCGTGGCGTGCTCAGTCGTGAGCAACTGCTCGGTGCGTTGCCGCGCGTCAACGGAACACGGCTCGATCGCGCGCTGATTGAGCAGGGGATTGCTTCCGAAGAGACGGTGCTGCGGGCGCTCGCCGATGAACTTGGCATGCGGTTCGTCGAGGTGAAGAAGGAGCAGGTCGACAAAACCCTGCTCCTGCAGTTCCCCACGACAGCCGTCTTCCGCCATTCGCTCCTGCCGCTCGCCAAGAAGAACGGCAGTGTGGTCGTGGCGACCAGCGACCCGTTCAACCTGGAAGCTCTCGAAGAACTCTCCGCCGTCAGTGGCTTTCATCTCGAACCGGTTCTCGCATGTAAGGTCGATGTCGTCGAGATGATCAAGGATCATCTCGGTCTCGGCGGCGATACGCTGAATGAACTCGTCGCCCAGCGGACGGCTGACGGCGTCGAAGTCCTCAGCGACATGAACGCTGACGACGGCGACGTCGAGTCGATGGCCGAAGCCGCATCGGTTATCAAGCTGGTCAACGAACTACTCGTCGAAGCAGCTGAGCAGTATGCGAGCGACGTCCACATCGAACCGCAGGAACGCGGGCTGACGATCCGCTACCGCGTTGACGGTGTGCTGCGGATTCAACCGGTCCCCGAGTCGATCAGCCACTTCTATGCAGCGATCGTCACGCGGTTGAAGATCATGTCCAAGCTGAATATCGCTGAGAAGCGGATTCCGCAGGACGGTCGCATCAAGATGAAGGTCGCCAACCGCGAAATCGACGTCCGCGTGTCGATCATCCCCATGGTCCATGGCGAAGGGGTCGTGCTGCGACTCCTCGACAAAGGCCGCATGACGTTCAACCTGGCCAATGTCGGCATGCCCGCCGCGATGGCGAAGACGTTCCACCAGCTTATCAGTCTGCCGCACGGGATTGTCCTCGTCACCGGCCCGACGGGTTCCGGCAAAAGCACCACGCTTTATAGCGCGCTGAACGAGATCAAAGACCCGTCGATCAAGATCATCACGGTTGAAGACCCGGTCGAGTACCAGATGCCGGGGATCAGCCAGATCCAGGTCCACTCGAAAGTCGGCCTGACCTTTGCCGCCGGTTTGCGATCGATCCTGCGGCACGACCCGGACGTGATCCTCATCGGGGAAATTCGCGACGGTGAAACCGCTGAGAGTGCGATCCAGGCGTCGCTCACCGGTCACCTCGTCTTCAGCACGCTGCATACGAACGATGCCCCCGGGGCGTTCACGCGACTGGTCGATATGGGTGTCGAGCCATATCTCGTTGCCAGTACGGTCGAAGGGGTGCTCGCTCAGCGACTGGTGCGTGTTCTCTGCAAGCACTGCAAAGTCAAATACAAGCCCGAGCCGGGAACGCTGCCGGAAGACTTCCCGGATCAGCATCCGGAATTCCTCTACGAGGCTGTCGGCTGCCGCGAATGTCGCGACACGGGGTATTCCGGTCGGCAGGCGATCTTCGAACTGCTGCGGATCGACGCGGAAATTGGTCGCCTGTGTGTGGCCCGCGCGAGCACCGGGGATATTCGCGAGTATGCGCTGAAGCACGGGATGGGGACACTGCGCGAATCAGGCTTTACGCGCGTGCTCGAAGGGATGACGAGTCTCGATGAAGTTGTCCGCATCACCAAAGCCGAGATGGGTTAAGAGTCACGATCAGGCACCAAAAGTCGCCACCACGCTCCGCGTGATGAGCGGGATGTCACCAGCGGATAGAGAACACGGAATCGATCAGACGGCCCTTCAGATACCGAGAGGATCGGAAGTGTCACGATCAGGGACATGAGTGATTCGAGAGTTAACCCGCTCATCACGCGGAGCGTGATGGCGACATTTTCAAGACCTGCGATCCCTTAGCGAACATCCACCGTCATGCCTGATTTTCAGTACCGCGCACGTCAACTCTCGGGGGCCGCTGTCACCGGCGTCCTCTCAGCGGGGACGGAGCGCGAAGCGCTGAATCAGCTGGCAACACAGAATCTGTTTCCGATCGAGATCAAGCTCGCGGAATCGGCGAAGAAGCAGGCCGCCAGTAAAGAGAAACGGGTCTCGGGTCGCCTGCTCGCCACGTTCTACACACAACTCGCCGACCTGCTCCGCTCGGGTGTCCCGCTGCTCCGTTCCATCGACATTCTGGAACGGCAGACGCGGAACATCACGTTGAAAACCGTGGTGCAGGAAGTGCGAGCCGCCGTGGCCGATGGCTCCCGTCTCGCGGAGGCGATGCGGCAGCATCCGATCGTCTTCAACGATCTCGCGGTCAGTATTGTACGGGCCGGGGAAGAAGGGAGCTTCCTCGAAGACTCACTCGGCCGCATCGCGGAGTTCACCGAGCATCAGGAAGAACTCAAAGGGAAGATTCTCGGGGCGATGGCGTATCCGGCGTTCCTGATGGTCGTCGGTTTCATCGTGGTGGTGGTGATGCTGATCTACTTCGTGCCGCAGTTCGCGCCGATGTTCGACCAGATGCAGGCCGACGGCAAGCTGCCGTGGGCCACGACTGCGTTGATGGCTGCCAGCGACACGGTGACGAAGTACGGGGTCTTTCTGCTCGTAGGAGTGGGGGCCGCGATCTTCTACATCACGCGGGTCTTCGACTGGAAGACTCAGCGGGAACGCATCGACGAAGTGAAGCTGAAACTGCCGGGCATCGGTCCCCTCACGCGGAGTCTCGCGGTGGCCCGCTTCTGCCGCGTGCTGGGAACACTGCTGAAGAACGGCGTGCCGCTGCTCGCGAGTCTCCGCATCAGTAAAGATGCCACGGGCAACATGGTGTTGTCGAACGCGATCGGCAAAGCTGCGGAAGAAGTCACCTCCGGGAAATCGCTGGCTCGGCCGCTTTCAGCCAGCGGTCAGTTTCCGATCGATGTGATCGAAATGGTCGCGGTGGGTGAAGAAGCGAACAATCTGGAACAGGTCCTGATTAACGTCGCCGAGAAGATGGAGCGGCAGACGAACCGCCAGCTCGATCTGGTGGTCCGTTTGCTCGAACCGTTGATGCTGGTGGTGATGGCCGGGGTCGTGCTGTTTCTGGTGGTTGCGCTGATGCTGCCGATTCTGCAAAGCTCGTCAAGCTTCTAAGTGACACCAATCCAAGCCCGGAGCGCAAGCTCCGGATGAGATGATTTTTTCGGAACCGATCCAAGTCGGTGTGGGTAAGACAAGAGAGCCGGAGCTTGCGCTCCGGGCTATTTTTTGTCCCCTCACGGGCGACACTCCGTTACAATAAGGCTGGCCGCTTCATCGCAACTTGAGGATGATCGGTTGTACTAGAGGTTGAGCGGGCCGCAGGGTTCGCGTTTTCTGGAAAGCACTCGTGCGGCAGTCGGTCGGCTGTCGCGATCTCGCGCAGAAGGTTGGTTCGCATGTTGACCGTTCGTCGTCCGTTTGCCGCTGTCGTCCGCACCGCTCCGCGGTCCGGCTTTACCCTCACCGAAATTCTCCTCGTGCTCGCAATCCTGGGCGTGATTGCAGCCATGGTCGTGCCGAACCTCCTTGGTCGGCAGAAAGAAGCTCTCGACCGGACGACGAAGCAATCGATCGTCGCCTTCGAGACCGCCCTCACGCAGTACGCGATCAATAACGGCGGCGACTTCCCGACCGCTTCGCAGGAAGAAGTCATCAACTTGCTGATGAATCCCGGCCAGGACTCGACCGGTCGCCAGGTCGCGGCGTATCTCCCCAAGCCGCCGAAAGATGCGTGGGATCAACCGCTCTATTACGAATGGCCGAACAGCAAGGGGGGCGACTCGACGAAGCCGGCGATCTGGTCGTCGGGACAAAATCGTCAGAACGAAGACGGCGGCGGTGACGATATCTCCAATTGGAAGTAGTCCGGCGTCCAGTCTGCCCGCGTACGGCGGCTGGTGACGGGAACCAGCGGATCCGGCCGATGCGATCGCACCGCCAGCCCTGTCGTCGTTCGAGCGGGTACACCCTGCTGGAAATGCTGCTTGCGCTGGCAATTCTGAGCATCCTGGCCGGACTCTCGCTGCCCTCCGCCCTGCGAATGTATGCGGACGGTCAGCTGAATGATGCGGGTGAGATGGTTCGTCACCAGTTGTCGTTAGCGCGCGGCCGGGCGATCGAAACCGGCGAACGCTTTCAGTTCCGCTACGAACCCGACGGACGGCGTTGCGTCGTCGTTCCCTGGGAAGCCGATCTGGCGAATGATCCCGAGAGGGCTTCCGGCGGCGCGCTCGCTGCAGTCCTTGTCTCGTCTGCGACTCTACCCGAAGGGATCAGCTTTATCAGCACCTCTCCCGCTTCGGGTGGTTCGACCTTGAACGACCAGTTGCTGGCGGGGTTGCCGAATGCTTCCGATCTCGCGGGCGTCGCATGGTCGGCTCCGATCCTGTTCGCGGGCGATGGTTCGGCGATCGATGCGACCTGGATGGTCGCGGATGGTCGTGGCCAGGGCTTGCGCGTCGAAGTCCGCGGTTTGACCGGGATCGCCACCGTCAGCACCATTCAACCCTTCCAGGAGCGATAACGATGCGCGCTCCCCGGTGTCGGGCGGGAAACGGCCACAACGCTCCGTGTGATCAAATCCGAAATCCGAAATCCGCATCAGGAATCCCGCAACGGGGACAATCCCGGCAGGTTTCGGATTTTGAGATTCGTACTTCCCTCGGCGTTCGGCGTTCGGATTTCGGCGTTCGGTGTTCGGCGAAGAGACTGCTCGCCCGCGCCGCCCGCAGAGACACATCAATTCGGGGCTTCACTCTGCTGGAAGTTGTGCTCGCGCTCGGGCTGTTCTTTGGAGCGCTGGCAGTGCTGGCGCAGGTCCTCTGGAACGCTTCCCGCGCCTCGATCCAGGGCCGATTGCGGGCGGAAGGACTGATCCGCTGCGAATCCAAGCTGGCGGAAGTGGTAGCCGGCATCATCCCCGCGCAGTCTCAGGGACCAGTCCCCTTCTCCAGTGATCCGCTTGATCACAACTGGACCTGGCAAGTGATCACGGAGACTTCAGCCAAAGCCCCTTCATTGCTGCATGTGCAGGTCATCGTCGCCCATTCCGGGCAGAGTTCGCAGTCGAATGCGTCGGTCAGCCTGCAACGCTGGATGCGTGATCCGAATGAACTGGCTGCCGTTGCTGAGGAAGCGGCCCTGCAGGCAGAAGAAAATGCGAACGGCGCGAGCGCGTCCTCTTCGAGCAGTGGGAGTAGTTCCAGCGGCAGTTCCTCCGGGGGAAGCCGCTGATGCTGCTGCAACGCCCCCGCCGTCGACGATCGGCCCGTGCCGGTTTGACCCTGCTGGAAGTGCTGCTGGCGGCGGGCCTCGGCGTGATTCTGCTCGGTGCCATTTACGCTGCCATCGAACAATCGTGGCGGTTTACCCGCAGCGGACGGATTGAACTCGAACGCCAGCAGATCGCCCGCGCGGTGCTCCGCCGGATTGAACTCGATCTCCGCGGCACCATGTACACCCCGCAGTTGACCAGCGAGGAAGACGCGGGCGCGGTCGACGATTCCGGTCTTGCTGCCGCAATGGCGAGTGCGGGGCTGAACTCCAGTGGCTCTGTCGCCAGCTCGAACAGTGGCTCGACCGGAAGTTCGAGCGGTAGCACGGGCTCATCGGGATCGGGAAGCGGCTCATCAACCGGCAGTGGTAGCACATCGACGACGACCGAAGAAGAGGGTGAAGTCTCCTGGACCGCCAGTGTCGGGATTCGCGGCTCGATGACGGAGCTCGTGATCGACGTTTCACACACCAAGCCCGTCGCCGTCACCGATGTGACCGCCTCGCCCCTCTCGACCGACCTGCAGACGGTGACGTACGGGATCGGCAATAGCGACGCACTCGTCCTCTCGACTGGTGCCACCGGACCGCTGGCTCGGTCTGATGCCGATGGTTTTGGCCTGATGCGACGCCAGGGAGATCGATCGTCGATCACACCGACCGGTGACGGAGGTGGGACATCGACAGGCAGCACGCAACTCCTGGCACCCGAAATCAATTCCATTCAGTTCCGCTACTTCAACGGGCTCAGCTGGGAAACAGAGTGGGACAGTGTGACGAACGAGGGGCTGCCCCGTGCGGTCGAAGTGACGATCGTGTTTGAGCCACCTCCCGCCACTGGACGGTTACTGGCTTCTCCGGTCTCGGCCAGCTCCACTCAGCACCGCCGCGTGATTGCGATCCCGACCAGCGACCCGATCATGACCGAGGAATCGTACTGATGGACCGGCAGACGACCTCCGGAAAACGAACACTGCGACAGCGTCCCCGGCCTCGTTCAAAACGGAGCGGAACGGTACTGGTGCTGGTGCTGGTGGTGATCGTGCTGCTGGCACTCGCGGCGGCGAACTACTCAAAACTGATGACCACGGAACTCGATGCGGTCGCCAGTGCCGAGCGCGATGCCCAGGCCCGTGCCCTGATCGACTCCGGGGTCGACTATGTGGCTGCTCAACTGCAGTATCGGGCGGCACTGGGTGAGGAAAACCTCCAGCACAACCCCAGTCAGTTTCAGGGAGTCATCGTCGCCGCGAACGATCGACCTCGGTTGCGTGGTCGGTTCACGGTTCTGACGGCCCTCGAACAGGATCCGGAAAGCCGACGGGTTCGTTACGGTCTCATCGACGAATCGGCCCGGCTGAACATCAACCTGGTCGAGAAACTCGGCCTGGATGAAGCCGCCGCCCGCACAACGCTGATGGGGCTTCCCGGCATGACCGAGGCCATCGCGGATGCGATTCTCGACTTCGTCGATGCGGACGATAACCTCCGCGAATACGGGGCCGAAGTCGAAACGTACGAATCCAAGTCCCCCCCGTATGCGGCGAAAAATGGGCCGCTGGAATCGCTCGATGAACTGTTGCTCGTCGATGGCGTCACCGCCGATCTGCTTTACGGAGAAGACGCCAATCGCAACGGCCTGCTCGACCCGAACGAGAACGACGGCGACGCCAGCCCCCCGCTGGATAATGGCGACGGCATCCTGCAGCACGGGTGGAGCGCATTCCTCACGGTCCACAGCCGCGAGTCGAACCTCCGGGCTGATGGCCGCAGCCGCATCGATCTCAACAACGGTCTCTTGACCGATCTCTACGATCAGCTCGAAGAGGAATTCAGTGAAGATGTCGCCAAGTTTGTGATCGGGTTCCGCATCAGCGGGCCGAAAGACCAGCGTCCAACTGACGACACGGGCACGGGAACCTCCGGGTCCAAGTCGGTCGCATCGTCAACATCGTCCGGTCAGCAGCAGCAGCAACAACAGCAGTTCGTGAACGGAATTGCAACGGCCATCGCCGGGGCGGCCTTCTCTTCCGGGGGTCAGGTGACCCGCGGCGGAATCGACATCTCTCAGGGCGGGCCGAACCGGGTCAACTCGCTGTGGGACCTGATTGGTTCCCGCTGCGACGTGATGATCAATGGCACCAAGACCACGCTCTCCAGCCCGTGGCCGGCGGAACCCGGTCAACTGGAAGCAGTTCTGCCCCAGTTGATTGATTCGCTCAGCACCACGGCCGACCTGTATCTTGAAGGCCGCGTCAACATCAATCAGGCCCGCCGGGAGGTCATCATCGGGCTGCCGGACATGACCGAAGAACTGGTCGATGCCATTCTCGCCGGCCAGCAGATCGATTCCGATGGAACTCCGATGCTGGACATCATTCAGAAACGGTCAACCACCGGATGGCTGTTCACAGAAGGGTTGATCGAAGACATCTGGGTCATGCGGTCGCTCGATCCCTATCTCACTGCCCGGGGTGATGTGTACCGCGCGCAGGTCGTCGGGTACTTCGACGGGGGTGGGCCGGTGGCCCGAGCCGAAGCGATGATCGATGCAACGCAGAAACCGCCGCGGGTGACGTTCTATCGCGATCTGACGGACCTTGGTCGGGGATACTCGCGGGCACAGTTTCAGGGGGCGGGTCAGTAAAGAGGAGATCGCGAAGACGCAAGCGATGATCGGTCGTCACTTGCGTCTTCGCGATCACACCTTTCTCAGGTGATTTCCCCAGTCCAGACGGGCATTGCTGGGCCTTCCCATAACACGGTGGCCGCATAATCGAACGCTGGGTTGACGGCCTGTGCCTGCCAGCGGGCAACCGCCTCCGGCTCATCGTCGATCGCGAGGAGTGCCGCTGGTTGATCAGGATTCGCCGCGACAGCGAACCGCCCCAGTGGATACGATAGGCCGCGACCCAGCCCTTTGATGAAGGCTTCCTTGCCCGTCCAGATCCGATAGAACCCGGCGAGCTGACGCTCCGGCGGGAGGGCAAAGAGTTCGTCGACCTCGCGGGCTGCAAAAAACCGGCGCGCCAGTCCGGGCCAGCTGACACGCTCGGCTGCATGTTCGACGTCGGCACCAATCAACCCGCCGGGGGCGAGCGCAATCAGCCCCCATTCCCCGGAATGAGACACACTGAAGTCACCGGCCCCGGCAGCATCCTCCAACTGTGGCTTACCATGCAGGCCATAGAGGAAGGTCAGTTGCTCCGGCGGACGATCAACGCGAGCACTGAGCAGGTGACGCAGCGTGCGGCGCATGCGCACGAAGCGCCGTCGCGGTTCTTCAAAACGATAACGCTCAGCGCGAGCTACCTCGTCCGCGCTGAGCGTCTTCCAATCCTCCGGATGGAGCGGTGTGCTGGTGCGCAGCGGCACGCGTACGACGTGAATCACACCGGGTGTGCACAGCCACGCAGGCGTGATCGGACACCACTCCTGCTCCGAGCCGTGCATCGCTACTTCACCGCACCATCGCGAATCGTCAGTTCCTTGACGCGAAACGTACCGTTCTCTTTCGAGACCGTGATCGAAATCAGCGTCGTTCCCTGCTTGAAATTGTACTGCAGGCCCGAGCCAACGTTTTTGCGGCTGAGCGGCGTCAGCTTGTCGAACTTGGTTTTGAAGGCTTCGATCTGGGTCGATGGGAGATTCCCTTCGCGGACGTTGGCTGCCAGACCTTTGGCCTTCTCGCTGATGATGTTATCGACACCGTCGTAATTTCCGGACTTGGCCATCGCGATCAGTGACTGAATGACGTATTCGATGGAGCCGACTGCTCCGGTGATCTCCGATTGTCCGTTCTTTCCTTCGCCCCCTGCTGCCGCTTCACCGGGGGCAGCCGCTACCGCAGCGCCGGCATTGGCTGCGGCGGGATTCGCTGGATTCGCGGCCGCCGGATTGTCGGGGGCGTTGGCTGCTGCAGGAGCATTTCCCGCGACCGCGGGCGTTCCGGGAACTGGGCCGGCTCCACCTGCAGCATCGGCATGAGCCGCTGCGGGTGGGGTGGCGGGGGTCGCGCCAGCCGCAGCACCCGACTCCGTCGTCATCGGGGCGTGAGCGGTGGCGGGGGGAGTCGTCGTCGCCGTGCCAGCGGCTGCCATACTCGCGGCCATCTGCTGCTCGGGAGTGAGCGTTTCACCGTGGGCCGCAGGTGAACTGGCAGCTCCACCCGCCACATTGCCCATCGGGTCCATTGCAGTATGCGCTCCGTCCGCGGCAGGCACTCCGGGTTGCGGCATCGCCGTGTTCCCAGCCGGGGCAACGTTCGCCACGGGAGCCGAACCACCTTGCGGCGTCCCACCGCAACCCAACGTCCCCAGGGCCAACAGGGCCGCGCAACTCAGAGAGCACTTGGTGCCAATAGAAATCAAGCGTTTCATCACGGCCTCACAACGATGGTGTGCACTGGCGGGTCCGACCCACCACGATGAAACCGGGCGTCCGGAGAAAGACGCAAGAATCCGTTCATCGAGAGTTGATAATATCAGGCCCCACCGACGTTTCCGCAAGCGGAATCCCGAGATTTCACCGACCTTCGACCGAGTCTCGTGCGTTGACTCGCTCAGGTCGATACGATGTGGCGACGGTTGAACTGATCATTTCCCGGACGTGCGGCAGGTGAGTTCTCTTCCACCGATCGATGACGACGACGCTCCCCAAAGCGAGCAGGCGCTCCTGGTCCGCCTGCGTGTCGGCGAAGAGGCCGCGTACGAATCGCTGGTGCGCGACTACGGAGGTCGGCTGCTGGCAGTCGCCCGGCGGTTCGTCGCCAACGAAGAGGACGCAAACGACGTCTTGCAAGAAGCCTTCCTGTCGGCCTTCCGGGCGCTGCCGAATTTCGCTGGTCAGTCCCGGTTGACCACCTGGCTCCATCGAATTGTGGTGAACGCGGCACTGATGAAGCTTCGCACCCGCCAACGTCGGCCTGAATGTTCGATCGACGATCTGCTGCCACGATTCGAGTCTGACGGGCATCAGGCGGAACCGGCGGTCGACTGGTCGAATGCCGCCGAAGCAGCTCTCGAACGGGGTGAGTCCCGCGCCCTGATTCACGCCGCGCTCGAGCAACTCCCTGAAGCCTATCGCACCGTGCTGGTCCTGCGCGATCTCGAAGAAGTCGACACGGAAACCGCCGCGACCATGCTCGAGGTCAGCCCGGCGGTGGTGAAAACCCGCCTGCATCGTGCCCGTCAGGCCCTGCGTACGCTGCTCGACCGGCACTTCCGTGGAGGTGCGTCATGCTGACCTGTGCAGAAATCATCGACTTCGTCATGGCCTATCTCGACCGTGAACTGCCGGACGCACAACGCACCGCCTTCGAACAGCACCTCGCGGTCTGCCCGGAGTGTGTCGCCTTCCTGAAGACCTATGAGGCCACCGTGCGGCTGGAGTCGTCGGTTCAGGGGCCGCCGCCAGTCCTGCCACCCACGTTGATCGCAGCCATCCTCAAAGCGCGGCAAGCGGAATAATTCCGTGGTCGAGCGGTTCAGTGCCCCGGCCCTTCCACGATGTCGCCGTAGGTACTCTGAACGATCGCGTGCAGTTCGGCCTGTTCCCTGGCTGGGACCTGGAACTTGTCGAGCGTCTGCTGAAAATCCTCCAGAAAGGCGTCCCATTCACCCGGCGTAATGTGCAGGTGCCGATGGGAATCGGCCATCGAACGGCCGGTGTAAGTCTGTGGTCCACCGGTCGCCCAGCCGACCATCTCCGTGACGAGATACTTGAACCCTGCGGGGGGAACTTTGTGGTGAGCCTCATCCACTGCCGGGTTCGCATTCAACCGGGGATCGACCATGATCCGGTCGATAAAGTCATCAACGACAACCGCAATGCTGTAGATCCCACCCAGCCGTTCGTACAGCGAAAGATCTTGTGACACGCGAAGACTCCGGGGTTCCATGGGGACGAGCCAGATTCCGTTATACGTGAGGGACCCTTCGATCGCGATTCAATCGGCGTGGTTTTCTCCAGCGTTGACTACGGTTCGATTGCTGGGTGGGCAGACATCCGGATCGCTTCGAGCAACTGGCGGGGAGCGCCGATGTCACAGACGGTGACCGGACCGGTCCATTTCGCGGCGTCCGGTTGGTCGAACCCCACCTTGCGGGCGGCGAACGTCACCGTTTCGGTCGCCCGCACACAGTCCCCCCACGGACGACCGGCATCGGCATCAAATCCCGAAGGGAGATCGACCGCGAGGACCGGCTTGCCTGCGGCGTTGATGGCCGTCATCGGTGTCACGAACGGCGCACGGACGGGACCGGTCAGTCCGGTGCCGAGTAACGCATCGACGATCCACATCGCGACGGACAATTCCGTCGACCACTCCGCTGCAATTTGCACCCATTTCAGTGACAATCCGCTCGCTTGAACGACGCGCAGGTTGATCGCGGCGTCGCCAGTCAGAGTCGCGGGATCAACGGCGAACAGGATCCGCACGCCGATCCCCGCTGCATCGAGGTGCCGGGCAATCACCAGCCCATCGCCACCGTTGTTCCCTTTGCCGCAGCAGATCACCACCGGTGTTGAGGCTCCACGAGTACGGAGCAGTGCGGCCGCATTTCGACCGGCGTTTTCCATCAACACGATCCCGGGGAGTCCATATTCCTCGACGGCGCGTCGATCGAGGGCGCGGAGTTCTGCGACGGTGAAGGGACGGTCGAGCATTTCGCGGGTCTCGTGGTGCTGATTGATCGAGATTACCGGGATTGTATCGCACACCAGCGGATGACAGCGGTCGGAACGCGAGCCCCCGATGTCTGCGGCTTCCGGATGCTGGACATGGTCAGCATTGGCGGGTTGCTGCCGATCAACCTGGATGACCAGCGGAAGGAACGACAAATCGCTAGTGGTCGAGGCTGCCCTTGAGATTGCCTCGGTGCATCGGGTAGAGTTGAGTCGCATCAGCGTTTGTCGATCCGTTTGTAGGGTTTCGGTCTATGCGGGGCATTCCTCAACTTGCACCGGCTTTGTCTCCTCTCCCGGCGGTGTCGCGCCGTGTCGCGCTGGCGGCTGGCGGGTTAGGATTCCTGAGCGCTGCCACGCAGATGACCATCGCCCGTGAGGCGGCCTCCCAACGCGCACGCTCGGTCATCATGATCTTCAACTGCGGGGCTCCCAGTCATCTCGACCTGTGGGACCCGAAGCCGAATGCTCCCGATAACGTCCGGGGGGAGTTTGCCCCGATCTCGACGAACGTCGCCGGGATCCAGATCTCGGAACTGCTGCCCGGACTGGCCCAGCGGGTTGATCAACTGGCCATTGTCCGGTCATTGCACCATCAGCACTCGGCACATAACTCGGGGATGTACTGGACAACCGTCGGGCGTCCCTACCCGATGGACAACACGCTGATCAATCCCAGCCGGACCGATTACCCGAGCTTCGGGACACTGATCGCGTGGCTGGCGGAGCAGCACGGTTACCGCGGACCGTTGCCAGCCTCGGTGATTACTTCGTGGCCCCATAGTGACAGCACCCTCTACATCACGCCGGGGCAATACGGTTCGTGCCTGGGTCCTCGATACGATCCACTGGTCATGGGGGCCGATCCGAATGCGGCGAACTTCTCGGTCCCGAATCTCAGCCGTCTGGAAGGCTTCGATCTCGACCGACTGCGGCAACGCCAGGCACTCCTCTCCCAGTTCGAAATCGCCCAGCAACCGGTCCCGCTTGAAGGGGACGATCTGGCGGTGAATCGGGCGAAAGCGTTCGAGCTGATGACGTCCGATGCGGTCGGCCGGGCGTTTGACCTCACGCGCGAACCGGATGCCGTCCGCGATCGATACGGCCGCCATACCTGGGGACAATCGCATCTGCTGGCGCGGCGACTGGTCGAAGCGGGTGTCCCATTTGTCTCGACGGTGAACGGTCGCGGCATCGTCTGGGATACGCATCAGGACAATTTTAATCGATTGAAGAACACCCTGGTCCCGCCGATGGAAAAGGCGTACACCGCCCTGCTCGATGACCTGAAAGAACGCGGCCTGCTCGATTCGACGCTGGTCGTCTGGATGAGCGATTTCGGCCGCACCCCGCTGATTAACGCCGACGCGGGACGTGACCATTGGCCGCAGTGTTACTCGATGGTCCTCGCAGGGGGCGGCATTCGCGGCGGTCAGGTCATCGGTTCTTCGGACAAGATTGGCGGAGTCCCACTGGCCCGTCCGTTACGCCCGGCCGACATTCATGCGACGATCTTTTCGGCCCTGGGCTATGATGCCCGACACCTGACCTATCACCAGACCGATGGCCGTCCGACTCCGGTGACCGAAGGGGAGGTCGTTCCCGAACTCCTCGGTTGATCGCCCGCAACCGACGATCTCGCCCGTCGAGACTCGTGCGCTGCCGTTCGAGTGGTTATCGTGGGAATTGCCCGGCGGTCGATGGACGACCTGCTCGAGCAGGGTTTCACGGGGCGAATGGCAGCGGATGGCGGCCGAGGGACTCACGACGTTTTCTGCGCCGGTTACGGCGTCGCCGACGCTGGTCGCCGTGATCGACATCGGCACGACCGCGATTCGCATGGCGCTCGCCGAGATCCAGGCCGACAGCAAGATCCGCGTGCTCACGACCCTGTCGCAAGCCGTGAATCTCGGGAAAGACACGTTCACCCGCGGAATCATCGAAAAGAGCACGATTGAAGACTGTGTCCGCGTGCTCCGCAGTTACAAGCGGATTCTCGCTGAACATCGACTCGAGCGGCCCGAGCAAGTCCGCTGCGTGGCGACGAGTGCCGTCCGTGAGGCACAGAACCGGATTGCGTTTCTCGACCGGATTTATTCCGCGACCGGGATCGTCGTCACGCCGATTGAAGAGGCAGAAGTCAACCGGATGACGTACCTCGGAGTGCAGCCTCTGCTCCGTACCGATCCGAGCCTGGTCGGTCGCAAGGCGGTCGTCACGGAAGTCGGCGGGGGGAGTACCGAACTGCTGCTCGTGCAGGGAGCCGACGTCCTCTTTGCACATTCCTACCGACTCGGTTCGCTGCGGCTGCGGGAAACGCTGGAAGCCTATCAGGCTCCGCAGGCGACGACGCGGAAAATCATGGAATCGCAGATTCAACGAGTCGTCGAGCAGATTCTGGCCAAGGTCCCGGCGGAAGCTGCAGAAGAATTCGTGGCGATGGGGGGCGATGTCCGCTTCGCCGCCAAGCAGCTCATTCCCGACTGGCGACCGGAACAGGTCGTGCGGTTACCGCTGTCCCGGCTGGAGCAACTCACCGAAACCGTCCTCGGCATGAACGAAGACAAGCTGGTGCATAAGTACCACATTTCGTTCCCGGATGCCGGTTCGCTGGGCCCAGCGTTGCTGGCCCACGTGCATCTCTGCCGGGCGTTCGAGTTGAAACAGATTGTCGTCGCGAATGTGAACTTGCGCGACGGCCTGCTGCAGGAAGTCGCCGCCCGCGGGGCCATCAGCGAAGACTTTGCCGCGCAAGTCTTGCGATCTGCCACGGATCTTGGTCGACGCTTCGAGTTCGACGAGACACATGCCCGGCATGTCGCCAAGCTCGCCAGAATTCTGTTCCAGAACTTGCGGGATGAGCATCGGCTGGAACCCCGCTACGAACTGCTGTTAAGTGTCGCTGCGGTGCTGCACGAGATCGGGATGTTCGTCAGCACGGGGAGTTATCACAAGCACACGATGTATCTCATCAACAACAGCGAGCTGTTCGGGTTGTCGCGGAGTGATGTGCTGATGATAGCCCTGACGGCCCGCTATCACCGCCGCTCGTCGCCGAAGCCGACGCATCCGTACTACAACACGCTGGATCGCGAACAACGGATCGCGGTCGCGAAGATGGCGGCCCTGCTCCGCGTGGCCGATGCGCTCGATGCGGCGCACACCCAGCGGCTGCACGAACTGCGGATCGCGCGCGAAGGGGGACGGCTGGTCATCGCCCTCCCGCAGATCGATGACATCTCGCTCGAACAGCTGACGCTCCGGCAGGCAGGGTCCCTCTTCGAGGAAACCTTCGGCATGCCCGTCCTGCTGCGCAAACTGCGTTCGTGATATCCCCGGAGACTCACCCCTTCCGAGGGGCGGGTCTCTTCACCCAACATCACCAACCGGATCCTCACGACAGATCGTTCAGACCGCCGCCGCTGAACATCCACTGGAAGAGCCCCCACAGGTAGCTGACGATCACACAACTCAGGACCATGAAGACCGGGAGCAGCGTCGCACACTGGATCTGCCAGTACTCGCGCCAGGCGAGGCGATGATCGAACTCCCCGCGACGGATGCGCCAGATCCATCGTCGACCGCAAGCGAAGAGCGGAATTCCCAGAAACCAGCCGTTCCACAACGTGATGGCGATAATCGGCATGAAGGCTTCGCCCCGTTGTGAATTATTCAGGTGTGAAAGAATCATCCCCGTCATCGGCAGCGTCACCGCCAAAGCGAGCAGCCCCGAACCGACGGCGAGAAGATAGTCCATCACGGTGACATGGGCCGGCGCGTAGTGATAGCGCTGCACCGGCGTCCCGCATTCGCGGCAAAAAAGCAGGTCCGGTCTCAATGGACGACGACAGAGTCGACACGAGCTCTCCATCGGTGGGACCGGTGAGGCCAGCGGAGGATCGGTGGGTGCTGGCAGCGACATCCTCAAACCCCGCGAATGATCGCGACACCACAGATCGCAAAAAACATCACCAGCACAGCGACGCCAATTAGAATCGGTAGCACGACCATCGTTCCGAACGAGACCGCCGCCGTCCGCAAGCTGGTCAGCCCCAGTTCCCGCCACGTGAGCGGTCGACCATGAAAGCGGAAGAGGACCGCCTTCCCGAACACATACGCCAGCGGCAAACCGAAGAGCATCCCGAAACCGACTCCGGCATCACGATCATTCAGCGTAATCAGTGTCACCCCCAGCACAAACCCGCCGAGCACCATCGCCCAGATCGCTGCCCGCGTCCAGAAGTCACTGGGAGGTTTCAAGCGGGCTCCGCACCCAGGGCAGGCGACCCATTCCGGCTGGACAGCACATTCGCACCCTGGACAGAGAAACTCCGTTAATAGCGTTGGATTCGTCACAGTCGCGCTCCAGGAATTGATTGGACTGTGATTATGTCAGCCAAGTCAGACAGCGGAAAGTCGAGTTGCCGCAGACAGTCGCGCAACGTTTCTCTCCCAACACCCTTGCTCTCACGACTCTCGACGACCGATACTGCCCTCCGGGGAGACACCGCCATGCAACCCTCGTCGACACCGCTTGTGGATGGAGCCAGCCAGTTGCGCAGTGCGCAGGAAGCGCTGGAGCGCGCCTGGCTCGCTGTCCAGGAAAGCTGGCACGACGAGAATCAGCAGGCGTTCGGCGAAGACCGGATCGAGCCGCTGCTGCAGAATCTGCGGCGGGCGCTCGATGCCACGCAACAGTTGTCCGGCGTGCTCCGGACGTCGTGTCACGCCGCGAGCGATGCCGATCGTCCGGGAGAATGACCCTGCCGCCACCACCGGCGCCTTGCGCGCAGGATGAGGACTATGACGACTTCCACGAACCCGATGGCTTCCCCGATCTCCGAGCGACCGAATCTGGAAGTCGCCCGGCACTGGTCGGGTACGCTGCTTTCGCTGATCGAACGCCGTTCGTCTGCCGAAGCGGCGCTCCAGTCGCACTATCAGGAAGCATCGACGAGCGAACGCAAGCAGCATGCCGAAGCGGTGGCGGCTCTCACTGCGGCCTACGACAGCGAACAAGCAGAAACCGAGGCACTGTGGCAGGGTCGGCAACGGGATGTCGAAACCCGCTGGCAGACCGTCATTGACGCTTTCGACGCTTCGACCCAGCAGCGTTTTCGGGCACTCGAACACCAGTACGAAACGGACCGCACTGCCGCCGAACAACGGCGGCAGGAGACCGAATGGCTCGTCGGCTCGATGCTCGACGATCAGGCGGAAGACAGCCCGCTGCAGCGGATCCAGCGGCTCAGGACACAAATCTCCGGGACCGAAACGGAACTTCATCTGGCATCGATGTCAGCGGAACGCCGTCGCATCGATTCGACGGCCTGGCTGGCCCGCTGCCGCATGTCGACCGAGCCAACACCGATCGAACCGCCCGAGCCGATCACCGATCTCACCTTGCTGCAGGAGCGTTGTCTCGAAGCCGCCGCGACGACGGAAGCCCCCGCGCGTCAACTGCGGAGCATGTGGCTGCCACGCTTGTTCCTGGGACCGACGCCATACCTCTTGTGGATCGCCCTCACGGGAGCCCTCGCGGGTGGGGCCTTCGTCAGCATCACACCCGATGTGCTGGGGATCAGTGGCAAAGCGACCGATCCCGCGTGGCTGGGGATTCTCGGGGTCGCGTCCGGCGCGCTGTCGATGCTGACGCTCTTCATATTGCACGTCATCGCGAATGGCCGCACAAATCGGCTCTTTTCAACGCTGTTCGCTGCCGCGCGCACGACGGAAGCCAGTTATTCCCGCTGGCAGAAGGCAGCCCGCAGCGAGCTGGAAGCAGCCGAAGAACGCCTCGCAGAACGGCATATCCAGCGCGTCAGTCAGCGGCAGGACGCCCTCTCCCGCGCGGAATCGACCTACACGATGACAGCCGGGGAATTGGCAACACAGCACCAGTCGAACACGCAAAACCTGCAGCGGGCCGCGCATACCGAACGCCAGCAACTCCTTCGCGAACGCGACGAAGAGTGGCAGGAGATCGTCCGCGGTGGTCAACAGGCGCGACAGGAACTCGCCCGCCGACGGACCGCTGACTTCGCGATGTTCGCGACCGAACATGCCCAGCGTCTCGCTTCCTACGAACGCGAACGGACCGCTGCCCTGCTAGCAGCCCAGGCCGATTGGGCCACCACGCTGGAGGCACTCATCCAGGCATCCACGGGCTGGGATCATCTCCAGCCGACGTGGCAGGAATGGCTCGACTCCCCGCCCCCCCTCACGAATACCGCCCCCCGGTGTCAGTTGGGGACCTGGCGCGTCCGGCTGGCCGATCACCCGCAGGGCTGGCCTCAAGGGTCAGGCTGGTCGACACCGCAGGCGGAATGGGGCTTACCGTTCGTGTTCGATCGGGGGGAACGAACCGGCCTGCTGCTGCAATCGACTGGACCGGAAGGACGACGGGCGGCCTTGGCAGTCCTGCAAACGGCTCTCTTGCGACTGATGACGACGCTCCCACCGGGCCGTCTCCGCTGCACGATCATCGACCCGGTCGGGCTGGGTGAAGGCTTCGCAGCGTTCATGCATCTCGCCGATGTCGACGAGCTGCTCGTCAACCAGCGGATCTGGACCGAACCCGCTGCCATTGAAGAACGACTAGGCGATCTGACCCAGCACGTGGAAACCGTGCTGCAGATGTTTCTCCGCAACGAGTTCGCCACGCTGGAAGAGTACAACGCCCAGGCAGGTGAAGTCGCCGAACCATATCGCGTGCTGGTAATCGCCGGGCTGCCGACGCAGTTCACTGATATCGCATTGCGTCGTTTGTGGGGCATTATTGCCGGGGGTGCCCGTTGCGGAGTGATTCCGCTGATTCATGTCGATCTCGGTCAACCGCTGCCGCGGGGCTTCTCGCTGGCTGAGATCAGCGAGGCCCTCGTCTCGCTCACCTGGAAAGAGACCGGCTTTGTCCCGAACGCGCCGGAACTGGCCCGCTGGCCGTTGCGGATCGACACGCCACCCGCATCCGAGGTCTTCACGGCTGTGGTGAAGGCAGTCGGTCAGCGTGCGGGGGATGTCCGGCGGGTGGAAGTTCCGTTCCTGCGGGTGGCCCCGGCTGAAACCCAGTACTGGACGCATTCTGCTGCTCAAGGTCTCTCGGTCCCGATCGGCCGGGCCGGCGCGACCAAATCGCAATCGGTCACGCTTGGTCAGGGGACTTCACAACACGTCCTCGTCGCCGGGAAGACGGGCTCCGGCAAGTCGACGATGCTGCATGCCTTCATCACCAATGCAGCGTTGCACTATAGTCCGCGCGAACTGGAGTTCTACCTGATCGACTTCAAGAAGGGGGTCGAGTTCCAGATTTATGCCCGCCAGAAACTGCCGCATGCGCGGGTCGTCGCGATGGAAAGCGATCGCGAATTCGGCGTGAGCGTTCTCGAACGGCTCGATGCCGTCCTGCAGGAGCGGAGTGCCCAGTTCCGTGCTGCGGGCGTTCCCGATCTCCCGAGCTATCGATCAGCCCGACCAAACGAGACCATGCCCCGCATCGTGCTCGTGATCGACGAGTTCCAGGAGTTCTTCACCGAAGACGATCCACTCGCCCAATCAGCCGCGTTACTGCTCGACCGGCTGATTCGCCAGGGCCGGGCGTTCGGCGTGCATGTGATGCTCGGCTCACAGACGCTGGCCGGGGCGTATTCACTCGCTCGCAGCACGCTCGGTCAGGTCGCCATCCGCATTGCCCTGCAATGCAGCGAGACCGATGCCCACCTGATCCTCAGCGAAGACAACACCGCCGCCCGCATGCTCACCCGGCCCGGCGAAGCAATCTACAATGACGCCAACGGACTCCCCGCGGGGAACCATCTCTTTCAGGTCGTCTGGCTCGACGACGCCACGCGCGAACAGGTCCTGGGGGCCTTGCCCGAACGCGCCGCGCGACTCGGGTATGAGCCGCCCCCGGCGATCATCTTCGAAGGCAACGTCCCCGCCGATCCCGCCCGGCTTCCGCCACCGAATGGGCACGCCGGAACCGCCACCATCTGGCTGGGAGAGTCGGTCAACCTGCATGGGCCGTTGTCACTGCAGTTTCTCCCTGCGGTCGGTTTCAACCTGCTGCTCGCCGGGCAGGATGAAGGGGCGGCCCTCGGCGTGCTCGCCGCATCGGTCGCTTCCCTCAAACGGACTGGTTGCGAGACCGAAGCGGTCTGGATCGCCAACGGCAGCCCGCTGCCCCAAGCGGCGAGTGTCTGGAACCGGCTCGCGACGGAATGGTCTGCAGTCCGGCTGCTCGATCAAACCGGACTGAAGACTCAACTCCCCCTCCTCGTGGAAGAGATTCGGCGACGCGATGGCCAGCCGGGTCCGCGCATCTGGCTGTGTCTCTACGACATGGCCCGCTTCCGTAAGCTGCGTCGCAAAGATGATGACTACGGCTTTGGCGGATTCGACAAGAAAGCTGCCTCGGCCAGCGATCAGCTCGCTGAGATTCTCCGCGATGGCCCGTCGGTCGGTGTGCATGTCTGGGCATGGTGTGACAGCGTGAACACGGTCAGTCGTTGGTTCAGCCGCGAGATGCAGGGCCACTTCGAACAGCGGATCGGCTTCGCGATGAACGCCACCGATTCGAGCCAGCTCCTCGACAGCCCGGTCGCCAGCCGCCTTGGCCCCAACCGCGCGTGGCTCTTCCGCGGCGACCGTGGCCTTCTGGAAAAATTCCGCCCGTATCACCCTCCTGCCACACCGTGACGCCCACGGAATCCCTTCCGTGGGATATACTCTGGCGAGCGCGCTGCGGCGATCGTCCAGTGCGACCCACGGAACTGGTTCTCAGGAATGTTCTCGATGATATGTCTCACGATCCGCAGCATTGCCGCGGTGTTGGTAGCGGTCTTCACGTGCGGCTCACTCAGCGCGGCTGAGCCCGCTGCGAAGCCGCTGGTGTTTAATACGACCACTCCGACCAACGATCTGAAGGGATCGCTGTCTGCGGAAGTGCGTTTCGCCCAGAGTCAGATCATTTCGGCTCATCCGCGCTCGGGTGATGTCCAGCCGCATCTCGTCAGTCTGCGGCAATGTCTCATTCTGGTCCGGCCGCTGAAGGCGGATGGGACCACGCCGATGCAGGTCACCGTGCGAGACAAAAGCGGTAAGACACTCGGAACAGTGACGCTCGATTCGCCCGAGAAACTCCCAAAAACCGCGTACGACGTGGAGGGCTTACCCGATACGCCGATCGATTTCACGGCCCCCGCCACGGCTGGCAACATCATCACGGGACGACGCGATCTGGAAAAACTCGATGAGCCGGAAGGGACGTTTCTCGCCGGTCGACTGAAGCCAGCCAAAATGGTCGAAATTCAGACTGCTGATGGTCAGTGGGTTCGCGACATCCGCGTGCCGGACGGCAAGGCGTTTAACGGGAAGTTTCTCCGCATTCGCTCAAACGCGGGCTATGGATCGACGGTGCACTACAGTGGCCGGACCGCGGCCATCGCGCGCGGCCAGACCTTGCTCCTGAAGTGCGTGCAGGGTCAGTGGATTCTGGAAAGCGATCTGCAGAGCCAGGGAATCCGCTATGCCAATGACACGTGGACCGGCGTGCTGCCGGCCGACTGGATTGTCCCTGGACTGAACCTGCAGCTTCAACAGGGAACACTCAGTGGTGCCCTGACGGATCTGCAGGTGGGAGCACCGACCGAGTTACTGATCCACACGATCGATGTCGGAATGCTGACTGCACCGCGCGAGCGATTCCACTTTGCCAACGATCCTGAAGCCCATCGGGAATACTTCCAGACCATTCCTGCCAGTCGACTGGTCGTCAGTCAGTACGCGCCCCTGTTTCTCCCCGAGGTGATGCTGCCCAACGGAACCCTGCTCACCGACCACGATCCGAGTAAGGGAGACTGGCACAATGGGGCCATGCGTCAGAGCATCGGCAAGGAATTGATCTCGCTGGGAATCGATAACGCCAATTACGGCATCCACAGCACGGCGGGTGAAGGGGAAGGGAGTCACCCCTATGTCGTCGCTCAATTAGCCGCGCACAATACCGTCGGCAAATATGCCTCCGGCATCGTGGTGCATGGTGGTTCCGGCGGCGGCGGCATCGTCACGCTGGATGACTCACTGCACAACGAGTTCAGCCACGAAGTCGGGCATAACTACGGCCTCGGACATTATGTCGATGGCTTCAAGGGTTCCGTGCACCGCAGTGCCGATCAACTCAACTCGACCTGGGGCTGGGATGCTGACAAGCGCCGCTTCATCCCCAATTTTGCCTCGGTCCGCAGCGGCAAAGAGACGTGCCTGGACGACCAGTGCCAGGCTCCGTTTGACGGCCGCTCGTTCGGACTCGACGCGATGGCCGGGGGAGCCCCCTTCTCCGGTTTCAACCGCTTTACGCTCTACACCCCGAACACGGCAGCCATCATCCAGCGGTTTCTTGAAAACAAAGCGGTCTTCGATTCCCGGTCACCCACGGGCTTCAGCAAGTGGAACGTAGACCAGAGCCGGATGGAAGCGTACCGCCACACGATCAATACCGGCACCCAGATAACCGCCCCGATCAACGACCTCAGCGCGGAGAAACTGGCGTCGCTCCTGGCTGACGCAGATCGCGTGCTCGTCAACATGGGCGATGGAAACTGGACGAAGAATATCCCGGTTCCGGCTGCCTCTCCGGCCAATCGTGGCCACGCGCTCGTCATCGATCATGGAGCCAGTTATGGAAGCACTCTCTTCCTGAACGGGGCACAGATCCCGGTAAACCGTGGCTTCAAGAAGACCTACGTCTCGGACGGAAAACGCTGGAAGGAGGGAGCCGGTTCCGACCTGACCAGCGAACGCAAACCCACCGCCTTCGGCGTTCCCGTGACCACGCTCGTCGGTTACTACGACCCGCAGGGTGAACTCAAGAGTTACATCTACCCGGCGTTGCATGGTGCGTACGGCTTCACCTATGACGATGATCGCCGTCAATCAAGCGAGCAGGACTGTCACCTGCTGGTCGAAACACGCGATGGCCCGCTGCGATTCCGCCTGGCGAGTCAACGTTTGAGTCCCAAGGTGATGAATAAGTTCCACGTCAACGTACCAGCCGCGAGTCAGCCGAAGAGCATGTCGGTCGTGTTCCTCGGGAAAGTCCTGGCGACACAGGCCATCACCCCCGTGACCGAGAAACTCACCTACACCGTCCACGGCCGCCCACTCACCGCGGCGAAGTGACCGGATGGTTCATGCCTGCAGGCTTGACTCCGCTCCATCCCGCGCGTATTATTTACCATCAGGTTAATTAACCTCACGGTGTCGGTCGATGACGGACGATCATCTCAGTCAGACGTTTGCAGCCCTCGCCGATCCGACGCGGCGGGCGATGCTCGCGCGTCTGAGTCAGGGGAAGGCGAGCGTCAACGAACTGGCTGAGCCGTTCCTGGAATCGATGACACTCCCGGCGATCACCAAGCATTTGAAGGTCCTCGAACGAGCGGGACTCATCACCCGCTCGCGCGAAGCTCAACGACGCCCGTGCGAGATCAAGACCGAGGCGCTTCACGCGGCTGCGAACTGGATGGAACAGTACCGCGAATTCTGGGAGCAGAGTTTCGACCGCCTCGAAGAACACCTGAAGACCGTCAAAGCCCGCAGGGCAGCCAAAGACAACCCCGACACAACCTCAAAGTAGCTTTCTGTGTAGCCATCACGCTCCGCGTGATGAGCGGATCCCCCCACACGCAAACATTCCGGAAAGAGTCCCTCCGCATGGTCGCCAAACGTCCCGCCAATGAGTTCACGATCACCCGTGTTTACGACGCTTCCGTGGCCGACGTCTGGGACGCCTGGACCGATCCGGAACAGGCGGCAAAATGGTGGGGACCGCGGGGCTTCACGATCACCACGCATCACAAAGATTTCCGGGTCGGTGGGACATGGAACTACACCATGCACGGCCCCGACGGCGTCGATTACCCCAACGTGACCCCTTATCTCGAAATCATCCCGCACCAGAAACTCGTCTACGATCATGGTGCCAGTGAAGGTCGTCCCCCCCTGTTCCGGGTGACCGTCCTCTTCTCGGAAGCCGACGGCAAGACCACGATGGTCATGACGATGCAGTGCCCGACTGCGGAAGCCGCGACCGAAATCCAGAAGTTCATCAAGAAAGCGGGCGGAAACGCGACGTGGGATCGGCTCGCCGAGTATCTCGCCAAGCAGAAGCGGGGTGCGGAGCACTTCGTCATCAACCGGACGTTCGCGGCGCCGATCGATTTGCTGTTCGACATGTGGGCCACTCCGGAACACTTCGCGCAGTGGATCGCTCCCACCGGCTTTACGACGAAGTTTTTCCAGGCCGACATTCGCCCCGGCGGGAAGACATTCTACTGCATGACCAACAACGCCGACGTGACGATGTACGGCCGCGCGGAATACCAGGTGGTCGACCGGCCGCATCGGCTCGTCTATACGCAGCAGTTTTGTGATGCACAGAACGACAAGACGCTGCGGCATCCGATGGCCCCCACCTGGCCCGCGACCATGCTGACCACGGTCCTCTTCACCGCGGAAGACGAAGAGCACACCCGCGTCACCGTCACCTGGGAACCGTATGGTCCCACAACACCGGAAGAACTCGCCGTCTTCATCCAGGCCCGCGGCGGCATGACGATGGGCTGGACCGGTTCGTTCGACAAGCTCGATGAATACCTGGTCGCTCCCAAGTCGTGAGGAGCGCGAAGACGCAAGCGGACAGAGTCAGGCGAGGATGTCGGTCACGATGCGGGCGGGTTGCTTGTCGATGAGGGAGACTTCCTGCCGGTTGCGGAGGTACGTCAGCTTCGCCGGGTCGAGACCAAAGAGGTGCAGCAGCGTCGCATGATAGTCGCTGTGCGTCACGATGTTCTCGACGGCGTGATGGCCGAACTCGTCGGTCGCCCCATAGACACAGCCGCGCTTGAATCCGCCCCCGGCGAGCCACTGGGTGAAGCCGTACGTGTTGTGATCGCGGCCGACTTTTGCCGGTCCCGCATCGTTCTGGATCACGGGGAGGCGACCCATTTCGCCTCCCCAGTGAACCACGGTCGAATCGAGTAACCCGCGCTGCTTCAAGTCGGTCACGAGGGCGGCTGACGGACGGTCGACTTTCAAGCAAGACTTCGGGAGCGCGGTCCGCAATGAGCCGTGATGATCCCAGAACTGATTGCGGGTGTAGACCTGCACGAAGCGGACACCCCGTTCAATCAGACGCCGCGCGATGAGGCACCGCGTGCCGTACTCTTTCGTGGCCGGATCGTTGAGTCCGTAGAGTTCCTGCGTCGCGGCCGTTTCCTGGCTGATGTCGACCGCTTCCTTCGCAGCCGATTGCATCCGCGCGGCGAGTTCATAGCTCGCCATCCGCGCTTCCAGATCGAGTTCACCAGGATGTTTCGCCAGATGCTCGCGATTCAGTTCCCGCAGGAAATCGAGCGCGTTCTCCTGCGGCGTGCCGCGTAAAGCGGGGGGTGGATCGAGATTCAGAATCCGCGGTTCACGCGGACGGATGACTGTTCCCTGGAAGAGTGACGGCAGAAACCCGTTCGACCAGTTCTGCACACCGAGGACCGGGATCCCGTCGGGATCGGTCATCGCGACGAAGGCCGGGAGATTCTGGGCTTCGGACCCGAGGCCGTACGCCATCCAGCTTCCGAGCGACGCCCGCCCGCCGACCGCTTTGCCGGTGTTGAGTGCATCGATCGACTGGCCGTGATTGTTCACGCCGGTATGCATCGAACGGACAATCGTCACATCGTCGACGATCTGCGAGAAGTAGGGGAGCAGTTCGGAAACGTCGGCACCGCATTCGCCATACTTCGCGAAGTTCCATGGTGCCCCCAGGACTTTGGAACTCGCCTGTGCTGCGTTGTCGTACTTGATATCGCCGGGGAATTTCTGCCCGTCAAGCCGCGTCAGTTCCGGCTTGGGATCGAACAGGTCGATATGGCTCGGGCCCCCCTGCATGAACAGCGAGATCATCGCGGTTGCTTTCGCAGGAAGCGGTGACCCCTTCGGCAGCAAGTCGTACGTCGGCTTTTCCAGTGACGGCTTGACCGGCTCGGCCAGCAGCCGCTGTTCCTGCAGCAGCCAGGCCAGCGCGAGGGAACCGAACCCGTACGTGGCCGAGCCAAGCACGTCGCGACGGCGAACTGGAGTAGCAGAGAACATGACAGCTTCCTGGTGGGAAGAAACCGAACGCCTCAATCGACGTACAGAAACTCGTTCGTGCTGAGCAGCGACTGACACAAGGTGGTCCACGCCCAGGCAGCCGGATCGATCGCCTTCTTGGGGTCGGTCTCCGCGGCTGCGACCGCAGCGAGGGCGGTCGACTGTTGTTCGATGAACCGCGTGGCTGCGGTCGTTTCGGCTTCGGTCGGTGACCGTCCGAACGCGATCTGCCACGCCCGTTGGATGCGGGCGACAGGATCGGCACTCGCTTCGGTACTCAGCCGTTCCGCCATCTGCCGGGCCGAATCGAGCGTGAACTCGTTGTTCATCAGCATCAGCGCCTGGGGTGCCACGGTCGACGCTGTCCGCGACGTGCAGTTCGGTTCCAGTGTCGGCAGGTCGAAGGCTTCCATCACGGCCAACGGACGGCTGCGACGGACCTGCACATAGACGCTGCGGCGGAATTCTTCCCCATGCAGAGGAATGCGGGCACCCGGCTTCGCTTCACCGTCTTTGTTCTCGACCCCCAGAATGAACTGACCGACATCATCTTCCATGATCGGGACGGGTTTGCCGTAGAGCTTGTCGTTGAGTTGCCCCGCCGCGGCGAGGAGGGCATCACGCACGGTTTCCGCTTCCAACCGACGGACTGACTGATGTGCAAGCAGGCGGTTATCGGGGTCGACGGTGTTGCCGTGCGGCGTGCGAGTGGTCGACTGGCGATAGGCGGTGCTGGTCAGAATCACCCGGTGCAGATGCTTCAGGTCCCAGCCCGATTCGACGAACTCCGCCGCGAGCCAGTCGAGCAGTTCCGGATGCGTCGGCCGTTCTCCCAGCACACCGAAGTCGCCAGCTGAGCCGACCAGCCCGCGACCGAAATGATTCATCCAGACCCGATTGACGAGGACCCGCGCGACGAGCGGATGCTTGCCACTCGTGAGCTGCCGGGCATAGGCCAGCCGCCGACCGGTGGTGGGGACGGCTTCATCGTTGAGCGGAACCGGTGCAGCGAATCGTTCCAGTACCGAGAGTTCGCCGGGTGTTACCGATTGCTTCGGTTGATCGACATCGCCCCGATGGAAGACGACCGTCGTCGGGACCTGGCCCGGGACTTCGGTCAGACAGTCGATGTAGTCTTCAACCGGCTTGGTCTCCCGGATGTCGGCCGCCTGCTTGTCGAGCTTCTTGAGCTCTTCCGCGGCCTTGTTGTCGTAGAGATAGAGCGTTCCCGAATTCACATTGAGGTTCGGAAATTCCTTGATGAGCTGCTTGTGCTCGTCGGTCTGTTCTTTTGTGGGGGTCGCCCGCATCTGCCGCGCGAGTTCGCGTTTCTCTTCCGGGATCTTCTCGACCTGCTTCTCGAAGGTCGCAGCGAGGAATTCATCGAGCTTCTTCTGGCGCTCATCAAGCACGACCTTGGCGGCGGCTTCAATTTCCGCAGCCTTCGCCCGATCGGCATCGGTATACAGCGAGATGCGCCGACCATTCGGCACCCGCCAAGCCTGATAATTGTAAGCCGGCTCGAAGATCGCCCGCAGGCGGTAGTAGTCGACCTGCGTGATCGGGTCATACCGATGATTGTGACACTCCGCACAGCCGACGGTCAGGCCGAGCAGCGAGGTCGACACGACCTTGAGCGTCTCCGTCATCACCGCGTTGCCCGCTTCTTTCGGCGCGACACCCGAAGCGGTTCCATCGGGGACCGTGCGGAGAAAACCCGTGGCGATTAACAGGTCGAGCGATTCAGGAGAGAGATTCGTATACGGCGGCGCGAGCAACTCATCCCCGGCGAGTTGTTCGACGAGGAACTGATCGAAGGGCTTGTTGGCGTTGAGACTGCGGATCACGTAGTCGCGGAACTTCCAGGCATACGGTCGCTCGGGATCACGTTCGGTGTAGCCATTCGAGTCGGCGTAGCCCGCGGCGTCGAGCCAGTGCCGACCCCAGCGTTCTCCGTACCAGGGGGATGCAAGGAGCCGCTCGATGAATCGTTCGTCAGCCGCGGGGTCGGTCTCGGCGAGGTACGCGGTGAGTTCAGCTTCGGTCGGAGGCAGCCCCGTCAGAGCGTAGGCCAGACGACGGGCCAGCGTACGGCGTTCCGCAAGCGGCGCAAACGACAGTTGCTCGGCTTCGAGACGGGCAAGGAGGAACGCATCGATCGGCGAGCGGACCAGTCCCTGCTGCCGGACAACTGGAACGGCAGGACGTACAACCGGCCGGAAGGACCACCAGTTGCGTTCTTCGTCAGTGATGTCGCTGAGCGCCGCGACGTCTTCCGGTTCGGGTTTGGCGGTCTTCGCCCCCTGCGCGATCCACGCTTCAATCGTCGCCAGTTCTTTGGGACCGAGCGGGGCTCCCTTGGGGGGCATTTCCCGATCACGCACACGCTGCAGCAAGAGACTTTCAGCCGCAGCACCCGGCTTAATGACTGGGCCGCTTTCGCCCCCGTGTGCCATCAACCGGACGAGCCGCAGGTCGAGTTTGGCTTCGAGAACGCCGGCTTCGCCGTGACAGTGGAAACAGTGCGACTTCAGAATCGGTCGCACATCACGTTCGAACGTCAGCTCGGCGGCAGGGGTCGCGAGCGGAGCGACCAACAGCAGGGTGCCAATGCACCAGGGCAGCAGCGAAGTCGACGGCATGGCGTCACCGTGCAGGAGGAGGGCAGGACGAATCGGGCGGCACTGATGGATTATCGGTGCACGCCCGCCTCGAAACAACCGTAAAAGCCTCCAGACGACCGGCGGTAAAGCTAGTTCTGGTCTTCCTTGGGGGCTTTGATTTCGCCGGTCACGATCTGACGTTGCTGGTACATGTTTCGCAAACGCGAGATCGGATAGATCCGGATGACCTTGTTCTTGTAGGTCAGACGGCCGTCTTCATCGCGGCCGAGATGCTCTTTCACTTCGTCAATCGCCTGATCGGCGTAGAGCGCTGCGAACGTTTCGGGATCGACACCACGACCGGCTTCGAGGTCATCCAGCGCGTTGAAGCCCCCCGTCAGTACCCCCATGATGTTGAGCGTCTTCGTCGCTGAGTGGTAAAGGGTTTCGTTCTTCAGGGCTTCCGATGCGGCCTTAAGGGCGTCGTTCGCGAGCACGATCTTCTTTGTGGCTTCTTCCGAGAGTTTCGGCGCATCATCCTGGGCACGGGCCAAGCGGGTGGGTGAGAAATCGATCCGGCCGAGGAAAAAACCAACGCCGACCAGTGCTGCCATTCCACAACCGCGCATCATCGCCGACATAGTGTCTGTCCTTCGTGAGATCGCGCCCAGCACGACCGTTTCTCGGAGTCAATCCAGTCAGTGCGCGAAACACGCACCGGCCAAACTATCGTGGCACCCGCGGGGAGCCTTTGCAATCCCGTAGTCGCAGTGAGGCGCTGTGATGCTCGACTTCACACGGGAGGGGCCAGACAGCGGGAGCAAACGGGCTTACACACTCACGCGATGGAGATGATCGAGCAGCACGTTCAGGCACCGCCCGATTTCGTCAATTTGGGGCGTTTCGGCTTTGCAAGCCTGTTCCAGATCGGCGGCGACCACTGAGAGGTCGTCGAACCCATATCCGCCGCCAGCCCCTTTCAACTGATGCGCTTGCGTCCGCAGGGTTTCGACAGCCCCCTGCTGGTACGCATCGCTGAGCGTGGCCGTTCGCTCCCGGGCCGACTGCACGAAATCGACCAGTAATTCCTGAAAATCCGGATCATCCCGAAAGGCAGAATAAATCGGCTCAGCGTCGACTGTCCCACTCATGTCATCTCAATCCGCAAGGAGAAGAATGGAATCCTTTCCGGGATCGTTCCTGTCGAAGTCCACGGAAAACCAGGCGGCATGCCCGGTCACCGAACTCACCCTGACGGTGAGGACTGCTCTGACAGTTGGCAATCAGCAACGTGACGGTGTGCGTTACGCTGCCCGATCTTCTGCACGACGAGCGGGTTGCAGCGGCTTGCGGGCGGCCTGTTCCCGACGCTGCAGCCGCTCCTGCCGAGCCACCGGGCCGACGAAGTAGCTGAAGTACATCACGCCACCGGCAGCGAACATCGCGGCGAGACCACCCAGAATGGCCGTTTGATCATCGCCCAGCGACTGGATCAGATTGGCTAGCATGAAGAAACTCCGAGGGAGACCGCAACTGCGACCATCGAGCGCCTACTCGGGGATTCTTCGACCCCTGGAACAAAAAATCTGCACAGTTCCCGGTGAAGCTTACGGGAGTTCTCATGAGAGGGAACGGTTTGCTCCGGTCAAGAAAGCTCTGTCATGTAGTTCCTGAAAAGGTGCCTGAAGCAACACATGCGACTTTGCGGGTGAGGCAAATCTCGCGGGCCACAATCGATCGATTCATGTTCCGTCGCTCAGCCGAACACCAGGCATTAGAGATCGTGCGATCCCCACGGGTGATCGTCTTCTGTAAGCAGGGTGGGCTGTGCCCACCGTCTTCCCGACGGAAGCCGTGGAATTCACCAGCGAGGATGCCAACCCAAACACACCAGGTTGAATCAGTCAATCGCCCTGTGCGAACCGGTCCGTTCCATTTCCGACGACCCACGGAAAACGGTAGCATTCCGGGCACGGACTGAGCGCTCGGTCTGCGTCCGATCAGGTTCAGCAGGAGATGTCAGCATGTTGCGGTACACCAGTCGTCTGCTCGGAATCATGGCCGCAATCGTCTGGACCGTCACATCACTGACAGCGGCAGATCGTGAACTCAGCTTCGACTGGCCCCGCTGGCGCGGCCCGCAGGATGCTGGCAGTCTTCCGGGAGGGACCTACCCCGAGCAGTTGACCGACCCTGCGAATCTCGTGTGGAAGGTGAAACTACCCGGCATCGGCTGTTCGACACCGATCGTTTCGGGCGATGTGATCTACCTCACCGGGTCCGCGCAGGGACACAACGCCGTTCACGCTTTCGATCGAACCGGCAAAGAATTGTGGACGACCCTGCTCACGCAGGAGCGTCCGGGAAAACATCGCAACGGTTCCGCGGCAAATTCTTCACCCATCACTGATGGGAAGCGGCTCTTCACATACTTCAAGAATGGCGAGCTCGCCGCTCTCGATCTGCAGGGGAAACGGCTCTGGTCGACCAATCTGCAGGAACGCTTCGCGAAAGACACCCTCTACTGGGACATCGGCACCTCTCCGATGCTGACCGCGACCGATGTCGTCGTCGCGGTGATGCACTCGGGGGAGTCGTACCTCGCCGCGTTTGATCAGGCGACGGGCGATCTGCACTGGAAGATCGCCCGGAACTACAAAACGCCGGTCGAAGGGGATCATAGTTACGCCACACCATTCCTGCTCGAACGAAACGGGAAGACCTCCATTCTCGTCTGGGGAGCTGAGCATCTCACCGCGCATGATCCGCAGGACGGGCACATCCTCTGGAGTTGCGGCGGATTCAATCCTGATGGCAACGCCAACTGGGTCGCGGTCGCTTCAGCCGTGGTGAGTGGCGATCGAGCGATCGTGCCCTACGGTCGCGGGGCCCGGGTCACCGCGGTGAAACTCGACGGCACGGGCGATGTAACAGCGACGCATCGGGAGTGGACGCGAAACGATGTGAGTGCCTTCGTTCCCAGTCCGGTCATCGACGATGGCAAGCTGTACTTCGTGCGTGACGCGGGTGAAGTGGAATGTCTGGATCCCGCGACCGGGAAGACGTTGTGGAGCGACCGGTTTCCAAAGAATCGCAATAAGTTCTATTCGTCGCCGCTGATCGCCGGGGGCAGACTGTATGCGGCCCGCGAAGACGGGGTCGTCTTCGTGGCTGACGTCCGTAGTGGCTTCAAGCTGCTCAGCGAAAACGATCTCGGCGAACGGACGATCGCCTCGCCAGTCCCCTTGAGTGGCGGACAACTCCTCCTCCGCGGCGAAGAACACCTCTGGTGCATCGGCGCAAACCGGAACGCCCCGCGCTGACCGTGATGCGAAGTTCGCTCAATCGCGTCGAGCTACTTATCAACCGGTTCGCCGGGATTTTCCGGAGGTAGACTCGCCGGGTGAAACTGCCGCGTGGGCGGCGTTGGTGTCGGCAGGTCGATCGCATCCGCACCAGTGGGACGCGGGGGAGGCGGTGGCGAAGCGACCGCGGGATGGCGGAGCGTCGAGTACTCCGCTTCGCGTTCCTGCTCGGCGAGATTCTCCAGCATCTCATCGACCGAGAAGAGGGGCAGAGCAGCCAGTGTGTCGGCAGTCTCGTTGCTCATGCTCGGCAGATAGTCCCGTCGCTGCGGTGCCCGTCGGTCGGCCCAGGCGAACGACAGGAGTGTCGCCGTCAGAATCAGTCCGATGCCGATCACCGCGCTCGCCATGATCGGGACCAGCCCGTCAGCCGGTGGAGGCTGATTCGGCGAGCGGTACACATTGATCCGGCGGGCGAGCAATGTCGGCGTAACGTGCAGCCCCGCCGCGGTCCGATACCCTTCCCGCTTGAAGAAGCACCCCGTGACTTTCACCGCAATCCCCAGGTTTTCGCCCGGCTTCAGACCTGGACCGAGCGTGGGAACCACAACACGGTAGGGATGCGTCTCGGAGTCTTTCGTGACAATCCAGGCTTCGTAGAGTTGCTTGAGGTTGTACGGGTTCGGACTCGCCTGAAACGGATAGATCCGCACGACTTCCCCGATAATCGTCATGGGTTCGCCCCGGAATCGATCCGAATCGGTCATCAGATTGATGTAAAGAACATCCTTGACCGCCGCCTGTTCCAGCTGGCTGGTGGGAATCTGCTGAACATGATCAAGCAGTGCAAAGTACGCCGTGTATTCTTCACGACGAATACCCAGCGTGTTATCGCGGACGTTTTCAAAGAGATCCTTGGGAAAGGAAACGTCCTGCAGGTCGCGGGGAACGGGAACCGTCCCCGTCCGACTGTTCCGGGGTTGTCCGGCGATCGGCGCGACGAATTCGTCCGGCCCGAGTACGCGGTTGGGATCCCCATCAACGCGGAAATCCATCGAATTGGGCGAAGGCGAGCCGGGCGGAACCTGCGGAAGATCGGTCCGTTTCGGAACCGAGGGGAACATCGACTGCAGCGCGACCAAGACGGCCGCACTGATCAGGACGTACATCAACATCCGCCGCTGAAACTGGCGGTTGAGGTACGGCGTCGGTGTTTCAGTCGTCCGGAAACGCATAACGGCTCGGCCATGAGCAAGTGTGGGCATCCCGGCCCGTCGAGTCTCCCTGAACCGCGTATTCTAGCAGAGTCCGCCCGCTTCACAATGCGGGTTTTGGATGCGTTGGCCGGACAACGCTTGCGTCTTCGCGTCCCCCCGAGTCTGCACGGAGGGGGATCAGACGAATGTTTCACCGGTCAATCGTTCGTACGCCTCCACATACTTGGCCCGCGTGCGGGTCACCACATCGTCCGGCAACGCGGGAGGGGGGCTGTTTTTGTCCCAGCCGGTCGTTTCCAGCCAGTCGCGGACGAATTGTTTGTCGAACGAAGGTGGATTCCGTCCGGGCTGATACTGGTCCGCAGGCCAGAACCGGGAGCTGTCAGGCGTGAGGACCTCGTCGATGAGGATGAGCTCGCCATCCACGACACCGAATTCGAATTTCGTATCGGCGAGAATCAACCCGCGCGTCGCCGCGTACTCGGCAGCCTGCTGGTAGATTGCCACCGAACGGTCGCGTAATTCGGTCGCGCGGTCGTGGCCGACGATCGCGGCCATCTGTTCGAACGCGATGTTTTCGTCATGCCCGGTTTCCGCCTTCGTCGCCGGGGTGAAAATCGGCGGACTGATCTGGCTCGCTTCGACCAGTCCCGCGGGCAATGGCAGACCGCAGACACGCCCCGATTGCCGGTACTCTTTCCAGCCCGAACCGACGAGGTAGCCCCGCACGACGCATTCGACCGGGAGCACTTCCGTCTTACGGACGACGAGACTGCGGCCCCTCAGCACATCGAGATTGGTCCCGGCAGGCAGCGGTAACGATTCGATCGGTACATCGAGCAGGTGATGCGGCACTCCCAGCCGGGCGAACCAGAAGCGGCTGATCTGCGTGAGGATCCGGCCCTTGTCGGGAATGCCTGTGGGGAGAATCCAGTCGAACGCACTGATCCGATCCGTCGCGATGAACAGCAGTCGATCGCCGAAATCGTAGACGTCGCGGACTTTTCCGCGTCGGACCGGGCAGCCGGGAAGATCACTTTGCAGGAGCACAGTCGAGGACATGGGGAACCGTCAACGAGAAGAAATCGGGAAAGCTGGTCGCGTTGCGGATCGTACGGCAAGAGACGAGGAACGCGAAACCGCAAGCGTACCGGTGCTGGGGTTGAGACTATCAGTCCGGTTGCTTCTTGAACAGTTCCACACCAAGGGACTACACTAACGATGTTGTCAGTCCAATGCGTTCACCATCGTCGCGACCGCCATTCCTAGAGCCTGCAGCGAGACGAGCTTCCGTTATGGGTCTGATTCGTTTCGCCGTCCCGTCTACTGCCGCCGTCGGCGATTGGCCGCAGGTCCATCGGGGCTACCTGACGGGTGCGGACGGACGGATCTTCACGACGCGCGTGGAGTGGGACGGCCAGATCGTCGGGTGCCGTCGCTCCAGTCACGAGAGCAGCAAGTTTCATGTCGCCTGGCCGGTCAGCGGCTATGGCCTGCCGATGTTGAATACGGCGTCGCTTCCGGAGCGTGACGAACCGTACAACCTGCCGGTGGAACTCGCCCGCGGAAAGATCGTGCAGATTCGCAATCAGGCGGGTGCCTGGGAACTCGCGGGAATGACCGTCCCGCCCGAGTATCGCCCCATTATCCTCAATGCCCAGCGGCTCTTCGCACGGGCCGCCTCTTCACAAGGGGAGGGACTCACCGCAGCAGCCATTGCTGATGAAGCGCTGGTGGAAGCGTGCCGGGCGGGTGAGCTGCTGGCGAGTTCCTATGCCCAACAAGCGCTCGCCGGACGGCACCAGAAATATCCGCATCTGCCGGCATCGCTCGGCTGCGGGATGGGCGCGGTCCCCACGAGTGCGCAGGGGGAGCTGTTCAGCGCTGCCTTCAATGCTGCAGCAGTCCCCATCCGCTGGACCAACGTGGAACAGGAAGAAGGGACTTACGCCTGGGAGACGGTCGATGCCCAGGTCGCGTGGTGTGAACAGCACAAGTTGATGGTCCGTGGCGGTCCGCTGATCGATCTGGGGCCGGGGGGGTTACCCGAGTGGCTCAGCCGCTGGGAATCGGATCTGTTCAATCTGCAGAGTTTCGTCTGCGACTTCGTCGAAACGGCGATGGGACGTTACCACGGGCGCATCCGCTGGTGGGAAGTTGCAGCCCGATTGAATACCGGCGGGGCGCTCACCCTCAATGAAGAGACACGACTGGCGCTCGTTGCACGAATCCTGGAAGTTGCCCGACAGGTCGACGAAGAAGCCCAGTTACTGCTGCGGATCGATCAACCGTGGGGAGAGTATCAGGCGCGGGGTCAACACCGCGTGTCACCACTGCAGATCGTCGATGCCCTGCTCCGTTCCGGTGTGGGACTGGCGGGGGTCAATCTCGAGATTGCGGCCGGTTATCTCCCCAGTGGAACGCCGAATCGGGACCTGCTCGATTATTCGCGGCTCATCGATCAATGGAGCCTGCTGGGAATCCCGCTCTTCATCACACTCGCAGTCCCTTCGCATGTCGGGTCCGATGCCGAGTGTGCCACGGAATTAGAAGTCGACCCGCAGAGCGCCCGCACGGGTGTGACACCACAGTCGCAGTGTGAATGGATCGAGCGTTTCCTCCCCTTACTGCTGGCGAAACCCGCGGTGGCCGGGGTCTACTGGTCGCACTTCAGTGATGCCGAGCGGCACGACTTTCCCCATGCAGGTCTGCTCGATCTCCAGGGCGAACCGAAGCCCGCTCTGGAACAACTCCTGGAATATCGGCAACCTTCCGGCCGCGGTTCATGGTCGGGCGGTCCGCTGTAGCGGTACGATGTCAGTTGCGACGGGTGGATCGATTCCGCACGTCCTGTTCGCTCCGCATTTGCCCCGAGGTACTCCATGCGTCTCTCCTTGATGCTCACCAGCCTCGTGCTGCTCTCTCTGTCCTCTGAAGCAGCCGAGGTTCCGTCGCTCGGTGACGTCATCAGTGCCGATCATCCGATCGTCTGGTGGCGATTCGAAGAAGCCGGGACGGAAGTCCCGCGGACCGATTCCTCCGCAGGATTGCCCGAACTCACCGGCACGAAGCATGGAAAAGTCACGCTCAGTGGAGAAGGTCCGCGACCACCGTATTTTCCCGGCCACGCGGAACAGAACCACGCGGTACAGTTTCACGGCGATGGTGGTTCGCTCCGATACGCTGACCCCGGTGAGAACAGCCCGCTCGACTTCACGAATGGCGACGCGATCACGCTCGAAGCCTGGATCAACGTCACCAAACTCGGTGATGGCCAGCAGATGTACGTCATCGGCAAAGGCCGCACAAAGAATCCTGGTGTCGCCTCCGAGAATCAGAACTATGCCCTGCGACTCAGCGGTATTAAGGGTCAAGCTGGTCTCAGCTTCCTCTTTCGCGATATCGACAATCGCGCCGGCAAGCAGGAAGACTATCACCGCTGGAATTCGTCGACCGGCTTCGGAATCGACAGTGGCTGGCATCACATCGCCGTGACGTATCTCTTCGGTGAACCCGACTCCATCCGCGGATACATCGATGGGGAGCGCGTCGAAGGAAAGTGGGAAGACTACGGCGGCGCGACGAAAGAAGCCCCGGTCGTCGATAACGACGAACTCTGGATCGGTTCATCCATGGGCGGAAGTGCCTCGAGCACCTTGCAGGGCTGGCTCGATGAGGTCGCGCTGTATCGCACTGCGCTCGCTCCCGAGCGGATCAAGCTGCGGGCGTTTCGGGTGCAGCCGCCGTCGTATCAGACCCCCGCGGAAGAAGTCCGGGCGGACAGTGTCTATGTCGAGCTCTTCCACGGCATTCCCGACAAACTCGCGTGGGACTTTCCAACACCGAAACCGGTCGAAGCCTTCCGCTGGTCGGGCTTCGCGATGACTGAGTTGCCGCAGTGGTACACAGCGCGCGGCGTGCGGGGTGACCGGACGAACCCGCTGATGGTGCGGCTCTCCGGTGTGGTGACGTGGCCCGCAGGACCGATCACCGTGCGGACCCGCAGCCGCAGCGGTGCGCGAATGTTCGTCGATGACCAACTCGTCTGCGAGACTCCTTTCTCGAAACGGGGCGGCGATGGTCACGGCGAGATGTATCCCTTCCCCGAGACCGCACCGCAGGCGCTGCGCGGACTCCCCACCGGTGATCAGGAACACGTGGCGACATTCATCGCGACCGGTCGCCCGCAACGGGTCCAGTACGATGTCTTCGTGGGCGGCCGAAAACGCCGCCCGGAAGTCGGTGAACTCGTCATCGCCTGGACCGCGGGCGACGACGCCGCGGCCAAGCAGTCGCCAGGTCAGGTCCTGCTCAGTGACGAACGGCTGGTCCCCTTCACCAATGCAGCCTGGGAAGCGTTTGCTCCGTCGTTATCGCTGGCCGAACGCAATCAAGTGAACCGCAGGGAAGCGAGCCGCGAGTGGTGGGCGTACTGGGATCGCCGTCACACCGCGGCCAAAGACGTACTGGCCGGTTGGCCCGCACTCGAAGTCCCTGCTGGGACCGGCACACCGATTGATCGCTTCCTGCAGCAATTGTGGACGAAGGCCGGGGTGACGCCCCCGGCGGTCATCGATGACCTCGCGTTCGCCCGCCGCGTGAGTCTCGACCTGATCGGCACGATCCCGACGCTGGCCCAGCTCGACGAGTTCCTCCGCGATCCGGTCGAGACTCGCCGCGCTCAGTTTGTGGACCGATTGCTCGAACAACCCGGCTGGGCCGATCACTGGGTCGGCTACTGGCAGGATGTGCTCGCTGAGAATCCGAACCTCATCAACCCGACGCTGAATAACACCGGCCCGTTCCGCTGGTGGCTGCATGAATCGTTCAGCGACCGCAAGCCGTTCGATCAGTTTGCCACCGAACTGATGCTGATGGATGGAAGCACGCACTACGGCGGTCCGGCCGGTTTCTCGCTGGCCTCACAGAACGATGCCCCCATGGCGGCCAAGGCCCACATCCTCGCCCAGGCGTTCCTCGGCATGGAAATGAAGTGTGCCCGCTGTCATGACGCCCCGTACCATCAATTCACCCAGAAAGACCTCTTCAGCCTCGCCGCGATGCTGCAGCGCGACACGTTGAAACTACCGAAATCGAGCACAATTCCTGGCGATCCGGCGGCCTTGCAGTCACTGCTCGTGAAGGTCTCGCTACGACCGGGTGATACGATCGATCCGCAATGGCCCTTCGCAGAAGAACTCGCGGGGCAGTTGGAAGACGATCTGCTCGTGAATCCCAAGGACCGCCGCGAGCAACTTGCGGCCCTCGTCACGGCCCCGACGAATCATCGCTTTGCCCAGGTGATCGTGAACCGCGTCTGGCAGCGGTTGTTCGGTCGAGGACTGGTCGAACCGGCCGATGACTGGGAGCATCCGAGTCCCGCCGATCCGCTCCTGCTCGAATGGCTCGAACGCGAATTCATCGCGTCGGGGTACGATCTGCGGGCGATTCAGCGAGCGATCTGTTTGTCGACAGCGTACCAGTTGCCCGCCGATGCTGCCGCCGCGACGGACATCCGCCGGGCCGCGCTGTTTGTCGGCCCCTCACCCCGGCGGATGATGGCCGAACAGATTGTCGATTCGCTCTTCGTCGCTTCGGGGAAACCGTGGAACGTGGAAGTCCTCAACATCGATGTCGACGGGACGCGCGATCATCAGTCGTCACTGAACTTCGGGGTGCCGACACGGGCGTGGCAGTTTCTGTCGCTCTCGAATGAACGTGATCGACCCAGCCTGACGCTGCCGACCGCGCAACCGGTGATCGATGTCCTCGAAGCCTTCGGCTGGCGCGGAGCCCGACCCGATCCGTTGACGGTCCGCCCCCAGGAAACGACGGTGCTGCAGCCAGCGATCCTCGCCAACGGCGTGCTCGTGAAGCGAATGACGCAACTCTCCGATGACAGCCGCTTCACAGAACTGGCGTTGACCACCAAGTCCCCGGAAGCGCTGCTCGACAGTTACACGCGGGCGATCCTCACACGAGGACCGACGTCGGCCGAACGCGAGACGCTGTTGCCGCTGTTACGGGAAGGTTTCGCCGATCGTCTGGTGAAAGACATTCCGTCAACAACACCAGCGCTCGGCAAACCCTCACCGCGGCTGACCGGCGTCGCCTGGTCCAACCACCTGAAACCCGAAGCAAGCGACCGCAAACTCGCCGCGAAAGAACAGGTCGACCTGGGGGACCCACCCACCGCGCGGCTGCAATCCGCCTGGCGGGAACGGGCGGAGGACACGCTCTGGACACTGTTCAACACGGCCGATTATCTGTTCGTCCCGTAGCGCCGGTCATTCGGTTGCGGTCCAGAGGTCAGGTGCGATGTGGATCATCGAGCGCGATGTCTTCGAGCCGAGTTGCCATCTACGCTTGCTCGAAGCGTTGCAATCGCGTGGCATTCCTGCTGAGGTCGTGACATCGGAAGTGGCTGGAGACCTCGATCTCGTCCGACAACTGACGGGGTTACATGCCTCCTGCTGGCTGGTAACACAGTTTGCAGCGTCCGCTGACTGGCCGAGCCGGGCCTGGGGTGTACCGAGCGACTTCAGCCTTGCGGCTTATCGGCCGGCGTGGAGTCCGTGGCTGCTAAATGATGCCGCCGAACGATTGTCACTGGCACAATTTGTCTGGGACCATGCGCGGGTCTGGGAGCAGTGGAGCGATGACCGGCAGCGTGTCTTTGTCCGCCCCGACGATGGATTCAAATCCTTCAGCGGCGGATGCCTGACTGTTGCCAGCCTGGGAGACTGGTGGGAGGCCCGGCAGGCGTTGATGTGCCCGATGGACCTGCCAGTCTGGGTGTCGCGACCGCAACTGCTAATGGAAGAGCATCGTTGTTTCGTAGTGGATGGCCAGGTCGTTGCCTCGAGCCGGTATCAACCGAGCATCACTTGGACGGAGGACTGCAATCTGACGAGGTTCGTCGAATTGATCGTCGCCACGGTACGGCCCCCGATGCGGATGCTCGCCGTGGATGTCGCTCTGACTTCTGCAGGGTGGCGCGTAATCGAAATCGGGTGCATCCCTTGTCTCGATTTTTACGACACCGACCATGTCACCCTCACGTCCGCAATGGAGGTTTCCCGGTCGTCGGTATTCCCCTGAGTGATTCGTGGGATTGATCCATCAAGTTGAGTTCATCAGGGGGAACTTGATCGTCGCGATGCGTTGACCGAGCACGCAATCTCCAGGCGTGCAGCAACCACGTCAAACCGTACCCCATCACCACCTGCGGGGCGGAGACGATGATGCCCGGGATCAAGAACCAGAGGAAGCCGTAGCCAAGTCCAATCACGGAATATTCTTCAGGCCAATTGCCGGTCATCAACCCACCGACAACCAGAAAGCCGAGGTATTCGAGCACCAGCGCGCAGAACGTCGCACTCCCGCAGATCACAATCTGCCCGAGTACGGACCGCACGCGGCGACCGATCAGGCCATATGCGGCGACACCAATGAGGATGGGAAACAAGTTCAGGATCAGGCTGTGGATGATGGAGTTCATGATGCCTGATGAACCGCGGTTCGCTGCCCGGATTAACATGCTCCCGAAACAAATATCCGCATCACGAGGGACCCCGGTCCTGTAGGGTGGGCTGTGCCCACCGGCTGATCTGAGTGGCGACGGCAACAGCGTTGGTGGGCACAGCCCACCCTACAAAACTGCACCATCGGTTGGTGACCCGATCGGACTGTGCGTCGTGTAGTACAGTATCCGGGGCCCGCTCTTTCCTTGATAGCCGCGATGCTGCGCGTGCACGCGGGAAGCGACCGTGATGGAGGCCGTGTTTGCAGGATCCACGATGGAACAGAGCATCGTGGCCTGCAAAACATTGAAGCCGTAAAGCAGACTTGCCTTCCCGGCTTCGGTGGCGTATCCACGGGCTCGGTGGTTCGCGTGAATGTGCCAGCCGATTTCCAGGACACGCTGGTCTTCGACGGTCTGGAAGGTGATTCCGGTATCTCCGATGAACTCACCGGAATCGAGCAGTTCGAGCGCCCAGAGGCCGTGTCCATAGGCGTCGTAGTTCTCCAGGTTCCAGTGAATCCAGCGATCGATCGCCTCGTCCGTCTTCATCGCGGGATAGAAGCGGGCGGCATCGGGGTCCGCGAAGACCGGACGTAACTGGTCTCTGTCCGTCGCGCGGTATCGACGAAACCCCAGTCGCGCGGTCTGTAAGAAGTAGGGTGACGATGACATCGATGACGGCTTCCGACTCTGTTCGGGACGTGGACTCAAGACATCCGTGATGGCGTCCTGCAGTGACCACGTGTCGGGCGGAGTATCATCCGCCACCGGTCGTCTCGCAACCGCACTGGACCTGCAGACCCTTGCAGGGACATGCATCAGGGTGGGGGACGGCCGTGGAACTGGTCTTGGCTTGGTCGGGCGGGTTGTGGTATCACCCGTCCCCCCTCTCGCCAGGGATCCCACAGTCGGGAACGGCGAGAGGTCACGCACAGCAGGGAGGCTCTCGCGTGGAGACGATTCTGATCGCCGGTGTCGAAACGTTATTCGGCGCGAATCTTGCAGCCAGTCTGTCCGGGCATCAACGAGTGATTGGGATCGCTTTTCAGGACGATGCCACGGCGGCCGTGCATTGCTCCGCAACACAGCCCGAAGCGATTCGTCGCGAACTGGCCAATTTCCACCTCGATCGCGTGGTTTACTGCGGTCCCGGAGCAGAAAGCGGCTGGAACACGACGGCTCCAACTGAGACCGATGCGGCACGCCTCGAAGGCTGGCTCGCGGCGCTCGAGGGGCAACCCGCCCCCTTCACGTATCTTTCATCCGACGCGATGTTCACCGGCCCCTGGATGTTCCATGCCGAGAACAGCGCCAGCTTCTGCGAGAGCGCGGCCGCGAAGTTGCTGCGGCGGATGGAAGCAGCCGTCGTTGAACGCCGCCCCGATGCCCTGCTCGTGCGGACGCATCTCTTCGGCTGGACACCGCAGAAGACCGGCTGGGTCGAACAGATTCTGGCGCAACTCGAATCTCAACAGATGCCGGCGCTCGACTGTGTGCGGCATGCGTCCCCGCTGCTGGCTTCCGACCTCGTCGCCGTGCTGCTCCGCGCGTGGCAATCCGGACTGACCGGGACCTACCACATCACCGGGGCAGAACGAGTCAACCCGGTCCTCTTCGCCCGGCGGCTGGCGCATCAGTTCGACAAACCGTTCGCGACGGTCGTCGGCAGCGAATCGCTGTCCGATCGGGCGAGTGGTTTCGGACGAGGAGAAACCTCGCTGCAGACGCGCAAGATCCGGCGGGCGCTCGGCATCGGACTGCCGCTGCTTTCAGAAGGGCTTGAACGACTCTACAAGCAGCATCTCGATGGCGAACGCAAGCGGATTCAATCGGTGAGCACTTCACCAGAGAAACGAGCGGCGTAATCGCCTGCGCGACATTACGGTGACTTCGCGAGTTCCGCGCGCAGCCAGCCGGGACGATCGGTCGTGATTCCCTGGACACCGGCGGCGAGCATCGCCCGCGCCATCGTGACGTCGTTCACGGTCCAGACACAGAGTTCCAGTCCGGCCTGGCGGACAGCGTCCCCGAACGGACGGTCGATCAACTCGGCCGCCTGCAGGTCGAGACCATCCGCGTGGAGTTCCTTGGCCGTCTTGATCAGCGAGGCGGCGGTGTGCGGCCATTCGCCCGTCGTTTTGTCGCGCTTCAATCCGACGATCCAGTACGCCTTACATTCCGGCAGGGCCTGCTTACTGGCGGCGACCACCGGGGCCGAAAAGCTGATGATCGCCGTCGCGGCCGGGGGTTGTTTGGAAGCCGCCAGCACACGTTTCAACTCGGGCACAATTTCCGGACCGCACTTCACCTCGATGAAGACCCGTTTTCCTTCGGGAATCGTTGCCAGAGCTTCCGAAAGCAGCGGGATGCGCTCCCCTGCATAGCGTTCGTTCTTCCAGCGACCGACATCAAGCTGCCGGAGTTCATCGGCCGTCTGCTCGACGACGGCTTTCTTCACACCACCGGTTCGTTCGGTGTCTTTGTCGTGGATGAGCACGATCTGCCCGTCGCGCGACAGATAGACGTCGAACTCGACGGCATCGGCCTGTTGTTCCCAAGCCAGCCGGATCGAAGCCAGAGTGTTTTCGGGAGCTTCGTACGAGGCCCCACGGTGTCCAATGATTTCAACCATCGGTTCGCCTGCCATCAGAGAGGACATCCAGAAACTTGCAGCCAGCATCCAGGCGAGTCGTTGAGACATCGACAGCAATCCCCCTCAGGTGTCATCGATCGGTGATCCACACGAGAGCATCCACTCCCACGATGAACTTTCCGGGAAGGAACCGTGGAAAACGGTAGAGGTAAGCCGTTCAGCGGCTGCGGACACAGCGAAACCCAACCGCATCGTCGGCTGCCGTTTGCGCGAAAGAACGGCGGGCTGCTGAGGCCAGACGGTCGGCCGGATCTTTCCACGATCCACTGCGGAGGACAATCGGGGTCTCGGCATCTTTCGGCGGGCGCGGACCGGCCGTCGATGCGACCCCTTCATAGCTGGGCGTCCAGGCATCGCTGGTGAATTCCCAGAGATAACCGTGCATGTCGTAGAGCCCCCACGCATTCGGAGCAAGCGCTCCCACTGGTGGATCGTTCCCCGCAGCGTTTCCGGTGTACCAGCCATACTTGTCGAGGATCGAATTCTTCTTGGGCGGATCGTCGGTTTTCCGAATGTCGTCTCCAAAGCCGTACAACGTGGTTGTTCCAGCCCGGCAGCAGTATTCCCATTCCGCTTCGGTTGGCAGGCGGATCGTTTCGTCAGCGGCAATCAGCTTCCGCTCACGCAGGAGTGTGGTCAGCTTCGTACAGCAGCTTTGAGCCTCGCCAAACGACATCATTTCGACCGAGTTCCGCGGACCTTTCCAGCGGCTGGGATTCTTCCCCATCACCGCTTCGTAGAGATTCTGCGGCATCTCGTACTTCGCCATCGCGAACGGGGCAGCGAGTGTGACTTCCCGCGCGGGCTGCTCACTCGCCGGTCCGGCCTTGTTCCCCTGCGTGAACTTCGCTGGAAATGCCCCCTGACCGGGCGTGATCGCGACGAACTCGTCGACGAACCGCTTCAACAACCGGTCGAGTTCGGTCTCCTCAGCAGCCCCGCCGTTCAGAGCGGCCCAGCCAGCGAAGACACCAATGACCAGCGCAGCAACTGACAACCACCGCATCATGCAACTCCTGATGAGAGATCGCGATGCCCAAGGATGTACCGCATTCCCTCGGTGACGTACAGCCACGGCGGATTCTGCGCGTCACCAAACCAGTTGAATTCCGGACCGCCAATTCGCATGCCTGAGGAAGAATTTCGATTGTTCACACAGCGGGTGACCTGCTACGATCCGGGTGGATCAACGGTGGTTGATCGATCGGGAGAATGCTGTTGTTGTGGTGGATGCGAGCATTGGTCGGGTGTCTCCTCGCGGGGCTGGTGGTCCCGCCGTGGATGCTGCGCGATTGCTGCTGCACACGACAGCCATCTCAATCTGCGATCGTGGAAGCAGAAGCAACTCTGTCCCCCTGTTGTGCCGCCCGGTTGAAAGCCGCCCGACGGCATACGACACCGCCGCGAATCGCCCGGTCATTGCAGCCGCCGGTGGCTGAACTCGCGTCCCGGCATCCCTGCCGATGTGCCACCACGATCGCGACTGCCATTCCAGCGCGGGTAGAGCGAGTGACGGACTCCGTGACGAGTCCGACGCATCCGTGGATGACAATGGTCACCCCAGCGAATCTGTCACAGCTGGCGACACACCACGCGGAGTCGACGACGAGTCGTGCACCGCCGTTGATTGGTGAACGGCTCACCTTGTTGTGCCGCTCGTTGACCTGAGCCAGTTGCGCAGTCTGATCGCGCGACGATCGGCTGCGGCCTGTGTCAACCATTCCGGCCGTCTCTTCGGACAGTCCATGCGATGCCACTTCCTGGTGCCGCGTCTCTCATCGGAGTCATCCGGTGATTTCCCAACGGTGAAGGGTTCACCCGCGGGTCAGTCTCGATGGTGTTCAACTTTCTCACAGAAAGAATCCCCCATGTTCGTTCGTGCTCTCAGTCTGCTGGCGGTCACTGGTCTCTTCGGCGTCTTCGCGTTCGCTGCCGAAGAAGCGAAGAAGCCGGAACTCAAATGTGTCGTCGCGGGGACCCCGGCGAAAGCCGACAAGACCGCTGCTTACAAGGGCGGCAAGGTCCAGTTCTGCTGCGACAACTGCAAGGCTAAGTTCGAAGCCGACTCCGCCAAGTACGCGGTGGCCGCGAATCATCAGCTGTTCCAGACCGGCCAGTTCACGCAGGCCAAGTGCCCGTTGTCCGGTGGTCCGCTCAACGCCGAGAAGACGGTCGAAATCGCCGGCGTGAAGGTCGCCTTCTGCTGTGAAAACTGCCAGGGCAAGGTTGCTGGTGAAAAGGACGCTGCCAAGCAGAAGGAACTCGTCTTCGGCGACACCGCCTTCACCAAGGGCTTCGCTCTGAAGAAGTAATCTCGTCCTGATCGACGATCTCTGATTCCCCCGACGCCGTCTGGTTTTCCAGGCGGCGTCGGTCATTTCCCACCTGTCAATTCCCCCGCTTGCGTCTTCGCATTCCCGAGAAGTTTCCCCACGTTTTGTTCCATCTCCTGGACTCCATTTTTTACTGGTTTTCTGGTATGATCCGACCCATGAAAACAATGGAGTGTCCACCCCTTCGTTCAGCCTGCAGCGAGTGGATTGTCGCTGCCTCTGACTGGCCCCCTACGGTCCCCGTCCCATGCTGTTGACCTGCCCCCGTTCCGCGCTGACCAACGCCTTCCTCGCGGTGAGTGGCGTCGTTCCGAGCCGGACGACCAAAGAGATTCTCAAGAACGTCAAACTCCAGGTCGCGAACAACACCGCGACGCTGATCGGCACGGACGGCGAGATCGGCATGCGGTGTGTCGTGCCGGATGTCACCGCTGATACGGGGGGCGAAGCCCTGCTGCCGACCGGTCGCGTCGTGCAGATTCTGCGGGAACTCAATGCGGACACCGTCGAGCTGGAACTCGCGGGCGACGCTCTCTGGATCCGCAGCGGGTCGAGCGAATTCCGCCTCTCCGCCGAAGACCCGGCCGACTTTCCGCCGGTCGCGGGATTTGAAGACGACGCCTTCTACGCGGTCCCTGCAACCGCCCTGCGTCAGCTCATCCGTCGCACGGTCTTCGCAACCGATACCGAAAGCACACGCTACGCCCTCGGCGGGGTGATGCTGGAACTCAGCCCGGAAAAGGTGACGCTCGCCGCGACCGACAGCCGCCGTCTGGCCGTCGTCTGGGCCGGTTGTCGAGCAGAAGGCTCGCTCACTCCGTCCAGCCCACCGCCGGTCGTTCCGTCCAAGGCGATGACCCTCATCGAACGCATCCTCGGCGATGGAGACGCGGAAGCCCGCATCGCCGTCCATGCGAACGACATCACCGTTCAATGCGGCGGCGTGACAATCACCAGCCAACTCGTACAGGGCCGATTTCCCGATTACCGCAAAGTCGTCCCGGCCCAGTTCAACTCCACGGTCGACCTGGTCGTCGGGCCGTTCCACTCAGCGGTCCGGCAGGCACAAATCGTCACCAGTGAAGAAAGCCGCGGCGTCGACTTCACCTTCACCGATGGCACGCTGCGGCTGAGCAGTCAGGCTGCCGACATCGGCCAGTCGAAAGTCGAAGTCCCGATCAGCTATTCCGCCGCAGACCTGACGATCACCTTCGATCCACGATACATCGCCGACTTCCTGAAGGTCCTCGATCCCAGCACGTCGGTCCACTTCCAGTTGATCGACCATGAAAGTGCTGCGGTCCTCACGACCGACGACAACTACACCTACGTGATCATGCCGTTGTCGCGTGATCGTTAACCCCGTTCGATCGTTTTGCGAGCGTCTCCATGGCCCAGCCGCAACTTCTCTCAGCCGCCCTGGCGGAACTGATCGCGGCTCGGGGCTTCGCTCGCAAACAGGGAGACGCGGCCCTGCAGGCCGCGTGGCAGCAGGCGGCCGGCCCGCACTGGTCGACAATGACCCGCCCCGGCCGCATCGTCCGCGGCGTCCTGCAGGTCACGGTCACCTCGCCCGCAGCCATGAGCGAACTGGTGAGCTTCCAGTCGGCCGAACTGCTGCAGGCCCTGCAGCAAGCCGCCCCGCATCTGCGCATCAAGAACCTCAAATTCAAATTGGGATAATCAGCGGCCCGGCGCTAGCCGTCGGTGTCTTTCACGGTCGAGGAACTGGTCGACAGTGTTTGTGGAAAACAAGAACCCCGCGCTGGCGCTTGGGGCTGTTGAACAGCCCATGATTGCCGAGATTTCAGGAGACGTTTCGCTTGACTGAACAGGATGCGACACCCGCCGACACGAACAACGGCGGCGATTACAGCGAAAAAGACATTCGCCTCTTGAAGGGGATCGAAGGGATTCGCCATCGCCCGGCCATGTACATCGGCGATACGACCCTCCGCGGCCTCCACCACCTCGTCTACGAACTCGTCGACAACTGCGTCGATGAGTGCGTCGCCGGGTATGCCCACTGGATGTCGGTCACCATTCATGCCGATGGCAGCGTCGCCGTCGTCGACGACGGCCGCGGGATTCCCGTTGGCCGCATGCCCGACGAAGACAATAAATCGGCTCTCGAAGTCGTGCTCACCAACGTCCATGCCGGGGGCAAATTCGACCGTCAAGGTGGCTACAAAACCGGTACCGGCGGGCTGCACGGCGTCGGCATCAAGGCGGTCAACGCCCTGGCGGAATGGCTCGAAGCCGAAGTCCGCCGCGAAGGCCATGTCTGGACGATGGACTTCGCCCGCGGCATACCCCAGTCCGATCTTAAGAAGCTGGGGAAGAGCGACACCACCGGCACGAAGATCACTTTCAAGCCCGACCCGACGATCTTCCCTGATACCAAATTCGTCTACGACACCCTCGCCAAGCGACTGCAGGAACTCGCCTTCCTCAACGCCGGCGTCCGCATCTACTTCACCGATGAACGGACCGGCCAGAAAGACGAATACTGCTATCCCGACGGGATTCTCGAATTCGTCAAGTACATCAACCGGACCGAAACCCCCCTCTACGACCCGATCATCCGCATCGTCGGCGAGCAGGACGGCGTGCAGGTCGACCTCGCCATCCAACACAACGACGGCTTCTCCGAAAACGTCCGCGGCTTCGCCAATAACATCTCGACGCACGAAGGGGGGACCCACGTCAGCGGCTTCCGCTCGGCCCTCACCCGTGCGATCAACAACTACGGCAAACAGGCCAAGCTCTTCGACGATATCCAGCCGACGGGCGACGATTTCCGCGAAGGACTCGTCACCGTCCTCACGGTCCGTGTTCCCGACCCGCAATTCGAAGGCCAGACGAAGACCAAGCTCGGCAACAGCGAAGTCGAAGGGATCGTCAACTCGCTCGCTTACGAATCGCTGACCAAGTTCTTCGAAGAGAATCCCTCGGTCGCCAAGCGGATCTGTCAGAAGGGTTCGATGGCCGCCGAAGCCCGCGAAGCAGCCCGCAAATCGCGCGAAATGGTCCGCCGCAAAGGGGCCCTCACGTCGGGCGGGCTTCCCGAAAAGCTCCGCGACTGCCGCAGCCGCGAACTCGATATCACCGAACTCTACCTCGTCGAAGGGGACTCGGCCGGTGGTTCCGCAGACACCGGTCGCGACTCGAACACCCAGGCGATCCTTCCCTTGCGCGGGAAGATCCTCAACGTCGAGAAGGCGGTCCTCGTCAAGATCCTCGATAACGCCGAAATCGCCAACATCTTCAAGGCCGTCGGCATCCCGCCGCTCGCAGAACTCGAAGATGTCACCAAGCGGCGCTACGGCAAAATCATCCTGATGACCGACGCCGATATCGACGGCTCGCACATCCGCACGCTCTTGTTGACGTTCCTCTTCCGTCACATGCGGGCCCTCGTCGAGCATGGCTGCGTCTACATCGCCCAGCCGCCGCTCTACAAGGTGACCCAGCGGAACAAGGTCCGTTACGTGCAGACGCACGATCTGATGATGCGCGAACTGATCGAACTCGGTCTCAACGGCAGCCGCGTCCTCTTCCCCGACGGTGTCGCGCTCGATGGCGACCATCTCCGCACGGTCGTGAAGATCATGCAGCGACTGGAAGAGCCGCTCGAAACCCTGGAACGTCGCGGCCTCACGTTGCGGCATCTTTCACAAAAGATCACCGACGACAGCGGCGCGCTGCCGCAGTACCGCGTCTCGCTCAGCCGGGTCGAACACTGGTTCCACACCAAGGCCGACCGCGACGCCTTCATCGAAGCGGAACAGGCCCGCCTCGGCCAGGAACTCGCGCTCGCTGCCGACAACGACGCCGCCACCAAGACCGACGGTACCGCCAATAACGCCGCGATGGAGAACGCCGTCCACGTCACCGACCTGCACGAAGTCCGCAGCATCAACGAGATTCTCCGCGAGCTGAAAGGCTACGGCATCGGCCTGAAGGACCTCTATCCCCCCGGTGCCCGCGATGGCGAAACGGTCTACCCGTTCCGCATCGAGCAGGACGAACACCTCGTCCGCCTGATGAGCCTCCGCGATCTGCTCATCAAGCTCCGCGAACTCGGCGAGAAGGGGATGAAGGTCACCCGCTTCAAAGGGCTGGGTGAAATGGACCCGGAAGAACTCTGGGATACCAGCATGATGCCCGAACACCGGACGCTGCTGCGGGTGACCATGGACGACGCCGCCGCTGCGGACGAAATGTTCCGCATCCTCATGGGCGACCAGGTCGAACCTCGCCGCGAATTCATCGAAAAACACGCCCTCGACGTCAAAGACCTCGACGTGTAACCATGTGTTATCACCCCCCCATGATTCATCCCCCACGCCATTTCGCCCCCCGTCAATGACGGGGGGCCCAACCCACCGGGAGCGCACCATGTTCACCCGCCGCGTCGCCTTGTTCGCCTTCGTCGTGTCGACATGGATCACCGCCCTCCCGGCCGCGGAACCCCTCGTCTCGAAGGACGAAGAGGGCGTCCGCTGGTTCGACATCCGGCAACTTGGTGTCGAGGGCCAGGGCTGGTCCGACGTCAAAGCCCCGTACGATCGCTTCCCCGCCAAGGCCGAAGCGACCCTCCGCGACGCGGTCTGGAGTCTCAGCCGCCACTCCGCGGGGATGTGCGTCCGCTTCGTCACCAGTTCCCCGGCGATCCGCACCCGCTGGACCCTCACCAGTGACCGCCTCGCGATGCCGCACATGGCCGCGACCGGCGTGAGCGGCCTCGACCTCTACGCCCGCGATGAAGCGGGCCGCTGGCGGTGGGTCGCTGTCGCTCAGCCGAAGGCCCAGACGAACACCGTCGTCCTCGCCCAGGGCCTCAAGCCCGGCCCGCGCGAGTATCTCCTCTACCTGCCGCTCTACAACGGCGTCTCGTCGGTCGAAGTCGGTATCCCCGCCGACGCCACGTTTGATCGGGCCCCCGCATACCCCGCGGCCAAACAACAGCCGATCGTCTTCTACGGCACATCGATCACGCACGGGGCGTGTGCGTCGCGGCCGGGGATGGTCCACACCGCGATCCTCGGCCGCCGCTACCAGCGGCCGGTCATCAACCTCGGCTTCTCGGGGAACGGGAAGATGGAGCCGGAAGTCGGGGCCCTGCTGTGTGAACTCGACGCCGCCGTCTACGTGATCGACTGTTGTCCGAATCTCTCGGGCCCGGAAACCGCCGCCCGCACGGAACCCCTCGTGCGACAGCTACGGGCCGCGAAGCCCACGACGCCGATCATCCTCGTCGAAGACCGCCGCTACACCGACGCCTGGCTCAACCCCGGCAAAGCCGAGCGCAACAACGGCAACCACAAAGCCCTCCGCGCTGCGTATGAAGCCCTGACCAAAGCGGGCGTCCCGCACCTCCACTACGTCACCGGGGACGACCTCCTCGGCGACGACAACGACGGCGCCGTCGACAGCAGCCACCCCAACGACCTCGGCTTCCACCGCCAAGCCGAAGCCTTTGCAAAGACCCTCGACCCACTGCTCCAGTAGGGTGCGTCGCGACGCACCACGCGAGACAAGAGCGGCCACATCGTCAGCAGATTCAGGAACTCATGGTGCGTCACGACGCAACACAGCGACTCTAGAATCGCTCGGAATGTCCGAAAGACTAGGAATCCTCGGGATGCCATTTGACCTGTCTGGTAACGAATTCGAGTTCCTTCGACGCAAGTTGGCTCGTGGCGAGGTTGTGCTGTTTCTCGGCGCAGGTTTTTCCGCTGACGCAAAAAATCGCAAGGGTGACAATCTGCCTCTTGGTGCGAGGCTGGCTGAACTTCTCGCCGAGAGGGCAGGACTGACATACGCTGGAGAGCCACTGACAAACGTCTACCAGGTCGTGCGGCCGCGCATCGGTGATAAAGACCTTTGGGCGTACCTGCAGGAATTGTTTCACGTCAACAGCTATGACGACTGGTACGACCTGATCCCGCAATTTGTCTGGCATCGCATCTATACGCTCAACATCGACAATCTACTGGATGTTATCTATTCGAAGAGTGTCAACCAGCAGCTCACGAAGATCGTGTGCCCAGCGTTTCCCGCTGAACGTGACCAACATTTTGACAAACTGCAGTGCGTTCATCTTCACGGGCACATCGATTTCCGCGACAAGGGGATCGTCTTCTCGCTCCAGGAATTTGCACACCAAACAGCGAGCCCACAGCCGTGGTATCAGCAGTTGGTCGAGGATCTTTTTACTCGGCCGATTCTATTCGTTGGGACGCCGCTCCAGGAACCGATGCTGTATCACTATCTCGAAATGCGTGGTGTTACCGGCAAATACCCAGAAGTACGGCCACGCTCGTATCTGGCCAATCGCACGATCGGGATGATCAATTCGGAAGCATTCCGCGAGCGCAACATTCACACTGCGGAATGCTCTGCCGGTGACTTTTTTAAAGCTCTCGCCGCGAGCGTGGACATGCAGACTTATTCTCTTTCTGCCGTGCGTGCGGAAGTGTTCCCGCATATCGCCTTCGGCCGCACTAAAGGAATCGTCAATCCGGATGTCGAGCGATATTTTGACCTGATCCTGCACAACGCTCTTCCCCCAAGTCCGAAAATGCCACATGGGGCCTTTTTCATGGGTGGTGAGCCTACTTGGAGCGACATAGTCAAGAAGCACGATGGAGCACGGGCAGTTACTGCTGAATTGAAACAGCAGGTTCTTACCCCATCGACAAATGTGCGACTAGTGGCATTGCTCGGCCCTGCAGGCAGCGGCAAGACTACCACCATGATGCGGCTCGCAGTTGAACTTGCCGAGGAAGGCCACACCGTCTTCTATGCTGTACAGGAAGAGCGTCTCGACTTCGCTGGCCTAATTCAACTGCTGAAAACACGCGTGGCCGGCGGCAACCGAAGTCATGTCTACGTATTTGTGGATGTCGTGTCGAGGCACATCGCCGCGTTCGATGCTCTTCGCCCGGAAATGGCGACGCCGCTACCACTTACTGTCGTCATTGCTGATCGGGGAAATTCGTACATCAACAGGTGTGCGTCGCTGATGGAGTATAAGCCGCTAGAAGTGCAGATGCCGGATTTGTGCGAGACGGATGTCGTAGCAATCATTGAGAAGTTGGAACAGTTTGGATTTCTTGGAGAATTGCGCGGCAAGACGCAGGAAATGCGGCTCAAGGCATTCATGGATGCTGCCCAGAAGCAGTTGTTGGTTGCGATGCGGGAAGCCACTAGTGTAGTGCCTCACGCAGATGGGATCTTATTCAGGGCATTTCTGGCGCGGGTGACTTTCTGCAAAATATCTTCGGCTTTCTTGGTCCACACGAACGATCTTGGATTGGCGTTGTGATGGTCGATGTAATCGCGAATCGCCTGCTGCAACTCGGCCACGCTGCGGAAGACGCCGTTGCGAATGCGGTTCTGCGTCAGGTCGCGAAACCAGCGTTCGATCACGTTCAGCCACGAACTGCTGGTCGGCGTGAAGTGCTGATGAAACCGCGGATGCCGTTTCAGCCAAGACAACACCTTGGGATGCTTGTGCGTGGAGTAGTTGTCGACGATCAAGTGCAGGTCCAACTCCGGCGGCGTCTCGGCGTCGATCTTCTTCAAGAACTTGATCCACTCCTGATGCCGGTGCCGCGGCAGGCAATCCGAAATGATCTTGCCTTCCACCAATTCGATGGCGGCGAACAGCGTCGTGGTCCCGTTCCGTTTGTAGTCGTGCGTCATCGTCTTCAACCGGCCGGGGAACAGCGGCAGACTTTTCTGCGTGCGGTCCAAGGCCTGAATCTGACTCTTCTCGTCGCACGAAAAGACCAACGCGTGTTCCGGCGGATTGAGATACAGCCCGACAATGTCCACCAGTTTCTCGGCGAAGCGTGGATCGTTCGAGACCTTGAAGCCCTTCGTGCGATGTGGTTTCAAGTTGTTGTCGCGCCAGACGCGCTGCACCAGCGTGTCGTCGCAGCCGAGCGCCTTGGCCAGCGTTCTCGTCGACCACTGCGTGGCATTCGACGGCGTTTCTTGCGTGGTCTTACGAATGATCTCCGCTTCAAATCGCACTCGCTGCGTCGGTGTGCGGCCGCCGCGCGGAGCATCGTGTTCGATCCCCGGCAACCGGTCGGCGACAAAGCGATTCCGCCAGGTGCCGACCGTGCGGCGTGTGCAGCCGAGTTCCCGCGCGATGTCCTTGTTCTCGCGACCGTCCGCCGCCGCGAGAATGATGTTCGCCCGCTGCACCAGCCGCGCCGGCGTACTGCGTCCGCGCGCCCACTTGGTCAGCGTGACTCGTTCTTCGTTCGTCAACGTGATGGCTTTCGCGACGCGCATGGCACTGATCCTCCAAATTCTGGAGTTCAGACGCCAGCCAATAAAATAAGTTCCCGTAATTACGCGGCACTACACTAGTGGCCGAGGTTTTGACAGTATTTTGCGTAGCGAATTTCACGAGCTGCACGACGACGCCAAAATGGCCTACACGATTTGTGCGATGGCGGTTGCGCGCGGTGCACCAGGAGTATACCGCCGCCATCTTCTTCCAGCACTCGGCTCAACGGATTACTCGAAACATCGTATCATTGACGACTTGCTTCGTGGCGTACTCGTTCATGGGAACGCTTCTGCGACGCTGCTCAAGCCGCGGCATCGTCTGATTGCAACATGGATTGCCAATGAGATTGCACCGACGGGGATCAAGGTTCAAGCGACTTCACAGTTCCTTATGCAGATCGCCAGCGATATTGTGCCAAATGAAATTCGGCGTCGCTCTCCGGCGTATATTGCGTACCGTGGGATGATCAATGCCGCTGGATTGAAGGAGACGTTTGCAGGAGACTCCGAAATTGTTTTGGGCCTGTATGACGAATTGAAAGCTGTCTACGGCCACGATTTCTTGTTCTGGCTCCAATATGGGATCGCTGCAATCGATGCTGGCCATTTAGATCTGGCCGAGAATTACCTGAAGCAGTCGTTGGCGATCCGAGACAACCACCAGGCCGATCACCACATGGGTCTGCTACAACTGCTCAAAGCAACGCGTGGCGACAATCCAGTCTTCGAGAAGGATCGGGCTGCTGAGGGGATTCGCACGCTTCAACAGCAAATCTACAATCGTGGCGACGAGGATTCCTACCCGTTTCATGCGTATCTCGTGCACGTATCGAGGTGGTATGCGAAAGCGGGGAAGTTGACCACCGACAAGGAATGGGAAGATCTCCGCGCCGTGGGCAAGCTGGCAATGGCAAAATACGGGCGTGAGCAAATGGTCGTAGATGCCACGAGGGAAGTCGAACGACTGTATATGCTTCGAGCCGTTGTGTCCGCACCACCGACAACAGCTTGAGAAAATGGCCACGGGTGGCTGGGTCGAAGGCCTTGATCTGACCCACATTTAGACAAATTCGCGACGGGTGGGCGGGGTGGCATTGCACTGATCGTTCAACCAGCGTGGAGGTGCTACTGCTCCGGAGTCTGCGGAGGAGCAGTGTCTGCGGGGCGTCGGGAAGCGTTCGAAGATACTGCTTCGCGGACGAAGCAGTGGCACGATTTTTTCGAGCGTTTCCTGCTCCCGCTCGCTTCGTAGCGCAGTTGATGCGGCAGGCGGGAGCCTGCCCTACAGGACTGCCTGCCGACTGTGTGGCACGGGCTGGATTTGATCATCGTCCGTTGATGCGGCAGGCGGGAGCCTGCTCTACGGGAGTTGGTATGATCTCCGGACGGCTGCCTCTTTCCATTCACGGAGCATTGACCATGTCTCGGACGGTTCATGATCGGTCCTGTCTTCTGCGGGGAGGCTGCGCGCTGCGAGCGCTGGACCTTATCGGGATCGACCGCCTCCCCTGGATGCTGATTGGGGCGGTCTGTTGGGTCGTGCTGGGCGGAAATGCAGCGCGGGCCGAGCAGGACGGTAAGGTGCAGATCCTGTTGCTGGGGGATAGCACAACGGAAGGGAGCGTCCCGCGGCGGCATGTTCCCAAAGGGCCGCATCTGGAAGACGTGATTCGCGAACTCCTCGCTGCAGAATCGGACCTCCCCCCCACGAACGTCATCAACCTCGGGCTGAGCGGCGAGTACATCCGGCGGCTCCTCGATTCCGGTCGCTACGAGAAGGCGGTCGCGAAGTTGCCGGGGATCGATTACGTCCTGATTCGCTACGGCCTGAACGACAACGCCCGCCGCGAAAACTTCGCTGAGAATTTTCCGAAGGACTATCACGAGTTGATCGGTCGACTGAAGACCGATCATCCGCAGGCACACCTCATCGTGATGACCGTGATCCCGTACGGCAACGAAGAAACCAGCCTCCGGTTGAATCGGCTGAACGCCGCGGTTGCCGAAGCCGAGCAGTTGCCCCTCTTCGACATTTATCCGCGGTACGCCGCCGAACTGAAACGTGGTCCCGACATGCTCAACTACCGCCGGTTTCCGCTGGACAAGATCCCCGAGAACCGCCGCGAGTTCGTGAAGCCGTTCCTCGTTCCGGGGAATCCGCCGATGGTGGAAGTGCTCGATAACCGCCTTGATGCCCACTTCGGTCAGCTCCCCGGCTGGTTCGGCGACCGGCATCCGAATCTCGCCGGGTACCACGTAATCGGCGACGAGACGGCGAAGTACCTCGCGCCGCTGATCCGGGCCCGATTCGCCAAAACGTCGAAGTAATACCGATTCCATGAAATCGGTGCGCGTTTTCTACATCCGCTCATCACGCGGAGCGTGATGGTTACCATTGAGTTGCGTCAACCTTTCGAAAGCGTGTCTCGCGCAGACAATTCCTGCGAACCGTATGGCGAGCCTGGTCGCCCGGTTGATGGCGTTTTGCGGTGTCCTGGCGGGGGTTGTCCGGAGACGATGCAGACCACCGGGACGACGGCAATTACTCGACCACCGCCTCGTCGCCGAGGAAGAACTGACGGTAGTCGCGATGGCTGACGGCCCAACCGAGAATCAGCAGGCCGGAGACTCCGGTCCAGAACAGGATCGCGCTGACGTGTCCGGGGAGCACGTCGATCAGGATGCCGAACGCGGCCATTCCGAGCGGTGTCAGGCCAAAGCGGATCGTGGAAAGCAGCGCGGAAATGCGGCCCCGCATCGCTTTGGGAGTTCGCTTCTGCACCAGGGTCGACAACACAACTTGATGAAAGCCAACGCAGGTCCACGCTGCGACGATGACTATCAGCGCTCCCCACGGTGTACTCACCAGCGCGAGTGGCAGCATGCAGCTGCTGAGGAAGATCAGACAGACGATGTGCAGTGAGCCGCGCTGCACACCCGGCTGCGGAAACCGGGCGGCGATGAGGGAACCGGCAATCGCGCCGAAGCCCATCGCAGCGAGCAGATAGCCGTACCAGTCGACCGCAGCGTCGTAGACATCTTCCACCAGGAACGGCAGGCCGACCGGGATCGACGCCATGCAGAAATTCGCAAAGGCCGCCTCGGTCAGATAGATCCGGAAACCGGGAACGCGCCCTGTGTACTGCAGGCCCTCGACCAGATCCCGGTACAGACTTGTCCGGCACTGCTCGGTCGACGCCGGATGCGGCACCTCGCGGATGAACCATTCGCTGAGCGCTGAGAGCAAAAAGCTGACGCCATCGACGACCATCAACAGCGGGGCCCCCAGGATGCGGAACAACACCCCGCCCAGACTCTGACCAAACAAGGCCGTGATCCGATACGCGGTCTGCAGGGCCGCATTGGCCCGGTTCAAACCGGCATCGTCGACCAAATCTGGCAGTAAAGCTGCCGCCACCGGTTGGAACAACGCCATGCACGTCCCGCGCACGAAATTCAGGACTAGCACTGCCGGGATCAGGACCCGGGAATTGTCCGGAAAGATGAGAAACAACAACGGCAGCGCCAGCACGGCGATCCCCGTCAGCGCATCCAGGAGCACCAGCAGACGACGGCGCGAATACCGATCGGCCAGGACTCCTCCCAGCGGTGTCAGCAGGTTACTGATGCCCCCTGCAAACAGGATCGCGCCGACCACCGTCCCGGATTGGGTCGCTTCCTTGGCCCAGAGCATCAGGGCGATCGAATAAGCCTGACTCCCCAGCGCGCTGACGATCGTTCCCTGCCACAGCAGAAAGAAGTCGCGGGTCCAGATCGTGGCGGGCTTCGACATCGGCGAGAATTCAGCGGAGAGTCATTTCCACGACGGCACCAGATGCTGTACCACACGACAGGGTCAGCACTCCGACCATACTCCACCCGCGGAGTGGAATCGAGCCGTCGCAAGGCTGACCAGCAGTGGCTGCGGCATCGTTCAAAAGGCCAACGCCCGACGTCGTAGATGACGCCGGGCGTTGGGGATTTCGTTGAACGAGAAAGAGACCCAGCCATCGGAATGGCTGGGCTTCCGAAGAGTGTGTGATTACGCGGCCTTGCGGAGCGGCGCGGCCACGGAGATCGATTCGCGGCAGATCGAGTAGAGCGTGTCGACCACGCGCTCCAGATGGGCTGCCGGCAACTCCGGATAGATCGGCAACGCGAGGATCTCTTTCGAAGCCGCTTCCGCTTCCGGGAACTGACCCGGCTTGTACCCGAGCGACTGGAAGCAGGTTTGCAGATGCAGCGGCTTCGGATAGTAGACCGCACAACCGACCTGGTTCGCTTTCATCTGCCCCTGCACATGGTCGCGTTCCCCGTTACGGAAGCGGACACAGTACTGGTTGTAGACGTGACGGCGGTCAGCCTGGGCCTTCGGCAAGGTCAGGACGTCGGTCAGACCGGTTTGACGGAACAGCTCGTTGTAGCGTTTCGCATTCCGCTGACGGGCCGCCGTCCAGAAGTCGAGCCGCTGGAGTTTCACGCGGAGCACCGCTGCCTGCAGTGCGTCGAGGCGACTGTTCATGCCGACTTCGAGGTGTTCGTACAACCCGGCATCGCCATGCACCCGCAGCCGACGGAGTCGCTTGGCGAGTTCAGGATCGTCAGTAGTCATCATCCCACCGTCACCCGCACCGCCGAGGTTCTTCGTGGGGAAGAAGCTGAAGCAGGCCACAGTTCCCAGCACACCGGCCCGACGGCCGCGGTACTCAGCACCAATCGCCTGGCAGGCGTCTTCAACGATCGCCAGGCCATGATGAGTGGCCATCCGCCACAGCGGGTCCATGTCGGAGCACTGGCCATAGAGATGCACGGGGATGATTGCTTTGGTCCGCGGGGTGATGGCGTCTTCCACCGCCTGCGGATCGAGATTGAACGATTCGGGATCGATGTCAGCGAAGACCGGCGTCGCCCCGGCGCGGACGATTGCACTCGCGGTCGCAAAGAACGAGAACGGAGTCGTGATGACTTCGTCACCCTTGCCGATGCCCAGGGCCTGCAAGGCGATGATCAGTGCATCGGTCCCGGAATTGCAACCGATCGCGTGACGGGCATCGCAGTAGGCGGCGACCTCGTTTTCGAGTTCGACGACTTCTTCACCGAGGATGAATTTCTGTTCGGAGAAGACCCGTTCGACAGCGGCCATGACTTCCGTCGCTTGCGACTGGAACTGCGGCACGAGGTCGATGAATGGGACCGAACGATTGACTTCTGACGTGAGCGGGACCGAGATGGTCATCAGCGATTCCCTTCGCTTCCGACGGACAACAGCAGCAGCAGCGTGGATCAACTTTTGTCTGCCATCGTCCTGATGACTCACAAGAGTTGAATCGACTTAGAGAAAACAGGTCAACTTTGCGGATTCTAACGGTTTGGAGAATCGAGTCCGGTCGTTGTTTCCCGGCGGATCGAGTCGAGAGAAATCTAGGGGGGGAAACTGGATGTGTCAAGATGGGGTTCAGGGTTGATGAAGTCTGTGTGCAGGGAGGAGAGCGGTGGACTCTGCTGTAGTCGGGTGGGCTGTGCCCACCGCCATTCCCTCAGTTGCATGCCGATTGCTCAATTGATGGTGGTCACAGCCCAACCTACAAAAGAACAGGACGAAGGCGTTGGGGGCCTTCGTCCTGGGATTCAGCGATCGTAGCAGGTTGAGACTACGCTGCGGCGGCAGCGTCTTCATCGAAGGCTTCGGCGTTCGGTTGCGGCGTGCGGTCGTCGACGTTGTACGCCAGGCCAACCAGTTGGAGGGCGCGGATCGCCCAGAACGTCGGATCGAGTTCCCACCAGCGGTGACCGGCCCGAGCCGTGTGCGGGTGAGCGTGGTGATTGTTGTGCCAGCCTTCGCCATAAGCGAGCACTGCAACCCACCACAGGTTGCGGGATTCGTCCTTGGTTTCGTAGTTGCGATAGCCCCAGAGGTGCGTTGCCGAGTTCACGAACCACGTCGAGTGATACATGAAGACCATGCGGGCACAGAGACCCCACAGCAGGAACGACCAGCCGCCGATGGCGTAGAGGGCGATCCCCGAGGCGACGAGCCAGAGGAAGTAGGTCTTCTCGAAGAAGAGCATCATCCTGTCGTGCATCAAGTCCGGGGCGAATCGCTTGAAGAGCCGATCACGCTGTTCCGGCGTGCGATAGACCCAGAGCCAGTTCATGTGCGACCACATCGGCCCATCGAGCGGGGAATGCGGGTCACCTTCCTGATCGGACCGCATGTGATGCAGCCGGTGCGTGGCAGCCCACGTCAACGGTGAACCTTCGCCCGAGAGGGCCCCGCACAGCAGCCCGAAGAACCGGGCTGGTGCCCGCAGCTTCATCGATTTGTGCGACAGGAAGCGGTGATAGCTCATGCAGATGCCGAGACTGCCCGTCATCCAGTGGAGCGCGACGCAGACCGCGAGCGCCTGCCAGCTGAAAAAGAACGGAGCAGCGAGCGCTCCGATATGCATCGCCCCGATCCAGGCGACCACGATCCAGTCAACCTGCCGCCAGGTGAGGTTCGACGGGGCGAACGAATCATAAATCTGCTGCAGCGTTTCGCTCTTGTTCGGCGCGACGGCGGCAGCTTCCTGCGGCAGCACGACCGGAGTCCGGGGGCGGCGTTGAATTGTGCGTTTTTCGCGTTTTGGACGCAGGGTGGTCGACATGAAGCAACTCCCGAAGGCTGGTCCCAACCAACTCAACCGTGCGAATCCATCCGCCCGGTCCAGACCCGCGATTGGGATCTGGCGAGGGTGTTATAGCTACGATTCGGAATTCGAGTGTCAGGCGTCCGTCATGTCTTTGTCAAACTTCTGTCACGCCGCATACCATTACCAAATAACGTTTTATGAACAATGAAACCGTCGAAACCCAGAAGTTTTTCACAAAAATGACCGTGCCGGTCATCTAGACACGACAGATTCAGGGTTTCACTGAGCTGCACGGGGCGATCTCCTCATGACTACCAGCAGATATCTCGTCCTGCAGATTCTCTCCACCCCCGGAACCGCGGGCCGCTGACCGTGGTTCCTGCTGAAACCCGACTGATCAAGCGACTCGTCAGGTCCGAGTCAACCACTAGCGCTTCAGCCGCAAAGTCATTGACCACAGAGAGATCAGAAGAGTCAACACAAAAGTCTTGATTTCCGACCGACTGGTCGGTATGATTTCAGGTGTCTTCTGTTCCGTCAGGATCCAAGCCGTGGCCGTCGACCGCGATCAGTTGCTGGACTCTGCTTTGCAGATCGTCGCCCGCGACGGCTTTGCCTCGTTGACGCTTGATGCCGTCGCCAAAACGGCCGGGGTGAGCAAAGGGGGCTTGATCCATCACTTCCCGAGCAAGGAAGCCCTGGTCGCGGGGATGCTCGAGCATCATTGCGACCAACTCGAACGTGAGCTCGATCGCCGGGCGGCCGACGACCCCTTAATGACCGGTCGCCGCTTACGGGCGATGCTGGAGATCGCCTTCCCCTGGCTGGCGACCACCACCGCAGCCGATGTCCCCACCGGCACGGTGAGCGAACAAAGCGATCCCGTCCGGTTGCTGCTGGCGATGATTACCGCCGCCGCCGTCAATCGTGATCTGCTGAATCCGATGAAAACGCGGGCCCGGGCGATGATGGACCGGATGCTGCAACATGATCCCGACCCTGACTGGCAGCTGATGAGCTGGCTGATTGTCGACGGTCTGATGCTGTGGCAATATCTGGGACTGATTGCCCCGAGCGATCCGTTATTTGAACGCCTCATTCGGCGGTTGCACGCGATGTCATCGCATCCCCCCGCACGACCGACGGAGGTCCCGTTATGACCGCCGCCCGCCCTCGTAAGACGGTCTGGCCCCGGTGGACCATGGCGATTGTCGCGCTGCTGATTGGTCTGACCGCCGGTGGCTGGGCCGCGACTTCATGGCAACACCAGCCCGAGAATCCGTCCACGGTTGGTGTCGTCCATACCGAGCCGAGCGGGCTGGCTCTCCCGGCTGTCGGTGCCTGGGGGCGGATCGCGCCGCAGGGTGAGGTCATCGACCTGGGAGCACCGACCGGCATGGACGGTGTCCGCGTCGAGCAATTGCTGGTCACCGAAGGCGACTCCGTCGACACGAATCAGGTGATTGCGGTGCTGGACACGTTCGCGCGAAGACAATCTGCGCTGAAAGAGGCAGAAGCCGCGGTCACGGTCGCTGAAGCGAAGCTCGAGCAGGCGAAAGTTGGAGCAAAACCCGCGGAGCTGACTGCCCAGCAGGCATTCATTGCCCGTTGCCAGATTGAATTCGACTTCGCCACACGGGAAGCCGACCGGAGCCGACCGCTGGCCGAGCAGAAGATCATTACCCCCGAAGAGCTCGCCAATCGTGAACTCGCGCGTGATCGGGCGAAACAGACGCTGCATCAGGCGGAAGCGCAATTGACCGCACTGAAAACTGTTCGCCCCGTCGATGTGTCGCTGGCCGAGCAACAACTGTTGCAAGCGAAAGCTGCGGTGGAACGGGCCGAAGCGGAACTGGAGGCCACCCAGATCCACGCGCCTAGTCCCGGCCGCATCCTCAAGGTCCACGCCCGCCCCGGTCAAAGGATCTCCGAGAAGGGAGTCGTGGAAATGGGAGATGTCCGCGTGATGTACGCCATCGCTGAGATTTACGAAGCGGATATGGCCCGCGTCGCCGTGGGACAGAAAGTCGTGCTGCGCGTGCCGTCGCTCTCAGCGGAATTGACGGGACAGGTCGAGCGGCTCGGATGGATGGTCGGCCGCAAGAAGACACTCAATAACGACCCGATCGCCGATACCGATGCCCGTGTGATCGAAACCTGGATTCGCATCAACGACGCGGACGCCCCGCGCGTGGCAGGGCTGTCGAACGCCCGTGTTGAGGTCCGGATTGAAGTGGGGGAGAAATCCGAATCTCGAAATCCGAAATCCGAAGGAAACTCGAAGCACGAATAGAGCAGAACCAAATCCCAGACGGCGCCCCGTTTCTCCTATTGAGATTTTCCGTTTCCTTCGGATTTTGTGCTTCGGATTTTTCATGTTTGCTTCCCGTCATCTTCCGCTGGCCTGGTATGAGCTGACACACTCGAAGGCGAAGTTTGCGGCCGCGGTGACCGGTGTCGTCGTCGCTGTCCTGTTGATGTGGATGCAGCTCGGTTTTCTCGATGCGCTGTATCGCAGTGCGACAGCCGTCACCAACCATCTGCAGGGGGACCTCGTCCTCATCAGTCCCCACACGAAAGAGTTCGCCCGGCCCGAACCCTTTCCCCGGCGCTTGCTGGGTCGAGCCCTGGGGCATCCTGCGGTTGATTCGGTCCATTCCTTTTATTGTGCGACGGGCAAATGGCAGAACCCCTGGACCGGCGAGAAACGACCGATCCTCGTCTTTGGGATGCCGCCGGAAGAACCGTTGTTCGATGTTCCCGGGTTGAAGCAGGCGTGGGGTGCCGTGCAGGTCGCCGATGTCGGGTTGTTCGATGAAGTCCATCGTCCCGATCTGGGGGATGTCCCCACGCATTATCGTGCGGGCGAAACGGTTGAAGCGGAACTCAACAACCGCCGGATCACGGTGACCGGGCTGGTGCGGATTGGCGTCGGTTTTCAGGCCGATGGAAACCTTGTCACGACCGATGCCAACTTCCTGCGACTCTTCCCGGAACGCCCGGCGATGTCGATCGATGTCGGCGTCATTCATCTCAAACCGGGAGCCGATCTCCCCGCAGTTCAACGGGCATTGCGTGATGCGTATGGACACGAACTGAAAGTCCTCACCCCCAAGCAACTGATCGCGGCGGAATACAAGTTTCTCCAGGACAACGCACCGATCGGGTTCGTCTTCACGCTGGGTGTGATCGTCGGCTGCTTCATCGGCTTCGCGATTGTGTACCAGGTCCTCTACACCGACATCAGCAGTCACCTGCCGCAGTTCGCCACATTGAAGGCGATGGGCTACTCGGACGGTTATCTGACGGGCGTGGTGCTGCAGGCCGCGTTGATTCTGGCCCTGAGCGGATTCGTCCCCGGAACGGTCCTGGCGGCAGGGCTCTATGAGATCGGTCGGCGAGCCACGATGCTGCCGATGAACCTGACGTGGGGTCGCGGCAGCCAGGTCTTTGTGTTGTCGCTGTCGATGTGTCTGCTCTCGGGGTTGTTTGCGGTTCGCCGATTACGTTCCGCCGACCCCGCGGAGATCTTTTGATGAGTACCTTTTCCCAGCCCGAAGCGCGAGCGCCGGGTCATGCGCTCTTTGACGTCGCTCGATCAACTACAACAGTGCAGAACCCGGCGCTCGCGCTTCGGGCTAAGAAAATTTGAATCATGCCCGCGATTGACATTCACGGACTGTGCTATGCCTTCGGGACTGGAGAACTCCGGAAGCAGGTCCTCGTCGATGTGCAGCTCTCGGTGGAAGCGGGCGAAGTGGTCATTCTTTCCGGCCCCTCGGGCTGTGGTAAGACGACACTCCTCACACTCACTGGCGGTTTACGTTCGCCGCAGGAGGGCCGGATCACGGTTCTCGGTCACGATCTCCACTCGGCCGGGCAGGACGAACTTGTCGCGGTTCGCAGGCATATCGGGTTCGTCTTCCAACTGCACAACTTGCTCGACTTCCTCACAGCCCAGCAGAATGTGGAGATGTCGCTGCAACTTCATCCCGAATTGACTCGGGCCGATCGCCGGGTTCGGGCGGCTGCGATCCTCGACACCGTCGGCCTTGCCGAGCGGCGCGATTATTACCCGGCAGCCCTCTCGGGTGGACAGCGGCAACGGGTTTCCATCGCCCGGGCGCTCGCTGCCAATCCCTCGCTGATTCTCGCCGACGAACCGACCGCCGCCCTCGACAGTACCTCGGGTCGGCAGGTCGTTGAGTTGCTCCAGCAACTGTCACGCGAACAGGGAGCCGCCGTGCTGATGGTGACGCACGACAACCGGATTCTCGACCTCGCCGACCGCATCGTCCACATGGAAGACGGCCGCATCCTCGATTAATTCGGCCAGACGTCCACCCCTTGCCAGGGGTGGGACCCTTACTCTTCCCGGATCGCGTAGAGATGCTCGAACGTGCGGATGTAGAGCGTCCCGTTCGAGAGCGCGAGCGACGACGACAAATCTTCGCCCAGCTTATTCTCGGCGAGGATCTCGAACTTCGGCCCGGCTTTCACCACCGTGACCTGGCCATCGCGGGCGGCAAGATAGATCTTTCCCGCTGCATAGAGTGGTGAAGCCCGATGCCGCTGACGATTGGTCCGTTCCATGTAGACCTTGGTCCCGGTCATCCGCTCGACGGCCATCAGGTCGCCGTTCTCCATGCAGAGATAGACGTAATCGTCGAGGATCAGCGGCGACGGCACATCGGGCGTTTTGTCCTGCGACCAGAGATGCAGGTCAGCATTCTTCGTGATATCGCCCGTGCCACCCGTCGGCTTCAACGCAATGATCGGGCCCCGCTTGGCGGACGGGACGACGATGATGCCGGGGGCCGTGGCTGGTGAAGCAACGAACCGCAGCGTCGGGTCGTAATTCGCCTTGCGGTTGAGTTCGCCGCAGCGCCAGAGTTCGCTCCCATCACTGAGTCGATGTGCGACGACATAGTCGCAGCCGTGTGTGAGCAGAAACTTGGTCTGGCCATCGTCGTACATCATCGGCGAGGCGTAGGAGTGCTCATTCTCTGCATATCCGTCGCTGGGCCGATCGACGCGCCAGATCTGCTTGCCGGTCTCCTTTTTCAAAGCGACCACGCAGGCTTCACGAGTCTCGGCTTTGCCTTCGCCGTGGATCAACTGCAGATAGAGCACATCACCATCGAGCACGGGCGTTGAAGTCAGACCGAAGGCGATTTGCAACTTGCCGTAGCGTTCTTCGACATTGAACTTCCAGACCTGCTCACCCGCGACGGTGTAACAGGCGAGGGTCCCTTCTCCCATCAGGATCCAGACGTGCTGGCCATCGGTCACAGGTGAAGGGGAAGCGGAGTTCCCTTCATCGCCGCGGACGTTCTTATTGCCTTTGGCAACCGTTTGTCGCCACTGCTCCTTGCCGTCGGTACCGACACAAATCAGCAACAGTTGGCCATCCGCATCGACCGAAGTGAGGAAAATGCGATTGTCCCAGACAACCGGCGTTGACCCGGCGGGACCGGGGAGTGGCAACTTCCACGTGACGTTTTTCTTTCCGTCCCAGTGAACCGGAGCCTTCGCTTCCCGCGAGATTCCGTTATTAGTCGGCCCGCGCCAGTTCGGCCAGTTTTCCGCCCGAACCGAACCGCAGACGAGCATCATCATCCCGACGAGACAGACAGGGCGCATCACGAGAGTCACTCCACGGGCGAACGGATCAACGCTGATTGACGGATCGAGATCAGTGTGTCGACGTGAACGACGCTCGTCAACCGGGCGCGTCGACCCCGAGCACACCCTGCTGGAGTGGTCCGGTTCGGGATCACGGCAATTTCGCGAATTCTGGTTTCCACTGGTGCGCGAGCTTTCTTGACGCGCGCGGGTTTGCGAAGCTGTGCGATGCCCGCACGGAAGGGTTGACGCCCACCCACACAGCCCCGTACGGGACACATCGCTTGCTTGCGGAGACGCGGGTTATGGGACGCTGGTGCTACCTTCTGGCGTACGCGCTGAGTGCGTGCGGTGTCGCGGCTGCGGCCGAGCGTGTGGCATGGACGACCTCGCATGTCGTCGGGACACCTGAGCCGCCGCTGCCCTTTCGGACCGAGCGCGTCTGGCCGACGCTGAGTTTCAAACAGCCGACGCTTCTCGCTGTCGATCCCGCCAACGTGCGGATGTACGTCGGTGAACAAGCGGGCAAGCTGTGGTCGTTCGTGAAAGGCGATGCAGATCCAACGAAGTCCCTGGTGCTGGATCTCACAACGCTAACCCTGCCGGAAGATCAATCTGTCGACGCCCTCTACGGCATGGCCTTCGATCCCGAGTTTTCCTCGAATCGGTCGGTCTACCTCTGCTATGTCCTCAAGGGAAAACCGAACGAAGTCCTGCTGAGCGGCTCGCGTGTCTCGCGATTTCGACTGCGGGAGACCGATCCACCCACGCTCGATCCCGCCACCGAAACCCTGATCTACACGTATCGGGCAGGAGGTCATAACGGCGGCTGCCTCGAGTTCGGACCGGATGGCTGCCTTTACATCAGCACAGGCGACGCCGCCGGTCCGAATCCCCCCGATACGCTCCGCACCGGTCAAGACTGTTCCGATGACCTGTCGTCGATCCTGCGAATCGATGTCCGTCAGCAGGAAGCGGGCCGAAACTATTCCATCCCACCCGATAACCCATTCGTCGGTCGTGCCGGAATCCGCCCCGAGATCTGGGCGTACGGACTGCGGAATCCCTGGAAGATGACGTTTGACCGGCAGACCGGCGAGTTGTGGGTCGCCGATGTCGGGTGGGATCAATGGGAACTGGTCCACTGGGTCACGAAGGGAGCGAACTTCGGCTGGGGTGCCTATGAGGGCCGCCAACCCGTGCTCCCGAACATCGATCCCGGCCCGTCGCCCATGCAGCCGCCGCTGATCGAACTCCCGCACTCGATCGCTGCCAGTGTCACCGGGGGCTATGTCTATCGTGGGAAGAAGTTTCCCGAACTTCGTGGGAAGTACATCTTCGGCGACTGGGAAACCAAGCGCATCTGGACCGCCGAACGGAATGCCCAGGGGGCGGGCGTCCTGACGGATCTCGCCGACAGTGGCCTGCAGATTGTCGCCTTCGGGCAGGATGGCGACGGCGAACTGACCATCGCCGATTACGGGCAGGGAGTGCTCCATCAACTCGTGCGGAATGAGGTGGCAGGTCCCACGACGCCTTTCCCGCGGCTGCTCAGCGAAACCGGCCTGTTCACAAAGACTGCCGAACAAACGCCCGCTCCCGGTGTGACGCCCTTCGCGATCAATCAGCCGCAGTGGAGCGATTACGCCACGGCACAGCGCTGGATCGGTCTTCCGGGAACAGCGCCGATCGTCTGGCACCCAGCCGATCGACCCATACCCGGCAGCATGTTTACCCGTCAGCACGATTATCCCACAGGCACGGTGCTCGCGAAGACACTGTCGCTGGAGATGATCCAGGGCCAACCGGAATCCGCGCGCAAGATCGAGACACAACTGCTGCACTTCGATGGTGTCAACTGGCGTGGCTACACGTACGCCTGGAACGACACGCAGACCGACGCCACACTCGTTCCAGCCACAGGGTCCGAACGGACCTTCTCGGTGGTCGACCAGCGGTTCCCAGGCGGAAAGCGCGACCAGCGCTGGGCCTTCGCCAGTCGTGTGCAATGCATCTCGTGTCATACGCCCTGGGCTCAACACGCGCTCGCGTTCAATCCGCTGCAACTCCATCGCGATGTTGTGCAGGACGGGCAACGCGTCTCGCAGCTCGTCGCACTCGAACGAGCCGGTCTCTTACAACGGGTCGATCGTCAACAACAGCCCTTGCCCGACTTCACCCGCGACACATTAAAGGAAGTCCCGCGGCTCGCACAGGACGATGATCCCGAAGCGTCGCCGCAGGCACATCTGCGCAGCTACCTCCACGTCAACTGCAGTCACTGCCATCGCTTCAACGGTGGTGGTGCCGGAAGTTTTGAGCTGCTCTTCAAGCTGAATCATGCGGAACTCAAGCTGATCGATGAGTCACCCCGACAGGGAACTTATGACATCGAGGGCGCACGGCTGATTGCCCCCGGACGGAGTGACCGGAGTCTGCTCTACGTACGGATGGCGAAGTTCGGGCGCGGTCGCATGCCGCATCTCGGATCAGAACTTGTCGACGAGCAGGCCCTCCTGTGGCTGGAACAATGGATCGCAGCGCTGGGGTCCAAAGCCGCTGCTTCGGCTCCGATCGTGGCCGAAACAGAAGCCGAGTTGACCCATCTCAAGTCGCTTTCGGCGGCGTTGTCCCTGGCCCGGGGCATCGGCCGCGGTGAGTTATCGTCGGCTCTGCGCGAACGCCTGCTCATCAATGCGGCCCAGCATCCCTCCCCACTCGTGCAAGACCTGTTCTCTGGCTATCAACCCCCGGAACGCCGTCGCCAGACACTTGGAACTACGATCCGCCCGGAAGCGATTCTCACGCTGACCGGCGACGCCAGACGAGGCGAGCGGCTGTTCCGGCAAACGCAGGGGGTGCAATGTCAGGTGTGTCATAAGCTCGACGCAGCAGCCGCCAGCGTCGGTCCCGATTTGCGGAAACTCCCCGATCGTCGCTCCCGCGCCGACTTGCTGGAAAGTCTCCTGCAACCCTCGAAGCGGATCGATCCCAAGTACGCGACACACCTCGCGCAGACGGACAACGGCCGCGTGATCACGGGGCTGCTGGTCTCCGAGACCGCCGAGGCCATCGTGCTCCGCGATGCCCAGGGCCGCGACTCGACCCTGAGACGCAAGTCGCTCGAAACACTCACCCGCAGTCCCCTCTCACTGATGCCCGAAAACCAACTCCGCGACCTCACCCCCCAGGAAGCCGCCGATCTGTTGAGCTATCTGGAATCACTGAACGCATCCCAGGACAACAGCCAGTAAAGCCTGCAGCACCAGGCGCAGAACCTGACTGCGGCAGCGATGGTGACGGGTGGCGGCGTCAATGGCGAAGGGTGGCTGCCTCGCCCCAAGGGCCGTTGGCCCTGAGGATCTGTGTCGGTGTGGGTCGACTGGCGTGCGGCGATCCGATTTCCCCACCAGACGGACGAAAGTGTCGCGGACAGAGAACGCGCCCACGGAAGGCATTCCGTGGGCGTCGGGGTGCGATTGGGCGTACAATCCGCTGCACTATGAAATCGTCGCCGCTGGTGCGTTGGACTTCGTCCGGGCTGTATTGTGAGGCCGGGGGGTTTCACATTGATCCACCGCGACCCGTCGCCCGGGCGGTGATTACTCACGCACATGCCGATCACCTCGCGAAGAAGTCGGCCGCGTATCTCACCACCGTCGATGGCGCGGCCCTCGCCCGCTGTCGGCTCGATCCCGGTGCTCGACTCGAAACGCTCGACTATCACACGCCACTGACGATCGGAGGCGTGACAGTCTCATTCCATCCCGCGGGACACATCCTCGGCTCGGCTCAGGTCCGCATCGAACACCGGGGCGAAGTCTGGTGCATCACCGGCGACTATAAGACGACCGCTGAGCGGACGAGCAGGGCGTTTGAACCCGTCCCGTGTCAGACGCTCGTGACCGAATCAACGTTCGCGCATCCCGACTTCCGCTGGCCCGACCCGGCGGGGGTCTTCGACGAGTTGCACACGTGGTGGCGAGCGAATCAAGCCGAGGGACGTGCGAGTTTCGTCTACGTATACGCACTCGGCAAGGCACAACGGGTCCTGGCAGGTCTGGATGAGTCCGCCGGACCGATCGCTGTCCATCCGGAGATTGAGACCCTCAACACGCTTTACCGGGAGGCGGGGATCGACCTGCCGGAAACCCGGTCCCTCCGTGATCCACGCCTCGCGGCCGACTGGGGTCAGACTCTGTTCCTCTTCACGCCGTCGGCCCGGTGGAAGCAGCCGTGCCCGTTCGCCGGTCATTACGCGACCGCGTTTGTTTCGGGATGGATGCTGCAGTCGGGTGAAGCGGAGAAGCGGCGGGTCCAGCGGGGGTTCGTCATCTCCGACCACGCCGATCACGCCGAGATCCACGCGACAATTGAAGCAACCGGAGCCAAGCGGATCGGCGTGATGCACGGCTATGTCGACGAGTTCGTCGCCGAACTGCAAGCCGCCGGTCGCGACGCCTTCGCCGTGGTTCCCCCCACCCTCGGCGCAGCAGTGCAACGCACTCTCTTGTAGGGTGGGCTGTGCCCACCGGCATCTTCCATGGCGATGCGGAAGATCAAGGCGGTGGGCACAGCCCACCCTACAAAAGCTGACGGTGTTAATTGTAAGCGGCGTTGGTGATGCTGAGGGACATCAATTGCCGCAGACGTGCTCGGCGAACGCGAGCTTCGGCGGTCCAGTGGGTCTGTCCGGCCTGATGGAACGCCCGCTGAGCGTCCCGCAACAATCTCTGGGCAACCGACAGACGGCCCATCTGCTCGGCTGCGACGGCACCATTGAGATAGTCGCGGCCGATGCCGTTCCAATCTCCCGCAGCGGCATGCCGACGATAGGCTGCGATCAGACAACGAACCGCAAACCGCGGCGTCCGCTCGCGCAGGGCGAGAACACCCCGGGTGGCGATCAACTCCGCCTGCAGAGGATCTTCGTCATCGATCGAAGCGGCGGCCGATTCCAGCAGCGACAACGCGAGCGGTAAACGATCCGCTGCCAGTGCGTCATTCGCCAGATGGAGCAAGTCGTCCGCGCCAAAATCATCCTGCCAGCGGAGGGACTGCTGCTGAAAGGAACGCGCGAGCGAGAAGTCTCCCAGATCGCGGTAGCTGGCCGCGAGATTCGAGTAGATCGCCGCGAGCACATCCCGCCGACCGAGTTCCGACGCCGGTTCGATCAGTGCCGTCCAGACAATGATCGCTTCCCGGAGGGCATCGCGTTCCGCGAGGAGCGACCCGGCACCGAGCGCCAATTCGTACCGCGACTGCTGGTGCACGGTGGCGCGCAGCGTCGTCAGCGCGTCAGTCTCGCGGCCCGCTCGAAAGAGGGCATGCAAGTGCGTGGTGAACTGCTCAAGTTCGCCGTGGGCGGTACGTTTCATATCAGGCGCTCTTTGCGGCCGAAAGGTCGGGGCAGACAGAGCGGTGGGCGGAGCAGCTGCAAGCAGCAGCTCCAAAACTGGCGTGACCTGAGAGAGCACCCATCCTACCGACTATTCCCAATCTGTCAATTGCAACTGATCGTTCAGATCTGCCAGATTTGACGGAAAATCCGAGACGCCATCGGCTTTGGGATGCTTGCCAGTTTGGCAGGGACGGAAAGGCGATCCTGGACTGACGGGCGTCACGCTGGCAGACTCAAATGGCGACGGTCCTGCTGTAACCGGAGATCCAATCAGACGATATGACTTTTTCTATGCCCGGCGCGACGTTTGCAGATAGTGCGAAATACGTTGAGGTTCATCATCGCTTACCCCATCCGCACGCCAAACGGTGTGCGGGAGCAGTTGTAGAGGAGATCATGCATGGCGAAGAAGGCGGACAAGGCGTCGGTGGATCTCAAGTTGGTCCCGCTGAGCGATCGCGTCGTGATTAAGCGGGCCACCGCAGAAAAGACCACCCTGGGCGGCATCGTCCTCCCTGATTCAGCCACTGACAAGCCGCAACGCGGTGAAGTCCTCGCCGTCGGCGATGGCTATGTCAAGAACACTGGCAAGAAGGTGGCGCTCAGCGTGCGTCCCGGCGACCTGGTGATCTTCAGCTCTTACGCGGGCGATGAATTCAAGGTCGGCGAAGAGACCTACCTGCTGATGCGCGAAAGCGACATCCTCGCCGTCTATGCATAACCACGGGAGGGCGACCAGCCTCCTGATGACTCCATTCAACCGGCCGCCATTGCGACGGCCGGCAGTTTGACACAGACAATTCAGAACATGACCACGGAGACGATCTGACATGGCCAAAATGCTTGCGTTCGATCAGGAAGCTCAAGAAGCGATGCGTCGCGGCGTGCAGAAGCTCGCCAAGACCGTGCGGGTCACCCTCGGACCCCGCGGCCGCAACGTCATCATCGAAAAGAGCTTCGGCTCGCCGACCGTCACCAAGGACGGTGTGACCGTTGCCCGTGAAATCGAACTGGCCGACAAGTTCGAAGACATGGGGGCCCGGATGGTCCGCGAAGTCGCCAGCAAGACCAGCGACACCGCCGGCGATGGAACCACCACCGCGACCGTTCTCGCCGAAGCGATCTACGTCGAAGGCCTGAAGGCGGTCGTCGCCGGGGTTAACCCGATCGATATGAAGCGGGGCATGGACAAGGCTGTCGCGCTGATCGTCGAAAAGCTCAAGGGGATGTCGACCGAGTGCAAGACCAAGAAGGCCATCGCCCAGGTCGGCACGGTCGCTGCCAACGGCGACACCGAAATCGGCAACATCCTCGCCGACGCGATGGAACAGGTCGGTAAGGACGGCGTGATCACCGTTGAAGAAGGCAAGGCCCTCGCGACAACCTTCGAAGTCGTCGAAGGGATGCAGTTCGACCGCGGCTATCTCTCGCCGTACTTCGTCACCGATCCGCAGTCGATGGAAGCGGTCCTCGAAGACGCCTACATCCTGATCCACGAAAAGAAGATCACCAACGTCAAGGACCTCGTTCCAGTTCTGGAAAAGGTCGTCAATGCGGGCAAGCCGCTGTTGATCGTGGCCGAAGAAGTCGAAGGGGAAGCCCTCGCGACCCTCGTCATCAACAAGCTCCGCGGCACCTTCAAGATTTGTGCCGTGAAGGCCCCGGGCTACGGCGATCGCCGCAAGGCGATGCTGCAAGACCTGGCGATCATGGTTGGCGGCCAGGCGATCTTCGAAGACCTCGGCATCCAGCTCGAGAATGTCCAGTTATCGGACCTCGGCCGTGCCAAGCGGATCGTTGTCGACAAGGATAACTGCACGATCATCGAAGGGCTCGGCAAGTCGGGCGACATCAAGTCCCGCATCGAGCAGATCCGTCGCGAACGCGAAAACAGCACCAGCGACTACGATCGTGAAAAGCTCGACGAGCGGATCGCGAAGCTCTCCGGCGGCGTGGCTCAGGTCAACGTCGGCGCGGCGACCGAATCGGAGATGAAAGAAAAGAAGGCCCGCGTGGAAGACGCCCTGCACGCCACCCGCGCCGCCGTCGAAGAAGGCATTCTTCCCGGTGGTGGGGTCGCCCTGCTCCGCGCTTCGACCGGTGTGAAGTCGACCGGCCTCAATCATGACGAAGTCGTCGGCTTCAACATCATCATCCGCGCCTGCCGCGCTCCACTCACGCAGATCTCGAACAACGCCGGTCTCGACGGGGCCGTGATCTGTGAGAAGGTCCTCGCGCTCGACGGAAACAAGGGCTACAACGCCGCCACCGGTGAGTATGAAGACCTCGTCAAGTCGGGCATTATCGACCCGACCAAGGTCACTCGCAGTGCCCTGCAGAACGCGGCCAGCGTCTCGACCCTGCTCCTCACCAGCGATGCCCTCATCGCCGAGAAGCCGAAGGACGAACCGAAGGGCCACGGCGGTCACGATAACGACCTGTACTAATTGATCCCGCGCGATTTGCGCAGGTGACTCTCGCGACCCGGTCGAAGTTCGACCGGGTCGCTGTGTTTCAAATGAGGTAGAGAAGAAGGTGATCGCGAAGACGCAAGCGTGGATGGCGAGTTGGTTGTGAGCTTTTGGGGAAGACCTCGAAGGCCCGGTCGCATCGGTGGTGATTTTTCGATAGTTTTGTGGTTCGGTTGGTTCATTCTTCACCGCGGAGCTGCACGATGCATCGGACGATCGGGATTTCGCTGGCAACCTGTGCCCTGTTGGCGACAGTGACGGTGCTGGCCCGCAGTTCGGCCTTTCAGGCAGGAGCCGATCCGCAGCCGCAGATCGCTCGCGGTGTGGTCTTCGTCGATGCCAACGGCAACCGGGTCCGCGATCCGGGAGAAAAACCGCTCGCCGGCGTGAAGGTCTCGAACGGGGTCGACATCGTCGCGACGGATGTGGAAGGGAAGTACGCCCTGCCGGTCAGCGATGATGCAATCGTCTTCGTCCTGAAACCGCGTGGCTATCGCACACCGCTCACGAAGCAAAACCTGCCGCAGTTCTATTACGTCCATAAGCCGCTTGGTTCGCCGAAGACAAAGTTCTCCGGCGTCGCTGCGACCGGACCGCTGCCCGCTTCGATCGACTTCCCACTGACCCCACAGGACGAGCCAGACCAGTTCAAGGCGGTCCTCTTCGGTGATACGCAGCCGCGCGATAAACGCGAAGTCGAATTCATCACGCACGACATCATCGAACCGCTGATCGGTACCGATGCAGCGTTCGGAGTCACGCTGGGTGATATCGTCTTCGATGACCTCAGCGTCTTCGAGGAGATGAACCAGGCGATTGCGCTCGTCGGCATCCCCTGGTACAACGTGATCGGCAACCACGACATCAATTACGACGCCCGCAACCGCAAGCAGGCGAATGAAACCTACGAACGCTATTTCGGTCCGTCGTATTACTCGTTCGATTACGGTCCCACGCACTTCATCGTGCTGGACGACATTGAATGGCTGTACGACGAAGGGACCAAGAAAGGGAAATACGTTGGTGGGATTGGCCCCGAACAGCTCGCGTTTGTCCGCCGCGATCTGGAATTGATTCCGCAGGATCAGATGGTCGTGCTGATGATGCACATTCCGATCATCGGCGTTCGCGACCGGCATGATTTGTATCGGCTGATCGAACAGCGCCCGTTCTGCCTGTCGATCTCGGGGCACACGCACCATCACGAGCATCGGTTCATTAAGCAGGCCGATGGCTGGATGGGCCCGGAACCGCATCACCACATCATCAACGTGACCGCGTGCGGCAGCTGGTGGTCGGGCCAGCCCGATGAGCGCGGCATCCCGCATACCGCGATGGCCGATGGAGCCCCGAACGGACATTCGATCCTGACGTTCACCGGCAAGCAGTACACGCTCGATTACGTCCCCGCCGGTCGCCCACGCGACTACCAGATGCAGATTCATCTGCCGGAGACGATTCCGGTGGGCAAGCTCGCTGAGACGTCATTGCTGGTCAACATTTTCAACGGATCCGAGAAGAGCAAAGCCGAAGTCCGTGTCGGCGAAGGTCCGTGGACAACGCTGGTCTTGTCACCGCAGCCCGATCCGGGATACGTCGCCACGCGCGAACGGGAAGCATCGATCCTCGCCGAGCGGCCGAAAGCCTTCCGTGAACTGCCGAAGCCAATGCTGTCGCCGCATCTGTGGAGTGGCCCGCTGCCGACTACGCTGGAGGAAGGAACGCACGCTGCGGAAGTCCGCACGACCGACATGTTCGGTCGCACATTCACCGCCCGCCGCCTCTTCCGCGTGGTCCCGAACCCGCCGGTCGAGTAACACCGCGTAATTCCCCCCGAGCCGCAAGCGTCAGCGCCCGGAGTCCGCTGGCGCACTCACAAAGTCGCAATCAGACGACGAGTGTGATGGCGGGCTCCGGGCGCTGACGCTTCCGGCTCGGGGACGGGTACGCTCGTGCCGGGAGTTCTGAGACTGGGCAACCCATCGAACCTCACGCGGACGCTTGTCCTCGCTCCCTCCCTTCGACGACACTGGCAGACTTCATTGAGCTGCTGGTTGCGAAAGGTTTGTGAGCGTGGCACCGCGAGAGGAACAGGGACCGAGCCGGTATGTCGTGGGACTCGATCTCGGGACGACGAACTCCGCCATGGCGTCGGTCGAAACGACTGTCACGCCGTGGTCGATTCAAACGTTTGCCGTGCCGCAGGTCGTGGCTCCCGGGCAGATCGAACCGCGTGAGTCACTCCCCTCGTTCCACTATCAACCCGCTGCGGGTGAGTTTTCACCGGGGGCGTTGAAACTCGGCTGGTCCTCGACGGAGCCGACGCACATGGTCGGCCTGTTTGCCCGCGATCAGGGGACACTCGCACCGGGTCGGCTCATCAACTCAGCGAAGTCGTGGCTGTGTCATCCGGGGGTCGATCGCACCGCAGAGTTGCTGCCATGGCAGGGGGCGGCCGATGTCGACCGCCTGTCGCCAGTCACGGTCAGTGCCCGCTACCTGCAACACTTTCGCGCAGCGTGGGATGCCGTGCATCCTCAAGACCCGCTGGCTGAGCAGGACTTCGTACTGACATTGCCCGCGTCGTTCGATGAAGTCGCGCGGGAGTTGACCGTCCGGGCGGCTCAACAGGCGGGCCTGCCGCGGGTGGTGCTGATCGAAGAACCACAGGCAGCGTTCTATGCCTGGATTGCCAAGCACGCGGACGAATGGGAACGCCTCGTTGCCCCCGGGCAGAAGATCCTCGTGTGCGACGTCGGCGGCGGAACGACCGACTTCACGCTGATCCGCGTCCGCAAAGGTCCGGATGGTCTCGTGCAATTTCATCGCGTGGCGGTCGGCGAACACCTCATCCTCGGGGGTGATAATCTCGACCTGGCCCTCGCGCAGTACCTCGAACAGAAGTTGACGAACGGCGGCAAACTCGAGCCGCGTGTCTGGTCGGTGCTGGTGCGCAGCTGTCGTGGATTGAAAGAACTGCTGCTGGGTGACAATCCGCCCGAGCAATACACCCTCGCGCTTCCCGGGAGTGGCTCGAAGCTGATCGGTGGTGGCCTGCGTGTCACCGTCACGCGGGAAGAAGTCGAGCGGTTGATCCTCGATGGGTTCTTTCCGATCGTGCCGCTCGACAGCCAGCCGCAGGGGGCACGCTCCGGGTTTCAGGAGTTTGGACTGCCCTATGCCCCGGATGCAGCGATCACGCGGTATCTGGCTGCGTTCCTCACGGCGCATCGACATGCGGGAGACGTGGAACCGACCACCACCACGCATGACCCGGCCCGACCCGATCTGCTGTTGTTCAATGGCGGGGTGTTCGAATCGACGGGGATCCGTCAGCGGCTGATTGACCAGCTGCACGCCTGGTTCCGCCAAGACGATCCGAGCTGGTCGATCACGACACTCGCAAATGAACGACTCGATCTCGCGGTCGCCCGGGGAGCGGCGTATTACGGAATGGTCCGTCGTGGGCAGGGTGTGCGGATCGCTGCCGGACTGGCGCGAACGTATTACGTCGGCGTGGCAGCAGGTGATGGAACCACGCAGGCGTTGTGCCTGTGCCCTGCGGGTCTGGAACCAGGGGCGGAGATCGATCTGACGCAGCGGGAATTCACGCTGCCATTGTCGCAGCCAATCGAGTTTCCGTTGTATGTGTCAAGTTTGCGGTTGACTGATCAGCCCGGTGAACTGCTACCGCTCGACCCGGCGCAACTCCGCGCACTGCCACCGATTCGCACGGTCCTGAAATCAACGAAAGGACAATCCGCAGCGACCGTCCGAGTCATGCTGCGGGCCCGGTTGACCGAGATCGGAACGCTCGACTTGTGGTGTTGTGAAGTTGATGGTCCGCGGAAATGGAAGCTGTTGTTCGACGTCCGTTCGGCCACACAGACCGAGATCGCTGCAACAGCCTCGGTCGCGGCGTCCGAAGGGGTCTTCGATGACGCGGTCCTGGAAGCAGCCCAGCAGGCAATCACCGCCGTGTTCGCCACGGGGACCGCAGAGCCGGGCGGGCTGATGAAAGCCCTGCATGAGGTGATCGGTCTCGACCGGACGAAGTGGCCGGCTTCACTTCTGCGGCAACTCTGGGAAACACTGCTGCAGCACGAAGCAGGACGACGAAAGAGTGCGGTCCATGAAGCCCGCTGGCTCAACCTGCTGGGGTTCGCCTTGCGACCGGGGTACGGCCTTGCTGTCGATGACTGGCGCGTCAACGAGACATGGAAGACGCTCAACGGCAAGCTGGCTTTCGCGACGGCTGCGAGTCGCACGGAATGGTGGATCCTGTGGCGACGCGTCGCCGGGGGACTGACCGCCGGTCAACAGCAGTCGCTCGCCGGACCACTCATCCACAGCCTGAAAGATTGGGCGAAATCACCGGGCAAACCGCGCAGCGATCAAGCTGGTCCGCAGGAGATCGCCGAGCAATGTCGGCTGGTCGGCGCGTGTGAATGGCTCGCCCCGCACTTGAAGCAGTCACTGGGAGAAACCCTGCTCGATGTCCTCACGCGACCCGTGCATGACGCCGTCCGGTCTGCAGCGTACTGGGCCCTTGGCCGACTCGGAGCACGCCAGCCGGTCTACGGCCCGCTAAATACCGTCTTATCGACGGAGATCGCGGTCCGCTGGATTGACCGCATCGAACGCCTGGCGGGGACCGACCCGATGCAGTCGTTCGCGGTGATGCAACTCGCCAGGAAGACTGACGACCGCTACCGCGATCTCGATGACGCAACCCGCACTCGGGTCCTGAAGTGGCTCGATCGCATCGAAGCGCCGAAAGCCCAGCGACGCCTCGTGAAAGAAGTCGCCCCGCTCGATACCGACGACCAAAGCTTGATGTTCGGTGACGCTCTCCCCCTCGGCCTCCACTTAGCCCCCGGTCAATGACCGGGGGGGACTGCATTCGACGATGACGAACTCGGGCCATCGTTCCGAATCGGCAAAGTGAAACACGCCGTCGTTCCCCATCCAGGACCGGGGGATTCCAGCCAGACACGTCCACCGTGCAGTTCGACAATCTGTTTGACCAGGCTTAAACCGAGACCGTGACCCTCGATCGTCGGCTGGAGTCGTACCAGGGGATCGAACACGCGTGAACGATCCGCATCGGCGAGTCCGCAGCCATTGTCTTTCACGAAGAGGACGACGGTCTCGCCATCCTTGCGACTCCCCACTTCAACGCGCGGCGATGGATGGCCCGCAGTGAACTTGGCGGCATTCTCCAGCAGATTCTGGATTACTTCCAGTAACTGCACCCGATCGCCGGAGACCACCGGCAACTTCGGTGCACAGACCAGCTGCACGTGATGTAACTCGAACAAGGCCGTCAGATTCTCTGCGGCGGCCTGCACGAGTTCCTCGAAGGGAATCCGCTCGTTCGCAGTTTGCGGCAGCGTGAGCCGCGCGAGCCGCAGGAGTTCGTCGACCAGCGATTGAAGGCGGTCTCCCGCACGGAGGATCCGATCGCGATCAGAAGCAAAGTTGTCCCAGCGACCAGCGCGGGCTTCGGCTTCCAACCCTTTCACGAAACCCAGCAGCGTAATCAACGGGCCTTTCAGATCGTGCGACACGCGATAGGAAAAGCGTTCCAGCGCGGTGTTCCGCGCTTCCAGTTCGGCCACGAGTCGACTGCGACGATCGAGCTCAGCCGTCAGCGCGAACTGCGATTCCCGCAGCCGGGTTTGCATTTCCTGAAACGAGTCGGCCAACTGACCGATTTCATCACGCCGGTGAATGACTGGCGGGGCGTCGAGTTCTCCCGCTGCGACTCGCCGATGGGCTTCGACGAGGCGCTCCACCGGTTGCGTGAGCCGCAGGGAGAAGACCGTCGTCACCACCGCGGTGACGATCACCACAATTGTCGCGGCGAGGAGTTGCCCGCGCTGCAATTGACGCATGCTGTCGGCGACATCGACCGATTGGGCTTCGATCCACCGCGATGCGAACCCCACCGCGAGCAGCGTGAGCATGAGCAGCGGCACGCAGGCAAGCAGCAGCAATTTCAAGCGCAGCGACATCGTGTGGATGAAAATCCGAAACTCGAATGGCGAAATCCGATTCAGAATTGGTCACTCATCGGCTTCAATCAACAGCAATGGATCGACATCACCCTGGGCATCGAAGCGGGCGATGACGGTTTCGTTGTTGGTGTGATGACCCAGCACGGCCCGTGGTGTTGTCGGCGGCTTCAGACTCCGGTAGAGCAGCCATTGTGAGGCCCCCACGCGCCAGCGAAAACCACCCGCGATGTCGGCCCCGACGCGACGTCCGTCTTCCGTCACGGTCAGCCGCCGCCATTCCGCGGGCTTCGTCTTCCGATCGGGATGCCAGTCGATCACCACGGGCGACAACAAACCATTTCCCTGGACCAGTTGTTCGAACCGCAGTCCGTCCCCGTCCACTGCGATCCGGTGCGGTGTGCTGTCGACCTTCTGCTGCGGAAGAGCGAGCGGCAGCACCCGGGCCTTCCGCTTCTGGCAGGTCAACGACCACTCCCGCGTCAATCGGTCCTCATCTACTGTCACCTCAGGTGCCAGCGGCAGCCGGGCCGAGTAATTGATCGACCGCTGACGGGCACCGGAGATCGAATCGACCAGCAGCAGAAAACGCTCGGTCCGGGAGAGGAGCAACATCCGCTCAACGCGCAGCTTCCCCGGTCCGGTCATCTGCAATTCGACATAGTCCGCGTCGGGGTCGGTCTCGAAGCAGGCACACGACCACTCCTCAGCGAGTTCAACCGGCGCACCGTCGAGACTCAGCTGGAGGTCCCAGGCACCGTGCAGGAACGGCAGACCGCCGAGGGTCACGTCGAGTTGCGGGATCGGCTGGTGATGCGCGATGGCCACACTGTCAGCGGACGTCGTCCAGTCCGAACGCAGGACCGCCAGGCGTGACCAGTCGGACTGTGTCGACGGCATGACCAGTGCTCCCCCCGCACGAGTCTTCCGCGTGGTGATGCCTTTCGCACCCTGTTGCAATCCGCGGAGACAGATCCATGCGGGGTTGGCCGGTGTCCACTCGAAATGGATGGCCGCTGCCGAGAGGACCGGGAGCGGATCGACAGCCAGTCCGTTGGTGAGAGCCAGCCGACCATCGCCGCGACTCATGCCGGTGGCCCGCTCGCAGACATCGCTGACCAACTGAGCCTCTTCCACCGACCAGAGCTGAGCAGCAAACGCAGCCGCCGCCTGCGTGCAACGAATCAGCGGAGCGATCCATAACGGCAGGACTGGGGTAATCTCGGCATGAGGCGTCCCGTCGGAATCGGTCCGGGCCGCGAGTTCCTTACGCAGGGCTTTTTGACCGCGACTGCGTTCGGCCGTCATTCCTGCAAGATCAGCGAAGACCAGCCCCGTGAGCCATGGGAGCTCTCCCTCGACGACCAGGCGCTGATCGAGCCGGAGCGTAGCTCGATCAGTGGGTGTTGCGAACTGCACCGCAGTCACGGTTCGCCGGAAGAGCGGCCACCACCAGCGTTGTGGGAGCGATGCGGAGGCCGTTGCGAGAATCTCGAGCGCTGCCAGTTGCTCAAGTGGCTGCATCAGCGCGGCCGGTTCGGTCACCAGCCATTTCACCAGCGGTTGTAAGCGTGTCGCTAAGGAGGCGGTCGGTTTGATCGCAGCGCGCCCACTCCGAGTCTTTTTCACCGCGGGCTGCGTTGCCGAGAGCAACTTGGAGAAGGGTTGATCAACCGGTAGATTCGACCATCCGGTCGTCAGCGTTTTCATCGGAGCCGCACCCGGGCGCAACTCCCGCATTCGTGAGCGCCAGGCCCGACCAAAACGGATAGGATCGCCCGTTGCGGCCGCAGCGATGAGCGTGGCAGGCGCCTTCCGATCCCAGGTCAGCGCGCGTAACCAGTCTGCGTCGGAGATCGGGCTGGAAACCGCCGGGGAAGCCGTCTGCGGGGAATTCATCGTCATTCAGGAAGTCAGTCGAGGGAGCAAATCGCGACCTTCCCTGGCCGACCACACGGACTCCGCCGCAACACGTCGACAGCGTACCCCCCACCGGCAGCAAATGCACGCTGAACGTGAGCAGCACGGCACAAGCCGTCCGGTTCAGCGAGCGTCTCCGTCGGTTACCGACTGGAAACCATGACGTTGTCACCCTTCAGGATCGAAAGCTGAAGGCACCGGGAGGCTTGCGCCCCGTCCGCTCACGGGGGATTCTTCTGTTTCGCCTTGTGAGATCGGGGCTGTCTCCCGCATTATCCTTCATAGAGGCCCCGCACCGTGCGTGGCTGCGGAACGACTTCCCCGACCGGGAGGGCAACATGACCTGGCCAGAGACACGACTGAGCCTGGTCGGACGGTTGCACGATCCGCACGATGCCGATGCCTGGGGATCGTTCCTGACCGATTACGAGCCGTTTCTGTTGGGGATGCTCCGCCGTCGCGGATTTCAGGAGGCCGATGCCCGCGATGTGACTCAGCAAGTGTTGCTGTCAGTCGCCCGGCACGTCGTCGACTGGAAGCCCGATGGACGACCGGCGTCGTTTCGCCGCTGGCTGATGACAATCGCCCGGAATACATCGCTCCGGGCACTCGAACAGGCAGCTCGACGACCCTTGGCGGGCGAAGCTTCATCGGGGGCGTTCGAAAGGTTACCGGCTCGCACTTCCCCCGAGGACGACTATCGCGAAGAAGTCATGGCGTGGGCGCTATCGCGCATTCAGCACGAATTTCGCCCCAAGACCTGGTCGGCCTTCTGGGAAAGTGTGGTTCGCCAGCGCCCGGTGGAAGAGGTCTGCCGCGAATTGCAGATCACCGCTGGTGCCCTGTACATGGCTCGCAGCCGTGTCATGGCCCGCTTGAAGATCGCGGTGACGGAGCTGGACCCGGGGTTGGATCCCTGAGCATGTCGGGGCACCCCATACTGTTCTGAACTTCCGCACAGACAATTGCCCTTGCACACAGAGGAACGCCCCTCATGGACGCACTCATCACCGACTGCCCCCGCGACCTGCTGGTCCGTTGTCTGCAGGATGAACTCAGTGCGCCGGAAGAAGCAGCACTCGAAGCCCATCTCTCGACGTGTGCTGCCTGTCGGACAGCCCTGGAACGGCTGGCAGGTGACGAACACGACTGGACGATCGCTGCGAGCGTCAAGCCGTGGACGGCTCCCATCACCAGCGGACCGATCCTGTTAACCACCGAGGAATCCACGGCTGCTGACTTCGCAGTCGACTTCCTGTCCCCTTCCGATGATCCGACAGCCCTCGGCCGTCTCGATGACATCGAGATCCTCGGCGTCGTCGGTCGCGGGGCGATGGGGATCGTCCTGAAGGGTCGGCAACCCGAACTGCAGCGGATCGTCGCGGTGAAGGTGTTACGACCCGAACTGAGTGGCAGCGGCGCGGCTCGCCAGCGGTTTGCCCGGGAAGCCCAGGCCGCGGCGGCGATCCAGCACCCGAACGTGATGCCGATTCACGCGGTCCATTCACAAGGCCGGTTGCCATATCTCGTGATGCCTTACATCCCCTGTGAATCGCTGCAGCAGAAGCTCGATCGGCAGGGACCGCTGGAACTCGTCGAGGTCTTGCGGATCGGCATTCAAGTGGCCCAGGCGCTGGCAGCATCGCATGCTCAAGGGTTGGTGCATCGGGATGTGAAACCCGCAAATATCCTGATGGAGAAAGATGGCCGTCGGGCCTTGCTCGCCGACTTCGGATTAGCACGGGCGGTCGATGACGCCTCGCTGACACGCTCCGGCGTGATCGCCGGGACGCCGCAGTACATGTCTCCGGAACAGGCCCGCGGAGCCGCTGTCGACTTCCGCACCGATCTGTTCAGCTTGGGCAGTGTGCTCTACGCCTTGTGTGCCGGACGACCAGCGTTCCGGGCCACCAGTACCTATGGGTTGTTGCAGCGGATTGGGACAGGCACGGCACGGCCGCTCGATGAAGTGCAGCCGAGTGTCCCGCCGTGGATGGTGCGACTCGTGGCGTGGCTGATGGCCCGTCAGCCCGTACGGCGTCCGGCATCGGCCGCGCTCGTTGCTGAGACACTGGAACATTGCCTCTGTTACCTGCAGCAACCGCAGATTTACGCCTTACCGGAAGTGCTGGGAGAACCGGTCCCGGTCAGCCCGGTGTTCGAAGATGAGGAACTTCCGGTTGAAGTCCGCGAGGATCACGAACCGTCCCTGTGGCCCGTCATTGGAATGGGAGCGGCTGCCATGACCGCGTTGCTGGTTGTTGTCGGTGGAATGGGTGGTGCCCTGCTCTGGTTCTGGCCACATCAGGAAGAGCCACCGGCTGGTCAGCCGACCGTCGCCCGTGCTGCGTTCGACTTACCGGGGACCGAGCGGGATGAACTGGAACTGCCGACGTCGCCCGGACCCACGACAACCCCACCCGCGACGAAAGCTGTCCTAAAACAGGAAACCACGGCAGCAACACCCGCGGCCCAAGCCAAAACCCCGGCAGAACCCGCGTCACCCAGTCCGGAACCGACTCCAGGAGAGTCTCCCAAGCCGACAGTCACCCCGATTCCGATCATCGCCAAGGTGATCGCGATGAGTGATGATCCGTCCGTGTCGCCGACCCAGTCGAAGCCCGCGGAGGAATCCCCGGCGGGCGATATCAAGTACACGTCAGCTGATGAAGCCTGGCGGATCGGCGTCACGTATCTCTCGAAGCGTGAATATGCGAAGAGTCGCCAGCCGCTGGAAGCCGCTCTCACGCTCAGTGACGGGGTTGAAGACAAGATCCGTATTTATCGGGCATTGACGCCGGTCTATACGCAGATCGATGACTGGACGAAGAAAGCGGGCGCTCTGGAATACATCATCCGGCACTCGAAGCGGGATGCCGAACGCTCACTCGCCCGGACCGAATTGATGGGCTTCCTCCGGGAACGCGGCAAGACCGAAGATGCGGTGAAACGCTACGAAGCCCAGTTGAAAGAATCTCCAGATGACATCGCCACGATTTACATCCTCATCGACGTCTATGGTCGACTGAAAGATGAGCCGCGTCGGGCAACGGAACTGCTGGATCGCTGGAACATCCTGCTCAAAGAGCAGGGGAGTGAATTGAGCGTGCGGGATGCCGCTCAACTCGCCGGGGAAAGCGTGAAGGCCAAGCAGTTTCGGCGCGGTGCAGAACTGTTCGAGGCCGTCGCAGCCCGCGATGCCGCACTGGCGGCCTGGCACTACAAGGAAGCCGCGGCCGCCTGGATCAAGGCGGGCGATAAGGAGAAAGCATTAGTCGCAGCGAAGGCATCCTCTGCAGCGGCACCCGAGAAGCGTTCAGAACTGCTGACGCACTTCTGGCATCGTGGTGTCGCGGATGCCTTCTTTGATGCGGGTGAATATGCCCTGGCGATCCCGCACTACGACCAGGCGATTGCGACCACTACCATCGAAGGCTATCGCAAGGACTGTACGACCCGTCGCGAACAAGCCGCAAAACTGACAACACCGGCGACCCCCTGATCGATCAAGACGTGCCGTACCCCGCTTGTGTCTTCGCGACCGCGCATTTTCCGTACTCAACTCCTAAGATAGAGTGACTCGAAAAACCTCTGTCTCAGGATGGTCGCATGTCTGCCCCTTTGCTGTCCCTCGGACTGGGAGTCTTCAACACCGGGACCTGGCAGGACCGACTGACCGCTATCGTGGCGACGATGCGGGAAATGAGCCAGCAGACCGATCCACAGGAAATGGTCCGGCTGTATGTCCGGCGGATGCAGGAGTTACTTCCAGTCGATCGTCGGCTCTCCCTGTCACGCCGCGGACTGAGAGCCCCACAGTTTCGCGTCACCCGGTTCAGTGGCTGGGAAGAAGACATCAATCCCTGGCAGCAATCGAACCGGTTACCGACGCTGTCGGGGGGCTTGCTCAGCACGCTGATTTATGGTGACCAGCCCGTCATTATCCCGGACATCGAAATCGACCCCGAAGACCCCGCGGCCGAATACCTCTCTGGCCAACGATCGCTGATGGCGATCCCGCTGTTTGACCAGGGGACCGCCTTGAACATGGTGGTCCTGACCCGCACTGAAGCGGACGCCTTCCGAGAAGAAGAACTGCCGGAACGGGTCTGGATGGCGAATCTGTTCGGTCGGGCTGCCCAGACGCTGGTCCTCGCCGATCAGCTCGATGCGGCTTATCACGAAGTCGATCGTGAGTTACAGGCCGTTGCCAATATCCAGCGTTCACTCTTACCTGCTGAGTTGCCGCAGATTCCGACCTTGCGACTCGCTGCCCACTATCAGACTTCGCGCCGGGCTGGAGGAGACTATTACGACTTCTTCCCGCTGTCCCAAGGTCGTTGGGGCATCCTCATCGCCGATGTCAGCGGCCATGGCACGCCGTCCGCTGTCGTCATGGCGATCACGCACTGCATCGCTCATCTTCATTGCGATGAGAACCACGCCCCGTCTCAGTTGCTCAACTTTCTGAATCAGCATCTCTCATCGCGGTATACGAACCAGTCGGGACATTTCGTCACGGCGTTCTACGGGATCTACGATCCAGCGACCCGCGTGCTGCAGTATTCCAGCGCGGGGCATAACCCACCACGTTTACGTCATTGCGGCCGCTGGGATGTGGATGCGCTGGATGGTGCGAACTCGTTCCCGATGGGCTTCATGCCCGACGTCGACTATCGCGAAACCGAGGTTCAACTCCACCCCGGCGACCGACTCGTCTTGTATACAGACGGCATCACGGAAGCGGCGAACCCGTATGGCGAACTCTTCGGGGTCGCGCGACTCGACCATGTCGTCGCCGACTGCCGGGATGATGCACAGGCAGCGCTCAACAAACTGCTGCAGGCGGTCAACGGGTTCACCGGAGGCCACGACGCCAGCGACGACCGCACGCTCATCATCGTCGACGTGCAGTCATAACGCCCCGGACGCCCAGCCCTTGCCAGGGCTGGGTCTCTTCAACCGGATGGCGTTATTTCAAATCGATCCGCAACGCCTGTTCCCAGCGGGAAAAGCCGTGCTTCTCATAGAACGGGATCACCTGCTCGTCGCAGTCCAGGATCGCCTTGTAGCAGCCGACCTGGCGACAGACCGCCAGCAGATGCTCGACCAGCAAGCCGCCAATCCCCAGATGCTGGGCCTCGCGCAGGACCGCGACATCTTCGATATGGCCAACGACGCCACCGGTGTGAATGAATTTCGGCTCGATGATGAGCGACGCGGTTCCAACAACCCGGTCCTCGAGTAACGCCACGTACGTCTGGATCTTCTGCTTCATCCGCTGACGAAACACATGGATGGCCTGCTCTTCGGTCAGATCACACGGTTTGAGCGCCCGCAGCGCGTCGAGAAAACCCCGGCGCAGGTCGGTCGCAAACATCGGGCGAATGCGCAGGCCGGAGGGTGTGGTCATTTGCGGCGGACCACGCGATGGAACTTCAGATCGACCTCCCGATCGACGACGCGCCGCACTCCTTCCACGAGGCACGTCGGTTCGTGATCCCCTTCACCCTGCCGTTTAATCGCTTCCAGCGGCGTGCCGGGGAAGACGGTGAACGTACTCTGGTGTATGATCTGGTTGCCGGCATCGAGTTCGGGAACGATGAAGTGAACCGTCGCCCCGTAGGTCAACATGCGATGCTGATAGGCATCATCATACGGGCGGAAGCCAGGAAACGGCGGCAGCAGCCCATGATGCAGGTTGATGATCCGACCGGCGAACTGCCAGCAAGTCGCCGGGGGCAGGACCCGCATGTACCGCGCGAGGATGATGTAATCGACCTGATATTGATCGAACAACTCGACCATCCGCGCGTTGTCGGGATTTCCCTTGGCATCGCCCACACTATGCCACTCAACATCAAACTGCTCCGCGACGCCGCGGCAGGCATCACGATTGCCGATCATCACCGCAGGGGTGGCATGCAGCCGGTTGTCGCGCATCGCCCGTAAGAGCGCCAGCGCCGGCTCGGGACGGAACGTCGTGCAGATGGCCAGGCGCGGCGGCCCCTGGGATTCGTCACGACTCCACGTCCGGATCGACAAGCCCTTCAACTTGCCGATCTCCTGCATGTTTTTGCGAAGCGTCGCAATCGGTGGCGCATCGTCCGGCCACTCGATGCGGAGCAACATCGCGAAGAGCCGCTCGGCGTCGCGGTCGTACATCTGAATTTCGTGGATGTTCGCCCCCGCCCCGGTGACGTAGTGCACGATCGGGTCGGCGAGACCACGATGATCGGGACCGACAGCGGTGATCACAACCTGCATCGAACAAGAACCTTACCGAAAATGTCCGCAGAACTGGGAGGACGCAACTTGCAAGTCGCCATCACGCTCCGCGTGACGGCTACACTCGTGATTGTGCCACCTGTCCTGCGGGAAAGCACGAGCAATGTGGACGGATCCCGCGAATGCGTCTACGACCTTGCGCGTCATACCGTCCACACAGCTTGTTCGTGCGGACAGCGCTGGCTCAGCGACGACCGGTGGCCGTGGCCGCCAGAGCCGATCGTGCCGATCGGGCAAGTTCTTCCGCCGCTGCGGGACTGTCGGCCAACGCGGTCAGGTGTCCCATCTTCCGACCGTTACGGGCCGCGCGTTTGCCGTAGAGGTGAATCTTCACTTCAGGATGCTCAGCGACCGCGTTCCAGTCGAGCGGACCCGGTTCCCACAGATCACCCAGCAGGTTTGCCATGGCAGCCGGTTGACGCAACCGCGACGAACCGAGCGGCAGACCGCAGATCGCCCGGACCTGCTGTTCGAACTGGCATGTCACATGGGCATCGATCGTCAGATGGCCCGAGTTATGCGGTCGCGGCGCCGTTTCGTTGATGAGGAGTTGGCCTGCTTTCGTCAGGAAGAACTCGACACACAAGACCCCGACAACGTCCAGCCGTTCGAGCACGGCCCGCGTGATCTCGATCGCTTCCTGTTGCATTCGTTCTGCAAACGGTGCCGGACAGATCGAGACATCAAGGATGTGATGGCTGTGTGTGTTCCACATCGGCCCGTAAGTCACGATCGTCCCATCGAGTCCACGGGCAGCCACGACCGAGAGTTCCGCCTCGAAGTCGATGAACTGTTCGAGCACGCCCCGCGCGACCCCCAGCGAACTCCAAGCGGCATCGATCTGGTCGGTCGACATGAGTCGCACCTGGCCCTTGCCGTCATACCCCCAGTCAGCAGTTTTGAGGATCGCCGGGAGACCGCCATTCGCTGCGGCTGCATGGATGTCGGCAGCACTTGCCACGGGAATGAACGGTGTCACCGGCAGCCCGGCATCGCGCAGATAGGTCTTCTCACGCTCGCGGTTCTGCGAGATGTAGAGCACGTGCCCGGCCGGTCGCACCGGGGCAAACTTCGCGCAGACTTCCGTCGTCGCGGCGGGAACGTTCTCGAATTCGAATGTCACCACCGAGACCGATTGGGCGAATTTCGCCACAGCATCGAGATCATCGTACGCGGCGCGGACTTCAAGATCGGCGACCTGACCCGTCGGCGTGTCATCATCGGGTGAGAGGACATGGACGCGGTAACCGAGCCGTCGGGCCGCGATCGCGAACATCCGACCGAGTTGACCACTGCCGAGCACGCCCAGTGTCGCCCCGGGTTGAATACTGGTTCGACTCATGTCAGCGGCTCACTCAGCACCTGGTCGCGTTGACGGTCATTGTACGCGTGCAGTTGCTGCCGCAGCTCCGGACGAGAACCGGCCAGAATGCGGACGGCGAGCAACCCGGCGTTCTTCGCTCCGGCAGCCCCAATCGCCAGCGTCGCCACGGGAATTCCACCGGGCATCTGCACGATCGACAACAGCGAATCGAGTCCCTGCAACGCTTTGCTCTGCACCGGAACACCCAGCACGGGTAACACGGTCTGTGAAGCGACCATCCCCGGCAGATGGGCGGCCCCCCCTGCTCCAGCGATGATGACTTCCAGTCCGCGGCCTTCCGCCGTGCGGGCGTACTCGCACATCCATTCGGGAGTGCGGTGGGCCGAGACGACGCGGCATTCATGGGCGATGCCGAACTCCTGCAGGATCAGAGCAGCGGCCTGCATCGTCTCCCAGTCGGAGCGGCTGCCCATAATCACGCCAACCAGCGGCGCGGGGGATTCAGCGGTCACGAAGACTCTTTCTGTGCACAACGATAACGAATCACCTGAAAGCGATCGATCGCTACGAGGCGACAATCGGTTTCAGACCGCGATCATACCCGCTGCCGCCGAGCGGTGTAATTCAGCACCCGCCGGGAGCAACGAAATCCGATGTGATGCGGAACCGTCAGGTCGTCATCCGGTGATGTTACCGCAGGTTGAGTGGATCAACGTCGACAGCGTATTCGACTTCGGCGGCGGGGTTGAACTTCGGAACGACTTCCAGCCAGAGACTGCGGATCGCCTCCGCATCAGGACCGACGAGCTGCAAGTGATACCGGAAAAACTTCTGCAGGCGGGCAATCGGACAGGGGGCCGGTCCCAACAGCCGAATCTTCGCGGTCGAACCGTTCAACCCGGCCCGTAACAGCTCCGCCAGTCGAGTGCTTTCGGCTTCCACGGCCGGTTCTTTTTCACCCCGGAGAATGATCCGGACCGCACTGCAATAGGGGGGCGCGTGACAGGCCAGCCGTTGGGCGAGTTCTTCGTGCGCGAAGCCGAGGTAATCGTGCTTGGCTGCAAACTGAATGGCCGGGTCGTCAGGACACGCCGTTTGTACGAGGACGCGACCACCCCGTTCGCTGCGACCGGTCCGACCGGCAACCTGCGCGATGAGTTGAAACGTCCGCTCGCGGGCCCGCAGGTCGGGTTGTCGTAGCGAGGTGTCGGCATCGACGACGCCTACGAGCGTCACATTCGGGAAGTCGAGGCCCTTCGCGATCATCTGCGTCCCGAGGAGAATCTGCACTTCACCATGCCGGAAGCGATCGAGCGCTTCCTCGTGACTGCCGCGGGCGCGCATCGTGTCGCTGTCCATCCGCAGACAGGTGGCCTGGGGAAAGCGTGCGCGGACTTCCTGCTCCAGTCGCTCGGTCCCCATCCCGAGATACTGTAACCCCGGTCGATGACACTGCGGACAGTTCGTGGGGACATCGGTTTCGTGCCCGCAGCCGTGACACAACGCCTTCTCGTGCTGTTGATGCCAGGTCAGCGTCAGATCGCAATCGGGACACCGCAGCGACTGACCACAACCGCGGCACAACAACAACGGAGCGAAGCCCCGCAGATTCAAGAACAGAATTGTCTGCCCGCCCGCTTTGAGGTTCGCCTGCAGCGCGGTCGTCAACGCCCGGCCTAACGCTTTCCGTTGCTGAATCTGCGGATCGTTGCGTGTGTCGACAATCACCACCGGTGGTAACGGCCGCTGGGCGACCCGTTGCGGCAGTGACAGCAGCGTTTCCTGCTTTCGCTGCACGCGAAGCCACGTTTCCAGCGTGGGGGTCGCGGTTCCAAGCAAGAGCGGAATCTTCAATCGTTCGGCCCGTTCGCGGGCCACTTCCCGTGCATGATAGCGGGGCGTCGAATCCTGCTTGAACGACGTCTCGTGCTCTTCATCGATCACAATCAACCCAAGGTTCGGTGTCGGTGCAAAGACGGCACTCCGCGCTCCGACCACAACCTGCACGCTCCCTTCCGCGATCCATCGCCACTGGGCATGTCGTTCCGCATCGGTCAGATGACTGTGCAACACCGCGACCGACGGAAAGCGGCTGCGAAAGCGGCGAATCGTTTGCGGAGTGAGGCTGATCTCGGGGACCAGCACGATCGCCTGCCGACCGTAACTCACGACTTCCTCGATCGACCGGATATAGACCTCGGTCTTCCCACTCCCGGTGACGCCGTGCAGCAGAAATGATTCGTGTCGTTGTCCGCGGAGCGCATTCAGCACGGCATCGACCACTCTCTGCTGCTCTCGATTCAACACGATCGACGGTGGGGCTTCGATCGCTGTCGTCTGCTCGTCGATGACAAACCGCCTCCGTTTGTCGCTGACGATCCAGCCCCGCTCTTCCAACGTCTGTATCGGTCCGAGTCCGCAACCCGCAGCCGTGGTGAGTTCATCGATCGCGATCGCTTCCCCGCGTTCGAGCAGCACCTTGATCACAGCGAGTTGCTTGGCTGGCAGTTTCACGGTCATCAGTCGGGCTGCAGCCTCGGGGGCGGCCTGAAAGTAGCGGACTTCGCGCGTCCCGGCCTTCGACTTCACCCCCGCGGGAATGATCGCCGAGAGGACTTGGCCCCAGCCGCAGAGATAGCGGTGGGCGATCCACTGCGTCAATTCCAGCAGCGGCCCATCGACCAGCGGCTCTCGATCGAGCACGCTCGTGATCGCCTTGTAATTGCGACCCGGCGGAGCGGTCGGCTCAACCGCGACGCAGAAGCCGGTCAACGTCTGATTGCCGAAACCGAAAGGAGCCTCGACCCGACAGCCGGGCCGCACAATCTCGCGCAGTCCGTCGGGGACCAGATAATGGAATAACGTCGACAATGGCCGATTGAAGACCACGGCCGCATACCACCGGTCACCGCGCTCGGCGACCTCCCACGGAGCCAGATTCTCCGGGAGATCTTCAGGAGCAAACAACGACGGCGGCGTTCGGGACACGCGGGTCACCTGGGAGTCAGGGGTCTCAAGGCTGATGGTTCAGGGCTTAGAAGCGATTGGGAAAGCACTCGCTCCCTGACTTTGTTGAGGCCCGGCGTTTACGCCGGGTGATGGGAACTGACCGGAAATCCTCTCCAGTCCCGTTTACGGGGCTTTTCCAACGAAAGCCCCATGAATGGGGCTGGCAATACCTTTCGACCCAACCCGGCGTAAACGCCGGGCCTAAACTGAAGATCCGCTGGAAGCATCGTCTCGGATGCCGCTCACTGACAGAACAGACATTCGGGCAAGGGTCTTCCTCTGTCCCTGTGCCATTTGCCATGAACCAATAGCCTTCTCAGCGTGACTGCCACTCGACACTCCCGTAAGATTACGCGACTGACCGTCCCTTGGCTATGAGGCCCGACTGACAATGCTGCCTGACGAACGACCGCTGCGGATCGGCCTGTTCGGCGGCACGTTCGATCCGATCCATCTCGGGCACCTCGTGCTGGCGGAACAGTGCCGGGAACAACTTGCGCTGGATGAAGTCTGGTTCATCCCGGCCGGAACGCCACCGCACAAACCAGATAACGGTCGCACGCCCGGTGCGCAACGGTTCGACATGGTGCAACTGGCAATCACCGGTCATCCGGCATTTCATGTGACCGATCTGGAACTCCAGCGGACCGGCCCTTCGTTCACGGTCGAAACACTCGCGGAAGTCCGGCGCTTGCGACCACAAGCCCGGCTGTGGTGGCTCCTCGGAGCCGACATGCTGCACGATTTCAGCAACTGGCGGGAACCCGAGCGGATCGTGACCATGGCCCGACTGGGTGCCGTCAACCGCGGTGGAGTTGTCACCGGCTGCCCGGAGAAATGGGCGGGCCATGTCGACGCGGTGACCATTCCCGCGCTCGCCATCGCCGCCAGCGATCTCCGTCACCGCATCGCCCAGGGACGTTCCATCCGTTATCTCGTCCCCCGCGCCGTCGAGGAATACGTCCGCGAACATGGACTCTATCGTGGGGGTGGAGAAGGTTGATGCCACTCGTTGGTCGCCATCACGCTCCGCGTGATGAGCGGATCTCAGGAAATCGCACCGATTGCATGGGATCGGTATAAACCACCCCTACGGTCGCACGCGCGGGACGACTGGTCCCGTGCCGTTCCGGACGCGGTTCCAGAAGGCAGCGGGTGATTGTTCGCGTGTCTGATACGTCCGCAGATAGGTCTCGTAACGATCATCTAAGGGACGCAGTTCGCCGTAGACGGTCATCGCCTCGAACGGTAACGGCTCAACGCTCGACCCATGCACCGTGTTGAGCACTGCGTCCTTATCCCAGCCGACGTTGTGCATCACGAAGTCCCGCACCCAACCGTCTGGAACGGGTTCCTCAGGGACAGCAAACACAACGGTCATTTCGTCCCCCGCACCGAAGACCGCGAGTTGATCGTCACGGCCGGTCAGCAGCGGCGTCACATCGCCATAGCGGGTCAAGCGACCGGTCAGCGGTGGCCACGAGGGCCCCGGGACGACGATGTCATAATCGTAGTCCTCCGGTGCGTTACCGGGACGATGGACCGCCTGCGAGATCCCGCGGTGATGCAGGTCCGCCCGCAGGAGCTTCAAAGGCAACTCTCGGATCGTGATCACGGGTTCGTCAACCGTCATCCATGCGGCATCCCACGCGAACTCCATGTTGGTGACGATCCGCAAGCGGGCATCACGCGGATTGAGCGTTCCGCTGACGTCGAGGGCGATCGTCTTCGTCTTCCCGCCGGGGAAGCCAAGGAACGGTCGCACGTTTTTCCAGGTCCCGGATTCATCAGGGACCCACAAACTCGGTGGTTGCGGCCCCGGAAGCGTCGGGTGCTGACTCAGTTGCACGTTGAGCGACGTGTCGGTCGGATACAGCCAACCCGTGAGGAAGAGTGTGACCTGTTTCGCATCACCCAGATCGCCGAAATCGAGTTCGAGGACGTTTTCGCGAAACAGTCCGGACGCGAGTTTGCCGTGTGCGGTGGTGGCATAGCGACCATCAGCCGCTCGGACATCTTCCAGGACCGATGCCCCGTCGCCACGTCGCGCCGCGCGCGGTACGATCGGTTTCGTCACGGTGTGGAGCTTCGGCTCAGCGATCGCCGCCGGGCCGACCTTTTCGTTCGTGAAGACCTGCACGTTGGTGGGATGATCGATCGCCGTCAGCCGGACCTGATCGAAGTAGCCGATCTCCCAGAGTTCCTCCGTGATCTGCAGCACGTATTCCTGATCACGCGGCTTGAGGAACTTCCCATCGATCTTGAGGTGCTCCCACTCGCGCCACCCGGCGACGGCGTCCTCCGCGAATTTCAACCCGAGCGGCGCGTTCCACAAGAGGTCTGTCACGAACCGGAACCGTTCGCCATCCCAGGCATACAGATACGGACACGAGCCGATCGGCAGCTGTTCTTCGGTGAGCACGCCATTGATCGGCGGATCGATCAACGCACGCGGCACACCGTTTGTCCAGAGAATGCGGATGACTTCTGGCGGGGGTGATGGCTGGCCGGGTGTGCGGAGTGTTCCCAGTCCAAAGCGGACCGACTGTCCTTCCACGATCGCGGCCTGATAGCGACCACCGCTGCGGAGTTCGACAAGACTCCCGATCCCCTGATGATTGACCCGCTTGCTATTGGAAAGACTGCCACCTTTTTCCTGCTGCGCCCGCAATCGCAGTTCGATCCAATCGCGGGCGTTGCCACCGTTGTTGTCCACCGCACGCAGTCCCGGACCTCCGAGCCAGACATCCAGATCGCCGTCGTCATCGAGATCGGCGGGGACACCAGCGGTTATCGCTGCACGCGGGAAACTCTCGTCAGCTACGAACGGGCCATTCAGTCGATTCCAGTAGACCTGCGTGGAGTCGCCACCGGTGAGGATGTCGATACCCCCGTTATGATCGAAGTCTGCCAGCGTCAACCAGCGGCACGGTTGGCCCGGCAGTGTTTGCACCGCCCGTAGTGTTCCCGGTCCGCTGCCCTTCAGCGATCGTTGCGTGAAGAAGACCGCTGTTCCCCGCGGTCCTGTCCCCACGAGATCCCACTCCCCGTCTCCATCAAAATCCGTGACGGCGAGCTGACGAGCCGCCATCAATGGGGCGTAACCGGTTTCCAATGACCGGGCGCGCAACCGGCCATGACGCATGTTTTCGAGCCAATAGCAACCGGCATCCGTCGACACGAGCAGATCGAGATCAACATCGCGATCCCAATCGACAGCGATCACGGCTGTGGGGGTACCCTCCAGTTTGAGCGACGAACGTTCGGTGATTTCTGCGAAGACCCAGTTGCCGCGCTGAATGAAACACCGGGGCTGTGGGGCCGCGGTGAACAGATCGAGGTCACCATCACCATCGAGATCGAACAACACGGTCCCTGAGACATCCGTGAGGCCTCCCCAAGGCTGATTCTCAGCGCGTGCAACGAGCGTCCGCGTGGCATCCGTTTCCCAGCGGTTTTCCAGAATCAACACGCCGCCCGGTCCCGACAGCACGAGATCGGGATCGGCCTTGTGACTCGGCTCGTTGGCGGGCGGAGTGGCTGGTGCGGTGGCGGTTGCATCACCGTCATCATCGAGGTCCCCACACCAGAGCGTGTGGTAGTCGGCCGACAGGTCATACGACCAGCGTTCCGTCCAGCGGCCGTCCACCTGGGCAAGGACCAGGACCCGACGACCGACCACCGCGATCAACTCGTTACGACCATCGAGGTCAAAATCGACGACCTGCAGCGCGTGGACCGGCGCAGTGTCGAAACTTTCCGGGTTCGCGAGGGTCACTTCCAGTGGGCGGAATGAGACCGTCGGCCCCCCTTCCATGGTCGGAAGCAGGGGATAGGGGAACGACGACTGAAAGTCGCGGACGACGAAATCGAGCGAATGCTTCGACACAGCCGATTCATCGGTCCGGGCTTCCAACAGCAGGATGTTCCGCAACGGCAGCACGGCAGTTGCCACGCGCTGTGCCTGTCCCGCCTCAATCAGTGCGAGGGCGTTGTCGATCAGCTTGACCGGATTGACCCGCACATCGCGTTCGAACACCGCTGCAAAAGGGGCGAGTTCCGTCCGCATCCGTTCGAGCAGCGGCTTCAAGTCGGGATCATTCTCCCGTGCGAGGTCGACGATCCAGTCTTTCCAGAAGAACCAGTTGTCAGGCTGCAATCCGGCCACTTTTCGACCGGCAGCCAGTAATTCTTTCCTGCGATCTCCCAGCTGGGGATCGACAGCATCCCGCCACGCGACATAGAGTTCGTACCACGCGGCGACACTACCAGGATCGGCTTTGGTCGCCGTGAGTAAAGCCGCACGCACGGCATCCTTGTTTCCCATGCGGGCTTGAATGCGCGCCCGCAAGATACCGGGGACCGCACTTTGCGGTGCGGCGGCTTTCAATACGTCAATCGCCTGGAGTGCCCGGACCCGGCGGACCTCATACAGCCCCGGTTCACGAACGGCGTCGATCCCCTCGAACGCGAGTTGCTCCGCAATCGCTCGGTTCTGCACCACAAACAAGTCGTCAGACAGGCGGGAATCGAGTTGCGCGAGAGTCTCGTCCACGGAGGCGGAATCGAGATTCTCAAGTTGTCCCAAGACGTGATTGCGCAACCGCAGCGCGGCCTGAACTTCACGTTCACTCCAGGAGACCGGAGTCGGATTGGTTGTCCCAATTCCGGGTGGCGGCGAGGACTTATTCGGACATCCGCTCAGCGCGACCATCGCCAGGGCAACTAGATGCAGCCGACATCGGACCAACATTCCGTTGCGCATCGACGCACCCCGTAGGGTGGGCTGTGCCCACCATGATTTCCTCATCGGATCGACGATCGCGGTGGGCACAGCCCACCCGACAAGATTATTCGAGCAAACTGCGCCGCAGCACGTCCTGGGCCTTTGCGAAATACGGTTGCCAGACGATTTCCGGCTTCCCGTCACGCAGGCAGTCACGCACTTTCTGCAGCGTATTGCGGGCCATGTGCGGGCAACGGTTGCAGGCACACGTTTCCCCCGAGGACGCCATGATTCCCGGCACGGGGATGAAGGTGTGCTGCGGGGCCGCTTTCTGCAGCGGGTGAATCATGTTCGCTTCGGTCGCGACGAGGAACGTCGTCGGCGCGGTGACTGTCGCGACATACTTCCGCATTTTCTCGGTCCCTCCGACAACATCGGCATGTTCGAGGACGTTCGCCGGGCATTCGGGATGCGCGAGGACCTGCGCACCGGGCGTGTTCCGCTTGGCCCGCAGCAGGTCCTGAATGCTGAAGACTTCATGGACCATGCACGAACCGGGCCAGAGGATCATGGGGCGGCCGGTCACTTCGCTGAGATACCGTCCCAAGTGTTGATCGGGAACGAAGAGAATCTCCTTGTCTTTCGGGACGCGATCGATGATTTCACGGGCATTGCCACTGGTGACGATCCAGTCGCAGAGAGCTTTCACAGCCGCGGTCGTGTTGATGTACGCCACCGTCTGGAAGTCGCGGCCTGCGGCGCGCAGTTCGTGCTGATAGGCAGCGAGTTTGTCGGCCGGGCAGCTTTCCGCCAGCGAACACCCGGCCTGCAGGTCGGGCATCAGGACGGTTTTTTCCGGGCTGAGAATCTTCGCCGACTCGCCCATGAAGTGGACGCCGCAGAAGACGATCGTTTTGTTCGTCACCCGGGTGGCATCGCGGGCCAGCTTCAGACTGTCCCCGGTGTAATCGGCGATGTCCTGCAGATCGCCGTCGGTATAGAAGTGCGACAGAATCGCCGCGTCCTTCTCCCCCTTCAGGCGTTCAATCTCGTCCATCAGCTCGAGCGGATCTTCATACGCTTCCGGCGCTGTCACATTCAGCGGCGTGAGAATCGGCATCGACACGGTACGGCATCCTTGCGTCCACTCCGTCGAAGGGAAGTGCGCGACGGACTTGTCGTGCGAATTCCTGGTGTCGGGAACAGACGTTCCTTTCTATTTTCCCCAGCGACGTTCAGAATTCAATGCGGGACCAGCGAATCCCTTGCCGAACCTCAGTTTCCACTTTGAGTCCAGCCGATGACCGACCGTCCTCTCCGCCTTCTGGTGATTGGTGCCCATCCCGACGACTGCGAGCTGAAAGCGGGCGGAATCACTGCCCTCTACCGCCAGCTCGGGCATCACGTGAAGTTTGTCAGCGTCACGAACGGCGAGGCGGGACATCAGCGGCATCTGCCGGGTCCGCTCGCTGCCATCCGTCGGGCCGAGTCCGACGCCGTCGCCGAGCGGATGGGGATCGATTACGAAATCCTCTCGAACCGCGACGGTCGGCTTCTCCCGACACTCGAAGCCCGATTCGAGTTGATCGGACTCATCCGGCGGTATCAGCCCGACCTGATCCTCACGCATCGCCCGAACGACTATCACCCCGACCATCGGGCGACGTCGACGCTGGTCTGCGACGCGGCCTATATGGTCATCGTACCGCACATTGTTCCCGAGGTGCCGGCCCTGCGGGTTAATCCGGTGATCATGTATCTGTCGGATCACTTTCAGCGGCCGCAACCGTTTGCACCGACGGTCGTTGTTGATGTCGAGCCGGTCTTCGAGCAGATCATCGACCAGCTCGAATGCCACAAATCACAGTTCCACGAATGGCTCCCGTGGACCTGCTGCCAAGAGGAGCAACTTCCCAAGGACCCGGCCGGTCTGCGAAACTATACGGAGACGTTCTATCGGCAGTTCAACGGTCCGCTCGCGGAACGCTATCGCGACCTGGTGGTCGCCACGTACGGGCCGGAACGGGGCCGGAAGATCGGGTTTATCGAAGCATTCGAGCCGTGCGAGTACGGTTCTCCGTTGACGGATGCGGCACGCAAACGGTTGTTCCCGATGTTGCCGTGATGTGGTTGGTAATGACGAAGACGAAGAGCCCCCGGCGACTCGCCGGGTGCTAAATGGGTGAGGATATGGCGACACTGATTGATCTGCCAGTATTGACGGCGGCCGACTGGGAATCGCTTCCCGAGGATGGAGGCGAGCGCTGGCTGGTGCGTGGTCAATTGCGAGTGATTTCCGAGGCACCCATGACAAAGCGCAATCGCTGGCATAGTCAACTCGTCATTGCGATCGGGGCGAGTCTGAAAGCCTGGCGCGATCGTCAGCCGGAACCACGCGGGGTTGTACTCGGAGGTGAAGCGGGTTGTGTCTTGCAGCGCGATCCCGATACGGTCGTCGGCATCGATGTGGCCTATTTCCCAGCTGAAGCCGTGGAAGCGAACCCGTCAACGACTCTCGCTGACGGTCCCCCGATTCTTGCAGTCGAGATTCTCTCGCCTCCCGATCGGCAACAGGACATCGATGAGAAAGTCGACTTGTATCTCGAAGCAGGTGTGCCCTTGATCTGGATTGTTGATCCGCACCTGAAGACGGTAGTGGTGGTCCGTCCTGATGCCCCGCCGCGGTTGTATAACGCGACGGAAACGCTTAACGCCGAGCCGCATTTGCCTGGATTCGCGGTCTTGGTCGGGACTTGGTTCGAGTGAAGTCAAAGAGCCCCCGGCGACTCGCCGGGGGCTAAATGATGCGTGGGTTGACACCGTGGGGATGGTTTCGTGGCGGATCAAGCGTTTGAGCGGATTGTCGATTCGGCGCAGCCGGCGTTGTGGGAGATCGCGACCAAGGGCGACGGGCCTGCGGGGGCGTTGCCGCTCACTCCCGAGATGTTACTTGATCTGCCGAGCGGCGACCTGTTTGGTCTCACGCAGAACGCCGGCATGGGCTGGCAGCCCGATCAACTGCTCCGTGATCAATACTTGATTCTCAGTACGCAGGGGGGCATCCGGGGCGAGGATGGACGACCGATCGCCCTCGGCTATCACACCGGACATTTCGAAGTCGGCCTGCTGATGCGGGCCGCTGCGGAGGAACTCGACCGATTGAATGCACTCCCGTTCGCCGGGTTCGTCAGTGATCCGTGTGATGGCCGGACGCAGGGGACGGTCGGCATGATGGACAGCCTCCCGTATCGCAACGATGCGGCGGTCGTCCTCAAGCGGTTGATTCGTTCGCTCCCAACGCGTCGCGGCGTGATCGGTGTTGCCACCTGCGACAAGGGTCTCCCGGCGATGATGATGGCCCTCGCGGCTCAACATGATCTGCCGTGCGTCATCGTGCCGGGTGGCGTCACCTTGCCACCGAAACAGGGGGAAGATGCGGGCAAGGTGCAGACGATCGGCGCTCGGTTCGCGCATGGCGAAATCTCGCTGGAAGATGCCGCGGAAGCGGGTTGCCGCGCCTGCGGTTCGGCGGGTGGGGGATGTCAGTTCCTCGGAACCGCCGCCACCGCGCAAGTCGTCGCTGAAGCCCTAGGAATGACGCTTCCGCATGCAGCACTGGCTCCGTCGGGGCAACCGATCTGGCTCGATACGGCCGTTCGTTCAGCTCGGGCACTGGTCAGTCTTCGCACCGCCAAGTTGACGATGCGCGACATCCTCACGCCGGATGCGCTCCATAACGCGATGGTGACGCACGCGGCCTGTGGTGGCTCAACAAACCTGTTGCTGCACATCCCCGCGACCATGCACGCTGCGAGTGTGCCGCGGCCGACCGTCGATGACTGGAGTCGCATCAATCGGCAGACCCCGCGGTTGGTCGATTGCCTGCCGAACGGTCCGGTCGGTCATCCCACGGTCCGCTTCTTCCTCGCGGGGGGCGTTCCCGAGTTGATGCTGCATCTGCGCACGCTGGGATTGCTCAAACTCGATGCGCTCACCGTCTCCGGCAAGCGACTCGGCGATGTCCTCGAATGGTGGGAGCGTTCCGATCGCCGCGGCCGCTTGAAAGAGGTGTTGCGCGAACGCGATGGCGTCGATCCTGAGACCGTCATCATGGCCCCCGCGCAAGCCAAAGCCCGTGGTTTGACGAGCACCGTCACGTTCCCGCAGGGAAATCTCGCCCCCGAAGGGTCCGTCGTGAAAAGCACGGCGATCGACCCCTCGGTGGTCGATACCGATGGCGTCTATCGCAAGACCGGTCCCGCGCGGGTCTTCACCAGCGAACGCGAGGCAATCGCCGCGGTGAAAGGGCGGACAGACCGACCGATCCAGGCGGGCGACATCCTCGTGCTGATGTGTCGCGGACCGCTCGGCTGTGGGATGGAAGAGACGTATCAGATCACCTCGGCCCTGCGATATCTCCCATTCGGCAAGCAGGTCGCGCTGATTACCGATGCCCGTTTCTCTGGCGTGTCGACCGGGGCGTGCATCGGTCATGTCGGACCGGAAGCGCTCGCGGGGGGACCGATCGGCAAGGTGCGGGATGGCGACATCATCCACATCGAGGTCGACACCCGGAACTTGACGGGGCGACTAGACTTTCTCGGGACACCCACCGAGCCCTGTTCGGCGGAAGAGGGAGCTCGGATTCTCGCGGACCGGGAGCCAGCGATGCCGTTGTGTGCCGATCCGCGGATGCCCGACGACACGCGGTTGTGGGCGATGTTGCAGCGGGTGAGTGGCGGGACGTGGGGAGGCTGCGTCTACGATGTCGACGCGATTGTCAAAACGCTGGAGGCGGGCCTCGATGTGCAGCAAGCCGCACGCATCGCCGAACTCGGCTGATCAATTTCTCTTCTCGACCGGTCTCCGCTTCGCCCTCACGCTCGCGCTCCACGCTTGCGTCTTCGCGTCCCCACCGATCCGCGCCCTCAGTGCCGAGCATCCCACTCCCGCCGATGGTTACACCATCCTCCGCACCCATCGTTACCTCCCCCCCGACTTCGATCGCGAAGTCTTTGCAGAACTCTGGACCACCTGGCCTGAACCGGAACGATCGACTGCCGAGCACGCCTCTCCCGCCGAGCGGCGCACGCTCACGTTCTCCTATTACGGACTGATGCACGCCCCCGATGAAAAAAGCGATCAGGACCCTCCACTGGGCTATATCGACGACGGTGCCAACGGCTGGGTGATGAACTGCCTCGCGTGTCATGGCGGACAGGTTCTTGGGCAGGTCATCCCCGGGTTGCCGAATTCCAATCTGGCACTGCAGACGCTGGTGGAAGACGTCTGCAAGGTGAAGCTGCGGTTGAAGAAACCGTTTGGACATCTCGATCTGGCATCGGTCAACATTCCCTTTGGTCAGACCGTGGGGACGACGAACTCGGTCGTCTTTGGCATCGTGCTGGGCACGTTTCGCAACCCTGATATGTCGGTTGATCTCGCTAAGAAGCTGCCGCCGTTGAAGCATCACGACATGGATGCCCCGCCGTTCTGGAATGTCCGCAAAAAGACGACGCTGTACATCGATGGTTTCTCGCCGAAGACGCATCGCCCGCTGATGCAGTTCATGCTGCTCCCGCGGAATGCAAAAGAGACGATTTACGGCTGGGAGGACGATTTCCGGGCGATCCAGGCGTGGATCGAAAGTATCCCCGTCCCGAAGTATCCGGGAAAAGTCGATGCGTCGTTAGCGGAAAGCGGGCGGGTGGTCTTCAACGAACATTGTGCTCGCTGCCATGGAACGTATGGTCCTGAAGGCCGGTACGTGCAGAAGACGATCCCGATCGATGAGATCGGCACCGACCGTGTCCGCTTTGATGCGCTGACGCCCGCCCACCGGCAGTGGATGAAAGATGGCTGGATGAGCCGCTACGGCCAGGATGAAGTCCTCGTCGATTCACCGGGATATGTCGCCCCGCCGCTGGATGGTGTCTGGGCGAGTGCGCCGTACTTTCATAACGGCTCGGTCCCCACGTTGTGGCATGTGCTGCATCCCGATCAGCGGCCTGCCGTCTGGAAGCGAACGGAAGATGGATACGATCACAACCGGGTCGGATTGGAAGTCTCGGTCTGGGAGACAGTCCCTGACGACGTGAAGCATCCAGCGCATCTGCGCCGCTATTTCGAGACCGGAAAATTCGGGAAAACTGCCGCCGGTCACGACTACCCGGCCGCCTTAAACGAAGACCAGCGCCGCGCGGTGCTGGAATACTTGAAGACTCTCTAAAGAAGCCCATGGAATGCCTTCCAGGGTCGTCCATTTCCCCCATGCACTCCGAGAATCTCGCGCTCCTCCGCCAGCGACTGATCGATCATCCGTTGTACGATGCCGTGCAGACCTTGCCGCAGCTGCGCGTCTTTCAACGTGAGCATGCTTTTGCAGTGTGGGACTTCATGTCCCTGCTCAAGCGACTGCAGCAGATCGTCAGCGGCTCAACACTCCCCTGGCTGCCCCCTGCCGACCCGCAGGCGACACGTTTTGTTCAGGAGATCGTCCTGGGTGAAGAGTGTGACGATGATGGCCGTGGCGGTTATGCCAGTCACTTCACCCTGTACCTGCAGGCGATGCAGGAATTGACCGCGGACACAGAACCCATCGATGCCCTGGTGACCGCAGTGCAACGTGGGACGACCTGGTCGGCGGCCCTGCAGTCCGCTGCACCGCTGCCAACGACCGCGGCCTTTGTGACCGACACGTTGCGGCTCGTCGAGCACGGCACACCGAGTGAGATCGCCGCCGCATTCTTTTATGGTCGGGAAGATGTCATCCCGGAGATGTTTACGCGACTGGTCCGCACGCTGACCGCCAAAGGGATTCCCTGCGAACGGCTGCTCCACTACCTGCGCAGGCACATCGAACTCGATGGCGATCAGCATGGGCCACAAGCCGAACGACTGCTCGACCGCTTCATCGCGGGCGATCCACGAGAGCGAGAACGTGCGGAACAGGCTGCCTGCCGCGCGCTTCGATCGCGACTCGCCCTGTGGGATGGCATCCTCGCCGCGCTCCCACCGCGCTAACCCGCTTGCGTCTTCGCGTCCCCTGTCCCGTTCAAAACACCAACACCACCGGGGGTGCAACCGGTGGTGTCGAGTGCGGAGTGACGTCGATTCAGACCCGATTCGGATCGCTTACCGGAAGCCCCACCATTCCGATGGTGGGGTCCGGTGAGCCGATCAGTTAGTTTTCGCCCTTGGCATCGCCGAAGCCGAGGTCGCCCGATTGATCGCAGTAATCGGGGATGTCGTAGAAGCTGCTGCCGGAAGCACAGCCCTTGTGGCCATGGGTGCCGTAAACCTGGTAGGTCTGGTTGAGATTGCCAAAGGCTGAGCCGATGTCTTCCAGTTCGTTATTGATGTTCATCGCCACTTCGGAGAGGCCGACGATCATGGCGAGCACAGCAATCGTGGCAACGAGGACGAGTTCGGCCGAGACGATGAAACCAGCTTGGTCATTCATCAGGCGGGTGAAGAGAGCGTGCATGGCGGCGGTCCTTTCTGGTGGTGTTGTTGAGTCTGGCGGGACTCATGTTTGGGTCGATGAATGACTTGTAAAGCAGACCGCGTGCCACCCGCCGACTTGCGTTCATTTTTCTTGACAGGCAAGCCGCCACGTCTTCGTATCCTATTACATACATGCAACTTACGAACGAGCAGAAATTGACCACCTGTTGCCGGCCCCAGCGTTCAGCCCGACTCCCGCATGAGGTTCAAAGGCAACAGGGGTGGCAACATTCCGTTGCCATGACTGCGCAAGCCATTGACCCAATGAGACTTGCGAGATCACTGGTAGCATGTTGCCAGATGATGCCGGTTCGCCACGGCTCGCCGCGGCTCGCCGCGGACAGGAATCAGCGCGATTCAGAGTCTGAACATTCCTGGAGAAAGTGCGCGTCGCCCGACGGAGGGGAACAAACTTTCGTCTGCTCAACCCTGTTTCATGAGCATCTGCCCGCCCGTTGGCTTGACCTTGCAGGTCGGGTCGCGATAATCTCCCCACGGTTCTTGTTGAATCGCTTGCGGGTGTAACTCAGTTGGTAGAGTACCACGTTGCCAACGTGGTTGTCGTGGGTTCGAGTCCCATCACCCGCTCTTTTGGACCGGATGCCGCACGGTGTCCCTTGCACATTTCGTGCGGGGAGATTGTCGTGCAGGCCGCCAGTTCCCGCCGCCGCTGGACTCGCGTCCGCGTGACCCGAGTGACCACTCGGTGCCGCTTTGCGGGTCAACTGGATCGCTGAAGGAAGCTCGCCGTGGCTGATGAAGAAACCGCTGTCGCGACCGTGGATGCCCCGGAAGCCAAGTACAAGATGTCGCTGACCGTCGACATCCAGGATGTCGGCCCGTGTCGGAAGCACGTCCGCGTGAAGGTCGCCCGCGAAGACATCGATCACTTCCGCAAGGAAGCCGCCGCCGAAGTTTCCGAAACGGCTGCGGTTCCCGGGTTCCGCGTCGGTCACGTCCCGGCCTCGCTGATCGAACGCCGGTTCAAGAAAGAAATCGGCGACCAGGTCCGTCAGCGCGTGCTCCTCACCAGCCTGGAGCAGATGGCGGACGATCATTCGCTCGATCCGATCAACGAGCCGGATTTCGACGTGGAAACCCTCGTGATCCCCGAAACGGGCGATTTCGAGTACGAATTCGACGTTGAAGTGCGTCCGGATTTCGAGCTGCCAACGTACAGCGGCTTGAAGATTCAACGCCCGACGAAAACCGTCTCCGATGAAGACGTCGCCGCGTATCAGGCTCAGTTCCTCGGTCAATACAGCACACTGACGGCCAAGGAAGAACCGGCTGCTCCTGGCGATTATGTGACGATCGATCTGCAGTTCACCCACAAGGGCGAACAACTTCGCAAGATGTCTGACCTGACGGTCCAGCTGAAGCCGACGCTGCAGTTCCCGGATGGCCAGATTGCCGGCTTTGACGCACTGCTCACCGGAGCCACCGCCGGGACGATCAAGACTGCCCAGGTGACGATCACCCCGGAAGCGGAAGCGATCGAAAAGCGTGGCGAAACGGTCGACGTCCGGATCACTGTTGACGCCGTGAAGTCGAGTCGCAATCCCGAACTCAACAAGGAGTTCCTCGATCGCCTCGGCATGGAATCGGAAGAAGACCTGCAGGATCAGATCCGCAGCATGCTCCATCGTCAGGTGACGTTCGAGCAACGCCAGACGACTCGCAAGCAGGTCCTCGAACAGATCACCGCGTCGGCGACATGGGATCTGCCGGAAGAACTCGTCCGCAAGCAGGTCGATAACGCTCTCCGCCGCGAAATCCTCGAAATGCAGCAGGCCGGGTTCACCACCCAGCAGATTCAGGCCCGCCAGAACGAACTGCGGCAGAAGTCGGTCTCGACGACCCGTCAGGCGCTGAAAGAGCACTTCGTGCTCGACAAGATCGCCACGAAGGAAAACATCGAAGTCACGCCGATCGACATCGAATCGGAAATTCAGATGATGGCCCTTCAGCGGGGTGAAAATCCGCGGCGGGTGCGGGCTCGGCTGGTCAAGTCGGGGATGATCGAAAACCTCGAAGCCCAGGTCCGGGAACGCAAAGCGGTCGACTTCATCCTGAAGAGTGCGGTCTACGAAGACGTGCCGATGAAGGACGATCGCGACAATTCGATCGAAGCGGTCAGCCTGTCGATTTGCAGTGCAGCGGTCCCGGCCGACAATGGAGCGGAGACCGACGAAGAAGCATAAGGAACCGGGGTCCCGCGGAATTCGGCCCCGCATGATTCGCCCCGACAACCCGAGTGGTTTCCGGTGGCGCGGCACGGACGCCGATTTCCTCGATTCCCCTCGACGACCCAGCCTCTACAATGGGGGCGGGATGTAGCACAGGGGTACTGTTCAGTCGTCGGCGACAGGCGTCGTCGGTGGCTGCAGACCAGCGAGGAAGAGCCGATGCGCGACGTCTGGAGTGCTTCTGCCGGGTCAATCTCGAATGCCAGCCGCGATTATGCGCGGCAACGGCAAATGGGGCTGGGCGACCTGCTCCTCGAAAACCGGATCGTCTTTCTCGACGGCCCGATTCATGACGCCAGCGCCAACCTGATCGTCATGAAGCTGTTGTTCCTGCAGGCGGAAAATCGCCATCAGGACATCCACTTCTACATCAATTCGCCCGGTGGCTCGGTCACCGCCACCATGGCGATCTACGATACGATGCAGTTCCTGCAGCCCGATGTCGCCACGTATTGCGTCGGCCTCGGCGCAAGTGGCGGGGCGGTCCTCATCGCCGGCGGAACCAAGGGGAAGCGGTTCATTCTGCCCCACGCCAAGATGATGATTCACCAGCCGTATGGTGAAGTCGGCGGCCAGGTCTCGGATATCGAGATTCAAGCCCGCGACATTCTCGATACCCGCGAAGTCCTCAACCAGATCCTCGCGAGCCATACCGGCCAGCCGATCGAAGTGATCGCAAAGGACACCGATCGTGATCGGTACCTCACGGCGATCCAGGCCAAGGAATATGGTCTCGTCGATGAAGTCCTGACGGCGACCAAAGACCGGACGAAAGATTCGTCGGCCCGCTAACCGGCTCCCTCCGTACACCCTCCGCAAGGCGAGCATTCTCATGGCGCTGATTCCGTTCGTTGTCGAAAAGTCCGGCCGCGAAGAGCGGGCCATGGACATTTACAGCCGGTTGCTCCGTGACCGGATCATCATCCTCGGCAGCGCAATTAACGACGACGTGGCCAACACGATCGTCGCCCAGTTGCTCTACCTGCAGTTCGAGGACGGCAAGGCTGACATCCACCTCTACATCAACTCGCCGGGCGGGTCGATCACCTCGGGGATGGCCATCTACGACACGATGCAGTTCCTCACCTGCGACGTGGCGACCTATTGCATCGGTCAATGTGCCAGCATGGGTTCGGTCCTGCTGACAGCCGGGACGAAAGGCAAACGCTTCGCCCTGCCGAACAGCCGGATCATGATTCACCAGCCTCTCGCCGGGATGCAGGGGACCGCGACCGAACTCGAAATTCACGCGAAGGAAGTCATCCGCATCAAGCGGCGAATGAACGAGATCTACCTCAAGCACACCGGGCAGACGCTCGAAAAGATCGAGCAGGACACCGATCGCGATAACTTCATGCTGGCGGAAGAAGCCCAGTCGTGGGGCCTGATCGATCAGGTGCTCCATAAACTCCCCGCGGGTCAGGCCACCCAGCACACGACCTGATCACCGCGAGACTCAATAAACGCCTGAAGCCCAGGGAATGCTTTCCCTGGGCTTCTTTTTTGTCTCTGTTCAAACTGCTTTTGACACGTTTGCGTCCGGAGACTACAGTCCCCGCGCGACGACCCATGGACGGGTTCGTCGGATCGGTCGCGTTCGCCATAGAGGGTGACGTGATCCTTGTCGGCAGACCAGGGAAGGCGGCTGTGAACCTTTCGCCCCGCGTCTTATTGATTGACGGTTCGTCCGAGACGGAAACCGTCTTGCGGGCGGTGCTCGAACCGCGTGGGACCAGTGTCTCGCGGACCCGGTCGCATACCACCCAGCGAACCCAGCCACCACCGGCCGATGTGGTCGTGCTCGATCTCGACGATCCGCAGGAGAACCCGGATGCCGCGTGGACCGCTGTCGGTCGGGTGCTGATCGGATCGACCCAGTTGATCCCGAACGATCCGACGGTTCGCTTTCTCGAAAAGCCATTCCACTACCCGGAACTGATCCGCGCCGTCGAAGACCTGCTGGCCCGCGCTCCCGCTGCGTAGTGAGCGAGTTGTCGTGCTATCCCACGACCGGGACGTCCCGGTATACTGAGTTGGTTGACTTCCCCTCGGATTGGGTCAACCCGCGGCTTGCGGATTTTCCTGGGTGGGTCGCTTTGCTGCGGCTGACCGCTGACCTGTTCTCTCGATCGTGACGACCGGTTCGACTGCCGTTCCCGAGCGTGCGCCCTTATCCCGCGTGTTGCTGTCGTTCATCCTCTGCGTTGCTGCACTGGCTGGCGGGTTTGGTGGCTGCACTTATCTTGCTGGTCTGAAGCAGCCCCCTGCGGTCCGCGCTCCCGAAGCCCGACGGTTCAACGTGGAAGTCTTCCAGGTCGAGCGGGCCGATGTGCAGGAGTTGATCCTCGGATTCGGCACCGCGCACGCCGATCGGGAAGTTGTGCTCAGTGCCCAGGTCGCAGGCGAAGTCCTGCAGATTCATCCGCGACTCCGGGTCGGCGAGTCGATGGAACCGCCACATGTGAGCGTGAACGCAGCGGGGGAATCCCAGCGGCAGGATGGTGATCTCCTGGTGTCGATCAATCCGGAAACCTATCAGGAAAAATTGGAACAAGTCGAAGGTCGCATCGCCGAAGCCGAAGCCGATCTCGATCGATTGAAGCAGGTGGCGGTCAACCTGGATCGGTTGCTGGAACGTTCGCAGGCGGACTTCGAAGATTCAAAGAGCGAATACCAAAAGATCGTCGGTTTACGGGACAAGGGGATTGCGACCGACAGCGATGTCCGCCGGGCACAGTTGGAACTGCGACAGTACGAGCGGGCGAACGTCACCAACCGGAACGAACACGATCTGCTGCCGATTCAGCGCATCCAGACACAGCGACGCCTGGAATCACTGCAGAACGAACTCAAGTTGGCGCGACTCGACCTGCAACGGACAACCGTGCGTCCCCCCTTTGCCGGGCATTTAAGTCAAGTCCATGTCGAGAAGGGGCAATATCTCAAACCGGGCGATCCGCTCGTCACGCTGGTCGACAACGATGTTGTCGAAATCCCGGTGGCCGTGACGCTCGATGACTACGCCCGGTTACTTCCGGAGATTCAGGCTGGTCGCCCGCCGGTCGCAGCGATCGCCCCGCATGAAACGGCGGCTCCGGTGTGGCAAGGTGCTGTCGTTCGCGCCGCTCCCCAGGCCGACGAACATTCCCGGACGGTCATGGTCTTCGTGCATGTCGAGAATCGAGAGCAGGCGACGCCGCTGCTGCCTGGGACCTTCGTGCATGTCCGCATCGACGGGCCGATCCTGACGCAGCGGATCCTGATCCCGCGCGATGCCGTGCTGAACAGCCGAGGCTTTGTCATTCGCGACGGAAAAGCCGAGCCCCGCACGGTGACGATCGCCCGCACCTTGAACGCACTGGCAGAGATCACTCAGGGGTTGGAACCGGGGGAAAAACTGGCCCTCAGCAATCTCGATTCGCTGTATGACGGCGCACGGGTGACAGCACGGGCCGGCCGGACCTTCGATGAGGAACTCGCGCGGATGCGCACGCCCGTGGTGCGGAAGATTTCCAACCCGTGAGGGTGGGACGCGAAGACGCAAGCGAGGAAGAACGCGGTCAGAAACGTTCGGGGTCCAGAAGCGGTTCGGTACGAGCCATCAGGTCGTCGAGCGGTTGGGCGATCGCGGGGGGCATCTCGGCCGATTGCAGCGCGGCCCCCGGTGGGATACGACAGAACGCGGTCTTCATCTCCCCTTCCGCGATCAGTTCGCTTTCCTTGTAGAACCTGTATGCGGTCGTCAACGACCGGGGCGACCGGCGGACGATCTCGATGACGATTTCGATCACATCTTCGTAGCGCGCCGGCAGGCGATGCGAGCAGGAAGAAGCCACCCGTGGCCAGCCGTACGGGACGCCATCGTCGCCGATGCCATGAATCTTCAGCCCCAGCGCCCGGAAGAGGGCATGCTCGGCCTGTTCCATGTAACGGTAGAAATTCGCAAAGTGCACGATCCCCGCAAGATCGGTATCACAGAATTCAACGCGACGGCAGGTGCGAAAGTGATCGGCCATGATGAGAAGAATATCGCGTGCGGGAGGTGCGCGAAAGGCGGAATGAGGACGGCGGAATGTCGAATAGAAGTCGAATGGAATGGGAGTCGGCATCTGGAACCTCCGCTTTCGACATTCCGCCTTCCGCCTTCGACATTCGTCGCTCCTTCCGCGCGATCGACTGACAACGGATCGGTCAATGAGTAAGATCGATGAAGATCGTCTACCATGTTTGGAGTCCCCGAGATGCTGCCCGCCCCGATTTCTCCGTCCCGCCGTGTCTTGATGGGTCCCGGTCCGAGCGATGTGCCGCATCGGGTCCTCGCGGCTCTCGCTGCGCCGACGGTCGGGCATCTCGACCCGGAATTCCTGCGGATCATGGATGAATTGCAGGGGATGCTGCGGCAGGTCTTCGCCACGCAGAACAAGCTCACGCTCGCGGTCAGCGGAACGGGCAGCGCCGGGATGGAAACCGTCGTCGTCAACCTGATCGAACCGGGCGACCGGATGGTCGTTTGCGTGAATGGTGTCTTCGGTGGCCGCATGGCCGATGTCGCCCGCCGGGCGGGTGCGGAAGTCACCGTGCTTGAACAACCCTTCGGCGCGATCTTCAGTCCGGAACAGATTGAAGCCGCCCTCAAGCAGCACCAGCCGAAGGTTCTGGGGATCGTGAATGCGGAGACCTCAACCGGGGCGCATCAACCGGTGGAAGAGATTGCCCGGTTGTGTCACGCGCACGGTGCCCTCATCGCGGTTGACTGTGTCACATCGCTTGGTGGCGTGCCGGTCGAAGTCGATGGCTGGCAACTCGATGCGGTCTATAGCGGCACGCAGAAATGCCTCAGCTGTCCCCCCGGACTCGCGCCGGTCACGTTCAGTGCCGCCGCGGTCGAGGCCATCGACCGTCGCAAGACGAAAGTCCAGAGCTGGTATCTCGACATGCAGATGGTGAAAGACTACTGGGGGAGCAGTCGGGCCTACCATCACACCGCACCGATCAACATGAACTACGCGCTGCACGAAGCCCTGCGGCTGGTTCTCGAAGAAGGACTGCCGGCGCGATTCGCGCGGCATCAACGGAACCATGTCGCCTTGCGTGACGGACTCGCGGCGATGGGGATCGACTACGCAGTTCCGGCGTCGCACCGCCTGCCGATGCTCAACGCGGTGAAGATCCCCACGGGGGTCGATGATGCCGCGGTCCGCAAGCAGCTGCTGACAGAGTTCGGCATCGAGATCGGCGGCGGCCTTGGCCCGTGGAAGGGACAGGTCTGGCGGGTCGGGCTGATGGGGTCCGCGTCATCGCCGTCGAACGTGTTGCTCTTCCTTGCGGCCCTGGAACGCTGCCTGACACAACAGGGAGCTGCTGTGAGTCCCGGTGCCGGAGTCGCCGCCGCGAACGCAGCGTATCGGACGGCATGAGTCGCGCCAGATCACTCCGCGAGGGTGTTGAATGATCGCGCTGCCATCCGTGTCGGGACTGTTGGCCGGTCTGGGGTTGCGATACGATTGAATCGTACCCCGTCTATCAGCACCCCGGTGGAACGCCTGCGGAGTTCACGATGGAAGGCTTCTTTTTTTGCCTGTTCATCGCCCTGTGCGGTCTGTTTCTTGGCCCGTTTTTCTATGCGTATTCGCTGCTCAATCAACTGCGGAAGCAGGCGGATGAGGGTTTTAGCGGGTTGCGGCGCGAGTTGATCAAGCTCCGCCAGCAGGTGACGGCGTTGGAAACCCGGGTGGCAGCATCCTCTCCAGTTGCAACGGCAGCCTCTCCCATGACCGTTGAGTCGGCAACGGCGGTGGCTGCCGAGCCACCTCCCACCATCGCGGCAACAGAGACGCCCTCGCCGCCCGCGCCGATTGCCGCTGCCCCCGCCGGGCCGGTTGAACCAGTCTTTGAGACGCTGGAAGTCGTTGAAGCGGAGCCAGCTGGGAAATCGATCACGGAACGGCTCGCAGCCGTGAGAGCGGCCCGCGTCGAGGCTGCGAAAGCCGCGACGGCGCTTCCGTCGGAATCTGCCGCCAAAGGTTTCCCACCCCAGCCGCTGCGTGAACCGAGCGCCTGGGAAAAGGCGGCGACGGAAACGCTGCACAAAATCTGGAACTGGATCATCGTCGGCGAGGAACACATTCCGCCCGGCGTCTCAATGGAATACGCCATCGCCAGCCAATGGCTGTTGCGGTTGGGGACGCTGATCCTCGTCATCGGGATCGGCTTCTTCCTGAAGTACTCGTTCGACAAGAACCTGATTGCACCGATCGGTCGCGTGGCGCTCGCGACGTCGGCCGGGCTGGGGATGCTGATTGCCGGAACGCGTTTACTCGGCGGACGCTATCACATCTTCGGTCAGGGGATGATGGGGGGCGGACTGGCCACGCTGTACTTCAGCGTCTTCGCGGCGGCGAACTTCTACGGATTGCTGGAACCCATCCCGGCGTTTGCACTGATGGGGGTCGTGACAGTCCTCGCGGGCGGGATCGCAGTGCGGTTCCAGTCGATGCTGGTCGCCGTGATGGGCGTGCTCGGCGGGTACTTCACACCGGTGTTGCTCTCCACGGGGGTGGTCGACTTCGTCGGTCTGTATTCCTACCTGCTGATTCTCGGGCTGGGGGTGCTCGGCGTCTGTTACTGGAAGAATTGGCCGTTCGTCAATCTGCTGAGTTTCCTCGGAACGTATGTCCTGTATTTTGCTGCGATGCGGGACTACTCGCGCGAGCAGTTGTGGAACGTGCTGCCGTTTCTGATCGCGTTTTTCATCCTCTTCTCGACGATGACGTTCCTCTACAAGCTGGTGAATCGCGCGCGATCGAATCTGCTTGATCTGCTTGCGCTGCTGGTCAATGCGGGAATCTTCTTCAGCGAGAGCTACAAGCTGGTCTCCGCGGAATACGGGAAGGAATGGGCCGCAGCGGTCTCCCTGGGACTGGCCCTCTTCTATGCGCTGCATGTCTGGTACTTCCTGATGCGGCGGCTCGTTGATCGGGAGTTGCTCGTCAGTTTCCTGGGGATGGCCTCGTTCTTTGTGATCGTGACCGTGCCGTTAGTTCTGTCGAAGCAATGGATCACGGTGAGCTGGTCGCTGCAGGCACTGGTGCTGTTGTGGATCGCCCGGCAATTGGGCAGCACGTCGCTGCGGTACATCAGCTTCGTCCTCTATGCGATCGTCATGGGCCGGTTCGCGTTCATCGATTTGCCCCTGCAGTTCGGCACGTCGTTCCCGGCCGACATGGCATGGGCCGACTACTGGCCACGGCTGCTCGAACGGGCGGTGATGTTCGGTGTGCCGGTGTTGTCGCTGGTGGGGGCCCAACGACTGCTGATGAGTGATCGGCAAGAAGGAGTGGTCGCCCCGCAGACCGATCTGCCGGAGTATCTCACGCCCGATTTCTCGGCCCGACTTTTTCTCGTCGCCGCCTGTGCCCTGTTGTTGGTGACGGTCCATCTCGAGCTGAACCGCACGGTCTACTACGCTTATCCTTCCCTGCGATGGCCGGTCCTCACACTCCTCTGGCTGGCGGCGTGTGCGTTTATCCTGTGGGAGGCGGTCGTCCGGCAAAGCAAAGTGCTGGTCGGGGTGCTGACGTGCGCCGTGCTGGCGGTCCTCGTGAAACTCCTGGTGATCGATTTGCCCTACTGGCCGTTCGAGCGGACCTACCTTTATGCGGGACCGTACTCCTTCCACGACGGGGCGCTGCGGCTCCTCGACTTCGGTGCGGTGACCGCGTTCTTCGCGGTCGCAGCGACGATAATTGATTCCCGCATCCGTCAACGGGATGCAGCGATCGTCTTCTCCATCTGCGGGATGGGAGTCCTGTTCCTGTACCTGTCGCTCGAAACGAATGCCCTGCTGCAGACTTACTTGCCGGGTTTGCGGGCCGGGGGGTTGTCGATCCTCTGGTCGCTGTTCGCGCTGGCGTGGCTGCTGCGCGGCATCTGGAAGAACGTGAAGGCACTGCGCTATGCAGGTTTGATTCTATTCGCGATTGTCATCTGGAAAGTCTTCTTCCGCGACCTGGCCGAACTCGACCAGTTCTTCCGGATCATCGCGTTCATCGTCCTGGGGGTGCTGGTCCTCGCGGGTTCGTTCGTGTATCTCAAGTATCGAGAGACGTTCGCGGTGAAAGAGGCCGAGAAATAAGACTCACCCAGCCCGAAGCGCGAGCGCCGGCTTCTTGAGAACCCAGGCAGCCCACGCTCGCGCTGGGGGTGAGGAAGAATGAACGGAATCGACATGCGACACGTGCGACTGTTCGTCTGCCTGTTCCCGTTATTACCGTTCACCGCCGTTGCGGAGGAGCCGATCTTCCGCTGGCTGCGGCCGGTGCAGTTGCCTGAGTTGAAAGCCGCTGCGCCGATTGGGATTCCGCTCGATGAACAGGTCCATGCGGAGACGCGCAATACCTGGCCCGATCTGCGGGTGCGGGATGCCAAGGGAGGCAACGTCGGCTTTGTCATCGAGAAGCTCAAAGACTTCGAGCCGCACCCGGTTACCAAGCAGTGGGCGGTCGCTTCTCAATCGGTGAAGATCAGCCCGGAGTTCGGCATGCGGGTGCAGATCGCCCTGGATAAAGACGATCCGCTCCCCGATGCGCTCGTGATTCAAACGCGAATGCGCGATTTTGAACTCCAGGTGCAGGTTGAATCGACGGCGAATGGGAAGGACTGGACACCCGCTGGTGCGCCGGTGCTGATCTTTGATTACTCACGGTTCATCGAGGCGCGCAACCTGGTACTGCCAGTCTCCGCAGGGGATCACCGGACCTTTCGGCTGACGATCGGCGATATCACCGCCGAGCAGGAAAACCAGTTGCTGGAACTGACGCGGCGACTCTCCGATGGTCGTGAAGTCGAGCGGACCGAACGGACTTCAATCCAGCGCCGACCGTTTCACCTCGATAAAATTGTGTTTCAGCGCACCGTGCAGGAGCGGCGGCCGCTCGCATACCGCCGTCAACTCTATCGTCAACCGACCTTCCAGATCGAACAGGCTCCAGAAAAGAAGCAGACGATTGCCACGATCGAGACGAAGGGGCAGCCGGTCGATGCGCTGCGCGTGTTAACCGACGCGCAGAACTTCAGTCGTCGCTATGAATACGCCGCCGAGGTCGACGATGGACTCGGTCGCCCCACGTGGGAGGTGATCGAGCGCGGTGCCCTCGCGCGAATTGCCGTCGGGACGATCCAGCGGGAACAACTCGTCGTGGAAGGGGATCCGCTCAGTGCAGCCGGAATTCCCAAACCGCAGCTCCGCCGACCTACGAAGTTACGCCTGACAATCGAGAATGGGGACAGTCCGCCGCTGGCCATCACGGCGATCGATGCACTCGGTCCGATCTACGAATTGCGCTGTCTGGCTGGTCCAGGCGAGACGTTACAACTGGAGTATGGTTCCGATGACGCGAAAGCGGGCAACGTGGACGTGGCTGCCCTGCAGGAAGCGTTGAAGAGCGGTGTCGAAGTGATCGCAGCGACGCTGGGTGAACCGCAGAAGAATTCCGCTGCTTCCGCTTCCACCGGGACGGCGTGGACTCCATGGAACGATACCCGGGTCGTCCTGGGAGTCATCGTACTGCTGACGGTGTTGCTGGGTGCCGGACTCTATCAGGCAAGCCAACGGATGAATGACCAGCCGACTCCGCCGCAGGAACCATCCTGAAAAGAGCCGGTCCCCAGGCCAACGCCAGTCGACCAAGTCGTGCCCACCCGACGACCGCAATCCCCATGAGCAGCGGTTCGTAGACATGGCGGAAGCGGCCGCCGCCGTAAAACATCAGACAGCAGAGGACCGTCGCGGCGAACTGTACGCCGATCACCGCTGCGAGCGCGGGATCACGCCGCTGAACTTCGCGCCATCCGCAGACCAGTCCAGGAAGCGTCACGATCCACAATCCCGCAAAGGCCCAAAACAACGGACGATTGGGTGTCCGTTCAAAGGGTGACAACAGCCGGATGAATTTGGCCAGGAAGAGTGCCGGGATCTGATGCGCATCGGCCCGGAGATCCTCGAAGGCATACCGCCATGCGGCGGCTTCCTGCGGGACCTCGGCCACCGGCCATTCCCGCTGCGGATTCGTCAGATGCGAGAGCTGAAGCCAGTCACCGCGGAAGTGCGGGTCGTTGAGCGTCACCGAATTGTGCGCTCCCCAGAAGGTGTGCCCGCCAACGACCGTCGCAATCGCGGCTTTCTCCATCACGATCGCATTCCGCACGACCCAGGGGACGACCAGCGCACACGCGAGAACGGTTTGGATCGCTACGTTGCGGGCGAGTGACCAGTTCCGCTGTCCCCACACCAACCAGACAATGATCGCCACAGGTCCCATCAGCAGAATCTGCGGTCGGAGCAGGATCGCGAAACCCCAGACGAGGCCGGCCGCGATGTTCCAGCGAGTCGGACGATCGGACTGCAGACTGCGGACACTGAGCCACGTCCCCACGGTTGCAAAGAACGCAAACGGCGATTCACTCCAGAGAAACATCGCATAGTACGTGAGGCCCGGATTCAGGGCCGTCACTGCAGCACAGATGAGCGCAGGCCACGGCCCCCACACGCGACGCAGCAGTTCGGCGGCGAGAGGGATCGTCAGGGCCGAGAGCAGCAGCCACCAATGATGGGCCGCCAGCATGTTGCGGCCGCAGAGGACGTAGACCGGGACCAGCAGAAACGACGTTCCCGGTGACCGTCGCGCAGTCGGCGTACCGTCTTCCAGTGTGTAACCCGCGCCGATGCTCAGGTGATAGGCGAACTGTTCGTAGTCGAGTTGGTCCAACCCGTCGCGCGGATCCGGTGGAGCCGAGAACCCGACGAAGTGGGCCGTCATCGCGACGCGCAGCAGCCAGCCCGCCAGCGTGATGACGAACAGCGTCGACCAGTAAGTCCGGGGTGTCATGCCTTCACTCTGGCTGGGATTCCACAGGGTCGAGTCGGGAACCTGATGGGCAGCCAGGGAAAGGTTGTGGCGAAAAGACCACACGATGGTACAACCGGGAGAAACCGCGAAGACGCAAGCGTGGTCAGGGGGATTTGGGTATGCTCGGGGGCGTGCTGCGCTCGTGTCCCTGACTCACGAGGATTTCCGATGGCGACTGTTTCCCGGCGTGATTTTCTGGCGGCGTCTTCTCTCGTCGCTGGTTCTCTGGCACTGCCATCGAACGCAGCAGCCCAGACCACCTCCGATGCCCCGGTGCAGCAGCGGCCGTTGCGGGTCGCAGCGATCAACTCGATCTATCGCCTCCGCTCGCATGCCTACCATCTGTGCGGGCGCGTGATTCATGGTTACACCAAAGACGGCCTGCATCATCAGCCCGCGCTGAAACTCGTGCGGATGTTCAATGACCAGACACCCAAGGACGACCTCGGTCGCGAATACGGCAAGCGTTACGGGGTCGAAGTGTGTGATTCAGTCGCTGCCACGCTGGGCGGCGCGAAGTCGCTCGATGTCGATGCGGTGATGCTCATCATCGAACATGGCGACTACCCCGTGAATGACCGCGGGCAGGTCCTCTATCCCCGCTACGACAAGTTTCGGGAGATCGTCAACGTCTTCGAAGCTTCGGGGAAATCGGTCCCGGTCTTCATCGATAAGCATCTCTCGTTCGACCATCGAAAAGCGGCCGAGATGATTCAGCTGTCACGGAAACTCAGGTTTCCGATGATGGCCGGTTCGTCGCTGCCGGTGACCTGGCGGATTCCCGAGATCGACCCGCCGCGCGAGACCCCGTTCACTGAAGGCCTCGTCACGTTCGGATTTGACCGCGGACCCGTTGAGATCTATCTGTTCCATGCGCTGGAAAGTCTGCAATGCCTGATGGAGCGCCGTCGAGGCGGCGAGACCGGCGTGAAGAGCGTGCAGTGCCTGAAAGGTGACGCGGTATGGGAGGCGGCCCGTGCGGGGCGGTGGTCGGAACGGCTGATGCAGGCCGCGCTCAAACACTGTCCGAGCCAGAACGTCGGCAGCGTCCGGGACAATGTGGCTGATCCGCTGGTTGTCCTCATCGAATACCGCGACGGCACCCGTGGCACCATTCTGAACCTCATCGAGCAGACGTCCGAATTCGGATTCGCGGGGATGACTGAGGGCCGCGAAGAGCCACTGGCAGCGTGCCTTTTTCTCCCCGCGCCACCGGCAGCCAATTTCTTCAATCCGCTGATGTGGCACATCGAGCAGTTTTTCCTCTCGGGAAAACCGACGTATCCGGTGGAACGGACGTGGCTGACGACGACGATGTGCGACCTCGCGCTCCAATCGCTGCAGGAAGGAAGCCGCGTGGTGACCAGCCCGGCGCTCGACATCCGCTATCAACCCCCGGAATGGGGCGGATTCTTCCGTGGCAGCACCGCGAACGGGTTGTGAGTCGATCGTGGGCTACTGCTGCGGGAAATGGGTCCGCAGACTCTTGATCCGCTCATCACGCGGAGCGTGCTGGCGACTTTAGAGCCTGAGGGATGCGGCTCCGGTCGTTAGCGGATTCGTGACAGCCAGCGGCCGAACTGGGGATAGAATGGTGCGGTGTAAGCCGGGTAGTTGTCGACGGGGATGTTCTTTGGAACAGAGTGCCAGACGATCGGATAGCCCTTGCCGTCGTTCATGAATGGCACCCCGTGCGGCCAGTAGATCAGGAAGGCTTTGCCAACGAACGCATGGCGGGGAACAGCATGCCGATTGAAGGCCCCGCGCCGGTTCGTCCACAGTCGGCTGTCCTGACTACGCGGGGAGTTGTCTCCCATCACGAAGTACTCGTCATCGAGCAACGGTGCGAATTCAACCGGACCGAGCTTCTCGTTATACAACCGCGAATACGCCACCGGATCATCGAGTTCATCCCGCAACTTGTTCCGCGTGAAACCGTCCAGCTCTTCGCCGAGGCTCGCTTTCTCTGCGAAGCGGGCATCATCGGCGACCCGTTCCGCACGGTAGTAGATGTCCCGCCGTAAGAGCAGGTCCGAGACCTTTGCGGCCGCCCCCTGCACTGCGATACCGACCGGCATCAGGTCGGCCGGTTGCGGACCGACCAGACCGGCTGACGGGGCGACATACTCGCCATCGTTCGGAAACTTCACCAGTCGTCCATCGATCCAGACGCAGAGGCGGTCATCCACATTGGCAAAGCAAAACGTGTGCCGACCATTACCTGTCCAACTCGTCTTCGCTGTTCCCAGCACGACAGGTTGACCGGACTGGCTCAGCTCGTCGGTGTGGGAAAGGGTCGCTTCGCCAGACGTGAGGGCGATGGCACAGCGATAGCGGCGGACCCCTTCGACCAGCTCCAGCGTGACGGTCGCCTCGGGACCCGCCTGGGAAACGTCGAGCACACCACTGACGGTGAGATCACCGACCCAGTAAACATCATCGTCAGCGTCGTCGCGCGCATCGCGCGAGAAGCTATTGTAACCATAGTAATCGGTAATCAACATCGGCTTTGGCTGGAGGTTCACAGCCAAGCCTTCATCGAACGCTTTCCAGTCGTCGCGATGGGGGACCAGATGTCGATACCGCAGCCACTGTGCTTCGGCAGCGGGGCTCTTCAGTTCATAGTTGCGAGTCTTCGCATCGACCGTCCAGCTCTCAGCTGCATCGCTCCAGCCATCGATCGCCTGCTCTTTGTCGCTGGCGGACATCGCGGCCCAGCGCTCCGGCCAGCCCTTCTCCAGCAGTTGATGCGGCGGATGGGCATCATCGTAGACGAGGATCTGCAGCACGTCCTGCTTGCCCGGGTCGGCCTTCCGTTGAATCCGGAAGTCACCTTCGGTCCCCTTCCGTGTATACACATCACCCCGATCGAGACGGATGGCTTCGCCCGGCAGACCGATCAGCCGCTTGATGTAGTTCCGCTCGGGGATCTCAGGGAACTTGAAGACGCAGACGTCCCACCGCTGCGGGTCGCCAATCTCGTAGGGGAACTTGTTGACGAGAATTCGATCCCCTTTGAAGACCGGCGCTTCCTTGATCGAGAATTCGTAACGGCAGCTGGGACACGTGGAATGCGTGATCCGGCGGAGCAGGATCGCTCCTTCATCGTCGAGTTCCTCACTGGCGCCGATTTCGTAAGCGGTCTGGCACTGCGGGCAGACGACATCTTTATGTCGGCCGAACAGGGTGGGTGCCATCGAACCGGTCGGGATCACGAACGCTTCGGCGATAAACGTCCGGAACAGAAACGCGAGCACAAAGGCCACAACGATCGATTCGAACGTTTCCCGGGCACCATCTTGAGATTTGGCAGATTTTGCCGGTTCCTGTTCCGGGACCGGGGCTTTCGCTTTGCTCATATCATGTTCACCTGAGAGGTCGCACATGGAACCAGCCGACCTACGTCACTGGACGCATGACCGTTGGCAGAATCTCCACGAAGACCATGGGCGATCATAACGCTCCCTTCGGAGCGGGACTACACCGCCGACGGGCAACTGCCGGATGTGCCGCCGGACTCGATGAAATCTGGACGATTTGCTGCGTCATCCCAATTCCGGCTGGTCTCAACGCTCCGTAGAATTCGATGTGCCGACGATCGATGGATTCTAGAGAACAGAAAAGTCTCCCGCCCATGTCCTGGCTGTTGTGCGAACCGTGGTTGCGGCCCCAGGTGTGGGGCGGACAGCGGTTGGCGGCTGCCTACGGCAAAGCAGGTTCCCCGCACGCTCTGATCGGCGAGAGCTGGGAACTCAGCGGCGAGGCGACGCATGTCAGCCAGATCGACCATGGCCCGTTTGCGGGCGAATCGCTCAACACCGTCTGGCAGTCCGAGCGATCGAACTGGTGTGCAGGACGTCCGGAAGCGAGACTTACGGCCTTTCCGTGGCTGATCAAACTGCTCGACAGCCGCCAGCCCTCGTCGCTGCAGGTCCACCCGACGGATGCGCTCGCGCGATCGCTGGGGTTGGGCGTCACTGGAAAAACCGAAGCGTGGTACGTCCTCGAAGCAGAACCGACCAGTCGACTCTCGTTCGGCTGGCAACCGGGTGTCACCGAAGCCGAAGTGCGCATCCAGCTGGCTGCGGGGACAATCGCATCGACGCTGGTGTCGTTCACGCCGCTTCCGGGGGAGGCGTATCTCGTCCCCGCGGGAACAGTCCATGCCTTCAGCGGGGGCGTGGTACTCTTTGAGGTCGAGCAGTGCAGCGATCTCACATTGCGACTGTGGGACTGGAACCGGCTGGATGCTCTGGGCCGCCCACGGACACTGCACGTCGATCAGGCCCTCGCGTGTATCGACTGGACACGGACCGACGTCCCGCGGGCCTCGACCTCCGCATGGATGAACCACAGGCCGGGAGTTCAGAGCCGGACGTTACTTCGTTGCCCTTACTTCCAACTGGATGAATGGCACATCACGGCTGCCGAATGGTCCGTCCCGGCCACGGAACTGGCCGCGTGGTTTGTCGCTCACGGCAGTGCGAGTTTGAACGCTGCCGACGAGCCGCAACCCCTGGCATGTCAGCCAGGACACACGGTGCTGACGCCGCCCGGTCCGGTGCCCAATGTCTGGACACCGACCACAACCGCCGGTGCGACCCTGCTTCGCGTCACATTTCCGCCGCTCGGCGATTGATGCCGCGTGAAACGCACGCCGCATTCTTGTGAAACGCGTGACCCCTCTTGACCCCGTTTCTGGGGATGACATAGCGTCCGCTTCGGATGACGTATCGTCTCCATGGATTCACGTCAATCGCCCATCCTGCAAGGACTGTCTCCGCTCACAGACCACCAAGATCGAGGCCTCCATGCAACGTCTTCAACTCCTCGCTGCCACTCTGTTCGCTCTGCTCATCATGGCGACAGCAAAGGTCTGCGCAGAAGACGCGGCCCAGGTGGCACAGGCCGGCAGCAGCAATCAACTCCTGGTGATGGCCGATGGTCGCCTCGTCCGCGGCATCATCCACATTCAGGCGGGCGGCTACTCGGTCGAGAAGGCCGGGGGCAAGCTCTTCATCCCCCAGGAACAAACCCGCTGCGTCGCCCGCGATCTCCCCGATGCCTACCGCATTCAACGTGAAAGCATGCGCGATCCGACCGCAGCCGATCTGATGGCGCTGGCGGAATGGTGCCTGTCTTATCGCCTCTACGACGAGGGCCGCGACGAACTCAAGCGGGCCTTGAGACGCGACCCCGCCAACGAGACCGCCCGCAAGATGCTCACCCGGCTCGAAGAACAACTGCTGACCAAACCCCAGCCCCGAGCGACCACGCCCACTTCGTCGGATGGGTTCATCGTCCCCGAAGTCGAAGCCATCGGCGGCTTATCCCGCCCGCTGGCTGCTCAGTTCACGACCCGGATTCAACCGCTGCTCGTCAATCGCTGCGGTAACGCCAGCTGTCACGGTGTCGACACGTCACGCTCGTTTCAGATCACACACGTCCGGATCGCAAGTTCCAATCATCGCCGGGCTTCCGAGAAGAATCTTGCCGCCGCACTGGAACAGATTCTGATCGACGATCCGCTCCGCAGTCCGCTGCTGATGGTCAGCCGTGGTGCTCACGGCGGTCTGAGTGCGCCGCTGTTCGATGGCTCCGCCGGCCGTGACCAGATGGACCTGCTGCAGACGTGGGTCCTCGCGGTCTCTGCCGAACGGCAGGCCGAAGCGAAACGGCTCGCGAAGCTCAATCCCCTCAAAGGATCGCGGGCGAAGCCAACACCGGTCGCGGCTGTCGAGCCTGTCCCGGCGACGGCGTCGGTTCAACCGATGAGTACGGTCCCGACCACTCCCGTCCCGCATCTACCGGTCCAAGAGACGTCACCGCTTCCCGGTGACCCGCTGCCGACACCCCGACGGGCGAACGATGCGTTCGATCCGGAAGCCTTCAATCGCGAATTTGGTTCACAAGCCCCGCGTCGATCGCGCCGCTGAGGCGTCAAGATGGAAAGACTCACTTCCATGCAACACTTCACATTCGTCCCGAAGACATTAGTCTCCTGCGGTCTGGGCACGGTGTTGATCATCAACGGCTTATTGCTCACGAGTGGCTGTGCGCTGACCAAGCCGCGTCCCAAGCACGACCCCTTCAGCGAATTCTCCTGCGGCGAAAAGTGCCCCTGCGGCTCCCACAGCAAAATCCCACCGTCTGAGCCCCTACATTGATCGCTGGACCGCAGCATTTGCAGGGTGGGCTGTGCCCATCGTCTTCACTCGTTCTGAGAAACGATGGTGGGCACAGCCCACCCTACAAGAAGGCATGAAATCAGCGGCTCCGCTTCAATTGCTGTTGTAATGCGGTAGCGAGATTGAGCAGCCGGTCCTGCGCTTCAAGGCGTCCGAGCAATTCGGTCGGTAGCGCTTGATAGCCATTCGCGGCTCCCCACAAGGCACCGGCCATCGCACCGATCGTATCGGCATCGCCTCCACAAGCAGCGATGAATTGCAGTAGTATTTCAAGCGGCTGATCGAGAGATCGGACGGCAAGATACAATGCCGTGACGCATGACTCCGGTGCAGCGACTCCCCGCCCCAGATGGCGGACGACATCTCGCGGTGTTGACTCGCGTCCCAAATCCAACCATTCGCGAGCGAGCTGCAATCGCGAGGTGAATTCTACGGGTTCAATGTTCAAGGCTGCTTCTCGGAGGACGTTCGCCCCACGAAGGCCCTGCAGGATGCACACCGTTGCCCGCGCGATGAGCATCGCCCCGGCAATTCCAAGTGGATGGGCGTGGGTCACCACAGCTGATGCGAGAACCGCTTCGGAGAGTTCGTCCGGAAGATCGAGAAAAATCAATCCGATCAGAGGAGCCCGCATGGCCGCTCCGTTTCCATAGGACCCTTGCGGATAGACCGAGCGATTGGCCTCGCTCCAATGCAGACCAGCTGCGATTCGTCGCAGGATTTTCGCTGCCCCGGGTCCGTAACCACGACTCCAGCGATAACTCCGCGCGAACCGAAGCGCCAGATCGTCCGTATTGATGGTTCCGTGAGCGAGAAATGATTCGATCACGTCGATCGTCATTTGCGTGTCATCGGTCCAGCGTCTCTCGCCACGGCGGTTGGTCCCAATCATTCGCCAGAGTGACCGCTCCAGGAATCCCCCTTCGAATGGTGCCCCGAAAGCGTCCCCCAACGCCAACCCCAGCAAGCACCCTTGCGTCTGATCCAGTGTCGCAGGCATGTCGTCAGCAGCCATGCTCAATCGCGTGAGTGTCCCGTCCACATTCCGCGACGCCATTTCAGTCGTCTTACACAGGGTGTTTCAAGGCCGCACGCTCTCTTTGGGGGATCATTCCAGAGCAGATGCATTCTTGGCCACAGAATGTTGGTGAGCATTCTCCATTCGTTCAGGATGGGGCTTTCCCCAGCGATGGAGTTGTCCGCGCGAGTCGAGGAAACCTTCGACGCAGTAATCGCCGCAGTCGAGGTCCTCGTCGGTAGTGGCGAACTGACCGGAGGGTGGGGCGACGAACTCGCAGCGGGTCAGTGATTCGAGGGGATGCGATTCCAGCGGAATATGGTGCAACGTGGAAGATGGCTGGCCGTCGGAATCGATCACCGATTCCACGACCAGACAGTTCAGCAACTCGATGCGATCGTCTTCGAGGCTGAGAAACGTTGCCTGCCAGCGACGGCCCGCCTGATTGACCAGCCGGATTTGCGAGCCGCGCGGCGTGCTCGCGAACTGCTCACGCAGGTCATCGATCGCCGTGGCCCGGACAACCGGCGGCGCGGGCTCGAACAGCGTGCAGCAGTGTTGCTGGCGGCCACTCTTCAAGACCACCGCTTCGATTGTGCTGGGCGAACTGTCAGCAACTTGCTGAGCAGCGGCTTTGCCGAGTGGAGGTGACATCAACGTAAAGTGCGTGATGGTCGAACGGGCGAGCTTCTGACTGGGACGATAACTGGTCCGTTGCTGCGGCTGGCCATCGGGGCCCGGCACGATGTCTTTGCAGAGACAGTCGGTCAGTTCCACACTCTCGGGAGTGGCCTTCGTGATGGTCCCGATGTAGCGACGATCCGAGTCGATGCTCATCATGACCCGCGACCGGAGACGGGTGTCGGCAATCTCCTGTTCGATCACATCGCGATTCAGTGTCGCCAGCGCCTGCGGGCGTTCCTCGGGATCGTGGAGATTGAATCCCTCGTCCGGCGGAGACTGACCGCTCAGATCGCGACGGAAGGAGGATGTAAGCGTCTCGACCGAGAGACAACCGGTCAGAGAACAGCACAGCAGCAGCGAAACCCCCAGGGAAACTCGCAGCATGTGGTCCCTGTTCAACGACGGACGATCTTGGACAGTCGACGTGTGGCCGGACCGTATGTCCGCCGGTGAACCGGGTCAAGACGGTGTCTGATCGACGACACGAATCGCGTGGTCAGTTGCCGTGAGGACCTCGTGCTTCGGCCAATCCCGCCGGTTTCGTACGGGCGAAGACTCCCTTGGATTCGATGTCCGGATGGGTCTGCCGCTTCACTGTCGCTCTGATTCCGGGTACGATCGTGCGTGATCCTTCGCGGTCGGGAGCGACCAACGGAGATCGGAACACCTCGGATCAGACCGGCATGGATGCTGCTACCTACGATCTGGAATCGGCCTTCGGGCCATGGCGCGACGACATCAATCGGCGTCTGGCCGGTTACATGGATGACCGTGCCGACTGTCCGCCGAAACTCCGCGAAGCGATGGCGTACAGCCTGCTCGCGGGGGGCAAGCGGTTGCGGCCGTTGCTGGCCCTCGTGGCATGCGAAGCGTGTGGAGGCGACCCGCTGAACGCGCTCCCAGCAGCGTGTGCCCTCGAAATGGTGCACACCTATTCGCTGATCCATGACGACCTCCCGGCGATGGACGACGACGATCTCCGCCGGGGTCGACCGACGAATCACAAGGTCTTCGGCGAAGCTCTGGCGATCCTCGCTGGCGATGCGTTACTCACCCTGGCGTTCGAAATTATCGCCCGCGATACGGAACCGCCCCAGGTCGCCGCCGCCTGTTGTGCCGACCTCGCAGCGGCTGCGGGTGAGATCGGCATGGTCGCCGGGCAGGTGGTCGATATCGAAGCGGAAACAACTGGCGTTAAAGATCTTGCGCATCTGGAAGGGATCCATCGCCGGAAGACGGGGCGGCTGATCACCTGCGGGTTAACCCTGGGAGGACGGATTGCCGGAGCCCCCGCGAATGTGCTCGCAAACCTCACGGAATACGGAACTCGTGTTGGTTTAGCCTTTCAAATTGCGGATGATCTCTTAGACGTACACGGTGACCCGGAAAAAATGGGCAAGGGGGTTCGCAAAGATGCGGGCCTCGGCAAGCTGACCTATCCGGGTCTGCTCGGGTTGGAACAGAGCCAGCAGCGGCTGACGACGTTGCTGGACGAAGCGAAAGCGTGTGTCGCTCCGCTGGGCTCGCGGAGCGAGAAATTGCTGGCGTTAGCCGATTTCGTCGGGAGAAGGGATCACTGATGGACTTTCAAATCCTCTCGCATCTCCAGGGTCCGCACGAACTCAAGGGCCTGAGTGATGTCCAGTTGCGGCAACTCGCCGATGAGATTCGGGAAGCCCTCTGTGCGGTGGTCAGTGATCGGACGGCTCACTTCGCCAGCAACCTCGGCGTCGTCGAGTTATGCCTCGCCCTGCACCAGGTCTTCGACTTCTCGAAAGACCGTCTGATCTGGGACACCGGGCATCAGATTTATCCGCATAAACTGATCACCGGCCGGTTCCGGGAGTTCCATACGATCCGCCGTCGACACGGGTTGATGGGGTTCCCGAATCCGCAGGAAAGCCCCTACGACCTGTTCATGACAGGGCACGCCGGGTCGAGCATCTCGACCGTGCTGGGTCTCAAGGCGGGAGATGATCTCGCTGGGGAAACCGGACGCAAAGCGGTCGCGGTGATTGGCGACGGGGCCTTGCCGTCGGGGATTGTCTTCGAGGCGATGAACAACGCGGCCGAACTGAAGAAAGACCTGCTGGTCATCCTCAACGACAACAAAATGGGGATCTGCCCGCGCGTCGGTGGACTCGCAAAGTATCTCGATAAGGCCCGTGTCGCCCCGTTCTATAACGGCTTGAAACGGGATGTCTCGTGGTTGCTCAACCGCGTCCCGATGGTCGGTGAAAGCACAGCTCAAGCCATCTCGCAGTTGAAGGATGCCGTGAAAGGCTTCCTGCATGGCGGGATGCTCTTCGAAGAACTCGGCTTCCGCTACATCGGTCCGGTCGATGGTCACGACCTCGTTGCGTTGCGCAAGTCGCTCGAAATGGTGAAGGATGTCAGCGGCCCGGTGCTGATGCACGTCTTCACACAGAAGGGACACGGCTTTGGCCCCGCCTGCGAAGACCCGGTGAAGTACCACGCCCCGGCCCCATTCCAACGCAACGGACAACATGAGGCCGCAGCGAACAAAAAGTCGTCCACCGCAGCCTACACCAACGTGATGAGCGATGCCCTGTACGATGCGATGCAGCGTGATCCGCGGGTCTGTGTCCTCACCGCTGCGATGTGTGAAGGGAACAAGCTCGCCCGGATTCGTGCCGAGTATCCGCAACGCTTCTTTGATACCGGCATTTGTGAAGGACACACCGTCGCCTTTGCAGCCGGGATGGCGAAAGCCGGACAACGGCCGGTCGTCGATATCTACAGCACGTTCCTGCAACGCAGCTTCGACCACATTTTCCAGGAAGTCGCCCTGCAGAACTTGCCCGTGACGTTCACGCTCGATCGGGCCGGGATCGCCGGGACCGATGGACCGACACATCACGGGACTTACGATAACGCCTACATGCGGATCTTCCCGAACATGGTCGTCACCGCCCCCGGTGATGCCCATGATGTCGGACCGCTGCTCGACTTCGCTTTGACTTACCCCGGACCGGTCTCAATCCGCTATCCCAAGGCGAATGCGACGGTTGTCGATCGTCCCGAGCAGCCTGTCGAACTCGGCAAGGCGGAGGTCTACCGCTGGGGTGCCGACGGCATGTTCATCGCCTGCGGAACACTCTTTACGACCTGTGTGGAAGCGGCGGAACAACTGCGGGCTCAGGGCCTGGATGTCGGGGTGATCAACGCCCGCTTCGTCAAACCGCTTGATACCGCGACGATCTTCCAGGCACTGGACGACGCACGGTTCGTCCTCACGGTGGAAGAGGGCACGATTCTCGGCGGCTTCGGCAGCGCAGTGCTGGAAGCAGCGAACATGACTGGACGGCGGACCGATCATCTCCGCTGCCTCGGCTTACCCGACCGGTTCGTCGAACATGGCGAACGGGATGAACTGCTGGCCGAATGCGGCCTCGATGTCCACGGCCTGGTCCGGTCGGCTCTCGAACTCGCCGACCGCTGCGGCGTGACGTCTGGCGCAGAAGTCGTCACCCCGTAGGTCGGATGCATTCGTAGGGTGGGTCGAGTCCGCGAGGCCCACCAGAACGTGAAGATGGTGGGCCTCGCGGACTCGACCCACCCTACGGTTTCAATCTCGACCACGGAAGGTCTTGTGATGCACACCGGGCGATGGTTGTCTCTGACCGCATGCGGCGTGCTGCTCCTGTCAGCGGTGGCACAAGCGGAAAAATACAAACTTGAAGAACCGGTCGATGACACGCGCGTCATCGGTGTCGGCATGCGGCTCGATGTGAACGGGAAGGTTCAGACACAGGCCGAGGGAAACAAGCCGGTCGACTTACCCCTCACGGCGGGTGCCAGCCTCTCGTATCTGGAACGCCGTCTGCTGGGAGCTGGAATAGATGCGGAAGCACTCCGTTCGATCCGGAGCTATCAGCAGGCACAGGTCGACATCGAAATTGCGGAAGAGAAGACGACGGTCAGCCTGGCCGATGGGCTCAAGCTGGTCGTCGCTCAGGGACGTTCTTCGGGTCTGGAGTTTTTCAGTCTGGGGGGAAACCTGTCTGCGGAAGAACTGGAACTACTCAGTCCACCCTGTGACAGCCTCGGCCTGATCGGTCTGCTGCCAAAAATCGAAGTCGAAGTCGGTGAGGAATGGAAGCCCGCGGAATGGACCGGCCAGTTTCTGGCACGACTGGAAGCGACGACCAAATCGAGCGTGAAGTGTAAACTCGAAAGCGTGCAGGACAACATCGCGAAGGTTCGGTTCACCGCGACGGTGAATGGAGCCATTCAGGGTGCGACCGCCGAAATCACGATCGCTGGGACCTACGATTACGATCTCACCGCGAAAGTGATCTCGGCCGCTGACTTGCAGCAGACGGAGAAGCGGGCCGTGGGGGTGGTGAGCGCCGGACTGGATGTCTCTGCCCGGTTGCGCTTGCTCCGCAAGGTGGCGCTGAACCCCGGACCTCTCAATCAGCCCGCAGTCCTGGAAGCCGCTGGCCAAGAGCCGCCCTCCTCGGCCATGCTGCTTCGCTGCGAGACTCCGTGGGGCATGGCCCTGCAGCATACGCGACAATGGCACCTCTTCAAGCAGACAGAACAGGTGGCGATTTTTCGGCTGCTCGATCAAGGCCTGTTCGTCGCCCAGGCGAATCTCTCACCCATCCCTGCCGCCCGACCGGGCGAGCACACCAGTGAGCAGGTTTTCCAAGCCGACATCAAACAGTCGCTGGGTGACAAGTTGAAGTCGATCACCAGTGCGCAGGTCATTCCGACGAAAGACAAGCGGTATCTGTACCGTGTGGTGGTCGAAGGGGCGATCGGCGAACGGCCGCTGACCTGGATCTATTTCCTCATCGCCGAGCCGAGCGGGAAGCAGGCTTCGCTGCTCGTTTCGCTTGATCGGGCGCTTGTGGAAAACCTGGGGAATCGTGATCGCGAATTGGTCGACTCGATCCGCTTTGGCCCGCTCCCAGCCACCGCGATCCTCAAGACACCCCCGACAAAATAAGACCACGTGCTGCGCCACCGCGACTTCCTCACCCGGAAGCGCCAGCGCCCGGTTCCTGCGGAGACTCACTGACACGCAGACCTCGCGGTACAACCGTGTCGCTGGTACACCATGCGGGACAAGAACCAGGCGCTCGCGCTTCTGGCTATGCGGATGAGACGTAACGCCGTCGTGCGTCTGTCCCGTGTTCGACCGGTTATCGGACTGCGGTTGCAGTGGGGTCGAGGACGATGTGTGGAGTTTCGTGGGCCCCAATGAAGACGAGTCCGCGTGTGGTGGCGAAGTACCACCGGTCGTCCGCACAGGCGACCGCCGGTGTCCCGGCCTGTGGGTTCTCCACGAGGATCTGGCCGCGGAGAAACGGATCGACTGCGACCATCCCACCACTGTCCGAGAAGCAAGAGAGCGCACGACCTTGCCAGATCGGGGCGGACGAGTAATGGCCGGGCAAACGCTGTTGCCACAAGGCTCGTCCCGTCTGGCGGTCGAGAGCAGTGAGCGCCCCGTTCTCGTCGAGCACGATCAGTTCGTCTGCGATCAGGATGGGACCGGCTGATCCCCCCGCAGAGCGTGCCCGCCAGATGACGTGGGATTCGCTGACATCGCCCCGGCCGTTGCCTCGAATACAGAGGATTTCACGTTCGGGGCCATCGCTCACGGCATAAATTGAGTGCTCATCGGCCACGACCGATCCCGTTGCGGAACGGGCCGGCCAACGCGCCCACCAGAGGAATTTGCCCGAGTGCAGATCATAACTCCGGACACCACCGCGCCCGGGAATCACCACCTGCTGGTGTTCATCCAGGGTGACGACCACGGGCGTTCCTTCGCTGGTTCCAGACGGTCGTCCATTCCGCCAGATGAGCTGACCCGCCTGTCGATGCACGGCAGCGATGAAGCCTGCGGCTCCGGTCAACTGCCATGCTGGGGCAGCCTGATCGAGCGCCACGAGCACCAGGCTGCCAGCGATGATCGGCGACTGAGCCGGTCCCAAGGCGCGACGGCAGGGCCCCAGCTCCGTTTCCCAGAGCCGCTGACCCGCATGATCGAAGGCTGCCAGCCAGAGTTGTCCCGCACGGATCAATGGAACGAACAACCGACGGCCATCACTCGCAGGAGTCGGCAGCAGCGTCTTTGCTACGGGAGTCATTGGCTCGCTGCCAACATCGATTTGCCAACGGAGTGTTCCTACGCGACGATCGAAGGCCACGAGGGTCGACTTGCCGTTCGAGCGTTCTTCACGCAAGAGAACAGCCAGCTGACCGCTGATGCAGGGTGGCGAAGTCCGCCAGCGTTGGTCACAGGCGACTTCCGCAACGGGGAGTTGCCACTGGAGCGGACTGCTGGCCGTGGTGATGGAGCCTTGCTGTGTCGGACCCCGCCAGCCTGGCCAATCGTCCCCGTCCGGGACCGGATCGGCCAGCAGCAAGGAGGGCACCGCCGGGGGCGCAATGTCGCCGACTTCCGTCAAGCGCACGGAGCCAAACCACGCCAACACCCCCAGAACCAGACAGGGAAGCCCCCAGGTTCGCAGCAGTGAAGCGCGAACCCGTGACTGGATCGATTCCACCTGTCCGGCCTGGAAACCTGCGGATGTGGTGAAGAGTTTCATGCGGGGTTCATGCGGCATGGCGAGCCGCCTGGGCGAACAGTCGTTGATAGATCGGACAGGTCTTGAGAAGTTCGGTGTGCTGGCCGATAGCCACCACGCGGCCGCGATCGAGCACCACGATGCGCGAGATCATTTCCAGCCAGGCCGACGACAGCTGATGCGTAATCAGGAACGTCGTGCGGCCTTTGACAAACTCACGCAGCGCTCGTTGAACGAGTTGCTCGCTCAGCGCATCGACGGCGGCGGTCGGCTCATCGAGAATCAGCAACTCTGGATCGCGGACCATCGCCCGCGCCAGGGCGATCCGTTGGCGTTGCCCACCCGATAACGAGCGGCCCTGCGGCCCGACTTCAGTCTCCAGTCCGTGTGCCAGGCTTGTGGCAAACTCCAGCACCGAGGCTTGCCGGGCCGCGGTCTGCAACACTTCTGGCGCAGCATCCGGACTGCCATAACGAAGATTCGCCACGATCGTGTCATCGAACAGAATCGGTTCCTGCGGGACGATGGCCGTCCGTTGTCTGAATGTTCGGGGCATGACATCGCGGAGATCGATTCCATCGATCAACACGGCCCCGGCGGACGGGTCGAAGAAGCGTGACAGTAAGCCCAGCAGCGTCGACTTCCCGGAGCCGTTGGGACCAACGATGGCGATCATTTCACCCGCTTTGACGGTGAACGACACACCATGCAGCACCGGGGTTCGCCCCGAGGTGCTCCTGTCGCGAGTGGCATACTCGAAGTGGACATCGCGAAACTCGAGTTCACTGAAGCGCGCGGGCAACCCCACAGGATGGACCGGATGCGGAGCCAGCGTCGCTTCATCCTGCAGCTTGAAGGCCCGCTCCAGCGCCGTTCCCGCCTGCTTGATGAATGCAAAATATTTTGAGAACTTCCGGAGCGGATCGAGGACTCCCGCCAGCAGTGCGTACAGCGTGACCAGTTCCGCCACCGTGATCGGTTCACTCGCCAGTTGCAGGAAGCCGATCGACGTCGTGTTGCGGAGCAGCAGATAGCCGCCGGGAAGGACCCCCAGCAGGATCGCCGACATTCCGAGGAACTCGGTGATGGGGTTGGTCAGCGCCTCGATTTGGACGAGCCGCATCGACTGTCGATAGAACTGTGAGTTCTTCTGTTGAAACTCGCGACGCAACCGGGACTGCTGATGATAAGCGAGCACGATCCGGGCGTTGTGAAAGGTCTCTTCCAGGAACTTGTACATCACGGCCATCGCATCGAGCATGCGATGTACACCCCGCTTCAGGCGTTTGCCGAGATACGAGAAGAGCCAACCTGCCACCGGGACCACGATCAAAGCCAGTGCTGTCAGACGCCAGTTGACGGCGAAGCCTGCAAGGATGCAGGCCAGCGCTTTCAGCGGCTCACGCACCACGCGACCGCCAATCGTCGTCAGCCCGTGTGCCAGTCCCTGTAACTCGAACGTCAGCCCGGCGAGCAACTTGGCCGGTCCTGCCAACTCGACCGATTGTGGATCACGCTCCAGCAGTTTCCGGAACATCTGCGCCCGCAGATCGATCACACACCGTTCAGCGATCGCCCCGGACCAGACATCCTGCAGGTACGTGCAGCCCCCCTTGCAGACTGTCACAATGACTAATCCAATCAACAGCGCAACCAGCAGTTGAAACTGATTTTCGGGCAGCCACGGAATCACATTCGACTGCGTCCAGCCAATCAGCCAGAGTCGCCACGATTCCTGGTTTAACCGGCGCTGACCGCGCGCCTGATCCTGCAGAAGGCTGGTGCGGGCTTGAATCGACGCAGGATCGTTCTGACCATCCAGCTTGTGCAATTCGGTGACGACATTTGCCACACTCTGGTTGAGTTCCGCGAGCCGGACTTCGACCGCAGTCGTCTGTTCCTGCAGGTACCCTTCCAGCGTTTTCCCTTCGACGAAGACCGTCACGACAGGAAACGTGAGGAGCAGTTCGAGTCCCCAGAGGATGGCCGCGCCGAGGCCGAAGATGACGGAAGCCGCCAACTGTCGCCGATACGGCCATGCAATCTGAGCCAGCCGCCACCAGGGAGTCACGCGGCACCGCCTCCTTGCGGATTCTCTACGCACCGGGGGCATCCGACCCCCGCATCTGAAACGGGGCGTATTGCACCAGAAAACCGATCAACGGTCCAGAGCGATCACCCGCCCATGGGGATTGTAGGAAAGCTTGTAGCTTGTAAGGTGGGCAGTGCCCACCGCTGAGAGCTTCATCATGAGTTCATGACATTCGGAGGTGGCACAGCCCACCCTCCCAAATCAAAGCCCGGCGTCGCTTTGGACGCCGGGCTTTTGGCTTTGAGATGGTCTCGAGCATGCGTCGGCTCGCTGCGACCCCATTGAAAGGCCGAAGCCCAGCATGGAAGACCATGCCGGGCTTCGGAAGGTCGTTTCGCTTGACCTGAATCGACGGTGGGCACAGCCCATCCTACGATACGACTGGTTACGCGGCTTTTCGCAGCGGCGGCGTCCCTTGGGGATCGCGACCACTGTGAGCGGGTAGGATTGCTGCGGGGCGGGAAGCTGCCTGCAGAATCTGCTCGGCCAGCGTGATCGCGGCTAACGCTTCATGACCATCCACGAGCGGCTTCAACCCGCTCCGGACACAATTGGCGAAGCTCGCGAGTTCGGCAGTCAGAGCATCCACGGGAGTCACTTCGATCGACTCGATCGGCAGAAACTCGGTGAAGACCCGTTCTTTCAGCGCGTTGATATTGGCTCCCGGCTGCTGTGAGAGCGCAGTCGGTGAGGGTCCGGCTTGCAGGGCCGTCCCCCGCGCCATCCGTGTGACTTTCCGCGTCTGGAAGTCGATCGAGACACATCCCGCTGCAGACCAGACCTGCATCGCCCGACGGAACTCGGGATTCACACGGTTGGCGGTCAAGTCGGCCACGCAGCCATTTTCGAAAGTGACCCGTGCCTGGACCGCGTCTTCATGGCCACCCATGAATTCGAGTCCGAAGGCTTCCACGCTGCGCACCGGGCTGCGGACCAGCGAGAGAATCAGATCGAGGTCGTGCACCATGACGTCGAGGACAACGCCAATGTCGGTCGAGCGGAAGCTGAACGGGCTGAACCGTTCGGACCGGATGTACTGCGGAGCCTTGCAGTGCGGGACCGCAGCCCGCCAGGCGGGATTGAAGCGCTCGATGTGACCAACCTGCAGCAACGCCTGATGACGTTCGGCAAGACTCACCAGGTTGCTAGCAGTCGCGACCGTTTCGGCCAGCGGCTTCTCAACATGAATCGGGATGCCACGGCTGAGGAAGTCGCTGGCGACGGCACCATGGGCCACCGTCGGCACGACGATCGACGCGGCATCGATCTTGCCGAAGAGCTCGCGATAGTCGGCGACGTAGCGCGTCCCGTTCCTCGAGGCCACTTCCTGGCCCCGCTGCGGATCACTATCGACGACGGCCACCAGTTCCACGCCCGGCATTTCGTGCAGAATCCGTGCATGATGACGACCCAGTGCACCGACTCCGACCACCGCCATCCTGACGTAACTCATGCCGCTCTCCGTTGAGTTTCTTCGGTCGGGGCGAAGCGAACCGCTTCACGGGCCCGACCATTTTTGCCGCGGGTCGAAGCTTCCTCGAAGTCGAGCAGAAAGGCGACTTCAGCGGGCAGCGGACCCTCAGCAGCGAGCAACTGGCGCACCTCGGCCAGTCGTCGGTGTTCGCGATACAGCAGGCGATAGACCTGCCGGACAAGTTGCACGGTCGTCTCGGGGATCCCCCGGCGACGCATGCCGACCAGATTCACGGTCACGATTTCCGGATTGTCGCTGCCAGCTGCCAGCATGAACGGCGGAATGTCGCGCGGAACACGACACCCCCCGCTGACAAACGCCGACGTGCCAACCGTCGCAAAGTGATGAACGACCGAATTACCGGAAACGATTGCGTTGTCTTGCACGTGGACATGTCCACCAAGCAGCACGCCATTACACAGAATCGCCTGGTTGTGGACGTGGCAGTTATGGGCGACGTGAGCGTTGGCCATCAGGAAGTTGCGATTCCCGATGCGGGTCACGCCGTCTTCCTTATCAGCCCCGCGGTTGACCGTGACCCCCTCGCGGAAGAGGTTTTCGTCGCCGATCACGACCGATGTCTGTCCATCGTGATAGCTCACGTCCTGCGGTTCGGCTCCGATCACGGCTCCCGGCCAGAAACGGTTCCGTGCACCGACAATGGTCGGGCCGACAATTGTCACATGACTCAGGAGACACGTTCCCGGTCCCAGTGTGACATCGGGGCCGATCAGGCAGAATGGTCCGATCTCGACATCTTCAGCGAGTTGGGCTCGGGGATGGACATCGGCGTGCGGTGAAATCTTTGTGGTCATCTTCAGCAGCTTTCGGGGGAAGGCGACGGAGACGGCTGACCGGCAGATCCTCGACCTTCGACTGAAAACTCGATCCTTGTTGTTCCGGTGCTGTTCAGGCCACCCGCAAACCGGTGGCAGGCAGTCCAGCGTGATGCGCATGACTGGCGGCAACGTGCCGTCCAATCGCGTGATTCAAAGCATGTCCCGAGCGATACGCCCGGAAGTGTCCATGGACGTCGCACCCCATCAGGGCGAAGTCGCCGATACAGTCCAGAATCTTGTGACGCACACATTCATCGACCGCCCGCAGCGGATTCTCGATCGGTCCATTCGGTCCGAAGATCACCAGATCCTGCGGCGTCACACGTTTCCCGTAACCCTGGGCCTTCAGCGCTTCCGCTTCCGCTTCCAGCACAAACGTGCGGGCATATGCGAAATTCGTGATGAAGACCTCGGGCGAAAACTCGAACGTGAGCATCTGCGGACGGATCGGCGACCTTGGCCCGTAATCGAGCTCGAAGGTGATGACCATCGTCCGACGAGGGACCGGTCCGGCGACAATCTCGCTGCCATCACGCTCGCCACTCACGCGGCATTCGTGTTCGACCACGATCAGAGGACGTTCCGCCGACTGCGATTGAATGCCGGCTTCAAGCAGTGCCTGCAAGACATGCAGGCTGCTCCCATCACCGCCGGGAGGCTCAGCCGAGTCGATTTCGACAAGACAGTTATCGATCTGGAGGCCTGCGAGTGCGGCCATCACATGTTCGACCATTTCGACTGTCGCGCCGCTACGACTGATGGCGGTGCGGCGTTGCCGCGGGACGACGTAATCGAGCCGGGCGGGGATCGGCGGCGTTCCCGGGAGATCGACCCGTTGGAAGGCGATGCCGTGGTGTTCGGGGGCAGGATGTAACCGCAGCGTGACGTCGGCTCCGGAGAGGAGCCCCCAGCCGCGAACTTCCGCCGACCGGGCGAGAGTGTTTTGACAGCGGTGGGCCATGCGCGAATCCGCGTGGGGAGAGGAAGCGGAGCGGATCGACCCCGGTCGATGACGACCGGGGTCGGAGACCGCATATGAAGCACTGAACCGACAGACCACGTGCTTAGCGCGGCGTCGTTCCTGCCGGACGGGTGGCATTGGCCGCTGGACGCGGAGTCGCGGTAGCACCTGCACCCGCGGCAGCCGGCTGCCGACCGTAGACCTTATTGAGGTACTCGGTCACCGAGAGGGTGATGTCGTTTTCCGCTTCGTGGTAGACGACCTGACGGTTCATCCCCTCGATCAGCTTCTGGGCGTTCTCGGTGTCGAGGTCTTCGCGGTTAAACCGCAAGACCAGGGTGTAGTTGTAATACTTGGCGTACTTCGCGACCGACTCGGTCACTTCGAGGTAGACCGTGTGATAGATCTGCGATTCCTTCTTGAGGAATTCGCGCTGGGCAGCCCGGCGATATGCTTCGAACTCCGCCGACGCCTGGGCCAGCTGGCCTTCGGTCGCGGTGAACTCGGGCGAACCTTCGGAGAAGGTCTTCATCTTCTGCTGCAGCTTCTGCACCGCTTCGGCTTTCGCCTTGGCTTCGGCTTCGCTGGCGGCGATTTCTTCCTTGAGGTCTTCGCGGAGCACCTCAAACTTCTTGTAGTTCTTGAAGACGTAGGCCATGTCGATCAGCGCGATTTTGTGAGGCGCGGAGGACGCGGCCGCTGCGGGCGCTGCTCCATTCGCTTGACCCCAGGCGACGCCTTCGAAGGACATGAGGCTCGACATCAACGCGACGGCAAACGCCGACAACACGATCTTCTTCACGGCTGAGGCACTCCTTTGCATGGCCGAGGGGGGAATTTCTGCGAATCCGGGTCGGAACACGACGCCACGTCAGCGACGCAGGCCGGCTTCCCGGACGTCCCAGCACGCCCCCGAAGGTGAGGACTGCCTTGTCGATCCATCGACGCGGCAAACTGGGCTGTGGCATTCGGCGAAGCGGGGGTATTCTCCAAACCATGAGAATCCCGTCAAGATGGACTCGCCGGTGGTGTCCCTGCTTTTCTGCGTGCTCCGCAATTTCCGGCCCAAATCGGCAACCACTGCCGAACGGACCGCTGATGACCGTGGAAACGGGGCCTCAACCACAAAATGCCGTGTTTTCAGGCGTTTCCTTCGCTTAACCCCGAGCACACCCCTGTCCGTAGATCTGCTGGGGTGACGCCTCAGCGTTGCCGTTTCAAATCGTCGGGTTCAACGGTTCCACGGCATACAACTCGAGCAGTCCGCAAACCGTGCAGCGTGCGGTCGTGATCCCGTAGTGCCGATCGCTCGGTTCTTTTTGCAGGCCCTGCTGGAAAGCGACGACTGGATTCCAACTGGTCGGCGTTCCCGGCACCGTCATCGCGACCGGGGCAGGAAAGCCATAGTAGTAATGGGTCGGATGCGCCTGCAGCAGCCCAACCTCTATGGGTCCGTTGCACACGCGACAGGCGTCTCACGCTGGGGGTCCCGATGAGAATGACCACCGGCGACTATCAACGCATTGATCCATGAAGCGATCACCCAGCGCATCAGCCCCCAAGGAACAGGAGCCTTACCGTGGTTGCGGATTGGAGTGATCCACGATCGGGCCGCCGTTGATGAACGTCTGCCAGTCGCACGGCAGGCTGCGCTCTTCGATGACAATCGAATCGGCGACCATGTCGCCCAGTCGCTGGCTCTTCGCCAGGAAGGCGGCCATCAGCATCGCGGGGGCGTAGTTGAACTGGCCATCGATCATCAAGAGGACCTGCCGCATCATTCCCCGCAACAGCCCCACCCGCTGGAATGTCGTACGGATCACACGAATCCGGCAGCACCACTTGCCGGGTGATGTCCCCCAGACCCCTTCCAGAAACCCGTACAGGATGATCATGACAATCCCGTAGACGAGCAGTCCCAGGACCATCCCGCCGATCGCGATGATGAGCCGTTGCGGCCGATCAAGGATCTCCTCCATCATCGCGACCAGGTCCATCGTCATCAAGACGTAGAACATCAGACACCACATCGGCACGCCGAAGAGAACCACATCGATCGCGCGGGCGATTCCGCGGCGACCAATCGAAGCCAGCATCACCGTGTGATTGCCAAAGGAATATCGGCGATCGCGGTAGCGTTCCGAAAACACGTGGGCCAGCACACCGAGCAACAGCGCCAGGCCGGAGGTGATCGCGATCAGAAGGATCTGTCCGCGCCAGAAGGAACCTGAGCGGAAGTCGATGCCACCAAACCCATCGCCCGCCCGGTCGAGTTCTTCAAATAATCCCTCGGGTGTGTAGGTGATCCATTGCACGTTCATCGCAACAGCGGGGTTCGTCCCGACGAGCAGGACGGCTCCGTCGGGACGGGTGACAAAACATTTCTGGAACGCGCGGGCCACATCCGAAATCAACGTCGTGCCGTCTGGCATTCGCACGCGCGTCACCGGACTGCTTGTTCGTGATTCGGTCCCCAGCAGGACGCGTTCGCCGTTCTGCACCAGTCCTGTGCGGAGCGTGCCCGGAAATAACGGTAGCTTGAGCATTTTCCAGGGACTGGGTTGCAACGCAGCCTGTGCATCGGCAGGGGCATCCGGTCTTGGCAGGGGAACGAACGATTCTGCCAACCAAGGCGCACCCTGCGGATCGACGACCAGCACGCCATCGAACTGACCCTGGTTCTGAAAGACGATCGGCGCTTCCATGCCGATCCCGCGTGCTCCCCGCCCCATGGGACGCGGGAAGCCGGGGGTTGTCCCGAAGGAGTCCGGGAGTGCCCCCCGCTGCAATTCAATCCACTCGCCTTCACGGTAGACCGATTCCACCAGCTCATTTCGCATGTCGATCTCAACGACATGCATTTCGCCATCGACCAGAAACGGCGTGGAGGGATTCCAGAGCGCCCGTTTCGGCATCGTGGTGACGAGTTTCCCATCGGCCAGTACCCGATGGACTCCGGTTCCATCGAGCAGGAACAGTTCATCCCCTGCTGCGAGGATTGATGTGGTGCCTGCGGGAATGGTGATGTCGGACTGTCGATCCCACTGATGCTCGGCTGTCACTCCCCGCAAGACCGCTGACGGGGGCGAACCCGGCCGCATCACCAGCGTCTTCACCCACAGGCGCTCGCGCCACCAGACGGCAACATCTCCAGAGACCGTCTCGACCTTCAGATTGAAGAGCGAGGGCTGATGCGTCTTCATCAGGAACGGCATCGCCAGCTGCGGCAGCATGAATTGCAGAAAGATCAGCACGGCCGCACAGGACCCGAGCTTGATCAGTAGCTGCTGACGACCGTCTTTGCTTTTGAAACCCGGCGGGATCTCAGGGTCAGATGCGAAGGCATCGTCGGTCAATTCTTCCGGTGCGCTCATGGGCTGACCGACTTTCGCTGGTGACGCGCTGAGTGGAGCACTCAACACCCGGAGAACAAAGCTGATGGAATCATCGTGCCTCTGAGCGGCCAGGCGCTAGCCGCCGGTGTCTCTCGGAAGAACTGGCGGCTTGCGCCTGGCCGCTCAGGACCATGGGCTGACGATGAAATGGTCTCAATCGGTCATGGGCAAGAGAGTAACGCACACGGGGTGCCAGCAGATCAACCGCGGTCAGAGCACCACGTCCACATTTTTCAGTTTGCCGTGAAGTTCACGACGGTAAACGTGTGCCTGAGGATCCACGATCCCCTTCGTCTTGTCGATCTTCATGAACGCTGCCGGAGGCCGGGTCGATTCCCGCCAGCCCGCCAGTGGACGCCGCGTCCCCGTCGCCTGCAGATAGAGCTTGTGATCGAAGTCGGCGGTCTCGTGTACCTGGCCATCATGAATGTGGACCGTCGGGAAGAAGAGCATCTGCGGGTTCCGCCGCGGGAAGTCGAAGGCCATCGGATGGACCTTGCGATGCCCTGACTTCAGCTTGAAGACCGCGAAGCCGAAATCCTTGTACTGCGGAAGAGCTTTCAGCCAAGTGTCTGAAGGGAGACGGAAGCGGGCATCGAGTCGTTCGAAGTCAGCGACGGTCGGCACGAACGAGGCTTCGAATTCGCCCACATCCACGACCGCCAGCTTGGGATCGGTGAAGCGGCCTCCTCCCAATCCACCCAGTGCTGGGGCGGCACGGGGAATCGGGAAGCCACGGTCGAGATCGCTGAAGAAATCCTCGTATTCCGAGAGATCGAGGAAGCGAACGTCCCCTTCCATTGATTTCGCGGGAACCGGCAGCGGGAGAATCATCGCCACGTCGGCGGCCGCTTCGAACTGCATCTCGTAGACAACAAATTCACGCCCCCCCTGTCCGCCGCGGGCGAAGATTTTGGTGGCCGAGACGTCTTTCACCGGACCGGAAAAGCAGCACATCGGGGAGACTCCTGAGAAGGATCGGACCTTACTTTAGCATCCGACGCGAGTTTGCAGCCGTCAAGGGGAACCGCACGGCGCACGTTGTAAGGTGTCATCACCTGAGGACTGTGAACGCTTCGCACTAAGCCCGTTCGAAACCGCGAATGCCGGAAGAAGTGCTGCTGCCGAATTGATCGATCTCCAGGCCCATGTGTTGTGCCAGTTGTACGAAGAGGTTGGCTAAGGGGGCGTTGTTACGTTCGTCGTGGGCGATGTGGCTGCCGTGCTTGAAGCCCCCACCAGCGACCAGCGTGGGGACGTTGTGCCAGTCGTGACTGCTGGCGTTCCCCAGGTTCGAACCGAAGAGAACCGCCGTGTGATCGAGCAGCGAGCGGCCATTCTCCTGGGTCGCCCGGAGCTTCGTCAGGAACTCGTTGAAGACCGCGAATTCCGCCTCTTCGATGACGCGCAGCTCGTCAATCTTGGCCGGGTCTTTTCCGTGATGCGACAAGTTATGCCAATCGTTCTTGACCCCCGGGATCGTGGGGACCGCATTCATGCCGCTGAGTTGAAAGGTGACGGTTCGCGTGGAATCGGATTGGAGTGCGAGGACGATCATGTCAAACATCAAACGCTGCTTGCCGATCGCATCGTTACGGTCCGCGATGTCCTGCGGGGTCTTCGCTTTGGTGGTGGGCTTCGGCTGTTTGACCCATCCCTGCGACTGCTGCAGGCGGGACTCCAGATCGCGGACGGCGGTCAGATACTCATCGAGCTTATTCCGATCACGTGGGCCGACTTCGCGTTCAATCCGTCGGGCTTCGCCGAGGACCGTATCGAGAATGCTGCGGCCGCGTTGTAACTGACGCATCTCGGAAGCGACTTCCTGGGCCGTCCCTTCGATGAACAAGGACTTGAAGAGCCGTGTCGCGGAAGTCTCGCCGGGGATCTCGACTCCGCTGGAGGTCCACGACATCGATCGTCCGCTGGTCGAGAGCGCGAGGTACGGGAACCGCGTTGCGATGCCGATCTTCTCCGCGATCAACTGATCGAGCGAGACGGTGTTCCGGAACCCGGCGAGTCCCGGTCGATGGGCAGCGGTGAGCCACGTCAGTTCCGAAGCATGCCCGTTGTTCCCCTGCTGCTCGGGATGCGACAACCCCGAGAAGACGGTGAAGTCGCGGCGATGCTCTTTCAACTGCTGCAGGTACGGGGTCAGTTCGTAGTCACTCCCCGCTTTTTCCGGATTCAGGAACGGAACATGAAAGCCGAGCGTCGCACACGCCGCGACAAATCGCCGGGGAGACGACTGCATGGAGGCATGGGCCTGGCTCGCTCGCGGAGCCATCGCGTCGAGCAACGGGAGGCTGACCAGCGCTGCACCAGTTCCGCGCAGAAAACGCCGACGAGACATGGGAGAGAGCATGCGTGGGTCCTGTTCGTGATGGGGAGGCGTTGTCTCTGATGCTTTCTGCGAACTGTTGCAGTGGGATGGCGTGGTTGACGATCCGCTCATCACGCGGAGCGTGATGGCAACTTTGCGTGATGGCGACTTTCAGGGTCACTTCTGGCGGAAGATCTCACTTTGGATTGTCAGGGCGATGAGGGTGCGGAGGCCATAGTCGGACGATTCGGCCTGCTTCACAATTCCGTCGATGGCTGCCCGATCCGAGAAGCCCATTTCCCGGCCGGTGGCGAACGTCAGTAGTTTGGTGACCAGGGCTTTCGCCAGCCGCGGTTTGTCTTGCGCGAGTTGGTCGCGAAACTCGGTGTACCCGGAGAAGGCCGATCCCTGGTACATCTGGCCCGAGGCATCGACCGGCAGACCCAGCTTATATCGGACCCGCAGACTGCGGATTTCGAGATTCACTCGCTCGCCGTCTCCCAGCGTTCGGAAGCGATCGCGCCAACCGCCGATCGGGTCGAAACTTTCCAGCGCGAAGCCGGGGGGATCGATCGCCTGATGGCAGCCACGGCAGGTATCAAGCGTGCGGTGCTTATCAAGGAGTTCGCGGAGTGTGGCGGCCCCGCGGATGTCTGGCTCGACCCCGGCAATCCCCGGCGGCGGAGGGGGCGGTGTCTGCCCGAGAATCCGCTCCATCACCCACACACCGCGAACCACGGGCGACGTATTGGTGCCATTCGCTGAGACCTTCAGGACGCTCCCCTGGCTGAGGAACCCGCCGCGGACACTCTCTGCAGGCAACGCGACCGGACGCATTTCAGGACCGTTCACGCCGTCGATCCCGTAATGCTCAGCGAGTCGATTGTTGAGGATCGCAAAGTCGGACTTCACGACGTGCGAGACGCTGAGGTTATCTTCGATGAGCTTGCGAAAATACAACCGGGTCTCTGCCAGCATCGACCACTGCAGGAAGGGATCATATTCAGGATAGAGGGCCCCGTCGGGGTTGGTGAAATCGATCTCCCGCAGGTTCAGCCAGGCATCGGTGAAATCGGTAATGAATCGCTCGAATCGCGGATGCTTCAGCAGGCGCTCGGTTTGTGCCTGTAAGGTTGCGGGATCACTCGTCAGCTTACCGCGGGCTGCTGCCGAGAGCATTTCGTCATCGGGACTCGTCCGATTCAGGAAGTATGACAGCCGCGCTGCGAGCGCGTAGTCATCGAGCCGACCTGGCTGTTCACGCAGGAACAGGAAATCGGGCGCACAGAAGATCGCCATGACCGCCGCACGGAGTGAGTCTTCGATCGTCGCCCCCGCGGCCAGTTCTGCTGCGAACAGTTCACGATAGGGGACGATTTGCTCGGTGGTCACCGGTCGCCGAAAGGCTTTCGTCGCGACTCGGACCAGTACCGGGGTGACGTCGGCCACAGGTTCGGTCGCAGTCATCGAAAACTTGGGGACATAATTCGCGCGGGTCCGGTCGGCCGGGTTCCGCGGCTGCACTTCCTCGCGCTGCAGACCATCGAACAGCAATCGATGTCCACGAGTCGGGAACTCTTCGACCAGCGGGCCTTCGATCTCGATGCTCTGAATCGCCAGTCCCGGCCCTTTGTATTCCGCTACGGGGGTTTGCTTCAGGGCAAAGCGGTCTGTGATCCCATAGACGGTCAGTTCGATCATGTACCGGGCGGGAATCCACGCCGTGGTTTCGACGGTCGTCGGCGGACCAGGAGGCAGAGCGAAGTAACCGTATGTCGGCTGTTCCAGCCCGCGGGCGAACGTCGTCGCGCCCAATCCGAATGAGATCGGGACTTCGCTTTGATAGGCATATCCGGTCACGCGGACTTTGTACCACCCGTCCTTCTGGACGCTGGCTTCCCGCAACATGCCCGAGGGATACCCATAGTTCTTGAAGAAGACGACGGCTCCATCTTCGCGTTTCAGCCAGATTTTTCCGAGCCATTGTTCCGCACCCTGGGTGTTCGCATAACTGGCCGAGACGGCTTTGACCTCGGGAGCGGCGATCGTCCGTTGCGTCGCGTCATCCAGGACCATCGTGATCCCTTCGAGATACCGCTGCATCTGCACGAGCGAAATACTGAGGGCGGCACCGACGTTCTCGAATTCCTGAGCCCGCCCATCAGGGGGCAATCGTTCGGCGAGCTTGCTGTTCGTCCCGAAAATGTCGTTCAGGGTGTTCTGATATTCGCGGCGATTCAGCCGGCGTAGAACGGTCCCTTTGGCTGCTTGATGCGCTACGACCAGATCCTTTCCCAACGCTGTCATAAAAGCGGTTCGAGCTTCCTTCGGCGGAGCCGTCTCCGACTTGGGCGGCATCTCACCATTCGCCACGCGATCGTAAATCCGTTCCCACTTCGCGAAGATCTCCGGCTGCGCGAGGTTCTGCGAGAACGTCCCGAGATCGAGTCCCGCTTCCGTCGTTTCGCCGGAGTGACACGTGAGACAGTGGGCCTTCAGAAACGGTTGCACGTCGGCTGCAACCACCAGTGGGTAGTTGAACGCCAGCAGTGGCACAGCCAGCGACATCAACTGAAGTGGCCGTGACGGCCTCTTCAGGGACATCTTCCACCACCGACGGAACTGGGACAGCATGTCATCGGCTTTCATCAGATCAGGGCTCGGAACCTTAAGCGGAATCCGGACGCTCACACTGACGTTCATCCTAGCCGGTCATTGAATTGTGGTCGATACCCGGCCTCTTGGACGGCTGGAACGTGTCATCGGCGGTGATTTGTAGGGTGGGTCGAGTCCGCGAGGCCCACCATCCTCTTGCCAATTGTGGTGGGCCTCGCGGACTCGACCCACCCTACGTGTATCACACGCTCGCGCGTGGGATCAGGCACGCCATTCGATGGCGGTTGCAGCCCAGGAGTAACCCACACCGAAACCGGCGAGCAGCAGACGATCGCCAGGTTGGAAGCGGCGGGCCTGGACGCATTCCTCCATCAGCATCGGGATCGTCGCGCTGCAGGTATTCCCGATCTCCGCGAGACCGACCGGGACCTTCTCCATCGGCAAGCGATACGCAGCAGCCAGGCGTTGCACGAAAGCTGGATTCGCCTGATGAAAGAGGAAGTGCTCGACGTCTTCCCAGCTACGCCCGAGTTTGTCGAGCAGCCGCTGGAGCAGCGGTTTGATCGTTGAGACCGCAAAGCTGGCGATCTCGGCCCCGTTCATGTGCAGGGCCCGGTCGACTTCCGGAGTCGCGAGCGGATGCCGTGCTGCACCGGCCGGCACGATGAGGTGCGGGGCCCCACGTCCATCGGTCCCCAGCACACTGGGACCAATTTCCGCCCAGGCGTTGTCGGCGCGATTGGTGATCAGCGTTGCGGCTGCGCCATCGCCAAAGAGACTGGCGACACCGAGGTCCGTCGGACGACAGTACTTCGTGTAGGTATCACCGGTCAGCAACAATACGTTGGCGGCTGAGTCCGAGAGAATTAGCGACCGCGCGAGCCACAGCCCGTACGTGTAACCGGAACAACCAAGCGTGACGTCGAACGCCGCACAGGTCTGCGGCAACTGCAGACGGTCCTGCAGAATACATGCTGTCGATGGCAGAAAGTAATCCGGCGACTGCGTACAGACGATGAGCGCATCGATCGATAAGCGATCGATCTGACGGTCAGCAAAGAGGCGCTCGGCGGCCCGTGCACACAAGTCGCCCGCGGTCTCATCAGCGGCAGCGACTCGTCGTGCCCGGATACCGGTCTTCATCTCGATCCGGTTGCCGGTCCATCCCGGTGTGCCGTTGGCGAGTTCTTCGTTCGACTGGCTGCGAACCGGTAGTTCGGTCGCCAGCGAGTGCAGCCAGGCGCTCATGTCAGTTTTCCAGCCTGCCGGAGGGCGGCCAGCACGGCTTCAACCGAGGTGAGCTTCAATGCTTCCGCAGGTGGGAGCGTGACGTCGTAATCCCGCTGCAGCATGAAGACCAGTTCGACGACTGCCATCGAGTCCCACTCGGGGAGATCCGCGGCGACGGTTGTGGGCGAGAGGAGGCTCCGGTCGACCTGCAGGCAGGCTGCGATGTGATCGAAGACTGTGTCCTGAGTTGCACTCATCCCGGTGTTCCTGATGTCTGGTTCGATGTGAGCAAGGGGGGGCAGTTGAGATACTGGGAGAGAATCGCATCGATTCGAGTCGTGAGTTCAGTGATGAATTCTTTTGTGCTGCATCCAACCGAGAGCGTAAACCGACTCCCGAAAGTCGAGTAACCGATCATGATCGCCGGGCATTCCATTTTCCCTTGAGAGCAATATCCGGATTGCAATTGGACTCCACCCCAGTCTGCTCCTGGTTGGCCGTACGAACCAAGGTCCGTGACCATCACACTCGGAGTCCCAGCCCAATTCATCAGTGTGCGGCGCATTCGCCAGCGCATGATCGCATAGGGATACCATTGCAGCATTTTTCCGATCAAGGGTAATTCAACCGCCAACGGACTCGCGAAAACGCCGAAATAGCGCCCTCGCTGTCCCAAGATCTGCGTCCGGATTTGCGTGATGACCGAAGAAAGATCAGCACTCTCGCTCGGCGCGACGAAAGCGGTCACGTCACCAACAAACATCGAGGCCGTCGCGCGACGGGACTCCGCCGGGAGATAACGTCGGAGATCAACCGCGAAATTGATGGGGACAGGTGCCGTCTTAGATAGAGAGACCATCTCTCTCAGGGCGGAGTAAACGATCGAGCCAATCACATAAACTGGTGTTGTGCGATCCTGCAATGCCCGGGCAGCCAAAGCTTCGTTCGAACCATCGGAATAGCAAAGTATCTGTGGCATGACGAAAGGTGCCGCTGGCGTGGGGGCGACGACTTTATAAGCACGCACCTTTGCTTTATGGCGATGGTACTGGAGGAGCTCTTTGAGAAATTTCCGCCGTTCTTCCAGGCTGAATTGCTGGATATCTCCGATGGTTCGTCGGACCAAGGGACCATCAGTTTCCGGGGGTGTCAATTCTCGCTGATATCCTTCCGTGACCGCTTCTACAAAGAAGCGGACAGCGCCCGCATCGGCCAGCCGGTGATCTCCTCGATACCAGATCAGATCATTCTGTGGTGTCCGCAGGAGCAGGAGTTCGATCGCCGCATGCAGCGGCGTCCGCAAGAGCTGTTCAATCGCTTCCATCCGTGTCGAAGCATCCGTGTAGTCCAACACTCTGAAGAGTTGGACGCGTTCTTCGCGCGCGATCGGTTGCCAATAGGGTGTCCACCAACTGGTCACAAACCGATAGCTCCACATCGGATCGACGGCCAATGCCGTCAGAAAGGCTTGCTGCAACCGCTCAGCATCCAGCTTTCCTGAGAACTCCTGCCGCACATTGATGTCCCCGAGGTAATCCGGAAACATCACTGCAAACAGCCGTTCGTAGTAGAGCGAAGGGATCCGTGGTGCAGCAGGCATGAGTCGTCGACCAATCCAGTCAAGTCAGGTCCGTTTGTCGACAGCTTGAAGAAACCTGACACCTGACACAAGGCTGTTTCCGGTTGAAAACCAGTCAATTCTCCGAGCGACTGCAGGTCGATACGCCAAGTTTAACTTGATCAACATCCAACCCAATTCTATAGACGTTCCACATGGAATAATCGATCCAGCCAGTCATACGCTGCGCGACGTTCCGGTGCAGGGAAGTCGTGCGGGGCGTCCGGGGTCATCAGTTTGAGGCGGGACTTGGACTGGAACAGGTCATAGACCGGTTCGACCTTGGCGAATGCCTTGCGGACACCACCGATGTCGAAATTGCTGTCGTTGATCGGGCTGTTGGAACAGATGCCACGCGGGGCGAGCGCCCCGAGGACTTCGTAAAAGTCGAACGGCATCCGATCGGCGTTGTTGCCGTAAACGTCACGAATCCGGGGCATATAACGATCGCTGGTCCACCCGGCGATTTTGCCGCCGTAGTAATCATGAAAGGGAGTGAAGCCACAACTCGTGACGACACCTTTCAGTCGTTCATCGAAGACGGCGGTGAAGAGCGCATTGTGGCCACCGAGCGAATGCCCGATCACGCCGATCCGTTCGCGATCGACTTCGGGCATCGAGACGAGCAGATCGACCGCCCGTATGTTGTTCCAGATCGCCTTCATCGATCCACTGGCGTAATGCTGCCCTTGCGTCTTGAAGTTGTAGGGATACTCACCAAAGGACGGGTAATCGGGCACAATGCAGAGGTAGCCCCGCTCGGCCAGCTCATGAGCATAATGCAGCGATTTCAGCCCCCCGAGACCCGCAGGCTCGTCCTTGCCAATGCCGGTTGTCTGATGCAGACACAGCATCGCCGGGCCAGCCGGTTTCCCCACACGAACATGTGGGATGAGTAACCAGGCGGGGACACGGTCATCCGGTTCAGGTGTGAACCGGATCTTGCGGCGGACATACTGAGGTGTCTGTTCTTCCGCGACCACTTCCAGGGCGAGCGGCACCCGCCGGTCGGCTCCCGGGAGCGGCCCCATCACCAGTTCCATGTTCGCGCGGATGTGCTTCACGCGGTCGGCCCAGTCGGCCGGGGTTCGGACCGCGCGTTCATGCCCGGACGCATCCCGCACGACCAGCAACTGGGAGTGATCCGGGTACACGACCGGCTCAGCCGCACTGAGCAGACCAGCCCCCAGCAGCCACACACCTGGAAAGAAGCCTGTGCGCAACATGGTAGATCTCCCTCTGGGCGAACCCATCCCGTCCGCTGGTCATCGGATTTCATCGGGCTTTGGTCAGTCGAACGCGAGGATCGTACCGATTCTGACGCCAAGCCACCGCTTCAGGAATCCAGATTTTTCGGGAGACGAACCGCTTTTTACTCCCGAATTGCCGCTCGTCCGATCAAACTGGATGAACGACCGTTGCACATTAACCTATGCTGACAGAGAGGTGTCGACTTTCGTTGATTCTCAGCCACCTTGACCGGCGCTGACCGCCAGCAACTGTCACGCCCACCGTGCCTGCGAGATAGCGAACTCGCCGATCTCCCCTGCAACTGAAGATCTTCGTTCACCTCAGGACGCTGCAGCTTCCGACCCGGGTGATTCAGTCCGAATGAACTCCAGAAAAAAGTGATGGCGTGACCGAATCTCGAATCTCCCGGAGAAGCCTGCTGACCGGGACCGGGGCCGGGTTGGCCTCGTTCGCCCTCGCACCGTGGTTTTCCGGCCAACAGGTGTTGAAAGTCACGGATGCGCTGGGGGTGACCGACCCACTGGCAGGTTGGTCGCTTTACAAAGATGTCCTCGCCTACGACCTCTTCGGGGAGCACCACACCGCCACCGTCAGTAGTCTGGCAAGTGCTGACTGGCTGGAGCAGCATCTCATCGATCAGGGCTTCGAGACCGAACGCCATCCATTTCTTGCCCGTCAGAGTTTCGTGAAAAAGGTCGTTCTCAGGACGGGTGCGTTTGGGCTGGCCAGCGTCGAAGCCTATCCGTTGTGGCCCGCAACCTTTCCTGTCGGGACAATTTCCCAACCACTGGTTGCATTCCCTAGCCCCAACCTCAATGCAGTCTCCGGGAAAATTGCGGTCGCCACGTTCCCGTTCAATTTTACCGGTCAAATTTCGCAGACGATCATCGACCTGATCGAGAGCGCCGCCGCAGCTGGTGCCGTTGCGATGGTGGCGATTTCCGAAGGCCCCTCCGGCCACATCACCGTCATGAATCCAATTGATGATCGTGCCGCCTGGCCGATCCCGGTCGTGCTAGTAGGACCGCAACACACGCCGCAACTGCTGGGCGCCCTGAAGTCCGGCGCAAAGACGACGCTCCAACTTGAAGGACAGAACGTCCCGGATGCTCCGTCAGTGAATGTGATCGGGAGGCACATTCAGGATGAGAACGCTCCGTGGATCGTCATCAGTACTCCTTATAGTGGCTGGTTCCGTTGCAGTGGCGAACGGGGGCCGGGGATCTCCATCTGGCGCGGCTTATGCCGCTGGGTGGCCGCCCGGAGGCGACTCCCACTAACGGTTCAGCCACCGCTGAATTATCTCTTCGTGGCGACCAGCGGACATGAGCTGGGTGGCCTCGGAATGGATGCCTTTCTGCGAGATCTCGCCCCGACGCCGGAGAGCGTGAAACTCTGGTTGCATCTGGGAGCGTGGGTGGCATCGTACGCCTGGCAACCTGCCACCGGGAAGACGCCCGCCTTCCGCCTGAACACCAGCAACACCCGGTTCCTCGTGACGCTCGATTACAGCGACGCTGTTCTGGCCGATCTTTTAAAACTCCCCGGCCTCTATCTGCTCCGCTACCCGATTGGGGAAGCCCAGCAAATCCACGACGCTGGCTACGGGAATCTCCTGGCCATCACGGGCCGCAACGTTCCGCACCACACACGACTCGACGTCCCAGCCAACACCAGTCCGGGATTGCTGGCTCCTGTGGCACGGGCTCTCTCACAGTTCATCCTGCAGCGAGAGGCGGAGATCAGTCCGTGATCCGCAGGTCGGAATCCCCGTCAGAGCCGATCTCCTCATTCAAACTCGTCTCCTTCGTCCAGGATTTCTGTCGACCAGACTGGTGAGCCCTCTGATGGGCGGTATCCTGAAGTCGACTGAGGGACCAGCCAAATCCCGGTCAGTCACCCGACACGGGTGACCTGCAGACGTTGAATTGATCTCATCCAGTGAATGAACATCCCTTGAGAGCCTGACGAACTGCGGACTGATCACAGCAGTCGCCAGGGCAAATGAGAGTCGCGATATGTGCGGGATCGCCGGGGCCATCGATCTACGTGGTCGTCGAGAGTTTCCTCGGGCTCGGCTCCATGCGATGTGCCAGGCACTGGAGCATCGCGGCCCGGATGATGAGTCGCTGCACCTCGAACCGGGTGTCGCCCTCGGAGCCCGGAGACTCTCGATCGTCGATCTGGCCGGGGGACGCCAGCCGATCCCGAACGAAGATGAGTCGGTCTGGGTGGCCTTCAACGGCGAACTCTTCGAGTACCCGGAACTGTTCGAACAACTCCGCCACCGCGGACATCAATTCCGTACCCGGTGTGATACTGAATTGTGGGTCCATCTGTACGAGGATCACCGCGCGCAGATGTTCGACCATGTCAAGGGGCAGTTCGCGGTCTCACTGTGGGACGCTGAGAACCGCTCGCTGATTCTGGGACGTGATCGGGCCGGCATTGTTCCCTTGTTCTACGCGGAACGTGATGGCTGGCTGTTATGGGCCTCCGAGGTCAAGGGACTGCTGGCCTCCGGAATGATTGCCCCGCAGATGGACAGCCGCAGCCTCGATCATTTCTTTACGTGCTTCTATTCAGGCAACCAGTCGCGAAGTTTTTTCCAGGGGGTCCATTGCCTCCCACCGGGAATGTTTCTCCGGGCCGTCAACGGACAGATCGAACTCCAGCGCTACTGGGAACGGGATTATCCAGAGGCCGGGCAGGAACGTCGGGTGATGAATCCGGAGTCGCTGCTCGATGAATTCGAACACGTCCTGCGGCAATCGATTCGGCGGCGGCTGCGGGGGGATGTCCCCGTCGCGTGCTATCTGAGTGGCGGGATCGATTCAACGATCGTGGCGACACTCGCCTGCCAGGAAAGCCAGGCTCCGCTTTCGTTGTACACCATCGGTTTGCTTGATATCGGGAAGAACGAGCAGGCGGAAGCCGAACAGACCAGTCAATTCCTCAAGGCACCGTTCACAGCGGTCGAGATGACCAGCCGGATGATGGTGGATGTCTTCCCGGAATTGATTCGCGCTGCGGAAGCTCCGACGATCGACCTGACGAGCGCCAGCATGATTCTGCTCGCCAAGCGTGTGCATGCCGATGGTTACAAGGTGGTGCTGTCGGGCGAAGGGGCCGACGAATCGATGGCGGGCTATCGCTGGGGCAAAGTGTCAATGTCCTCTCCGGTCCTGCGCTTTCTGACAGAAGCCTTCTGGCGAATCGCCGTTCCCCGCATCCCTTACCGCGATGCCCGCGGCCGTTTGTCGCGCGTGCCGTTCCGGGGCATGAGCGGGGTCCGAACACCGCACCAGTATGTCTACGAGTTAGTCGCACGGGATCGTCTGGATCTGTACACGGAGAAACTCCAGCAGGAGCTGTGGGGGTCGCATCCGATGGCAGAGTTCGACCCGCTTCCCGCCGGCTTCCAGCGCTGGGCACCGCTGCATCAATCGCTGTATGTCGACAACGCCGGCCTGCTGCACGGCCATCTGCTCTCGACCAAGGGGGACCGGTCGGCGATGAACGCGTCCCTCGAATTGCGTCCCCCTTTCCTCGACGAAGATGTGGTTTCGTTCTGCGCCAGCCTGGCCCCGGAGTACAAAATCCGCAGCCAGGTGAGTAAGTGGCTCCTGCGTCAATTGGCAGAACGGTGGTTACCACCAGAGATTGCGAACCGTCCCAAGCACGGCTTTCACTCCTCAACGGCGCCGTTCTTCGGCGACCAGCGGCCAGACTGGGTCGATCAACTCCTCAGTGAAGAATCCCTGCGGCGCGCTGGCCTGTTCAATCCGGCTTGTATTGCTCGATTGCGCGAGAAACAAGCACGGGCCTTGCGGAAGAACCGCGAGGATCACGCGAGCAACGTGACACTCACCGCCGTGTTGACGACACAGCTCTGGCACCACTCATTCTGCGGAGGTGGTCTCGCCGATTTACCGGAATGGCAACCGCCGGCGTTCGTGCCGGATCCGGTCGCTGTCGCGTAAGCACATCAGGTGGAGATCGTCACAAGAGCGGACTGGAAACCGGTTCCAGCGTCCCCGTTAGCTGCCGACCTCAACCTCCGCCGGGGCAATCGTCAGTGCGGCTGCGGCACTGCCGGTGTAGGTCGGCAGCTGGCACTGCGATGCTTCCCACCCCTGGTGCCGTAACGCTCCCTGAAACGGCCCTGCACCGCTGATTTTCCCGGTCAGCCGATACCGCGCGGCATCGAAGCCCGCCGGAACATCGACGCGGCTCCCTTCTTCCGCAACCACGACGGGTCGCAAACCGAAGAGCCGTTCCAGCGTCTTGGCTGCGTCGCGATGCACTTCGCGAACGGCCGCCCCGATCTGCTCATCCGCGTAGGCGGTCAGATCTTCTTTGAGAAAGTCGATCAACCGGGCTTCGCGCTGCAATGTCGCCAACAGCGTGATCGCGGCGCTCTGCGTGGGTGGCGGCGGTGCGACCGGGGTGACACGCGGTTCCGGTTTGGCCGCTGGTGGCGGACTGGGTGCCGGCAACGCGATGCCGGTCAGCGCCGTCGCGACCCGCTCCGCCGTGGCTCCATCGAACAAGCTGCCAAAGAAAGCCCGCACCGCGGTCGTGAACCGACCCATCATCATTCCGTTCTTGATCGTTCAGGAAAACTCACCGGACCGTCGCCCGCCAACGGGCCAGTAGCGCGGTTCCGACGGCAAATGTCAACCGCTGCGAACCAGAGACACGGGCCGATCAAGACCCGAGCGAACGGCCCCTCCCGCGGCCCCCGAACGATCCACTCACTACGCACCGAAGAGTTCCCGCGCCGGTTTCCCCTGTCCGTCTTCGGTTGCATAGAACGGGCGTTTCTCGACTTCGAACGCCGTCTTCGGACTGATCCCCATCGCGTGGAAGATGGTCGCATGCAGATCGGTCACCGAAAGAGGCTTGTCGATCGCCATGAACGGCCGCTCCGGCGCAGAGGCTCCATACAGCGTTCCTCCCTGAATGCCGCCGCCCCACATCACCACGCACGAGCCCCCCGTGAAATGGCGGTGCTGGCCGTAATGCTTGAGCTCGATCAGCTTGTCGACCTTCTCGGTCGCCTGATCGTTCGCATTCGAGCCGGGCTTCCCTTCCAGAATCATGTCACGACTGAATTCGCTGGCGAGAATCACCAGCGTCCGCTTGAGGAGACCGCGGCTTTCAAGATCGCGAATGAGCTGCGCGATGGGGCGGTCGATTTCTTCCTTCATCCGTTTCAGCGTCGTGTGGCCATTGGCGTGCGTGTCCCAGTTGAGGAACGGGACGTACTCCGTGGTGACTTCCACAAACCGGGCACCGTTCTCGACCAGTCGCCGTGCGAGGAGACAACCACGTCCGAAGCGACCGGTGTCGTACTTCTCATAACTCTCTTTCGGCTCGAGCGCGATGTCAAACGCTTCGCGTTCCTTCGCGCTGAGCAGTCGATGGGCGTTCTCCATCGAACGGAGCAGCGATTCCCGCTGAAAATCGCCGATCGCCTCGCGAGCCGGGGACTGATCGACCAACTGCCGATAGAGCTTGTGGCGATCAGTGAACCGGCCCGGCTGCATCCCTTTAGGCGGGCGGACCGACTGGGCGGCTTCTTCCGGAAACGGAAGATTCATCGGGCCGTACTCGCTGCCGAAGAACCCGGCCGTCGTGAAGGCTTTCAGCTCCTCTTGTTCACCAACGCCCTCCAATCGCTGGCCGATGTTAATGAACGGGGGAATGACCGGGTTCAAGGGACCGAGCACCTTGGCCATCCACGCCCCGAGGTGCGGACAGGCGACCGTCTGCGGCGGGACGTAGCCCGTATGCCAGTGATACTGATGACGGGAGTGCAGGATGCTGCCGAGATCAGGGAGCACGTGCGAACGGATGAGAGCCGCCCGGTCCATCACCTGGGCGATCTGCTCCAGCCCGGCGGTGATCTTGATGTTGTCGACGACCGTGTCGATTGCGGGGAACGTGCTCTCGACGCGCGCGACCGGGACGCCGACCTCGAACGGGACGTACTTCTTCGGGTCGAACGTATCGGGCGCTGCCATGCCGCCGCCCATCCAGAGCAGGATGCAGGAGTCGGCCGTCGCTGCGGGATGTTCGACGGCTTCCCCTGCAGCCGCAGTCAACCGGCGCGGCTCACTGGCCAGCAGCGTCGCCGCTCCGGCAGCAGCCATCGACTTGAGAAAATCGCGGCGAACTTGCTGATGGTACATCATGATTGTCGACTTCTTCCTGACGGCATCCGTAGGCGGGGGTCTGCCACACACTTCCATTTCTCTCAGCGAACGAGCTGAAACTCCGGCAGCATGACAATGACCCACAGGACATCTTCGATCGCGGCGGCGGTCGGTTCATCGCCGAGGGCGGCGGACAACGTGCTGCGTTCCTCCGCGGTCGGTCCGCGTGTGAGGGCCATCAGGTACAGCCGGTCGACGAGATCGGTGGCAGAGCGCCATTTTTGTGCGTGCAGGCGTGCCGCCCCTTGTCGCAACGCGCTCGCGAGTGCTTCCCCGTTCGACAAATCGATTGCTTCGAGAGTCGTCAGTTCCAGCGGACGCACACTGACGATCTGATCGCGATTCGGACGACCGAGCGACCGCATCAGGAAGTCGCTCTTCACCAGCCCCGCGCGCACCATCCGACCGGCAGCGGCATCTCCCTGCGAGAGCAGCGTCGCCAGTTCTCCGGACAGCCGCGACATCCAGATCTGTTGCGTGGTCACCCTGACGGCGGGTTGCCAATCGTCTGGTGGGGACTTGTATTTCCCGGTGCGATCAGGGAGTTGCGTGGTCCACTCCCACGTCGCGTTTGTTCCCAGAGTGGCAATCTGTCCGGCGGGATCGGTCCAGCGGGCCTCGAAGAAGAGACCCGCGGGGTTCGGTCCCGATCCGCCATTTTTCGCGACGATCAGGATCTCGTTGGTTCCGGCTTTCAGGTTTGACAGCGGGACCAGGTCGGGAGCTTCCCAGTTCTCACCGGCCTGCAATCGTTTACCGTTGACGTAAAGCGTGTAAGAATTATCGCAGGTGACGACCGCCACAACCTGTGACGGGACGTCCTTCAGTTCCAGCAATTTGCGGAAAACGATGGTCTCGCCCGCTGCGGCGTTGCCAACTTCGGCCTGCTTCCAGATCCAGACACCGGTCAGGGGGAGCGATTGTGCGGCGGCGGGATCGCGTTTGCCACGCACGATCGGCGCATCGAACCTGCGGGGTGCGGCCTCCGTCAGCTGCCACACGCAGTCCACAAACTGCTCGGCGGTCAGCCTGCGGGCACGCGGACCGGCGTAATGATAGCCCTGGGCATCGGTCTCGTCGGTCACCCGCTCGACGCGTGACTGATACGCCGCCGAGGTCGCGATCAGGGCCAGCGTCTGCTTGAGATCGTAACGGTTCTCGACGAGATGCTCGGCGAGGAAGTCGAGGAGATCCGCGCTCCATGGTTCGCTCTGCATCGAATCGACCGGATGCACGATGCCCCGCCCCATCAGCCGATGCCACAGCCGGTTGACGATCGTCCGCGTGAAACGGCCGTTCTCGCGATGCGTCATCAGCGCGGCGAGTTGCTTCAGCCGGACGGGTTGTGCGGCCTGTGCATCAACCTGTCCCAACTCTGGAAACAGCCATGCCGGCTTCGCAGTCTTCCCGAGCGGCTGATCGCACCGGTGGAGTTCCAGCGGTCGCTGCGAGTAAATCGCAGCCAGACCATACGCATCATCGAGCGTCCAGCGATCAATGAAGCTGTCGTGGCACGAAGCACACTTCAAATTGATGCCAAGGAACGTCTGGCCGACGCTCTGCGCGAACTGAATCTCGACGGTCTGACCGGCGCTGACTTCGCCCCGCCAGCGGATGCCATCGGCAAACCCCGCACTCTCGGGTGTCGGCGGAGCAATCAACTCCCGCGCGAATTGATCGTAGGGCATGTTCGTGACCAGCGCGTCGTAGAGCCAGCGGGAGATCTGCTTACGGCCACCGGTAATGAAGCCCGTCCCGGTATAGTCATTCCGCAGCAGATCATTCCAGAACGTGAGCCAATGCTCGGCGTAATCCATGTCGCGGCCAAGCAGCGAGTGCACGAGCATGCGGCGTTTCTCAGGATGGGAATCCGCAAGAAAACTCGCCTGCTCGTCGGGAGTCGGCAAGAGCCCAATCAGATCGAGCGTCACCCTCCGCTGGAACGTTGCATCATCGATGCCCGGAGGCTGAGGGCGACCGTCGGCCGCGAGGATTGCACTGAGAATGCGATCAACCGGATTGGCATGTTCATCACTTGTCGGCGGAAGGACTGGCCGACGAGGCTTCAAGGGTGGCTCCGAGACCCGCGGGCCGAAGCTGAAGCCCGGTTCCCACGTTGCCCCACTGTCGATCCACCGGGTGAGCAGCGCCGTCTGCGTGGCGGTCAGTCGTGCCCCTTCCGGCGGCATGCGGAAATCGGCGTCCTGAGAGTTAATCCGCTCGATCAACGCGCTTTCGCGACTCTTGCCAACCCGGACCGCCACGCCCGATTCCCCACCCGCGAGCAGCGACTCACGGGTGTTGATCGAATAGCGTCCCTTCTGCTGCGTCCCCCCATGGCATTGGGAACAGTGCTGTTTCAGCAGCGGGACGATTTCGTGGGCGAAGTCGACCTCGGCCGCGGAAAGCCCCGCCGTGGTGAAGAACAGCAGCAGTGCAGTCAGGGTGCGTCGCATGGCAGGAGCATCCAGAAATGCCGATCAACGTACCGGCAGCAGACCGGCATCGAACCGGCAGCATGACGGACGGCCCGCCGTGCAGTCAACATCTCGTCAATCTGCAGACCCGTAGGGCAGGCTCCTGCCTGCCGATCTGTACGTGGCCAACCAAGCGGCAAGCGGGAGCCTGCCCTACGGCTACGGTAACTTCGATGCAGCCCGTACGGGGGCGAGAATTCGCGAGGCTTTCTCCCGGCGGACATGCAACGTATTGTTCGCCACACGACTCTCGGTGATCGGGTCAATCGAGAGGGGTTTCCCGGTCTGCGGATTCGGTTCGAAGAACGGGGCCCCGGTGCTCGCGACCGTCACACGGATCCGATGTCCGCGATTGAAGATCAGGCTCAGCCAGCCAACATCGAACGTGACGGGGACCACTTCACCGGCCTTCAGAAAGACTTCCTTCTCATAGCCTTCGCGATAGCGGACACGACGGACATAATCCATCACCAGCATCGAACGGCCATCCGGATAGACATCGCTGATCCGGACGATGAGATCAGTATCGGGAGCATCGGACGACAGGAACATTTCAGCGACGACTTTGCCCGTCCATTCCACGGGTTCGGTCAATTCTTCGGTGGTAAAGGTCAGCACGTTGGGCTGCTGTTCAAACGGCCGGGCATCCTGGGCACCCGGAAAGGCCCGCACGGGGATCGAAGCGGGCTGCTGCGGATCGGCGACGTAAGTGATCGTGGAATCGGCCAACGTGGGAACTTGTGACGTCAACTCGCCCCCCTTGTGCAGATAGAGCGGCGTGGTGGTCACCGCGATCGGCCAGTCAGTGGCCGTTCGCCATTCGTTCCCTGGTGCGCCCGCTTCACCCACAGCTCCCATCACGTAGTAGCGGACTGTTGGTTCTTTCTCGACGCCGTTATCGATTCCTTTCAGATAGTGATCGAACCAGCGGATCATGTGGTCATCAAGCGGGAACTTCGCATTCTCGGGATAGGTGAGCTGGCCGGTGACGTTGACCTCTTTCACGCGACCGTGCAGCCACGGTCCGCAGAGGAGCTGTTGCGTCCCGCGCGACTGCGGCCCCCCTTTGTGCTGACGGCCGATGTAACTGTCGACCGAGCCGACGCACATGAAGTCGTACCAGCTCCCGACCGTGAAGCACGGGACATTCATTTTGTCGAAGTGCAGCGAACAGTCTTCGGCGGCCCAGTAGTCATCGAACGTCGGATGCCGGTCCCATTCACGCAAGAGGACCTCATTGTGCTCGGGAACGCGACAGACCTTGCTCATCTCCTTGAAACGTTCGGGACGTGTCGTTCCGCCGATGCGATAGCCTTCGTGATAGAGGCTCAGCCCGGTATCCAGCATGTACTGGGCCATGAGATGTGGTGGCTGCGTCACGGCGAGAAAGTTCTGCGCGAAGCCAGCCTGAGAACTGCCGAACGTGCCGACCTTCCCTGTCGACCAGGGTTGCGCAGCGAGCCATTCGACCAGGTCGAAGCCATCTTTGAGTTCGCCCCAGCCGAGTGCCCGGTACCCCTGCCAGATCCCTTCCGATTCCTGTGAGCCGCGGAAGTTGGCGAGAACCACAACATACCCGTGCTTCGCCAGTTTGCTGAAGTGGGTGGTGACCGCGGGCGCATTCCCGTTAGCGTACCGTTGTTCGAGGAGCACGGGCCACTTGCCGTCTCCCTGCGGACGATAGACGAACGCCGACAGCCGCACGCCATCGCGCATCGGGATCATCAGGTGTTCCTGCACGATCACCGGTTCATCAGCTGCAGAGACCGTCAGCGTGACGCCAGCACACGTCATCGCCAGCAAGAGGCTGCGGAACATCACTGGTTCTCCTGGGATCAGTCCGGAACGACTGGGGTGCGAATCGGTCGGTGATTGATCTGGACACCGCGGCCCACTGATCAACCCCGTTGTACAAATTGGAGCTGGAAATCGCGAGAGACCAGCGGAGCCGAGACTCAGAGCCAACGCTTGATTGAATGTGGGAGCGCTGTCTTCGTCCGAGAGTCGAGAGTCCAGAGACGGAAGAAACGCAGCAAATCCTGATGCCTTTGCTGGCTCTGGACTCTCGTCTCTCGACTCTCGACGGGGCGCAAATCACCCCACTTAAAAAAAACGTTGGCCCGGAGCCGAACCTGCGTCCCTTGTCGCTCTCACCCCTCCGGCTATACTTCGGAGACTGGATTGTCGACTCGCCAGGGTTGTGGGTGGCAATCCCCCGACGGTCTTCCGTGAAGATCGTCCTCACCCGTTATTCGCTGGGAGACGTCTGCTCATGTCCGTTCGCGTCGGTCAACTCGCTCCGGATTTCTCGGTTCAGGCATACGATCGGACCAAGGACGGCACCGACAGTCAGTTCGTCCAGGTCAATCGGTCGGACTATCAAGGCAAGTGGGTCTGTCTCTATTTCTATCCGCTCGATTTCACGTTCGTCTGCCCGACGGAAATCGTATCGTTCAACAAGGCCGTGGGTGACTTCGCCGACCGTGACTGCGTGGTCCTCACCGCCAGCACCGACAGCGTCTTCTCTCATAAGGGGTGGTGCGACAGCCACGCTGATCTGAAGGGAATGAAGCACCTGATGCTTGCCGACACGACGCACAAGCTGTCGGCCGCGTTCGGTGTGCTCAAGGAAGACCAGGGAATCGCTTACCGCGGGACGTTCCTGATCGATCCGCACGGCATCATCCGCTGGGTGTCGGTCAACGATCTCTCGGTCGGCCGCAACGTCGATGAAGTGATCCGCATCCTCGATGCGCTGCAGACCGACAAGCTCTGCCCCTGCAACTGGAACAAGGGCGACAAGACCCTGAATTAGTCCAGAGTTCATCTCAGAAGCCCAGCCCTTCCGAGGGCTGGGTCTTTTCTTTCCCGCTGTTCACACTCGTTTCGTGGAGTTGTTTCCGTGGCTCGGATTCAGCCGGTCCCCCGTGACGCCGCCGTCGACAAGACCGCCCAGACCTACGAACGCCTCCAGGATCTTTTCGGCGACGCATCGTGGCCCGCACCGTTCCTGCTTTACGGCCGTGTTCCGGCTTTTCTGCAGGACTTCTACATGAACTTCAAGAAGTTCTGCGCGACCGACGGCAAGCTCGATCGCAAAACCAAAGCGCTCCTCGCACTGGCGATCGCGGGGAATGCGGGCTGTGATCCATGGGCCGACTACTTTGTGGAGCAGGCTAAAACTCTTGGGGCCGACGACCAAACGATCGCGGATACCGCTGCGGTTGCGTCGGCCTGTGCGATGTACAACGTCTTCTTCAAGTTCCGCGACCTGAGCGGCAGCGAGCTCTTCAGCGGCATGGCAGTCGGCCTGCGAGCCCACACCTTCAACGGCACCTCACTCGATGACAAGACCGTCGAGCTGATCAACATCGTCATCAGCGATGTCAACGGCTGTAAGCCCTGCACCGAGGGGCATGTGACCAAAGCCCGCGCTCTGGGCCTGTCAGACGAGGCGCTCTTGGAAGCGATCCAGGTCGCTGCGACGATGACCGCCGGCATCGCCTTCCTGAAACACGCCGGCACCTGACGCCCAGCTCCTGCCTGGGCTGGGTCCGGTCCTCACATGACGCGCTGCTACCTCCCCAACTTCGACTTCGAGCATCATCTCGCAGCACCGGGACGCGCGCTCCCCAAGCGACTCAGCGAGCTCAACGAAAGCCTCGCACCCGCATGGCTGGCCATCGCCGAACCGGGGGACGCGATCCTCACCACAGCGGAGTGGTCCCAGGAATGGCGAGCACGACTCGCACCGCTCGGACTCGACACGATCATTCTCGCTCCGTCAATCACGACCATCCCCCGTGCAGAACTGATCCCCTGGGGCTGGACGGAAAACCTGCTCGCAGCGGCCAGTCGTGAAGACTTGCTGACGATCGCGTGTATCCGCTGGGCGAATTCCCGGCGGACGTCTGCTGCGTGGGAAGCGGCCTGGGGAATCGCACCAGAGGGAGCCGTCGCCGCAGACTCTGTGTCTGCCGCCGAAGCTGCCATTGCTCACCTCGATCCCACGCGTGGCTGGGTCATCAAGGCCGAATTCGGGATGTCGGCCCGTGAGCGGATCCTCGGCCGCGGTCCATTATGGGCAGAGTCCCGAGCGTGGGTCGAGCGCCGCGTCGCGAACGGTGGTCTCGTCTTTGTCGAGCCGTGGCTGGATCGGGTGGATGAAGTCGGCCTGCAGTTCGATGTCCCTGCAACAGAAGCGGTCCGATTCATCGGAGCCGCGCGGATGCTTGTCGGCTCGAGCGGTCAATATGCCGGCAGCTGGTTCATCGAACCGCAACTTCAAGCTGAACCCTGGTGGTCGGCAGCAGTCCTGTGGGCAACGAAAGCCGCTGAAGAATTACAGCGTGGGGGCTACACCGGTCCCCTGGGGATCGATGCCATGCAGTATCGCGATGCCGACGGCCTGCGTGTCCGTCCGCTGCAGGACATCAACGCCCGCTGGACGATGGGCCGCCTGGCACTGGGCTGGCGTAGCAAACTCCCACAGATCAACCGCGGTTGCTGGTGGCACGGCTCGGCTGCCGCATGGCATGCGGGAGCACCGCGTGACGTGTGGCCGGAGGCCAGGGGCGTGATCCGGACCTCACCCGAGGTGATCAACGGCCGTCCCGCAGAACATGTGACGGCCCTGCTGCTCGACGGACCCATCCGCTAATCCGTCGTCAGCCTCAATCGTCGGTGCGGTACTTCGAGACCCGGTGACCGCCGTTGGCGAGCCATTGACGGTAATACGGGACGGTCTTTTCCAGGCCCTCGGCGAGTGAGATTTCCGGTTCCCAACCCAGCAGTTCGCGGGCCTTGGTGATATCGGGACAGCGCTGCTTCGGGTCGTCCTGAGGCAGTGGGATATGCTGAATCGTTGCCGCGGAACCCGTCGCAACGCGAATCTGCTCGGCGAGTTCCAGCATCGTGTATTCGCCGGGGTTGCCGATATTCACCGGCCCGATGTCGCGATCCTGATCCATCATCGCCATCATCCCGCGGATGAGGTCGTCGACATAGCAGAAGGAACGGGTCTGGCTACCATCGCCGCAGACGGTGATCGGCTCCCCTTTGAGGGCCTGCGTGATGAAGTTCGAGATCACGCGGCCGTCGTTGGGATCCATGTGCGGGCCGTAGGTATTGAAGATGCGGATGATCCGCACATCGACCCCATGCGCCAAGTGATAGTTCATGCAGAGGGACTCAGCGACCCGCTTCCCTTCGTCGTAGCAACTCCGCGGGCCGAGCGGATTGACGTGACCCCAGTAGTCTTCCTTCTGCGGATGAACGTTGGGATCGCCGTAGACCTCCGACGTCGACGCCTGCAGCACCCGCGCGTGACACCGTTTGGCCAAGCCGAGAATGTTGACCATCCCGACCGTTGAAGTCTTGATCGTCTTGATCGGGTTGAACTGGTAAGCGATCGGCGACGCGGGACAGGCGAGATTGTAGATCTGATCCGCTTCGACGAAGAGCGGATGCACAATGTCGTGCCGGATCACCTCGAACCGCGGGTTCCCCATCAGCGGAAGGATGTTCTCCTTCCGCCCGGTGAAGAAGTTATCGAGGCAGAGGACGTTGTCCCCCCGGTCCAGCAGCCGCTGACAGAGGTGACTGCCCAGAAACCCGGCCCCGCCGGTGACAAGTATGGTCCGCATGGCTGATGGTCTTCTGAAGTGAAGAGTCCCAGCCATCGGAATGGCTGGGCGTCCGCAGAATCTGTTAATCAGGCGCTTTTCAAGCCGATGCCGAAGTACCGGAAGCCACGGGCTTGCATCTGGACCGGGTCCCACAGGTTGCGGCCGTCGAAGATCACCGGTTCCCGCAGCTTGTGCTTGAGGTAGTCGAAGTCGGGGTTGCGGAACTCGGGCCACTCGGTGCAGATCGCGAGCGCATCGGCCCCGTCGAGCGTCTCATAGTGATGCGGGCAGTAGCGGATGCGGTCGCCGAGTTGCTTCTCGACGTTCTCCATCGCCACCGGATCATGCACGGAGACCAGCGCCCCCGCGGCGAGGAGTTCCTCGATCAGGACCAGCGCCGGTGCTTCGCGGATGTCGTCTGTGCGGGGTTTGAATGACAGACCCCAGATCGCAATCCGTTTCCCCTGCAGCTTCCCGTCAAAGTGCTGGTTGAGCTTGCTGAAGAGAACATGCTTCTGGGCATCGTTCACATCGTCGACCGCCTGCAGGATGCGGGGGGACAGACCGTGTGTCTGCGACTTGGCGATCAGCGCCCGAACGTCTTTCGGGAAGCAACTCCCGCCGTAACCGACACCCGGAAACAGGAACTGAAAGCCGATCCGCTGGTCGTGACCAATGCCGCGACGGACGTCGTTCACGTCGGCCCCGACTGCTTCGCACAGGTTGGCCATCTCGTTGATGAAGCTGATCTTTGTCGCCAGCAGGCAGTTGGCGACGTACTTCGTCATCTCGGCGCTTTCCATGCCCATCGACAGGAACGGCCGCTCGGTCCGCAGGAATGGCTTGTAGAGTTCATGCATCACCGTGCCGACTTCCGGCCGCAGCACGCCGACGACGACGCGATCAGGCTTCGTAAAATCGTCGATCGCGCAACCTTCCTTGAGGAACTCGGGGTTCGAGCAAACATCGACGACCCGGCCGGTCTTCGCCTGCAGTCGTTCGTAGATTTGACGATTGGTCCCGACGGGAACCGTGCTTTTCGTGACGACGATCGCCGTGGTCGGCAGATGCGGAGCGAGCGCATCGACCACCGCCCACAAGGCGGAGAGATCGGCATTCCCATCATCCCCCTGGGGAGTCCCGACCGCGATGAAGACGAGCTGTGCATTCGTCGTCGCGGCGGCCAGATCCGTGGAGAACCGGAGTCGGCCCCCCTTGTGATTCCGCAGCACGAGCTCCTGCAAGCCTGGCTCATAGATCGGGATCTCACCCCGGTTCAGGCCATCGATCTTAGACTGATTGATGTCGATGCAGACGACATCATTGCCGCTGTCGGCGAGGCACGTCCCCGTCACGAGCCCCACATACCCCGTTCCCACCATCACAATCCGCATCGGTCCGTATCCTGCTGGTCCGTTTGGTCGTTTTTGTAGGGTGGGCTGTGCCCACCGCTCTGATTTTCTTGGATCGTCGTTCTACGTTCGCGCTGTCCGTTGAAGCGCGGTGGGCATAGCCCACCCTACTTGAGGTGATGATAACTGCGGTACCAGTCCACGAAACGGGCGATCCCGGTTTCAATCGACGTCGCCGGGCGGAACCCGACGTCGGCGATCAGGTCGTCGACGTCCGCATACGTGGCGGGAACGTCTCCCGGTTGCATGGGCAGCATCCGTTTCTCCGCCGTCTTTCCAAGATTCTGTTCGAGGACCGAGATCAGGTGCATCAGCTCCACCGGCTGGTTGTTACCGATGTTGTAGACCCGGTACGGAGCTTTGCTCGAAGCGGGATCAGGGCTCGCACTTGACCAGTTCGGGTTCTCGGGAGCGGTCCGATCTGCCACGCGGATCACCCCTTCGACGATGTCGTCGATGAATGTGAAGTCCCGTCGCATCTTCCCTTCATTGAAGACATCGATCGGCTTCCCCGCGAGGATCGCCTCGGTGAAGAGCCACAAAGCCATATCCGGCCGTCCCCACGGACCATAGACCGTGAAGAACCGCAGGCCGGTCGTCGGCAGCCGGTAGAGATGGCTGTAGGTATGGGCCATCAGCTCGTTCGCCTTCTTCGTCGCGGCGTACAGGCTGACGGGATGGTCGACGTTGTGATGGATCGAGAACGGCATCTGCGTATTCGCGCCGTAGACGGAACTCGACGACGCATACGCCAGATGCTTCACCCGATTGTGGCGACAGCCTTCGAGAATGTTGACGAAGCCGACGAGGTTACTGTCGACGTACGCATGCGGATTGGTCAACGAGTATCGCACCCCGGCTTGCGCTGCGAGGTGAATGACGATCTCGGCTCCCGCTTCCGCGAAGAGCCGTTCCATCCCCGCCCGATCGGCGAGATCGAGCTGATGAAAGCGGAAGCGGTCGTAATCCCGCAACTGGATCAGCCGGTCGTGCTTGAGCTGGACTCGGTAGTAATCGTTGAGATTATCGAGGCCAACCACGGTCTCGCCCCGCTCCAGCAGACGGCGGGCGGTGTGATAGCCGATAAAGCCTGCAGTTCCGGTGACCAGATAGGTCGTCATGCTCGCTCCGTCGTTTGTCTCGTTGGCGCTCGACAGCCGTGTCGAACGCAGTCTCGTTCATTCCTGTTCCGCGAACCATTGGACGGAACGTCGGATTCCCTCATCGAACGCCACCGTCGGCTCCCAGCCCAGCACGGCTTTCGCTTTCGCCGCGTTCACGAGGTTCGACCGCAAATCGCCTGCGCGGGCTGGACCGTGTTCCGGCAGAGGCGCAGTCTTTGGCGTTCCGCGGGCCTTCCACAGTGCCTCGACTTCCGCCCGCACGCGGGCTTCCAGCACATTCACGTCGGTCGGGAGTCCCGTCCCGATGTTGACGGCCACGAAGCCGTCCGGAACGGTCGCGGTCAGGGCCTTGAGGTTCGCCTGCGCGACATCCGGTCCGTAGACGTAATCGCGGTCGTACTTGCCATCCCCGTTGATGCGGGCCGCCTGCCCGGCGAGGAGCCGCTGACTGAAGATCGCGACGACACCCGCTTCGCCATGCGGATTCTGCCGCGGTCCATACACATTGGAGTAGCGGAGTGCGACCGCAGTCAGACCGTATTCCCGGGCATAGAACTGCAGGTAGCGCTCACCGACCCACTTGCTGATGCCATAGGGGGAGATCGGATTGGCGGGGGTCTCTTCCGGGGCGGGCGTATAGACATCGCCGTAGAGGACTCCGCCGGACGACGCGAACACGATCCGTTTCGCACCGATGCGGACCGCCTGATCACAGACGTTGACCAGTCCGAGGACATTCACTTGGGCATCAAACGCCGGTTCGCGGACCGAGCGACTGACCGACATCTGGGCCGCCTGGTGAATCACGCAATCGGGCCGGGCCTCATTAAAAGCATGCGTTAACCGGTCCACATCGCGAATATCGACTTCAAACAGCTTCACGTCCGGGGGCAGATTCTTCGGGATTCCAGTCGACAGATCATCGACCGCAGAGACTTCATGTCCGGCCGCGCAGCAGGCATCGGCAATATGACTGCCGATGAAGCCCGCCCCCCCTGTGATCAAGACGCGCATGGTGCCCTCTATCCCCCGGAAAACAAACTCGGTACATCGCTGTGTCGGCGAGGCATAGCACACCCGGCCGGTTGATGTAAAGTCCCGCCCGCGAAGAGGATGCAGGAGCTTACTCAACGAGCGGCGGCAGCCCGACGCGCGCACAGACGCTCAGCAGCGGACACTCTGCACACCGTGGCCGTCGCGCAATGCAGATTTTCCGTCCATGATGGATCAGCCGATGCGAGAAATTGACCCACTCTTCCTGCGGCAACAACTCGATCAGGTCGGCTTCAATCTTCTCGGGCTGCGACGCTTTCGTCAGTCCCAACAGGCCGGTAATCCGTTTGACGTGCGTATCGACCACCACACCACTCGCGATGCCGAACACGGTTCCCAGCACGACGTTTGCCGTCTTTCGCCCCACCCCCGGGAGTTTCACGAGGTCTTCGAGCGACTGCGGGACTTCACCGTCGTGATGCTCGACCAGGGCCTGGGCCATCGCGATCAGATTCGTCGCCTTGTTGCGGTAAAAACCGGTCGAACGGATCAGTTCCTCGACATCGTCCTGCGTAGCGCGAGCCAGTTTGGCCGGGGTCGGATATTTCTGGAAGAGGGCGGGGGTGACCATGTTCACCCGTTCGTCGGTGCACTGGGCCGACAGAATCGTCGCCACCAGGAGCTGGAATGCCGATTGGTGATGGAGGGCACATTCCGCCTGTCCGTAGTGGGTTTCGAGCAGCCGCGCGATCTCCAGGGCCAGCTGTCGACGGGCTGCCAGCGAACGACGTGCGGACGGAGCCATCGAGAGGAACCCTGCAGGGGGTGTGCGAAGTGACCAGTCGGGCTAGGATACCCACAGCGGTCGATCTGCGGACCGGGCAGTTTATTTGATGATCAAGGACCGGGCATGTCGGCCGCCGAGACCGAACAATATCGCGAAGGGCTGCGGCTCTTCAATGAGGAAGAATTCTTCGAATGCCACGACGTGCTCGAAGAGCTCTGGTCGGAGACGGACGGACCTGAAAAGAAATTCATCCAGGGATTGATTCAGGCCGCGATCGCCCTGTTCCACTTCGGCAACGAAAACTTCGGGGGAGCCAAGAAGCTCTACCTCTCCTCGCGGAAACTGCTCGACATTCATCCGCCCGAGACGATGGGAATCGCCCTGGGTGAATTCCTGAACGATTTCGAGCGCTGTTTCGCCGAGCTCCTGGCGAATACCGAAGACTACCCGACCACCGTGGCGATCCAGGACGAGCTCGTCCCCAAAATCCGCTGGATCGGCACCGAATCGGCTGAGTGACATTGACGGTCCCCGATCACGCTTGCGTCTTCGCGTCCAACTACTGATGACCTGTGAGAAAGAGAACTATGAGTCGGGATGCCTGCGGCGATGATCGATGCGTGACGGATGGCGATGACCAGCCCGCGGTCCCTGCCCGATCAGCGACGGTCGACTTTCCGCGGATGGAACGGGCCGTTCGCGAACTTCTTGCTGCCGTCGGTGAAGACCCCGATCGGGAAGGCTTGCTCGAAACGCCAGCCCGTGTGGCGCGGATGTACGCGGAACTCTTCTCCGGCCTGCATCTCGATCCGGGCCGACACCTGAAGAAAACGTTCACCGAGCAGTACGACGAACTCGTGCTGATCCGCGACATCACCTTCAACAGCATGTGCGAGCATCATCTGCTGCCGTTCATCGGGGTGGCGCACGTCGGCTATCTGCCGCGGGGGAAAGTGGTCGGATTGAGCAAGCTGGCCCGCGTCGTCGAAGAAGTCTCGAAGCGTCCCCAGGTCCAGGAACGAATGACGCAGACGATTTGTGACCTGATGCAGACGGAACTCGATCCGAAGGGAGTGATCGTCGTGATTGAGGCGAGTCACTCGTGCATGACGATTCGCGGCATTCGCAAGCCGGGGAGTTTAACGATCACCAGCGCGGTCCGCGGACTGTTCAAGACGAACACCTCCAGCCGAGCCGAAGTCCTCGCGCTCATCAACGGCAAGCGGATCGCTGCACCGTAAAGCAGCCCGCACGCTCCGTAAAGTCGTCCTCATGCTCCGCATGAGGAGCGGATGAAAATGACATTCGCAGTCGCAGCTCGAATGCTGAATCGACAACGTTCTCAAGCACCGCTCATCATGCGGAGCATGAGGGCGACCTGAGACACTATCATTCTTCCGGCGGCGGGGTGGTCGGCGCACGGGCAGCGCGTTTATCTTCCGGGATCAACCGATCGAGGATGCCGTTCACGAACGAGCCCGATTGCGGACCGCCATAGGTCTTCGCGAGTTCGAGCGCTTCATCGATGACGACTCGCGGCGGCGTATCGGTATAGAGCAGCTCGTATGCTCCCAGACGGATTGCGTTCCGATCGGTGGGGGCCATCCGCGAAAGCGTCCAGTGGACCGCGGTCGCTTCGATTTTCGCATCGAGCGCCGCACGGCTTTCCATCACCCCGGCGAAGAGCTTCCACGCAAACCGCTGGAGTTCCTCATCGCGCAGATCGACCTGGATCATCTGCCGAATGTCGTCCGCTGTGACATCCTGATTGAGGTCTTTCTGGTAGAGCATCTGCAGCACGACTTCACGTGCTTTATGTCGACGGGTGGGCGCCACGGGGGGGTCTCAGGCAGGATCAAATTGCTCTCCGGGCAGGACACAGGGCGTCTCGCACGGGTCAAGACTGTGATTATACGTGGAAAAGACGTGGTGGGAACAAATTCCAAATCGCAAAGTCCAACTTCCTGAGAATTCGCCGAATTCGACTGCCATCAACGATCGCTTAATGATTCGGTTCACCCGCTTCCCGTGGTGGCAACAGCGGTATTGAGAGCGGAGCGCTGGTTGCGGGACTTTCGAAGAGCCACCACTGCTGGCGTTGCACTGCGCGCGGATCCAGGATGTACAGCGGCCGCTGACCCAACGCGACAGTCACCGCCTGCCAGGTCAGAATCTCCAGGGTCCGTTCGGGTGCCGATCCGGCAACCTGTTGTAATGCCCGCAAGCGCGCCGCGGTCGCATCGGCCTGTGTTCGCTGTTCGGTCGCTTTCACCGCTGCGGCTTCCAGCGTTGCGGCAGCCGTTCCCCCCAGAGCACCCGTTTTCCAGGTTTCCCAGAGGGCATCGGTCATCGGCGGCCAGGCAGTCGCCGGATCAGACGGGGCGACTCCGGCTCCCGCAGCACTGAGCATCGTCCGGGCGGCTGTTGCTTCTCCGAGATTCTTCTGTCGTTCCTGATCTTCGAGCGCATCGGCCACCTGCCGATACGCGGCCACGACCGGTCCCGGCGGATGCACATCGAGCAGTTGCACCGCCACGATCTCGATGCCGAATCCCAGGCCACTGGCCCGCTCCTGCAGTGCCAGCAACGCGGTTTGCTCCAGGTCAGCGCGCGATTCTGTCAACCACGCATCGAGCGGCGAACGACTCGCCAGTTCCCGCAGGACCGCTGCGAATTCCCAGCGCAGTAACGCCTCGGCTGACTCCCCGCCGTGATAGACGAACGCCGCCGGGTCGCGAATCTGAAAGACCGCCTCCGCCGTCAGCTCGACCAAGAGTTCGTCCGCGGTGAGTAACAAGCCCTCCGCCAGAAACTCTTCCGTCCCCGCACCATGATGATCGCTCGTCCAATCGACCACCTTCTCGCTTGCGTCTTCGCGGCCCGCATTTAATCGGAACCCCAACGTCACCGTCGCCAGCCGCTCCGGCCGCAGCCGCACCACTCGTTCAAACGGGACGGGCCAACGCCAATGCCAGCCCCCGCGGAGTTCTGCCTGATGCCGACCGAACCGCGACACGACCGCCACTTCCGCCGGATCGAGGATCATCACCCCCGAGCAGAAATACGCAGCAACCAGCACAGCGACACCGATCCGCACGCAGACCTGCCAATGCGCGAGGAAGCGATAGACCCACGCTGCAGGTGACAGCCACGCCGACCAGCGCTCGAAGGAAGCGTCCCAGACAGACGTCACTGAAGGTTCCGGCGAGCTGACCGGATCGCGTCGCCACAAGAGCCGCAGGGCGTTGACCATCACCGCGAGGGATGCAGCTTCATGAAACAACGCTGCAGCCACCGGACTCAGCCAACCGAGACTGCTGGCCAGAACGCCCAACCCATTCACACCGAATGCAAACCAGAAGATGCTCGTCTGAATGTTCTCGACCATGGCGCGAGCCCCGCGCACCAGACTGGCCAGCGGTCGCAGCGGATCACCCAGCAACAACAGATCGCCGGCTTCCGCAGCCAGGTCGCCTCCCGGTCGACCGACGACGATCCCCACATCTGCGACTGCCAGCGCCGGCGCATCGTTCACGCCATCACCGATCATCGCCACGCGATGCCCCAAGGCTTGTTGCGCCCGGACCCAGTCGGCTTTCTGCAGCGGTGTCTGTTCGGTTGCAACCGTCTCGAACGGCGGCAATTCCTGCAGAACTGCGGGAAGGCCGGCCGCCCGATCACCGGTCAACAATGCCGTTCGAGTGATGCCAAGTTCACGCAACTCCGTGAGGACGCCGCGTGATTCCTCGCGCACACTCTCCCGCAGACCGATGACACCCAGACAAACCCCCTCCGCCGCGACGAAGAAGGGCCGCTCCCCCGCTTCCGCCAGTTCTGCAACCTGGGCTTCGATGAACGTGGTGAGCGACACACGATTCGAACGCAGCCAGTCAGCCGTCCCCACGATGAGGTGGATCATTCGCGGCGCATCACTCTGCGGCCAGAGCGCTCCGAGGGCACTCGAGCGGACGTCGGCTGCGACCCCGGACCCCGGTACCGACTGAAACTCGTAGGGCTGCGGCAACACGGCCCCTTCGGCTTCTGCCGCTTCGACGATCGCCCGGGCGATCCAGTGCTCACTCCGCAACTCCGCGACGGCAGCCAGACCGAGCAGTTGTGTTCTGGATGTCTCACCCAGCGGGACCACCGACGCAACAGTCATCCGGCCATGTGTCAGCGTCCCGGTCTTATCGAAGGCGAGCGTATCGACTCGTGCCAGTCGTTCGAGAGCCGCGACCCGCTTGACGATCACCCCCTGCTTCGTCAACCCGGCGAGCGTTGCCAACACCGCACACGGCGTCGCCAGCACTAACGGACACGGACACGCCACCACCAGCACCGCGAGTGCCGGCAACCACGCTCCATGAATCGATCCGGTCGCCAGTCGCCAGCCAAGAAACGTCAACGCAGCGGCGATGAGTACCGCGGGCAGGAAGACCCGCCCCAGTCGATCGGCGATCCGCTCCCCCTGCGTCTTCGCCAACACCGCCGACTGGACGCAGTTCGCGATTTGCGCGAGCGTCGTCTCGGCTGCGAGTCTCGTGACCTGGATTTGGAACCCGCAGTACTGATTCAGCGTGCCCGCCCAGACCGCTTCTCCCACCTGCTTGCCGACCGGAGTGACTTCCCCCGTCAGCAGGCTTTCATCGATCGTCGTTTGACCGCTGAGGATGGTCCCATCGATCGGGATCCGTTCACCGGGTCGAATCGCGAGCACGTCGCCGATCACCAGCTCCGCCACCGGTCGATCGAGTTCCCCCCGATCGATGCAGACATGCGCAATCGGCGGCTGAAGGGCGAGCCGTTCCCGCACCGCCCGGCGCGCCCGGTCGAGCGTGTAGCCTTCCAGGCTTTCGCCGATCAACGCGATCAGCACCACCAGGGCTGCCGTCTGATGTTCGCCCAGAATGATTGCCCCAAGACAGGCAATCGTGAGCGCCAGATCGGCACCGACCCGCCCCGAGACGAGTCCATCGAGCGTGAAGTAGAGAATCCGCGCGCCACCGACGAGGGCCGCCCAGAGCGCGAACGAGCCGCCAATGACTCCCACCAGCGGTTGACTCCCCCGCGGAATGACCCAGTCGGCGACGAGCAACCCGCCCACGAGCAGCGTCAGGGCGTACAACGGGGCCGTGCGATGATGAAACGCCCATTCCTCCGCCGACGACCCGTCCGACGACGCAGCATCGCGAAGCAGTTCCTGCGGCGATTCAGGGGCATAATGCATAGGAGACCGTCAACAGTGAAGATGGCACGTCTCCCCAGTGTAGGCCCACCCACCGAGCGCAAGCCAGTCGTCGCGTTCCGTCCGCCATCGATTGTCCGCTGAGAGATGGCTGCCCTACAATCGGCCCCGTTGTGATCGTCAGGCAAAGATTGCTGCGTCGTGACTTTCTTCTGGGAGTGTTCCGTATGAGTCGCCTGCTGTGGGTTGCCGTCGTCTTTCTGCTGGTCGAGAGTTCATTGGCGGTCGGTGCAGAAGTGCATCTCCCGCGGAGTACCCCGGAAGCCCAGGGGGTCGCCTCGCAGCAGGTCCGCGAGTTCGTTGAAACCGCGAGCCAGAAGATCGACACGCTGCACAGCTTCATGCTGGTGCGACACGGGCACGTCGTGGCAGAAGGCTGGTGGAAGCCGGAAGCGGCCGACAAACCGCACGTGCTCCACTCCCTCAGCAAGAGTTTCTGCTCCACCGCCGTTGGTCTCGCGGTGGCAGAAGGCAAACTGAGCATCGACGATCCCGTTCTCAAGTTCTTTCCGAACGATGCCCCCGAGAAGCCGTCCGACAAGCTCAAGCAGATGCGGGTCCGTGATCTGCTGACAATGTCGACCGGGCATCAAGACGAGCCCAAATTCAACGCGGACGAACCGTGGGTGAAGACGTTTCTCGCCCATCCCGTGCCGCACAAACCGGGGACCCACTTCCAGTACAATTCCCCCGCGACCTATATGCAGTCGGCGATCGTCCAGCAGGTGACCGGACAGACCGCCCTCGAGTTCCTCAAGCCGCGGCTGTTCGAACCGCTCGGCATCCAGCAGCCGGAATGGATGAAGAGTCCGCAGGGAATTTCCACCGGCGGCTGGGGGTTGATGCTCTGCACGGAAGACATCGCCAAGTTCGGCCAGCTCTTCCTGCAGAAAGGCCAATGGCACGGCAAGCAACTCGTCCCGGCCAGTTGGGTCGAACAGGCGACAGCCCGTCAGGTCTCAACCGGCAGCGACCCGGCCCGCGACTGGGACCAGGGCTACGGCTTTCAATTCTGGCGGTGCCGGCACAACGCCTACCGCGGCGACGGAGCCTTCGGCCAGTTCTGCATCGTGATCCCCGAACAAGACGTCGTGATCGCCATCACCGCCGACACGAAAGACATGCAGGCCGAACTCAACGTCGTCTGGGACAAACTCCTCCCCGCCTTCCACGCCACCCCCCTCCCCGCCAACGACGACGAACACACCCAACTCAAAACCGCCCTGACCAAACTCACCGTCCCCGAAAACCACATCCCCAACACCATCCGGCTACCGGGTAATCGTTAACAAGAGAATCTCATCCTGGCCCGGTGCGCAAGCACCGGCTGTTTGTTCGGAGTCGCCGTGGTCCTGCCGGAGCTTGCGCTCCGGGCTATTTGCGGGTAATCGACTCGTTCCCACGCCCCCGCTGGGAATGCCGAGACGCAACGACATCGGGTGGCTGGCGTCGGAGTCTGCGACGACCCAGTCTGACCGTCAAAAACGGCGATCAATTCTGGGTCGGCGCAAAGCCTTCGACCCAGCCACCCGTCGATCACGGTAACATCAATACCGGAGCGGGCCCCGTTTCTTTCAACTCAAATGGTTCGAAGGTGAGCGGTTTGAGGCCATTGCTTTCGTGCTCGACAACGAACTTGCGAATCGCTGCCAACTCTCCGTTCGCTGGCCGTGGAAACAGCAACATGACGTCACGATGCGGAATGCTCGCAAGTATTTCGTCCTGACCAAGGTTTTTCTGGGCAAATAACCGAAGCCTCGGTAACAGAAGACATGTGGCCGCCGCCCAATGGCCACCGACTAGAATGAAGGCACGGTCCTGTGGACCCTCGTCGTACTTCGTAGCTTTGATCGCACCCGACGAGAACAACTCCTCTAAGTTTGCTAACGCTCTTTCGTGGGCCATTTTGGCGGTCAACCCGGCATCTGTCAGAGCATTCGGCGTCACATTCGACACAACACCATGATGCTCTTGAACCAAAAAGACGAAGAGGTCGTGTCCCAACGCTCGTACCAGGCCATCTCCATCGTCTGGCTGCTGCTTCAAGTAATCCTTCGGCACAACGTATGGATAGCAACGATCGATATTGAAGTCCATCCGATGGGGCTGAACCTTAGAGTTCTCTGGCGGCGGCTTGGAATCGCTAGAACCGCATCCTGCCAGGACCAGCATCGCGGCCGAAACGAACAACGCATAATTCTTCATAGTGAAGCGTCTTGATTGCCGGCAGGGTGGCGGGGGCGCTCCGCGTGAGCGGAAGCCCCCGGTACGGTGGTAGCCTATCACGATGACGGTCCATCGCACACCACACCGGCGTGTATCGACTATGAACGAGACGCGACGGAGCCAGCCACTCTGGAGAAGATGATCGAGTCCATTCACTGGTACCCCGTCCGTAAGGGGTTGGTCGACCGTGCGACTGATTGGACATGGCCCTCGCTCCAGTGGTACACCAACGGAACTGGGCTCTTGCTGATGGACCAACTGCCGCCGGAGTGGACGGTGGGGATGTCAGCCGATCCGTCAACGCTACCCTCGGGGGCTTCCGCTATCGCGGAGCGCCCCCGCCACCCGGTTGGGGAATCCTGCGGTTCCCGTAGCGAAGATGGTGGGCACAGCCCACCCTACAAAATTGTGACTACTCAACGGAATCACGCCGGAAAGTCGCTCGATGAAATCTGCCATGTCTTTGCTTTCTCTGTTGATCGTGTGGTTCGTCTGTGGGGTGACGGCCGGTGATGCGGCTGAGTCGTTGATTGCCAATGGGAATTTTGAGGCTGACCGCGATGCGGATCAGTGGCCGGATGGTTGGGGGCGTAACAAGTCGGGGGTGAGCTGGCCGGTGGAAGCGGGGAACCATTTCCTGCGGCTGGTCTCCAGCAAGCCGGGCGAGATGGTCATGCTGTACCACTCGCTGCGTCTGCCGAAAGACTGTCAGGCCCTCACGCTGAGCTGGCGGATGCGCTGCTCCAATCTGAAGCCGGGGAAACAGCCCTGGTTCGATGCCCGGATTCTGCTCGACTTCAAGGATGCTGCGGGGTCCAAGCTCAACGGCGGGCCGGGAGCACCGTACACCCGCAAGAGCACCGACGGCTGGGTCGAACGGCAGCTCAGTTTCCTCGTTCCGGCTGGAGCCCACACGCTGGAGTTCATGCCCGCGTTGTTTCAGGTCGAACAGGGAACCTTCGATCTGGATGACATCTCGCTGACGCCGACCGATCCCGCACCACTCATGGAAGCCGCGAAAACCGTGGCGCTGGCCGCTCAGGAGAAGCAGGAGAAAGCGGCAACCGCGCGACGGGCCAAAGCGGACGCGGCCTTCAAGAAGAACGGCTCGCTCATCTCGAACGGTGACTTCGAGACTGCGAAGAAGTCGGCCGACTGGCCCGATGACTGGGGGCGGCTGAAGGCCGGTGGCCAGTGGGTCACCGAGAACGAGAACCATTTTCTGCGGATGACGGCCGACCAGCCCGGACAGACCGTGTTGCTGTATCGTGCCTTCGATCTGCCGACCGACACCGCCGCCCTCGAATTGACCTGGCGGCAGCGGATCACCGACTTGAAGCCGGGAAAAGAGCCGTATTTCGATGCCCGCCTGATGCTGGAATTCAAAGATACTGCGGGGAAGAAGCTGTCGCAGAAGCCATCGCCGCCGTACTCACGCAGTAACACGTCGGGCTGGGTTGAACGCCGCGTGCAATTCCTCGTCCCAGCTGAAGCGCTCACGCTGGAGTTCATGCCGGCGCTGTTTCAAGTCGAACGGGGGATGTTCGATCTCGATGACTTCGTGCTGAAGCCAATCGACGCGGCCCCGTTGATCGCTGCTGCAGAAGCCGCCGCCGAGGACCTGCGCCGCGCGACCGTCCCGCCGGAGATGCCCGAGCGCGCCCGCTGGCCGCAGGAACTGCATGTCGTCGGCAATCAGATTCTGAACCGCGACGATCAACCCGTCTGGCTGCAAGGGGTCAACGTCGTCAGTCTCGAATGGTCTGTCAGTGGCGAACGCGTACTGAAGTCGACGCTGGTCGCCGTTGAAGAGTGGAAGGCGAACGCGATCCGTCTGCCGGTCAAAGAGGAATACTGGTTCGGCAATACCGCTGGTCAGAAAGATGGAGGCGCTGCATACCGCCAACTGGTCGATCAGGTCGTCACGCTGGTGGCCAATCGTGGGGCGTATGTCGTGCTCGATTTGCATCGGTTCCGCGCACCGAAAGACGAACACGTCGCCTTCTGGAAAGATGCGGCGACCGTCTACAAGAATCATCCGGCGGTGCTGTTCGATCTCTTCAATGAGCCGCACGGCATCTCGTGGGAAGTCTGGCGGAACGGCGGCTTCGTCGCCGAGAACTCGCAACCAGCGAATGCGGACGAGAATGCGTTCCTCACCCCCGAAGAACGAGCCAAGGCTGCGAAAGGCTTTCAGTCACCCGGCATGCAGCGGCTGGTCGACACCGTCCGCGCGACCGGTGCCCGCAACATCGTGATCGCAGGCGGTCTCGACTGGGCGTACGATCTCTCGGGGATCGTGGAGGGATTCGCCCTGAGTGAACCGGGCGGCAACGGCATCGTCTATTCGACGCACATCTATCCGTGGAAACGCGGCTGGGCCGACAAAGTGCTGCGGGTCGCTGAAAAGCATCCGATCTTCGTGGGGGAAGTCGGAGCCGACATCAAAAAGATGTCGTTCATCCCGGCCGAAGCCCAGGAAGACGCCGAGACCTGGATGCCCGCGATGCTCGGCCTGATCCAGAAGCACAAGCTCCACTGGACCGGGTTCTCGTTCCACCCGAAGGCGTCCCCCGTGATGATTACCGGCTGGGATTTCACCCCCACGCCGTATTGGGGCCAGCTCGCGAAAGACGCGCTGTCGGGGAAGACGTTTGCGGTCGATCGGTTGCGCTAGCCCGAAGCGCGAGCGCCGGGTTCTTGATCTTTCATGTGTTCCAAGAAGAACAGCCGGAGCTTGCGCTCCGGGCTATGACGGCGTGATATTCGAGTGGGGGGTTATTCCCATTCGATCGTGCTGGGGGGTTTTGAGCTGATGTCGTAGACGACGCGGTTCACGCCACGGACTTCGTTGATGATCCGGGTCGAGATTCGCTGCAGCACCCCATATGGAATCGGATACCAGTCGGCTGTCATGAAGTCGTCGGTCGAGACCGCCCGCACGGCGATCGCTTCTTCATAGGTCCGGCCGTCCCCCATCACGCCGACCGACTGCACCGGCAGCAGCACCGCGAACGCCTGCTGAATCTCGCGATAGAGACCCGCACCGCGGAGTTCTTCGAGCACGATCGTGTCGGCATCACGGAGCTTCGCGAGTTTTTCCGGGGTGATCGCTCCGAGACACCGCACACCGAGTCCCGGACCGGGGAACGGATGTCGGTAGACGAGTTCTTCCGTGAGGCCAAGTTCCAGCCCCATGCGACGGACTTCATCCTTGAAGAGATCGCGCAATGGTTCGATCAACTCGAAGCCGAGTTCTTTCGGGAGTCCGCCGACGTTGTGATGGTGCTTGATCGTCGCGGCGGGACCATCGGGAGTGCCGCCTGATTCGATCACGTCGGGATACAGCGTTCCCTGGGCGAGGAAGCGGGCATCGGGGATCGACTCGGCTTCCTTGCGAAAGACCTCGATGAAGACGCGGCCGATGATCTTCCGCTTCTCCTGCGGGTCAGCGACCCCCGCGAGTTCCCGCAGGAAGCGATCCTGCGCATCGACAACGTGCAAGTCAGTCTTGAAGTGGTTCTGAAAGCGATCCCGGACGCGGGCCAGCTCGCCGTTCCGCAAGAGACCGTTATCGACAAAGATGCACGAGAGTTGCGGCCCGATCGCCTTGTAGATGAGTGCCGCCACAACCGATGAATCGACACCACCCGACAACCCGCAGATCACCCGGGACGATCCGACCCGCTGCCGAATCGTCGCTACTTCGCGATCGATGAGGTTCTTGATCTGCCACGTTCCGCGGCAGCCGCAGATCTGCTTGACGAAGTTTTCGAGGAGTTGTTTGCCGAATTGCGTGTGCGTCACTTCGGGGTGAAACTGCAGACCGTACAACGGCTGCGTGCGATGCTTCACTGCAGCGAACGGGCAGGTGTGCGTCTCCGCGAGTTGCACGAACTCGGCGGCCAGATTCGTCACCTGATCACCGTGGCTCATCCAGACGGTCGACATCTGCGGCAGGGCCTGGACGAACGGGTCGTCTTGCGTCACCTTCATCTCGGTCCGGCCGAACTCGCGTGACTGGCCGGGTTGGACCTTCCCCCCCTGTGCCTGACAGACGAGTTGCATCCCGTAGCAGATGCCGAGGATCGGAATCCCCAGCTTGAAGATTTCGGGATCACATTGCGGGGACTTTTCGCCGTAAACGCTGGCCGGTCCGCCGGAGAGGATCAACCCCTTGGGATTGAGTTCGCGGATCCGCTCAGCCGAGAGATCGTGCCGGACGAGGAGACAGAAGACCTGGCAATCACGGACGCGGCGGGCGATGAGCTGCGCGGTCTGTGAACCGAAGTCGAGGACCAGGATCAACTCTTCCTGGTGCGGATCGACACCCAGCGGAACAGCCGCGGAGGACGAAGCAACGGACGCCATCAGTACAATTCCTGCGGGGAACACCCAGCCCGGTCGAGCGCGGGGGAAACGGGACAGTGTATCCGCAGTCGCCTGCGAATTCCATCCGCGAGAAATCTCCCGTCTGATCCAGAGCGTCTGCTCGGCGATTCCATCGAACTTGCAGACCGGATCCGTGTCTGCCTCGGGAGCTTACGGCGGTCTTCCGGAGCTGGCGCTCCGGGCTGGGACGGAAAGTCGCTTGAGACCACCCCGCACATCGGCGACAATCCTATAGCCCGCCGCTCACCCGCCCTTATTCCTGCGAGAAATCCATGACTCAGGCGATTCAGTTTGCTGGTGAAGACGTCTCGAATGCTGCCCGCCGGGTGGTGGCACAATCGGAACCGCTGGCCCTGCGGACCTTTACACCGTCGCAGGCGGTGCTGGCGAAATCGGCCGGGCCGTTCCATTTCACGCCCGAAGGTCGACGCCTGTTCGACTTCACTTCGGGCGTCCTCGTCGCCAACCTCGGTCATAACCCCCACCGCTGGATGCAGCGTTTCGCACAGTACCTCGGCTGGACCGAAGCGATGCTCTTCGGCACTCCGGCGACCTCGGCCGACGACTACTGCCCCGCGGTGACGATGACGGCCTACAACGCCGTGACCGCGACCGAAACGCAAGCCGTGACCCGGTTGCTCGAAACGCTGCGGGCGACACCGTACGGCAAACGCCTCGATCAGATCGTCTGGGCTGCCTCCGGCTCGGAAGGGGTCCATAAGGCGATTTATGCCTCGCTGGCCCGTGATCGGACCCGCGACATGATCCTCGCGACCCGCTACGGGTTCCACGGCAAGAAAGGCTTCGCGAATGCGGTTACCGGGTCCGAGAAGGACATCGAACGCGATCCGCGGGTCCGGTTCATCAGCTTCCCGATGGAAGAGATTCAGGACCACAGCGGCAACGGCGACGCGCTCCCGCTGGAACGCTACGAACAGGAACTGACGGCCCTGTGGAATCAGTACGGGCCACGGCTGACGTGCCTGATCACCGAACCTTATCTCGGTGGCGGGGGGAGCTTCCATCCGCCCGCGAAGTATCATCACCTGCTGCAACGTTTCTGTCGGGCACACGACATCCTCTTCATCTTCGATGAGGTGCAGGCCAACTTCGGGCGGACGGGAGAACTCTTCGCCTTCGAGAAGTACACCGTCGAACCCGACATGGTGGTCCTCGGCAAAGGACTGGGGAATGGTGTCCCCGTTGCGGCGGTCGCCTGCAACAGCCAGGTCACTGCGGGGATGAAGTACGGCGAAGCGTCCGATACCTGGAGTGCCAATCCCATTTCGAGTGCTGCGGTGCTCGCCACGCTCGACGAGTTCGCCGCCCAGAACCTGATGCCGCACGTCGCGAAGCTCACACCGCTGTACTTCGCCGGTCTCGACCGGTTGAAGGAGACGGGCCTGGTGAGCAAAGTCCGTGGCGAAGGACTCGTCTTCGGGATCGAATGTGCGGCGGTCGGCAACTACGCAGCCGCCGATGTCGCCGCGAAGATCGTCGAGACGTGCTATCGCGGGAAAGACGGCGTGGGCATTCACCTGCTCGGTGCGCTCGCCGGGAAGGTCCTGCGTGTCAGCCCGCCGTTGACGATCACGATCGAACAAACGCAGGAATCGCTCGACTTGATGTACGAAATGCTCAGCGATCTGGCGGTGCGCCTGAAGAGCGAACAATTGATCGCTGCGAAATAACTCGTTCAGAGCCGCGAGCGCCAGCGACCGGTTCCTGCAACTCGATGAATCGTGGAAGAGAATGGCACCGGGGGGCATGCGCCCCGACCGCTGACAAGAGGAAGCGTAGCGCTCATGACAACTCCCGCGTCTGGTTTGTTGATCGAGTCGGCGGGGGGTGTGGTCCGGGTCACGCTGAATCGGCCCGAACGGCGGAACGCGCTGTCCGAAGCGTTGCTGACAGAGCTCTCGGCCACGCTGGCGTCAATCGCGGCTGACAAAACCGCGCGGGTCGTGGTGCTTGCGGCGGCGGGGACGGTCTTCAGTTCCGGACATGATCTCTCGGAGATGCCCGGCCGGGCGGAGGACGAGTATCACACGCTCTTCGCGCGGTGTTCGCAGGTGATGCAGCAACTGCGCACCCTGCCGCAACCGGTCATCGCACGAGTCCAGGGTCTTGCAACCGCGGCGGGCTGTCAACTGGTCGCCGCGTGCGACATGGCTGTGGCCGCAAGTGATGCTCGGTTCGCCACGCCGGGTGTGAAGATCGGTCTCTTCTGCACGACCCCGATGGTCCCGCTCGTCCGCAGCATCCCCGCGAAAGTCGCGATGGAGATGCTCCTCACGGGGCAGCCACTCTCTGCAGAGCGGGCGCTGGTGGTCGGCCTGGTGAATCGTGTCGTCCCCGCTGATCAGTTGGACGCGGTGATCAGTGAATGGACGACAGCGATCGTCGCCAGCAGCCCACTGACAATCCGCATCGGCAAGCAGGCGTTCTACGATCAGATCGCCCTCGAAGAACCAGAAGCGTATCGCCGAGCGGTCGATGTGATGACCGACAACGCCTGTCGCCAGGATGCCCAGGAAGGAATCGGCGCGTTCCTGCAAAAACGCCCGCCGCAGTGGACGGGGACATAAATAGCCCGGTGCGCAAGCACCGGATGATCTTCCCGATCAGAAGACCCCGCCCAGGCAGGGGCGAGGCGTTAAAGGGTGTTATTCGTCGATCTCCACGCCGTCGAATTCGATCATTTCCACGGCGTCGACCGACAGACTCTCGGCGTCGAACGTGATCGCCCCTGCGGACTGTAACTGGTTCCACGCATTTTCCGCGGCTCGCTGCTCGGCTTCCTTCTTGTTCGGTCCCCACGCTGGCGGATACGTGGTCCCTGCGATCGAGGCCGTGACCTGGAAGCACTTTGAGTGATCGGGGCCTTTCTCATCGAGCAGGTGATAGACCGGAGTCGCCCCAAGGTTTTTCTGCGCGAGTTGCTGCAGCAGACTCTTGTAGTTCCTCCCATGAGTCGAAAGCAGGGCGTGCTCGACTTCAGGAGCGAGCCAGCGGTTCGCGAAGGTCCGGGCCGCTTCCAGTCCCCCGTCGAGATAGACGCCCGCCACCAGTGATTCAAACACTGCGGCCAGCACCGAACTGGGAACGGTCTCGGACAGCGTGAGACCTTTGCCGAGGATCAGGAACCGCGCGAGTCCCGCGTCCCGGCTGATGCGGGCACAGGTGGTCCGGCTGACCACAGCCGACTTGATCCGCGTGAGCTCCCCTTCGGCCTCATCCGGCAGGCGGTGATAGAGGTACTCGCAGACGATATTTCCGAGGATCGCATCGCCGAGGAATTCGAGCCGCTCGTTCGATTCGAGTCGAGTGCGGGCGATGGAGGCGTGCGTCAGGCAGCGCTGGAGCAGGCTGCGGTCGCGGAACTGGTAGGCGATGGCCGCTTCGCACTGGGCGAGGCGGTCTTCGGAAGACATCGGAACGGCAGGCTCGGACATACCGCGGGGACCATGACGGTTCTCGGGGCGGACGGCGAACGTCACCCATTTGACGCCCGCCGACCGCCCCGTGCTGGTGTCAGTTTACGGGATTTTCAGCGGAAAGGGGAAGGGATGATGTGCGGGAGAGGGGGAGTACGGGAGAGTGGGGGTGGAAGAAGCAACACTCAGGCGCATTTGCACTCTCTTGCTCCCGCTCTCCCCTTCTCCGTCACTCCCTCTCTCCCGCACCCCCGCACCTCTTCCAACACTCGCCCCACTGGTCACGTATGTAGAGACAGCCGTCACCCGCGAACGCTGACGACGTCGCCGAACTGTTCGGCCGGTCGGTCCCGCGGCGGGTGTGCGCGATCATCAGAGAGGAACAGTCATGCTCGGATCCGGTTCAATCAAACCGTACGCCGTGGGTCTTTTATTCGGGGCTGCCGTGTCAGCAGTTGCCTGGAACTGGGGTGGGCGTGCGGAAGTCGGCGCGGTCCCTGGTGTGCGTGATGCTCAGGAAGTCTCCGACGTCTTCCGTCACGTCGCAGCCGAGACCATGCCCAGCATCGTCTCGATCGAAACGATGACCAAATCCCGTCAGATGGAGATGCAAGGGTCGCCCTTCAATGACGAGATGTCTCCGTTCCGCGAATTCTTCCGCGATGACCCCCGCTTCCGTGAGTTCTTTCGCCAACAGCCGCAGCAGCGCCGCGGGATGTCTCCTGCCCGTCATGGGGCTGGTTCTGGATTCATCATTGATGGGTCGGGGGTCATCATGACGAACAGTCACGTCGTGAATGATGCCGATATCGTCCGCGTCCGCCTGCATGACGGCCGCGAGTTCGTCGCGAAGGATGTGAAGACCGATCCGCGTACCGACGTCGCCATCGTCCGCATCGAAGGAGCCGGGCCGCTGAAACCGATCAAGCTGGGCGACAGCCGGGCGATGCAGGTCGGCGACTGGGTTCTCGCGTTCGGCACGCCGTTCGGCCTCGAATCGACGGTGACGCAGGGGATCATCAGCGGGAAGGGGCGAGCGCGGGCCATCGCCGATCGCGAAGACTTCCTGCAGACCGACGCGGCCATCAACCCCGGCAACAGCGGCGGCCCCCTCGTCAACCTGCGGGGTGAAGTAATCGGCATCAACACCGCGATCGCCTCGGCCAGCGGCGGTTACGACGGCATCGGCTTCGCGGTTCCCACGCACATTGCCGGCTGGGTCGGCGAACACCTCATGAAAGACGGAGTCGTCAAACGGGGTTACCTCGGCACCAGCATCGCCGAAGTCAACGCAGAAGCCGCCCAGCAGTTCAAGTCGAAAGTCCGTGAAGGGGCGATTGTCCGCGGTGTGATGCCGAACTCGCCTGCAGAGAAAGCCGGACTCGAACCGGGCGACGTGATCCTCACGCTGAATGGTCAGAAGGTCGCAACCCCGGCCAGCCTGCAGGGCATCGTCGAACAACTGACGATCGGTCAGTCTTACCCGCTGGAGATCACCCGCAGCGGTCAGGCCAAATCGCTGAGCGTGAAAATCGAGGAGATGCCCAGCGACTACAGCGTGGCCCGGGCGCAGCGCAACCGGAGTGAAACCCCATCGGTGGAAGTCGACAAGTTCGGTCTGCAGGTCAAAACGCTGACGAAAGACCTCGCGCAGCAGCTGCAATTACCGAATGCGTCCGGCGTGGTCGTCACGAAGGTCGAAGACGGCAGCCTGGCCGACGACGCCGGGATCGCCACCGGCGACGTGATCGAACGGGTCGGCGAGCACGCGGTCACTTCGACCGAAGACTTCCAGAAGGCGATGGAGAGCCACTCGCTGAAAACGGGGATCGTGCTCCACCTGCGCAACGCCGAAGGGAAACGCTACGTGATTCTCAAGGACGACATGAACTAACCGTCCTCACTCGATCATGAAACCCAACGAGCCGCCGACAACCTCGGCGGCTCGTGGTGTTTCTGTCTGTTGTGCCCCCCAGTCCACAGCCCCACGCTTGCGTCTTCGCGGCTTCTTCTTCCTCACTCCCGTGGTGCGCGGCGGCTTTCTTTCTTGACCGACTGGCGCTGCTTGGCTTCCAGGCGGCGGCGTTTGGAACCAGCAGAGGGCTTTGTCGGTTTGCGTTTCTTCGGTGCGACGAGGACCGCCCGCAGCATCGCCGCGAGTTTCTCGTAACAGGCGGCGATGTTTTTGGGCTGATCGCGCGATTCATCGCTCGCGAGGACGAGTTCGCCTTCGGTCGTCAGTCGCGAGGCATAGGCAGATAGAAACCGTTGACGGACGTCATCGGACAGACTGGGCGACGTCGAGACAGCCCAGCGGAGGATGGCCTTCGAGTTGACCTTGTTGACGTTCTGTCCGCCGGGACCGCCGCTGCGCGCAAACGACCACTCGAACTCGGCTGCAGGAATCCGCAACCGGGCCGAGACCATCAGATCGCCGCGTCCGTCCGTCGTCATGATGCACCGAGCCTAACCAGTTCCGCCTGTCTCGGCGAGAACCAGAGGGTCCGCGTTGAAAAAAGGTTCGCGCTTCATCGGACGCTCACCCCTTCCGAGGGGTGGGACTCTTCCGGAAGTGCACCGTGAACCACAATCAAAGACACCAGACGGCTTGCGCCTTGCCGCTCACGGGAGAATTGACGACATGCCGTTCTGTGGGGAATACGCTATTCTCTCGGGACATCATCCAAACTCATCCCGACCGAGGTCCAGACATGACCGCTGTTCCGCCTGTCACACCTGCGGAAGCAACCATCGCTGCCCGTGGCGGCCGCGCTCCGGAGTTTCATACTGAACCGAGTGCACCGCCGATCTACATGACGACCGCGTTCGATCTGGAGGACCTGCAGCACCTTGATGCGGTCACCAGCGGCAATGCCACGGGCTACATCTACACCCGCGACGGCAATCCGAATCATGAAGCGTTCGCTGCGGACGTGGCCCAACTGGAGGGAGCGGAAGCGGGGTTCGTCTCCGCGTCAGGGATGGGAGTGCTCACCGCCGCCTTGCTCGCGATGACGCAGCAGGGGGACCACATCGTGGCGGCCCGGGGGTTGTACGGTCGGTCCGCCCAGTTGCTGAATCACTTTGCCAAAGCCTACGGCATCGGCCTCACGTTCGTAAATCCCCACGAGCCGGGCGCGATCGCAGCGGCGTGCACTGCTCACACGAAACTGGTGCTGGTCGAAAGTCTTGGCAATCCGCTGGTCGATGTGCTCGATCTGCCCGCGGTCGTGGCCCAGGTCGGTTCGATTCCGTTGCTGGTGGATAATACGTTTGCGACCCCGTGCCTGATGCGTCCCATCACGCATGGAGCGACGCTCGTCTGGCACAGTGCGTCGAAGTATCTCAATGGTCACGGGGACGTGATGCTCGGCGTACTGGTCGGGCAGAAGACGCTGATCCGGCGGATCAAAGCGGTCGCCGCGTTGTGCGGCGTGAACAGCAATCCGTTTGAAGCGTGGCTCGGCTCGCGTGGGTTGCGCACGCTCCCGTTGCGGATGGCACGAGTCTCCGCGACCGCTGATCGGGTCGCCCGCTTCCTGCAACAGCAGCCGGGCGTGACCCGCGTCTATTATCCCGGACTCGCCGAGCATCCGACGTTTGCGGCTGCGGAACAGATGTTGCCGCACGGTCGCGGGGGCATGCTGGCGTTCGATCTGGCGGGAGGTCGTGAAGCGGTCGATCGATTGTTTCGGCGACTGGCGGAAGCGATTCCGTTCTCCCCCACGCTCGCCGATGCCCGTTCAACGTTTTCCTATCCCGCGGGGACTTCGCACAAATTCATCACCGCTGCGGAACGGGCGGAATGCGGCATTGGTGATGGTCTGGTCCGACTCTCGATTGGACTGGAAGACCCGGCCGACCTGGAACGCGAACTCGGCTCGGCCCTCCGCACGGAATAGGGAACGAACGCCTGACCAAGGAGTGCCTGTCACTCCACATTCCAGTGCGGTTGGTTACCATGAGTTATGGTGGTTCGCTTCCTCGACTTCAGTGATGCGCTTGCATGTCGCTCGATTGCCTGTGTGCCGGGATTGTGGTCGCCGATCAGGTCTGTGAACCGATCGCAACAATGCCGCCTCCGGGCGGGTTGACGCTCACCCCCCGGATGGAGTTCGTCGTCGGAGGGTGCGCAGCGAACGTTGCGGCCGACTTTGGTCGACTCGGGTTACGGGTCGGACTGAGTGGATGCGTCGGGAACGATCTCTTCGGCCGGGCCGTGGCCGAAATGCTGCGGGCCTCCGGTGTTGATGTCGCCGGATTGCAGGCGATTGATTCCGCACCGACCAGCGTGACGTTCGTCATCAATGTGCAGGGCGAGGATCGACGGTTCATTCACTGCAACGGCGCGAATGCAGCGTATGACGGAACCAGCATCACCGCGGCTGATCTGGCGGCGACAAAAGTCCTGTACGTCGGCGGTTACTGTCTACTGGCGGCCCTCACGCCGGACAATGTCGCCCGATTGCTGCGGCGTGCGCGAGAGGCCGGTGTCATTACGATCCTCGACGTCGTGCTGCCGGAAGCGGGAGTCACGAAAGACTGGCTGGAACCGGTGCTGCCGTGGACCGACTACTTCTTCCCGAATAACGATGAATCGCGACGGTTGACCGGCTTTGACGATCCATGGGAACAGGCCCGGCAGTTCCGGGCGTGGGGCTGCCGGGCGACGGCAATCACCCGCGGTGGTGAGGGACTGGTCTATCTCGATGAACGCCAGGCCTTCTCCGCGGGGGTCTATCCCGTCAAGGCGGTCGATGCGACCGGCACCGGCGATGCGTTCGTTGCAGGGTTTGTCTCGGGACTGCTCAAACATCAGGACGCCGCCGCGTGCATTCGTCGCGGGGCGGCACTCGGGGCCAGTTGTGTTCGCGCATTGGGAGCCACCGCGGGGGTCTTCACCAGCCCCGAACTCGAAGCCTTCATCGCCCGCGAACCATTCCCCATCACGCCCATTTAGCCCCGGTCAATGACCGGGGGGCACTCTTCCGACCGGGGTGATGACCACCACCGGTGATGCGTTACTTAAACGCCAAATCTTCCGGCCGCGGCAAATCATCGACCGAGCGAAGCCCGAAGACCGAGAGAAACCGCGGCGTCGTCCGGTACCGAACCTGCTTGGGGTTCTCAGCGGATCGCTCGACGACGACGAGGTCCCGACGGATCAGTTGCCGCAGGGTCGGGTTGCTATTCGGACGGCCGAGTTCAGCGAGTTCCTCTTCGGTGACCGGCTGCTGATACGCAACGAGGGCGAGGATTTCGAGGACTTCCTGCGAAAGCCGCACTTCCCGCGGACCAATTCCGTAGACCTTGTGCCGGATCCGTTCGAAGTCGTCGTTGAGCTGCAGGCGGTAGCCCCCTTCACCGAGTTGAATGGTATAGGGACGGCCTTCGTCCTGATATTGCTGATTGAGTTCGATGATGGTCTGCTCGACGAACTCAGCGGTATGTGATCCGCGGAGAAGTGTCGCCAGTCGGTTCGCGGTCAGAGTGGCACCGCCGACGAAGAGACAGGCTTCAATCACCTGACGCGGATGCAGAATCGCTTCCGCTGACTCGGGTGGATCGGCCAGGGTGGGCACGGCCGCCGGAACCGGGGGAGTCTCCACGGCTTCCACTGGAGGGACTTGCAGTTCCTCGTTGGTGGCGACGATCTCCGACTCGACCGCTTCGAGAGCCTCGAGCGCGCGCAGGTACGCGGCTTCGAGTTCCTCACCCGACCATTCCGGCTCGTCGTCAGCGATCGGCAGCGGTTCGTCCACAAGTTCCCCTCGATCGAGGGCGGACTGTCGTTCGCCGCGGGAAAGCCGTCAAGAGGAACTGCGTCCCTGGAAGCCCAGCCCATTCCGATGGCTGGGTCTGCTGCACTCAGGACTCAAGCCCGAGAACGCGGCGCATCCCGGCCCACGGCTGGATATACGTGAGAAACGGCAGGCCATCGACCGTCGCTTCCCGGAGGCGGGTTACGCCATCGACTGTGGTCCCGGTCGCAATCAGGGCTTGGAGGCGGGCTTCTTCAGACGCTGCAGTCCAGGATTCCAAAATGTCTGCACGCTCCAGAACGTGGCACACCCCTGCGGCCAGTGCCTGAGCGCCCCAGTTGCTCACACCCGCGACGATGGTCCAGTCTGCCGGAATTCGGCAGGGAATCCACAGAGCCTGCGGGCCACTCAACCGCTGACGGAGCGTGTCCCACCCGAGCGCGCCCATGCCGAGTTCGTTGCCTCCGTCGCCGACACCGATCGTCCGCACCCCCGGCCGTTCCGCATGGACGACTTCCAGGACCCGGTGCAGCGGCGCGGTGTGCGCGTCGATCACAATCCCCCGCATGTTGTGGCAGCGGTTACGATGGTCGTCTGGGACGATCTCGCAAAATGCGCGACGGGCGGGCTCTGCGCGCCCCAGGTTTTCTGGAAGAAATGAGGGACCCACTCGCTCGATCGAGATCACGTGGCTCAAGGCTTGGCCCTCAGTTTCGCTCAATCGCGTTTCCAGCCAGCGGTTGACCTCGGAGACTGACTTGGGGAGGGACCAGACGACATTCGCATCCATTCCGTACAGTTCTGCACAGGCGACAACACTTGGCTCGCAGAGCTGATCGGTGAGGACGCGGACCCGGCAACCGAGGGCGGCGAACGTCGCAGCGAGGAGCAACGTGCCGGGCGGACCGTCAGTTTCAGCGGCGGGGGGTGTCGCTGCAGGAATGTAGAAGCCGGTGAGCAACCAGACGGTTTTCGCCTGGCGGGCAAGGTGATCGACCGCGGCTGTAAGGTGACCGGGACAGAGTGCGACGGCATCCCCTGTCGATTCCAGCAAACCACGTCGGGCCGGATCCCTCCGGATGAATCGATCCAGTTCGTTCAGGACGGAAGCATCAGCTCGTGCGGGCGGTCTGGACATCTTGTTTCAGTGACCCTGGTCGACCAGCATCGAAGGCTGAGCACGCTGAGAGAACCGTAAGGGGCACGCGAGTTTCCCGCAATCGAAACTGAGGCCCCAGCAATGATTCTTGCTTCTGAGAAATCCCTGAGGCGTTCGCCGAGACCGGTTGTCAGGCTGCGCCGATCATGCCAGAATCCCCCGTTCTCTGTGCAGTAGATCGATGTCGGACGCGACATTGGGTCGATTGGTGAGCACTCGATGAGTGCCCCACCAGTCTGGGATCTCTCCCTCTACGAAGCAGTGGCCACCACCCTGCGCGATGCGGACATGGACGAAAAGAAGCCCTCAACGGCCGACATTCTCGCGAAAATTCGGGCACAAAAAGCCGCCGCTGCTGCGGGGAGTGCTCCCGAAGCGGCTCCCGCCGCGCCGCCTGCGGAACCTGCTCCGGCTGCTGCAGAAGCCACTCCGGCGGCACCCGCTCCTGCTGCGAAACCAGCAGCACCGGGTGCGAAGCCTGGTTCCACGAAAGACATTCTCGCCGCCATCCGTGCCCAAGGTGGTAAGGGAGCTGCTCCCGCCGCCGCAGCGGCCACGCCTGCTGCTGGTGACACGGCGAAGCCCGCGGCTGCGAAAGCCGCTCCGCCACCTCCGTCGATGTCAATCGCCGACATGGTGCGGGCCGCAAAGGCGGGTGCCCCCGCGACACCTGCGGCCGCTGCGGATAAGCCCAAAGTCGCCCTGCCACCAATGCCGCAAAAGCCGGTGGCCGCCGCTGCGAAAAAGGGACAACCAAACCCCACACGCCGCAGTCTCTCGAAGATTCTCGGCGTTGCAGCGATCAGTGCGACCTGTTTCCTGCTGGGGATCTTGGTAGGGAGCCCCTTGCTGGCCGGGATCGGCGTGGCTGTCTGGGCGGCGTTGATGACGCCGTTCGCGATCGCCTGGACCTCGATTGGAGCCGTCACCGGGATCTCGACGCTCGGCGTGGCCCGCTTCATGTTCCCGAATGTACTCGTTGAGCCTCCGTCCAAGTTCAAGATCGGTCCCGCGAGCGACTACCCGCTCAACAGCGTCTCGAACAAGTGGAAAGATCAGTTCGCGATCTGGATCGTGCACACCGACCAGTATGAAGGCAAAAGCCTGATCTACGCCCTTTCGACGGTTTGCACCCACCTGGGTTGTACGCCGAGCTGGCTCGATGGCGAGCAGAAGTTCAAATGCCCGTGTCACGGGTCAGGCTTCTATATCACAGGGGTGAACTTCGAAGGCCCCGCGCCACGTCCGCTCGAACGAGTCGGTCTGCGGGTCGCGGAAGACGGCCAGCTCGAAGTCGACAAGAGTTTGAAGTTCCAGGAAGAAATGGGCCAATGGACCGATTCCGCTTCGTATGTTGAAGCGTAGCGGTTCGGTTCGGTTCGGTCCGTGGTGTTGTTTACGCGTTCGATTCGTTTCTCCGGGGTGATCGGCCAACATGTCCGTCGGCGACTACATCCGCGGTTCGCAGATCTGGAAGAGCATTTTCCGCCATCCGGCACCGGTTGATCGCCGGAACCGGATCGTGGTGATGCTCACGAACTTCTTCCTGCATCTGCATCCCGTGTCCATCAAGCAGCAGGGGATCGCCCTGTCTTACACCTGGTGTATGGGGGGGATCACGTTCTTCCTCTTCCTGGTGGAGACGATCACCGGCGTCCTCTTAATGTTCTATTACCGGCCGACGCTGCAGTTCGCGTTCAACGACATCCTGGCGCTCCGCGACGTCACCACGCTGGGGATCATGCGGGAAATTCACCGCTGGGGTGCCCACGCGATGGTCATCACCGTGTGGCTGCACATGTACCGCGTCTTTCTCACGGGCAGCTACAAGCCTCCCCGGGAATTCAACTGGGTGATCGGCGTGCTGCTGCTGGTGCTGACACTGCTTCTCTCATTCACCGGTTACCTGTTGCCGTGGGATCAGCTGGCGATCTGGGCCATCACCGTCGGTTCGAACATGGCCCGGGCGACGCCGTTCCTGGGATATGAAGGCCCGGGGGCGCAATTGCTGAACATCGGCGGGTTCGACCTGATCACCAATGGCAGCGATGCCCGCTTCCTGTTGCTCGGCGGTCGCTTCGTGGGAGAAGGAACGCTGAATCGCTTCTACATTCTCCACTGCGTGGCGATTCCGCTCGTGGTGGCCCTGCTGATTGCCATCCACTTCTGGCGTGTCCGGAAGGACGGGGGCATCAGCCAGCCGCTGTAATGCCGAATGCTTTTCGCTCCGGTATGATCCGGGGCACCGTGAGTCGATCACGAACCTTTAGCTGACACCGACCCTCATGCTCGAACATCATCCCGATCTGACGTCGTCGGTCATCTACGGCCTGGGATGGCTCTATTTCATCCTGTTCCTGATGAACTGCGGCTGGGTCTATCGCAGCTATCTGACTGATGGTTCTGCGAAGATTGCCGGGCAGGAGATCCCGGTCGCCTCCTTCTGGGCTGCCTACGCCGCGCTCCTCGGCATGGTGTCGATCGCCCACCTGACCGGATCGAATAACCCCCAGTCCTTCATGCTCCGATTACCGGAAGCCTTCAAGGTCTTCGTCGACACGAATTTTGCCAATCCGGTCGCCTTCTTCGGCGTCTCAATGGCAATCTTCCTGGCCATGATCTTCCTGCGTGAGCAATGGACGAAACCGACGATCGCCTGGATCCTGCTGAACTTGTCGCTGCTCTTCCTGTGCCTCAGCATGACCGACTACGACTTCCGGCAGATCGTCGGCAAGCCCGACAACGTGCCGATCGTCGCGATGCTCTACATCGTCGGCTTCTTCACCTGGATCTACTTCGCCCGGTCGGTCGACAATGACCGCCGAATTGCTGAAGGACGTCCGCTATTCGAAGCCGAGAAGAACGAGAAGGTCCTCGTCTGGCCCGATCTGGTCTACAGCGAGTTGATCTGCATGGTGCTCGTCACCGCAGTCCTCGTCGCGTGGGGGATCCTGCTGCAGGCCCCACTGGAAGAGCCCGCATCCGCAGCGAAGACGCCCAACCCGTCGAAGGCCCCGTGGTACTTCCTCGGTCTGCAGGAAATGCTCGTCTACTTCGATCCGTGGATGGCCGGGGTCGTTCTGCCGAGCGTGATCCTCGTCGGTTTGATGGCGATCCCCTACATCGACTTCAACAAGCTCGGTAACGGTTACTACACCTTCAAGCAACGGTCGTTTGCGGTCATCACGTTCCTCTTCGGCTTCCTGCCGTTATGGGTTGCGATGATCGTGCTCGGCACCTTCCTCCGCGGTCCGAACTGGAACTTCTTCGGTCCGTACGAGTACTGGGATGTCCACAAACTGGAATTGCTGAACAACGTCAACGTCTCGGAATGGTTCTGGCTCGACGTGATGCAACGCCCGTTGCCGGTCGCGGCAGCGGGTTCAGATCCGTTGACTCAGATCCTGATGATTCTGCTCCGCGAGTCGATCGGTATCGTCCTGACGCTGGCTTACCTGATGGTCCTGCCTCCGTTGATGGCGGCGACGGTCTTCAAGAAGTTCTTCCTGCGGATGGGCTTCCTGCGGTACATGGTCCTCGCGAACCTGATGCTGTTCATGATGTCGCTGCCGATCAAAATGGTGCTGCGGTGGTCGCTGAATCTCAAATACATTGTGTCGATCCCGGAGTGGTTCTTTAACATCTGACGATTGCTGCCGGACTGGACTAACCCGGATCAATCGTTCGTGCCTGTTGAGTGACGCAATATGCCGGCCACGGAAGACTATCTCCGTTCCCCCAAGCGAATGCACATCGTGTTCTGCATCAGCGCGGTCGCGCTGCTGGGGACCACGTTGTGGATGATGTGGGCCGACTACGACGACGAATGGCGCGGCTTCCAACGCCAGGCGCTCAAGAACGTCGCTGATCGTGATAAGGCTCGTATCGCAGCCCTGAAGGCCGACCCGGCTGTGCAGGCCAAGACCGCGGAGGCCCGTGAAGCTGAGAAGACCGCCCAGAAAGCCCTCAAGGACCGCGCCGCCGAATTGCAGGCCCTGGAAGCGAAAGTTGCCGAACTAGCTGCCAAGTCCGCCGCGACGATGCGCGAACTCCGCGTCAAACGCGCCATCCGCGACGTCGAACGAGCCACGTACGGCCTCAAGATTCGCGATCACGTCTCTGACAAAGTCGAAGCCGAGTTTCTCGCCCGCGTCGAAACGGCCCAGAAGAACGCCGACGAATTCGAAGCCCGCTTTGCCGACGAAAGCTATCAGCTGGCCCAGGCCAAACTCGCCGTCGTTGCCGCGACCGCGGAGCGCGATGCCGCTGAGAAAGCGGTCAAAGACTCGCTGGCTGACATCACCCGGATGCAGAAGGCGGTCAACAAGATCGAGCCGGACAACTGGCTCTCGGCCGCCAAACGCGACTTGATGCTTTTGCCGATTATCAACGGTTTCAACTCGCCCGAACGCATTGTCCAGGACTGGATGCCGCGACTCGAAATCGATCTCGGCGGGATGTCGCGCGTGCAACGCTTTGATCGTTGCCGCACCTGCCACATGACGATCGATGCGGTCGATACCGGTACGAATCCCGCATACCCGCACGGTTCGGGTGCGGAGGGCTCGGGGACCTTCGCCCATCCGTACGCTTCGCATCCACGTCTCGACCTGTTCCTGACCTCCGCCAGTCCGCATCCGCTTCCCAAGTTTGGCTGCACGTCCTGCCACAGCGGCCAGGGTTCCGGAACCACCTTCCAGAACGCCTCGCATACCCCGAACGATCCGCACGAGATGCACGAGTGGGCCGGGAAGTACGGCTGGTTCGACAACCACTTCTGGGAGCATCCGATGCACCCGAAGCGGTTCGAAGAATCGAACTGTATCAAGTGTCACATCAACGTCGTCGAACTCGGGACCAACTCGAAGTTCGGCGCGACGGCTCCGAAGGTCACCCGCGGTTATCAGTTGGTCAAGACCTACGGCTGCTTCGGTTGCCACGAGATCAACGGTTACGACGGTGCCAAGATTCTCGGTGTCGATCTGCGACTGGAACCATCTGCTGAAGAAGCCGAAAAGATCGCGAACGATCCGAACGCAGTCGCGGGCAAGATGCGGAAAGTCGGTCCGTCACTGCGGCATCTGAAATCGAAGTCGCCCGCGGGTTTTGTCGAGCATTGGACGGAAGAGCCGAAGCAGTTCCGGCCGACCACCCGCATGCCGCAGTTCTTCAAGCTCTCCAATCAGCAGGATCACGCCGCCGAGCGGTTCAATCCGATTGAACTCGCAGGGATGGCCGAGTATCTGCTCGGGAAATCGCAACCTCTTGAACTTCTGTCTCCCAAGGACGGCTATCAACCCAATCCGGAACGTGGAAAAGAACTGTTCGGAACGAAGGGTTGCATTGCGTGCCATACACACGGAGAAGTCGCAGGGATCAAGGCCGACTTCGGCCCGGAACTCTCGCGCGTCTCAGCGAAACTCGTCGGTGGCAAAGCTGGTTTCGACTGGCTCTACACGTGGATCCGTGAGCCGGAACGCCACCACGCCCGGACGAAGATGCCGAATCTGTTCCTCACCGCGGAAGGTGAAGGGGACAAGTTCGTCGACCCGGCCGCCGACATCGCTGCCTTCCTGCTGCAACACAAGGGGGCACCGTCGGACTTCAAGCCGACGGCGGACTACGACACGATTGATGTGGATGATGAGGCGCTCAATGAACTGATCGCCCAGTTCCTGGTGAAACTGCTCACCCAGCAGCAGATCAAGGATTTCCTGCAGTCAGGCAAGTACCCGATCCCCGCCGAGAAGGTGAAGGGGGACGAGATCGAGCTCGCCACCGCTCCGGAAGGACCGACCGACCCGGGCGAATGGCGTCAACGCAAGCTGCACTACGTCGGCCGCAAGACGATCACCAAGTACGGCTGCTACGGCTGTCACGACATCCCCAATTTCGAGTCGGCTCGTCCGATCGGGACCGCTCTCCAGGACTGGGGTAAAAAAGACCGTTCACGGCTGGCGTTCGAGCACATCCACGAGTTCCTGCATCACCACGGTCAACCCGGCCTGGGTGTCGAGTACGAAACGATCGCTGCCGCCGATGCGGCCCGGCTCAAGCTGGAAGGAACCGCAGGGGTTCGAGTCACCGGAAACCGTCCGGGTCTGGCACCGATCAGCCTGCAGTCCGCGGGTAAGGCCCATGCCGGCCATGATCATGCCGCCGCTGACACGCTGCAGATCGATGATGTCGTGCTCGCCTACGATGGTCACGCGATCGCGGATGTTCCCCAGTTAGAAGCCTTGCTGCGGCAGACCGTACCCGCCGCGAAGGTCGAGCTTTCCATCTGGCGCGCTGGACACGAGCATCACTTCACAATTCAGCCCGATGGCTCGACCGAAGACCGCGTGCAGGAAGGACTGAAGCGCGCGAATCGGCACGAGTACCAGGACCCGGCGGAAGAAGATCGCGAACTCTCGGCTGCCTTCTATTACGAAAGCCTCGGCCATCACGGTCGCCCCGGCTTCTTGTGGCAGAAGCTGCGTCAGCCGCGGAGTTACGACTACAAGATGGTCGATACGAAACCGTATGACGATCGCCTGCGGATGCCCAAGTTCCCCTTCACGGAACAGGACATCGACGCGATTGCCACGTTCGTGCTTGGCCTGACCGCCGAGCCGCCGAATCCGGAGTACATCTACAATCCGACCGGTCCTCAGGGAGCAGTGATCCAGGGTGAGCAGTTGATTCAGCAGTTCAATTGTGCTGGCTGCCACATGCTGGAGATGCCGGAAATCCGGTACGGAGCCAAGCTCGACGAACTCACCGCCAGCGACGCCGCTGCCGATTTCCCGGCCGCTGTGGCTCTGCTCAACAAACTCAAGCCGCCTCGGAACCCACTGACTGGCGAACAAAAGGTGGTCAAGGTTGGCGACGAGTCAGCCACACTGCCCGTCATCGGATTCCATGGGACTGTCGTCGCCTACCCGAATCCGGAAGATGATCCGGAAGATCAGGAATTCATCACGGAGTTGTGGGAGAACCTGACGGTCGACGGGAAGCAGATCTTCCCGACCTCCAAGCTGATCTTCCCGGCCGCTGCGCTCGACACGATCCGCCCGGCCAAGGGTGGCCGCTATGCTGAATGGCTGGCCAATCGCCTGCTGGAAACGAAGCAGGTCCAGCAGATCGCGCTCGGCTGGCAGGCATCGCCCCCGCCGCTGTATCAGGAAGGGATCAAGGTCCAGACTCCGTGGCTCTTCAACTTCCTGCGGAACCCGGAAAAGATTCGGCATACCACGGTCCTGCGGATGCCGCGGTTCAACATGAGTGCTGCGGAAGCTCAAGCCCTGGCGAATTACTTCGCCGCGGTCGATGGAGCGGGTTACCCCTATCAAGCCCTTCCCGAGCGGGAACCGGAATATCTCGCCGCGAAGACCGCTGAGTTGCACGCGGCCGATCCGACGAAAAAGCACGACTACCAGACCGAAGCGTGGAAGGTGCTCAACAGTCCGTTGTGCATCAAGTGCCATGCGGTCGGCGGTCGCATGCCGATCAGCACCGATCCCTCGAAGGATATTCGGGCTCCCAACCTGGAAATGGCGGGGGAACGTCTCCGTCCCGACTGGTTGCAGCTCTGGTTGTATCACCCGACCTGGATCACCCCGTACACCTCGATGCCGCAGAACTTCCCACCAGGGAAGGAAGGTTTCAAGGATCTGTTCGGCGGTGACCATAACCTGCAGACGATTGCCGTCCGCGATGCCCTGTTAAACTACCGCCAGACGATGGAGCGGGAGGGACGTGTCGTCTACACACCTCCCGAGCAGCCCGCACCTGCCGCAGCCGGGGCACAAGCCGCCGCTGCTGGAGCTGGTGCTGACAAGGCCGCGAATGCCGGAGGAACGAACTGATGACCTTTTCTCACGGAGATCGAATGCGATTCGGCCTGCCGATCATCGCGCTCGCACTGACGACCTCGGCTGTCGGCTGCGGAGGCGGTGCCGGGGCAGTCACGACCGTCCGCTATCGTCCGAGCACTCCCGAAGCCGCGGCCACCGCCGCAGCAACGGGGACGGAGACTCCCGCTGCCACCGGCACGGAAACTCCGGCTGCGGGTGGCTTCGGCACTTTGAAGGGCAAGGTCGTCTTCCAGGGTGACTACAAGGCATTGGCCCCGCTGTATGAAGCGGGGGCAGCTCCCAAGGATCCTGCGGTCTGTGGGGTCACGGCTGCTCCGAACGAAACGCTGGTCGTCAATGATGGAGGCTTAGCGAACGTCTTCATCTATCTCGCGAAAGCTCCCAAGGGAGAGATTCCCGCTGCTCCAGCCGAGCCGGTGGTGTTCGACCAGAAGGCGTGTGTCTTCCTGCCACATGTCCTAGTGGTCCGCACGAATCAGCCGGTCAAAATCCTGAACAGTGACGCGGCTCTCCACAACACGCACACGTATCCGAAGCGGAACTCGGTCTTCAACCAGGGGGTGCAGCCGAACGATCAGACCGGGGTGAACCTGGTCTACACGCGGGCCGAAGCGATCCCCTTCCAGGTCGGCTGCGACGTCCATCCCTGGATGATCGCTTATCACCTCCCGATCGATCACCCGTACGCCACGGTCACCAAGGCCGATGGAACGTTCGAGATCCCGAACCTTCCCTCGGGCAAACACGAATTCAAGGTCTGGCACGAGAAGGGGGGCGAACTGGAAAAGGCCCTCTCGATCGTGATCAAGGCGAATGAAACCACGACGCAGGAAATCCCGGTGGCCGCCTCCAAGCTGGGGCGGTTCGAAGGACCTGCGACGAAGGCGATTCAACTCTCTTCCACCCGATAGGGTGCTCGGCAATGGCTCGTATGAATCCTCGCATCACACTGATCCTGGGACTGACGCTGGTCGTCGGTTGCTCGAAGAATCCCGAAGCGCAATTCGCGTGGCGGGACTCCACGGACAACCTGATCCCTGACGCCCGCAAAGCTGTTCAGAAAACGGTGAACGACGCCTTCGGGACACCGCACGACTTAATTGCCTGGGAACGATTACCAGTCGATTTCGGTGGTGTTCAGGGAACGGTTCAACCGGCCGCGGAGGGGAGCACTCCGGCTGCCGATGCGATCTCTGTGCAGTGGGACGGTCCGACCGAACAGATCAAAACCGGCGCTCCGGTGATTTTCCTTGCTGGCCAGCGGGCGGCCTCGAAAGATCCGACCGCTAAGGTCGCCAGCTTCAATGCGAAAACCAGCCAGCTGACGTTGACCCTCCCCAAGGGCGATGCGATTGTCGCCGGTGATCGTCTGGCAGTCGGTTTCGGCTCCCATCTGCAACTCGGCCGTGCGGTCTACATGAAGAACTGCCATCACTGCCACGGCGTGGCAGGTGATGGGAATGGTCCGACCGCCCAGTACCTCAATCCCCGCCCGCGCGATTATCGCCTGGGACTCTTCAAGTTCACGGGGACCCAGTCCGCGGAGAAAGCCAGCCGCGACGATCTCACGCGGATCGTGCAGTACGGCATCCCCGGCACGTATATGCCTTCCTTCCTGCTGATGAAGCCGGAAGAAACCAAGGCGGTTGTCGAGTACGTCCGCTGGCTGGCAATGCGTGGGGAACTGGAAAAGCGTCTCAACGATGAACTCGCTGATTACACACTCACCGGGATCGAAGACGACCTCGAGAAAGCCAAGACCGCGTATGAAGCTGCGAAGAAGTCGGGGGAAAAACCGGAAGCAGTCCCCTCGAAGTCACAACGGCTGAAGAAGGCTGCGGAAGAGTTCAAGACCTACCTCGCGGAAGACTTCCCGGGAACCGTGAACGATACCGCGGACTTCCTGGCCGATGCCTGGAAGCGGTCAGAAGACGAAGCCAGCCTGATTCTGCCCAAAGTCGGCCGGGTCGACGATGATCCGGCCTCCCGTGAACGAGGGCGGCTGCTCTACATGTCCGACAAGACCAAGTGCTACACGTGCCATGGAGCCACCGGCCGGGGGAATGGTCCCGCGACCGAGGATTTCTGGAAGAAGCCCGGCTCGAACGAAACGTATGCCAAGCGGGGCCTGCATGACACCTGGGGCAACCCGCTTCCGCCGCGTGACCTGACCCGCGGTCAGTATCGCGGCGGTCGTCGTCCGCTCGATGTCTACCGCCGGATTTACGCCGGGATCAAGGGGACCCCCATGCCGGCCTTCGGTGGAACCGTGCTCAAAGACGAAGAGATCTGGGATGTCGTCAATTACGTGATGAGCATCCCGTTCGAAGCACAGAAATCGGGTGTCAAACCCGCACCGTCGATGGCCCAGCAGGCACCGTTACCCGGACCGGGTGTCGCCGCGTTGAACCAGGCCACAGCCCCACAACCCGAACATTAACCGACTCTGGCCGGACTACCGGCAGAGTGCGTGCAGACTGTCAGTCGATTCACCGGCTTGGTTTCGCCCCGCGAAACCGGACGGATTGCAGAGAGAAGGGAAGAAACCGTGGCCGGTCGACTCTGGGCCCTGTTTTTCATGTTCACCGCGGTGGCGATGCTCGTCGTCTCCGTGCTCGCGCCCCGTTGCGGGTGGTGGTTCCCGTACGATGGACACGCCCACTCGACCCTCGGCACGAAAATCGACGACCTGTTCTACCTGATCCTGGTGATTGTCACCGTCACGTTTATCGGGACGAACATCGCCCTCGGATACGTCCTCTGGGTCGGGGCAACGCGGCAACCGGGCGACAAGGTCTGGTACTCGCACGGCAGCCACGCTCTGGAAGTCATCTGGACGATCGTCCCCTCGGGGATTCTGCTCTTCATCGCGCTCTACCAGATGGATGTTTGGGCCAACTACCGTGTGAAGACGATGTTCCCCAAGAAGACGGAACCGGTCGCGGAAGTCACGGCACGGCAGTTCGAATGGCGGATCCGTTATCCGGCCCGCGGCAAGAAGCTGATGCCGCAGCCGCAACCCGATGACATTTACACCGTCAACGATATCCGCGTCCCCGCCGGGCAGCCGGTCGCCATCAGCCTTCGCAGTGAAGATGTCCAGCATTCCTTTTTCGTCCCCGGTCTCCGGGTCAAGCAGGATGCGGTGCCTGGACTCGTCATTCCGGTCTGGTTCGAAGTGACCGACAACGGGATGTACGATCTGGTGTGTGCGGAACTCTGTGGCTGGGGCCACTACAAGATGAAGGCCCAGGTCGTCGCCAGTTCGGAAGCCGACTTCGAAGCCTGGAAGTCTCAGGCCGCGAGTGAACAGTTTTATGACGGTGTGCCGAAAGCCCCGGCCGCCGAGAAGACCGAAGAATAAGACGTCCCCTGTCGATTTCCCGCGGGAATAGAGACCGCGGTTGCTCCATCAAGGCTCGGAATCGTGAGCACTCTCACCCCCTCCGTCGATCATGGCCAGTCCGGCGATCATCAGCCGCACGGTCATGGCCATGCTGAACCGCATGGTCTCTCACTGCTGTGGCAGTTGCCGACGTTCTCGCTCGATCACAAAGTGATCGGCATGCAGTTCCTCATCACCACACTGCTGATGCTGATGGTGGGGGGCTCGCTCGCCTTGGGCGTGCGCTGGCAGCTGGCCTTTCCGTGGGAACGGATGCCGCTCTTGGGTGACATGAAGTTCGCGGCTGACGGCGGGCAGATCGCTCCCGAAACGTACACGATGCTCGTCACCATGCATGCCTCGGTGATGATCTTCCTGGTCATCATCCCGATTCTCGCGGGGGCCTTCGGCAACTTCCTGATCCCGCTGCAGATCGGGGCCGACGACATGGCCTTCCCCACGCTGAACATGCTCAGCTACTGGTTTATGTGGCCCGCCATTGCCTGTTTCGGTGCGAGTTTCTTCTTCGGAGGTGGTCCGGCTGGGGGCTGGACGAGTTATCCGCTCCTCTCGGCGTTACAACAGGCGGCCCCTGGTTCGGGGATGGCGCAGACCTTATGGCTGATCGGTCTGACGCTGATCGGCGTCTCGTCCATGATGGGATCGGTCAACTACATGACGACGATCATCAACATGCGGGCTCCGGGGATGACCCTGTTCCGCATGCCGTTGACGATCTGGTCGATGTTCATCACCGCGATTCTGCAGGCGTTCGCCTTGCCGGTCCTCACCGCGGCGGGCTTCATGCTCGTCACCGACCGGATGCTCGGAACGTGCTTCTTCATTCCCTCGGGAATCGTGGTCAATAACGCGGCCCCGACGGTCGGCGGCGGACAGCCACTGCTGTGGCAGCACCTCTTCTGGTTCTACAGCCATCCCGCTGTGTACATCATGCTGCTCCCGGCGATGGGGATGGTATCGGACATGCTCTCCTGCATGAGCCGCAAGCCGATCTTCGGTTATAAGCCGATGGTCTACTCGATGGCGGCGATCGCCGGGCTCGGGTTCATCGTGTGGGGCCACCACATGTTTACCTCCGGCATGAATCCGGCCCTCGGGATGACCTTCATGGTCTCGACGATCATGATCGCGCTCCCCTCGGCGATTAAAACGTTCAACTGGATCGGCACTCTGTGGGGTGGCCGGTTGCAGTTCAATACGGTCATGCTGAACTGCGTCGCGTTCGTGTCGATGTTTATCGTCGGCGGACTCTCGGGGATCTTCATGGCGGCCGTGCCGGTCGACATCTACATCCACGACACCTACTTCATCGTGGCCCACTTCCACTACGTACTCTTCGGTGCGACACTCTTCGGCTGCTTCGGGGCGATTCCGTTCTGGTTCCCGAAGATGTTCGGCCGGATGATGAATGACACGCTCGGCAAGATTCACTTCGTGCTGACGTTCATCGGCTTCAACTGCACCTTCTTCCCGATGCACCTTCTAGGCGTCGCGGGCTTCCCCCGGCGGTACGCGGATCCGTACCACTTCCCGTATCTCGAGCACCTGCTGCCGCTGAATCAGTTCATGACCATGGCAGCGATCCTGATGGGCTTTGCCCAGTTCATCCTGCTGTACAACTTCTTCAGCAGCATGTTCATCGGCAAGAAGGCGGGTCGGAACCCGTGGGGTGCCAACGGGCTGGAATGGACGGCTCCTTCGCCTCCCGGCCACGGCAACTTCGATGTCGCCCCGGTCTGCTACCACGGGCCTTACGAGTATTCGTCGCCGATGTCGCACGACAAGGACTTCCTGCCGCAGACGGAATACGTGCCGCTGTCGCAACGTCAGGCGGCGGCACACGCTGGTCATTGATCCGTTTCCCGTTTTTGTGAAGCAAGATTGTCGACGATGTCCGACCGCGGCGACCACCGCTGGATTCACCGCCTGGCATGGCTGACCGCCGTGATCGCGCTCTTGCCGATCAGCGTCGGGGCGGTTGTGACCACGGTCGGAGCCGGGATGGCCTTCGCCGACTGGCCGACGTCTGATGGTCACAGCATGCTGGCCTATCCGTGGCTGCAGTCGACCGGTGACCGGTTTCTGGAACATGGTCATCGCCTCGCGGGGATGCTCATCGGCGTCGTGACGCTGGTTCTGGCGGCTGTCGCACATGCGTCCGATTGTCGCTGGTCGGTCCGGGTGCTGGTAACGGCGATCCTTGGAGCGGTGATCGCTCAGGGGCTGCTGGGAGGCAGTCGAGTCATTCAGAACGAACAGGTCCTGGCGTTTCTGCATGGACAGTTTGCAGCGTTCGTCTTCAGCCTGATGGGTCTCTTGGTGGTGATGACTGCCGGCAACTGGTTCGATCAGCCCATGATCGCCGATGGCCCGCGGGGACGGATCGCCTTCGCTGCCGGACTGGTGACGCTCGGGGTGCTTGCCACGCAATATGTGCTGGGCGGTCTGTTGCGGCATCTCGGTTCGTCGACCGCATGGCTGGTCCATCCGTGGCTGGCAGTCGGCGTCGCGGTGGCAGCGATCGGCTTCTGCTGGGCTGCTGCGCGCACCGGTGAAGCGGAACTGGCGAAAGCTGGTCGATGGGTGCTCGCGTTCGTTGTTGCCCAAGCCGCCCTCGGTTTGGTAACATGGGGCGTGAAGTACGGATTCCCGCAGTGGAACGTGATGGCGGTGCAGCAGTCGTCGCTGCAGGTCGCTGTCCGCAGTCTGCATAAAGTGCTCGGTCTGTTGACCGTTATGACGACGGTGGTTGCGATCGCCCGCATCTGGCGTCGTCTGCCCGCCCGCAAGATGGTCGCTGCTCCTTTGGCCCTCGCTGGCGGTGTGACCGCAGGAGGGGCGACATGAGTACGATGCTCGAACCAGCACCGATCACTGCACCGGTCGTGCTGGACCAGGTCGAATCGCATCCGTCGGCAACCACGCCCCGAACATGGCAGACCGCGATTGCTGAGCGTCTTGCGGATTACGCAGAGCTCTCCAAGCTCCGGATTGCGGTGATGGTTCTGGTCACGGTTTCGGTCGGCTATCTGCTCGGTCTGCAGGGCGAAGGGACATTTGCCCGACTCTGGCCCGCGTGGTTGGGCATCACGCTCGTCGCGGCCGGGTCGTCTGCACTCAATCAATGGTTCGAGCACGCCACCGATTCCCGGATGCATCGGACCCGCCGTCGCCCGTTGCCCTCGGGACGGATGAGCCGTATCGAAGTCCTCGTTTATGGTCTGACGACAGCCGTTCTCGGAACCATCGCGCTGCTGCTGTGGGTCAACACCTTAACGGCGATCCTCACCGCAACGACGTTTGTGCTCTACGCTTTCATCTACACACCACTCAAACGTCACACAGCCTTCTGCACAGCGATCGGAGCGATCCCCGGAGCACTCCCACCGGTACTGGGATGGACCGCAACGGGTCAGCCGCTGAATGAACAGGCTTTTGCGTTGTTTGCGGTCCTCTTCCTGTGGCAGTTCCCGCACTTTCTGGCAATCGCCTGGCTCTACCGGGATGATTACGCCCAGGCCGGTTTGCGGATGCTGCCCGGAACCCGACCACAAGCGGGGCTGACGGGGTTGCTCGCCTTAGGGCATGCCTTGTGTCTGTTGCCAGTCAGCCTGCTGCCGATGTGGAGCGGACTGGCCGGGACGGGTTACGCCGTGATCGCGGTGCTTGCAGGGGGGGCGTATGTCGCCGCTGCTGCCGCTTTCGCACAACAGGAACAACGCCACTCAGCCAAGCGGCTGATTCTGGTTTCGCTGGTTTATCTTCCCCTGCTGCAACTGGCCCTCGCGGGCGACCATTGGCGATTGCTGCAGGGACCGTTTTAAGTTTGCCAGAGACATCGAGGACAACGCGACGCGGGCGATCGAAACCGCGTCGCTGACGGATTGAGAAAGAACGACGAGATGACGCACGCTCCCGCCGCCCCGGCCTTACGCATGGGGATCGCCATTCCGAACTCAAAGCTCGGGATGTGGCTGTTCCTTGGCACGGAAATCATGTTTTTCACGGCGTTCATCGGCACGTATATCGTGATGCGGATCGGCTCCCCCGGGTGGCCGACCGACGTGCATATCACGCACATCAATATCGCTCTCGGTGGGGTGAACACCTTCGTGCTGATTCTGTCGAGCTACTTCGTCGTGGTGGCCCATGACGCCGTGCTGCAGCATCAACCGAAGAAGGCCAAGACCTTCATGCTGATGACGCTGCTCCTCGGGTTCGTGTTCCTCGGCATCAAGTCGATCGAGTATGCGGGCAAGTTCGATTACGACATTCTCCCCAGCCACATTCCGGAGACTGACCGGCAGTCGATGGAGAAGCTGTTGACCACCGTGCTCGCGAAGACGGATGGGCATCTTGCCAGCCTGGCTCCCAAAGGCAAGGAGCGTGAAGACAAGCTGGCCGAACTCGATACGAAAATCACCGAGCTTTCCAGTGCTTCAGCCGACTCGCCAGAACTGAAGAAGGCCCAGGCGGTCAAGCGACTGTGGAGCGAGTACATCAACATCCGGGACCACATTCGCGGCGAGGTCTCGTTCTCCGTTCCGTTCGCCGAGCTCGACAAACTCCGCGCCGAGCCCGATGCCCGCAAGATCCCGGCGTTGGTCCTGGGGCCCTTCCCCGAACATCATCACGAAGCGGAGTACGATCCCCCCGCTGAGACGGTCACGGGGTACTTCACGAAGCATCTTGCCAAGGATCCGGAACTGGGACCGCTCGTCTCGGGGATCAAGGTGGAGCGGTTGCGTCCGATTCTCTACGGGAATCTGTTCGCCTCAAATTACTTCCTGATGACCGGCTTCCACGCGATCCACGTGATTGTCGGCCTGATTCTGTTTGCCCTCTGCCTGATGAAGCCGCTCACGGTGGCCGACTCGGGCTTCGTCGAAAATGCCGGCCTTTACTGGCACTTCGTCGACCTCGTGTGGATCTTCCTGTTCCCGCTGATTTATATCGTGTGAGGGAGGTCCGTGGTCCGTAGCCAGTCGTCCGTGGTGAAGACAACGGACAACGGACAACGGACAACGGACAACGGACAACTGGCCACGGACCATCGCCACTTTTGCATCGAGATTTTCATGTCCGATCATGCTCACGACGACAATCATTCGCACGCTGGCACCTACCTCGCGGTGTTCATCGCGTTGTGTATCTTCACCGGGCTGTCGATCCTCGCGGACGTGATGCACTTCTCGGATCGGAATGTCACGCGCGTGCTGGTGCTGGCGGTCGCGACCGCGAAGGCGCTCTGTGTGATGATGTACTTCATGCACCTGAAGTTCGAGCGGGCGTGGAAATACATGCTGCTTGCGCCGACGTTCATTCTGGCCTCGGCTTTGCCGTTCGCCCTCGCCCCGGATGTCGGGATGCACTACTACACGCCCGATGTCCCGCAGGTGCAGGAATACGCCAAGCTGGTCGCTGAAGGCCGGATTGGTGGCGGACATGGCGGCGAACACGGAGGCGACTCGCACGGCACTGAGCACGGTGCCGATGGACATCCTGAAAAAGGCCCGCAGCACTAAGCCAGGTCCAATCGGTCTTCGCTCGCCGGATGAGTCCGGGCTGGAATCGGGCGATTCTTCCGCTCGATCCCGGTGTGCATCTGAGGTTCTGACCCGAGCGAAACACGCATGGCGACCGCCCCCACTCCGGCACTGACGGTCGACGCGGTTTCCTTTGCCTACGGTTCGCGACGGGCCCTGGATGGCGTGACCTTCACCGTGCAGACCGGGGAAATCTTCGGTCTGCTGGGTCCCAACGGCGGCGGCAAAACAACGCTCTTCCGACTGATCGCAACTCTTGTCCCTCCGCAACAGGGAACCTTGCGTCTCTGGGCAATCGACCTCGCCCGTGATCCCGCCACCGCCCGCAGACGGCTGGGAGTCACGTTCCAATCTCCCAGTGTCGATGGCAAGCTCACTGTCGGCGAGAACCTCGTCCATCAGGGCCAGTTGTACGGCATGCACGGGACCGCGCTGAATGTGGTGATCGAGCACAACCTCACCGCACTCGGACTGACGGATCGCCGCCATGATCGAGTCGACACCCTGTCGGGCGGTTTACGGCGGCGGGTCGAACTCGCGAAAACGCTGCTGCACGCTCCGCAATTCCTGTTGCTCGATGAGCCAAGTACGGGCCTCGATCCCGGGGCGCGGCATGACCTGTGGGAAGTCCTGTTCCGCTTGCGCGACCAGGGAACGACGATCCTGGTGACGACCCACCTCATGGAAGAAGCGGAGCACTGCGATCGCCTCGCGATCCTCGATCAGGGACGCATCGTCGCGCTGGAGACGCCGGCAGCGCTCAAAGACTCGGTCGGTGGCGACTGCCTGACGATTCAGACGGCAGATCCGACGGCGTTCTCGGCCGCCATCTGTGCCCGCTGGCCGAACCTGTCCCCACGGGTCCTGCCGGATGCGGTCCGGATCGAGCATCCGCAGGCCCTGGAATTACTCGGCGACATCGCCCGCGCCTTTCCCGACCGGATCACAGCGATCGGTGTTGCGAAACCAACACTCGAAGACGTCTTCCTCGAACGGACCGGACATCGCTTCTGGGAATCAAACACCAACGACACAGCCTCCCGTTAACGCGGGAGCAGCGGGGCCAGCGCTTTGTTCCAGACGGCATAGCCCGCGGGTGAGAGGTGTAGCTTGTCGGCCACGTAGTAGTCCGGGTTCGGCTCCCCCTGGTCGTTCAACAACAGGGTCCACGCATCGAAATAGATGTCCCCGGGAGCCTTTTCAATCTCGGCCTTCACCAGGGCATTCGCGGCCATCGCCGTTTCGCGTAACGCCCAGCGTTTCGGACTGGGCTTGATTGCCACCCAGAGGATTTTCGTTTCCGGCAGCGTTTCGCGGACGCGTTTCGCGAATTGTCGATAGGTGGCCGCAATCGTTTCCGCCGACTTCCCTGCTCCGACATCGTTATCGCCGGCATACAGCACGATCATTCGGGGTTTGTAGACCGCGACCACGCGATCGAAATACTGCAGCACATCGGTCAGCTGCGAGCCGCCAAAGCCACGGTTGATGAGTGGCACATTCGGAAAGCTCTCGGCGGTCTTCCACTTCACGATGCTGGAACTTCCCACGAAGAGTACCTGCCCCGGTGCGACGGGCTGTTCACGATCACGCTTTTCAAACCCCGCGATCGTCGCTTCCCATTTGGGCGGCATCGGTTCGGCGGCCAACGCAGCCGAGGAGAACAGCAGCAGGAAACCGAGGACGTTGCGGATCATCGAAGTACTCCGGAAAGTCTTGAAGAGGTTGTCGATCGGGATGATGTTGTAGGATCCGAAGAGTCCCAGCCATGGCAATGGCTGGGCGTCTGGGGCGGTGTGAGCGCAGCATACGCTCATGCGTGTTCTGTCCCCCAGGCTTCGGCGAGGGCGACGAGGACGTTCACTGCAGTCTGCATTTCATCGAGACTGGCCCATTCGAGGGGTGAGTGCGGATTGTGCTGGCCGCACGACAGATTCGGACACGGAAGCCCCTTCTCGGTGAGCAGGGAGCCATCGGTCCCCCCGCGGATGATCGTGTGCTCGGGGGTCAGTCCCACAGCGCGAAGGGCTTCATCAGCTTTGGTCAATGCACGGGGCTCACGAACCAGACCATCACGCATGTTGCGGTATTGGCGTTTGATCTCGATGACGACCTGGGCGCGTGGATGCTCGGCTCGCAACGGGGCTGCAATCGCTTCCAGCAGCGCGGCCTGTTCGGCCAGGCCGGTCGTTTCGAAGTCCCGGAGAATCAGCCGGGCTTTCGCTTCCGCTACACCCCCTTCCACATGATAGGGATGGAGGAAACCGTCGCGACCATCAGTCGTTTCTGGTGACAATCGTTGTGTTGGCAAGCGGGAGAGGAACTGACTGAGGATGCGGACCGCGTTGACCATCGAGCCTTTGCCAATCGACGGATGCGTGTTGATCCCGCGGACGGTGACAATCGCCTGGTCGGCTGAGAACGTCTCGCTGTCGAGTTGACCCTGGCCGCCGCCATCGAGCGTGTACCCACAGATCGCGCCGAGTTGCTTCAAGTCGAGATGATCGGTCCCGCGACCGATCTCTTCGTCACAGGTGAAACAGACGAGGACCGGCCCGCGCTTCCGCTCCGGTTCGGCCATCAGTTGAGCGGCAGCCGCCATGATAACGGCGACGCCCGCCTTGTCATCACCGCCGAGCAGCGTGGTGCCATCGGTCGTGATCAGTGTGTGTCCAAGGACTGTTTTGAGTTCCGGGAACTCTGCGGGACGCAGCACCTTTGATGTCTCGCCCGGCAGCACGAGATCGCGGCCATCGTAGTTCGGAACGACCTGCGGCTTCACAGCTGCCGACGAATATTCGGGCGACGTATCGACATGGGCCACCCACGCAATCACCGGAGCCGCAACGTTCCCCGGCACCGTGGCCATCACCACCCCGGCCTCGCTCAGGCTGACTTCGGTCAGTCCCAGGGCGCGGCACTCTTCCGCCAGCATGCGGCTGAGGACCAGTTGCTTAGCGGTACTGGGAACCGTGGTGCTGGTTTCATCGGACTGCGTATCGAGCCGGACATACCGCAGGAAACGATCGAGAAGCGAGTCGGACACGGGAGGGCCTCTTCAGTGGGGAAGGGAAGAGGTGTAGTGTAGCAGACGGCGCGGGGGAACAGGCGCGAAGACGCAAGCAACACCAGGGTGCGCGGTGTAGGAATCGGGTGGACCATGTGAGCCGGAGGATCAGGCGGCGGCGCGTTGACCGGGGTCGCTTTGCGCGGCGGTGATCCAGCTGGTGACTTCTGCTTCATCCGGAATCGCGCTGTCGCGCAAGACCCGTTGACCGGAGGGTGTCTGGGCAAAGGCGGCGACGGTTCGTGTCAGGTCCGGAGGTTGGGCGGCTGCAAGATCACTGCGACTGGTGATGCTGCACGCAACGAGGAGTTGGGCTTCGTATCCGCGCAGGCCGGGAACGGTGCACATCAACTGGGCCTGATGCTGCCAGCCTTTGATCAGCGTGGCATCGAAATGCCGGATCTTCAGTGCCGCTGCGATCGTCTCGGCCGGTCGATCGAGCAGATCGGACACGAGCTTGACGCCGACATTTTCCAGTTGACCGGCAGTCTTGGGCCCGATCGACGGGGCCTTCTCGATCGGATCTTTGCGGTCGAGGTAAAGTCGCAGCGACTTCGGTTCCTGCGGTTTGACTGTGACTGCCGGTGTTTCCGCAACGGCCGGTTTCACCACTGCGGGTTTGGTTTCCGGCGGCACCGACGGAGCGACTGGTTGAGCCGGCTTCGATTTGGCAACCGGCTGCTCCACTGCAGGTGGGGACGATGCTGTCGGTTTCGGCGCAGCAACCGGCGGCTGCTTGGCCACCGGAGGGATGAAGGCCTGTCCGGGCGGTGGCGGAATCTCCTTGTCGAGTTGTTGCAGCGGGGTCTTCGAGACCTCTTCCGCATGCATCCGCCGGATTTCCCAATCATCCTCTGGCAGCGTCTTCAGGACCTTGCCGGTCTGCTGAAACTCATTGTACATCGCGAGCACGGCCGCTTTTTCTTTGGCATTCTTCATCTTCTTGGTGACGAAGAAAATCGGGACCGTCAGTTGGGCCATCACTCCCAGCAGCGTGACGTTGGTGTGAGGAGGCGTGACATCAGCCTCGGCGATTAATCGATCGAGGATCCGCGCGAAACCACTGACGGCTCCGCCGATGAGTTTGGCGATGCGGCGTTTCAGTTCTGCATCGAGTCCCGTGGGAGGATTCTTCGTCCCACTTTTCAAATCGTAGTGATCGATGCTGAATTGGTAGTGCGGATTCGACGTGTGCGCCCCGTAGCGAACCATTTCTGCCAGCCAGTCGTTCCCTGTGGGCATGGGAACCTCGGGATAGCCCCCGAGTTCGGTTTCCAATAGTTCCTGCAGTTCGTTGTAGGCGCAGGCGATACTCCACTCGGCCGCGCGATGAACGATCCCTTCCTGTTCGGTCTGGCCGGTGTGAAACGGCTGCCAGGGATCGCTGTAGTAGTGACTGAGGACCCCGGCGTTATAGACCGCTTCCGCCCATTGTTTTGCAGCGAGCGCGGTGCGTGTCTTTTCGTACCACTGCTCGGTCGCCTTGATGGCACCGCCCCATTCGCCCTCGTGCACGTGCAGCACGTGGTTCTTGAAGTCTTTGAATTTGTTGTCGGGAGCTTTCGCACCATCGAGATAGGTCTCGATATGCCCCAAAAACATGTTCCGCCAGGTCTCGGCCTGTGGAGCGCGTAACTGTCGCAACGCATCCATGGCCAGCTTGTGGTGCGTGCTGGAGCACTTCCACGCGAACAGCACGTTAAACAGCAATGGCTGAGTCATGAGCGCACGCTCCCGGCGACGACACGGGAACCGCATCGTACGACGGATCAAGGGATTGGAATCGAGGAGAGTGCGGGTTGTCGCAGAAGAGGCCGGAGGCAATCAAGAGGAACTTTGCGGGGATGGGACCCCCAGACGCCCCGCCATCGCCATGGCAGGGTCTTTGCTTTCTTCCAATGCAGAGGCCGGGCGACGCAGACGATGCCCGGCATCGAAAACGTTGCGGTCCATCAGACCAGAATCGGGCTGACGGCGAGGTCGATCCACGTGTGGAACTCCGACCCGGGCCCCAGGGTTCGCCACCCGGCATCGACCCGGCGGTTCGTCAGATTGACGGCGTCGGTGGTGCACGTGTAAGGCTCGAGGCAGACCGCATTCCGGTTCGGCGGTGTGAAGACCACGACCTCGCGGAAGATCGGCGGACAGGTCTGGATCACCTGCAGCCCCGCCGCTTCATCGATCAGCACCAGATCGAACTGCGGGCCTTCGCAATCGACACCGGTCAAGACATCATCCAGCTGCAACACCGAAACGTATTCGCCATCGCGCAAATCGCGGCTTTCATCAACCGGCAACCGCTTCCCGGTCGGAAGGCAATCAACCAGTTCCCAGTACTCCGCCGCCGGGGCTTCGATGAGACAGTCAGCGACCCGACTTTCCGGTGAGAGCGGCAGCTTGAAATACGGATGCGTTCCCAAGCCCCAGGGGAGATCGACACTGCTGGTATTCGTCACGCGGAAGTTGGCCCGCAGACGATTGTGGAGCAGCTCGTAATCAACTTCGATAAGGAAATCGGCCGGCCACAACGCCCGCCGATCGGGAGCATCGACACTCAACTGAAACTGTCCAGTGACGAAGTTCTCGCCCTGATCAACGATCCGCCAGGGACGATCCGCACAAAAGCCGTGGATTGCGTTGCCCCACTTGTCGGTGCCGGGCAGGACATACTCCTGTCCCATCCAGGCAAAGCGTCCCTGACGAATGCGGTTCGGAAATGGGAAGAGAATGGGGATGCCACTGCCGGTCGGGCGCTGTTTCCCCCATTCGAACTCCGGAACGGCATCGAGGACGTCGACCGGTCGCCCATGGACCTGGGCCTGGAAGGCAAAGCAGTTGAAACCAAGATCCGTAAGAATCCGGGCCGAGGCCCCTGTTTGCGGATCCCGCAGCGTGACAACCGGCATGCCTGACCACTTTCGACGACGAACTACGGCCCGCGCCCCCTGCGCCGTCCGCAACGAGAGAGTCTATCAAACGAACGGCAACTTCGCGCGGGATCGCGAACGGTCGTTCAGGGCGTTTCGAACAAGGGACGCACACGGTCGGTGTAGACCTGCGGAAGGCGGCGGGCATCGGCTGCGGTTAGGTAGCCTGCGTCGTGTAATCGGGTGCAGACAGCCGTCAATTGCCGGGAGTACTCAGCCAGTGACGGATACCGTTCGAGCACCGCCGGGCGTGGATCACCCGACTGCTGGCGATCGGCAGCCGTCCGGGGAAACGGGATCATCGAACCGGTCAGGCTGACGAGTTCGCCCGCGGCTCCTGCGGCGACCGTCCGCAGATTCCAGCCGGTGTAAGTCGCGACCGGGACCGCCACTTCCGGAGGCAGCAGACAACCGAGTTCGTTCCCGTCCGCATCACATTTTGGCACCAGCACGACATACTTCCCGCGGACTTTCGGAGGCTGAAAGTCGATGATCCGTTCGCGCTGCCAGCGCGGCCCGAAATCGAGCCACTGCGGGGCATGAATCACCCCAGGAAACTTCACGCCTGGGATGGCCGGAAACCCGGTCGCGTCCACGGTCGGGATGACGAGCGTCTGGGTGGCTTTCTGCGGGTACACGCTCGGTGGCGGTTCGGTCCCATCCTGTACCCAGCGATCGAGTGCCAGCAGCAACGCCCGCAGGAACGGCTTGTAGTTGGCAGGATTCTGCAGGGACTCCCCCTGTCCCTTGCCGGGGGGGTAACCACTGGGGCCGTGCTGTGTTCCGCCAAAGGTGTAGAACCGGACGAGTGCCGGATCAGCCCCATCTGGACCCCCATCCGGTGTCGTGTGGACGAGCGAACCGGCGCGAGTCCAATACTCGGCAGTCGATTGTGTGTGAAAGACCTTCGGGGCCGTTCCCGTGGCGACTGCCCGCTTGAGGATCCCGTCTTCCTGACCGGTATACGGATCGACCTGGGTCTCATACGCGAAAGGGAAACGATCGGGGGGATAGTCGTGATGATCGTGCTGGTTGGCGTGCCGCGTCGGCTGGGCGAAGCGATGATTGAACGAACCCAGCCCGCCTCCAGCGACGTGCGGCATCAAGCCGTCGAAGACCCGTCGCCCCTGCTCATCGGCATTGAAGCCTGCGTGCAGAAACTCGCGGAGAAACCGGCCCGACTGCGAGACGCCGAAACCGTGGGCCCGTGTGAGCCAGGGCTTCCCTTCACGCAACAGCGGATGATCGGCCCCGCGACCATCCTTCAACGCGGCGATGAGATCACGCACCGCAGCAAAGCCGACTCCCATCACCAGCGGGTCCTGGGCTTCGTAGATCAGTTCATAGATCCAGCCCGGCTCGAATTCATCGGGGACCTCCAGTTCGACCTTGGGTAATTGCGTCGGGGCATCACTGGAGACATCACTGACATGGATCTTCCATTGGTCCGCTGGAACTGGTTGACGGGGGTGTTCCGGTCGCTGACGAATGGTCAGCGTGGCCGTTGACAGACCATTCGCAGTCGGTCGGTACGACCCGTGATTGGCCCAGTTGACGACCGTCCGCTGCGTCGGCTCGTTGACCACGATCTCACAGCGGACCAGACCGGTGATCGGCGCGTCGGCATGGCGTGCCAGCGGTGCGGCAAGGCGCAGCCGATCGCCGCCGGGGAGCAGTTCACCATCCCACCCGCACCAGGCGAGGGTGAAGCCCTGCTCCATCAAAAATCCGTTGCCACAGTCGGCTTTGGTGCGGGGATTGTTGCCCCCCGCTTCATTGAACATGCCGAGGGCCAGTTTGTTCCCCCGGTTGTTGACGTCGTACAGGACGGCACCGTTCGCTTTCGCCGGGTCGACCGGGGCGAGGAGACAGAGGTCGGCCCAGAACTCAACGCGGCCACGGGCATTTCGGGGAGCGAGCGCCAGATCGACGATCTCCCGATTCGCCGGAAGCGTCGGATCGAGCTCGTAGAAGACGCGGCCATCGATCCGTTCGTACGCGCCTCGTTCTCCCCAGGGAGCCCCTTCGGCGAGCGGTGTTCGTTCCGTGATCTGGAACCGGACGACCTCAGCGTGCAGGGAGCCCGACGCTGTCCCCACGAGGATCAGCCAGGCCAGTCGTCGTCGCCACATGTGATCGTCCCCCTGATGGTTCGCTCAGAGTACGTTACCACGGCGAAGGGAGGAAGCGAGACGGCAGGCTGAAGTTGGGCGGATCGGATGCGGCAGTCAGGTTGACCATGATACGCGCACGCGATGTCATGAGTTGATCGTCCTCCGCTGGCTCCAGCCAATCTGATCAGCGGTCGGGGATCGACAAACGGCAACGCACCGGAGTCGTCGTACGGCTGGCCCCTTCGAAAGGCAGAAGCCCGACAGGGACGACCATGCCGGGCTTCTACGAGGAGATACGGTTGGCGCTGAGGCTCCCCGACTTGGAATCGAGGGAACGGTGCAATCGCGACCGGCTGCGAATTCCATTAAGGGACGACGCCTGGAGGCAGGACCGCCTTCTTGATTGTTCCTTTGAGTTCGAACGGGGGGAGAGTGTTGGTCCCCGACTTGATCTCCGCCTTCAGGGTACTTGCGAGGTTGTACAAGTCCGGAATCGACTGAATGATTTCTTCGGTGTCGACCCCTTCGACCGAAATCGTCTTACCGGTTTTCTTCATCGATGTAATCTCGACGCGGTGATTGCCGACCACCGGCCCTTCCGTTGCAGAAAGCTGGTATTTTCCGTCCTTGATGGTGCCGCGGGCGAGCGTCCCTTTCGTGGACTGCTCAGGGAGAAAAGTAATCGTCCCTTCGGTCAAGGGCTGACCGTCGACCATGACGGTCCCTTCCACCGCGGCGCGTTGAATCTGATCCGATCCGCCGCAACCGAATGCGACCGACGCAACCAGCAGCATGGACCAGACCGACCAGCGTTGCATGCCTGGAGTTCCTGAAGAGCAATCCGAGAAATACGGGAAGAATCGAGTCACGGAGAAAGGGGCACAGCCGTCCATTCGAGAACGGGTGGCTGTGCATCAAGCGGTTGAAGCGAGGCTGCCTGTTTAGAACTCGCCGACAGTCTGGCCGTCCGCACGGTTGCCGATGTTACGCCAAGTCGTGATGTTCACGTTATCACTGACGAAGCGGACCGCCCCGTCCATCAGCAGGACGTGCACGCCCCCGACGTGGAAGGAACGGGCGGCAAGGACGAACGCACCACCGGAGTTGTTGCTGCAATCCGTCAGCTTGGAGTTCGGTCCGTAAATCGTGTTATAGGAATAGGTTTTGACATGGTTGCCATAAAGCCACGAATAGCCACGATCGCTCAGCGCCGTCGGAACAGTCGTCGGACAGACTCCACCGGTCGAGTTCGTCCCATCCGTTGGGTAACCGACGCGGATTTCCGCGACTCCCATCGTGTTCGACGTGCCGTCTGTGATGTCGCCCATGCGGACGTTACTGTTCACGTCCATGATGCCGCGATAGGTCTTGTAGTTTTCCGCATCACCATTGCAGGCCGCGTAGTTCGTCGGCTGGTAGGCAGTGACAGAAGAAATCCGTGTCGAATCGCTGGGACAACGGTAGGCCGTCATCGGCATGCTGCGAATCGTCAGGTTGTTGTTCGTCGCTGCGGTGCCTGACATGCCGGTTTCGATTTCCCAGTTGAGCTGGTTATAAACCGGAGCCTGATCCATGTACGGCAGGATGCGCCCCATCCACGAGAGCATGTTGGTATTCCACTCGTCCACGCCCACAGCCGCTAAGCCGCCTACGCGCCGGACCGAAGCAGGAACGAACGTGTTGAAGTTGTCGTGGTAGTTGTGGAGTGCGAGGCCGAGTTGCTTCATGTGATTACGGCACTGGGTGCGGCGAGCCGCTTCCCGGGCCTGCTGAACTGCTGGAAGAAGCAACGCGATGAGGATCGCGATGATCGCGATCACCACCAGCAACTCGATCAAGGTGAAACCACGCGAACGTCGAAGTCGAGGCATAACACAGCTCCGGAAAGGAAAAGAACAAAGAACAAGTCTCGTCCAGAAGCGGACAATGACCGAATGGGAACGAATTGAGGGTCACAGGGGTGGCTGAAGAAAACTCAGCCGCGGAGATACCATGAACTATGAGGCCGAAAATATTTATCGATTATTCAGAATGCGAAGATGAAAGTCAAACGAAAAACCAAGCGATTCTTAAGCAGACGTGCCCGATCGTCGTCCCCGTCGCCAGTTGCTGCCTATCCCTTAAAGCCTTTTGCTGTAAACTGTTGTCGAATGTTTCTCTTCCTGGCATCCGCAAACCGTGCCGCGCGTCACCGTCGATGGTTAAGTGAAGATTTGCGGAATGGGAGAGGCTGGCACCTGAAAGGACGGCGTCGTTGGGACGTACGCAGACCATACACCGCACGCCGTTCGTCTCCGTCGATTGGGGGGGGCGGTGTGCCGGTGGGGCACTGATCGGGCTGCTGCTCAGTATCGGGTTGCAGCCCGTGAGTGACCCCGGGCTCTGGTGGGAACTCAGTCGCGGTCGGGCTGTGTTGGACGGCACCGCCACCCCGGCCCAATCGCTCTGCGCCGGAGCGGTCGTGACTGAAGCCGACTGGGCTGGCGGAGTCCCGTGGTTGCTGGTCTTTCTCGCAGGAGGCCCGACAGCCTTGACCATTGTCCGACTGACAGGTGTCGCCTTCATCGCGCTTGTCAATTGGCGAACTGCAGCGACGCTCAGCGAGCGGGGATGGCTTGCCGCCGCGCTGATGCTGGGACTGGCTCCCGCGTTCCAACCGGGAGATCGCTGGGCTGACACGCTTGCGGGCCTGTGCCTCCCCTGGATCTGGAAGTCGGTCTCACTCCGCCGACAAACCGTGCAGTTGCTGCTGACCGGGATCCTCTGGGCTAACCTGGGACCACGCTCGGCCTTGCTGCTGCCCTTCGCGCTGGCGATCAGTTGGCACCGTCGGAGTTGGCGGTCAGGTTTGATGCTGCTTGGTGTGGCTGCGCTGGGGCTCTCGCTTTCGCCGCGTGGTCCGCTTGGCCTCTGGGACTCCTGCTGCCTGACGGCCCCGTGGCTGCGACTCACGCCGGGCGAACTCCTCGGCAGCGACTGGCCACCGATCTGGGGAACATCCGAGACCGCAGCCCTCTTCGGCTGGGGATGCTGCTCCACACTGGTCGTGTGGCGGCTGTGGTCGCTCCAGTCTCCTCAGCGAAGTGCAGGAATCGCAGCATGGTGTCTGCTGCAAACCGCTGTGGTCTGGAATGCGTCAATCCTACCGGTCCTGCTGCCGTGGATGTGGGCCATTCTGCCGCGTGCATCGTCTTCACCGACAGGGCAGCGCTGGCGCTGGGAAGCGGTCACCGTCACGCTCGGACTGTGTGGCCTCGCCTGGGGACAAGCGGCGGGTGCCTGGCCGGGACAAACGACTCGACTTGGCTGGGGGATTGCGGAGGCGCTGGAACCCCGACAAGTGGCCGATGCAATCCCCCCCTCCGCGAGCGGTACGATCTTCGCGCCGAATCTCCACGCCGCCGGGATTGGTGCCTGGGTCGCTCCCCCGGCATTGAAAATCTGGCAGACGCCGCGTCAGTCGTTACTCACCGGGACCTGGCGTGCGGAACAGGATCGCATGCACGAACTGCGCGTCGGCTGGGATTTGCAGCGCCCCCGGCTCGATGGAAGTTCCGGCGGTTGGTGGCTCCCGTTGCTCGATCGACACACCACGCTCTTGCTGATCCCCGCGGAAGACCACCGCACCCTGCAAAGCTTCGAACCGAAACTCTGGAAGCCGCTGGCGATTGATGCTCCGATCATCCCCTACGCATTCTCCGGCACCCCGTGGGCAACGCCCGGCATCCTGCAGACACTTCAGCTCCGCGAGTTTGTCGAATCGGGTCCCTGGCTGTATCAACCTCCAACACCCTGGGGAAACGACTGGTGCGTGGATCTCTGGGGCGGGCTGACAGGGCAACCAAATCTCCAACCCATCCGACGACAGATCGGCATCTTCTCGTCCCTCGGGCTGCCCGTCGCTGCTGTCAGAATGGTTCACGGGGTCCGTCGAGTCGATCCCGACCGCTTTGGAAAAGAATTCGCTGAAGTGCAACTCAGTCTGGCGGAAGTCGAACGGAAGTGGCTGGGCCAACCCCCAAGTTTCCGCCAACTCGTTCGAGCCCGGTTGCTCGGTGAGTCGATCCAGGTTGATGCGTCGCTCGCAGCGAGCGTCGAAGCTTACATTCAATCGGGACCACAGGCTGCGGCGGCGGAGTGGCCCGCGGACGATCCGTGGCGTCACTTCTGGCAATTTCGCCTGGCGGCCGAGGCCAGCGATCTCATCGCCGCGCGGACGGCCCTGCTCGAATTGCAACGGGCAGACGACCCGTTACGTCGCGGACTCGCGCAGGATCTGCTGGACCAGTTGCCGGCCGGAGGCACACCATGACCCACACACGATGGACCGTCACGGCGGTAGTGAGCCTCGTGCTGGCGGTCATGTCGGTCAACCTGCTGCGGGGTGTCACACCGCCGCAGCCCGTGCAACCCCTCAGCCAGGTGCAGCCTCCGCTGGATGAGCAATCCTGTGCTGCGTGTCACTCCGAGATTGTGCAGCAGTTCCTGACGACCCCCCATCGGCGGACGCTGACACCGGGAACCGACGCGTCGCTCCAACAGGCATACACCACAGCCACGCAACCGCAGGCTCGTGAGTTCGGCGAGTACCGTTCACTTCAGGACCGTCTGACGTTCACTTCACCACTCGCCGGGCAAACCTTTCCCGTCGACTGGGTCTTTGGATCAGGTCATCACGCCAGAACTGCGGTCACTCTGGATCACGACTTGCAGGGGCGAACAACACTGCTTGAACATCGCTTGTCATGGTATCCCGACGGGGGGACCGGGTTGGTGGACTTCACCCTGGGCAATGCCGCTGCCGGTACGGCCAACGCAGGAACAGAGGCTTGCGGGAAGTCGTTAAACAGCGATGCGACGACGGAATGCTTCGGCTGTCACACGTCATTCCTGCCCTTCGATGGCCCAGCGATCGCATGGAACAAGCTGGTGCCGGGCGTGCGCTGTGCCCGCTGCCATCTGACCGACCGCGCACACATCGCCGCTGCGGAACGCGGAGATCACGACCTCCGCATGGAGTCCTGGAAGCGACTCACGCCACGGGATTCCATTCGCCGCTGTGGTGAATGTCATCGACGGGCCGATCAACTCACGGCGGATGAACTGCGGACCGACAACCTCATGCTGGTTCGCTTCGCTCCGGTCAGCCTCGAGCAGTCGCGCTGTTTTCAACAACAGTCGACCAAGCGGCTCGATTGCGTCACCTGCCATGACCCGCATCGCCCGGCCGAGACCGACCCGGCTTATTACTCAGCCAAATGCACAGCCTGCCACACAGGGGCTTCGCCGCAGGAACCGCGCTGTCGGGTTGAACCGACTGCGTCCGACTGTATCGGCTGTCATCTTCCCAAGGTCGAGGTGCAGCCCCACCTTAAACTCAGCGATCACTGGATCCGGATTCGCAAAACGGGATCTGCCGCAGGGACGGAGTGACCGAACAGAAGCACCGTGTCCTGATGATTCGTTTGCCTATTCGGGTTGACCGTACTGGCCAATCAGCGGGACGAAGCGGCAATCGCACAGTTCGCGGCTCTGGACGTCATTCCCGGCCCGGGTCAGCACGAAGAGCTTTTGTACTGCCGCATCTCCCAGCGGTGCGACCAGTCGGCCACCCTCGACCAGTTGATTCAACAATCCGTTGATCCCAACAGCCGTTTGGGGCATGGCTGCGGTCACGATGATCGCGTCATACGGTGCTTCGTCGGGCCAGCCGAGAGAACCATCACCGACCAGACAGGTCACATTGCGGCACCCCAGGGCTTGCAGGCGTTCGGTGGCCTGTCGCGACAATTCGGGATGCCGCTCGATGGTGATCACCTCGCGTGCCAGCCGACTGAGGATCGCAGCCTGGTATCCACTCCCCGTGCCGATCTCCAGCACCCGCTCAGTACCGGTCAGGGCGAGGGCCTCGGTCATCAGCGCCACGATGTACGGCTGGCTGATCGTCTGCCCGCAGTCAATCGGCAGGGCGGTATTGGCATAGGCTCGCTCAACCAGCTCCGGATCGACGAAAGATTCCCGTGGTACTGCAGCCATCGCTGCCAGCACACGCGGCGATTCGATCCCGGCCCGCTGCAACTCACGCAGCAGCTCATCACGAGACTGACGGAGCGACATGATGCGGTCCCTGAAATCATCCGGGCAGACCGTGAGTTCACGACGCACACGATCCAGCTAGGCTTCATTCTACCGCGCAAACTTGCCCGCCAGCGCGTCCGCTTCGATCGCGAGAACTTTGTTCAAACGGCGGACATGCCGCTCTTCGTTGGTGAAGCGCGCTGCCAGAAAGGCTCGCACCAGCTCGATCGCCACCTCTTCGCCGACGATGCGGGCTCCGAGACACAAGACGTTCATGTCATCGTGTTCGACACCCTGATGGGCCGAGTACGTGTCATGACAGACCCCCGCGCGAATGCCGGGAATCTTGTTCGCAGCGACGCTGATCCCCACGCCGCTGCCACAGATGAGGATCCCGCGCTCGGCTTCCCCCGCGAGAATGGTCCGGCCAACCTTCAGTGCGAAATCGGGGTAATCCACACTGCAGTCGGAATCGGTCCCGCAATCGACGACGACCGCCCCGGCGGCTTCAATCACCGCGCGAACCCGCGCCTTCAGCGGAAACCCGCCATGATCACAGCCAAGAGCGATACGCATCCGATGTTATTCCTGAGGCGGGAACAGATCTCTGGCGGCGGGATCGTGCCGCGCGCCGTGCCAGACTCGCAAAATCACAACCGCGCGCGTCCGATCCTGTACTGGATAGAACATGCGATAGGGTTTGATCACGAGCTGGCGAATTTCCAACTCGGACAAGCAGGCAAACGGGCTGCCAATCCGTGGTGTCTCCGACAGTCTCATGGCGCTCGATTGCACCTTCATGACCATCCGCTGCGCTGCCTGCGGATCATCGGCGGCGATCCAATCATGGAGGCTCAGCAAGTCACGATATGCTGACGTGCGCCAGACCACCACCCACGGCTCAGGCATGCTCGTCGCCAACAGTTTCCAGAGTTGCAGCGAATTTCGCCTCAAACTCCGCGACGACCGCAGCATGCGGGATCGTCGGCTCGTTCGAATGCAGACTTTCCCAGACAGCTCGTGCGACCTGAACTTCTTCGAGACAAGTCTCCCAGGAACTTTGGTCATCCAGATGCGAGAGCACTGAAACCAGAAAATCTCTCGGGTTCATCGCGGTGACCTTTGTGAGGAAGTCGGAGGACCACATCTATCCTACGGCAGGTCGCTGGTCCCCATCAAGAAGCGGTCGCATTCACGGGCGGCGCCGCGGCCTTCGTTGATCGCCCAGACGACGAGACTTTGACCGCGGCGGCAGTCCCCCGCAGCGAAGACTCCCGGCACGTTGGTTGTGAACTTGCCGTGCTCGGCCTGGTAGTTCGAGCGTGGGTCGAGCGTGACGCCGAGTTGTTCGGCGACGGTCTTCTCCGGTCCTCGGAAACCGAGGGCCAGGAAGCACAACTCCGCGGGCCATTCCTGTTCGCTGCCGGGAACGACCGAAAACGGCGTCTTCTTCTCGGCATCGGGCTTGGACCAGTCGAGTCGCATCGTCTTCACAGCGCGTAAGCGGCCTTGATCGTCACCGAGGAACTCGACCGTCTGAATCGCATATTCGCGCGGGTCGTTCGCGAGCTTCTTGCCGGGCATGTTCGCGTAATCGAACTTGGCGGCCGCTTCTTCGTGTCCGTAGTCCTTCTTGTAGACCCGCGGCCACTGCGGCCAGGGGTTGTTCCCCGCCCGTTCCGTCGGCGACTGTGGCACGACTTCAAAGTTCACCAGGCTGCGGCAACCGTGACGCAAAGACGTCCCGCAGCAGTCAGTCCCGGTGTCGCCCCCGCCGATGACCACCACGTGCTTGTCTTTTGCGGAGATGTACTTCCCATCGGCGAGGTCCGAGTCGAGCAAGCTCTTCGTGTTGCCGTGCAGGAAGTCCATCGCGTAATGGATTCCCTGCAACTGGCGGCCGGGGGTCTTGGCGAAGAAGTCATTCGGAACGGTTGAGCCGGTTGCCAGGATCACCGCATCGAACTGCTTCTTGAGATCGGCCGCGGAGAGATCCTTGCCGATCTCGACCCCCGTTTTGAAGACGACCCCTTCATTCGCCAGAAGATTGACGCGGCGTTGCACAACTTCCTGCTTGTCGAGCTTCATGTTGGGGATGCCGTACATCAGCAGGCCACCAATCCGATCTGCCCGCTCGAAGACTGTGACGGTATGACCGACGCTGTTGAGCTGTGCGGCCGCTGCGAGACCGGCTGGACCGGAACCAATGACAGCGATCTTCTTGCCCGTCCGCTGCATTGGTGGTTGCGGGACAACCCAGCCTTCTTCGAAGCCCTTGTCAATGATGGTGCATTCGATGTTCTTGATCGTCACTGGGGGATTACTGATCCCCAGCACGCACGACCCTTCGCACGGGGCGGGACAGACGCGGCCGGTGAACTCGGGGAAGTTATTCGTCTTATGGAGCCGGTCGAGCGCCTCTTTCCAGTGCCCGCGGTAGACGAGATCATTCCACTCGGGAATGAGGTTATTGACGGGACAGCCCGCTGCCATGTTATTGATGAGGCTGCCGGTGTGACAGAACGGCACACCACAGTCCATGCACCGGGCCCCCTGCTTTTTCAGGTCGGGCTCGGACATGTGCTCGTGAAACTCGTTCCAGTCGAGAATTCGCAACGTTGGCGAACGCTCGCCGGGAACCTGGCGGGTGAACTCTTTAAATCCGGTCGGCTTGCCCATGAATCAGTCACGATCGAGAAGAGGGTGAACCACGAAACACACAAAAAGCCACGAAACAATGGGAAAACGCTAGTTGACGATTCGTTCGTACTGCAGTTTGGGGTAGTGATTGAAATTGACGAGTAGTCCTAACTTCATATGGGTTGCTTTCAGGTAATTGAGAACTTGTGCCCGAAACTGTTCCGTCAGCTCATTGACGGCTTTGATCTCCAGGACAATTGCGTTGTAACAAATGAAGTCTGGGATATAACCCTTACGGAGACGTCGTTGTTTGTAACTCAGCGGCAATTCCACCTGTGATCGAACTGGGAGACCCTGGATCTCAAATTCGATCTCCAGACATTCCTGGTAGACCGCTTCCAGGAACCCCGGCCCCATTTCACGATAAACCTCGAAACACGCTCCCATGATGTTGTAAGACTCATCCGGCAACACGATCTCCGCCATCCAGTCACCTTTCGTGTCTCTTCGTGTGTTTCGTGGTTCAAATTCTTTCTCTGATTGTGAGCACAGCCCACCCGACTGGAATCTTCTTCGTATGCGGTCGAACTATGGTTGTCCACCCGCTGCGACGAGCTGAGCTTTCGCCTGGGCTTCTTTCTTCTGTTCGGCGAGGGCCCGCTTGTAGTCGATGGGCATGACCTTCCTGAACTTTGGTAACTGGTTCGCGAAGTCGTCGAGAATCGCTGCCGCCACCGTTGATTGCGTGTACTTGTGCTGCTTGGCGATCAGGTCCTTCAACTCGGCGATGTCTTCGTCGGCTTCGACTGCTTCCAGCTGCACCATCTCGAGGTTGCAGTTACCGAGCAGCTTCTCCTGCGGGTCCCACACGTAAGCGATGCCGCCCGACATCCCGGCTGCAAAGTTGCGACCAGTCGGTCCGAGGATGACCGCGCGTCCGCCGGTCATGTATTCCAGACCGTGATCGCCGACCCCCTCCACGACCGTCATCGCCCCCGAGTTCCGGACACAGAAGCGTTCAGCGGCTCGACCGCGGAAGAACGCTTCCCCTTCGGTCGCCCCATAGAGGCAGACGTTGCCGACGAGGATGTTTTCTTCCGGCTTGAACGAGGAATTCTTGGGCGGGTAGACGATGACCCGTCCTCCCGAGAGACCCTTGCCGACAAAGTCGTTCGCATCCCCTTCCACTTCCAGCGTGATCCCGCGTGCCAGCCATGCTCCCAGGCTTTGCCCGGCGGAACCGCGACAGCGAATGTGGATCGTCCCATCGGGCAGACCGTGGGCTCCCCACTTCTTCGAGACTTCGTGGCTGAGTGTCGTTCCCAGCGTCCGATCGATGTTCTGCACTTCGATATCGAGTCGGACCGGCTTTGCATCCTGGATCGCCGGCTGACACTCCCGAATCAGATCATTATCGAGCTGATATTCCATCCCATGCTGCTGCGTGATCTGGCAGTAAGTCCCGACATTCGGATGCGGCTTCGTGGCCACAGCCAACAGCCGCGAAAGATCGATCCGCTTCGTCTTCCAGTGCGTGATCGTGGGATCGAGCTCCAGCTGATCGGCCCGGCCGACCATCTCATTGATCGTCCGGAAGCCGAGCGACGCCATGATGGACCGGGCTTCTTCCGCCACCATGAAAAAGTAGTTGATGACATGCTCGGGCTGGCCGTGGAACTTCGCCCGCAGTTCCGGGTCCTGCGTGGCAATCCCCACCGGGCAGGTATTGAGATGACACTTCCGCATCATGATGCAGCCGAGCGAAATCAACGGTGCGGTCGAGAAGCCGTACTCTTCTGCTCCCAGCATCGTCGCGATGACGACATCGCGGCCGGTCTTGAACTGACCGTCGGTCTGCAACCGCACTCGACTTCGCAGATCGTTCAGCACAAGGGTCTGATGTGTCTCCGCAATCCCCAGTTCCCAGGGCAAACCGGCGTGCTTGATGCTCGTCAATGGCGAAGCACCGGTGCCACCGGAGTCGCCCGAGATGAGGATGTTGTCGGCGTGACCCTTTGCCACACCGGCCGCCACCGTCCCCACGCCAACTTCCGACACCAGCTTGACCGAAATCCGTGCCCGCGGGTTGCTGTTCTTCAGGTCGAAGATCAGCTGCGAGAGGTCTTCAATCGAGTAGATGTCGTGATGCGGTGGCGGGCTGATGAGACCGACACCCGGCGTCGAATGCCGCGTGGCCGCAATGATCTTATCGACCTTGTGACCAGGCAGTTCGCCCCCTTCACCCGGCTTCGCACCCTGCGAAATCTTGATCTGAATCTCGTCCGCATTGGCGAGATACCAGCTGGTGACACCGAACCGACCGGAGGCCACTTGCTTGATCGCCGAGCGCTTCGAGTCGCCATTGGGCAGCGGAGCAAACCGCTTATAGTCTTCGCCCCCTTCGCCCGTGTTGCTCTTACCGCCGAGGCGGTTCATGGCGATCGCGATCGTTTCATGAGCTTCGGCCGAGATGCTGCCGTAGCTCATGGCTCCGGTACAGAACCGCTTCACGATCTCTTTCGCCGATTCGACTTCTTCGAGCGGGATCGGCTTACCTGGCTTGAAGCGCAGGAGACCGCGGAGATGGCACTCGCGCGCCACCTGCTCGTCGATCATCCGCGAGAATTCCTTGAAGGCTGCCTGATCGCCTTGCGTGGCGGCCTTCTGGATGTTGGCAATCGTCAGCGGATTCCAGGCATGCTTTTCACCACTCGACCGCCAGTGGTACAGCCCGAAGTTGGGGAGCACCGGCAACCGGTTTTCGACGCGCGCGGGATATCCGATGTCATGCCGACGCAGCGTCTCTTCACCCAGGATCTCGAAATTGACGCCGCGGATGCGGCTGGCTGTCCCACGGAAGCAGAGATCGACCACTTCTTCCGACAACCCGACCGCTTCGAAGATCTGCGCCCCTTTGTAGCTCTGCAGGGTCGAGATCCCCATCTTGGCCATCACCTTGAGAATCCCCTGCTTCGTCGCTTTGCGATAAGCCGCAGTGATCTCTTCGTGCGTCCAGTCGCCTGGCAGTTCGCCATCGTCCTGGACCTGCCAGAGGGCTTCGAAGGCAAGGTAAGGATTGATCGCGTCGGCCCCATAGCCGATGAGACAGCAGAAGTGATGGACCTCGCGGGCTTCCGCCGTCTCGACAACGATGCCGATCCGCGTCCGCTCTTCGTTGCGGACGAGATGATGGTGGACCGCCCCGGTCGCGAGCAGCGCGCTGACCGGCAGCCGCGTCGCGTCCGTTGCCCGATCCGACAGAATCACGAGGGCATATCCCTCCGCGATGGCCTGGCGGGCTTCTGCACAGATCCGTTCGAGCGCGGGCTTCAAACCTTGTGGGCCTTCGCTCTTCGGATAGGTGATATCGATCGTCTTCGTTTTCCAGCCGCGATCATCAAGTTCCTTCAGCGAGGCCAGTTCTTCGATCGTCAGAATCGGATGGGGAACAGCCAATCGATGACATTGACCGGCTGTCGTTTCGAGCAGGTTCCCTTCGGGCCCGATGTAGCATTCGAGGGACATGATGACTTCTTCCCGCGTCGAGTCGATGGCGGGATTTGTCACCTGGGCAAACAGCTGCTTGAAGTAGTCGTAAAGCGGTCGCGGCTGATCGCTCATGCAAGCCAGCGCCGTATCATCCCCCATCGACCCGATCGGGTCCTTCTTGGTGGTGATCATCGGGATCAACATGAACTGAAGGGCTTCGGTGGTGTAACCGAACGACTGCATGTGTGCGAGCAGATTATCGCCGACCATCCGTTCCGGGGGAACGGCTGCGGGCAACTCACTGAGTTGCAGCCGCTGTTCCTTCAGCCATTGCGCATACGGCCGACGGGTCGCGTAGTCCTGCTTCAGTTCTTCGTCCGGGATCAGCCGTCCCTGTTCAAAGTCGACGAGGAACATCTTGCCCGGTTGCAGGCGCCCCTTGAGCTTGACGTTGGCCGGATCGACTTCGAGCACGCCAACTTCGCTGGCCATCACCACGCGATCGTCGTGCGTGACGTAATAGCGGCTGGGGCGCAGACCGTTGCGGTCGAGGGTGGCCCCGATGATTTTGCCATCGGTGAAGCTGATCGACGCCGGCCCGTCCCACGGTTCCTGCAGCGCCGAGTGGTACTCGTAAAAGGCCCGCTTGTCTTCCGACATCGACTCGTGGTTCTGCCACGCTTCGGGGACCATCATCATGATCGCTTCGGGAAGAGTGCGGCCGGAAATGACCAGCATTTCCAAAGCGTTATCGAAGTTCCCTGAATCGCTGCAGTGCGGCTGAATGACCGGGAAAAGCTTCTTGATATCGTCGCCGAAGAGCTCGGACTTCATCACCCCCTGGCGGGCGAACATCCAGTTCGCGTTGCCGCGGACGGTATTGATTTCCCCATTGTGGGCCATGTACCGCTGCGGATGGGCCCGATCCCAGCTGGGGAACGTGTTCGTCGAGAATCGCGAGTGGACCATCGCCAGATGGCTGGTGTAATCCTCTGCCAGCAAGTCCGGAAAGAACGCTCCCACCTGCTCGGGTGTCAGCATTCCCTTGTAGATGAGGATCGTGCTCGATAACGAGCAGGCATAGAACATCAGCGCCTGCGGCAGCGATCCTTCACGAATCTGATGCGTGGCCCGCTTGCGGATCAGGTAGAGCTTACGATCGAATTCCGCCTGCGTCAGCCCTGGTGCAGAGGCCACAAACAGTTGCTCAAAGACGGGCATCGATGCCCGGGCCGACGGACCGATGTCAGCGAGTTCCGGTTCGTGGGGGACCTTGCGCCAACCGATCAGCGTCTGGCCCTGCTCGGTGATACTTCGCGCGACGATCTCTTTACACAGGGCCCGCTGTTCCGGATCGGTTGGCAGGAAGAACAGACCAACGGCGTATTTTCCTGGTTCAGGCAACGTCGCATTCAGTTCGGCCATGGCGACGCGCGTCAGGAACTCGTGAGGCAACGCCGTCAGAATCCCCGCACCATCACCCGTATTGGCTTCACAGCCGCAAGCCCCGCGATGCGACATGTGCTTGAGCATCCGCAGTGCATCTTCGATGTTCTGATGCGACCGCTGCCCTTTGATGTGAGCGACGAACCCGACGCCGCAGCTGTCGTGTTCATTCGCCGGGTCGTACAGACCCTGGGCCTTCGGCATGCCGTTCGATTCGAACAATTCAGGACGTTCGAGGAACAGAGGGGATGCAGCCATCTTCAAGACTCACACTCTAAGGACAGTCCGGACGGGGTTCCGCCCGGGAAAAGATTTCTGAAATCACCTGCGTTCGATCTCAGTGAGGCGCTCCCGCCTCGACCAGATCGAGTTTTCGGACCGCGCCCGCAGCACTCGGGCGGAAAAACGTTTCCGGCGACTGATGCAGCAGTTCCATGAACCGCTGGACCGCCGTCGTCAACGCTTTGTGTTTCTTGTGGATCACGCCGAGCGGACGGACCCACCGGACATCTTCCAGATGCAGCAGACGCAACGAACCAATTTCGAGTTCGCGACGAACGGTCGGAACCGGCAGCAGCGCGATCCCAGAGCCAATTTCGACGGCCCGCTTGATGGTTTCGATATTGTCGAACTCATGCACGACATCGCACGAAACCTTGGCCTGACGCAGCCAGCGTTCCAGCTCGGTGCGAATCTGCAGTTCGGATGTGAACGTGACGAGTGTTTCACCGTCGAGTTCTGATGACCGCATCGAACACCGTGAGGCGAGTCGATGCTGCGGCGGAACAACGACCGCCATCTCCTGGTCTTGCCATGGAACGCAAACGAGATCGGTCCGCTTCGGGGGGAACGAGACCAGCCCCAGATCGACGTCTTCGTTTTCGACCCGCTCGACGACCTGGGCCGGATGCAGATACCGCAGCTCCAGAGCCGCGTCTGGATAGACGTGCTCGAACTGCTTGACGTAGCTGTCCATCTGCAGGAGACCGACGGAATAGATCGCCGCGACTCGAACCGGCCCGACGACTTTATCGCGTAACTGCATCACGCGATCAGAAAGGCGGCGGTAACTGTCCAGCAGCTCGCGACACCCTTCCAGATAGACTTCACCAGCCGCAGTTAACTCTAGCGGGCGCTGCTCGCGGTTGATCAGTTCGAGACCGAGTTGCTTCTCGATCGCTTTGATGGTTTCACTGGCGGCTGGCTGGGAAACACCGAGAGCCTTCGCCGCGCGCGAAAAACTGCGCAGCGAAGCGACCTCACAGAAGAGTTCCAGATCCCGCAGATGCATCAGCACCAACCTATCGAACTTTCCGATACCAACCGGCAGGAATTATCGCCAGTTAGGCTAGAGAAGTTTATGCCCGTGCGATACTCGAAGTCAACAATCTTCTGATTTTCCGATAAGTGGAACCCAATCCGACACAATCAATTCGCCGCTAGTACATACTTAGATTAGACTTACGAACAATTATCCACAACTTTTGAACAGCCGATCGAAACTCTGGATCAGGCATCGAGACCTGAAATTCATCTTGAGCGATCGATCTTGAATGGCCGATCAGCCGCTGAATGTTGCCGACAGGTGACTCGGGTCGCCTGTGAACAATCCCCGGAGGAAGCTCTGCCTCGAACCATTCGCAGCGCGCCGGGTCTTCTGGCATACTGTCCGTTGACGGAGGCCCTGCTCCCTCTCCGCGCCCGTAGCTCAGCTGGATAGAGCAGCGGATTTCTAATCCGTCGGTCGGAGGTTCGAATCCTCCCGGGCGTACTTTTCTCGATCGTTCGCAGTCGTCGTCATCTTTCCTCAACCCCTTATCCGACATGTGGTTGCCGCTTCGCTCTCGCGAGGTTCGACGAGCCGGGGTTTCATCAACCATCGTCAATGCCATCGGCTTTTCGTCACCCATTGGGCCCAATTTTGGGCCAATGGAGGGGTCAATGGAACTGTCCGCAACCGCTTTGAGTCCGGTGTTGTCGGATGAAGTCGTCGAGATGGCGACCGTTGATTTGGGGGCCAGCGCGGGCAGCGTTTCAACGGCGGTGGTCAGATCGCGCAGCTTGCAGTGGCTGTAACGGTCCATCGTGAGCGTGATCGTCGAGTGACGCGCCAGCTGCTGGGCCAGCTTCGGATGAACACCGGAAGAAGCCAGGAGCGTGATGAACGAATGACGGAGAGCGTGGAAGTCCACGCTCTCGTCCGCCGCCGATTTGCAGGTGAGGAATTCGCTTTTCGTCCGACGAGTATGCTCCTCCTCGTCCGCTTCGACTTCCTTGAGCCATGCGGCACGAGCATCGGCCAGATCCTGCCGGACCATCTTCGCGGCCTTTTCCGCCCAAGTCCCCGGCCATAACAGAGCTGTGCAGGAAACCTCGTTGGCATCGACGAGTTCATTTTTGCCTTCGATCCATGCTGTGAGACGTGTGACGAGGATCGGGTGCAACGGCAAGACGGCTCCTCGTCCAGCCTTCTCATTCTTCGCTTCGACTTCCACGGTCGGGGGAATGGCCGTGAAATCAAAGGCCGAACGACGGAGTGTCGCGAGTTCATTGGCGCGCAGCCCGGTCATCGTCGCAACCAAATACAGGGCGGCGCGATCAGGTCCGGTCAGCTCTCGAAACCGCTTCGTACTCAGTTGAGCGGCGTCGATCAGTCGAGTCAGTTCTTCAGGGTCGAGTGCGCGGCGCTTCACTCGGACATCCACCTTGGAATTCAAACGCGAGAGATGCACGAAGGGGTTTCTCTCCAGGCGTTCCGACTTGAGCAACCAGTTTCCAAAGGACTTCACGGCGACGAGGTAGTGATTGCTGGTCGCCACGCCGAAACGCTTCTTCTTGTCCTTGTTGTCCCGTTGCTTCTTGAGTCAGTTGGCGACCTTGTCGGCATTGAGATCACCGAGCACCTTGAATCCCGGTCCGGTCAAAGCGGCCGTCACTCGTGAGACCGTCAGGTCGACATGGGGCTCCGAGTTTCCCTTGGATTCGAGGTGCTGCCGAAAGTCAGTGAGGTGCTCCCTGAGCGGTCGCTTGCGGTGAGTCTCGAACGGATCGATCAGCCCGGCCTTACCGAGTTCCACGGCCCTGACCAGTTCTGCGAGCATCTGCTCGGAGGCGACCTTGTTCGAGGAGAGCGGAACTCGAACCTGAATGCCATCGGCATTCTTGTACTTGCCATACCAGTTGGCGGTCTTCTTTCGCACGCGTTCACCGGTCTCGGGATCGATCGACCAATATGCCCGCTTGTAAAGGGATGCCATGAGATTGTCCTTTCATCGGTTGTGTGAAGTTACAGCAGCTTGCGCAAGGCGTCGCGCAGCGTCGCAGTTGTTTTCAGCCAGATCGTGGAGACACCGGGGCGGAAATCGAGAGGAGACCTTCTCGGTCTTAATCCAAGGAGATCAGCGTCTCGAACGCTTTACGGTTGGGGCAGTCGAATGCGATCCAGCGCAGCAGATCGGTCCGCCTCCAAAGAACGCGTCCCCCCAGTTTGAGGGCTCCAGGATTCTTCCCCGCTGCCGACAGTCGATCCCATGAGGCGGGACTGACGCCGCACAAGCGGGCCGCTTCGACTCGACCAACCAAGAGGGGAGGTTCGCTGGGACCGGTACGTGCCGCATGAGCCCCTGAAGTCAGTGCCTCGGTCTGTGTGTCGATCGTCGGCTCGGGTGTTTTCGTTTCCATCGTGTGTGAATTCACTTCGATCCCGGCGGAGTCACTCCCTGGACAGCGACCGGGTGATCTTTCCAGGCCCTACTGGCCTGGAACTGAAACAGTAGCGGCTCCGGCAAGTGAGGACTGCCGTGCCGTGGCTTCGTCCCAGCGGCGACGAAGTTCGTGTTGAACGAGTGCTCGGCTGTACTTCCTTCTGCCACACGCGGTGAATCCGTGCTCAAACGGCTGAAGTTTCCCGGCCTTGGCCCAGAGTGACGCGGTCCGAGCGCAGACACCGAGAATGCCAGCCAGTTCTCGCTGGGTGATCCAGTCAGCCACCGGGTTTAGATGGGGAGTCGTCAACAGGGTCACCTTTTTCGCGAAGTTGCGCGGTTGCTCAACGCCGTATCATGAAATATCATATTCATGATGTTCCGGTTGGTCAACGCAGCTTCAGAGCAAATCCCATGAACCATGAACTGAGCGAACTCGCAAAGCGGGTCGAGTGGCTCCTGAAAAACGTCTGGGAGGGCGTCCAGGTGAAGATGGCATCCGACATCGGTGTCACACAGTCGGCCATCTCGAACATCATTACCGGACGCCAGCAGCCGGGCAGGAAGTTTCTCGCAGCTGTGGCGAGCAATCCGGCGATCAACTCCAAATGGCTGATTTCAGGCGACGGTGAGCCGCTTGCCCGTCCGAATTCCGAACCGGGCAGACGAGCCCTCTACGTTGCGCGAACCCTCTTCGAGGGATATCCGGATGACCACGGCGACTGCTTGGGAGACATGCTCGAAGTGCCGCTGCGGTTGTATCGACCTACGCGTTATTGGTTCGAGATTCCCGCAGCTTGCCCGCTCGTTTCGGTCAGCTCACTGAAGATCGCGGTTGGTGATCTGGTGTTGTTCGAGCCCGATCAGAAGGGCTGGCCAGACAGCATCAAGGGGCATCCTTGCATCGTCAAATCCGCCGATGTCCAGCTGAGCCTGTCACATGTGACAGATCATCGCGGCAACACGGTTTCGATCAGCAACTCAGTAGCGAATTCAAAGGAACATACCCTCGACGGAAGGCACCTTCGGGACGTTACGTTTTCCGACGAGAAGCCATCGGAAAACGCTGGAGCGTCAAAACGGCAACCAGAGATCGTCGCCATCGGGATCTTCCGCATGGGAGATTTCTCGCGTTCACAGGAGCGCGGCAAATCAGGCAACTGATTGTTCGCTTGAATCGGTGATGTACGAGCCAGCCCCCCCTTTAGACTTCTGAGATTGCAAATGCCTGCCGCACATCAACAACCGGGTGGATTTCCGGTCGATTATCAAGCGAA
>JBGATC010000078.1:0-10196 GCA_044229335.1 Planctomycetaceae bacterium | reverse complement strand
GCCCGTTCCGCCAGCAGGTGGGATTGTGGACAGGGGGCCGTGAATTCTCGGGCAATCGTGGCACCGGGCCTCTGCTGATCCGGGAGCGCTTGAACGGCTCGGCGCTAGCGGCCGGTAGCTCTCGAAGACCCGGCGGCTAGCGCCGTGCCGCTCAACTGATCACCCCGATCGATGGCGGGAACGACAGACAGCCGCCATGATCGTCACGTTATTCCACCTATTTCGCGACCGGGATCGCGAAGTCGCCCGCGAGATCACGCCACATCGAGTGGACGTGATTCGCTTCGTTCTGCGTGTTGTTGTACTCGATCACAAAGGTCGGACCCTGCACGCGATAGTGGTGCCGCTTGTTCGGTTCCGCATCGCCCCACCAGGCGAACGTCACCTGTTCCAGGCCAGCCGAGTTGATCGCCTTGCGGCGGCCTTCCGCCACATCGGCCGGGACATTCCGGAGGTACTCGGAGAGGAGATCCTGCAGCAGGGATTTCTGGGCTCCCGACATGCGGCTGACCGGCAGACCCTGGGCGGGACCCACGACCGGCTGCGGAGCGCCGGGACCGGGGACTTCATCTGGGGCTTCTTTGCTGATCCAGGCCGACTTTTGCTGATCGGGATCACACAGCTTCAGGATTTCTCGCGCGAGATCTTCTTCTTTGCCGAGGACGCGGATCGCCCGTCCGGGACCGGCATCGACCCGACCGGGATTCGCTCCGAAGAATTCCGGCGTGCTTGACACGACGACCCCTTCACGAATGGTGAAGTTTAACGAGATGTGATGGCCTTCGAGACGCCAACCCCACGATCCGGTGGCGGCCGGTTCGCCGAACAGACTGAGGTAATACTTGCCAGGATGGCGGCGTTCGCGACGGTATTCCCGTTCGCCCCCTTCGAGCAGATAGAGCACTTCTTCCAGGCTCATGACATTCATCGTCTGGTCATAACCCGCTTCGGAGAGGCCACTGCGGATCAGCTGGTGGGCCGCCTTCAGCGGAGCCCCTTCGAGATCCCGCAGCGGCAGGCCCTTGCGTTCGCGTGGAATGAAATGCCAGTTGAGTCGCTCGGCATCATCGAAAGCGAACGAAGCCTGCTTGAGCTGATCGGCGGTCAGCGCGGTCCGAAAGCCTTGAGCGGCGGCGATCATCGCCTGACCACTCGGTGCCGGATTCGGCGCTTGGGCCACGAGCAATGCTCCACAGGCCATCAGCACGCAGAGCGAAAGCCAGAACGGTTTCCAGGCTGTCATCGGTTACACCTCAAGTGGGAATGATCGTCTGATGATGTTTTGTTGTGTGTTTCAGTGGAATGCGGTCGCGGGATGAGAAGCGTCAGCCGGGGGGCCAACCAATCGCGCGGCCGCCGAGCAGATGGACATGCAGGTGGTCGACCGACTGTCCGCCGTCGCGACCGGTATTGATCACCACGCGGTAGCCATTGTCTAACCCCAGCTGTCGGGCGATGGTCCCGGCTGCCAATAGGAGATGGCCGAGTAATGCTTCGTCACCCGCATCCGCATCTGCGAGGGAGGGGAGTGGTTTTCGCGGAATGACCAGGACGTGCACCGGTGCTTGGGGATTGATATCCCGGAACGCAGCGCAGCGTTCATCCTCATAGAGGATGTCGGCCGGGATTTCCCGGTCGAGGATGCGTTCGAAGAGAGTCTTGTTTGCGGCCATCCATCCTGCCCATGTTGCGACCTGACTTCCTCGTCGTGAAGTCTTCGGAAACGCTAGCAGAATCGGCATCCAAACTCAAACCGGCACAACGGTTAAGTGGCAGTCGAGAGTTCGTCCCCGACGGACGCGAAGACGCAAGCGGGGTGGGATGAGTCTCCTATCGATCGGGTTCAGGGAGGTTCAGTGTCTGATTGGAGGAGACGTCTTTCAGTTCCTGGGTGGTCCCGCTGGGCCATTTGATGGTGAGATTGTGAACGATGGCGGTGGCTCCCAACCCGAAGGTGATCACCCGCTCGGTCTGCGCGAGATAGCTGCGTGTGGGGATTAACAACGCAGTTTGTGTATCCGCCCGGACTTCGGCTCCGATGGCGTCGCGGTTGGATCGTGATCCAGTGAGGCGGACACGCAACCAGTGATGACCGGTCTGCTGCTCGTTCCGCAGGATGCGCGGAGTTTGTCCGCTCGCAGCGAACACCAGATCGAGATCACCATCGCCATCGAGATCACCCACGGTCGCCCCGCGTCCCACGAAGGGTTGATAGTACGCTTCCCCTGTTTTGGACTTCGGAACAGGAGCGAATTCGGTCGGTTCTTCCGGTCCGCAATTCCAGAAGAAATGCGGGGACTGAGCGTAATGCTGGCTTGGCTGGACACGGTTGATTTCCTCTTCCAGGTGACCATTCGCCGAGGCGATGTCCAGTCGACCATCGAGGTCCGCATCGAAGAACAAGGTTCCAAACGTCAGCTCCAGCCGGGTTTGCGGACCGAGACCGGACGCGACCGCTTCATCGACGAACTGCATCCCTCCCTGTGAGACGTACAGGGCCGTCATCTCATTCGAGAAGTTGCCAATCGCAATCCCGAGTTGATCGCCGTTACGAAAGCGGGCCGCATCGATTCCCATCGCACCGCGGGCGTTTCCATCGTTGTCATAAGCGACACCAGCCAGCGCACCAATCTCTGTGAACGTTCCATTCTGCCGGTTGTGAAAGAGAAAGTTCTGCACGGTATCGTTCGCGACCAGAATGTCGAGCCAGCCATCACGATCGACATCGACAAAGGTGACTCCGAGTGCCTTGGCGGCCGGCACCTCTGTCGCGGGGTTGACGACGTGTAGTCCGGCTTCCTTGGCAACATCGGTAAAGCGCCCGCCATCGTTCCGATAGAGTGACGGGAACGTACCGGGAAAATTCTGCGGACGGCCGTACGCTCGTCCCCCACCGGTCAGCTGAAAGTTCTGCTGCCTGTCAAAGTCGCGCGTCCATTCCACATAGCGGGCAACGAACAGATCGAGGTCGCCATCATTGTCATAATCGAGCCAGCCGCAACTGGATGTCCATTGATCTGGTGATCCGGCAACTCCAGTTTCAGTGGTCACGTCGACATACTTTCCACCGTCATTCCGCAACAGATGATTGGTTCCGACCGCACTGAAGAAGAGATCGGGATCGCCATCATTGTCGTAGTCGCCGACGGCGACACCCTGCCCAAAAAACGTGATGTTCAACCCGGCGGCATTCGTCACATCGGTGAATTTCGCCTGACCATCGTTGGCGTACAGAGCCATCGTCGGCTGATCGGTCCCTTGCGAACGCGGATCCCACGGCCAGTAGCAGGAATTGACAAAGAGGAGATCCTGATCGCCGTCGCTGTCGAAATCGATCAGAGCACAACCGCCCCCCATCGTCTCTGGGAGCAACTTCTCACCGGCGGCTCCATTCTGATGCCGGAACGTCACACCCGAACTCGCAGTGATGTCGGTGAACGGCAGGTTGGGGATCTCGGCTACCGGTCGTTCGCGCTTTTCCGGCGGGGCAACCGTCGCTGGTGGAATGACAACTTTCGGGGGACGCAGCCACTCCCGAGCGAGTACGCCCCCGGCAATCAACACACCGACGACCACGACGACCGCCAGCGAACGACGCATCGCCACACCAATCACCGCGTCGTCCCGTTCTTCTTCCGGTGCGGTCGTCATTTTGACACTCCTGCTGTTCGTTCTGAGGGTTCCTGCCAACCCGGCACGCACTCATTTTCCATCACGCTTCACGGAGTGGAGCGGCTCTTCATGACCAGGAACCTGTCCTGATCAGGCGGATTTCCATTCGTTGACTCTGGGAAGCACTCCGCTCATCACGCGGAGCGTGATGGCCACTCTGGTGTGATCCGCCGCCGGTTACTCACCGCCGCCGACATCGGTGATCCTGTGGGCGGGCTGCAAAGCATCGACCACGTCGGCTGTGTGGTGCAGTTTGTAGATCACGACCGGTTCCGAGGCATGGTTTGCCGCCGGATACTTCAGCCGGGCGGCTGCCACGGCCCGGTCCCGAGCGTTGTCGTCCGGCTTGTAACGCTGGTGCAGTTTCCGGTGTTCCTCGGCCCGGGCCTCATCACCCAGTTGGCCGTAGATCAAACTCAGGCCGTAGTGTGCGGTCACGTTCTCCGAGTCGAGCTTCAATGTCGCCTCGAATTGAGCGATGGCTTCGTTCAGCAGCTTGATTCGCTCGTCTTTGTGTGTCTCCCCACGCAGCCGCTTGGCTTGATCGAAGAGGGTGTTGCCCAGCAGGTTGAGAATCTCGTAGTCCTGCCGGAAATCGAAGCCCCGCTGTTCCAATTCCGGGGTTGGTGCCCGCAGGATGGTGCGGAAATTCTCTTCGGCTTCTTCGAGCCGCCCCTGTTCCCGGTTCACGAGACCACTGAGCCAGGCGACGGTCCACCACGGAGCCGGGGGTTCCTTCACCGCTGCAGCACGTTGTGCTGCGGCCGTGGCTTCATCGAGGCGGCCTTCTGCATAGTAGACGCGAGCCAGATTCAACGGACCATCGTATCGGCCGGCCTTTTCGACCTGCTGGAACGCTTCTTCCGCCTGACGCAGTTCGGCTTTCCCCTTCAAGAGCAGACCAATCCCGTAATCGTTCCAGCGCTGCCAGGGTGGGATATCGCGTTCGACCGGTTTAATGTCGGACTCGATCCCCGCGACCGGAAACGTGAGCGTGTCGGTCGCCAGCGTGACCACCGGCAGGTCGTTCCGGTACGGCTGTCCTGGCGTGTGACCACGGATCGGCAGATCACCCGGCTTGGCCTTCGAGGTGACGAAGTCCATGTAGATCTTGTCGAACTTGCGATACTGCAGCTTCAGTTCAACTGTGATCGGTCCCTGCACATCGGCCGGGATGTTCAGGCCGTAATGCACCGTCTGGGCCGCACCAGGGGGAATCTGATTGTTGTAAAGCGGGATGAAAATGTCCTGTGCGTTGCGACGGTCGATGCGGTTGCCGTCCTTGTCGAGCATGAAGACATTCACGAAGTGCGCCCACGGATCGACTGAGGTTTCGCCATCGATAGCGCCGCTCCGACCGATGACGCGATCACCACTGGTAATAGTCACATCGAGCCAGATTTCATTCGAGTCAACGGTTCCTTGAGTAAACGGGTGCCCCATTTTCAACGTCCGGATGACGGTCTCCAGCAGGTAGCTTTTTCCTGGCTCCAGCGCGGGGACTTGCGGTCGCAATGGGGCCGTGAGTTCCCCATCGATCTGTCCCCCCGCCCGAATGCCGAAGATGTCGACGCGGAGTTTGCCCTGCAGGAATTCCTGGTGTGCCTGGAGTTGTTCATCGAATTCCATCAGCCAGGCAAGCCCCGTGTTGGCCGACGGGAAGCGGTGGTTGTGAATGCTCGGGGATTTCGCATCGCCGAACAGCTTTGCACCGAAATCTTGCGATGGCTGCAGCGGCATGTGGCAGCCGGCGCAGTTGTCGACCGCTTTCTCCGGGTAATAGAAGCTGCGGGATCCATGCCCGGAGACCCCGCTCAAGTGGTAAGTGTCATAGTGATTCTGGCCGCGGAGGAACTCCTTGTAATTGTTCAACGCAAACGGGAGATGCACCTTGTGGCACGTCGAACAGAACTCGGCGGTCTTGTGAAAGTCTTTCAGGAATGTCTTCTTGTGAAACTCGGGCTTGGCTTTGACGAGTTGGTTGTTAACCCACTGCAGGAAGGGATTTTCGCTGTAAGCGAACGGATATTGCTGCGGTTCCTCGATGGTGAAGTCCGCGTTGCCTTTGGTGCTGTTCACATGGGTGATGGCATGACACGTCGTGCAGGTAATGCCCGCCTGGGCGGTCGGATGTTTCACGTCGTCGAACTGGGGGGCGTCGAACGCACCCGAGAAGAAGGGGACCGGGTCATGACACCCGGCACAGAAGCGTGCTCCGCGGACATGTCCATCGCGATTAAACGACACCTGGCGTGTCTCACGGACACTCGCCAGGTAAGCTGGATTGTTGAACGAACTGAAACGATGGCTGCTGTGATACCAGCCCTCGTACGCATCTTTGTGGCATTTCAGGCAGTATTCGTCGTTATCGAGCGCATGCGCCGGGATGAAGTCGCCAGACGAAGTTTTCGCGAGTGAGGGGAAGAAATACTTCGCTCCATCCTGTGGTCCAACCGCGTTCCATTGCCGCGGATCCTGGTTGTGCATCAGCAGCATCAACCCCACGAACGCACTGGTTGCCAGCGCATAACCCAAACCGAGTTTCCATTGGATTTTCGGGCCGACGAGGCGATGCATCCAGTAGAGCCAGGCACAGACGACGGGCGATCCGACATGCGCCCAATAGACGACACTCCGCATTCCCGGTTGCTTCAGATCGAATCCCGCCACCCGCACCAGCAACAGACCGCTGATGAGCAACACCAGTGAGACCGCAAACAGGGCATACCCAACCCGGATCGCCCGTTTGTTCTTCCGATGTTTCGTGTTCGCGATATGAATCCCACCGAACACCAGCCAGGGAACAATCAACAGCAGCCCCAGCACAAGGTGAGCCAGGAACATCCAGTGATAGAACCAGTTCTCCCAGGTCTGACCGCTCCACCAGTCGAGAGCGGTCACTGCCGTGAGATAGACCGAATTCGCGCCGAGTAACGCAACCAGCGCAAAGACACTCCACAGCAGGACGCGCAATCGAGGACCGACGGCGGGAATGACGGCCGGACGCGGCGGTTGTCCACCGTCCGCAAGGGGCGCAGAAATTGACGACATGGGACGCTTTCGCGAGAGCGAGAACCAATCAGCGGGGAAGCCGCGCGACAGATGACGACGCGATCACTTAGGACCGGTCGAAGAACACCAGCGCGCACAGAACGGAAGCAACGACCAGCGGTTGTCGCGCCGAACTTAGCTTCGCGGGACCGGTCCCGGCGGTGCCTCGGACTGCGACCCACAGACTTCGTCCGCCTGCCGTCCCCGGGTCGAGGGAGAGGTACCCGCCGTCAGAGAGTTGAGCACCGAGGTCCAAGCACTCCGCTCCTCGAACCACCGGGCATCGACGCCACTCCCGATCGGTGTGGGAACGAACGGCAACGGCTGGCACTGCCCATTCCGGCAGGTTGTGCGTCCGAGTGGCATGATCGGGGACGGCATCTGCTGAGCAGAAACCGGAGTGATCTGCTGATCCGGGTGATGCTGGAGATAGTCACCGCAGGCCGCGTCAACGCTCGCGGGTAGACTGCAAACGACGAGAGCGACCACCATTCCCAGCAGGAGGCGACTCGAGCAACAGTCGATGATCCGCCGCGTTGTCAGCATGCGTTTCGATTCGAGGAACCGAAGGTCTACCCAGTCTGGGCCACGATATCGGTAGCCGGCGCACGCAGTCAAGAGGGTGGTTGAACGATTGTAAGGCGAATCGGTGATTGCAGTTCAGCAGGTCGAGACGCTCACGCCTGACGCGATGGAAGCGATGAGGCCGTCCGTCCCGAAACTCGATTCAATCGAGGAACTCGACCTCATCAGCAGCGGATACCCACGTAATCGAGTGGGAAAGAGATGTTCAAAACGACAGAACCGCGGAGATAAACCGCGGTAGCTGAACGTTTTGCATCAAAGCCGCCGCCCGGATTCGAACCGGGGACCTACGCTTTACGAAAGCGTCGCTCTACCAGCTGAGCTACGGTGGCAAGGATGGGCAAATGATAGCGAAAAACCAGCCCGCGGCAAGGGTATCTCACCCCGCAGACCAGAACCGTACCGATCCCGTCGATCGAGTCCTGGTCGTCGACCGGTCGCGACCGGTATCGCGGGACAATCTGTGCGGCAGCCGCGCGTTGCTGGTCAGCGTGGAGTACACTGATGCGATCGGACGGACGGACATTCGGTAGAGACGGTGGAAAGGGCTGGCATGCAGAGGATCACGGGGCGTGGACTGGGGCTGGGGACGTGGATGCTCTGTGCGTGCTTTTCCAGCGCATGTGTAATCGACTCGGCCAGCATTCAAGCTGAAGACTGGCCCGGTTGGCGTGGACCACGCGGCGACGGCACCAGTCTGGATGCCGGGCTGCCGCTGAAGTGGGATGGCGTCACGGGCGAAAACATCGCCTGGAAGACACCCCTGAAGTCGCATGGTCACTCCTCGCCGATCCTCGTCGGAGATTCGATCTACGTCACCGGGGCGGAAGAAGCGACAGGGCGGCGGATGCTCTCCGCGTTTGATCGCCAAACCGGGAGCGTGAAGTGGGAACGGGAGATCCTCGCAGCCCCGCTGGAGAAGAAACACAAGCTCAACAGTTGGGCCTCCGGAACGCCCGCCTGCGACGGCCAGACGGTGTACGTCACGTTCCTCAAGGAAAAAGTGATGCACGTGGCGGCTGTCGGTGTCGATGGCACACCACGCTGGGCGGTCGAGCCGGGTGGTTTTTCGAGCGTCCATGGGTACTGCTCGTCGCCGGTCGTCTTCGAGAACCTGGTGATCGTGAATGGCGATCACGATGGGGACAGCTATCTCGTCGCGCTCGATCGGGCCACCGGAGCGACCGTCTGGAAGACCCCTCGCGAGTACAAAACCCGCAGCTACTGCACGCCGATCATCCGCACGATCGACGGACGGACGCAGATGATCCTCTCCGGCAGCAAGTGCGTCGCCAGTTACGATCCGCGCACCGGGAAACAACTCTGGATGTTCGATGGACCGACCGAACAGTTTGTCGCCTCGCCGGTGATGAATTCTGGACTGGTGTTTATCACCGGCGGATTCCCGGATAAGCACATCCTGACGATCGACCCGCGCGGCTCCGGCAAGATTACGGAAGCAAGCCATGTAAAGTGGCATCATCTCAATAAAGGGGTCTCGTATGTCCCCTCGCCGGTCTCCGCGGGGAACTTCTTCTTCTGCGTGGCCGATGGCGGCATCGCCAGTTGCTACGACGCACTCGACGGGACGGTCCGCTGGCAGGAACGACTGGGCCGCCACCATAGCGGCTCACTCGTCAGCACTGCCGACCGTGTCTATTTCCTGGACGATGACGGCGTGACCCACGTCGTCGCCGTAAGTGGCGACTTCCAGGTGCTGGCCACCAACCCGCTGGGCGAAGAGACCTACTCCTCCCCCGCACTCTCCGCAGGACAAATCTTCATCCGCGGCGAGAAGCACCTGCTCGCCATCGGCAAACGTGAGTAGCCATGACACTCCCCGCGTTGAACGGAATCGCAACCGGCGCCACTCGCTGGGTCTGGCCACCCAATCGAAATCCAAACTGCTGAACGGAAATTCGACGGAGAAACTAATTGAAAGTTTACTTTTCAGACTGGTTCGAAGTCGACCCGAATGTACTCGATGAGTACGGAGCGTTTAATGTCTCATTACTCAACGATCTACCACTTTTCATTGACCCGTTCTTGCTCTTCACCAGCACCCGTCCCGAGTTTCAGCGGCTCCACGACCATATCATCGACTACCTGAAATTTCTCCGCGATCGTTCCATGGCCGGGGATGTTAATGAAGGCTTGCTGCTGGCGTGGTATCGCTTTCCCGAAGTCAAACAACTGTGGCTCGGCTTCAGTCTCAAAGGGAATAGTGGTCTCGGGCTAGGCGGCGACTTTGCTCGTGCGTTGAATGACAATCTCCATGTGATCCTTACCAACTTTGGCCGCGAGAAAATCACGCGGGGCAGCCATCTCGAAAAAGTCTGTCTCGTCAGTGACGGAGTGGGTAAGGACAAGATTAGTGATTTCACCGCCAACTTGATCAAGGAGTACCTTCTCGAATACACGCAGGCGTTTGCTCGGCAGTTTCTTTCTCCGCATCACAGGCGTTCGATTGTAGTCAGCGGCGTACGCTTCGATTATGAGAAGCGGGTCTGGTGCCCCGGCACTTACGAACTGCCCTACATCGTGGACGGCCATCCATTCATACGGAACGATTTCGTGTTACTCACTCCGAAGGAGATCCTGACGAAGGATGAGACGTGGATCAACAGGCACGAACTGATGGATAGGTTTCGTAATGTTGCGAATTCCGTTGAAGATTTGCAGCTGCGGAGCCAGGTGAATGACTATTTGGCCAGACACTTGAGTAAGCGGCCGACTAAGGAAGAGCAACTAGAGCCAGTTTCATAACGCGAGTTGGTCTGCGATTTGCGTGCCGAGGGACTTTGAAAGGAGTCCTTCGCCATGAAGTTGACGTTGAACTATTGGCCGAAACGGGGTCGAAACTGCACGGGGTCGCGGACCGTTCCACG
>JBGATC010000041.1:0-61662 GCA_044229335.1 Planctomycetaceae bacterium | reverse complement strand
GACGAATTCCTCACCCGGGAATAACCCGATGCTGAATTATGATCTGCTGCACGCGGCACAACAATTCTCACGGCGGGCGCTCCTGCAGTCCGCTGGATATGGTTTCGGGATGGCCGCGCTGCAGCATCTGCTTCAGCTAGATGCGGCGGCAAACGGGAACGCGACTGTCGATCCGCTCGCACCGCGTCCGTCTCACTTTCTCCCCGAGGCGAAGCAGTGCATCTTCATCTTCCTGGAAGGAGCCCCCAGTCAGATTGATCTGTGGGACCCGAAGCCCAAGCTCGTTGAACTCAACGGTCAGCCGTTGCCCGAGTCGCTGACGAAAGAAGTTCGCTTCGCCTTCATCAAGAAGGAGTCCGCGGTCCTGATGGGCTCGAAGCGAACGTTTCGTCGACATGGCGAAAGTGGCATGGAGTTCTCGGACTACACGCCGCATCTGGCCCAGTGTGCCGACGACATGCTGATGGTCCGGTCGATGCATACCGACCAGTTCAATCATCATCCGGCCCAACTCACGCTGCAATGCGGTCGGTCGTTCTTCGGGTTACCAACGGCCGGGGCGTGGCTCACCTATGGTCTTGGCAGTGAATCGCAGGATTTGCCAGGCTATGTGGTCCTTTCCGCAGGCCGGGGGACGAGTGGCGGGGCGTCGTTGTGGCAAAGCGGTTTTCTTCCGTCGACCTATGCCGGGGTCCTCTTCCGGAATCAGGGAGAACCGGTCCTCAATCTGGAGAATCCGCCGGGAGTGACGCGCGAAGTCCAGCGGGCCGGGCTGGATGCGCTCGGGCGGCTCAATGCGTCCCGCTTTGCAGAGATCGGCGATCCTGAGATTCAAAGCCGGATCGCCAGTTACGAACTTGCGTTCCGCATGCAGGCCGCTGCACCGGAACTGATCGATCTGTCCGGCGAAACGCGGGCGACGATTGATGCCTACGGGATCGACCGGGAAGAACCCGAACTCAAGGCGTCGCGTGGTGGTGGGCCGGGGCAATACCGGGCCTTTGCGACGAACTGCCTCCTCGCACGGCGACTCATCGAGCGGGGTGTCCGTTTCGTGCAGCTCAATCATGCCTCATGGGATCATCACTCGAATCTCGATGCTGAATTGAAGCACAACTGCGGCATGGCCGATCAACCGGTGGCGGCCCTCATCAAAGACTTGAAACAGCGGGGTCTGCTCGACAGCACGCTCATCGTCTGGGCTGGCGAATTCGGCCGGACTCCTCTGGGCGAAAATCGTAACGGGTCCAGCGTGGTCACCGGACGCGATCATCATCCCGCGGCGTTCTCTTTGTGGATGGCCGGAGGCGGTGTGAAGGGGGGCCTCACGTACGGGGCGACCGATGAAATCGGTTGGTCGATCACCGAGAAGCCGGTCTCGATGAACGACTTCCATGCGACGATGCTCCGTCTCTTCGGGATCGATCACCTGCAACTGACACACCGTCATCAGGGTCTCGATGCCCGGTTAACGGGTGTCGCCGGAGAAGTGATTCCGGAATGGATCGCGTGATGGATTTCGGATTTTCCCGAATGAGACTTCAGTGCGTCCAGTTGATCCGCTGATAGAGTTCCAGCAGCCGTGCACCCCGCTCGGGTCGAAACTGAGCGATGTGAGCGATCCGACCGCGGAGATGGGCGGCGAAGTTTGCGTGTCCATCGCGATTCTGTGAGTGCGGACCCCGTTGCACGCAGTTGTGCAGAATCGCCTTCAGCGTATCGACGTCGGCCCGCTTCACGCCCGGTCGTTCGTTCACGACGACGCCGGTCACGATCTGCCGCTGATGGGCGCGAAGGACCTGGCGTTTCTTGCGGTTCGAGTGAAAGCCTTCATTTCGAATGATCTGCTCGACCAGCGGGATGAATTTCCGCAGTTTGCTGCTCATCTCGGCCGGTCCCGAAAACGTCAGATCATCAGCGTACCGGGTGTAGGTGATGCCCCACTTCTCCGCCATTCCCTGCAGACGACGATCAAGTCCATACGCTGCCAGATTCGCCAGCGCAGGGGATGTTGGTGCCCCCTGTGGCAGATGTCGGCGGCGATACCGCCAGACCGCCATCCGATCTTCCGCGGGAGGAGCGAGATGTCCGGGAATCACCGACGTCGTCAGCCGTCCCAGCCAGATGGCCACTTCCCGCGAATAGCCGCAGCGTCGGAAGAGGGCAATCACCTTGTTGAGCGACACCGTCGCGTAGAAATCACGCAGATCCAGTTTCAGTACGATCGCCTGGCCGGCATGGGGGAGCGCATTCGTATGAATCGAGCGCCCGGCAATGAAGCCGTGCGCTGACGCCGCTGGGGGGATTTTCTCAATGACGAGTTTCAGGAGCAGTCGCTGTACATCGCGCAACGAACGTTTCGGGACTTCGAGCAACCGGACGCCACCGGAGCGTTTCGCAATCCAGCGGTAATGATAGTGGGTTCGCTGTGGACCCGTGCCATCAGGCTGACCGCGCCGACACCGATGCGTCAGCCAAGCCAACCGGTTGACTGTCAGACCGAGCCCGTCCGCGAGCTGATCCGGAGTTTGCCAGTTGGGCAACCCCCATCCGGCGAGTCGGGTCGGATCGCCGTCCTGTGACAGGTCATAAAGCTCCCCGCGGGTCGCCGCCCGATGTGGAAATGCGTGCGGTGGGACCGTCACAACGGGAACAGATGACTGCTGACGAAATCGTCGAACGAACGGATGGACGGGCGGGCCAAACAGCCACGCCGGCGTAAAGCGGTGCCCGGATGCGGTCTGTTGGGGCGGAAACTGCAACCGGCGCGCGGGTTTCTGACTCACACGCAGCAGGAGACGTGCCACCATCCATGCGACGAAGACCGCACCAATCGCGAGCCAGCCCCAGACATCCATGTCGCTTTGCCGACCTCAATTACTGATCTGACAGTCAGAAACCGGCCCGCGGGACGCACAACTGTCGTGTCGCGGTGGGAAGTGTTCCGCATGTCAGCGGATCACTTCCCACACCCCTGTGAATCTCGAGCAACGCAGCGACCGCGGGGTAACCCCGCAGCGTGACACGAGCCGTGTGACCGACTCGGCACTGGTCTTGTGCGTCCCGCAGACCGTGGGATCGATGATATCGCCCACGAGGAAACGCGGGTAGCGACTGCGTGGCCTTCTGACAGGAAGTCGCGAAGACGCCAGCGAGTGATGAGCAGCGCCCGCGTCTCTGCACATCCCGGTTGACTTACCCTGTGCGCATTCGCTATGCCCTACCTGCAAGTGATACTTTCGCAGGATGCGCAGGCATGTTTTCCACGAATCCGACGCCGCTCGATCTGGTCTTCTGGCTGGGGAGAATTCCGGTCCGCGTGATCCCGACGTTCTGGCTGATGGCGTTTCTGCTGGGCCGTTTTCAGGAAGGGCTCGATTTCATCTTCATCTGGATGCTGTGCGTCTTCTTCTCGATCCTGATTCATGAACTCGGGCACGCGCTGGTCGCGGAGGCGTTTGGTTACGAATCCGAGATCGTGCTGCATCACTTTGGTGGGGAAGCCCGTTTTAATCCCGGTTATCGATTTCCGGCGTATCGCTCGCTGCTGATTTCGCTGGCGGGGCCGTTTGCTCAGTTAGCGATCGCCTTCGTGCTGATCGTCGTGCAGATCGGGCTCGCAGTCGCTCAGACGGAAACACACGAGTACTTCCAAGCGACGATGATTGACCTGCTGGTCATCAACATCGTCTGGCCGATTTTCAATTTGTTCCCGCTGCTGCCGCTGGATGGCGGGCGGATTCTGGAAGCGCTGCTGGCAATGGCGGGCGTGGTCCGTGCCACGATGTGGACCTTGCGCGTGACCCTGGTGCTCGGTGTTCTGGGCGCCATCGGGGTCGCCTCGCTAGGGCAACCGTTTATGGCGATCATGATGGGATTTTTTGCGCTGCAGGCGTATCTGCAGTTGCAGGAGGGGCGGTGGTAGGCGTGAGTGTGAAATCGCGAAGACGCAAGCGGGGTGGGAATGCTTCCGGTAGTCACCCCACCCCCCTTGCGTCGTCGCGATTTAACACGCACGCCGACCACCGCCCCGCCTGCAACTGCAGATACGCCAGCCGCGCCAAAAATCCCAAAATGATCGCCCTAAAAGATAGCTGATCGACATCTCGTAGACGCGATGTTTCCGTCGGGAGACTTTCGCCGTTAACTCGGGTTCGATGCCGAACCGGTTCTGCTTGAGCGACGGCCAGATTGAATCGATCGCCGACTTGCTGAAGACCTTGTAGCAGGTCTCCATGTCGGTCAGGTTGAGATCAGTGAAGGCGTTCGAGAGGGTCGTCAAGCCGGTATTCGCGAGGTAATGCCAGAAATAGAGGACTCGGTGTTCACGATCGCCGAGGAAGCGGCTGCCGAAGACGACGTCGGCTTTCCCTTCGATGATCGGGCGGATCAGCCGCGGGTACTCGTTCGGATCGTATTCGAGATCAGCGTCCTGGATGAGGACGATGTCGCCGGTTGTCTTCGAGAAGCCGGTCCGAACGGCGGCCCCTTTCCCTTTATTCTTTTCGTGAGCATGGGCGACGATCGTGTTCAGCGGGTCGGCTGCCGTCTGGGATTCATCGACGAGTTGCTGAATGACCGCGCGGCTGTTGTCCTTCGATCCATCATCAACGAGAACGATTTCTTTGCGGATCGGCACGGCTTGCACACGCTCGACCAGTGCCCGCAGGGTCCGCTCTTCGTTGTAGACCGGGATGACGACCGACAGCAGCAGATCGGCGGGGATCGCATAGATGCCCATATGCCGGCAGGTGCTCTCACCGAGCGTCCGTCGCAGCGCTTCGTACCAGGCAGAAGTGTAGGGCGGGGCCGCATTGTCCAGGTCGAAGGGCGAAACCATCGCGTCGAGTTCCGTCTGCATGTTTACGATCCGTTTACGAAAGGTCTGTCATGGGGCGGATCGCAGACATGCGATTCTACTCGGGTTGGTGCGGAACTGGCAGAGTCAGACCGGCTGGTTTAGACTGCCGCCGCGGTGAATCAGTCGAAACTTACGTCATCACCGCCCCCCTTCGCTGGTCGTTTCGGTGAAAAACTCCATGACTCATCAAGAAATTGTCCTGATCGACGTCGACAAGCAGATTCATCACGACCGAGCGTCCGGTTCGGGTGGAAGTGGGGACTCTGCGTGGTCGTTCCGCCTGGAGACCCTCCGTGGCGGCTTGAGCGATGGATTGCAGGTCCTGACCGTTTGTAACGGTCCTGTCGAACTTACGCTGCTGCCGACGCGGGGGATGGGAGTCTGGCGTGGCCGCTATCGACAACTCCCGCTTGGGTGGCAGTCTCCCGTTGCACGGCCCGTCCATCCAGCCTTCGTCAATCTGCATGACCGGAACGGTTTGGGCTGGCTGAACGGATTCAATGAACTGATGTGCCGCTGCGGCCTCGGGTTCAACGGTCCCCCCGGCAATGATGACGGGACCGCGATCACTCTGCATGGCCGCATTGCGAATCTTCCCGCCCATCAATTGTCGGTGCGGGTCATCGATGAAGGCGCAGGGGTTCTCGAAGTTACGAGTGTCGTGGAAGAAGCCTCGATGTTCGGCCCACGGTGGCAGTTGACGTCGACACTGCGGATGCCGTTCGGTTCTGCGCGGATCGAGTTTCTTGACGAAGTGACTAATTTGGGTGGGGGACCGGAGCCGCTGTCGCTGCTCTATCACATCAACATCGGGCAGCCCTTCCTGGATGATGGTGCGGTGAACAGTGTCGCCTTTCGCGAGTTGGCACCGCGTGATCCACGGTCCGCCGAGGGTGTTGCTCAGCACGCAGTCTATGGACCGCCGCAAACCGGTTTCGCCGAGCAGGCGTATTACTATCAGCCGCAGTCGGATCCACAGGGCTGGTCGCTTGCGGTCCTGCGGAATCAGTCTGCAACTACTGCATTCGCGGTGCAATACAACGCCACTGAATTACCCTGCTTTACGGTCTGGAAGAACACGCAATCGCTCGCAGAGGGTTACGTCACCGGTCTGGAGCCGGGGGTAAACTTCCCCAATTTCCGCAGCTACGAACGAGGACACCAGCGGTTGCCAATCGTCGCGCCGGGTGCGACGCGACGGCATCGCTTCGCGTGGGAGTTTGCGGATGATCTCGCAGGCGTGTCACAGCTGTGTGCTCAAGCTGACCAACTCCGCGCCACGGGACCGGCGGTGGTTCATACTATCCCTCAACCGGGCTGGTCTCCGGCCGGGGTTTGATCTCGGTCAACCCACCTCGCTTGCGTCTTCGCGACTCGTGGCCACCGGACGCGAAGACGCAAGCGAACTCCGGTCTGTCTCTCGTGTGATGAGATCGTCCGTCAGGAAGTAATCGAACGATGACGGACGCCGTGTTACGCCAGTCGTATCTCGCCTGTCGAGCGTTAACGTGGCGGGCGGCGAAGAATTTTCGCTATGCGTTTCTGACACTCTCGCGCGACCGTTACGACGCGATGTGCGCGCTGTACGCCTTCATGCGGGTCGCCGACGACTGCAGCGATGATGAATCACAGAGCGTGCCTGCACGACGGGCGGCGGTCCTGAACTGGGGCAATGCCCTCTCGGCGGGGCTGGCCGGTGCGCCAACCGGTCCACTGATGCCCGCGATCTGCGACACCATTCAACGGTATCAAATCCCCGAACAGTACTTCCGCGATGTGCTGATCGGTGTGGCTCGCGACCTCGATCCTGTTGCCCTGCAGACACAGGCCGAACTCGATGACTACTGCTACCACGTCGCAGGAGCCGTCGGTTTGTGCTGTCTCCACATCTGGGGTTTTCACGATCCCGCGGCGATTCCACTGGGGATTGAGTGTGGTCTGGCGGTCCAGTTGACGAACATCCTGCGCGATGTCGGCGAAGACTTCGCGCTGGGACGGATCTATCTCCCGGCGGAAGATCTCGCTCGGTTCGGCTATACCACCGACGACCTGACGCAGCAGCATTGCGATGACCGCTTTCGTGCATTGATGAAACATCAGGCCGATCGGGCACAGGCTGCATACGACCATTCGGCGGCATTGTTACCGCTGGTCGATCCCGTCGGTCGTCCGATCCTGCGCGTGATTCGTGACATCTATGGCGGACTGCTCCGCGAGATTGTTCGTCGCGATTACGACGTCTTCCGTGAGAAAGTCCGGTTGCCATTGCGACAGAAGTTGAGTGCCCTGGTCTGTGGCTGGTGGCGCGGATCGCGGCTAGCGTGAACGGCCCGCATCATCCCTGCGCGAAGCGCGAGCGCAGGGTTTTCGACTCGTGAGCGGAACTGCGACAACCCGGCGTTCGCGCGTCGGGTTATGGAGTGCATCAAAACGAAAACACCCAGCGAAGGCATTCGCTGGGCGTCTCGCTGTCCTTGGAATCGTTGGCTCTGGTTACTCGATCCCGGCCGGGGCCGCGTATTTCGCTGGTTCGCTGGTGAAGACCGCGTGGGTCGCTTCACTGGCGAAGAGATAGAGTTTTCCCTTGTACCAGGCGGCGTAGTCGAGGGTCCCTTCCGCGACGTCCTTGTCGCGGGTCAGGACCACGACGTCGGCTCCGTAAGCTGCGGGAGCATAGTCCGTCGGCTGGGCATCAAACTTGGCCTTGGCTTCCGCTGAGGCGAAGTGGAACTTCTGGCCGCGGAACTGTGACTGGAATTCCGGAACGGCATCGACCAGTCCGCGTTCATCTCGCAGCGTGACCGGACAGAAGCCTTTAAGCCCCTTCATGCCACCACGATCGCGGATGATCTTCATCTTGGCGGCATACGGATCGTCCGCTGCCGGTGCTTGCGGCTGGGCCACGATATCCGGGACAGCCAACGGAGCCGGTTCTGATTCGGGTTGGGGCTGCGGTTGGGGTTGTGGCTTCACCGGAGCCGGACGCAAATCGTCTTCGGACTCGAACGGAGCGAACGGTTCCGCTTCCATTGGTTCGGCTTGAGCGACGGTTTTGGGAGCCTCTTCCGGAATCTCCAGTCCCTCGACCGGAGCCGGGGTCGGCTGAGTTGGAGCGGCGACCAGCGGCAGCGGTTCCAGAGTGGCCTCCTCTTCCGGCAACGATTCTGCCGGGGTCTCTGCGACCATCTCTTCCTCTTCGTCCAGCTTCAGGCCACTGAATGGGGATTCCATTTCAGCGTCATCCAGATCGTCAGCATCTTCCTCTGACTGGGCCGGAAACGGATCGGGAAAATCGGGTGAGACTTTGGCGACCTGGGTCTGTGCGACTGCTTCCTCAGCCGGTTCCGTAACCCCCGTCGGCGCACCGTCCACGATCAACGGTGCCTCGAAGACAGGCTCTTCTTCAGCAGCGACGCCGGTCCTCGGACCGGTCACGACTGGGACCAGTGGCTTGACGACTGTTGCGATGGGTTGATCATTGCTCGGGCCGGTGACGACTGGTGTCATCGGCGGACGAGGAGCCGTGACGACGTTCGATCCCGGCAGCGGTGGCAGGAAGCTGTCCTGCGCGACTTCTGTCTGTTCTGTGGTCGGCGTCGCTGCAACAGCTTCCGGTCCGCTCAGGCGACGCGGTTGAGCACCGGCGTAAGGAGCGTAGTTCGGAGCAGCGGGCGGGGTCGGTGGGACATTTTCAGGCCGCGAGACGGGCGGCTGCGTTCGTGCCACGGGCTTATCGCGGCCAGTCAACCGCTGGAAGAAGGCGACCACCGGGTTCTTGCTTGTCGTGCGGGCCGGGGCACTTGGCGGTGGCGCGGTGTGATTCTGCAGCGGAACCGCACCTGTTGAGGTCGTGGCAGGAGCCGGCTGGGCTGGAGCGGTGCTCGCGGAAGCTGGCTGTGTCGATCCTTGGGGCCGTTGGATCGTGTACGGCGTGGCCACGGTCGGCATCTCACGGCCGTTTTCCTGATAAATCCGCTGCAGTTCCCGCTGGACTGCCGTATCACCAGCATTGGCCGCCGGAACGGTCATCTGGGGGGCAGCCGGAGCCGTCGGAGTCGCTGGAGCGGCCTGATAGCTCCCTTCTTCGACGGCTGGCACCGCCGGGGCGTTCGACCGGTTCGCAGCGGGTGCCGCTGTGCGACGGATCGGATTCATCTGAAATTTCCCCGTCGCGGGGGACAGACCCGACTGAGCCTCCAGCATCGACGGCACCGAGAGGAGACCTGTGGCAGCAGCGCCCAACATCCACAACGGCAAGCGATTCGACTTCGGCCAGAACATCGTGACGGCACTCCTCAAACCGCCCCGGAAGGTCAGCTTCGCTGGGGCGTGGCAATCGTCGGACGTCGCAGATCAGCGAGGAACAGGTCCTCCCGCTGCACGACGCAATCCGTACCGTTGTCATCGACGGGTTTGCCGGTCCGTTTGTACGGCTTGTAGCGGTCCTAGCCGAAATGCGGGCCGTAAGACGGTTACCGTCGCTACGCCCGGAATATCCCGAAAAGTTATGTCAGGTTTCCCAGTTTGACAGTGCGTGTTGCCTTTCACGTTTTCCGGGTGCTGACGCTTCCGGCTCGGGAAACCGGAGCCGAGCCGGAAGCGTCAGCGCCCGGAGGACATACCAGCAGGCATCCACCCGGCCAGTCTTCCTGGAAGAAATTCTGATACACTACTGACGACGATCTGGCCCTTCCTCACTATTATTCACGGACTTTCGTGATGCCGTTGCCGCCCGCTGATGTGGATCCGTCGTCCCGGACAGCCAGTCCCACGGTCGTAGTGCAAACGCAGCCCAGTGGCTGGAAGAATTGGGCGTTGCGGCTCGTCTTGATCGCGTTGGGCATGTCCGTGATGGCCAATGTCGGGATGCTGGCCGCATTCCGCGATTATTTCGCGAAGACCGAACCGCCGCAGGAACACTTCCATTCAGGGGAAGCCTCGGCCTCGGAGAAGATCGTTGTGCTCACGATGAGCGGGACGATCATGCCTCCGTACACCGAGCGACTGATCGACCAGATTAAAGCAGCGGAAAAGGCCGATGCGGTGAAGGGAGTGCTCCTCGTCGTCGACAGTCCCGGTGGGTTCGTGGCCGATAGTCACGAGATCTATCATCGCCTCAAATTGTTGAGCGATCAGAAGCCTGTCTTCGTGCAGATGAAGCGGATGGCAGCCTCCGGCGGGTACTACATTGCGATGGGAGCCGGGCCGAAGGGACGCATCTTTGCCGAACCGACTACATGGACGGGATCAATTGGCGTGATCATCCCGCGGTACGACCTGAGCAAACTTTCGGAAAAATTCGGTGTGGGTTCAGACCCGCTCAAGACGGGGGAATTTAAGGATGCCCTCAGTCCGTTCCGGCCGCTGACAGACAACGAACGGAAGGTCTGGGAGAATATCCTCGGACAGGCGTTCGATCAGTTTCGCGAAGTGATTGATACGAACCGGGACACGATGGACGCCGAGCAGGTGAATGCGGTCGCGACCGGCGAAATCTTCACCGCGAAAGATGCCCTGGAAAAGGGGCTGATCGATCAGATTGCCTATGAAGAAGAAGCTTTGTCTGCCCTGCAGAAGCAACTCGGACTGAAAGCCGTTCGCGTCGTGACCTACACCCATCCGACGACGCTCGTTGATGTTCTGCTGGGGAGTGCCCAGGCAAAAGCTCCGGACCCCTGGAAGGCGATGTTGGAAGCCAGCGTTCCTCGGGCGCTCTACCACTGCTCATGGCTCCCGCCGCTCCCGTAAGTTGCTCACTCCTCGTTAGTCCTCGACCAGGGTGATGGTCGTGATTGCCAGTTCGCGTTGCCAACCCGGTTCATGAATTGGCCACACGCGACATTCGGCTGCCAGAATCCCCGGTTGTTTCCAGGTGATCGACTGTATGACGGGTTGACCACTGGCTCGAGCGGTTTCCCATGTCGCCACTTCTGCAGGGGTCGCAGCAGGGACCCGTTGGACATAATTCGCCCGTCGTCGAGCAAGCTGTCCCTGATCGATGACCGTGACAATCCGCGGCGTCGGATCATCCAGAAACCGCCAGGCAATCAGTTCGTGACTGGCTGTGGCAAAGCGATCTTTGAGCGCCAGAAGATCGCCACCGGTTTCTCTCACTGCGGTTCGCCACCAGTCCTGTGGCAATAACAGCCGTTGAGCGAGTGCATTTGCCAGGGCTTCGCGAACCCGAGGCGGGCATTGTTCGGGACTGAGCTCGAGGCGCGGGGCCAGCTGCCAGATCAGGCTTTCTCCGATTTCGTGGGCGATGGCCCACTGCAGCCGTTCCGGACGATCATCGGGTTTCAGGCAGATCGTTGATGTCCCTGCGATCCGCAGCAGCCGGGCACGTCCGGTCTGTCCCTGGTCCCAGATCACTTGGAGGCCGCGTCGTCGCGCGAATTCCAGCATCTCCACCGGAGGCTGGTTCCAACCGACTTCTAACAGTATCTCTTCGATCAAACGATCGCATTCCCGACTTCCCTCCTCGCCAAATTCCGCCATGGTCATCTCCTGCCTGGTAGTGTACGCAGGAGCAGTCGACCAAGACACCCAGATTTTGACTTTTCCGGTTACGGAATCTGTGCCGCAGGGCTCACGAAAGAACGCTTGATCGGCCGTGTTCTGTTCGTAGCGGATCTAGCGATTCTGCCGATGGAACGGTGAGGGAGCGTTGTCGCTTGCGCTCCCGTTTTGGATGTTGTCAGGAGTCTGACCGATGCACACCACGGAAGGTGCTCGACCATTGAATCCGGGCCGCACGACGTGGACACGGTTCCTGTTGTTCGGCGGGGCGGCGTTGTTGGGCGGGATTGCGGTCGCCGGTTGGCAGGACCGCGCCCAGCAGGCCCCGTTGAAGGCGACGCTGCAAGCGAAGACCACCGTGATTGCTGCCGGTCGTCCGTGCCTTGTCGCGGAAACGCTGCTGCCTGCGGGAGCGGCCATCGCGCCAGGAACCCCGTTGTTGCGGTTGGCAGATGATCGACTGGCGGCGGCGATCGTCGCCAAGGATCAGGAGATCGCTGCGCGTCAGGCCGAGTTGAAGAAGGTCGAAGCCCAGGCTGCGGTGGAACTCGACTGGCGTCGCCGTGAATTGAATGCGGAGGCCTTCGAGACACAGCTTCGTTGTGCTGCATTTCAGCAGCAACGCCTCACAAAAGAAGTGGAACAAGTCGCCTGGAAGGATCACCTTTCGTCATGGTGGCCACAGTCTGCCGGTGGTGAGGATGAACAGGGACTCCCGGCGATCGTCGCTCCGCTGCTGTTGACCTCAGCGACTCCGGATGCCGCGAAGGTGCGCGCCATGTTGCAGGAGGACGCTGCCGCCAGCGCGCTCGAAACACTGGCGGCCCAGGTCACGCTCTGCGAACGCCGTCTGGAAGAACTCCAGCAGTTGCAGCAGAGTCTTGCGGAACGGATTCGTATCTCGGCGGGCGTCGATGTCGCCCAGACCCGTCTGCAGCAGGCTGAAGCCGATCGAGCTGTGCTCGCTGCGCAAGCCGAAGAATTAACGATCAAAGCGCCTGGTTACGGCACACTGGGGACGTGGCAGAAGCAACCGGGTGATCCTGTCTCCGCCGGCGAAGCCATCGTCAGTGTTTTCGACGAAGAGCAGCGGTTTCTCATGGCCTCCATTCCCGCGCGGGATACCGCCTGGATGTCGACTGGCACGATCGTAAAGGTCGAGTTCCCCGGTGCCGGAGTGCGTCAGGGGCGCTTAGCACCATTGCCTCCTCAATTGGCAACGGTGCAACAGTCAGCGGAAGAGACCTGCCTGGCCGTGCGGATCGAACCGGCGGGGCGACTCTGGCCGGTGCTTCCCTACGGCACACAGGTGACAATCCTCCGTCCGCAGCCGTAAGCACGACTCAGCACACGGAACGTGGATCATCGCCCGACAGTCGTTCGATTGTGGCGATGTCGTCGATATTGAACGGCCCCAGGACTGAAATCGGCTGGTTCGGGTCCGGGCGTCCCAACAGGACGAGTTGTCCGGACGTGCTGGCACGGGCATCGACGTAACCGCAGGCCGTCTGTCCCTGTTTCGTTGTCACGGCCAGTGGGGTCGTCTCATCCAGACCCAGTTCCGCATGGACTGCGGCGGGAAAGCGGCTCCACGCCCATGCCCAGAGTGTCTTCCCGGCATCGACCTTTCCGGCGATGTCGACCCATTCGAGTTCCGCCAGCCGCAGATCGGTCCGCGATGCCTGCAGGCACCAGGGCTGCAGCACGTCCGCAATCCACGCCTTCCGTGCGGTGGCAAGTTCAGCAAATGTCCGTGGCGCTTTCACTGTTCGAACGTCGTTCTCCGAACCGCTCATGTTGCCTGACTCGACGGGGCCACTCACAGCCTGTTGAAAATTCGACAGACAGGAATGTCTGTCCCACTGAATGGCAAGTCTTCCGGGAGTTTTCGGTGGTACAGACATTTTTGTCTGTGGGTCGGGAGTCTTTTTCAACAGACTGCTAACCCTGTGCTGAACAGTCTGTTCGATTCCAGGCGACGATTCACGATTCCATCACAATCGTCTGTTCGCGATCGGGACCAATCGAGACGTATGCGACCGGACGATCCATCACTTCTCCGATCGTCTGTACGTAGCGCTGGGCATTGGGAGGGAGGTCGCTCCACTTTCGTGCCCCGGTGATGTCCTGCTTCCAACCCGGCAGCGTGCGGAAGATTGGTTTCGCCCGGGCCAGGTCTTCGACGTGACTCGGGAAGTCGGTCACGCGCTGTCCGCCAATGTCATACGCATCGCAGATTTTGACTTCATCGAGATCGCTGAGGACATCGAGCAGCATGACCGAGATGACGTCCGCACCGCTGATCCGTGCTCCATAGCTGGAAGCGACCGCATCGAACCACCCGCAACGGCGGGGACGACCGGTGACGGTCCCGAATTCCCGACCGACCTGGCGGATGTGTTCGCCGGTAGCGTCATGCAGTTCGGTAGGGAAGGGGCCACCACCGACTCGCGTGGTGTACGCCTTCACGACCCCGATCATGCGATCGATCGACCGGGCCGGAACCCCGCTGCCATTGTGAATGCCAGCCCCGGAACTATTTGAGGAGGTGACATACGGAAACGTTCCGTGGTCGACATCGAGCAGACTTCCCTGCGCTCCTTCGAACAGGATGTTCTTCTGCTCTTTCAATGCCTTGTGCAGCCAGGCCGTCGTGTCGATCACGTTGGTTTTGAGCTGGTCCGCGAGGGCGGAATACTCGTCGAAGATTTTCTCCGCATCGAGCGGGGCACACTGCGGATCGAGCGCCTGCAGCACGGTGTTTTTCATGCTGACGATTTCGTGCAGCCGTGTGCGGAGCAACTCGGGATAGTAGAGATCGCCCATGCGGATCGCGTGGGACCGGCCCGCCTTATCGCGGTAGCACATCCCGATGCCGCGGCCGGTGGTGCCGATCTTGCTTTCGCCGCGGCTCTTTTCGAGGATCGCTTCTTCCAGCATGTGATACGGAAGGATGACATGGGCCCGATCACTGACGAGCAGCCGGTGTTTGGCCTGCACGCCCCGGTCTTCGAGCGAGCGGAGTTCACCCAGGAGCGCTGCCGGATTCACGACCACGCCAGGTCCGATGATCGCCGTGACATTCGGACGCAGAATCCCCGTCGGCAACAGCGAGAGTTTGTACGTTTCGCCATTGAACTTCACCGTGTGTCCGGCGTTGTTCCCCCCCTGATACCGGACGACGATCTGATGGACGTCGGTCAGGATATCGACGATCTTCCCTTTGGCTTCATCGCCCCATTGCAGCCCGACAACCGAAGTCACAGTCACGGCAGAGTCTTCTTCCAGGAGAACCAGAGGTCGGCGACCGCCAGATTGCAGGCGCGCACCGCTGCTGATTGTAACAGCGAACCTCTCAAACGCCCATCGAGGGCCTTCGCTGGGAGACCGGATTTATTCGAATCCGAGACCTTCCCCGGTCAGCAGACCCGTCTCGACGGTCCCATCCTTGATCTCGAACATCCCCGGATACCTTCGGGAATAGGGTTTGTTCGGGCCAGGACAATACTGCCGGCTGTTCCCCTCGATCGCAGCGATCCCCGGGATGCGGGCCGCGAGACTGGCCGAATGCAGGAAGGAGTAGCCGGGACAGGTGAGGTCCTGCACACAGAGGAACAGGCCGAACTTCTGTGCCGCTGCTCCGAGGAGCAGCGATTCGGTCTGCCCTTTACAAGCCTTGAGCGCAATGCCGGTGTAACCCATCTCCCGGCTGAGCAGCAGCGAATCGTAATTCACGAGCGACTCGTCGATCACGACCGGCTTGATGGCGGCGACCGCGTGCATTTTCTGTTCGGGATGAGCCGCCAGATCGCGATGCGTCGGTTGTTCGACGTACTGAATCCGGTCGAACGCCGCAGGATTTTGCTGCTTGAGTTTCATGAGCAGTTCGACGACGTATTCGGCGTTCGCGCACTTCTCGTTGAAGTCGAGCGAATAATGCCACGTTGTGCAGCCACGCTTCTTCTGCTCAGCAACTGCGACGACATCAACCGCGAGGACCCGCGCCAGATCCCAGGCGAAGTCGTCCCCGTTCAGCTTGATCTTCATGTGCGTCAAGCCGTTGTAGGGAATCCACTCGGCCAGCGTTTCCGGCAGGCCGTCCCCCACCTTCTTCGTGACGTCCGCATCCGTCAGTGGATCGACAGCACCGACCAGGTGGTACAGCGGCATGCGGGCTTTCGGTTCACGCAGCGTGTACTGGTCGAGATATTCTTTGGCAAAGTCTTTGTCGAGGTAATACGACAGGTCGTGATTCATGAACTTTGACGACAGCGTGTTGTAGCTGTTCGCGTGATGCAGACGACCGTAGGCATCATGCAGGGCGGCATCGAACGGGCTGGCCGCAACGAGCTGTGCCAGCTCGGGCATCGTTTCCGGGAGCTTCATCCGCTGGCACAGCATCTTGGCCATGTGGCCGTATTCAGCGGAGAGGTGATAGCTCAGATCGATCGGATGACCGTACTCGGTACAGACACTGCCAAATTCGACGACTTCTTCGGCGAAGGCTTTCATCGCCGCTTCGGATTGGTCAGCAGTGACTTTTGTGCCCGGCCAGGCCCAGATGTTGCCGACCGGCATACTGCCGAATCCCGTGGCATGCTGCTTGCCATCGCGGGATTCAACGGTGACCGTCACTTCCAGCTGGAACGATTTGTCGAGGACTCGACCACCAAACTTCAGAGGAGTCCGGAAGGCCAACTGTTCTACCGCCAGCGCGGCGAACTTGATGCGTACGTCCGTAGCTTTCGACATCGCTCCAAAACTCGTCAGAGTTGAAAGTTGAGACCGGTCCAATTGCGAGGGGTTGATCTTAACGGGAGGCCGAACACGGATCAAGAACCGTTGTGATGTTCTGGGGAATCTCCCCACCAGTTGCGAATTCGGTCGGCCCGACGCTTGAGCTTGAGTTCGACATCAACCGGATTCGCCCCCGTGGCATACACCGTACAGAGCGGCATTCCTGGCGCAAAGTGCGTACTGGCCTGCGGGAGGTCCGCCACGAACGGCAGGGACCATGGATGGCGAGTTCGTAACCATCGAGACGGATCCGGGGTGTGGAACGTATTCCGGGCATACAGAATCAGTTTGCCAACGACGGTCTGTGCTGTGTGCCGCAGGGAATTCGGCGGCGTCGGGGGGATTTCACCGCCACACGCGAGGACATGCTCACCGAACAACGCCCGTCTGGTGGCCCATTCCAGGAGTTCGACCGCAGCGGTGTAGCGGGGATTGATTTCGACCGGCCAGAGGGTTCTCCCGTCCCATTGAAAATCGACACCGAATAACCCGCGTTGTGTGGGGGCCAGCACATTCCCGATCCGATGCAACACCTCGCGGGCGGTTGCCGAGATTTCAATCGGGCCGATTGAACCGTGATAGGCATACGGGTCCAGGGCACCCGTCGCCTGGCCAATCAGTTGACGCGTCACGCCGATGAGTTCAGCCTGCCCGCGTGAGGCCAGAAAGATCGCCGAACACGGTGTCCCCGTGGCCGCTGCCTGGATCAGTAACGGTCCGGAACTGGCCGGTCGGGGCATGCCAGCGGTCCAGCGGAAGACTTGATGTCCTCCACCACTGACAATCGGTTTCACAAACCACGTCCCCTCTTCGGGCCAGGGGGTTGTTGCCATCAGAATGCGGGACGGCAGCCAGGGTAATCCCACTTTCTGCAGAGGAGACAGATCCCGCGCAGCGGCCCAGTTCTCCGGGCCGAACCATCGCGCAGTGGGTGAATCAGGCGGACGCTGGGCCAGGACGTGATCGGAGACCGCCACCCTCGGGAGACCATCCAGCGAGGCGTCGGGCGCGGTCCATGTCGACCAGGGGAGTACGTTCGCGATCGTTTGGAGATCGGCATCGGCAAACTGATCGATAGCGATGGGCAGAAAGCCAGCGCGGCAGGCCGACCAGGCCGCTGCACGGGCACTCGCGCCGATGAGGATCACTGAATGTCTCGCAAGCATGTGCGGTCCCGCGGCAGGCGCACTTTCTAACAGAGTGGTGCACGACACGCTGCCCGAGTCTTTGGCATCACTCTGAAATGGACATTGGTCCCGGCGACGAACACCATGTACCGGATGATGGTGCTCAGGAAATCGGCTGATCGCTGGAAATCGATGCGGCAGCATGCTATCAAACTCAACGAATCCGTGTGTGTCACGCGATGGCGGGATGACCGGTGAATTACGGTCTCGGCGTGGAACGACTCGCCGGGGAGACTTTCCTCAAGGAGAACTCGCGATGTACGTCGGTGAAGCCCTGTCGGGCGAAGGCAATGAGATCGCCCATATCGACCTGTTGATCGGCGACAAGAACGGTCCCGTCGGTACGGCTTTCGCCAACGCCCTCGCTGACCAGAAGGCCGGTCACAGCAATCTGCTGGCGGTCCTCACGCCGAACCTCGCGGTCAAGCCTGCGACCGTGATGATTACGAAGGTGACGATCAAGGGCGCCCGCCAGGCCGTCCAGATGTTCGGGCCGGCGCAGGCCGCCGTTGCGAACGCTGTCGCTGATAGTGTGGAAGCGGGCGTGATTCCGAAGGATCAGGCCGAGAAGCTCGTCATCGTCTGCGGGGTGTTCATCCACTGGGAAGCGGCTGACGACAAGAAGATTTACAAGTACAACTACGATGCCACCAAGATGGCCATCGCCAACGCGATGAGCAGCTCGCCGAGCGTTGACGAAATGCTGGCGAAGAAGAAAGACGCAAAGCATCCGTTCTACGCGGGCTGAGATCCCCGGGACGATGCGCTGTTCACATCGGCCCAGGGACCTTCGGTTCCTGGGCCGTTTTCACTGACGGACCGAAGCAGAAGGGCCAACAATGCAACGGATCCTGATTCAGCTCGATACGGATTCCATCCCGAGTACATTTGACCGGGTTGTCGCGATCGATGCGGGTGTCGAACAACTTTTCAGCTACGGCGGCGTCTCGCCGGACAACGTCGAAGGGCTCGTTCACGGGGCGATGTTTACCCGCAAACCTTCCGACTTGAAGTCGACCGCACTCTTCATCGGCGGGAGTCAGGTTGCGGCGGGTGAAGCCGTGCTGAAAAAAGTGCTGGCGACGTTCTTCGGTCCCGTTCGCTGCTCGGTGATGATGGACTCGAACGGGTCCAACACGACCGCCGCTGCGGCTGTCCTTGCAGCTGCGAAGCATCTCGTGTTGAAGCAGACGACGGCGACCATCCTCGGCGGGACCGGTCCTGTGGGCTTCCGCGTGGCACAGATTCTGCTCGACCAGGGGGCGACCGTTCGACTCGGGTCACGCACCTTGGACAAGGCGACCGCAGCCTGTGAACTCTTGACGAATCCGGAAACCGTCGGTCGGATTACTCCCCACGCGACTGCCGGGCGTGAATCGCTTCTCGCTGCTTGCAGCGGTTCGCAGGTCATTTTCGGGGCGGGAGCGGCCGGTGTCGAGTTGCTCGACGAGCAAACGCTTTTCGGTCTCACGGGTTTGAAGGTGGCGATCGACTTGAATGCCGTCGCCCCCGCAGGATTGGGCGGGATCGGTATCATGGATAAGGCTGTCGACAAACGCGGCGTGCTGTGTTATGGAGCGATCGGCGTTGGCGGCACCAAGATGAAAATTCACAAGGCCGCGCTGGCAGAACTTTTCACCAGCAACGATCGCGTGCTGGATACGGCCCGGATCTTCACCATCGGCGAACAATTCGCAAAGGCATGAAGCCCCTTCCGTCATGACGATCGACGACGAATTTGTGCCGACGACAGTCGCTGAACTGCAACGGTTCCTCGCGGATAACGCTACCGGTCCGCGAAGACGACTCTGTCCGACCGGTGGTCGGACAGCCCTTGCGGCCTCAATCCCCGGGACGCAACGTGTCGATCTGCGCGAACTCCATCGGGTCATTGACTACCCGGCACGCGACCTCACCGTTACTGTCGAAGCGGGAATGCGGATCGGCGCACTGCAGCAATTGCTTGCGTCCGAGAGACAGCAACTCCCCATCGATATTGCTCAACCCGAGCGGGCGACGTTGGGCGGAGCCATCGCGAGCAACACCAGTGGTCCGCGCCGGTACGGGCATGGGACGTTTCGTGATGCGGTGATCGGCATTGCGGCGATTGATGCCGCGGGACGACATTTTCACGGCGGCGGTCGCGTCGTGAAGAATGTCGCCGGGTACGATCTCTGCAAACTCCTCGTCGGTTCCCGCGGCACGCTGGCGGTGATTACTCATGTCACCTTGAAACTCAAACCACTCCCGGAAGCCGCGGCCTGGTGGTGGCTGGCGTGGGACACGTTTGACGAAATCGAAAATGTTCTTGAACGGTTGATGACTTCGGCCGCCCGGCCGACAGCGATGGAATTGCTCAACCCGCCTGCGGCGAAATCGATCGCGCTCGATTCCCGTCTTCAACTTCCCGCTCAAGGTCCAGTGCTGGCCTTGCGGGTCGAAGGCTCGCTACGGGAAGTCGCCTGGCAACTCGAAACACTGCGGAAGGAGATCGTGCCTTTCGGTGTGCAGTCGCTCGATGCGGTGGAAGGGGCCGCGGCGGACCAATTGACAACGGCGCTGACCGATTTCCCAGTCTGTGCCGATGATCCGCTCGCGTTTCAGGCAAACGTGTTCCCGTCGGAATGCTGCGGGTTTGCCGATGTCGCCGCCAGGTCCGGTATCGCTGTGCAGTGTCACGCCGGAAGCGGGATCGTGATCGGTCAACTCCCCGAAGAAACGGGAACGGTCGAGCAGGCACAACGACTGCTGGCCCCGTTACAGCAGCGGGCTCACGCACGCGGGGGGAATCTGCAAATCCTTCATTGCGATCCGGAATGGCAATCGCGGTTGCCAATGTCAGGACAACCGGAACCAGCCTGGGGACTGATGTCCCGCTTGAAAATGCAGCTCGACCCGCAAGGATTGTTGAACCCGCTCCCCTGGATGCCTTCATGACGACTCCGGACCCCATCGCGTTATCGCAAACCGCCGCTGCTCCCGCAGCGCCGCGGCTGGGGCAGTCGATCGACTATGAAAAATTCCTCGATTGTGTGCACTGCGGTCTCTGCACCGCAGCCTGTCCGACGTATCTCGAAACGGGCGACGAAAACAACAGCCCGCGCGGTCGTATCTACCTGATGCGCAGCGTGACCGATGGCCGGTTGGAGCTCAGCCCGGCGGTGGAACGGCATCTCGACTTGTGTCTCGACTGCCGCAGTTGCGAGACCGCGTGCCCTTCGGGCGTGCAGTATGGTCGCTTGATCGAGCCATTTCGCATCGAGTTGCAACAACGCCGCGCGAAGGCGGACCCAGCCGCACAAAGCTGGCTCGAACGGGTCTTGCTCTATGGTTTGTTTCCGTATCCCGGCCGGTTGAAGGCCGCCTTACTGCCTGCCGCGCTGTTGCAATGGACGGGACTTGATCGGCTTGCGGAACGCTGGGGCTTGACCAGTGCCCTGCCCGATGTCCTGCAGCGGATGCAACGGTTATTGCCGCAGTTACGTTCCCGCGAACCGCGTCTGCCCGATCGGCTCCCCGCATTAGGCCCTCGACGAGCACGGGTTGCGTTCTTCACCGGGTGCGTCGCCGATGCACTGTTTCAGCACGTGAACTGGGCCACCGCTCGGGTCTTGCAGGCCAACGGTTGCGAAGTCATCGTCCCGCAATCGCAGGCTTGCTGCGGGGCGATTCACTACCACAGTGGAGCGGGTGAACCAGCGTTGAAGCTTGCCCAGCAGAATGCCGCCGCGTTCGATATCGACGCGATTGACGCGATCATTATCAATGTCGCGGGCTGTGGTTCGATGTTGAAAGACTATGGTCATGTTGGCGCGGAACTGCGTCCCGAGGACCGTGCAGTTTCCAGCCAACTCGACAAGTTCGCTCGTCGCGTGCGGGACGTGCACGAGTTCCTGGCTGAACTGGGGCCGATCATTCCGACCGGCCCCGTTCCGCTGACCGCGACGTATCACGATGCCTGCCATCTCGCGCACGCCCAGCGGGTTCGCGAACAGCCGCGGGACTTACTGCAACTCGTCCCTGGCCTCAAGCTGATTCCGCTTGCGGAATCCGATATCTGCTGTGGAGCAGCGGGGAGTTATAACCTCGTGGAAGGGGAGATGGCCGACCGGCTCGGTCAACGCAAAGCGGAGCACATCCGCGAGACCGAAGCGTCGATCGTGATCAGTGGCAACGCCGGTTGTACGCTGCAGATCGGGGCGCATCTGCGGGCTGGTGGGACGCCTCTGCCGGTGGTGCATCCCATGGAAATTCTCGACTGGAGTTACCGCGGCGGTCTCGATGCCGTGATGCCGCGCTTGTCCTGAAGTTATCCCAGCCTCGGCTGAGGCTGGGCGTCGGAACCTACTCAATGTCCGCCCCGCCGATCCGTGCCGTCTGTTTCGATCTCGACGGCTTGATGTTCAATACTGAGCACGTCTTTTACGACGCAGCCACGGAACTCCTCGCCCGTCGCAATAAGGCGATGAGCCTCGATGTGATGAACGTCCTCATCGGCCGTCGGCCGCTGGAGTCGTTCAAGGCGCTGGTCGCCTATCTGCAACTGGATGATGATCCGGATGCATTACTGGCCGAGTCACGGGTGATTTTCGAGCGGATGTTGCCGGAACGGCTCGCTCCGATGCCCGGCTTGCACGACTTGCTGGAGCTGATTGAAGCCCGCGGTTTGCCGAAAGGGGTCGCGACCTCTTCACCACGGTACTATCTGCAGGACGTGTTGGACCGCTTTGAGTTGCTTTCACGGTTCCCGATGACCCTCACGGCAGAAGACGTGACCCAGGGGAAGCCCGCGCCGGAGATCTATCTCAAGGCTGCGGCTGCGCTCGGTGTGGAACCCGCAGAGATGCTCGTGCTGGAGGACAGTCACGCCGGCACGCAGGCCGGTGTCGCCGCGGGAGCGCATGTCGTCTCGGTCCCGCACGAGTTCACCGCCGGACACAATTTCCAGGGGGCCCGCCACATCGCCTCTTCCCTGCGCGATCCTTACCTTCAATCACTCCTCCAGCACTAACCCTGTTGCTTGCGTGATTCGCGCTCCCCAATCCTCAGGTCACATTCGCCAACTGAATCCGCGCCAGCCGCGCCAACTTCGCTGCATGCACCGGATGCGGTCCGACGCGCAACGATGAAGGCAGCCACTTTGGACGCGCCAACTTCTCGTCGGTCGGTTCACCCAACAGCGGAAGCTTGAGCGCAGCCTGCTGTTTCCGATACTCATCGGGTTCCGCAGGGTGAACATACAACCGGCGGGCGATACTGAGTTCCATCAGGGCAGCACAGAACTCCGCGCTCATGCCACACCAGAGGACCGTATTCGGATTGGTCTTCACGGCGAGACCAACTTCACCGGTCGTTTCCATGTAGGGTTTCATCGCGGTGATCAACTGCGGGAATAGAACTTCGCCCTGCGCGCGGACATACTCGACGATCGCTGCTTTCACCTGCCCCGCCTGTGCCAGGACTTCCCACGGGGCGAGCGGACGATCGTCGTCCTCGATCTCCAAGGGACTGAAACGCTGCTCAGCATCGAGCATCTGCGTCACACGGTTGTCCGAGGTGGCCCGTCGGCAACGATCCTGAGCCCATTGCCGCAGCGCGAAGATCTTGTCTTCCATCGTGACCGAGAGCGGGACGAGTTGCCGCCGCGCGCGATCGAGGTCTTCATCGGTCAGGACCTGACCGCGACCGAAGGCATCGATGATCGCCGCCGCGATCATCTGTTCCAGTTCAGCACCGCTGTAGCCTTCCGTTTTTTCCGCGAGTTCATCGACACGAAACCGTTCCGGACGCCAGTTCTTTTTCGAGAGGTGAATCTTGAGGATGTGCTGCCGCTCGTGAAAGTTGGGGAGATCGATGAAGAAGAGCTCATCGAAGCGTCCGCGACGGAGCATTTCCGGCGGAAGATTCGTCACCGAGTTGGCCGTGGCGATGACGAAGACCGGTTTGGTCAGTTCTTGCATCCACAAGAGGAAGCTGCCGACGAGCCGGGCCATCGTGGCATCGTTGAACGAGTCTCCTTCCAGGCCCGCGAAACCTTTTTCCATTTCGTCGAGCCAGAGGACCGCGGGGGCGATCGATTCGACGAGATGCATCACATCCCGCAGGTTCTTTTCGGAACTGCCGCGGGCGCCGCTCAGGAGATTGGCGATATCGAGCCGCACAAGCGGAAATGCGAGGAGTTTCGCTGTCGCGCGGGCTGTCAGACTTTTTCCGCAACCCTGCACACCGAGCAACAACGCTCCTTTTGGCAGCGGGATGCCACGTTCACGCGCTTCGGGAGAGTAGGCCATCGACCGCCGACGGAGCCATTCCTTGAGTTCGTCGAGACCGCCGACATCGTCCACGCCCGCATCGAGATCGTAGAATTCCAGGAACTCCGAGGCCGCCGCGAGCGCCCGTTTCTCCGAGACGAGGGCTGCCAGGGCACTGTCGGTCAGTGTGGTCGCGCCTTGCAACGCCCGTTTCCATGCTTTGCGGCCTTCCTGCAGCGACAGTCCCAGGACCCCTTTCACGAGACGGTCTTCCTGTTCGGGCGAAAGCTCCAAGGGGCTGTCACCTTGCCGCTCTGCTTCGAGGAACTCATCGAGGGCAGCGCGGAACTCGTCGTAACCGGGTAACGGGAGCGGAATCGAGAGGGCATCCCGCTCCAGTTCCATCGGAATCTGCGCGACGGGATCGAGGAACAACAACGTCTGCTTGCGCGCGGGCAACTCCTGCACCAAATCCCGCAGCCGACGAATGACCGCCGGTTGTTTCAGGTAGGGATGAAAGTCTTTCAGCAGAAAGACGTGCTCAGGGGGATACTGCGCGAGTTGATCGAGGATCGTCGCGGGATCGACATTGCGTCCGCTATCCGCCTGAGCCGGAGGCTGCCAGCCCTCGGTAGCCGACCAGACGACCAGCCCGCGCTCCATCTCCAGCGACAGTTCGGCGATGAGCCCTTCCCAGCGGTGCTCTTCCCAGGTTTTCAGGAACAGCAGGGGATAACCCGCATCAATCCGCCCGCGCAAATCTTCCAACACCGATTCCGCAGTCACCACGCCCATTCGAATTCCCCGCTTGCGTCTTCGCGTGCTTCTCTTTGGTCAATTCAACTCACCGCGGCGCGACCACACCCTTTTTCAGGATCAGATTGGCATAGATCGCGGTCTCACCCGTTGCCACGATCGCGAATGCCGACCGGGCCCGATCATAAAACGCGAACCGCTCGATTGGTTCGACAACGATCGGGCGGCCCTCGTGTGTCGCCAGTAGCTGGCGGAACTCGGCCCAGATCGGTGGTTCGGGTGTGCCTGGGTCAACCGGTTGCATCACACACGCGGGTGCGGCGACAAAATCGTCGACCGGGAAAAACTGCAGGATGGCATCCAGTAACGGCAACAACGGGTGTCCATCGGCACGGACCACCGGCCGACCGAGTCCTTCTGCAGGAAAGTTCCCATCGGCGAGAACGAGTTCATCCCCGTGCCCCATCCGCATCAGCGTGGTGAACAAGTCGGGGGAGAGAATCAGAGGAATGTGTTTGAGCATGATCTGATATGAATTGAGTGGAGATGAGACCCCGCGCTCGCGCTTGAGGCTAGGAAAGTGGGGAATGCTCGTGCGGTCGGGTCCACCAGGCGATGCCGAGCAATGCGATCCCGTAAATCGCCCACATTTCGCCTGTCCGGTCACCAGGGAGCTTCACGGCGTTGCCAAGCACATGCAAAAACGACTCCAGGACCGTGGCGACGCCCAGCAGCAGCGTCACGATGTGCACGGTCTTTCTGAGCCATTCGGTCATGACGGGGAACCTTGTGGAAAGGACAGTCTTTTGCTTCCGGAATTGAACTCGCAACGTTAGACCCGCCCGTTCAACCCCGATATGATACCGGAACGGGCCAGCGAGTGGCGTGCTCCGGCCAAAATCCCGCCAGCTTCTTGTGCAGTAACCCGCCGCATGAAAATCCACGAATACCAGGCCAAGCAACTCTTCGCGCAGGCCGGCATCGCTGTCCCGAAAAATCTCGTCGTGAAGACTCCGGACGAAGCCGCTGCGGCGTTCACCCAACTCGGTGGACCGCTCGCTGTGGTGAAATCCCAGATTCACGCGGGCGGCCGCGGCAAGGGCCGCTTCAAGGAACAGCCGGAACAACCCGGGGTCGTCCTGGTCCGTTCCGCGGAAGACGCCAAGGCGAACGCGGCCCGGATGCTCGGCAACACCCTCGTCACCATCCAAACCGGTGAAGAAGGGAAGCAGGTCCAGACGCTGCTCGTCGAAGCGGGATTGAACATCGCCCGTGAACTGTACCTCGCGGTGGTCCTCGATCGTGAAGTCGGTCTGCCCGTCCTGATGGCATCGACTGAAGGGGGAATGGACATCGAAGAAGTCGCCGCCCACTCGCCCGAAAAGATTCTTCGCGAACACTTCGATGCCGATGCGGGCCTGTTCCCGTATCAGGCCCGGAAACTCGCGTTTGCTCTTGGACTCGCAGGAGATTCGATCCGTCACGCGGAAAAATTCTTCCGCCAGGTCTGCCGGTTCTTCCTCGACAACGATTGCAGCATGACCGAGGTCAACCCCCTTGTGGTCACCAAGGAAGGGGAACTGATTCCGCTCGATGCGAAAGTGACGTTTGACGACAACGCTCTCTTCCGGCACAAAAACATCGTCGCGCTGCGGGACCTCACCGAAGAGCAGCCGATGGAAGTCGCGGCGGCCGACGCGGGCCTCAGTTACGTGAAGCTCGACGGGAACCTCGGCTGCCTGGTGAACGGGGCCGGTCTCGCGATGAGCACGATGGACATCATCAAGTTCCACGGTGGCGAACCAGCAAACTTCCTCGACGTCGGCGGTGGCGCGAACGTCGACCAGGTGACGGAAGCCTTCCGCATCATTCTGGCCGACCCGAACGTGAAGGGGATTCTGGTCAACATCTTCGGCGGCATCATGAAGTGCGACACGATCGTGACCGCTCTCCTCGCCGCCTACGACAACATCGGCATCAAGGTGCCGCTCGTCGTTCGGCTGGAAGGAACGAACGTGCAACTCGCCCGCGAGATGCTCGCCAAGAGCGGCAAAGCGATCGTCACCGGCACCGACCTCACCGACGCCGCGAAGAAAGCCGTCGCAGCGATTTGAGGAAGCGAACGCATGTTACTGGACCATTTCAGCGGCGCGCTGGAACAGTATCGCGACTGGCATGGGTTCCACCAGGCGTGGGCTATTATGCTGGCTGCGGACTTGAATCAGCGTTTGCCTGAAGAGTGGTTCGCCGAGCCGATTGTGCAGTTCCAACTCGAAACCGACGTCGCCGCCCTGAATGTCTCTGGAACAAACTGGTCAAGGGCAGTCGATCACAGCGCAGGCGTGACCGCGACGGAGTGGTCCCCCCCCGAACCGACGGCGGTCCTCGATCTTCCGGGTTGGGTCGATGTCGTCGCCGTGGAAATTTATGCTCCCGATCGTCCGCGACGACTCGTCGGCGCGATTGAACTCGTCAGCCCGTCTAACAAAGACCGCCCCGAAAGCCGCGAAGCGTTCGTCGCAAAGTGTGAGCGTTATCTGCAGACGGAACTCGGCCTCGTGGTCATCGCTATCGTGACCGAACGGCGTGCCGATCTGCATGCCGCGTTGCTCGAACGGCTCGATCCGGAAGCGGGATCACCGATCGCCAGCCGGCTGTTTGCGTGCTCGTATGCCCCGTGCCGTCAGGATGAACGCCTGCAACTGCGGCTGTGGCACACACCTTTGACCGTCGGACAACCGTTACCGACCTTGCCCTTCGTCCTGAAGGACGGTCCGACGCTGCCACTGAACCTCGAAGAATCGTATCAGTCCGCCTGCCGTACCTTGCGGATCCCGCTGGTCTAGTTCGTGAGTGTTTGAGAGTCGTTCGGATGTTACAGGACCATTTCCACGGACCGCTCGAACGCCAGCGTGACTGGCATGGGTTCCACTCTGCGTGGGCGGCGGTTCTGGCGACGGACTTGAACCGCCGACTCCCGGACGGCTGGTATGCTGAGCCGCTCGTGCAATACCTGGTGGAAATGGATGTCGCGGCCTACGAGTCAGCGGCGGTGCTTGCCGGCGCGGTCGGGACTGAACAGTCGGAAGGCTGGTCCCCAACCGCTCCGAGTTTTGAGGCCGAATTCCCGCTCACCACCGATCGCGTCGAAGTCCAGGTTTTCGCCCCGTGGGGGCCGCGCTCATTGGCTGCCGTCATCGAGATCGTCAGCCCAGCCAACAAGGATCGTCCCGAAACGCGCGAAGCGTTTCTATCCAAATGTGCGAACTATCTTCATGACGGTGTGGGTCTTTTAATTGTCGATATCGTCACGAATCGTTCCGCCAACTTGCATGACGGATTGATGGAGCAATTGGAGATTCATCCGCCGTCGCCGCGAACGGCTGCGGATCCGGATGTCTACGCCGCATCGTACCGACCCACGATTCAGACCGAGCGCACAGTTCTCCAAGTCTGGCAGGAACGTCTGCAACCGGGGACTGTCATGCCATCCATGCCCTTGTACCTCAAACGCGGTCCCTGTATCGAAGTCAATCTCGATGCGACTTATCTGGAAACTTGCCGTTCGATCCGCTTTCCCCTGCCGCCGGGCATCCGGTAAGCACCTTATTCACCCTCCGCAGCATTCACAGAAACGGTCCCATGTCGATTCTCGTTGATCGCAATACCAAGATCATCTGTCAGGGCATTACCGGGAAGTCCGGGTTGTTCCACAGCCAACAGTGCCGGGCGTATGCTCAGGAGCATCGGCCGGGCGAAGACGTCTTCGTGGGTGGCTGCACGCCGGGCAAAGGGGGAACCGAAGTCGATGGGTTCCCCGTCTTCGATACGGTGGAGCAGGCCCGGCGCAAGACCGGGGCGAACTGCTCTCTGATCTTCGTGCCGCCGCCGTTCGCGGGGGATGCGATCCTCGAAGCGGCCGATGCCGGGATCGAACTGATTGTCGCGATCACCGAAGGGATTCCGGTGCTCGACATGGCGCGCGTTAAGCGGCAGATGGTGAACTATCCGAAGAGCCGCCTGATTGGCCCGAACTGCCCGGGCATCATCACGCCGGGCATTGCCAAGATCGGCATCATGCCGGGCTACATCCACAAGCCAGGCAACGTCGGCCTGATCAGTAAGAGTGGCACGCTGACGTATGAAGCCGCCTGGCAGATGGGGAACATCGGCCTCGGTCAATCGACCGCCGTGGGCATCGGCGGCGATCCGATCATCGGCACAACCTATCTCGACCTGCTGGAGATGTTCCAGAACGATCCCGGAACCGAGGCGATCCTGATGATCGGCGAGATCGGCGGCAACGCGGAAATCGTTGCGGCAGAGTACATCGCCAAGCACGTTACTAAACCAGTCGCGGCCTTCATCGCCGGGAGCACGGCTCCTCCCGGCAAGCGGATGGGGCACGCCGGGGCGATCATCTCGGGCGGCAAGGGAACCGCAGCCGAGAAAGTTGCCGCCCTCGAAGCCGCGAAGGTCGTCGTGGCCCGTTCCCCGGCCGATATGGGGACCTCGATGCAACGCGCCATCGCCCAGCGTACCTAACTCGTTTGCGTCTTCGCGATCGATTTACTCCCCGTAAAGGATCGAATCACCAACCCAACCGGGGAGGATGGCTGCCTCCGGATTGCGCAGATCGGCGAGCGATGTCTGGTCGCCCGCCTTGAGAATCTCAATCCGTGGCTCACCCAGCGATGTTTCGGGGACGTACGCGAAGACATACGAGTTGCCGCTGACGCTCAGCCGTCCGCGGCTGCGTTCGACGATCAGTGCTGTCGCTTCATCAATGCCGAATCCGATGAGGTTCGGGTGTTGATCGGTCAGCTTCATCAACCGGGCCACACGGTTGCGTTTCAGGCAGTGCTGATCGATGACGGCTTCCGGGAACAGGTTGAGTCCTTTCCCGGTGATCGGGTCATTACGTCCCCCGGCCATCATCACTTCGGACATGGCGGATGCCCCCGCTGAGGTTCCGCCGATGACACCGCCACGGGCGAGCAGATTCTTCAGCCGGGTTTCGACGATCGTGCCGCGATACCATGCGGAAAACCACGTCTGTTGTCCCCCCCCCAGCCACACGCCTGTCGCTTCTTCCAGCATCAGCGAAAGCTGAGGATCATCGGCGAGCGAGCGGCTGTCAGCGTGGAGAATCTTGACCGAATGGGCCCCGAGTCCCTGCCAGTCTTCCGTGTAGTCATCCATCCGCTCGGCCGAGACCGCTGCACCGGGTATGACGACGAGTCGGGCTTCGTTCCCTCCGGCGAGTTCCAGGAACTCGCGTTTGAGGCTCGCGGGCAGGGCTCCGCCCCCCACAATGAACAGTGTCCCCTGGGAACGATCGAGCAGGGGTGTGCTTCCTTCCCAGCGATCCGCCAGCCGCAGAATCCGCTCTCGGGCCATGACACCTGCGACGGTCGCGATCACGATCGCCAGCACCCAGAACGCACCACGAACCCGCGGTCGGAAGAACCACGTGATGCAACTTCGAAGTCGAGACATGTGACACCTCGCGAGGACCAGGCGGCCCGTAAAGGATCTCGCGGCGATGAAATCAGCAAACAGATGGAGATGTGAGAAGTCTGAGAGGCAATTTCAATCTTATCAGCCAGCGCAGCCACGTCGAGTGGAAATCAATCCCAGCCCGGAGCGCAAGCTCCGGATTTCTGTAGGCACAGAGTTGGTGGTCATCATGAGACGCAAGGCGGTTCGCTGCGGACGCCGAGGACACCGGGAACGGTACAGAAAAGAGCGGGCTTTCGAATCCACACCCCACGACCATTCCATTGCGAACCACCGTGGTGCAACTCTGTAGCAGCCGGAGCTTGCGCTCCGGGCTAGGATGGCGAGGAGGATGCTTTCGAGACCTTATCGATGCTGACGGTGCGGAACCCGCAGGCGGTCGAGAGACGGTCGAACCAGAGATAAATGACCGGTGTGGTGTAGAGCGTCAGTAACTGGCTGACGATCAGCCCGCCGATGATCGTGATTCCGAGCGGACGACGCAGTTCCGAGCCGGCGCCGGTCCCCATCGCCAGCGGGACCGCCCCCAGGAGCGCTGCCAGCGTGGTCATCATGATGGGGCGGAACCGCAACAGGCAGGCTTGAAAGATCGCCTGATCGGGAGTGAGACCCGCGTGTCGTTGCGCATCGAGAGCGAAGTCGATCATCATGATCGCATTTTTCTTCACGATGCCGATCAGCAGGATGATCCCGATCAGCGCGATCACACTCAGGTCGATCTCGTACCACAACATTGCCAGCAGAGCGCCAACACCCGCCGAGGGGAGTGTCGACAGAATCGTGATCGGGTGGATGTAACTTTCATAGAGCACGCCCAGCACGATGTAGACCGTGACGAGGGCCGCGAGAATCAGCCAGGGGGTATTCCGCAACGAAGCCTGAAACGCCGCGGCCGTTCCCTGGAACGAACCCACAGTACTGGCCGGCATTTCGAGTTCGTCGCGGCTTCGCTCGATCGCTGCCACCGCATCGCCGAGCGAAACGCCCGGCGCGAGATTAAACGACACCGTGATCACTGGAAACTGACCCTGATGGTTCAGGCTCAGCGGCGTCCGTTCCTCTTCGATGTGCGCGAACGAACTCAACCGAGTCTCTGCGCCGTTCGGCCCACGCACGTAGACATTCGCCAGGTCGTTCACGTCGTTGCGGAACTGAGGTTTGACTTCCAGCACCAGTCGATATTGATTGAGCGGGGTAAACATGATCGAAACCTGCCGTTGGCCGAACGCGTTGTACAGCGCGTCATCGACCATCTGCGGGGTGATCCCCAGTCGAGCGGATGTATCGCGGTCGAGCACCACCCGTAACTGGCGGCCACCGGCTGCGTCGTCGCTGGCCACATCGGTTAACTCGGGGAGCTTGCCGAGGTGTTCCACAAACTGTCGCGTCCACGACGAGAGGATTTCGGGGTTGGGGTCTTCCAGCGTGTACTGGTACTGCGTGCGGCTGACACGGGTCTCAACCGTGAGGTCCTGCACCGGTTGCAGATAGAGCCGGATGCCGGAGATGCCATCGACTCGTGACTGCAGCCTGCGGGCGATCTCCAGGGCGGATTCGTGACGCTCGGAATGTTCTTTGAGGTTGATCTGAATGCGGCCGGTATTCAGCGTGAGGTTCGTCCCGTCGATCCCGATGAAGCTGGAGAGACTCGCCACGGCCGGGTCTTCGAGCAGCGCCCGGTTCAAGGCCCGTTGGCGGTCCGTCATGGCTTCGAATGCGACATCCTGCGGGGCTTCAGAAATCCCAAGAATCACCCCGGTATCCTGCACGGGGAAGAATCCTTTCGGGACGATCGTGTAAAGCTGGACTGTTGCAGCGAGCGTGAGGATCGCCACGAACAACGTGAGTGCCTGGTGTCGCAGAACAATCTTCAGCGTCCATCCATAGATGGCAATCACTCCATCGAATGCTGCTTCCGACCAGCGGAAGGCCAGGCCGGGACGCGAGTGCGCCGCTTCCCGCAGAAGCAACGCGCACATCATGGGGGTGAGTGTTAACGAGACGACCGCGGAGACGAGAATTGCCACGCTCAACGTGACGGCGAACTCTCGAAACAGACGTCCGACGACATCGCCCATGAAGAGCAGGGGGATGAGCACTGCAATCAGTGAGACGCTCAGGGAGACGATTGTGAAACCGATCTGAGCCGAGCCTTTCAAGGCCGCTGCCAGCGGTTTTTCGCCATCTTCGATGTACCGCATGATGTTTTCGACCATCACGATCGCATCGTCGACGACGAATCCCGTCGAGATGGTCAGGGCCATCAGCGTGAGATTGTTCAAACTGTAGTTCAGCAGGTACATCACACCGAACGTGCCGACGATCGAAAGCGGCACCGCCACGCTGGGAATCGTGGTGGCGACGACGCTCCGCAGAAAGACGAAGATGACGAGAATCACCAGGCCAATCGTCAGCAGCAGCTCGTGCTGGACGTCTTCGACTGACGCGCGAATCGTCCGTGTGCGGTCGGTCAGAATCTGCACGTTCACGGCGGCTGGCAGTGAATCCTGGAGTTGCGGCAGCAGTTCTCGAATCCGGTCGACCACGGCGATGATGTTCGCCCCGGGTTGCCGCTGGATGTTGAGAATGACCGCCGGTTCATTGTTCATCCACGCGGCCTGTCGCAAGTTCTCGACACTGTCGACCACCTCGGCGACATCTTCCAGCTTGATCGGGGCGCCATTGCGATAGCCAATGATCAGCTTGCGGTACTGGTCGCTGTCGAGGAGCTGGTCATTCGCCCCGATGATGTAAGCCTGCCGTGGACCATCGAAACTTCCTTTGGCCTGGTTCACATTGGCTGCGGCCAGAGCAAAGCGGAGGTCGTCGAGTCCCAGATCGAGGGCCGACAGTGCAGTGGGGTTTGCCTGGATGCGGATCGCCGGTTTCTGGCCACCGCTGATGCTGACCATCCCCACGCCCGAAACCTGCGAAATCTTCTGGGCGAACCGGGTGTCGGCCAGATCCTGCACTTTGGATAAGGGGAGTGTCGACGAAGAGAGAGCCAGCGTGAGAATTGGCGCGTCGGCCGGATTGCTCTTGGTGTAGATCGGCGGGTTCGGGAGATCACGCGGAAGAATATTCGAGGCGACGTTGATGGCGGCCTGCACCTGCTGCGCGGCGACATCAATACTCAGCGTGAGATCGAATCGCAACGTGATCACTGAGCAGCCTTCGGAACTGCTCGAGGTCATCTGCGTGAGACCGGGGACTTGTCCGAACTGCCGTTCCAATGGAGCCGTGACCGATGACGCCATCACATCGGGGCCGGCTCCTGGATAGAACGTAACGACCTGAATTGTCGGGTAGTCGACTTGCGGCAGCGCCGAGACCGGCAGCTGGTAATACGCGACGGCACCCGAGAGGAGGATCGCCGTCATGAACAGCACGGTGGCAACCGGGCGCAGAATGAATGGACGCGAGGGATTCATCACTCCCCCTTCACGCCTGCACTGTGATCGGTCGCCTTTTCTTCCTGGCGGGCGGTGATCGCCGGTTTTTCACTCGACTGAGTGCCAGGGGCAGCGAACTCGCTCGGTTTTTCTGTTGGTGAGGAAGGTGGGGCAGAGTCTTTGGATGAGGGGGCTCCGGGTGGTTTGCCCTTACGATCCTTTCCTGCCTTGTCCTTCAGTACCACCTTTGCTCCCGGCTGCAGGCGATCGACCCCTTCCGTCACCACGACCTCTCCGAGCGTCAGTCCGCTACGAATGACCGTGTCCTGCTGGTCGATTGGTCCGACTTCCACGGGCCGCAGAGCCACGGACTCGCCATTTTCCACGATGTAGACGAACGTATTCTCCGGACCACGTTGGATCGCCGCGGTCGGGACCACCAGCACGTTGGTTTCGGTTTCGACCTTCAGCCGCACATTGACGAACTGATTCGGGAACAGCAGCTCTTCGACATTCGGGAACTGGGCTTTCAACCGGACGGTTCCGGTCGTGGAATCGACCTGGTTGTCGAGTGCCACCAGGGTTCCATCGGCCAGCTTCTGTCGGAAGTCGCGGTCGTAGGCTTCGACAACGAGCGGGTCCTTGCTCCCTCGGACCTGGCGCTGTACGCGGGCGATGTCATCCTGAGGGATGGTGAACAGCACGGCAATCGGCTGCAACTGCGTGATCACAGCGATCCCCGTGGGATCATTCGCGCGGACGATATTGCCCGAATCGACCAGGCGCAGACCGATGCGGCCCGTCACCGGGGCCGTGATATTGCAGTATTCGAGCTGCAGGTTGGCATTCGCGATCGCGGCTTCATCGCTTTTGATCGCCGCTTCGGTCTGCTGGACGAGCGCAACCTGATCGTCGACCTGTTGTGGTGTGATGATGTTCGTCTCGGTCAGCTTGCGATATCGATCGAGGGTCTGCGTCTGCGCTTTGAGTGTCGCCTGATCGCGCGTCAGTTGCGCCTTGGCCTGATCGAGTTGGGCCTGCCACGTCCGCGGATCGATTTCTGCCAGGAGTGCTCCCGCTTCAACGATCTGCCCCTCTGTAAAGGCGATCCGTGTGAGTTCCCCTTCCACGCGACTGCGGACTGTCACGGTTTGATAGGCGGTGACGGTCCCGAGCCCGTTGAGCACGAGTTCGACGTCGCGTTGACGGACGGGGCTGGTTCCGACCGTAATCGAGCGAGCCGGCCGCCCGGCTTTCACTTCCGCGCGGTGCAGATACGGTTCCACGTGATGCCACCACTCGGCCCGTGTGTACCAGCCGGCACCACCAGCGATCAGGACGACTGCCCAGAAGATGATTCCGCCCCACCCGCCCCGTGCAGGGGACGTGATGACGGGAGCAGTGGGGGCCGGGGGGGGCGATGGAGCGGCCGTCGTCGGTGGTTGGGCAGACATCAGGCAGGCTCGTTCAGAGGAAGGACTGTCTGGCAGCAGCGACACTGACTCTCCTGCGAGACACCAGGCCGCCCAACCAATTATGACCTGCCCACCGAGCGATGCCAACAATTCGGCCAGAACTCTTTTCGTCAGGCGATCATCCTGAAGAGTTCGGCACGGTTCTCGTGTGTAGCCAAAGAGAATGGTTCGCGGCGACTATCTCGGCGAATAACGCGAATTCCGCCATCCTTCAGGAATCATCCAGTCCGGTGCAGTCGCCACTCGTCGAATCGATTCGCTTCACGACTGGATCGATTCAATTTCGGGTCGTCTCACGATTCAGCACCAGCAGATAATTCCCGCGGTCGGTCGCCAGTTGCTCCGGACGCTGGCGACCACGATTCGAGACACACCAGCGGAGCGTGTTCCCGTTCAACTCATAGATTCCCAAGTAGGTTCGCCCATCTTGTGGTCCGCTGGTCCCTTCGGAATCGAGGTTGCCGGACTTGCCGTCGCCATCGATCGTGAACGTACCGGAACCAATCCCTCCTGGAGCACGCCGTGTTCCCAACTCCCGCCCGACAATCCGGTTCCCGGTGATGGTCAGTTCGATCTCCATTTCCCCTTCGTTGGGTTGCTCGCCCCGTCCGCGCACGACCCAGCCGCGCCAAGTCCCCGTTAACGTCGCCTGTCCGGCGCGTCCTCCTGCATTCGCCGCGGGCCGCTCGGCGGGGGGATTGCCGGAGGTTCGTTCTGTCGGTCGCTCGGCGGGAGCCGGACCGGACCGCTCCGCAGGACGGGATGGCGCGGCGTTACGCCATTCCTCGGCACTCAATTGCCCGTCGCCGTTCGCATCAATTCGGCTGAAAAGCTCGCCGAACCGATTGGCTTCAGCACGTGAAATGCGCCCGTCCTGATTCTGGTCGAGTAAACCGAACACTCCGGCAGTTCCCTCGCTCGGAGGAGTGTCGGGACGATTCGGTGGAGTGCCACCTGGATTCGGACGCGGCCCATTGCCAGCCCGGTGACGCTCAAACACCCGCTGAAATTCTGCTCGGGAGACCGACCCGGTCCGGCCCTTCTCGGCCATTTCGAAGATCCGTTCCAGCATCCCGCGTGTATTGGCGGTCCCTTCATCGAGTGTCAGGCGTCCATCACGATTGGAATCGAGCGACTGAAACATCCGGTCGGCTTCGGAGGCATTCTCTTGTGCCAACCCCGGAGTCAAGCTGGCAGACCAGAACACCATGGTCAGCGACAGACCCAGGAATCCCAGCGTCTGTCCGATGGATTGTGAGGAATACCAACGCTGCATGACGACCTCCGGTACAATTCAGGCACCAGCCCGAATGAACACCGCGGTCGCTGAATCGGATCGCTCGACCTGAAATTCTGACGAAGATTTCTGTCTGCACCGGTCCGGTTTAGTTCGCGTACGCTTCAGGTCGTAGCGCAGCGTTTCTCTTCCCACTGGTCGAGCGTCATGATGACTTCGCGGGCCTGGCTGCCGTTGTAAGTCCCGACGACGCCGTCTTCGGCCATCCAGTCGATCATCCGGGCCCCGCGACCGTAGCCGACGCCGAGCGCCCGCTGCAGCAGCGAGACGCTGCCGCGACCTTCGCGGATCACGACCTCGACTGCCTGGTCGTACAGGTCATCGCGCGGCCGTGGTTCGTTGCTGCCCGACTTGCCCGACGCTTTGGCGGCTGTCGTCACCTGCACGATTTCGGCATCGTACTGCGGCGGTTGATCGGCGAACGCGTCGATGATCCGCATCACTTCTTCGTCGCTGACGAATGTCCCCTGCGCCCGATTCAGATTGCTCGTTCCCGGTGCGAGGAACAACATGTCCCCGTTGCCGAGTAGCTTGTCGGCTCCTTGCTCATCCAGCACAACCCGGCTGTCGACGCGGCTCGACACCTGGAACGCGATGCGTGCTGGCAGGTTCGACTTGATGAGTCCGGTGATGACATCCACCGTCGGCTTCTGCGTCGCCAGCACCAGGTGAATCCCGACAGCGCGGGATTTCTGTGCCAGCCGGATGATGTGCGCTTCGACATCCTTGCCGGAGGTCATCATCATGTCGGCCATTTCGTCGGCGACGATCACGATGTACGGCATCTGCTCGGGAATCAGGTCGGCTTCGTCGGAGTCGGGATCGATCCCGAGCCGCTGCAGCACTTCGTGATGTCCGAGTTTGTTGTAACTGTCGAGATGCCGCACGCCGACCCGCGCGAGCAGGTCGTACCGCTCTTCCATCTTGTCGACCGCCCAGCCGAGGACGGCTTCGGCCTTCTTCATGTCGGTGATGACCGGGTGCATCAGATGCGGAATCCGCATGTACGGACTGAGTTCGACCATCTTCGGGTCGATCATCAGCATCTTCACCTGGTCCGGGCAGCGGCTGAGCAAGATCGAGAGAATCAGGGTGTTGAGACAGACACTCTTCCCCGTCCCGGTACGACCGGCGATCAGCAGGTGCGGCATTTTCGCCATGTCGACCACGAGCGGTTTCCCGCTCACGTCTTTCCCGAGGAACAGCGGAATCCGCTTGTTCTCGAAGTCAGCGCGACACGACTGCAGCAGTTCCTTCAGGCGGACCATCACCCGCACATCGTTCGGGACTTCCACGCCGACGGTGTTTTTTCCGGGGATCGGCGCGACCACACGGACCGATGGCACGCGCAACGCGATCGCCAGATCGTCGGCGAGGCTCGTCACCTTCGACAACCGCAACCCCGCTTCCAGTTCCAGTTCGAACTGCGTGATCACGGGACCGGTGTCAATCTCGACGACCTTCACGTTCAGGCCGAATTCGCGGAACGTCTTCTCCAGAGTTTGAGCGGCAATCTGAGCCTTCTGCGCGAGGAGTTCATACGGGAACTCTTCGGCATCGTCCAGCAATGATTCTTCCGGCAGCGTGAACGGCGGAGCTTCCACGACCGGAGCCGTCACCCGCACGGGAGCGGTTTGAACAGGCACCTTGACCGGCGGGTTCACTTTGATCGGTTGGCGTTCGACTGGCTTCGCGACTACAGGCTGGACCAGACTCACCGGCGGTAAGAGGTCTTCCTCGTCACTCTCTTGCAGTTCTGTCAAGGTTGAGGCTGAGGACGAAACCGTCAACGCGTGCGTTTTCACTGGCGGCAACGAAGCCGATGCGTCAACGAGCACCGAAGGCGACGCCGCTGGTTGATCAACGGAAGTGGAAGCGATGCTGCTCGGCGTGATGGCCGTAGAAGTCGCTTCCGGCGACGCTTCCGCGATCACCTCAGCGACGCTGCGGCGGAACGCGAGCCGATCCCAGATCGTGAAGGGGAGGCAGGCCAGTGCGAATCCCGACCGCAGCAGACGCAACTCATTCGCCAGCACGAGGCCGGCGAGCAAGGAGGAGGTCAGGACGATCATCACGCCCGGTGGACTGAAGCGGTCCTTCAGCCAGACAGCACCCCAGGCACCGATATACCCACCGCTGCCAACTGGAGGGCCACTCGCAAGGACGGGGGGCGTTAACTGCAGAACAATCGTCACGGTCAGCAGGACCAGACACGAGCCAGTCAGCCGCAGCCCGACATCCTTGAGTCCATCGCGCGAGAAACAGCGAACCGACCAGAGGCCGAGCAACCCCGGGATCAGGTACGCACCCAGTCCGAGCGCTTCCCGCAGCGTGTGGGCCCACCAGGCCCCCATCGATCCGCCGATGTTGTGGATCGTTTCGTTGGGCGGAAAGACGGCGGTCGCCGGGGGATCAGCGGGGTGATAGCTGAGCAGACACAGCGTGAGCCCGACCGCCGTGGTGAGCACGGCGAGGGCCAGCAGGTCTGCACGCAATCGCCGCGCGTCGAACATGCGAGTCCAGGGATCGGAGGAGAACGGCGACCGTGCACACTGTGCGCACTCCGCCATCCTGCCACTGCCGAACCCTATCACATGGCGAGCGCGCTGCTGCCGAAACGCCTCATGTGTGGCGGGAAATCATCATCCTTGCTACGCATGGACAGGTTATCCGGGTCGTAACGGGAAAACCGTGAATCCCTGATAGATCGCGAGTGTCACCTCAAACGAGGGGATGGTCGCCAGCCGTTACATTCAGGGGGCGGTGCGTTACACTCGGGCTTCTGATATCCCGTTCACATCTTCTGCTGTGAAGTTCGCACATGGCACTCATCCCGACAAAAAATCCCGCAGCGCTGATTGGATACTATCTGGGAGTCGCGACCCTGGTCCCGTTCTTCGGACTGGTGACCGCGCTGCCGGCGATCATCTGCGGCATCATCGGGATCGTGCAGGGGAACAAGGATCCCTCGATCGGTGGCGGCGGACACGCCATCACAGCGATCATCCTCGGGCTGATCGGGCAGCCACTCTGGTTCGGCTTGTTCTTCCTGCTCTTAAGCAATGGTTGAGCCCACGCCGTAGCAGGCGAGGGACTCAGCGCCGTGCAAACGAAGCCGCGGTGACCCATTGCCACAGAGACCGGGCAACCTCCGCTTTCGTGCCCGCGTAGTGTGCGACTGACGAGCCGCTCGCGTCGAGCACCTCGACCGTATTCACTTCCGAGCCAATCGCTGTTGGCCGGTTCAAGACGATCGCATCGCAGTTCTTCTCACGCAGTTTGCGCAACGCATTGACGTGGGCGAACTCTTCCGATTCCAACGCGAATCCAATGATCCACCGGTCCCCCTTGTCGCGGCCGAGATCAGCCACGACATCGGCGGTCTCGACCAGTTCCAGTTCGAGTGCGACCCCGGTCTTGGCGAGCTTTCCCGGAAAACGCGAACGGGGACGGTAATCACAGACCGCCGCGGTGGCGATCACGCCATCACAGGTCGACCACTCCGCCTGACACGCGCGGAGCAGATCATCCGTTGTTTCGACGGACACCAGCTGACATCCGTTCGGCGGAGGTAACGCCACCGGACCGCTCACTAGGACCACCTCATGGCCAGCATCGCGGACCGCTTCCGCGAGGGCATAACCCATCCGCCCGCTGCTGGCATTCGAGAGATAGCGGACGTCATCGAGATACTCGCGCGTCGGCCCGGCCGTAATCATCACCCGCATGACGAATGTTCCCCTGTCCGATGGTCAATCCTCGTAGGTCAGGCTCCCGCCTGACATCACTTGCTGGTTCGCCGGGCTGACGCTTGGACAGCCCATGTCAGGCGGGAGCCTGACCTACACAGAGGCGAGCCGGGTTTGAATCGCGGCGAGGATCTCACTCGGTTCGGCCATGCGGCCGGGACCGACCTGGCCGCAACTGAGCCAGCCGCTGCCGGGTTCGACGAACTCGATCCCGTCGGCTCGCAGTTGTGCGACGTTGCGTTGAACGGCGGGTTTGGCCCACATGTCGGCGTTCATCGCCGGGGCGACGAGCAGCGGACAGGTGCGGACCAGCGTTAATGTCGAGAGCAGATTCCCCGCCAGCCCGTGCGCCGTCTGTGCCAGAAAGTCAGCGGTCGCCGGGGCGACGATCATCAACTCCGCCCGCTGTGCCAGCCCGATGTGTTCGCCCCGGTGATGTTCCTGCGGCTCGAACATGTCGCGATAGCACGGGCGGTTCGTGAGGGCCTCGAACGTTGTCGCCCCGATGAACTTCTCCGCGGCCGCGGTCATCACGACCGTCACGCGCGCCCCCTGTTGCACGAGTTTGCTGCACAGGTCAGCCGCCTTGTAAGCCGCCACCCCCCCCGTCACACCGAGCAGAATTTCCCGCTGTTGCATACCGCCGTCTTTTCACCAGTTGCGATGTAGATCACGAGATCTGCGATTCATTCTACCAACTACGAGGGGGCAGGTGGCGGCAAGCTCGCAGAACTCTCGCAGGTGTGATGAACCATCTCGCTGTTCACAGCCTGCGAGTTCCCTGACATGGAAAATGAATGCAGAAAACCCGAGGACCGCAATCCCCGGGTTTTAATGAGCTTCGATTTTATAACGCCGCAACCGTTACAGGTCGTCCAGCGTCGGGCCAGCATCCGCCAGTGCGTCTTCGCGGGTCCCGACGTTGCCGGTCGGATCGAGGAAAATCTTGTCCTGGATGATCTCCTGGACGACGACTTCCATATGATTCTTCGTCTGCATCTCGACCAGCGGGCGCGCCCCCCTGTTTAGCGCGACCATCCGCTTCTGAATCAGCGTCGAGAGTTTGAACCGGCCGCCGACCTTGTTGACGATCGATTCTTCTTTCAGTTCGTCCAGCATGCTCCGCCCTCTAAGTTTCGCCTGTCCACAGTTTCCGTGTCAGACGACGTTCTGTCGCAAACCTCTATCATCGCAAGTTCTGCGCCGCTTGCAAGAGCGCCCGGATTTCTCCGATCGCCCGCTCCAGATCGTCATTCACCACCCGGTGCTTGTACCGCGGGGCAAACGACAGCTCTTCAGCCACTTTCCGCAGTCGTTTCTGCAGGATGTCTTCCGTTTCCGTCCCGCGGGCCCGCAACCGCTGCTCGCAGACTTCCATCGACGGGGGGGCGACGAAAATCGTGAGTGCATCGGGATGGATGTCCATCACCTTTAGCGCCCCTTGGACATCGATTTCCAGGAACGACCAGCCTCCCGACTGCCGGGCTCGTTCCACTTCCGATTTCAGCGTGCCGTACCACAATCCCGGATAGACTTCCGCTGTTTCCAGGAATTCGTCCCGTGCCAGCCGACTGGTGAAGTCGTCGAGTGTCAGGAAGTAGTACGCTTCGCCCGGCTTCTCCCCAGCCCGCGGGGCGCGCGTCGTCGCTGAGACCGACTTGATGAGCCGGAGTGTCGGGTCCTGAATCAATCGTTCCACGATCGTCGTTTTGCCGCTGCCGCTGGGGCCGGAGAGGACCACCACGCGGAACGGAGTCGTCGCCGTCATCGCCCGCTACTCCAGATTCTGGACGACTTCCCGCATCCGTTCGATCGCGGTTTTGATTTCGACAGCCGCGTGGGCCACGCCGACATGGTTCGCCTTCGAGCCAATCGTGTTCGCCTCGCGGAAGAATTCCTGGCAGAGAAACTCGAGCTTCCGGCCCTGGGAGGTCGTCGCCCGCAGGAGCTGTCGAAACTGTTCGATGTGACTCCGTAAGCGGACGAGTTCTTCGCTGATGTCGGCCCGATCGGTGAAGAGGGCGACTTCCCGCAGCAGGTCGACGGGGCCGACACTCACATTCGCCTTCTGCAGCGCGTCCTGCATTCGCTGCTGCAATCGCTCGCGATACTCGGTGACGACCTGCGGGGCGAGCACCGCGATCCGTTCCACCTCAGAGTCGATGATGGCGAGTTGACGGTCGAGGTCCGCCCCCATCGCCGCCCCTTCCTGCACCCGGAAGGTCTGGTAGTGATCGAGTGCTGCCCGCACGAGCGCTTCCAGATCGGCCCCGGCCGCGGTCGGATCGAACCCGGCCCACGTGCCGTCATCGACAATTCCGGGCAGCGAGAGGAGTCGAGACAATGATTCCGGTGACATCACGCCGCAGGAAGCCGCGATCGACTCTAACTGCGACCAGTACGCCCGCAGCACACTCTCGTTGAGTTGAGGGGCCGCATTCTCCTGCGAGCGATCGAGCCGCAGGGTCAACATCACGGTGCCCCGCGAGATCGTTTCGCGCAGGACCCGTTCCAGATCGACTTCAAACCGCGACAGAATGTCGGGGGCACGATACGTCAGCTTGAAGTGGCGGTTATTGACGCTGCGCAACTCAGCCGTGAGGTGGTGGCCCGCCACCAGGGCTCGTGCTTCGCCGAAACCGGTCATGCTCAGAATCACTGGCGTTCCGTCGCGAGAACCAGGCCCCGGCGTTCAAGACACCGAGGCAAGAAGAGGACCACGATCTGTGGGACCGGGCGGGTTTACTCCGGCTTCGGAGCATCTGCCGGCTGCTTGTCGTCTTCGCCCGGCTTCTTCTCTTCCGTGGCGGGCTTTTCGTCCGTCTTAGGTTCTGCTGGTTTTTCGTCACCCGGCTTGGAATCTGCGGGCTTCGCGTCAGCGGGCTTCTCGGTGGACGTCGCCGGGTCGGCAGGTTTCGTCTCGTCTTTGACCGGCGTTTCCGGTGTTTTCTCGGGAGTCTTCTCAGCTCCCTTGGTGTCTGGCAGTCCCGAAGCACCGTCGCCCTTCATGCCGCCTGGTTCTTCGAGCGCGTCGGCTTTCTTGACCGGGTCGTCGCTGCCGTCATACCGGTTTTCACCCATGCGCAGGGCGTAGACATTGCCCGCTGCCAGCAGCATCCAGACTGCGGCCAGACCGACAGTAATCCGGGTGAAGACGTCACCGGCTTTCGTGCCGAAGGCACTCTGGCCACCCGCGCCACCCAGGGCTCCCGCGAGTCCACCACCCCGGCCGCGTTGCAGCAGGATGATGAAGATCAGCAGAAAACCGACGGCCATCAGCAAGAACATTGTAATGTACGGTAACCAGCTCATGATTTCTCCCTGGCCCTCTCGGATGCGCCTTCCTGGCACAGCAATCCGACCGGCGGCCTCCCGGTTTCTCTGGCTTCAATCCGCTGCAGCGGGCTACTTCGACGCGGTGGCAGCAGCCCGAATGATCGGCAGGAACAGTTCTGGTTTGAGGCTCGCACCACCCACCAGAGCTCCATCCACATCCGGCTGCGACAACAATTCCGCGGCGTTATCGCCCTTCACGCTGCCACCGTACTGAATTCGCAGAGCGGCGGCAATCGCAGGCGACACGTGCTGGGCAACCCAGTCACGGATGAACTTGTGCGCGTCCTGTGCCTGCTGAGGACTGGCGGTCACTCCGGTCCCAATCGCCCAGACCGGTTCATAGGCCAGCACGATGTGGGCATACTGTTCGGGAGTAATCCCGGCCAGACCCGCTGCGAGTTGCGTTTCCAGGACCGAGTTGGTCTGGCCCGACTGCCGTTCCGCCAGAAGTTCGCCGAGACAGAAGATGACTCCGAGTCCCTTCTCCAGCGTGGCTTTCACCTTCTGGTTGATGATCGCGTCGGTATCACCGAAGAACTGACGGCGTTCGCTATGACCGAGGATCACCCAGTCACAGCCGACGTCCTTCAGCATGTCGAGTGCGACTTCCCCGGTGAAAGCACCGGGAGCAGCGAAGTAAGCGTTCTGGGCACCCAGCAGGACACCACTGGAGCCAATCGCTTGCTTGACCGACGCCAGATACGGAAACGCAGGGCAGACCGCGACATCGACCGCGGGCTTCGTCTGGCCCACTTCCGCAGCAATCGCCGTCGCCAGGCTCTGCGCGGCAGCCCCGGTCAGATTCATCTTCCAGTTACCGGCGACGAACAAACGCCTCATGGTCTTCTCGTATCCTCTATGAAATCCACCGACACCCACCCAAAGCTTTGGGTGGGTCGCTACGTTTACTCAATCGGTTCACTGCGTGGGTACGAACCGAGCACTTCCATCCGCACCGCGAACGAAGCCAGTTCATCGAGCACCTTCTTCACCTTGGCGTCCTTGGTGTGACCTTCGCAGTCAATGAAGAAGATGTACCCGCTTTCCGGTCCCCGCAGCGGGAACGATTCAATCCACGTGAGATTCAGCTTGTTCTGCTTGAACAAGGCCAGCGCATCGGCCAAGGCACCGGGCTTATGCGGAATCTGCAGCAACAGTGATGTCCGATCGCGACCGGTCGGTCCGATCGGCTTATCACCAATCACGGCAAACCGCGTGACGTTATTCTTGTTGTCCTCGATGTTCGCTGCGAGCACATCGAGTTGGTATTCCGACGCAGCCTGCCGACTGGCGATCGCAGCGACACCCGGCTTATCGCGTGCCAGCTGGGCGGCAGTCGACGTGCTCGCCACTTCGATCGGCCGGGCGTGCGGCATGTTCCGGCTCAGCCAGTCGCGGCACTGCGAGAGAGCCTGCGGCTTGCTGTAGATTTCGGTGATCTCGGCCCGCTGAGAGCGACCGAGCAGGTTGTGATGGATGGCGAGCTGGACCTCACCGCAAATCCGCAGCGGCAGCCGAGTGAACATGTCGAGCGTGTCGATGATGCGACCGTCGGTGCTGTTCTCGATCGGGACCAGACCGAAGTCGGCGTGTCCGCGATTCACCTCTTCAAAGACCGCCGAGATGGTGTTCACCGGGATCAGATCGGCCGACTCGCCGAAGCGCTCGATGGCCGCCAGATGCGTGAAGCTGAAAGCTGGTCCGAGATAGGCGACGCGCTGGGTTCGAACCTGGTTGCGGACCGCGCTGAGGATCTGGCGGAAGATCCCCCGGACAGCCCGCGGGTTGAGGGGACCCGGGTTATCGGCTTCCAGTTGCGTGTAGAGGTCGTCGTCGTTCCGGGGGTCGTAGGTGATCGACCGGCGATCCTGTTGGGCTTCCAACAGTTTCGCAGTCGCTTCCGCCCGCCGGTTGATCAGCTTCAGGAGATCCTGGTCGATCCGCTTCAAGTCGTTGGCGGCATTGGCTTTTACGGCAGCTGGAGCGGCCGGTTTTTTTACCGGTGTCCGTGCGACTGTGCCTGTCGGACGCTTCTTCGGCACCCGCTTGTTCGCCATGCCACATCCCCCACGCAGCCGCAACCCGGCCACACAGGCTCCAGGGCGACACAACTCTCAGCCAATCAGGATGTCAAAAGAACAGGTTCAGACCTCAGGTGACCGAGAGACTGAACGCAGGTTCCCGCCGACCGCCGTGCGGCGTTCCAAGCCACGTCCTGTGAATGAGAAGCGGTTTTACAGGTCTCTTTCGTCGATTGTCAAGCCGCTGGGGGAGTTCTGAAGTCAACCTGTAGAGAGGATGGGTGAACGTGCGACCCACTTGTGCGATCGGCAAGATGAGCCGTGACTCATTGTAAACACCTTGTATCATTGATTTTACAATAGGGATGCAACAACCAGTCGGATCAAGTAAGGTCGATTTGACTTGCGTCAAGCAGTTGTGGCAGTTCGGCTGCCGAAACGGGCACTGCGGTAAGGCTGCCATTATGGCTGTGGCTGCTGTGTGCTGGCCACGGGCGATCTCGTGCCAGAATGGCGGAAGGTGATCCCGCTCCTGAGGATGGAGATTCCTGCACTTGACGCAATGTCTTTCAGGAGAGCCTGTTCGGCGTATTCTCGGGTCTGAGATCGTCGTGTGGCACACCGCTTGCTAACATGGTTTCCCCAACGAATAGTCTGCCAAAGCGTTCGGATGTCATGATCCACCATCCGGCTTCAAGAGTTTGACCCAGTCGTCTCGTTGACACACCAATACAAGGCCCACACTGATTATGGCTGTCCAGGAAAAAATCATCGGCATCGACCTGGGGACCACCAACTCCGTCGTCTCCATCATGGAAGGGGGCGAAGTCAAGGTGATTGCCAACCAGGATGGCAACCGGCTCACCCCCAGTGTTGTCGCCTTCACGGAGAAGGGAGATCGTCTCGTCGGTGACCCGGCGAAGCGTCAGGCCGTGACGAACCCCGCGAATACGATTTACTCGATCAAGCGGTTCATGGGCCGTCGGCACACCGAGGTCGAATCTGAAGAGAAAATCGTTCCCTACAAGGTGGTGGGCGGTCCGAGCGAATACGTAAAGGTCGAAGTCCACGGCAAGACCCACACCCCCTCCGAAATCTCGGCAATGGTCCTCCGTAAGCTCAAAGAAGCTGCGGAGGCTTATCTCGGTCACACTGTCTCGCATGCGGTGATCACGGTCCCAGCCTACTTCAACGATGCCCAGCGGCAAGCCACCAAGGACGCGGGCGAAATTGCCGGACTGAAGGTCGACCGGATCATCAACGAGCCGACCGCGGCCGCGCTTGCCTACGGACTGCAGTCGAAGAAGAACGAGAAGATCGCGGTGTTCGACCTCGGCGGTGGAACCTTCGATATCTCCGTGCTCGAAGTTGGCGACGAACTCATCGAGGTCCTCAGCACCAACGGGGATACACATCTCGGCGGAGACGACTTCGACCAACGTCTCGTCAACTTCGTCTCCGACAAGTTCCAGGCCGAACACGGAATCGACCTCCGTAAAGACGCGATGGCACTCCAGCGGCTTCGCGAAGCTGCGGAAAAGGCCAAGAAGGAACTCTCGAGCCAGCAGAATACGGACATCAATCTCCCGTTCATCACGCATGATGGCACGGGAGCCAAACACCTGCAGATGACGATCACCCGGGCCGAGTTTGAACGGCTGATCGACGACCTCATCGAACGCTGTCGCATCCCGGTCGAGAACGCGCTCCGCGACGCCAAGCTCAAACCCGAGCAGATCGACGAAGTCGTCCTCGTGGGCGGATCGACCCGCGTTCCCAAAGTCCAGGAGATGGTCAAGAAGATCTTCAAGGGGAAGGAACCGCACCGCGGTGTGAACCCTGACGAAGTCGTCTCGATCGGCGCGGCGATTCAGGGGGCGATTATCACCGGCGAAGTGAAGGACGTGGTGCTCCTCGACGTCTCGCCCCTCTCCCTCGGCATCGAAACCGAAGGGGGGATCATGACGGTCCTCGTCGAACGCAACACGACCATCCCCGTCACGAAAAAGGAAACATTCTCCACTGCAGCTGACGGGCAGACCGCAGTCACGGTCAGCGTGTACCAGGGCGAACGCTCAATGGCCCGCGACAACCGGTTGTTGAGCCAGTTCAACCTCGACGGCATCGCCCCGGCCCCCCGTGGTACTCCGAAAATCGAAGTCTCGTTCGACATCGACGTCAACGGCATCCTGAGCGTCAAGGCGAAGGATCTCGGGACCGGCAAGGAGCAGGTCGTCAAGGTGCAGAACGCCTCGGGGATCGACAAGGCCGAAGTCGAGAAGATGAAACGCGATGCGGAATCGCACGCCGCGGAAGACAAGCGGAAACGCGATCTCGCGGAAGCGAAGAACAAGGCGTCAACGACTGTCTACGAAGTTGAGAAGCTGATGAAGGAGCACGGCGAGAAGCTCGACGCCGGATCCAAGTCGGCCCTCGAATCGGCGATCGCCAGTGTGAAAGACGCAGAAAAAGGGGACGATCCCGCCGCGATCAACTCGGCTGTCGAAGGTCTGCAACAAGCCAGTTACGCGATGGCCCAGCACATGCAGAACGCCGCCGGCGCCGCAGCAGGCAGCGATGGTCAACCCGATGCCGCTCCGAAAGACGACGGCGTGATCGACGCGGAATTCGAAAAGAAGAGCTAACTCAATCCGATCAGAGTCTCGATCTCGCCTGTCGACTCCGTCGGGCGAGATCGAGACTGTCTCCCGCCTGCCCGCAACTTACCCCCAAGATCATTTCAATCTGCTGAAACATCTCGATCGAGATGTTGGCTCGTTGCTTGCCTGTTAAAAGGATCCGCACATGGCCTTCCGCATGGACAAACTGACGGTCAAAGCCCAGGAAGCGGTCCAGAATTCTCAGCAGCTCGCGGAGCAACGCGGGAATCCGCAGCTGATGCCGTTGCACCTGTTGCGGGCCCTGCTCGACGAATCCGGCGGGATCGTGCGGCCATTGCTCGATAAGATTGGCGCGAACTTCGCGCAGCTCTCGTCGATCGTCGATGCTGATCTGAAGAAACTCCCGCAGCAATCCGGAGGACAGGTCGCGGTCAGCCCGGCTGCCATGCAGGTCCTCAATCAGGCCCAAACCCTCGCCGATCAGATGAAGGACAGCTTCGTCTCGACCGAGCACCTGCTGCTGGCACTTGTCAAAGCGGACGACCAGTCACAGAAAATCTTGAAACTCAACGGCATCAGCGAAGCTGATTTGTTGAATGCCCTGAAAGCAGTCCGAGGCTCACAACCGGTCAACGATCAGAATCCCGAGGACAAATACCAGGCACTCGAAAAGTACGGCAAAGATCTTGTCGCCCTCGCCCGCCAGGGGAAGATCGATCCGGTCATCGGTCGCGATCACGAAATCCGCCGCGTGATTCAGGTCCTCTCGCGCCGCCGCAAGAATAACCCCGTCCTCGTCGGTGATCCCGGCGTTGGCAAGACGGCCATCGTCGAAGGAATCGCCCATCGCATCGTGCTCGGCGACGTCCCGCAGAACCTCAAGGACAAGCGGATCATTGCCCTCGACATGGGGGCATTAATTGCTGGCGCTAAGTATCGGGGGGAATTTGAGGACAGGCTCAAAGCTGTTTTAAAAGAGGTCACCGAAGCCGAGGGCCGCGTGATTCTCTTTATTGATGAGTTACATACTGTTGTTGGCGCTGGCAAGGCTGAAGGGGCCGTCGACGCCGCGAATCTGCTGAAACCCGCGCTCGCCCGTGGGGAACTTCACTGCGTCGGAGCGACCACACTCGATGAGTACCGATTGCATATCGAGAAAGATCCCGCTCTCGAACGACGCTTCCAGCCGATCCAGGTCGGTGAGCCCTCGGTTGAAGACACCATCTCGATTCTCCGCGGTCTGAAGGAACGCTACGAGTCGCATCACGGTGTGCGAATTCTCGACGACGCGCTGATCTCCGCGGCGACGCTGTCCGATCGCTATATCAATGACCGTTTCCTCCCGGACAAGGCGATCGATCTGGTCGACGAAGCCGCGTCGCGGTTGCGGATGGAAATGGACTCGATGCCCGTCGAAATCGATGAAGCGACGCGTCAATTGACGCGGCTGCAAATTGAAGCGGCGGCCCTCAGCAAAGAAGCTCTTCCTGAAAGTGCATCGCGTCTGCAAGCCCTGCGCAAGGAGATCGCTGAACGCGAAGAAGCGACCAAGGCTCTCAAGGCCCGCTGGGAAGCCGAGAAGTCGGCCCTCTCGGGTCTCAGCCCGCTCAAAGAAGAGATCGAACGCCTGCGGACCGCCTATGAACAAGCCTTCTCCGCCGCTCAACGGACCAATTCCAACGACGATTACATGCGGGCCTTCCAGGCCGAACAGCAGCTCAAAGACGCGCAAGCCAAGCTCATCGAACGCGAGAAAAAGGTCGCCACGCTCGGCGAAGGCGAACGGATGCTTCGCGAAGAAGTCACCGCCGAAGACATCGCCAAGGTCGTCAGTTCGTGGACCGGAGTCCCCGTCTCACGCATGCTACAAACCGAACGGCAAAAGCTGCTCGACATGGAAGACCACATCCATCGCCGGATGATCAACCAGTCCGAAGCGGTCACCGCTGTTGCGAACGCAGTCCGCCGCGCCCGCTCCGGCATGCAGGACCCGAACCGGCCCATCGGCTCGTTCCTCTTCCTTGGACCGACCGGCGTCGGCAAGACCGAACTCTGCAAAGCCCTCGCCGAGTTCCTCTTCGACGACGAACGAGCGATGGTCCGGATCGATATGTCAGAGTTCATGGAAAAACATTCGGTGGCCCGCCTCATCGGTGCGCCCCCCGGTTACGTCGGCTATGAAGAAGGGGGCAAGCTCACCGAAGCAGTCCGTCGCAAGCCGTACACGGTGTTACTCCTCGATGAAATCGAGAAGGCCCATCGCGATGTCTTCAACGTGCTGCTGCAACTCCTCGACGACGGCCGCCTGACCGACAGTCACGGCCGCACGGTCGACTTCACGAACACCATCGTGGTGATGACCTCGAACATCGGCAGCCAGCTCATCATGGACCTCTCCGGTCAGGAAGACGACCGCGAGATTCGCAACCGCGTTCTCGGAGCCCTCCGCAAAGAGTTCCTCCCCGAGTTCCTCAACCGGATCGATGAAACGATCGTCTTTCATCCGCTGCAGAAGAACGAGATCCGCCAGATCGTCGAACTCCAACTCGCCAAACTGCAGGAACGACTCTCCGATCAGGACCTCACGCTGCACGTTACCGACGCTGCGAAAGCGACCCTCGCCGACGAAGGTTACGACCCGGTCTACGGTGCCCGGCCGCTCAAACGGGTCATCCAGCAGCGTCTGCAGAACGAACTCGCGAACCGGCTCCTGGCAGGCGAATTCCACGAAGGATCGACCATCACCATCGACGTCCAGCACGGCGAGTTCACGTTCGGCGCGCAGTAGATCCACAATCCATCGAATCGCGGAGGATCATCGCCCACCATCTCGTCTGGACGGCGTATGGGTGGTGGCTTCCGAACGATCCGCGCGGGAGCTGGTCCGACGAAATCCGCATCGAACGGATCGCCGACCTGGGTGATGCGCACCTCGGCCGCAAACCCGTCCAGCCCCCGTCGAGTGAACTCCGGGCGTTCTACAACGCGGCCGAACAGACCCTCGCCCATGACCTCCTGCGGTTCGATGCGACCGACCAGACCGAACTCGCTGCCGGTCTCGCTGAGGTGATCCGCTCGCGGCGCTACACGTGTTACGCCGCCGCTCTCATGCCCGACCACATCCACCTCGGCATCCGCCTCCACCGCGACCGCGCCGACGAAATGCTCGCGCACTTCCAATCGGCCACCCGCACTCGCTTGCGTCTTCGCGGCCGCCGCCCCGCCACCCACCCCGTCTGGGGCGGCCCCGGCTGGAAAGTCTTCATCACCACCGAGCACCACCTCCGGACCACGATCCGCTACATCGAACAAAACCCCCTCAACGCCCGCCTCCCCGCCCAGACTTGGGACTTCGTCGCCCCCTACGACGGCTGGTTACCGGGTCTCCACCCCGACCGGAAACGCCCCCCACGCCCGTAACCCGCCATCCCCGCGCTGGCGTCTTCGCGATTCCCGGATCAATCGCGAAGACGCAAGCGGGGTGAGGGGGGCGTTACGTGGGGTCTGGGAGCCATTCGTAGAAGGGTGGCCGTTCCTGGGGGGCCTCGGTGTGAATCCGATCTTCCTCAGGCCTGGGCGAGGTTGAGTTCGAGGAGTTTGGCGAGGAGGTCGTCGTCGCTGATCGACGGATCCCAGCCGTAGGCGGTGAAGACGGCGGTGTCGAGTTTTTTGTGGGAGTGATCGAGCCAGGTGGGCCGCTGGTTGTAGAGGTTGGTGAGGGTCCGTTTCTTGAGGATCGCTGCCGCTGCGACGTCTTGGGGGACGAGGCGGGGATAGCGGACGGTGCCGACCTGGGCGGAGCCGTCGGGGAGCGGCTTGAGGGTGGCGGGGTCGAGATAGCGGGCCCACGGCCCATCAGTCGAGCCGGGAAATTCAAGGACTTCCGTACGGACGAGTTCGGGGGGATTCAACCAGTTGTTCCGCAGCGTATCCAACTCCTTCGCCGCCGCCGCAATCGCTTCACGCTGGGCATCGGTTGGTTGAGGGAACGGAAAGGTCTCGAAACAACGTCCCGAAATATATCGCAATCCACTCTCGCGTTCTCGAACTTGTGTTGCCTGCTCGCGTGACCATACTTCGTGTGGTCGAGAATGAAGTACACCCATAAACCAATCGTCAGAATTGCAGAAGATTATTGATGCATGGTCGACGAGTACAGGCGCATTAACCCAGACAAATACGCGATGCTTTGATACAGCAGGGGTCGCGATCAATCGCTCAAGTGTCGTAAGGGATTCACGATAAAGAGGTGATGGTCTTGCATGAAGCCACCAATAGGTGCGTTGGACTTTTTCAGAATGATGCTCTCGCTTCGGAAAAACTGTAGACTTGCACCATTCAAAGGGTGCCTCGTAACGAGCAACGGACTCAAAGGAACGGTTTTCACCGAAATCTACCACGAAAGTGTCGGGGGTCCGTTGAAGGATTTGCTTGCCATTTACCGATGGGCGTAACACGTCGCTATTCGGGCGGCCATGCGGGTTGGGGGATTTCAGGAATTCTTTTGCCATCGATGGGTCAATATCAAAGCTCGCTTTCTGCTGGCTTCCGTAACACCACATAGAGCGGTTTTTCTTTTTTGCCGTCGCCACGGTCACATCAATCGATAAGCCGAGATTTGACGGAATTGTGTCACGCGACATTCCATCAATCGTACGCACCGATTCGCTTCCATCATCAAAACCAATCATGGACACGTGAACGGAAGCGCCGTCAAGCACCCAGTCTCGATCGCGTATAGCAAAGAATATATCTCCAGAGGATTTTATTTATTCAATCACTTGGCGGTTGGTTTCACCTCGGATGCCTTGCGTCGCAAGTAATCCTGCTCGCTGGCATCGCTTATCTTCGATTTGTTTGCGAGACTTCTCAAACCAATAACAGCACAGGTCAGAGGATCCGGACAAGCGCCCTTCATAGGTCCGGAATAGTTGAGAAGTATACTCAAGTCCCAATTCAGATCGAAGTTTGCTGCCTCCTAAGAACGGTGGGTTGCCGACGATGAATTCGGCGGCGGGCCATTCGGGTTCCAGCGGGTGGTCGGGGTCGCTGAGGTCGAGGATCGCATCCTGGTTGCGGATCGAACTGATCGGTTCCAGCACCGGGTTGCTTGGCGGCGAAAAGCCGTTGTCGCGCATCCATTGCAGATACCCGATCCAGATCGCGACCTGTGCCAGTTCCGCCGCATACGGGTTGATCTCCAACCCCGCCAGTTGCGTCGGCAGCACCTTCGGCAATAGCGGCAACCCGCGCTTCGCTGCATACGCGATGACTTCCTTCTCCAACCCGAGCAGCAGATGGAGCGCCACATACAGAAAGTTCCCCGACCCGCAGGCCGGATCGAGGACGGTGACATGCGCCAGCCGTTCGTCGTAATCGAGAATCGCCCGTTCGAACTTGTTCCGCAACTTCTTGAGCGCCGCAGGCTTGGCCCCTTTGCCGCGGCTCCCGGCGACGATCCCCTCCCAGTCGGCGTCGCAGGCGGTGCGGACCGCGTCCCATTCCCGCCGTAATGGCTGCATCATCACTGGATTCAACAGCGTTTCGATATCGGTCCGGCTGGTGTAGTGCGCCCCGATCTGCGCGCGCTTGTCGGGATCGAGCGTCCGTTCAAACAGGGTGCCGAAGATCGACGGTTCGATGCTGCTCCAGTCGAACGCGGCGACGCTGTTCAGCAGGCCGATTTCCGCCCCGGTCAGGTCGAGGACGCGATCGTCGGCGAAGAGGCCGCCGTTGAAGTAGAGGATTTCGTCGGCCCCGAACAACCCCCCGCGCGACATGGCGGCAAAGAGAGTCTGCAGCGTCGGCCGGAGTTTGGCCGGGTCTTTCTTCGCAGCGGTGAGAATCCGCGTGAACAAGCCACCTGGCAGGAGTTCGATGTCTTCGGCGAAGAGGCAGAAGATCAATTTCATGAGGAAATGGGCGGCCTCGTGCGCGGGGACGCCGCGCGTGCGGAGGCCGTCGGCAAGTTGCCCGAAATGCTGGGCCGCCTGTTCGGTGATCGCCTGCGCGGTCTGCCCCGGCTTGAGGGCCTCGGGGTTCGTGAAGACCTTACGGAGGACATCGAGGTTCGCTGGCTCGGCGAGTCCCGCGAGATTGAATTCAAAGACCCGCTTGGCGGTCCCGGTGAAGTTGGTGTGAATCTCGAAGCGGTCGAGGTCGCAGACGACGAGGCACGGGGGATTTTCGAGGTCTTCGCGGTAACGCTGGAGTTGTTGATACGCGGCCTTGAGGTCTTTGCGCTTCCCTTTGTATTCCTAGCCGAATTTGCCGCGCATCCAGACATCGGCGAAGCCCTGGCCATCGGTGCTGGTGCGGACGCCGCGTTCGAAGGTGTACCACGCCCCTTCGGGGTCGGCTTCGGCCGGTTTGGGTTGGCCGAGAAGTTCACACAGGTCGAGAAAGTGCTGCTGACAGGCGGAACGTTCGCTGAGTTGTACGGCTTGCCATTTGGCGATGAATTGCTGCGGCGTCATCGTCTGAGAATCCTGTACGAAGGTCCGCCAATATTAACAACGGGGGGGTCGATCGCGAGTTGTGGCCAGGTCGATGGTTTGTTGGGACAGGTGTAGAAGGGGTGGGGCGGGGGGATTCTGGGGGGAGGGGTGTGCCGATGTCGCTGGCGTCTTCGCGATGGATGAGGGAATCGCGAAGACGCAAGCGGGGTGAGGGGGATTTTGGGGAAAGCGCGCACGATTCCTGGTGGGTAGGGGGGGGAATTGTTTTCCGCGATCAAAAGGGAAGGAGTGCGCGATGGAACCGGTGTTGAAAAAGCCGCGGGGATTGGGGCCGCGGGGGGTGGCGCATGGGAATACGAAATACTCGGACGAGACGCTGATTACGGCGGTCCAGCGGTTGGCGGCCGTGCATGGGGACGCGTTGACGTTTCAGATGTTCTGTCGGGAAACGGGGGTGGCTTCGACAACGATCCATGCCCGGTTTGGCGGTTGGTTTCGTTTGCGGGAGGAGGCGGGGCTTCCCCGAAAGAAAGGGACCAGGCATCTGGTGCGGGTGCATTCTACGGAACACTTGCAGGATCTGTTGCGCAGCTTGATCCGTCAGACGGGACCGCATGTGACTCAGGCGGAATTCTGCCATCGCATGCAGATTTCGAACGCGACCATCCAACGCTATTGTCGTGGCTGGAAGAACCTGCGGCTGTCGATTGGTCTGAAGGCACGGCCACAGGCCCATCGGGAGTGGTCGGAGACCGATCTGCTGTTTGAGTTGCACCGGGTGGTGCAGCGGGTCGGGGCGTTTCCGACGGTGGCGGATCTGGAGCGGGAGGCGCGGATTAGTGTGCCGGTGTTCTATGCGCGGTTCGGGACGTTGACGCGGTTGCGGCAGAAGTATGCGGCGTTTGCGGTGCGGTTGACTCGGGTGTTGGCGGAGGCGGCTCGGAATGTGGGAGAAGTGAAGAGAAATCGCGAAGACGCAAGCGTGGGTTAACGGCCGATGGCGATGAGGTGTTTGTTGGTGCGGAAGATGAGGGTGCCGTCGATGACGGCGGGGGTGGCGTTGGTCGGTTCGCCGAGGGTGTTCTTGGCGAGTTCCTCGTACTTTTCGGGGTTCGGTCGGAAGACGACCGTGGTGCCGGACTGGTCGGTCGCGTAGGCCCGGCCTTCAGCGAGAACGATCGAGGCCCAGTGAGTGCCGCCGCTGGCCCGGTCGCGCCAGACGATCTTGCCGGTGAGGGGATCGACGCAATCGATGGTGCCGGGACCGGCGTTGGGTCGATAGACGTGCTGATCGACGACGATGCCGCTGCCGATGCTTTGGGGCTGCTTCTCGTTTCGCCAGAGTCGATGCGACTCGGTGATGTCGCCCGAGCCACCGAGTTTCACGGCGAACGCGGGGCCGTTGTAGCCGCCGGTGACGAAGACCGTCGACGGTGTGACGAGCGGTGCCGAGTACGCGAGATCACCGCCGCCATGCCGCAGACCTTGGCTGAACCAGAGAAGTTTCCCAGCGGTCGGTTCGAACGCGGCGAGGCGGGTCGGCAAGGCGATGATGAGTTGCGGCTGGCCATCGATCGTGGTGAGGACAGGCGTGGTCCACGAGCCGAAGTAACGTTTATCGGTGGTGTTGCTGCCGTCGCCATCGACCGGTTCATCGTGCTGCCACACAGTCTCGCCGTTCTCCAGCTTCAGAGCAGCAAGGAAGACCTTCGCACCGGGGCCGCTGTGGAGAATCACGCGGCCGTTGTGCAGGATGGGAGACGTGCCATAACCCCAGATATGACGGAACTCGCCGAAGTCGCGTTGCCAGAGAGGTTCGCCGTTGATGTCGTAGCAATGCAGACCACCGGTGGCATGCCAGACGACGACGCGTTTGCCATCGGAGACGGGCGTGGTTCCCGCGTAGGGGTTCGTCTGATGCGTCGGAAGCTTCTTCTCGACCGTGACGGTCCGCTTCCAGAGTTCCTTGCCGTCGGACAGCGAGAAGGCGAGGAGACTGCGTTGCTTGCCGTCGGCGTCTTCCACCGAGGTGACGAAGACACGATCGCCCACGACGATCGCGCTGCCGTTGCCCGGTTTCGGGAGCGCGACCTTCCAGCGGACGTTCTCGGTCGCTGACCATGTGGTCGGCACTTGCACGGCGTCGGCGGTGCCATCACCCCGCGGTCCGCGAAACGCGGGCCAGTCTCCCGCCACGGCGGAACTGAGAGAGCACAGCAAGCCAACAAGAACGAGCAGGGGCGTGCGCATGATGCAGGTTCCGAGTGGTGGTGACGTCGGGTCTGTAACAGTCTCAGCTTACTTCACGATGGTTCGTTGCAGGAGTTCGACGAGCGTCTTCACATAGGCACCGGTCGCTCCCCCTTCGCGGTAGGGCTTGTTGCCGGAGGCAAACGCGGGGCCGGCGATGTCGAGGTGGACCCACGGCTTGCCGCTCACGAAGCGTTCAAGGAACTTCGCGGCCGAGATCGCGCCCCCCCAGCGTCCGCCGGTGTTCTTGATATCGCCGATGTCCCCCTTGATGAGGTCGTCGTAGAGGTCGAACATCGGGAGTTGCCAGAGGTCTTCGCCGACCGACTTGCCCGCAGCGAGGACCTGATCGCACCAGCTTTGATCGTTCGCCATCGCACCGGCGACATCTTCACCCAGCGCGACCACGCACGCCCCGGTGAGCGTCGCCAGATCGACGATCCGGTCGACTCCTTGATCGACGGCGTAGCTCAACACGTCGGCGAGGACGAGCCGGCCTTCCGCGTCGGTGTTGAGGACTTCGATCGTCACCCCGTTGCGGGCTTTGAGAATGTCCCCCAGCTTGAACGCGTTCCCGTCGATCATGTTTTCGACGAGACCCATGTAAGCGACGACGTTGACCGGCAGTTTGAGCCGCGCGATCGCCACGATCGCGCCGAGAACGGTCGCAGCCCCGGCCATGTCGCACTTCATCGTGAGCATGCCATCGGTCGGCTTCAGTGAGAGGCCGCCGCTGTCGAAGGTCACCCCTTTCCCCACGAGCGCGATCTTCGGTGTTCCCGGTGCCCCAGCGAGATATTCCAGCCGCACCATTCTCGGCGGTTGCGGGCTTCCCTGGGCGACGGCAAGCATCGACCGCATCCGCTCCTGCACGAGTCGCGGCTGATCGAAGATTTCGCAGGTCAGGCTATGCGCCTTGGCCAGCTCTTGTGCCCGCGCCGCGAACGCGACCGGCGTGATTTCCGCCGGGGGGCGGTTGACGAGGTCACGCGTCAGGTTGATCGCTTCGCCGAGAATCCGCCCGCGCTCGGCTGCCGCGGTGTGCTCAGCAGAGACCGGAGTCGAGTCGACAATCGTCAAAGAGGCGAACGCATGCCGCGCCCGATCGGTGCGGTAGAGGTCCTGTCCGAGGGAGCCGACGAGGGCGGCGCTCGCGGCTGACTGAATGACTTCGCGACTGCCGACCGCTCCCAGTTCATGCGGCGGGACGACGATCGCCAGGCGGAGATTTGGCTTATCGGCCAGCGATCGGAAGGCGGTCATCACAGCGCGATCGAGTCCCTGCTGGGTCACGTTCGCGGTGGAACCGAGTCCGACTAACAGAATCCGCGGGGCTGCAATTCCGAGCAGTCCACGAAGTGCGAGGGTTGCGCCAAGTTTGACGGGGAGTTCTCCAGCCGCATCGAGGCGGGCGAGCACGCCGCCCAGCGCCTGATCGAGTCCCTTCAGAGGTGCCGACCAGACGACCGTATCGGTCAACGGGATGATGAGCCAGTCGGCCGAGACCTGCGACCAGGGACTGTGAACGACCGCCAACTCCATGCCATGCCTTTCGTGGTGAATTCTGAGTGCCGGATCGGGAACCAGGCGCGGTCCCATTTCAGCGGTTCGCAGACGATGTCACAAGTCCACCGACAGGCGACAAGCCGATCCGCAGGTCTTGTGTAATGATTGGGTCAGTCAAAGTCTAGCGGGTACGGGGGTTGTGCACTACGTACCAGTCGCAACCCGAGAGGCATTCGACTCGCAGGGAACGTGCGGAACACGCCGATGAGGGACAGGGAATGATCGTGAGTCTGCCAGGATGGTGGACTTGGATCCCGCGCCGAGGAGTGAAGGGCGCGACTCCTCGATTCCTGCCAAAGGGTGCGCCCACGATGGGTGTTCGCCGTCTCGCTGCACAAGCTCCGACGACTGCCACATGGACCACGGGTGCCACCGCCGGCTCACTGGCAACGCGCCCCTGGTTTCCGGGGTTGCATCGCCTGGAACCCAGCGAAGTGAAGCGGCGGCTGCTGCACATGCTGCCGGGCTTATTCCCGTTGATTCTCTGGGTGATTCCGCACAAAGATCCGTGGGGGCCGATCTTGGCCTACAGTGTGATCTCGGTCACCGCGATCGTGGTCTGCAGCGCTCTGTTCCGTTTCGGTCAATTTGCCCGTCCCGGTGAAGCGAACGGCCGGGCTTCGGTGCTGGGATATGCTCTGCCAGTCCTCGTTTCGATGCTCTTCTGCCGTGGTCGGGAAGAAATCGGCGTGATGACGCTGGCAATTCTGGCATTTGGCGATGGCTCGGCGACTCTCGGCGGCATAACGCTTGGGGGACATGCGTTGCCTTGGAACCCTAAGAAGACTTTGACGGGGCTCCTCTGCTTCTGGGGCGTCGGTGGGCTTCTCGCCACGATGATCTATTGGGGAGAATCGCATCCGGCCGTATCTTGGGGGACGGCAGCGGCAGTGGCAGGCACGGCAGCAGGTGTGGCCGGGCTTGTCGAGACGTTGCCATCAAGAATCAATGACAATCTCCGTGTCGGCTTCACCAGCGCAATTGTCGGGGCCGTCCTGCACTTCGTGCTGGTCGGCTGAACGGCAGCCCGGCGCTGTCGTCGGCAGTGAAAGTAAGACCGCGGTGGCGCCGTTACTCGAAGTCCGACATCTCAAGAAGAGCTACGGCAGTCATCTCGCTGTGGCCGATGTCAGCTTTGATGTCCACGCGGGCGAAGTCCTCGGTCTGCTTGGTCCCAATGGGGCCGGCAAGTCGACGACGATGATGATGATCGCCGGGGCCTTGCGTCCCGATGCAGGCGAAGTGCTTCTCGACGGGACAGCCTTCGATCCCAGGAATGCGACCCACCGTCGTGATCTGGGTGTCGTCCCGCAAGACCTCGCGATCTATCCGGAGCTCAATGCCTGGGAGAATCTCCGTTTCTTCGGGCGACTCTACGGACTGCGTGGCAAAGTCCTCGAAGAACGTTGCGATCAGGTCCTCTCGCAAGTCGGCCTGCATGATGCGGCCCATCGCGCGGCTCGCGAATACTCCGGCGGGATGAAGCGCCGTCTGAACTTCGGCGTTGCCTTGTTGCACATGCCGAAGCTGCTGATTCTCGACGAGCCAACTGTCGGGGTCGATCCGCAGTCACGCAACCATCTGATGGACTGCGTTCGTCAGGTCGCTGATGACGGCGTCGCGGTGATCTACGCCAGTCACTACATGGAAGAAGTGCAGACGCTGTGTCGCCGCGTTGCGATCATCGATCACGGCCGCATGCTGGCGTTCGACAAGATCGAGACGCTGCTGCAGGGGATGTCGGCCGACATTCATGTGGCGCTCGGGGCGGGTTCGATCAACGGGGACCTCGCGGGTCTGGCGACCCTCACCCACGATGAATCGGGCCATCAGACCGCGGTAATCGCTGGGGACCGCCCCGACCGGGCGATCATGCTGCGGGAAGTGCTGCAGCGACTGGAACGGGCCGGGGTCGCGGTCGAACGGATCGAAACGCAAACCTCGAACCTCGAACGCCTCTTCCTCCAACTGACAGGCAAACGTCTCCGCGATTAAGGTCGCCTCACAAAAGTCGCCATCGCTCAAAGTCGCCATCACGCTCCGCGTGATGAGCGGAACCACCCGAAACCCTCCCAACCTCCCACAACGACTTCACCCTGCACCCCAACGCACAACAAGCCAGCAGGTTGAAGGTGACTCCTCCCCCGACACGCAGTAAACGCCGACAACAAAGGATGCGGATTGTGACCGGAGCCTGGGACATCACCCGGAAAGACTTAAGCCTGCTGATCCGGGATCGGCGGGCGGTCGTGCTCCTGTTGCTGCTGCCGCTGTTGTTCATCGCGATCGTCGGGATGTCAACCGGTCAGTTCCTGACTGCGGGTGATCCCGTCCAGAAGTACAAACTCGGCGTCATCGATCGCGATCAGACCGAGCTCTCGAAGTCGGTCGTCGCCAAGTACGCTGCACACCGCGAACTCGATTTGCTTCCTTACACCGAGAAAGCCGCCGCCGACGAAGCCTTGAAGAAAGCGGAGCTCGCGGGCCTGATCATCATCGGCAATACGTTCGAGGCCAAGGTTGAAGAACTGGTGATCCGGGATCTCGTCGGTGACGACGGCGTGACCCCCGAGAATACTCCCGAGACGCTCGACGTTGTGATCGAAGTCCCCGGCAAACTGGCCGAGGGGGACCTGATGCGGTACTTCCTCTACGGCGAACTCTTCCGCGGCATCTTCCCCACGGTCGCCAAGAAGAACGCCCTCTTCCGGAATGCCTTCCGCGATGAACCAACCCCCGCGGAAGAGTTACCCGCCGAAGTCCAACTGGCCGAGAATCCGCCGAAGAAGGCGAACAAGGTCTATATGTTCCTGGTTCCCGGCTTCACGGTGATGTTCGTCTTCTTCCTGATCAACATCATGGCCCGGTCGTTTATCGCCGAACGGGACCTCGGAACCTTGCGACGCCTGCAACTGGCCCCGATTCCCCCGGTCTCGGTCCTGATCGGCAAGACGTTGCCGTTCTATCTCTGCTCGGTCCTGCAGACGAGCATGCTGTTCCTCTGCGGGCGGCTCCTCTTCCAGATGCCGTGGGGCCCGGAACCGATCTATCTGATCCCGGTGATTCTGTGCACCTCCGCCGCAGCGACCTCGCTCGGCCTGCTGCTCGCGACCTGGGTCCGCACCGATCAGCAGGTCTCTGCGTACGGGACCTCACTCGTGCTGGTCCTCGGCGGCATCAGCGGCTGCTTCATTCCGCGGGCCTGGCTCCCCGTCCTGATGAAGAACCTCAGCCTCGCGACGCCACACGCCTGGGCCCTGCAGGCATTCGACGCGGTCCTCTCACCCGACGTGATCGACTCGATCCTCGTGGTCGACTACTGCCTCGTCCTCCTCGGCTTCGCCACCGTCTTCTTCAGCCTCGGCTGGTGGCGCTTCCGCACGTCGGTTGCGTAAAGACGATCACCACCACGTGACTGTAACCGACTGGGTGGCTGGCGTCGGAGTCGGCGACGACCCAGTCATTCGCCGCAGGAGACGGCGCGCGGACGGGTGGCGGGGGCGCTCCGCGCAGCGGAAGCCCCCGGAAGACCACCTCGTGATGGCTCACCGGATCCTTGCTCACTCGCTGCGAAGAAACGAGATGCCTCTCTGATGATCCCCCAAC
>JBGATC010000040.1:0-62197 GCA_044229335.1 Planctomycetaceae bacterium | reverse complement strand
GACGTTCGCCTGGCTGGGGAATTATCGACGCCTCGTCACCCGCTACGACCGCAACCCCAACCACTTCCTCGCCTTCGTCATCCTCGCCTGCGTTCACCGACTGTTACACAGGCTTTCCCCGTTATGAAACTGGCTCTAGCATAAATCAAGGGAGCATCTCGTAAGAGTTAGGGACTCCACATGCCGGAGACAAGGGGGTAGGCTGGCGCGGACTGCTGTATCGCCGTGCGGTAGCTTTTCTGCCTCTTGGCCAATTGTTGATGACTATCGTCCCTTTTGGATTAGCTCTCGAGGACGCCGAGACAGTCAGTCCCCCACCAACATACACTCCGACATGCCCAGTAGAACTAGCTCTTGGGTCTGGGCTATTTGCCCGCACGGCAATGATGTCGCCAGGCTGCCATGCTTCTTCCTCGGGCACCACGTTCCATCCCGGAATGGCATGCTGCGGATCTGCCCACTGTTGTGCCGTTGGCGGCATAGATGGTGTAGCTACAAGCCTGCTTGAATCGAAGTAGCCATCGTAATTCGCTGGCGGTACGGGATATCCATAGGTGTTAGCTACCTGGCTAACAAACAGGTTGCATTTGTTTACGCCCGGTGCCATGGGCCCCGTTTGGTACTCCTGGAGCCATCGTCTTGAGCCAACGAAGCGAGAAGCGTAACCTGCGAAACTTTCGTTCTGCGGAGGTTGTAGAGTCGATGAACCACGATGAAGGCCACTTGTGTCTATTCCTGACATCCATGCTCCAGCCGCGCCCCAATCCCATCCTTCCTGCAACCCCAGCGGGTCGACCGCGTTCAACGGCTGCGCGCCGACGTATTGCAGCAGGTTAACTGAGCCGCCGTTGTAGGCGATGGGGTCGCGTGTGAGCCATGTAGCGAGGTGGGGGTGGTAGAACCGGTTGCGGACTTGGAATAGGCCGGTCGGGGCGTCGTATTGGTATCCGGCGTAGGTGGTCTCCTAAGCGTAGGTGCTGGTGGTGCGGGGGGTGAAGTTGGGGGCGAGGGTGGTGGTCACGCCGTATGGGGTGTATTCGTAGCGTTCGGTGATGGTGCCTGTGGTGTCGACGATGGCCGTCACGTTCCAGTTGGCGTCTTGACAGGCGTAGAGGCGTTCGTCGAGCGGATTGGTGGTGGTGCGGTCGCGGAGGATCAGGTCGTCGAGGCCGCGGAGGCCCCAGATGAATTGGCGGTCGGGGGTGGTCGACGTGCCGAGGCGTTCTTCGACGGATTGCCAACTGTCGGTGTAGTACGCGTGGCGGGTCTCGGTGAGTGTGCCGTCGGTGTAGGTCTTGGTGACGATGCGGAAATTGCGGGCGTCGTACTGGTTTTCCTGGAGGGTTGCTCCGGGCGCGACGCTTCCGGCTCGGAGGGGCGGACGAGCCGGTTCCAGGCGTCGTAGGTGGCAGCGTACGCGGGGACGACGGGGAGACCGGCCCATTCGTTGACCGTCAGATTCGCCCACTCATCGACTGCGAGATTGGCCCAACTGAGCCGCGGCGGCTGGACCCGCGGGACAGTCGTCATGTTCCCACTGGGATCGTACGCGGGGGTCGCCCACTGTTCGCCCGGTTGAGTCGTCAGGCTGCTAATCTCGTTGACGGGGTTCGCGGTGCGGGATTGGACGAGATCCCATGTGCCATCGCCGGTATCGTCTTGGCGGAAGCCCTGCCAGTTACCGGTGGGGTCCAAGGTCCAGCACTGGCCGAAGAGTTGAGGGCTGAGGGCTGAGGGCTGAGGGCCAGAGAAGACGAGCGTGCCGCGCTGGCCGTCCTTCAGGCGCTGCAGGCCGTCGTGGTTGTAGAGCCAGTCGTACTGGGCACTGTTCGCCGTGGCGACGGGGTTCTTGCGCCACGTCCGGTTCGAGGCCCGGTCGTAACCGTACTCGACCCGCGACAGGACCGACCGTGGGGCCGGAATCTTCGAGGCAGGTCGTAGAATCAGCTGAACCATCAAATGACCGCCGCCTTCATCGAGACCAGCCAGAGACAATGAGACCTATCCCCTACTCGGCTGTCCTACCTGGCTTGACTCTATTCTTTTCTCGATCGGATCACGTTGTCGTCGCCAACGTAGCGAAATGGGTTGAAGTACATATTGCCGCATCGGCGAAACAAAATAAGCAGCACTGGTGCCCAGTAGAATATGTATGGCGGCATCGTCTGGCGGAAACTCCTGTCGGCCAAGAAAGCGTCATAGGTCTCGTGGCACTCTTGACCTTCAGTGCCAACATAGAACTCCGTTGTCTTGCTGCGGGCCATTGTGATGATCGTGATATGACGATGTTCATGCTGGCCGATGTCGTGCCAGTCGATGGTTTCTTCCGGATGCGCTCTCTTAAAGTTGGAGTAGTTACGGCACGCCACCGAATACCCAAGCATGGAACAGACCGCCGCGAAGGCGAATGTTGAGTAGATCATAAGCTGGCATATCATGCTGTGTTCACTTAATGCAGTTGTACGTAACGGCAGCCGCAGTCCCTAAGTAAAGTGCATCCATTATTAAGCGGCCGCTATCAGCGTCACGAAAGGCACCAGTCGCTGCCCGCGCCACGTTGCCGTTGTAGCCTGCTAAATTTGCCCCAAACTCTGAGTGCAGCCTTGCCAGTCCGCTTCCGGGAGAAAGCCAACGATTCGACTGGCTGGCATACGACATGAGTTCGGGGCTGTCGATCATCTGCTGCATGTGTCCCAGCTCGTGTTGGGTGGTTTCCTGGACAACATTAGAAGGCAGACTGCGACCAGTTGTCGGATCGACTCGGCGGACGCCGTAGTTGGCGTAGGGATGGCTAATGTTGCCATCCAAGTCGCGAACCAGCCGTCCCGACCAAGTGCTGCCCATCTCTGATCCTGCAACGGGAGCTTGCCCAAGCGGATAGTTGTTGCAGCCATACCTGATGTTGTCCGTGTCGATTCTTGTCAGGATGTCGTCATAGCACTCCATTCGTCCCATGACGATACGGCAGCCGGTCGCGGTCGCAGTCGCCGTTCCGAAGCCGAGTAGCATGTCGGAAGACAAGGGGCTGTTCGTTACGTGATCCAGCATCTGGCCCAGGTATGACCGTGACGGCCTTCCTGTAATCATCTGATTAAAGCCTGCACCAGCTTGATCTACGCCGATGACCGCAACCCCGGCACCGATCGCCATGACCGGGACCGTAACGGGTGCACCCGAGCCAAGACTCACACCTGTTCCGGCAGCACCCCCGCCAATGAGTGTTGCGCCACCGACGACTTCGACCAAACCGCCAACGAGGCCCACAGCTCCCCATGCTGATGTCGACCAGTCAAAGCTGCCGGGCTCCTCCAACCCCAACGGGTCAATCGCATCCAGCGGTTGCGAACTGGCGTATTGTTGCAGGTTGGCGGAGCCGCCGTCGTAGCCGATCGGGTCGCGGGTGAGCCAAGTTCCCAAGTGCGGGTGGTAGAACCGGTTCCGGATGGCGTACAGGCCGGTGGGGGTGTCGTAGCGGTAGCCGGCGTAGGTCGTTTCCCAGGCGACGGTGCTGGTGGTGCGGGGGGTGAATGTCGGCGACAGGACGGTTGTCACGCCGTAGGGGGTGTATTCGTAGCGTTCGACGACGGCGCCTACGGTGTCGACGATGGCCGTCATGTTCCAGTTAGCATCTTGACTGGCGTAGAAACGTTCGTCGAGGGTGCCGCTGGTAGTCCTGTCGCGGAGGATCAGGTCGTCGAGGCCGCGGAGGCCCCAGATGAATTGGCGGTCGGGGGTGGTCGACGTGCCGAGGCGTTCTTCGACGGATTGCCAACTGTCGGTGTAGTACGCGTGGCGGGTCTCGGTGAGTGTGCCGTCGGTGTAGGTCTTGGTGACGATGCGGAAATTGCGGGCGTCGTACTGGTTTTCCTGGAGGGTTGCTCCGGGCGCTGACGCTTCCGGCTCAGAGAGGCGGACGAGCCGGTTCCAGGCGTCGTAGGTGGCAGCGTACGCGGGGACGACGGGGAGACCGGCCCATTCGTTGACCGTCAGATTCGCCCACTCATCGACTGCGAGATTGGCCCAACTGAGCCGCGGCGGCTGGACCCGCGGGACAGTCGTCATGTTCCCACTGGGATCGTACGCGGGGGTCGCCCACTGTTCGCCCGGTTGGGTCGTCAGGCTGCTAATCTCGTTGACGGGGTTCGCGGTGCGGGATTGGACGAGATCCCATGTGCCATCGCCGGTATCGTCTTGGCGGAAGCCCTGCCAGTTGCCGGTGGGGTCCAAGGTCCAGCAGTTCGCGAAGACGCAAGCGGAGAGGGCGGTGCGGGTGCCGTTCAGCGTGCCGCGTTGGGCCGACTGGAGTCGGTGGAGGCCGTCGTGGCTGTAGAGCCAGTCGTAATGGTTGGATGCGTCGGTCGGGTTGGCGCGCCAGGTCCGGTTCGAGGCCCTGTCGTAGCCGTATTCGACCCGCGACAGGTCGGTGCCCGCCGACACATCCCGCCAGCGGACGTCCTGGACGCGGCCGAAGCGGTCGAGACCGGCGTAGATGTCCCGCGTGGCGGGATCGTTCGTCCCGGCGGGATTCACGAGCGTGTAGCGCAGCGTGGCCCGGTTGCCAGGTTGATGGCGACGAGGATCACGGCGCGACAACCGGTTTCCCTGCAACACAACAAACTCCCATTCAGCCGCTGGTAACGATCACTCTGGGTCGCCGAAGACTTCGACCCAGCCACCCTTCGCGTCAGTGTCACTCCGCGCTCCTATCCATCGCGAAACCTTGAGTAAGCGTATATCAACAACAGGATTGCCAAAAAGCAAACTGGGACACTAATAATAAATGACAGTGCTTTGGGGACTCCGTATGAACGAATCACAAAAGACAGGAACAATGCAGAGACTGCTATTGCAAGTGTGAATAAAATTGTCCCGATACTGTCGCCGGTAATCCTCATTTCACACTACTCTCCGTAGTAGTAGTATGCAGCTCCTGCGGCTCCAACCGTATTCAGCACGGCTCCACCCATAATCAGTTGCCGCCTGCGTTCGCAAGGGGGCAGAGGTGTGGGGTGATAATAATACTGTCCAGTGCTGTAGGTCAGGCTGTGCCTGACTCGAATACAGGTTGAACGCTAATCCTGCTATGTCGGGCACAGCCTGAACCACGTCATTTGGTGGCACACACGGTTCAATCGAAATTCGACCGCAATGACTGTGGTTTACGCCGGGGGTTGAGGATGCGGTCGATCTTCTCCCAGGTTTCTGGTTCGGATTGCTGCAGGCGATTTAAGTAAGCTTCGGCCGCTTGTTTCGCAGTGGGTGGCGGATTGTTCTTCAGGCAGGTGCGGGCGAACTGGACGAGTTTGGCCTGGGTTTCCGGGACGTCAAACGGTTCGCGGCCGTGCCAGGCGAAGACATCGGGGGCCGCGTCCCAGGCTTGCCAGCGGGCGAGGTCGGTCAGGGCGATCTCGGCGAGGGCGGGGCGACGGAGAATCTCGCGCATCCCCGCGACCACCTTCTCCCGCGGCACACGCTGCTCGGCCGATTCCCACAGGAACCGCAGGGCATTGACGACCGCGTAAACATCAGCGTCGGGGCTGTCAGCCGCACGGACTTTGGTCTCCAGCAGTCGTTCCAGACCTGCCGGACCGGTGAGAAGGACGTACGCCCCCATCATCCCATCGATGCCGAGCCGGACCTCGTCTTTTTTCGTGGGGGCTGCGAAGTGGGTCCAGAGACGCTCGGCATCGGACGGATCGCCTGCGAGTCCCAGGAGCAACGCGAAGAAGCCGAGGCGGACCGGGTCGGTCTGGGGGTTGTTGATCCAGCCGCGGATTTTCTCCGCGGACAGCGTTGTCGCAATCGCGGCGACATCGGCATACGGGGCGCGGCTGAACTCAGCGAAGGCATCGTTCGAGAGGAACGGATCGCGAGCATCGAGGAAGCGTTGATAGAACTTCAAGCGTTCGAGCGTCGGCAGTTCCGGCGACGGGCACTGCTTCAGATAGCCGTAGGTGATCTCGGTCACCTCCAGCGGGAGTTGCCACTGCCAGCCATCTTCGGTCTGCCTGCCGTAAAAGACGAACTGGTCGCCCGGCTGTCCCTTGCGGAGATAGTTCACGCTGACTGTTGACCCGACAGGGAATCGTTTGTCCCGATCGCGGAGAACTTCCCGGACCGTGAAGTCGGTGCGGGGATCGTCTTCGTCTTTCTCGGCACGAACCGCCCGCACCCATTGCACCAGCACGGCGGCATCGCATTCGGCGAGTTTTTCCGCGAGGGTCGGGCCGGACGGGGGACAGAACGGGCACGCAGAGACGCTCGTCACGGAATTCCCGATGACGATCGCCAGCAGGCACATTCCGAGTCTCATGCGCTCCCTCTCATCCCGACGCGGCGGTCATCCGTGACGCCTGCAGCTGCGTAGGGTCCGCTGTGCGGACCGTTTTCTCAGGTGAGACGACCAACTCCGGTTGCGGTCCGCACAGCGGACCCTACGGGCGTTACTTCAGAATGAAGAACCGCTTGGCTTCGGAGACGGTCTTCGGGTCTTTCGCTTCGAGGTCGGCCAGATGCTTGGCGGCGCGGACCGCGTGACCCGGGGGAGAAGCGGCTTCACCCATCGGCACGTCCTTCGTCCCGGCGAGCATGTACCGGACGATGGCCCGCTTGATCGAGGGGATGTCATATTCTCCCTGACCATACAGCTCCATCAGGCGTTCCTGCACCGACCAGTCTTTCCAGCGGGCGAGGTCCGCGATCACGAGGTCGGCGAGCTCCGGACGATCGAGCAGCAGCCGCATCGATTGTCGCAACCGTTCGGTTTCGATCCGCCCATCGCCATACTGCCACATGAACCGCAGGGCCTGCATGGCAGCATAGGTCTCGCTAAACGGGACCTTCTTGCTGAGGAACTTGCTCTCGTCAATCGAGTCGAGACCTTTTTCGCCGGTGAGGAGTAGATAGCCCCCCATCACGCCATCGATCCCGAGGCGGAACTCCTGCGTCGATTCCGCGATTTTCTTTTCGAGGACCACCGCGTCTTCTTCACGACCACAGAGACCGAGCATCAGACCGTACAAGCCGAGACGACCGGGTGAGATTTGCGGATCGTTGATCCATTTCCGCAACTTGTCACGGGGCATGAGCGGGGCAAGCGGGGTGATATCGCCGTAGGCTGCATTCGCGAACTCGCCATAAGCGTCGGTCGACACCATGGCGTCAGCGTTTTCCAGGAAGTTGACGAAGTATTTCAACCGGGTCTGCGGAGCGACTTCCGGCCGCGGGGCATGCTTCATGTAGTTGAAGGCGACCTCACTGACTTCGATCGGGCTGCCCCACTCGATGGTCGTCCCTGCGGTTGAACCCAGCAGCAGATAGAGGTCGCCCACTTTCGCCGCCCGGTAACGGGCGAGCGTGACCTTCTTCCCCTTTTCGAGTTTCGACGCCGCGGGCTGATGCACGACCTCGACGATTTCGTATTCGGTCGAGCCGGGGTCCTGATCCTTGGCGGGTTGTCCGCCCGACCATTTCACCAGGGCAGCCGCGTTGGCCTGCGTGAGTTGTTCGGTCAACGTCAGCGATGGGGCCGAGCAGAAGGGGCAGGCGGTCCCCGTTGGGGCATAGCTCAACAACGTAAGCAGCGTGAGTCCGCAGGCCCAGGTTCGCAACGAACGAGAACGGTTCATGTGTCGCACTCCAGTCGACCAGAAATCGGAGCCCCACGCTCCCTGCTGGCCGATTCCAGAATGATACCCTGCGGGAGCAGGAAACCATACTCCAAGTTTGATGGGAACGGGGCACGAAGACTCAAGCGGGGTGGGTTACGCGGCCCGGAGCGTGCGGGAATCCAGTTGGTTTTTCATGATGAGACGGCGGAGTCCGGCGAAGACGTGTTCCGCGGTGAGCAGCCGGTGGCAGGCCAGGTGGTCATCTCCCTGATGGGGGCAGACCTTGTGATAGCTGGCAGCACAGGGGAGTGTCGTGGAGACAAACTCGTGCTGCAAGCCGGGGGGGCCGGAACGGATGGCGCTGGTGCAGGTGAAAATGCCAAGGACCGGTGTGCCGAGTTCGGCCGCCAGATGCAGTGGTCCAGAGTCGTTCGCCACGAAGACATCGACGCAGTTGACCAGTGCGGCGAGTTCTTTCAACGTCGTTCGACCGGTCAGGTCCAGGACGGGGGCACTGGATGTCTCTGAAACGCGCGTGCGGATCGCGTCTGCTGCCGGGCGTTCGCTTCCACCGCCGACAATCACCACGCTGCCGCCCCACGTCTGCGTGGCGCGGGCGAGCACATCGGCCAAGCCAGCCGCTGGCCAGCGTTTGGATTCCCAGCGGGCACCCCACTGCACGCCGAAGATCGGTCGTGGCAGCTTCGCCAGCCAACCCGCGACGCGCGCCGCTGTGATGCTGGGCACACTGACGAGGGCCTGACGCGGCATCTCCCCGGTGCCGAGGGCTTCCGCGACGCGCCAGTAACGGGCGTGTGCTGGCATCTGCCGGCCGGTGTCGGGGAGCGTGTAATGCGTCACGAGATGGGCCCCCTCGCGCGCGGTCTGCAGGCCAACCCGTAACGGAGCGCCGGTGGCCAAGGTCATCAGGGCTGAACGCAACAAGCCCTGCAGGTCGAAGACGACATCGAAACGAGCCGACCGGAGTTCGCCCAGCAGTGTGCGCGCCTGTTTCCAGGTCGGACGGCGATCGCTGAGGATCACACGATCGAGATCGGGGTGACCGGCGACGAGATCAACCAGTTCGCGCTGCACGACCCAGGTAAGTTCAGCCGTGGGAAAGCGTCGTCGCAGGGCGGGAAGCAAGGGCAGCGTTTGGACGACATCACCGAGCGCGCTCGGTTTGATGAGCGCCACACGTTGCACACGCAACGCGTCCAACCGGCTTGCGAGTCGTTCGTCGACCATGACGCAACCATCCTCCCTGAACGTGATTCACGCGGAGATGGTAAGCCTCGCGAGAACTGGGAGCAATGTGAAGATCAGCGAGAAGCATGGCGACCTTGAGATCGGAAATCGCTGTTGACGCGTTTTGCATCCGCATCTATATCTCGCCCGCCTTGATGATTTCGATCAGCGGGGTCGACTTGGTCGACTCGACTCGGTTGTGAAGCGAACGCACGGATGCGTTCGCCATCGCCGGGGCTGATCGCGCAGTCGGGAGCCTGGCACGGATGCGACGGCTCCCGCTGCTCACAAGTGCTGTCCAATCGCCCCGGAAGCAATGCACGTCCCCAGCCCCCCTGGGACGCCATTGCTTCCGGGCTTTTTCATTGCGTGACAGCACTGTCCGCCGATCCGGTGGAAGCCAACCGGTCTGTGCGCGGATACGGCGCAAGCCGTCTGGTCTCTGCGGCGCTTCGGTTGGTGTGCTGGCTCAGGTGAGATCGCCCGGTGTTCACGTTCGATGGACGGTGTTACCGGGGGGCTTGCGTCCCGACCGCTCACGGGAATGACCGTCAGCGGGCGACTGTGTCGGTCGTTGATGGAATAAGAAAAGCCGGGCGTCTGAAACAGACGGCCGACTTTGATCTTGGATGGGGCGTGGGGGCGGACCAGATGCGCCGACCAGCGCAGGCGTCCTCGTGAGTTCCGCGCTGGTCGGGAGGCTGCGGAGGTTACTCGGATTTCGAAGCGAGCATCGTCTGACCGCTGGCTCGGGTCGAAAGCCGTTCCCGCCGGGCGGCGAGCAACTGGGCTTTCTCCTGGGCGCGGGCTTCGCGAATCGGTCGCGACTGTTCCGCTCGTTGCCGGGCGCGTTCCCAGAACGCGTTGACATCGGCGTTCGTCCGGGCATACGTCGCCCGTGTTGCTTCGACACCCGCCTGCCACCGTGCGGCTTGTGCCTGCTGAACAGCATTGAACGACTGCAGAGCCGAGGTCGTACCGATCGTGCTGGCCGTCGATCCGGTTGTTCCGCCCAGACTGCTAAAACCAGCGGTGAGTCCCTGCGCTCCGCTTCCCGTCAGTCCGGTGGCCTGGGTGCCGCCTCCCATGCCTCCTCCGCCCCCCTGGCACATACCGCCGCCACCTCCGCCCCCCTGTTGGGCGAACGCAGCGGTCGTCCCCCAGCAGAGGACGCCGACCGCCATGGCGAATTGCCATCGACCGGTGCGCGTGTTCCGTAACATGATTCCGACTCCTTGAGAGTAACTGTCTCCCCGCGACGCATCGAACCGACCGCCGCCTGCCCGACGCCCGCACGTTTTCAGGCCGGATATGACCACACGCCGGGTTCAGCGAGAGGCTGAACCCGGCGTGCCAGTGTCGATTTGCGAGCGGTGAGAAGTTAGCCGACGGCGAACCGTCGCGTCATCCCAGCGTCAGGGTTATGGGAAGACCGCCCCTGGTGAGAGAGTGAAGCCTGTCCCGAATCCGCTCTGAGCATTGAACGTCGCGTCGAGGTCTTGTTCGACGCCCAACTGAACGAACTGGTTGCGGTTGTCGACCAGCGAACTGGTATCCGACAGGCCAGGGCCGGGGAAGACCGCCTGCTGGACGACCGCGTCGAGGAAGCTGGCACGACCGGCTGCCTGGAATGTTCCGCCAGTTGCATACTGCCCGGTGAACCCGGTGATCGCGTTCGTGCCGTTGCTTCCGGTAAAGGTCGGGTTGACCTGCTCACCCGTATTGCGGGACGCAGCATTGATGGCATTCGGTAGGATCGTTGGGAACAGGTTCGTTCCGCCAGCGACGTTCGAGTCGTACGTCGGAGTCTGGTCTGAACCGAACACCAGGCTCATGCGTGCGACCGGGTCGAGACGGACCGTATCGAAGGGGGGCCCAGGCGCGGCGTTGTTGGCCGAATCGTTCTGGGTCTCCACTGAGACGAACGGGAAGATCCGGACATCGTCGAGGACGTTGCCGTTGATCTCGCTCCCGGCGATCAGCACATCCTGGCGGGTATTGGTCCCGATCGCGAACACCGCCCCGTCGGAGTTGGCATTGCCGACAGTCCCGTTCGACAGGATCTGGGTGCCGACGACGTTCATGCGGGACCGCACGTTTGTCGCGCTGGCCAGGTCGAGTTGGACCCCGCTGCCCGGCGGAACGTAGGAACCTGTTCCGGTATTCTGCAGCTGGGAATTCGAGGTGCTGGCACGAGTCAGGAAGACGAGGCCTTGCTGACCATTGTTCTGGATCAGCACCCCTTCACCGGTCCCAGCCCCGGCGGACAGATTCGTACCACCGATGTTATAGTTGTTGCCATGGCCTGCATTGCCACCGCTGGCGTTGTTCACGACGCTGACAAACACCCCGCGTTGACCACTGAAGGTAATGTTGCTGGACTGCAGATTGAAGGCCATGTCACCACCCGTCTGGTTGACGGTGATCCCATGCACTCCTGCGAAGTTGACCTGCGAGTTGCGGATGTTGACGATGTTGTTAGTGCCGTTCGAGGCAATGTTGATCCCGCTGCCAGTCCCGCCGGGTGCGGGCGTGGTGCGGGTGATGACCACGTCGTTGCGGGCGGCGATCGGGGCCGCGGTTGCGGAGCCGATGTTCACCGTCGTCTGGTTGCTGTTCGTCAGATCGAGCTGAATGCCATCGTTGACGGTGTCAATGATGTCGGTCTGCGTGATGTTGTAGGTGTTCGCCGTCGGGTTCACACCAGCCGCTGACGACGAATCCGAGATGCGGATGCCATCGAAGTTGCCGTTCAGAGTGGTTCGCGTGGCCCCGTTGTTCCCGATCAGGAAGTTGTGGAACGCACTGCTGTTGGCGATGAGCCGGATCCCGGCCTCGCCGTCGACGTTGCCGTTGTTGTTAATCGTGTTCCCGAGGAGCCGCGAAGCGGTGCCGTCGAGGGGATTCCCGACCGACGAAGCATTCGTGGACGAGATCAGGACCCCGTTGTCACGATTGTTCGAGATCGTGTTCCCGATGATGTCGACGACGATATTCGAGTTCGCCGAGGTGTTGATGTCGACGCCATCGGTATGGCCCGTGATCACGTTGTTCGTGAGGTTGACGAGCAGCGGAGTCGGAGCGGCCCCGTTGGTGTAGAGCAGGTTGACGCCGTCGCCGCTGGTGGCGGTGCCGGTGATCGTGCTGTTCTGCAACGTCAGGCTGTCGATCGAATTTCCGCGGCGTTCGAGTTCCACACCATGCAGAGCGTTGCCGGTGATCGTCAGGTTCTGCATGAAGAGATTGGAGACGATGGTGTTGTCAACGGTCCGCAGGCGGATCCCGCTCGAAGCGTTGTTGGTGAAGGACGTGTTGTTGAGGGTGTTGTCACCAATCCGCAGCGGCGCGAGGATTTGAGCGAAGTCCTGCAACCGCATTTCGAGGCCGCCACCATTGAAGTTCGGGTCGGCCCCGTTGATCGTGTTGCTGAAGTTGCTGTTCTCGATCGCCAGAGTTCCGAGCGACACACCCTGCATGGCGATGGCGACACCAGCATCGGTGTTGCCGGTGATGTTGTTCGCAGCCTGGGCCGAGTTCCCCAGGTTCCAGTTGAACTGGCTCTGGTTTGCCACGTCGAGGCGGACGCCGGGGCCGCCGTTGCGGGAAGCTGCCGTGCCAATCGTGTTGCCGTAGAAGTTCAGGCTGTTGAACTGACCAGCAGTTTGCAGGACGACGTTGATCCCTTCATTCGTGTTCCCGTTGATGGTATTCCCGGTAAAGTCGACCGAGACGTTGCTGTTCACACCCGAGACCAGGTCAACCCCGCGGCCGGCGTTCTGGTTGATGGTGTTGTTATTCAAGACCCCGGTAATCGCCTGGTTCCCGGCGACCTGAATGTTCACGCCGTCGCCACCCGTATTCTGGTTAATCGTGTTGCCATCCATCGTGGTGGTCAGGCTTTGGTTGCCGTTCACGAGTTGGATGTCGATCCCGCCCGCGGTGTTCTGGTTGATCGTGTTATCGGTGAACTCAGCGAAGATCGGCGTATTCGGCGTGATCGGATTGATCAGCCGGAAACCGGCGCCTGACGTGTTGCCGACGATGTTGTTGTTGCTGACGGTCAGAGTATTCAGACCGGCGCCCAGGCCGCTGTTCGAGACATTGGCGAAGTTGATGCCGTTGCCGCGGTTGGCCTGGATCTGGTTGTCGTCGATCAGGACGTCAGTGATGCTCGAATTGACTTGCGAGATATGAATCCCGTCACCCGCAAGGTTGCCGGAGATCCCGCCGAAGAGGGCCGGGAAGCCTTGGCTGCCGACAGCATTCCCGTTGGCATCCATGATCGCCGTCACGGTGCGGCCGCCGGTGAAGAAGCCGGTGACCGTCGCCCCTTGCAGCAGGGCCACATTCGCTGGGAAGCCCGCTGCAAACTGGCCAACCGGAATATCCGAGATGTTGTCGAAGTACTGCAACCCGCCGAAGTCAGCATTGGTGAAGTCGTTGAAGGTCAGGTCCATCAGCTGGCCCCCTTCCGGGATCCCGCCGTCGACGAGCACATTCCCCATGGTATCTTGCAACGGGCTCGTCGCCGGATTTACCAGCGTCCCGTTCACCGAGTTCAGACCCGTTCCGACTGCACCGGAGGTCGGGCGGAACGGTTGGCTGAAGAAGCGGATGTTCGGATCGCTGGCGAAGCTGAGTTGCGTCGGCGTCAAGCCGGTGGTCGACAGATCGAAGGTGATCCGGTTCAGGAAGATCGCCGCATTGCTCGACGTGTTGTTGATCGAGCCTTGCAGGTTGGTGATCGCCTGGTTCAGCGTGAACCCGTAGGTCCCGCCCGGAGCAGCGTTCCCGGCGTTGTTCCCCTGGATCAGCAGCTGATTGATCGGAGCGTTGTTCAGGTCGAGATTGACCCCGTTCAACCCGTTGGCTTCGATCGTGCTGTTGGTGATTCCGATGTTCGGCAACCCGGTGATGTTCGTCAACCGGATCAGCACGCCGTCGCTGGCGGTGTTGCCGCTGATCTGGCTGTTGGTGACCAGGATGCCGCCGCTCATGTCCGTGTTCGACACAATCAGGCTGAGGCCGCCGCCACCGTTGGCGTTAATCCCGAGTCCATCCACCACGATGGCATTCCCGGCCGTGCCGACCGTGACGCTCGGAGGCGTCAGGACGGACGGTTGTACAATCGTTCCCAGCGGCGTGGCATTGGCAAAGAAGTCGATCCCGTCACCCTGGTTGTTCGAGACGTTGCCCGGACCGACGAACTCGACCGCTCCGAGACCGACGAAGTTCATGCGGGCGTAGATCCCGTCATCATCCCGGTCGCCGTCACCGTCGACGTCGGCGAACAGGTTGGCGGCATTGCCGTTGTTGCTGGCTGAGCCGGAGAAGCGGAGTCCCGCTCGGGCAGCACCGGCCGCATCGAAGAAGACGCCGGCACCCGCCTGCGGATTCAGCAACGTCCCGACCACGGCCGTGCCGTTGTTGTCGAACGTGTTGGTGCCGTTCATGAACAGCACGCCCTGGGTGTTCGCATCGCTGGCGATGAACCGCACCCCGCTGCCATTCGCGTTGTTGCTGGCCGAGACCCCGTTCAGGAGCTGAGCGAGCAACGTCGAGCCGGTGTTCGTCGTGAAGCTGAAGCCGTTGAGGGTACTGTTATCAGCGTTCACACTGCGGAAGACGGTTTCGGCATTGCTGCCCGTCGTCACATTCACGCGGACGTTGTCGAAGGTGCCACCGGTCCCGTTGTTCGCCACCGACCCACCCTGCATGTTGAGCAGGAGTGAGCTGGCCGACGTGAGCTCCGCTCGAATCCCTTCTTCACCGTTGTTATCGATCGTCGCCGGACCAAGAGCGACGATCCCGTCACTGCCGCCGTCGAGCGTCAGCAGCAGACCGGAGTTGGCGTTATTCGAGAGGCTGGCATTGAGCAGCACCACGTTCATCGACGCGTCGTTGGTGAGGTCGAGGTTCATGCCGTCGCCGCCGACCGCCGTTCCATTGCCGTCGATGACGACCCCGTCCATGAAGCTGATGAAGCCGCTGCCGCTGCCATCGACCGTGACCTGGACGCCGCTGGCACCGTTGTTGCTGAAGGTGGTCCCGTTGACCGCATTCAGTTGCAGGTCGCCGTTGGTGTTGGCGTTGGCGAGGACACCGAACAGGCCATTGTTATCAACCGGGGTGTTATCCAGGTTGATGACCACATTGCCGTTGGAGGCAACCGTTCCGGTGATTCCGTTCAGCGTGTGATTCGACAGGTTGCTGTTCTGGAAGTTGGCCCGCAGATCCCCAGCGGTCAACACGTTAAAGAGCAAACCGTCGAGTTGTGGAGCCTGGACTCCGGTGTTGGTCACCGGCGTGTTGATGATGTTCAGCGTAGTCCGCGCGTTATCCGCGACCGTCGCGTTGATCCCTTCCGCCGGGGCGGTCTGGCCGCTGTCGACGATCGCACTGGTGAAGGCGTTGACGGTCAGGTTGGTTCCGGCCCCGGTCGCATTGATCAGGAAGCCATCGCCACCCGAGTTCACAGCCGTGGAATTGTTCTGCAGCGTTACCGTCCCGACCGCACCGGCCGCGTAGGTGAGATCGAGTGCGTTCCCACCGGTCAACAGTCCAGCGTTATCCAGCGGGCTGTTGTCAAACGTCGCGTTGACGATCGTCCCCGCGCCGTGGGCAAACAGGTTGACGGCATCGCCCGAGACTCCGGTCACCGACGAATTCAGCAGGTTGAGATTCGCGATTGAACCGGTTTGTGAGCTGCCGCTGATCCCGTTCGCCGTGACGAGCGAGCCGCTGTTGTCGAGCGAACTCGAGGTCAGCGTGGCGTTCAAGCTGGCGCCGGCCGCTTGGGAGAACTGGAAGCCGTTTCGGCCGCTGCCGGTCATTGGCGTATTCGTGATGTTCAGGTTGGCTGTCGTCCCGACCCCGTTCATGGTCAGTGCAACAGCGTTGAAGAGATTGTTGGTCGACAGACCGCTGGTATTCGAGAAGTACAGATCAGCCCCAGTAGTCAACGTGGCTGCTAAGCCGCGCTGCTGGGTCCCGAGGATGTTCGCCGTGAACGTCTGGTTGAGCGTGAGGTCGACCAGGGCCGTGCCAGAGGCGTTGACCTGGATCGCGTCCTGTGTGGTCGGGCCGAGCAACCCACGACCGCTGTCGGAGAAGCTGCCGTTACTGAAGTTCCCGACGACGGTCGATCCCGCACCGAAGGCGTTGATCAGCAAGCCGTTCATGATCGATTGCGTGACGTTACTGCCATTGACAAAGTTCAGCCCGATGTCGCCATCGGAATTTGCCGTGGCATTGATGCCATTCAGCCCACTCAGGTTAAACGTGCTGTTATCAGCCGCGAGGTCGATCCGACCCGTCGTCGTCGCGCGGAGCAGGATGCCATCGCCACCACTGTTGTTGCCATTCGAGCCATTCAGCCCCAGGCTGATCGCCGAGCCGTTGAGACTGGTCAGATCGATCGCATTGCCTTGGTTATTCGAGAGATCGCTGCCGACCAGGGTCGCGGTGACGGTGCTGCCGTTATCAGCCCGGGCGCGGAAGCCATCGGTCTGGTTCGCCGAAGGTGCAGGGGGCGCGGGATTGTTGTTGAGCGGTGTTCCGGTGACGTTCAGGACAACGTCGGCCCCGGTGTTCGCGTTGACGTTGATCGCCGCACTGTTCGGCGTCAGCACGCCACTGTTCTGGAAGTTGCCGTTGGTGACCGTGATATTGACCTGGGCATTGTTGGTCGCCGCGAGATTCATCCCGCTGGCACCCGAGGTCGTGCCGGTCACACCATTAAAGATACCGGTGACGGTACTGTTATCCGCAGTGCCGAAGATCGCGCTGCCCTGCAGGGCCGCGTCCTGACCGCTGAAGTCCAGCGCCCCCGTATTGAACTCCATGCGGAGATTGCTGCCGGGATCGGCATTGAAGTTCAAGCCGTGGCGACCGCTGTTGGTCGCGGTGATGTTCGTGCCGGCCACGTTCAGGCTCGAGGCACCGGTCGCATTCAGGAAGATACCATCGACGAGGTTGTTGTTCGCCACAAACGGTCCGCCAAAGTTGACCCGCGTCTGCGAACCACCTGCAGCGGTCACACTCACACCGTCGAGATTGTTGGCGGAAGCATCGACGTTGCCGAAGAGAATGTTTCCGTTCCCGGCGGTATCCGAGATCACGATCCCGTTCCCCAACGTACTGCCAGTGACGGAGGCATCGTTGAAGACCAGGCTGAAGGCGGTCCCGTTGATCATCGCGATGTTGACGTTGTCGAATATGTTATTCTTCGCCGAGAACGTCGTCGTCGTGAGGTCCAACGCCCCGCCATCGGACGTGGCCACGAGTCCGAAGATATTGTTATCCAGGTTGACGTTGCTGAGGTTCAGATCCACCGTCGACGGATCGGACGTGAGAATCAAGCCGGTGACGTTGTTATTGGCCTGCACGTTCTGCAGCGTGGCATTCAGCGTCGCGTTGGTCGCGATCAGCTCGAGACCGAACGCCTGATTGCCCAGGGCCGACCCGTTACTCGTGACATTCTGAACCAGCAGCTGCAAGTTGGAAATCGTTTCAACCGAGATCCCGCCCGCCGCGTTGTCGAGGGCATTCACGTTCTGAATGACCCCGCGGCCGCTGGTGTTCTGCAGGATGATCCCGCCCGCGTTGTTGTTGACGTTCAGGTAGTTCAGCGCGAAATTGTTCGAGCCGGCCGCGGTATTCGTAATGGCGTTGCCACCCGCATTGATCAGGTTAAACGCGGAGACTTCGTTATTGTTGGCGAGCGTGACGATGTCGCCGGGAGCGGTGATCGTCGGGTACAGGCCCGTATTGGTGAACCCAGGCAGGTTGAAGACACCGGAAGTGACAAACGGCCCATAGGTAGCCACCGCCGCCACCTGGTGTTCCCGGCCTTCACCCAGCAACCGCTGATTGTCAAAGAGTTGCACCGGCCCATTCAGCGGCACCACGTTCGAGTTGCCGCGACGCACGAGGATCAGGTCGGCACCGGGATACGGCTGCGACGGCTGGAAATCCTGGTACGGGTTCTCAAAGGACCCGTTGCCCGGCAGCGGATTGCTGTTGTCGACCCAGACCACGAAATAGGGCAGACCCGTACCCGGATTGACCGCCTGGATCGGAACATTCTGGTTGAAGTTGCTGGTGGCGACTCGCCAGTTGCGCTGGACCGAGGTCAGCATCCGTTCGCGGGTCGACCAGTTCGGGAAGTACCGCGTCGGCTTCCAGCCCGAGAAGCGGAAGTCGACCATCGCGTTCACGTTCGTGCCGAACGTCTTGTCATCGGTGACTTGCACGCCGACTGTAAAATCGTCGCTGATCGCGGCATCGATTCGGGCTTTCACACCGACCGGTGAAGAGCCATCGCCGTCGTAGTAGTAGGAACCGACATAACCCCGCAGCCAGGGAGTCTTCGTGGTCAACGGGGCCCCGACTTCGATGTCACCCCCGCGCATCGCCTGCTGGAAGAGACCAACCCCCATGAAGTTAAGTCCGTTCCCCTGGAAGAACGGAGTGTTGCCCAGGCTGACAGGGCGGAGGAAATTCTGGTTGGTATCGGTCGGCAGGTAGAGGTTCGACCGAAAGTCGATCCATTGACCGAGCGACTCGACGCCGAGCCCGAACTGCTGATAGTTGAAGTTGTCGACCGAGCGGTCAAAATCGCCGAAAACGTTCACGCCGTAAATGCGATCCTGGCTTTCGACGTAATGTCGGAGCACCCCGCCGAGGCTCCCGCCAATCTGATCGCCGTTCGTGATAAACATCCGGCCGTTGGGGCCGACCATGGTATTGTCAGTGACCCAGAAGGGCTGAAATGCCCCGATCTGAGTGTATCCGCCGAGGTAACCGACTCCGTTCCCAGAGAGGTGGCGGATATCAAAGTAGGTGCCGCTGAGGGTCACCCCGCCGCTGAAATCCTGCAAAGGGACGACCCCGGCATCGGACTCGAGCGCGGTCTGGGCGCGGGCGGTACAAACCCACGTCAAACACAACAGGCACGCGAGGCTGAGCTTCAATCGTTGCATGGACGTCGCACTCCAGCGGGATTCGTGGTCGAGGGTCCCGGTTTCGCAATTCAGGGGTGCGTTCCGGGAAAACTCCCGGCGCGCAGACCCGAACGGTTATTTCGCGTCTTCTCGATATTCGGATCGAACGCGCCGCCCGGATGAGGAAAACTTTGCCGTCTTTAGGGATCGACGCAATTCTGCCGGACGTGCCTTTAATGCCGGTTCTAACCAGTCTGTGGATTACACGAGGACCGCCGGAACATCGATCATCGCGGTTAAATCACACGAAACATAGAACTTATGGCGTTCGTGCGCGAAGCACAGGTCCACGAAGACGGCCCTCGTTCCTGGCGATCGGGCATCACGATCTCTGTTCTTCGGCGGGAATCGCCGGTCGAACAGTTGCCGGAAAAACGGTCGCACTCGCATCTTTTGCTGAAGCTCGGATGAAACAATGGATCGTCGCCGCGTCGACGTGAACGATCTCCGGTGCTTGTGCTCTCAGATTGGCGGTGCTGAACAGATTGTGTACAAGAGATTGCAAGTCGACTGCTCAAGTCCTGTCAGGAAAGTCCGTCTGATGACTTTGACTCCGGATCTCTGGTCGATCCTGCTCTCGGTCCTGCCTCATTGGTTGCCACACGGTCTGGTGGCACTCGTGGGGCTCATTCTGGGAAGCCTCTGGTTGACTCGTGCACCGCGACCGGCTGCACTGCTGCTGGCCGGATCGCTTCTGCAACTGTTATGTATGGGCGGTTCGATCAGTCTGATGGTGCTCACGTTTGGAGGCATCAGTGGGGTAGGGAACTTCTGGAATACTCAAGTTCAATGGGTGCAGTACGGTTTGAGTTTTCTCGCTTCCTTAGGCGAAGCCGCGATCATCGCCGCCGTGCTGATCGATCGTGCTCCGCGCTTTCCCCCACCTCATCATGAAGAAGCGGAGCCTCCATCGACTCCCTGAGAGACATGGCAAAATTCCGACGAGAACGCGTAACTCGCACTTCCTGCCGGTTGCCGATCGCGCTCCTCTCTTGCTCAGGCTTTTGCCAGCCACGACCGGGAGGTCGCGCTTAGCGCGTCTCAATGGATGGGATAGACCATCCCACGCGGGTCCTGCCTGTATGAACCGAGTTGGGGAGTGGCGATGTCGTCTACCTTGCGAACGATCCTGTTCGGAATGCTGTGTTGCGTGATCGGATCGGGATGTACCTCGACGCGGACGTCAAACACGGCCCGCACAGCGCGTGAGCAGATCCTCATCTCCAATGCGATCGACCGCTCACTGAGCAAAGTCGACTTCGCCTCGTTTCAGGGGGCGAAGATCCACATCGACGAAAAGTATCTCGACTGTGTCGACAAGGGCTATCTGATCGGCTCGATCCGACACCGGGCGATGACCAACGGTGCCACGCTGGTCGCCAAACCGGAAGAGGCGGATGTCGTGCTGGAAATTCGCTCGGGGGCGATCGGCACCGACTCGGCTGACTCGTTCGTGGGGACCCCGGAAATTGTGTTACCAGGCATGCTCACTCTTCCCGAAGTCCGCTTGATTTCGCGGAACAATCAGTCCGCAATGGCCAAGATCGGAATCGTGGCTTACAGTCCCAAAACCAATCAATTGCTGGGTGAAGGGGGCGTCTCGTCGTCCTTGTCACGCGACAATAACTGGTTTGTCCTGGGGGTCGGTCCCTACCAGAACGGCGAAGTGAAGTCGGAAATCAAGAACACCACCGGCCGTCAACCGGGACAGCGCTGGCAGGAACTCTCACCCGTGGTGGCATTCCAGGAGCCGGCTGGTCCTGCGATGAATCCCAACCGAGTCCAGCTCACGGGTGACGAACAGCCCGAGTAGAACCAGGCCTGACCGGACCGCTCGCAAGGGCGTCACTCTGTGAGCGATCGGGGCACAAGCCCCTCGGTGCTTCCGTCTGTTGGTGAGCCAGGCCAGACGGTCGCCTCGCGCTGCGAAGACTGACAGGAGTGCACACGGAACCGGACTGCTCGTGCCGTGCCGCTCGATAAAAAGGAAGAAGCCCGGCATTGAAGAGAATGCCGGGCTTCTTGACTCTGCTGGAAGGGGGATGGCTCCCGCTCAGGCGTCAGGCCTGGAAACTGCTGCCGCAGCCGCATGACTTGACGGCGTTCGGATTGTTGAAGGTGAATCCGCGACGGTCGATCGCTTCATGGAAGTCAATCGTCGTTCCGTCGAGGTACAGGTCGCTCTTCTTATCGACCGCGACCTTCACGCCGTGCTGCTCGGCGCAATGATCTTTTGACGGATCCGTGTTTGAATCGAAGCCGAGCGAGTACTGAAATCCGCTGCAACCACCGCCGGCGACACCGATGCGCAGAATCGTCGTCTCGGGCATCTTCTGCTCCGAGATCACTCGCTTGATTTCGCTCGCAGCCTTTTCCGTCAACGTAATCGACATGGCTCCCTACTCCTTCACCAACCCAGACACGCATTCCTGAAACCGGGAACGCTCTCCCGGAAGTATATCGGCCGGCCAACAAATTCCAACCCCGAAGTCTCGGAACTTTCTCCCGAACAGGCTTGCCAGAATTGCGCAACCGCCATACTGGAATAGACTTGCGAGAGAGTCAGGTGGGAGTGAATAGCGTTTTTGCCAGTCTTCAGGTACAGTGTGTCGTATTCCTACCGTTGACCGGAGCCACTCCCGATGAGCGACAGCATTCACGATGAAACCGTGCCCGGGTCCGATGATTCGGCTCTGTTGATGGCTCCCGGTGCCCCGGGGATCCTGCGGATCTATCAGTCCGGTCCAACGACCGTGATCGGCTTTGCCGGGCAGGATGTCCCCGATGAAGTCTGTATCGCCGCGTACCGCGAACAGCTATTTCAACTGCTCGAAACCCACGGCTGCCGGGTCCTCGCGTTTGATCTCACCGGCGTCAAACTGATCCCCAGCGGGATGCTGGGTGTCCTCATCACACTGAAAAAGCGGGTTGATAAGATCGAACTTTACAATGCGTCGGCCGACATCCGCAGCGTTCTCGAGACGACAAATCTGGTGTCGATGTTCGATCTGAAAGATGTTGCACTGTAACCGGCGCACGGAATCAAGCCGCATCGAAGAACCACCAGAAGAGCGGAGCCACAGGTCTGCCGGAGTCAGATGGCAGGCGATGCCTCTGTTAGAGACCCGGCGATTACGCCAGGTCTCATCTCGTGTTGCAGTCTGGTGTGCGACTGGCTCCGCCGGTGGCTGCTGAATCTGTCACACAGTTTCCAGGCTGAGTGTCCGGCCAACATTTTCCGCCCGTGCCCGCTGAACGATGTGCGCTGCGACTGCGACATCTTCCAGGGCCAGGCCGACTGATTTGAAGAGTGTGATCTCTTCGGGGCGTGCCCGACCTGGAGCGCGGTCCGTCAGTACCTCGGCGAGATCGGCCGCGCGGGCCCACTCGAATGTGCCGACTTCCAGAGCCGCCACGAAATCGCCTGCTTCCAACCGGCAGGCTTCCCGGTTGTCGCAGACAATCCGATCGGCCCGGCGGACCGTGGTGACATCGATTTCCGCCTTGGTCAGATAGTTGCTACCGATGACGTTGAGGTGCGTTCCTTCTTCGAGCACGCGGCCATCGAACAGAGGCGTTTTCGACGTCGTGGCAGTGATCACGATGTCTTTCTCCGCGGCGACCGCATCCGGGGCGGCGACGGGATGCACGGCAACATCGCAAAGTTCGGTCATCTCGGCAGCGAATCGCGTCCGGCGGGCTTCATCACGCGAGTAGACTTCAACACGCTCGATCGGTCGTACAGCGCAGACGGCTTGGAGTTGGGTCCGGGCCTGAAAGCCGGTACCGAAACACCCGACAATGCGTGCTTCGGGCAGTGCCATCGCCCGTGTGGCCAGACCGCTCGCCGCCCCCGTCCGAATCTGGCCAAGAGCATTCGCTTCGATCATCGCGCGGAGCTGGCCCGATTCGCAGTCATACAACAGCACATGAAAGCGTGCTCCCCGACGCGTGGTGGTATAGCTCTTCACCCCCGCGACTCCCAGAGCCGGGATCGACGCTGACATGGAATGCAACTGGAAACCGGAGGCTGCAACCCGTCGACGAGGTTGATTCTCGGCCCGTTCATTTGCCAGTTCGACAAACGCCTGTTCGATGACGGTCATCGCGGTTGGCAGATCGAGCAGCCACAACACGTCGTCTTCGGTGAGGTACAGCGGCGGCATGGGCAGGTCTCTCATCAGGGGTGGATGCCTGCGTTGTCAGGCATCTGACGAACGAAGTCAAATCAAATCCAGGATTCCCCGTTGTGCGCGGCCACTTTGCTCCAACCATCCGACCTTTCCAACAGGCAACTCGGAACACCAAGCAGATTCACATGGACAATGCTTGCGGGCCAACGGCCCAGCCCATTCCAGCCTGGGGCATCGCCCCAGGAATCAGGTCCGCGAATCCAGAGAAGGGCTGAAGGCCCGATCCCGAATGCATCCGGTTGATGCCGGCGAGGACAGGCGTTGGGGCGGGCCGTTGGCCCTCCGCGATTTCTCACGTTTTCGGTCCTGGGGCGATGCCCCAGGCTGGGAGAGAACGGGCCGTTGGCCCTTGCGAGAGTCAGGGAGCGTCTCGTGGCGCTGCCACGTCAACGGGGGAAACGTGTTCTCGTTGGACGAGGGGCCTGGCGGTCACAGAGGGTGCCGCCGCGGTGCAGACGATTGCGATCTCTGCGGGAACTGCTTCTACTGCCATGGGAACGGTCGCTTCTTTGACCACAGGAGAGTCGCATGCAGTGCCGCGGATGGTGGATTGCCGGGTGGAGTTGGCTGCTGGTCTTGCCGCTGATGGCAGCAGAACCTGAGGCCGGTGTGACGACCGAATTACTCGAGGGCGAGAGTCTCCGGCATTGGGTGCTGGAACATGGCGGTGAAGTCGATTTCGTCGATGGGAACCTGCGACTGAAGGCGGGCGATGGCTGGCTCCGTTCGCAGCATGAGTACCGCGATTTCGTGTTCGTTGTCGAAACCAAGGCCCTGCAGGCCGAAGCCTATGATGCGGGGATCTACATCCGCTCGGCGAAGACGGGGGCACCGTTCCCGAAACCGTCGTATCAGGTGAACCTGCTCCAGGGAAAAGAAGGCAACATCGGCACCCTCAAGGGGGCGGCCAGCAGTGGACTGGCGAAGCCGGCGGGAGAGTGGAACAAGTTCGAGATCCGCGTGGTCGGGTCGCGGGTCGCTGTGAAAATCAATGATCAGCCGGCGTACGACGTCGAGGGCGTCACGGCCCAGGAAGGTTACATCGGCTTTCAGATCGAAGTCCCCAAGGGGGGGCAGTTCCTGGTGAGGAAAGCAACCATTACGGAGCTGGGAAGTCGTTCTCTGTTCAACGGTCGTGATCTCACGGGGTGGGAAGGGGAAGGGGGCCCGGCAAAAGCTTGCTGGTCGGTCGACGATGGTCAAATCGTCTGCAGCGGGGCGAAGGGGCCCTGGCTCCGTTCAAGTGAGGAGTTCGGCGAGTTCAATCTGCGGTTCGATTATCAACTCGCCGCGGGCGGGAACAGTGGGATCTACGTGCATGTTCCCCGCGACGGACTCCATCACCGCGAGCACAACGGCCAGCCCCCCGCGGGCTTCGAAGTGCAGTTGCTGGACGATGCGGCGCCACAGTATGCCAAACTGAAGGATTATCAGCATTCGGCCTCGGTGTATGACATCCGGGGGGCGTGGCCCCGGATTTCCCGCCCCGCAGGCGAATGGAATTCGATGGAGATCAACCGCCAGAATGACCGGGTGGTGGTGGTTCACAACGGGCACCGGGTCGTCGATGTCTCGACGGCGGAACAGCCGGGTCTGGCATTACGGAAAACCAGCGGCTTTCTGGGGCTGCAGAATCACAGCACGGTGGTACGACTGAAGAACCTGCGAATCAGTCCGCCGTACACCTTCGCCAGGGGGCAATAGCCGGGGCGCGGCTGGGGGGTGAAAAAGTTGATCATCCGGCTTGAAAAATCAAAAAATCGCCCTTTAACTGCCGTCCTGATCTTGCGATAGTGTTCATGGGAACGGCGGTTTGGGCTGCCGTTTCGGGAAGAAGTCGAACGAAACCTCGTGAGTAGTGACAGCCGCAGGTCTGGACAACGTTGGCACACCACCAGCGAAGTTGGGTGAGCGGCCCTGAAGCGGATCACAGCGAGGCTCGTCGAGGATTCGGTGGTCGTGACAGTGCGGTTGGGATGTACTGTGGCAGATCCGGTGAGAACGCTTTGACGGTCGGGTTTCCCCCCTCTTCCTTGCTCCGTTCGGGGCCTGTTTTTTCGACAAGATGGTTTTCGACAGTGACACATGGGGCCGAAGAGGCTCGCAAAGGATGACGAATGGCTAAGAATCTGTACGTGGGCAACCTGCCCTACCAGACGACGGCGGACGACCTCCGCGAAGCGTTCTCAAAGTTCGGGACGGTGGCCCGGGCGCAGGTGGTATCAGATCGTGAAACGGGCCGGTCACGCGGTTTCGGTTTCGTGGAGATGGAAGACGGCGCAGAACAGGCCGTCGAGCAGATGAACGGAGCCAGCTTCCAGGGGCGGACTCTGACCGTCAATGAAGCCCGTCCGCGTGAAGAACGTGGCGGCGGCGGCGGGGGCTATGGTGGTGGCGGCGGCGGTTACGGTGGCGGTGGTGGCGGCTACGGTGGCGGCGGCGGCGGCGGTTATGGTGGCGGTGGTGGTGGCTACGGCGGCGGTGGAGGCGGCGGTCGTCGCGGTGGCGGTGGTGGCGGCAACTACGGCGGCGGCGGCGGATACGGCGGTGGTGGCGGCAACTATGGTGGCGGTGGCGGCGGACGCTACTAACCCTAGACGCAATCATCGTCCAACGTCTTGATCGTGACCCGGCTGTCCCAACCAGCCGGGTCGCTTTGTTTCCGCTCGCGGGAAGATTCCGGTCCCCCCTCTTTTGCAGTTCTCGACACGGCCTCGTTGGCACCGCACAATTCTTTCGCTTATAAACTGGAAATTCTGCACGGTCAGCATTTTTACAGCTGCGTTAGTGAGGGACGTCGACTTTGGACCTGGGCGATCTGGTCAGTGCCATCCGCATCGTCGAATTGACGGCGAAGAGTCGTCAGGCCGCCATTCGCGCCCTCGTACAAGCAGGGAATTGGGAAGACGATGGGGTCGCCCCTGATACCGTGCTCGCAGCCATCGCTGAGCGCGAAGCCGCTGCCCAGACCCTCGTCGCCAATGATTTTGCCCTGCCGCATGCGTTTATCGACTGGGAAGGGGACTTCCGGATTGTGCTGGGACGCAGTCGCAGTGGTGTCGACTACGGCGTCCCGACCGGTGTCAACGTTCGGCTGATCTGCCTGCTGGTCCTTGGTCGCAAACTCCAGCAATCGCATGTCGAAGTCCTGGCTGCACTCGCGGAACTGCTGAAATCGCAGGAGTTCCGCCAGCAACTGATTGATGCCAAGGACACGCGGGCGATCGATACGCTGCTGCTGGGCAAGGCCGGATTGACGCCCGATCTGCGCCCGCAACGGGCTCCCTCCATCCCGCGGTTGACGCAGACCCTCGTGAAGCAGGCCATTCAACTTGTCGAAGCCGTTGGTGCTCAGGCATTGCTGATCGCCATGGATCGAGTCGAGAACGTTCCTTGGGAACTCGTCTCCGGGTGGAAAGGTCGATTGCTGATCGTCACGACCGAGCACAGCGAAGACTTCGTCATCAAACGGGAAGACACGCACGTCTTCGATGTGCTGCACGCGTCGTTGTCTCGAATGGATCGGGCCAATCTCGGGCTGTTGCTCGCAGCTTCCTCAGGAATTCTGACCGAAAAACACAGCGTGATTTGCGTCACCGGACAGGATGGACGCCGGCTCGACAGTGTGACCGTCACCAAACCCGAAGCGCACTTCCGCGCGATGCTCTCGGAAAAAAATCGTCGCGGTCACGATGTCGTCCGGCCGGCGGTTGTGCTGCGGGTGCTGTCGCTGGCCCTGGAAATCGCTGCGGAAGGACGTGAAGCCCACTCCGTGGGTGCGATGTTCATCCTGGGCGACTCCCGCAGTGTCATGCGCCAGGCTCAGCAACTCGTTCTCAATCCGTTCCACGGCTATGCGAAGCATCTGCGGAACGTGCTCGACCCGAGCCTCGCAGAAACGATGAAAGAATACGCCCTGATCGACGGCGCGTTCATCATTCAGGGAGATGGCACGGTCTTAACCGCCGGGACCTACTTGTTGCCGAAGTCGGCACCGTCGAACCTGCCACAGGGACTTGGTGCCCGGCATCAGACCGCCGCGGCGATTACGGTGCATACACAGGCGATGGCCGTCACCGTCAGCCAGTCAACCGGTACCGTGACGGTCTTCCGCAACGGGACGATCGTCTTCACGCTGGAACGAGCAGCCGCCACGCGCTGGTAAGTGATCGCGGGCAGCTTGCCGATCAAGAGGCAACCATCCTGAGCAGAGGATGGGCGTCAGGGGTGCAATCCCCCCCTTGGACTGGCAAACGGCACGGGGTACGATGATGCTCGTTCAATGCACCGGAGTGAAGGAGCGTCTCCATGCAAGCAGAAGCGTTTGGCTGGTCGTGGGTGGAATGGATGATCGCCCTGCTCGCAGCGGGGGCTCCGGGTTTGCCCCCGGGAGAGCGTGATCCGCAACTGGTGCGGGTGATCCCGGCTGATGCTGTCGTCGCGGTGGAATGGGCCAGCCGTTCGAAGGAGCGGCTGCCATCCCCTGGTTTCCCAGCCTTCGTTGCTGAGCCGGAAGTCCGGGCGGCGACCGACGGGGCGCTTCGCTGGTGGTCCATGAAGGTGGCTCCCGCTGCCGAGCAAATGGGCCCGTCGTGGGCGGTCGTTCGCGATCAGTTACCACTGATCCTCGCGACCGCTGGTCATCACCCCGGCTGTTTCTATCTCGATCAAAACGGGACCAGCGTCTTGATCCTCTCGACGGGCGAGGCAACTGCCGCCACCGCACAGGAACTCCGCCGTGTCGTTCCGGCTTGGCTGATGCGGGAGACGGAACCGTTGATTCCGAACGCGTTCACCCACTTCCTGCGGACCGATCGAGCGCTCATCTGGTCATTCGGCAAAGACTTGCGGGCCTCGATTGCCAACCGCTTCCTGCAACCACAACCGGGGTTGGCCGATCTCCCGGAGTATCAGCAAGCACTGACGTTGCTCCCGCATCAGTCGCCCGCCCACCTGGCGTGGTGCCGGTTGACGAAGCTTCCCGCTGGTTTGCCCACAAGTGGACTGACCGCACTGGCGATCACCAGCGTTGAGGCCGGCGCGCTCGTCCATCGTGGCGTGGCGCTGGCTCCGATCGATCCCGCGGCGTTGTTGGCAGGTCCACCCGCCATCGAGACGGCGAAGCTCATCCCCGCCGATGCGCAGTTCGCAGCCAGCACTACGATCGGTCTCGAATCGCTCGTCACGAACCTCACCGCACTCGCGAAGACCCGTGGAATAGAATTGCCCAGGAATCCACAGGCCGTCGTTGCTGATTGGGGACTTCACTGGGAGGAAGATGTCGTTCCCGCGTTTGGATCCACCTGGACCGCCTACTCAGCGGGTTCAACGGGCGGTGCCTTCGGTCTTTACCCGGTGATCAGCCTCGATGTCCGCCAGCCCCGCCAGGCATATGTCGCCTTCACGCAGGCGATGGAACGCCTGCAGGGCTGGGCGAAGAATGATCCACAGGGCCGCTGGCTTCTTCGCGATACGCTCGACTTTGATCGCGTGATCTACACGCTGCATGATCGCAGCGGAGCAGCGGGATATCTTGCACCGAGTGCTTGTCTGACCGACCAGCAGTTGCTGATTGCGTTGAACCCGCAAACGCTGCGTTCCCATCTGCGGTTTCTTGCACGCGGCGGTCCCTCGCTCGCCGAGCGTCCCGACTTCGCCCCGGTGCAACCGGCAAATGCCTGGGTGTTCAGCGAACCTCGTCCCGCACTCGAAGCGGTCTGGCCATTGCTGACCACGTCACTCTATCGGGCGGCAGTCCGTCCCGATCTGCAACAGGCGGGGATCGATGGGAGTCTGTGGCCATCACTGGGCTCGGTCTTGCCTTATGTCCGGCCGATGCAGGCTTCCATCACCCGCGATGCACAGGCGTGGAAGTGGGAAGTGCGGCATCCGCTTTCGGGAATTGCTCCGATCGCGGCCGGCCTGGCCTTGTGGCAGTCGACTCAACAACGGCCGACGAACCTGTCACCGACTGGACCCGAGACCGACCTCGGGCCGTCTGTCGAACTTGGTCCTGTCGAGGGGGCTGCCGTCACGGTACCGTCTGCGACGGTTGTTCCCGCTGTGGCGATCGAGGCGCAACCCGCACCGCCCGTTCAGCGGCGACCGTGGTTGTCGGGTCTGGTTCGCGGATTCATTCCAGACGACGTGGAAGCCGCGATTCCGGCAGAAGTCTTCCGCAAACTCGAAGAAGGTCCGACCGCAGCGGAACAGGCCGCCCGTGCCGAACGCGCGGCCCAACGCAAAGCCGCCCGCGAACGCAACAAATCTGGAAAATGAGCATCCCTGATGACGCCCAGCCATCGCAATGGCTGGGTCCCACTCAACGCGCAGCGTGCAAGCGGAACCTTGTCACGCGATTTCCTCACCGGTCGCTCGCGTTCCCATGATGCGCTCGCCACAATTTCCGTGTCCCTTCCGGCGTTTGCTGAAAGCTTCACGATGCGCTCGCTGTCGATTGCAGTCTTCATGTTCGCCGGAGTGGTGCCGCTGGCAGCTCAGGACGACCCGCGTCGACCACCTGCGATTACCGCGGAGGGCGTTCCGCCAGTTGATGCAGCGCTGGCCCAGCGATTGCGGCAATATCAGTCAATGCGGTCGACACGATTCCGCGGCTGGGCTCCCGATGGACGGGGACTGCTGGTGCAGACCCAGTTCGCGAATACCGCTCAGTTGCATCTGGTGGAACAACCCGGCGGCATGCGGCGACAGCTCACCTTCGAAGAAGAACCGACCGACGGGAGCTTTCTCCCCCAGCGCAGTGACGGAACCCTGCTGTTAGAAAGTGCCCGCGGTGGGAACGAGAACTACCAGTTCACGCGCAAGGTCGGCCCGTACGGTCCACTTGAACTCTGGACCGATGGGACTTCGCGACATCTGCTCGGCGCGATTCATTCCAGCGGCGACTCGGCCATCATCGCCAGCAATCGCCGCAACGGTCGCGATATGGATCTGTTCCTCGTCTCGCTGACCGAACGGAAAGAATGGACGGAACTGCTGCAGGTCGACAATCAGTCCTGGAATGTGCAGGACTGGTCCGACGATCGGCAGACGCTGTTGCTTGCGCGGTATGTTTCGATCAACGAAACGCAACCGGCCATGTTCGACATCGCCACCAGGAAACTCACCCCGCTGGCACTCTTGCCTCAGGGACGTCAACCGGCAGCGTACGGCCGGATGCGGTTCGCGAAGGATGGCCGCTCGTTCTACTTCACAAGTGATGCGCTCGGTGAATTTCAGCAGCTCTATCTGTACGACCGGGCCACAGGTGCGGCGACGCAACAGACACCGTGGAAGACGTGGAATGCCGACGTCGAAGAGTTGACTGTCGATCCGGTCACGGGTCGCCTGGTCTGTGTGCTCAACGAGCGAGGCTTCAGCCGGGCCTGGTTGATCGATGCGAACACGAGCACGCCGCTCGAATTGCCGCGGGGGATTCTTGATCGCGTTGAATTTTCACCAGATGGGAAACGGCTTGGGTTCACACTGGCGCGACCCAATCGTCCGGCGGATGTCTTCTCGTGGGACGTCGCTGCCAAGCATCTGGACCAATGGACCTTCAGCGAAACCGGCGGTCTTGATCCCGCCCGGTTCACTGGTCCCGAACCGTTCGAGTACCCGACCTTTGACGGCCGCGCGATCCCCGCGTTTCTCACTCGTCCACCGGAGACGAACGGCCAGAAGTTGCCCGTCCTAATCCAGATTCACGGCGGCCCCGAGTCCCAATATCGACCGGGGTTTTCGCCGATCGATCAATTCTGGACGGGCGAACTGGGGATCGCGGTGATTGCCCCCAACGTGCGGGGTTCGGCCGGTTATGGTCAGTCCTACCTCAAACTCGATAACGGCCCACTACGGGAAGACAGCGTTCGCGATATCGGTGCGCTGCTCGATTGGATCGCAAAACAGCCCGACCTGGATGCATCGCGCGTAGCAGTGACAGGCGGTTCCTACGGTGGCTACATGGTCCTCGCGAGCCTCACGCATTTCCCCGATCGCATTCGAGCGGGGGTGGATGTCGTCGGCATCGCGAACTTCATCACCTTCCTGGAACGGACGAGTGCCTACCGGCGGGATTTACGCCGGGCAGAATATGGCGATGAACGCGACCCGGCGATGCGCGCGGTCTTCGAACGGATCAACCCGACCGCCAACGCCGGTAAGATTCGATCGGCCTTGCTTGTTGCCCACGGCAAGAATGATCCGCGCGTTCCCTTCTTCGAGGCGGAACTGATCGCCCCGCTGGTTCGCAAGAACAACGTCCCCGTCTGGACGGTCTACGCTGACAACGAGGGCCACGGCTTTGGCAAACGCGAAAATCGCGACTACCTCACCCTGACCACAGCCCGCTTCCTGCAGGAGTTCCTGTTGAAGCCGTGAACGGCCATTGCGCTCGATGGTGGTCACTCAGAGCTCCGCTGGACTGGTGCAGTGCCTCTGGTTGACTCAATAAACGCCAAGCCCGGTGATCGACGATCACCGGGCTTGGCTGTTCTGGTTTGAGAGATCGAACGGGCGTCAGGCGGCTTTGCGGAGTGGCTGGGCCTGCACGGCGACGCCGGTAAGAATGTCGGCGATACGTTCGCTCGCGCGGCCTTCCCACAACGCCGGGCGGCGACCGCGTTTGGCCCCCCCTTTGAGGATCTGGTCGAACTCGCGATGCAGCCGCTGCATGTCGTGGCCGATCAGCAGGTTGGTTCCTTCTTCGATCGTGATCGGCCGCTCGGTGTTCTCCCGCAGGGTGAGGCACGGGACGCCGAGATAGGTCGATTCTTCCTGAATGCCGCCCGAATCGGTGACGATCGCCGTCGCCGACTTCTGCAGCGCGAGGCATTCGAGATACCCCAGCGGTTCCAGCAACAGGAAGCGTTCCTGCTGGGGAAACGTCAGGCCGAGGTCTTCCATGCGTTTGCGGGTCCGCGGATGGACCGGAAACACCATCTGACAACGATCACTGAGTTGTTCCAGCGTCTTCAGAATCCGCAGCAACGATTCCGGTTCATCAACGTTCGATGGCCGATGCAATGTGACGAGTGCGAAGGTCTTCTGCAGCGGCGCTTCCGGCAGCCGCGCCTGGGGGAGCAGACGGACCAGGGTGTCGATCATCACGTTGCCGACGCAGTGAATCCGCTCCGCAGCGATCCCTTCCCGCAGCAGGTTCGCATCGCCGTCTTTCGACGGGGTGAGCAGCAGATCAGCGAGCTGGTCGGTCACCAGCCGGTTCAATTCCTCGGGCATCTCCCGGTCATACGACCGCAACCCGGCTTCCACGTGGGCGACCGGAATTCGCAGTTTCGCACAGACGAGCGCCGCGGCGACGGTCGAGTTCACGTCACCGTAGACGAGGACCCAGTCGGGACGATCCGCGAGGACCGCCTTCTCGAACTGCATCATCACCTGGGCGGTCTGCTGGGCATGGGAACCCGAACCGACACCCAGGAAGATATCGGGAGCAGGGATGCCGAGCTGCTGGAAGAAAATATCGGACATGTTGGCGTCGTAGTGCTGCCCCGTATGGAGTAGCGTCTGCCGGACACCATCGCGACTTTGCAGAGCCCGCAGAACGGGGGCGACCTTCATAAAGTTCGGACGGGCACCAACTACATGCAGCACATGCATTGCAGATCATCCTTGATGTGTACGCCCGAATCCATTCGGGGTGGGCGGGTTGTAGCAAATCCTGCCGATTGACGTCCAGACCGACTCTGCCCCCGCTTGTGTCTTCGCGACTTTTAGCCCGTTACGGGTCGAATTCCACATAGCCCTCGCGATAGAACGTCCGGTCGTAACGGTTCCCGTTCTGAATCACGTAGTTGTTGACCCGGAAGGCACTGCGGACCGAGAACCCGGCGGCTTCCCGATAGTACGCCGCCCGATAGGCCGAGCGGCTCTCTGGAACCGGATGTTGTGGCTCCATGCCGACGGGGGGCATGTGGCTGAAGTAGGAGCGACGGAACGCCCAGTCTTCGGCCCGCACCTCCGAGGGAATCCAGCCGATGAGGACAATCAGTCCCAGCGGCAGGCATCGCAAGAGGGTCGACATGGGCAGCACTCCGTGACGTGTGGCGTTTCGGGGACATCGGGCGGGGGAAATGTTGCCCGATCACCACGCGAAACGGCCTTTTCAGGTCGACAGAGTGGTTATGCACACGTCATGCCAGCGCGAGGAGATTACGGTCCCGGTTCCAAGGGCCACGCCTCGGCTTCGAGTGCCGTCAAGGCCGTGATATCGGTCAGGTCGAACCGTAGCGGAGTCACCGTGACATACCCCTGCTGCATGGACTCCAGATCGGTGCCGGGGTCCGCATGATGGCTGCGGATCGGTTCCCAGCCGGTCCAGTAGTACGGACGTCCGCGGGGGTCGATCCGTTCTTCCAGTGTCTCTGAGTGCCGCCGGACGCCCATGGCGACCACGCGGACACCCTTCGGCCAACTGTCCTTTGGCGGCGGAAAGTTGATGTTCCACAGCTTCCCGATACGACCGGCCCGCGCCTGGAGAGTTTTTGCCAGTGCGGTCGCGCGACGGGCCGTCAGCGGGTAATCGGGGGGACCATCGATCCACTGGGAGACTGCAAACGATGGGATTCCGAAGAACGCTCCTTCGATCGCCGCGGCCACCGTGCCGGAATAGAGGACATTGATCCCAATGTTGCACCCGGCATTGATCCCGCTGAGGACCACATCGGGCTTTCGCGGACAAAGCTGCAGAATCCCCAACCGCACACAGTCCGCAGGGCTCCCTTCGACGCGCCAGCCGAAGAACTCTCCGTGGCGGTACTCTTTGTGCGCGAGGAGCGGATGGAGATACGTGATCCCGTGCCCGACCCCGCTTTGTTCCGAGGCGGGGGCAACGACCGTCACATCGCCCCATTCCTGCAACGCATCCCGAAAGGCAGCAAGTCCCGGAGCGTGGATGCCATCGTCATTCACCAGCAGCAGTGTCGGTCGTTCGGCGTCCATGCATAAGCCTCCGTGGGTCACTTGATGGCCAGATTGTTGAAATGCAGAAGCCCGGCATGCGGACATGCCGGGCTTCGAGGCTGTGGAGACCGCCAACGGTCGCGATTACTTCGCGCCGAGATGCTTCTCGAGCAACTCGGTGAGGATCTCGCCGCGGGCGTTGAGCGAGACGACCTTGCCATCTTTCCCGACGAGGATCGCCGTCGGGATGCTGGTCACGCCATAGTGCTTGGCGGTTGGCTGTTCGGCGCGATCGCCTTCCTTCTCGGGAATCGCGACGAGATTCGTCCAGGGGATCTCTTCGTCTTTCAGGAAGCTGGCCAGGGCTTCGCGGTCTTCATCGAGGCTGATCGCGACGACTTCGAACCCTTTGGCATGGTACTTCTCGTAATTCGCTTTGACGTTCGGGAGTTCTGCCCGACACGGACCGCACCACGTGGCCCAGAAGTCGACGAGGACGACTTTCCCTTTGTACGCGGCCCAGTCGAAGTCCTTACCGTCGGTCGTCTTCCCGGTGATCTCGATCACGTTGCCGGGAAGTTTGAGCCGCCGGACCTGACCGGCGAGCATTTCACCGATCTGCATATAGCGGGGGTTGCCCGACTTCTGCAGCAGCTTCGCGACCTGATCGTAATACTCGCCCGCGATCTGCGTGTCGTCCATCTGTTCAAGGACTTCGCCGAGCTGCATCGCCTTACCGATCGACTGTGGCGAATACTTCGTCAACGAGACAGCGGTCAGCGTGTCCTTGATGAGCGCTTTGCGTTCTGCCTCGGGGAGGTCCGCAGCACTCAGAATCTTCAGCGTGTCAAGCGTTTCTTGTGCCAGGTCGGCGACTTCCTTCCGTGGGTCGGCTTTCAGTTTTTCAGCAGCCTTGGTCGCAGCATCCAGCGCCCCTTCGATGCCAGCGTTGGCGAGCAAGGTCAGCGCTTCGAATTTCATTTCGGCCGCTTCAACCGCGGTGTCCTCGTCGATTCCCTTGGTGGCGAGAATCTTGTCGCCCGCGGTGCTGATCGCCCACTGCACTTTGATCGCGTGTTCGACCGCTTCCTTGCGGCTCTTGAAGTTCCGTCGGGTCCGCTTCAGCTTATCGAGGAACTCGGTGATCTCTTCCGGTGTGCCATCGGGGACGGCATACGGATCGGCCGCCTCGGTCGCTGCGGGCTTCGTGGTCGGATCGGCCACGGCCGGCTTTTCCTGTGCGAAGAGAACGGAACCGACGGTACACAATCCAACCAGCACAGCGCAGAACGGTGCCCAATTTGCGAAACGACGCATAGTCAACAACTCCAGGGGATGTTCCGCGGCGATGACCTCGTCACCGCCGCAACTCCCCACAGCGTAGCCCGAGATCGGGGGGCTGGCTAGGTCGACGTGAACCGGGGGAACAGAGATCGCGAAGACGCAAGCGGGGTTGCGGAGGTCCCGCAAGCGACCTGCCCCGCTTGCCACTTCGCGCCCAATTGATTCGGCCCCCCGTGACTCGACTCTCCCCTGATGGTACAATTTACCGGAACCCGTCTCCTGGTTTGTCCCCCGTCAGAGAACACCATGTCGTCCGAGAACCTGTCGCCAGAAGAACAGAAGAACCGCCAGAACGCCCAGCGTTGCTTCAAGGCGGCGACCGAAGCGATGTCCAAGGAAAACTGGGACTACGCGATCGCGATGTTCGGCCAGTGTGCGACGTTCGTTCCCGACAACGTGATGTACCGCCAGAACCTGCGCGGATGTGAGTTCCGCAAATACAACAACAACGGCTCGGGAGCGAGCATGTCGGGCATGCGGTTGATGGGGATTCGCGGGAAGATCAAGAAGGCCCGCGGAGCGTCGAACTGGCCTGAGATGGACAAGGCCGCCGAGGAAGGGTTGCAGGTCAATCCGTGGGATGGGCAGTTGAATGCCGATCTGGGAGAAGCGGCCAAGGCCCGCGGGTACGACGAAATCGCGGTCTTCGCGTACGAACTCGCTGTCAAAGCCGACCCGAAGAGCAAAGAGTTCTGGCAGGGACTCGCGGAAGCGAAGGCCCAGAAACACGATTACGTCGGTGCCGGGCAATGCTGGGAAAAAATCTACGCGCTCGACCCGATGGATGGTCAGGCCCGGTCGATGATCCAGGCGATGCACTCGGAAGCGACGATCTACAAGTCGAAAATGGCCGAGGCCAAAACGACCCGCGAAGTGAAGCAGGGTTACGAAGAATCGGTCTCCGGCAAACAATCGGGGACGGTCGCCGCTGACCTCGACGATCCCGTGGCCGTGCTCGAACGGGCCATCAAGAAGGACCCCGCGAACAAAGACAACTACGTCAAACTGGGCGACCTGCATCTGCGTGAAGGCCGCTTGCAGCAGTCGCTCGACTGGTTCACCAAGGGCTACGAAGTCAGCAGCGACCTGACAATCCGCGAACGTGCAGAAGACGTCCAGCTGGAAATGTTGCGGAAGAACGTCGACGCTGCCAAACAACTCGCCGCGAAGAAGCCGGACGACGAGCACGTGAAGGAAGGTGTCGTCGCCGTCGTGAAAGAACTCCTGAACCAGGAGATCGAATTCTGGACTCGCCGCACCGAGCGTTACCCGCAGAACATGCGGCTCAAGCAGGAACTCGCGGAGCGGTTAATGCGGGTGCGACAGTATCCGCTGGCGACGAAACTGCTGCAGCAGGCTTCCGCCGACGTCCGGATCGAAGGGCCGGTCTTACTCGCGCTGGGAAAATGCTTCCTCGCACAGAAACAGAACGCCCTGGCCATGCGGCAATTCGAAAAAGCCGTGCAGCGGTTCTCGGCCGCGGATACCCCCACGCAGTTCCTGGAATGCCACTATCTGCTCGGTCGGCTGCAGGAAGAAGCGAAAGAACTGGAATCCGCGGAATCGCATTACCTCGAAGTCATCGGGACCGACTACGACTACAAGGACGCCCGCGATCGCCTCGAAAAGATTCAAGCCTCTCGTGGCAACGCCGGGCTGTCGGAACTCGCCGACATCTGAGATTTTGTTGCCAGTTGCTCCCCTCCGTTTTAGCGGTCGGGGCGCAGGCCACCCGGTGACGGGCTGGATTCCGCACGATCGTGGTCGCAAGAGACGGCAGCCAGAAGATCATCGTCAGCGTCACCAGTTACTCTCACCGGGGGGCTGGTGCCCCGTCCGCTGACTGATCGACACTGTCCGACCACTCACCAGCGATCAGCCGTAATACGCGACGGCGTTGGCGAAGAGCTTGAGACCATCGCCATTGGGGACGGCAGCCCTGCGAGTCCAGTTCGGATGCTGGGTTCCGAAGAGGAACCGCTCGGGATGGGGCATCAGCCCCAGCATGCGGCCGGAGGGATCGCTTAGACCGGCGAGATCCGCGACCGAACCGTTCGGGTTGTACGGCCAACCCGGTCCACTGCGACCGAGTTCCGTCTCCCACGGTACATATCGTAATGCTGACTGTCCGCGGGCATCCCACTGTGTGATGACTTCCGGCGTCGCGGTCACGAGTCGGCCTTCCGCATGAGCGATCGGCAGATCGAGTTCCGTCAATCCTCGCAGGAAGACATTATTCGTTGCGGTGACTTTCAGCCGCACCCAGCGGGCGGTGTACTTGCCGTTCTCGTTCCAGGTCAGTGTCGCTTTGGGAGCCTGCTGACCGACCAGGTCCCAACCTTCTGCGCCATCGGGGAGCACACCTGCTTTCAGCAGCGTCTGGAAGCCGTTACAGATCCCGAGCACAAGCTTATCGGCTCGAAAGAACTTCGCGAACGCCTCGGCGAGATGGGCCCGCAACTGGCTGGCGAAGACCACTCCCGAGCCGATGTCATCGCCATAGCTGAAACCGCCGGGGACGCAGAGAATCTGGAAGTTGTCGAGCAGTGCCGGCTGTTCGAGCAGGCGGTAGAGATGCAATCGCTCCGATCGAGCCCCACAGGCATCGAAGGCGAACGCGGTTTCGACGTCGCAGTTGGTTCCGGGAGCACGCAAAACGCAGACACGCGGAGCTGGCATCACATCACTTCAAACACAGGAGGACAACCACCCGACGCCGCGAACCAGCGTCCGAGCCACATGATAACGTGGCGGAATCGTCTTGGGCAGCGTTGGGAGAACTGCTGCAGACTCTTGTAGGGTGGGCTGTGCCCACCATTTCTTTCGAGGAGGTGAAATGCGGTGGGCACAGCCCACCCTAGAAGACTGAGGCAGCGCGGGCGGCGGGGTCTTGCCGGTAGTATTCCTGCAGGATCGCGTAGAGTTCGGGGTGATCGGTCTGCAGGGCGCTCGCCGATTCGAAAAACGTTTCGCTCGCCACGGCGAAGAACTCTGCGGGACTGGTGGCGCCGTAGGCATCAATTACGCGGTTCCGGCCGAGCCGGGTCTGGCGGACATGGCGCTGGTAAGCCTCGACGAAGACCGTCACCCAGCGTTCGTCGGTGACTCCATCCAGATCGGGAACACCGTCGGTTTCGTGATTCGACATGTCGAGCAGATGTGCGAACTCGTGCAGGACCACGTTTCGGCCGTGTGCATGTTCCAGGCAATCATGGGCGACTTCGCGCCAGGAGAGAATCACCGGTCCCTGGTACCACGCTTCGCCCAATCGCAACTCGGGGGACTCGTCGACAATACCTGCGGGTCCCCGGCGGGTTGCCGTGCTGGCGAAGGTCTCGGGGTAAATCAGGATGGAGACGAGCCGCTGGAAAGGAAGTTCGGGGAAGCCGAGTCCCAGCAGGGCGGCATGAGCGGCAATGGTCACCTGCATTTCGGGCGTGACCACGAGACCCCGGCAGCCTTCCCAGTTCTTCTCGGCGATCAGCAGGCGCACATCGTTACGCAGACGCTGCTGATCGGTGAGATTCAAGCGAGCGTAATGCCGGCAATTCGTCTGTAGCCAGCCGAGCCAATCGGGAGGAAAAGGTTGCTTGAGCAGCTTCCGCCTGCGTCGGGCCCGCCACCAGCCGAACATGTCCATCTTCCCTGTCGGATCGAGAACTCAGAGAACCCGGAGTATGATGCAACCGCCCACAATTTCGTAGATTGACCGAGATTTTGTCAGTACGACCCGCGCTCACCGAGAACCACATCATGACGCAACGCATGCTGGCATTGGATCAGGGAACGACGTCCAGTCGGGCTGTGGTCTTCGCCCACGATGGCCGCCCCGTCGGGATGGCGCAGGAAGAATTCCCGCAACTGTATCCGCAACCAGGGCATGTTGAGCATAACCCGGAAGCGATCTGGTCGAGTCAGTTGGCGACCGCGAAGCAGGCGCTGGTGGCCGCGAAGTGCTCTGCTGAAGACATCGCCGCAATCGGGATCACGAATCAACGGGAAACAACGATTCTCTGGGATCGACACACGGGGCAGCCGATCGCGCCGGCCATCGTCTGGCAGAGTCGGGTGACTGCTGATCGCTGTGCCCGGATGAAAGCGGGGGGGCTGGAACCACTGTTCCGCGAGAAGACCGGCCTGGTTCTCGATCCCTACTTTTCGGGGACGAAGATCGCGCATCTACTCGACAAAGTTTCGGGAGCACGGGCCGCGGCCGAGCGGGGGGATGTCCTCTTCGGAACGGTCGATAGCTTTCTTATCTGGCGGTTGACCGGCGGGAAACTGCATGCCACTGACCCGTCGAATGCCAGCCGGACGCTGCTGTTCAACATTCATCAACGGGAATGGGATGACGAACTGCTCGATCTGCTGAAGGTGCCACGGGCGATGTTGCCCACGGTGATGCCGTCGAGTGGCGTGCTGGGCGAAACCGATCCGCGATGGTTCGGGCGGACGATCCCCATCGCCGGTTGTGCGGGCGATCAGCAGGCCGCAACGTTCGGTCAAACCTGCTTCACACCCGGCAGCGCGAAGAACACCTACGGGACGGGTTGCTTCCTGTTGTTGAATACCGGGGAGAAACCGGTCGCATCGAACCACGGGCTCCTGACGACGATCGCGTGGACGATCAACGGCAAGACGACCTATGCCCTCGAAGGGGCGATCTTCATCGCCGGGGCAGCGGTCCAATGGCTGCGGGATGGCTTAGGGATCATCGCGACTGCTGCCGAGACCGAAGCCCTCGCCACGTCCGTCCCCGATAACGCGGGCGTCTATTTTGTCCCGGCGTTCGTCGGGCTTGGGGCTCCGTTCTGGGATCCGCATGCTCGTGGGTTGTTGATTGGTCTCACACGCGGGACGACCCGGGCGCATCTCGCCCGAGCAGCCCTGGAAGCGATGACCTACCAGACCCGCGATGTCCTCGATGCGATGCAGCAGGACTCCGGCGTTCCGTTGGCAACATTGCGTGTTGATGGTGGTGCGACCGCGAATGACTGGTTGATGCAGTATCAGTCCGACGTGCTGGGCGTGCCGGTCCATCGTCCCGAAGTGCAGGAAACGACAGCCCTCGGTGCCGCCTATCTCGCCGGCCTGGCAGTCGGCTTCTGGTCCGACTTCAGCGACCTGCAACGCAACTGGGCGCTCGCCAAAGCGTACAGCCCCACGCCGGATTCTCCGGCCGGGACGCAATGTTATTCGGCGTGGCAACGTGCGGTGGAACGCAGCCGGGAGTGGGACATTTGACGCCCATGGAATGCCTTCCATGGGTGCATATGACAGCGCTAAACCGGCAGTAGAAGTTCGCCGCGACCGGTCTCGGTGAAGTCGCCACACCAGCGTTGAATCGGTCGATCAAGTACCACGGGTGGAAATGGCAGACCGCTCGCAGCGGCATGTCGCGCCAGCACACGCAGGAACGTCGGTTCGTAAACGGTCGCTGGGCTGAAGGTCGGCAGCAACCGTTCCACGCCGCCGAACAAGCCGATCGTCCCCCGTTTCATGCCAGCGCCGGGGTAGGGACCGCAATCGCCATAAACCAGAATCGTCCCGGCGAGCAGATCGGCTCCCAATGCACCGCCAGCATTCCCGGCGATGACGATCGTCCCCCGGCGCAGGCCGATCCCGGCTTCGTCGCCGCAGTTCCCGTGGATGAAGACTTCGCCACCGAGCATGCCCCGATTCGAACCGCGATACGCTCCGGCGAGACAGTCACCGGCGTTTCCATGAATGCGGAGCAAACCGCCGCGACGTTCTGCGCCAGCCCAGTCACCGGCGTCACCATCGATCTCGATCACGCCACCAGTCTGTTGCGCGCCGATGTGCATCCCGACGGGACCATCGACATGCAACGACCCCGCCGACCATCCGACTCCCAAACCGCGCACCGCACGACAATCGCCACGGACGAGTAGTCGCTCTTCGACAGTGTCTTCGGCCAGTGTGAAACAGTCTGCAAGGGGAACTCGCTGATTACCCCAGACGATCGGCAAAGCTGCCAGTTCGTTGAGTGAGGCGGTCAACCAGGTCGAGCCGGTGATCGGGCTGACATCGATCGGAATCGGGCCGCTGACACGCAGAGTCAACGTGCGGGTCATGGTGCCATCCTGCTGACGATTCGCGGGAACTCAACGAAAACCTGCGGACCGCAATCAGGCCGAGCGGGCTTCATTGGCAAGAGCATCCAGAAACTTCCGCGCATCGATGTACTGATGCGGATCGGCATCACGGATCTGGCCTTTGAGTTTGTTCTGCATCGCTTTGGCTGTTTTGATGATCTGTTCAGAGACCTCGCCCGTGTCACCCGTCCGCTGACGGACTCCGATGAGCTCTTCGAGTTGCTTGCGATCTTCCTCAAACTGAGAAGTCTGCAGTAACGCCGGCCATTCCAGCGTTCCGTGCGAACGATCGAACTGGGCGTCAGAAAGACGGACCGGTTCCGGTCGCGGGGCGGCGAGTCGACGCTGCAGTTGTGCTTTATCGGCCGCCATTTTCTGATCGTGGTACTGCCGCCGCTCGGCCTGCAGTTGCAGCCACTGTTCCTGGTTCTTGATGTACTCCGACCGAGCCTGCTCGTAGCTGACCATCCCTTCGGAGACGCTCTTATAGGCGTCACCCTGGGCACGAAGCGATTCTGCCTGTCCGCGGGCGTAGCTCTCGGCGGGTGTGACTCCGATATTGCCGGAGTAGTTGAATCCCCCCCACCAGCCTCCATACGGACGATACCCGCCGTAGCCGTAGGGACGCCGCACGCCGATCCGAACTTGTGCGGACGTCGCCGACAGGCCGACGGAGGTGAGTATTGCAGCCACGATCAACGAGCGGATCAACATTCTGCTGTCTCCTCAGACGTGTGCCCTACGCGCTGCCGCTTGATTTCCCCTCAGGGTCGCTCAAATCCATTCGGTGGAGTTGCGAGCGTCGAAGGGTTGCAGTACGAAAGACATCGTTGTCTGATTTTGTTGTACATCTCAGAACATCCCCCGACAAGGACCAGGCACGGACAAACCGTGCTTCCGATCCCTTATGGAGACGCGCTCGATGCGACTGACCGGTTGGACTGCCGCCCTGTTGTTGCTGGGAGTGACGAATCTGTTCGCGGCGGAGCCGTGGGATGGCGTGATTGCTGACCTGAAAAGTGGTGATCCCGCGAAACAGGCCGTGGCTGCGGAACAGGCCGCCGAATGGGGACCACTCGCGGTGGCGACGGTCCCTGCCCTGGTCGAAGCCTTGAATTCGAAGGATCTCGTCGTTCGATACGAAGCGGCGAATGCCCTCGGAAAGATCGGTTCCGGTGCCGCAGCGGGAATTCCCGCCCTGCGGAAGCTGACGGAAAGTCCGGACGTCCTGCTGCGACATGCTGCGTGGAACGCGTTGCGGGGAATGGGGACCGCCTCGAAGGTGGCCGCAGCTGATCTTCCGCGGGGGCTGAAGGATGCCGACCCGCTGGTGCGCATCGCCGCGACCCATGCGGAACTCGTCTGGCAGTCGCAATCACCGGAACAGCATCAGCCCTTGTTCGAGCAATTAACGGCCGATTTGCTGCAGAGCCGTGCGCAACGTCACGCGGCTGCGGAAGTGCTCCGTGATGCCGGAGCCGCAGCGCTTCCGGCGCTGCTTGCCACGTTGAAGGCACCCTCAGTTCAACAGGATCCCGCTCTGCAGACAGCCCTCGTTGATTTGATCGGCATGACTGGTGCCGCGGCGCGGACACACGTACCAGCGGTTCTCGCTGCCGTGAAAACGAACACGGTGGCAAATGCGACTGCGCTCGCGAGGGCCTTGGGCCGGATTGGTGGCGATGATCCCACGACTCTTGCCAAGCTGCAGGAACTCGCACGGCACGAAGCACCCGCTGTCAGGACGACGGCGATGCACGCTCTCGAAGGATTCCCGCAGGCTTCCAAGTCGACGGTTCCTCAGTTGGTCACAGGGCTGAGTGACCGGGAAACGATGGTTCGGCTGGCTGCCCTGGATACGCTGGCCTTCTATGGTCCGACGGCAGTCGAGGCACTCCCCGCGATCGACAAGGCCCTGGGGGATGCGGAAGGGGCCGTGACGATTCGCGCCGCGGAAACGCTCGTGCAGATCGGATCCGCTGCGGCACCCGTGCTGGCGAAGCGGCTCGATGATCCGCAGTATGGCCCCCTCGCCCTGCAGTCTTTGGGAATGTTAGGGGTGGCTGGTAAGTCCGCTGCCCCGCAAGTCGTCGCTAAGCTTGCTCAACCCGGCAAACTCGATCTACGGGAGTTGTGCCTGACACTCGCGTTCCTGCAGCCCGATCCGCAAGTTGCCGGTCCCGCTTTGCAAAAGATTGCGCAAGATGCGAAGAGCCCGGCCCGACCGGCGGCACTCTACGCGCTGGGCCGCATCGGAGATCGTTCCGCGGAGCGACTCATCACCAACACGATTGAAGATGCTGATCCCAATGTCCAGATCGCGGCCGCTTGGGCGCTGTTGCAACTCGATCCCAAGAACGCCGATTACGTGAAGGTCGCGTTGCCCAAAGTTGCCCAGGCGTTGGAACGTCCCGATCCACGTGTGCGTCGTGAAGCGGCCGGGACGTTGCGGCAACTCGGGGCCGCGGCGGCGTCCGCTGCACCGAAACTTGTCGAACGTTTGCGTACCGAAGACGATGCGAGCGTCCGGCTCGCCTGTATACTGGCTGTGGCGGAGATGGGTGAAGGGGCACGTCCTGCCGTTCCGGCGATCGCTGCTCTCTTGAGCGATCCCGCTCCCGTGGCCCGCCGTGGTGCCCTGTATTCGCTGGGACGCCTCGGAGCCGTCGCGACTGCGGCACTCCCGCAGGTGAAGGCCGCCGCACTCAACGGTCATTCTGCCGAGCAGACGATCGCCATCTGGGCCGCACTAAGGATCAGCCAGAATCAGGCCGAACTCGAACGGATGCTTCCCATCCTGCTTCAACGGATTCCACAAGAGTCGCCGGAGATCGTGGTCGAACTGCTGCAACTCCTGGGAGAAGGTGGTCAGTCCCGCCCCGAAATCCTCACCTTCCTCAAATCCCAGGCGGAATCGACCGACCCGACCATCAGCGCTGCGGCCAAACAGGCACTGCAGAAGCTGAAGCCGTAGTCGTATCGGCTGCTGGTCTCGAAGCGGCGTTCCTTGGGATGTGGCGTTTCGGCAACGTCAGGTTGCCGGATCGCCACAGGGGCTCAACGCTTAGCCATCGATCACGACTCAGCGTAACTGCGGGTCGTTCAGCGGGTTGAACGAAGCGTTCAACGATCGTAACAACGCCTGTTGCCGCACGGCATGTAAAGTGCATGTCAGGTTCGACAGACCCACAGTGCTGGTTCCCAGTCGAGGCGTGCCATGTTTTCTGTTGCCGAATTCCGCTCCCTCGAACAGCTCCCGGCATATCGTTTCTTGTGGGACTCATTGCAGGAGCGCACACCCCACGCCAGCTACTTTCAATCGCGCGGCTGGATGGAGTGCTACTGGCGGCGCTATGCCGACGAACGCAAATTTCGCGTGCTGATTGTCACTGTCGGCGAGCAGCCGGTCGGCATCCTGCCTTTGGTGATCAAGCCGATCGTGACGAATGTCGGCACAATGCGCGTGCTGACCTATCCTGATGATGACTGGGCCGCGACGTTCGCTCCGGTAGGACCCAATCCGACGGTCACCCTTGTCGGGGCCTTGAAGCATCTGGCAACTTCTCATCGCGACTGGGATCTGATCGATCTGCGCGGTGTGGATGATGCGGTGCTCGATCAGGGCCGCACCGAAAATGCACTGAAGCTGGCGCAGCTGAGCGCGGTGCATCGTACCTGGTCCCCTTCGGCGACGATCGATTTCGACGCGCTGGACGCGGGGACCCAGTTCGTGATGCGACGGACATTGCAGTCGGCGGAGCGACAATTGTGGCGGACTGGACGCTGGGAGATCGAGGAGTTCGCCACCACTCGGCAGCAGGGTCTGGCGCCGGATCGCGTCCTCTGGGATTCCATCGAACCGTTGTTGGTACAACAGACCGAACAGGAACGCGAGTTTCTGCGGGATGTCTACGAGACCGCGGCGTGGGATGGAAGCCTGCGTGCTCAGGTCCTCCACTTCGGTGGGGTGCCGAGTGCTGCACTGCTCAGCGTGGCCAGCGAAGCGGGTGTCGATGTGCTGGCTGCAGGTCTGCTTCCGGGTGCCGCGCCGGAACTGGCGACGATTCTCACGGGCCGCATGATGTTTGATGGGCTGACGAGGGGCGATCGCCGCTTTCGTTTCGGACCGCGGGTTCTGAATCTCACCAACGACTGGCCGGTCCAGCGGACGACGAGCGGCCGCTGGACGCATTTCGCTTCGTGGAGCCCGCGTGCCCAACTGCTGCGACTCGCGCAGCTCCGACATCCACGGACAGAACGGACCGCCGTCACCACGGCCTGATTCACTTCTCAGTAGCCGTGCTTGCAGCCTTGGGCAACCATGTGACTGTGCTCTGGTCCCAGTCCCGGAAATTGTCGGCGAGTCTTCAGCAAACGCTCATCGCGCGGAGTGTCACTTACTGGACGACGCCGCGTTGTCCCTGAAACTCGATGATGTCGCCCGGGCTGAGTTGCTTTCGACGGCGGGTTTCGACTGCTCCGTTGACCAGCACCATCCCCTCCTGAATGACATACTTGGCCTGGCCACCGGTGCCGGTCCAGCCTTCACGCTTCAGGAATTGATCGAGCGTGAGCTTGTCGATCGGTGGGCTGTCGATCGGCAGCTGTGATTCGGAGGGGGGCAGATCTGGGGACACGCAACACTCGGCTCTCAGGACGGAACAGCGCTGTGACAACTGTCGGCGAGCACATCATGCTCACCGGCGGCCTCTGTTGGAAGTGCGGACTGGTAAGGCGAGTCGAATTCCGCTCTGAGAGGCTCGTCAACCACCCGTCTGACGGGGAGAAATCCAGGGCCGACCCCGATGTCTTCGTTCCCGGCAGAATCTGCCGTCGGGCGTTTGTCAAACTCTATCACTTATGACGGTTCTGCCAGCCGTGTTGATCGACACGATCATTCCGTCCCTCTTCGAGCCAACCCGGAGCCGCAGTCCTGTCCGATACGAATCCTGAGACCGGAGTGTCTCGCTGCGCAGTTCGCGTTCTACGGCATTGAGTCGTCTGGAAGCGGGCTCGCCCAGCATCCCGTTCCTCAACGAACGGCTAGGGAGGCGGAAGATGGGTTTGACATCAGCGCTGAATACCTCGCTGAACGGCTTGGCGCTCAACGAAAGCACGATCGACGTCCTCGGCAATAACATCGCCAATGCCGGAACGAACGGCTTTAAAGCTTCGACCGTCCGCTTTCAAACGCAGTTATCGCGGACGCTCTCGGTCGGGTCGCGACCGTCAGGGAACACCGGCGGGACCAACCCGCGACAGGTCGGTCTCGGCGGAAGTGTCTCCGTCATTTCCCGCGACTTCACGCAAGGGAGCATCAGTAACAGCACCAGCCCCTCCGACCTCGCGATCCAGGGGAACGGCTTCTTCGTGCTCGATGGTCCGAACGGGCTCGTCTATTCACGGAACGGCAACTTCTCACTCAACAGCGAAAGCTTGCTCGTCAACGATCAGGGGATGTTCGTCCAAGGCTACGGCGTGGACAGCGACTTCAACCTCGTGACCACGCAGTTAGAGCAACTGCATATCCCGCTGGGGGATCTCCACGTCGCCCAGCAGACACAGAACATGTCCCTGTCCGGGGCCTTGCTGCCGACAGGCAGCATGGGCACACAGGGTTCCATCCTGACCAGCGAAACACTGACGGACGTGTCGACCGCAGCGAACATCACGACCACGACGCTGCTCACGGATGTCCGCAATGCGGGTGGTGACCCCTATTTTACCGCGAATGAAACGCTGAGCTACAACCCGAAAAAGGGGGGGCGGACGATCGATGAAGTCGGGTTCACCGTGACGGCGACTTCCACCGTCGCCGACCTGATGACCTACTTCGACCAAGCCCTTGCCCTTCAATCCGGCGGAACGATTCCGAATGATGCCACGACAGGGGGACAGCCTGGGGTCACTCTCACGGCGGGGCAACTCCGGATCGTGGGCAACACCGGGACGGTGAATGACATCGATACCGCCGTCGGTGACCTGCTGAGCGACGGTGCGGTTGTGCCGCTGACGTTCGTCAAATCGGCCGATGCAACGGGGGAATCGACCGGGACCGACTTTGTGGTCTACGATTCCCTCGGGCAACCGGTCAATGTCCGGCTGACCTCGGTCCTCGAGTCGCGATCGGCCAGCAAAACGACTTATCGCTGGTTCATCGAGTCGGCCGAAGACAGCCGGACCGATGTGGCGATCGCGACAGGCACCATCGAGTTCGACAGCCTGGGGAAAGTGGTCAGCGGCGCGCAAGCCTTATATTCGCTGGAACGGGCCAACACTGCGGCTGTCAGCCCGATGCAGATTACGATCGATTTCAGCCAGGTCTCAGGGATCTCAACGCAGTCGGCCGGCAGTCGACTGAATCTCAATACCCAGGATGGTTCTCCCCCAGGCACGCTGCAGAACTTCGTGATCGACGAAAGCGGCTCCATCAACGGCGTCTTCGATAACGGGATCATCCGGACGCTCGGCCAGGTCACACTCGCCCGATTCCAGAACCCCGATGGTCTGATCGAAGACGGATCCACAACCTTCAAGGAAGGGGTGAGTTCCGGGACTCCGTTCCTGGTGACACCGGGCACCTTCGGTGTCGGCACGATTCGCGCCGGGGCGATCGAACTCTCGAATACCGATATCGGGAAGAACCTGGTCGATCTGATCGTGGCATCGACGAACTACCGGGGCAACGCCCGCATCATCTCGTCAGTCCAGCAGCTCGTCGACGAACTGCTGCTGCTCGGTCGGTAAGCCTGATTGAGAAGGGAGGATTGACCGGATGATCCGTCTGACGCGCATCAACGGCGAAGCATTCATCCTGAACGCGGCGCTGATTCAGTATGTCGAGAGCCGTCCCGATACGTACATCACCCTGACGACGGAAGAACGACTGATCGTGCAAGAGTCGCCGGACGAAGTCTTGCGGCGGACGATTGATTTTCAGCGGACGGTGCGGATTCCTGCCCGTGCGGCCTAGATCGAGATTTGACGCATGGAAAAAGCAACGATTGCCGGCGTGATTCTCGCCAACGGTGCGATGGCCTACTCCATCGTGGTGGCAGGTGCGAGCTTTTCCGCGTTCATCGATATTCCGTCGGTGATCATGGTGGTCGTCGGCGGGATCGCTGCCGTGGTGATTGCCTACCCGTTCGGAGTGGTCTTCAACATCTTCAACGTGATGAAGAAAGCCGTTTTCCCCAACGTCCCGACGGTGACCCCGGTCATCACACAGTTGATCGAATTTGCGGAAATCGCCCGCCGCGACGGGATCCTGGCCCTCGAAAACAAGACTGCAGAGATCAAGGACCCTTTCATTCTGATGGGGATTCAGATGGCCATCGACGGCACCGATGGCGAGATCATGGAAGCCGTCCTTCGCTCCGAAGTCGAATCGATGGCGGTGCGACACAAACTCGGCAAAACGGTGCTGGAAACGACCGCGCGGTATGCTCCCGCTTTCGGAATGATCGGGACCCTCATTGGGCTGATCATCATGCTCGGGAACATGTCGAATCCCGATGCCATCGGTCCCGGGATGGCGGTGGCGTTGCTCACCACCCTGTACGGTGCGTACATGGCGAACGCCTTCTGCCTCCCGTTCGCCGATAAGCTGGGCTACTACAGCCGCAAGGAACTGGAAGTCCGCGAAGTGATCATTCGCGGTCTGCTCGCCATTCAGAACGGCGACAATCCACGGATCATCGAACAGAAGCTCGGGACCTTCCTTTCCGCGAAGGAACGGGTGAAGCTCGCCAAGAAGAAAGAAGCCGCGTAAGCGGCCCGGGACTTCGCCATGGCGCTGCCGCCTGAAGATCCGCCTCCCGGCGTCCCGGAATGGGTCGTCACTTATGGCGACATGATGTCGCTGCTCCTCACCTTCTTCATCATGCTGGTCTCGATGGCCGAGATGAAGCAGGAGGGGAAGATGCGGATGATGATGAACTCCCTCCAGCAACGGTTCGGTCCGACCGATGGCTTGTTCGGTGCTCCCGGTCCGGCGATGCCGACGAACAGCGCGATGCCCCATGCAGCCTCTTCGGGTGACCGGGGAGAAGGGGGAACGAAGAAGTCGGGACGGAAGTCTGCCGGTCTCGCGGGGCCCTCGACCAGTGTGCAACGCATCGGTCAGGGGATGCAGATCACGCTGGGCGGACCAGCCCGCTTTGAGCGATTTTCCGCCGATCTCAGTGAGGAGGCCAAGCAGGACCTCGCCACGATCGCTGCGGCACTCGCAAAGCGTCCCAACCGCATCGTGATCCGGGGACATGCGACCCGCGAGACCTTGCCCGCAGCTTCACCCTACCAGGATGCACACGCCCTCGCGTTTGCACGGGCATTCGCCGGATATGAACATCTGGTCGCCTGTGGGATCAATCCCACGCGAATTTCTGTGGCGTCTGCGGGGGATGGGGAGCCTCGGTCGTTATCCCGGACTGCCGAAGGCCAGCGGGAAAATCGTCGGATTGACGTATTTGTGGTCGAAACGTATATCACCCCCGCGACCGAGCGGACATTGATCGCTCCCGGCGCGCCCTGAGTTTGGGGACCACGATCGTAGCGGAAGTCCGCGGAGATGAAGCTCAACGCCAAAACACTGATGATTGCCGGAATCGTCGTCGGCGCGATGGTTCTGGAAGCGGCCGTGATCTATTTCATGCTCCCCACTCCGCCGTCGACGGCAGCCGCCGGGACCGACCCCGACAAGAAGCCAACAGAACCGGTCGTCGAAGTCAGTGACGACACCGGCGAAGTTCCAATCGATTCGTTTAACTGCACGAACAACCGGGTGGCACCGGGATCGGTCGTGCATCTCAGTTTCAAAGTGATCGCCGTCGTTCCCGAGATCCAGAAGATCTCCTTCAATACGGCGGCAAATGATCGCAACAAGACCCGTGTCCGGCAGGCCATCGAGCGGATCGTCCGCAGTTCCAGCATGGAAGACCTGCATGACCCCAGCCTGAATACGGTCAAGCGACTGATTCGCGAGGAAGTCAATAAGATTGTCGGGAAAAGTTACATCTCCGAAATCGTGGTGAATGATTTTCGGATGATCGAGCAGTAAGCGTAACGTGGTGCGACCCCCGTGCGGGTGAAAGGCAAACTCCCCAGTGGCAGGCAGCGACGATCTACTGTCGCCAGATGAGATTGAAGCGCTGATGGCCGCAGCCCGCGGCCCCGGAGCTCCCGCTCCCCCTCCGTCCCCACCTCCCGCGTCGCCACCGAATCCCGCGAACGATCTCCTCGATGTGAGTGAGATCGAAGCGCTGATGGCCCAGGCGCAAAGTCGCGGTCCAGCACCTTTCGCACGGCCGGCCCCTCATCCGAAAGAGCTGATGAGCTCGGCTGACATCGAGGACCTGATGTCGGGGCTCGGTGCGGCTTCTCCAAGTCCGGATCAATTGCTGCAGCACGCCCAGCAGGGGCTGGCGCAGGCCATGGCCCCCGAATCGACGCTTCCCAAACCTTCCCTAGCTGCGGCCCAGCCATTTGCCTATCCGGATCTTTCCGGGCGAGCGAGCAGTGGCGCACCGGTCTCATTCCCCATTGCCGCTCTGGAAGACGTCGAACTCGATCTGCGGATAGAGCTGGGACGGACTGAGTTGTTGATCGAGGATGTCCTCCAGCTTCGCGAAGGGGCGGTGGTCCCCCTCGATAAACTGGCAGGCGATCCCGTCGACATACTCGTGAACGGCCGGCTGATTGCCCGCGGCGAAGTGCTCGTGCTCAACGACAATTTCTGCGTTCGAGTTGCCGAAATCCTCACGCCCGATCTGTAACGACACGGACATTTCGGCCTCAGGCACCATCGGCTTCAGCGGTCGTGGCGCAAGCCCACCGGTCTCTTCAACCATTGACCGCGGGCCATCGGATCTCAGCCGACAGCGACCATACATCAATGCCTGATTGCACGATCCCGCACGTTGCAATGAGCAAGCGGGCTGGCGATGAAATGCAGGAGCCGGGTAGGGAAGTCCCTGCCCGGCTTCGTGAAGTTCCAGCTGATGTCTCGGCGCGCTATTCGGTCTTCAGCCGCACGCCGATCGCTTTCAATGCGTCGAATTGAGCCTTGCTCGCATCGTTCAGGGGGTTGCCGACCAGCGACAGGTTCCAGTAAGGAGCAAACCGCTTTTCACCGGCAGCGTCTTTCTTTGCGGCTTCGGCCAACGGGGTGATGTCTGTGATTTTGTTGCCATCGAGGAACGTCCACCGCATCTCGGTCAAGACTGCGAGGGGAGTCACATCGGTGAGTTGGTTGTTTCGCAGATCGAGATTCTGCAGCCACTTGTTCGACTTGAGCGGCCCAACATCAGTGACCTGATTCTTCTCAAGATACAGCGAGGTCAATTTGGGCAATTGAGCGAGCGGATCGAGGGCCGAGACCTGATTCCGACTCAGATAGACCGCGGTGAGTGGCTTCAATCCGCCGAGCGGGTCGAGTGATGTGACCTGATTGTCATCCAGTTGCAGGTACTGCAGTTTGACGAGTTTGGCGAGCGGTGCGATGTCCTTGATCTGGTTTTTGGCGAGATCCAGCGACTGAATGTTCGGACATTCGCCCAGCGGCGTAACATCCTGGACTTTGTTTCCGGTCAGCCGGACCTGAGCGAGATTTTTGCACTTATCGAGACCGGCGAGGCTTTCGATCCCGCGATTCGGGGCTTCCAGGAAGAAGATCGTCGCACAATCTTCGTCGGTGATTTTCTTGGCTTTGTCGAGCTTGTCGATCTGCTTTTTCTTGAGGATCTCCCGGACGACTTGATCCAGATTCGGATCGGGGAACTCGACATCTGCTGCCAAGGCAAGGGTCGACGAACAGACCCACGCGAGACAGACGACCGCCGTCATTCGCATCCCGGTCAGTTGACGCATCTTGTTGTCTCTCCGAAAGCTACGCGATTGTGTCCCGGTGACCCTCGTCGGAAACCGTTCGGCAGAGCAGGGGCACCGCCGATTTCTCCTTTGTAACCGAGGCTGCCAGCGGTTCTCAAGACACACGGGAAAACTGATGCGTCCCAGCTCTGGGGAGCGCGTGTCGTTTCGTTCGAGCGATCGGAGCCGGAGTGTCCGACCGCATTCTGGAATTGTCCGCGTGTTGCCGCGGGCCGCTCATCACACGGAGTGTGATGGCTCCTAATGAGTTGCGTCATTTTCCAGGAGACGGTCCCCCCGTCATCTCTGACTGGGATTTGTATCCCGAGCCATGAAGACTTCCTGGAAAAACGAGGGATGCGGATGGGTAGACAGCCGCTTGCAGGGACGCTATTCTTTCACGACTTACGATCATTGGTGGACGCGGCGACCGTGTCCACAGTTGAGGAACAAGACGAGATGGCGACGAAATCGACAGTCGAGCGGATGAAGAAGGTCGAAGCACTGGTCAAGAAGTATGCGGCCAAGCGGGCCGAACTGAAGGCCAAGGGCGATCTCGCCGGGCTCGATAAGCTCCCACGGAATTCATGCCCGGTCCGCCTTCGTCGGCTGTGCGCCCTGACCGGTCGCCCCCGCGGCGTGTATCGCAAGTTCAAACTCTCCCGTCACCAATTGCGTGACATGGCCCTCGATGGCCTTATCCCCGGCATGAAGAAAGCCAGCTGGTAACCGACCACGCTCGCGTCTTCGCGTCACAAATGAATCACAACACAGACCACGGATCGTTCCGTGGTCTGCGTCATTTCAAATGACCACGTGGTTCATTCCGCCGGACGCTGACGGGCTTCAATCTGCTCGACTGTTAAGGGACTGTTCGCTGCCACTGCAGGCGAACAGGACGTGAGCAACCACGATTCGACCAGCAAGGGGGCTCCGGTCACGGGATCACTCACGGTGAGATCCCGGCGAATCACGCCGAACGGGGTTTCTTCGCACAACCAGAGGTCGACGCGATACCGCATTCTAGGCGCTGTTGTCGAAGCTGCTGTTTCGACCTGGACAGCTGCGCGTTGACACTCGAATGCATCAACACGCAGCGGAGTTTTGAGATACCGCCGATAGCCGGGAGCGTACGCTTTCAGCAGGGGAATTCCGAGAACGAACTGGAGATCACGCCGGGGATTGGCCTTCGGATGAGCGTCGGTTGGCCAACTGAGACATTCCGTCGGTGGACATCCTGCTCGGAATCGTTCGCGATCAAGATAGAGGGTCGACGGCGGGATTGATTTGCCATCGGGATCGGTCTGCGTCACCGTGATGACTTCGTGTTCCCGCCCCTCGATCGTCTGACGGCCCGCATGCGTCAGACGCAGGCGGGACTGTGTCCCGGACAGTTGCCATTCACTCCATGGATGGAGTTCCGTTGGAGTCGGCTCGGGCACGCTCCCAAACCAGGTGTAGAGCGTGTGCGGAAGCTCCGGGGGAGCTTCACGATACTCGATCCACCCTTGTTGTTCCGCGAGGCGGAAGGGCCACGGTTGCTGCCAAGGGCGTCCGCCCGGATCGAATGCAGAGTAGGCCGAGGCCGCGAACAACACCAGCACGGTGACGAGACTGGACCAGCGCTGTTCCCACCGCTGAAGGGCATCCACCAGCGAGAGCGTCCACAACGGTGTGACAACCAATGCCCAGCGCAGACCGCAATTCACGCCGCCGTAGTTATAGTTCTCCGTCCGGGACAAATAGAACGCGAACAAGCCAGCCGTGATGGCCAATGTCCAGAGGCGGAGGCGACTCACGGGGTCGAACTTTCGGACAGACGCTTGCCAGAAGCCCACCAGCCATAATGGTGTCAGCGAGAAAAAGCCATGGTGGCCGAAGGTCGCGTGCAGAAAATAGGCCCAGGTCCCATCCAGATTCCGGTCAACCCCTTGCGGTTGCAGCCAATAGCTCGGCACGCCTTCGTGAATGAAGCGATACGTCTCACCGCCGTACCCTGAGTACGCGGGCTTCCATGTCCCAAACGCAATCCAGTTCACGGCGACAAGGGCGATCACGGGGAGTGCTGCTGCAGGGAGAAAGACCAGGACCGATCGCCAGCGAGCGACTTGCCAGGCACGCAGAAAAAATGCGGCCGCAATCAATCCGGCGGGCAGATCATGCACCGTCATCCAGCCGGCCGCGAACCCCCACGCTGCGAATCGACCGAGGGATCGCCGCTCCTGTGCATCCAGCCAGCAAAGTCCGCCGAAGAGTGCACCGGTCGCAGCGACCGTGTGGTTGTTCAGACTCGCGAGAAACGGTGACCACAACGTGCCGAACGCGGCCAAGAGGAGGACCAGGGCTGCCGTCGCGACCGGGATCTCCGTCCGCACCAGCCGCCGGGCGACCATGACCAATCCGATCAGAAATGGCAGCCAGTTCACCATCAAGAGTGTCGCAGCGGTCACTGCCTGCGGATGTTCCAGCAACGACCAGCCGGTCACTCGTTCGACGCCCCATGTCACACCTGCGACCCAGACCGCCATCAGCGGTGGTTTCGTTGAGTAGAAGTGTCCGTCCACTTTGACGAGGTCGATGGTGTCCCAGCCCGATTGTTGACGGATTTCATCAATCCGAAACGTCCCGCGCTCTAACAACGACCAGACGGTACACCATCGGGAACGATCGTTGGCACTCTGCAGCGGCGGTGCCTGCGCAATGTTGACCGCATGCCAGACCGCCGCCACACACAGAATCGCGGCGAGCACACCAGCCGTGGTGGATGTCGTCGGCTCAATCTCAGCAGAACGCTCCATCACGGCGCACATCCGGAAGGTTGGTCAGTTCGTGGCAGCGGTGGGGATAACAAGTCCCGCAGCGCGAAGTGATGTGGACCGAGCTTTCCACCATAGTTGCCCGCGGTCACCAGCCGAACTCCGGGAGCAGCTGTTGCCGCGTGCAATCCACGCTGCATCGCTTCACTGACCAGTTCAGGAGTCAGTCCGTCGATCACGATTTCGTAGACCGCGTGGACATCATCGGGCAGGGCGGTCTGCACGCGGGGACGGAGCGTTGGGCAGTAGGCTTCGTTTGTACTCGCGGGGAGTGCTCGATAGCGGGACCCGACTTTGCTACCGCTGCGGACGATGCCCCCGGGAAACGGGAGAGCGACCCCTTCCATCCGGCGAATCGCGTCGACCGCACATTCTGCGGCTTGCAAGGCGAGGGACAGTGTGCCCGCACCAATCAGCAGGTTCCCCCCCGCCACGCCGCGAGTGGTGCCAAAGCGGTCTTCACAGAGAAACTCTCCATCCATGACGGGAATTCGCCACAGCCGCCGCGTCCCAATGACCTTGGAACTTTGGTATCCATCACCAAAGAAACGGAGTTGTTCGCCGACAGAGACTCGCCGCTCGGGGGCTGACTCCAGACCGTTGTAGCAGGCGGTGGTGGGGCATGTGAGGATGCATTGGCCGACACGATTTGCGAGGGCTGTCGCCAGCTTTTCGCGGGAGAACGCAAAGGCGAGCAGACTGAAGCCGGGGCGGCCGTCGGGGGTTTCTGCTGGTGTCCAGGCCCGCTCCATCGAGGCTTCCAGATCGCAGGGATCAACCGGGCGGCAGCCATCGGAAAGGCTTCCGCGAACGTATCGACCACGGGGACACCGTTGCATTGCAGAGACGGTTCGATGGCAACGGACACCGGGCGAAGTCCTTGAGTCGTAGCAGCCTGCGGTTCCACACGCTGTGGAGGATGAGCACGGGTCATCATCGCCCCGCAGGCCCGCGGAACGCAACGATCTTACTCTCCCGCGGGCTTGGCTGGAGGGGCTGCGGCGGGCTTGCGACCGAGCGCCAGGAATTGCCGGATCAAGTCGGGGACGCTGTCGGCCTCCATTTTCTTCATGATTTTCGCCCGGTGGGCTTCTACGGTCTTGTAACTCACACCAAGCAGCGTCCCGATTTCCCGGCTGGAATATCCCCCCGCCACATGGTCGAGCACTTCTGCTTCGCGGGCGGTCAGGCTGTTGCAACGGGCAGTCATCACCGCGAGTCGAGCAGCGGCCTCGCGTTGTTCCCGGTCCTGCCGCAGACATTGCTGGATTTGATCGAGCAATAACTGCTCGCTGACGGGCTTCTCTAATAAATTCACCGCGCCGTGTTTCATGCTCCGGACAGCAGACGGGACATCGGCATGCGCCGTTACGAAAATCACGGGGAGCAACGATCCGCGTTCGATGAGCCGCTCCTGCAGATCGAGACCGCTCATCCCCGGCATGCGGATATCCAGCACCAGACAACCGGGGCGCTGCGGATCAAAACTATTGAGAAAGTCCCCCGCCGATTCAAATGCTTCTGCTTTCAGCCCGACGGATTCGATCAGCCAGCGCAGTGACTTCCGTACGGGGAGTTCGTCATCGACGATAAACACCGTGGCAGCTTGCGGTTCAACGACAACCGGTGGGAGGGGTGTTGCTAACATGTCTGATCATTCTGAATGGGACTATGGGAACGAAGACTCAACCATCGGGGGAAGAAAGACAGCAACCAGGCAACCACACCGACATCCGCGTCCCCCCCTGCGGAAGCGAACTGGCTTCGAGTCGACCGCCGTGAGAAATCACGATCGAACGACTGATGGACAGCCCCAGCCCTAAGCCCTGCGGCTTTGTCGTCACAAAGGCATCAAAGATCTGATCACCAAGCTGGGACGGCAAACCCGTGCCCGAATCCTCGACCTGAATGACGACAAATCCCTGCCCGCCATCCTGACAGCGGACCGTAATCAATCGATCAGGATGTTCGGGCGGAGTCGCTTCGGCGGCATTCAAAATCAGGTTGAGGAGTACCTGTATGATTTGAATGCGGTCGACATCCAGACACAACGACTGCGACTTCAGTTCCTGGTGAAAAACCATCCCCCGTCGTCGCAGGGCTGGCTCCGATAAGCGGCACGCGTCCCGTAGCAATTCTGCAGCGCAAACGGGTGTCCGCTGGAGCTCGCCGCGCTGTAGAAAACCCCGCAGACGACGGACCACTTCGCCTGCACGATGGGCTTCGTTGACCGCTTCCTGCAGGATTTCAAGCACTTCCGGACTCGCTGGACCACCAGCTTCCAGGCGAATAATGCACCCCCGGACGAACTGGGCGATCGCAGCCAGCGGTTGATTGAGTTCATGCGCGATCCCGGCAGTCATTTCACCGACGGTGCTCACGCGGGCGACATGCGCCAGGAGATCCTGCTTCTGCTTGAGTTCATCTGCTGCGGCGTGCTGAGCCGTCGCATCGCGACAGACGATGGTGGCGCTGATGACCTGGCCATCATGCAACATGGGGGCGATATGGCTCTGATACCAGAGCCGCGCGCCGTGGGCATCAGGACCGGAGACCTCATTCGATACCGGGACCCCTTCATCAAAGACCCGTCGCAGGTCTGCACGAAACCGATCCCAGTCTTCGGGATAGATGAACTCATAGACCGTATGGCCAATCACATCGCTGACGGCCAGTTCCGGCCGCACCCGCGTGTGGTTGATGAAGAGGATCATCCCGTCTGCGTCAACCACGAGAATGAGGTCTGGGGCATGCGCCACCAGTGATCGCCAGCGTTCCTCGGACGATTCCAGCAAGTCCGTCGCCAGATGCCGCTCGGCGATTTGTTCTTCCAGAATCTTGTTCGCCCGCATGAGCAGTTCTGTCCGTTCGCGGACACGTTCTTCCAGAGCATTCGTGATCGACTGTAATTGTTGTTCGACCATCTTCTGCTGCGTGATCTCCGTCGCCGTCACCACGCGCGACTTTGTGCCGGTCGGAGCATCGGCCTGGAGGAAGAACCAGCGTGTCGGATCGGCTGCCAGTCGGACTTCTTCCACCAGGGGGGCTTCACGGTTCCAGGCGGCGACAACGCGCGGCTGGTCTTCCACATGCAGGAACGACCACCAGCAGTCCGCCGTGAGTTGGACGCGATCGACACCCCAGGCACGCAACAACTGGCGATTCGCTGCGGTGACGCGACCGGCGGTGGTGGAACGGAAAATGCCGGCTTTTGCCCAGCGAGTCAACTGCCTCAATAACCGTCGACTGCGCGCGAGCGCGTGGCTGGAACGGATTGATTCGGTGACATCATCAACGATCGTTAACAGCCGCTGATGTCCGTCAACCTCGATGACTTCCCATTGGCAATTCACGTAGCGGATGTTGCCGTTCGGGGTCACGAAGCGATGTGCGCGAGCCCGCGCACGGCCATTGGATTCCAGAGGAGTGAGATGTTGCTGGTGTTCCTGTGAATTCGTCCAGAAGCCGACTTCCACGGCGGTTTTGCCAATGACTTCATTGAGCGGTCGTTCCAGGATCCGACAAGCGGCTGGATTCGCTTCGACGAAGCGACCGGTCTTGAGATCCGTCAGCACGACCCCGCAGGGACTCGATTCGAAGACGCGTTGGAACCGATCACGGATCTGCCGCTCCAGCTGCTCCGCCCGAACGCGCGCGGTGATGTCGGTCGCGACCCCCATCACCCCGTTCACGGCCCCTTGCGCATCGCGCAGGGGAACAATCCAGCTTTCAAAGATAGCGTCACCGACTCCAACTTCGAGACTGACCTCCCTTCCCTTCAGTCCCTGACGGACGGAATCGATGGCCTCGGGAAAATCCCGATAGAGATCGGTGATTGTTGATCCAACAGCCTCACCTGGTTTCAAGCCCAACGCGGTGAGACCACGCCCTTCTGAGAGCGTAAAGACTTCGTTCTGATCGGTGGCCCAGAGGACGATGGGGGCATGGGCCACCACCCGTTCCCAAAGCGAATCCGTAGTCGGAACATTCTGGCGTGTCGCCAGTTGCGACTCCAGAACGGCGATTCGATCCTGAGCCGCGGCGAGTTGTATCGCCAGGGTCTCGGTGTTCGCTTCGTTAGGGAGTGTGTGCGTCACGCTGCTCACACCTTGCCGAGTCTATCGCTGACTGGGAAACGCCCAATAGGAGCACATACCCCCGTAGTTCCCCGCATGGCAGAGTTCACCCTGATACCTCAGGGACCGACACGGAAATTCGTCAGGGATTTGTAAATTTGCAAAAATAGTTGCCTTCGACATCAATTTCAAACCAGTTCGCTGGCGCATGTATAGTTTGTGTGTCGCTTGTAACCCGCACGGCTGTGATTGACGATTCGTCACCGGGGTGGCATCGTGTCGCCCGTCCAACTCTCTCTCGTGGATTTCCCCGGCGAAAGAATTTCTGATGAAGGTCTACGGCATCATCCCGGCGCGCCTGCAATCCACACGGCTGCCCCGAAAATTGCTCCTTTCTGAGACCGGCAAACCGTTAATCCAGTACGTCTGGGAGGCAGCTCGGCGATCGTCCAGTTTGTGCGACGTGCTGATCGCAGCCGATAGTTCCGAGATTGCCTCGGCAGTCGCTCAGTTTGGCGGGCGATGCGAATTGACCGGTGAACACCCGAGCGGAACCGATCGCATCGCGGAAGTCGTCCGCCGACAACTTCCGGACGCGGACATCATCGTGAATGTTCAGGGGGATGAACCGGAACTTGATCCGGAGCACATCGATCAACTCGTGGCCCTGCTAGTGGCTGATCCCACCGCACCGATGGCGACGCTGGCAACACCGCTGTCTACCGTCGAGCAGATCAACTCGCCTTCCTGCGTGAAAGTTGTCCGGTCGGAATCCGGCTCCGCGTTCTATTTCAGCCGTTCGCCGATTCCCTTCGTGCGTGACCGGTCCATCGCGGAGGTGTTGGCAGCGGGCGAACGACCGTGGCTGCTGCATCTCGGCATTTACGCCTACCGTCGCGACTTTTTGCTGCGATTGACGGAACTCCCCCCGTCACCGCTGGAACTTGCTGAAAAGCTGGAACAATTACGGGCTTTGGAAGCGGGTGCCAAGCTCCTCGTGGGAGTGGTGGACCGGCACTCCGTTGGAATCGACACGCCAGAGGATTATGCTCAGTTTGTGCAGCGTCAGCGGTCCGTTGTCCGTGGTCAGTAGTCCGCCAGAGCGCAGTTTGGGACTCCCGACCGAGAACGCGGATCGCAGTCTGCACGCCTTCGCAGATGATTTCCCCGAACAACGTACGCTCCCCGCTGATTCACACCTTGCCGAACCGCATTACTTCGGACCACTGACAACGGACTACGGACCCTCCCTTCCATGACCAAGCATATTTTCGTGACCGGCGGCGTGGTGAGTTCACTCGGCAAGGGCCTCACCTCGGCTTCGATCGGCTGCATCCTTGAACGCCGCGGACTCCGCGTGCGGATGCAGAAACTCGATCCGTACATCAACGTCGATCCCGGGACCATGAGTCCGTACCAGCACGGCGAAGTCTACGTCCTCGATGACGGTGCCGAGACCGACCTCGACCTGGGTCACTACGAACGCTTCACGAACAGCCCGTTGTCGAAAGACTCGAACTACACCTCCGGACGGATCTACCTGCGGGTGATCGAGAAAGAGCGCCAGGGAAAGTACCTCGGCGGGACCGTGCAAGTTGTCCCACACATTACCGATGAAATCAAAGCCTCGGTCCGCAAGCTGGCTGGTCCGGATGTGGACGTCGTGATCACCGAACTCGGCGGCACGGTCGGCGATATCGAGGGCCTCCCGTTTCTTGAAGCGATCCGGCAGATCCCCCTCGATATCGGTCGCGAGAACTGCCTCTTCATTCACCTCACGCTGGTCCCCTACCTCAAAGCGGCGAAGGAACTGAAAACCAAGCCGACGCAGCACAGCGTGCAGCAACTTCGGCAGATCGGCATCCAGCCCGACATTCTCATCGTGCGGACGGAACGACCGCTGGGTCGCGATAACGCGGAAAAGATTGCCCTCTTCTGCAACTTAGAGAAGCGGGCGGTCATCGAAGAACGCGACAAGGAATACTCGATCTACGAAGTGCCGCTCGGCCTCGTCGAACACGGCTTGGACAACCTGATCCTGCAGAAGCTCAGTCTCCAGGCTCCGCCCAGTGAGATGGATGACTGGGAGGAACTCGTGCACCGGATTCGCCATCCGGAACACGAAGTGACCATCGCGGTCTGTGGCAAGTACATCGAGCATCGCGACGCGTACAAATCGATCTACGAGGCGCTCGATCACGCCGGGTTTTCGGAAAGTACCCGTGTGATCGTCAAGCGGATCGAAGCGGAAGAACTCGAGCGGAACGATCCGGCCACCGTGCTCGCCGGAATTGACGGTCTGCTGGTTCCGGGTGGTTTCGGCATGCGTGGCGTTGAGGGGAAGATTCAGGCCGCCCGCTACGCGCGGGAGCACGCCATTCCCTATTTTGGAATCTGCCTGGGGATGCAGATCGCAGTCGTCGAATTCGCCCGGCATGTGCTCGGCTATACCGATGCGAACAGTACGGAATTCGCGACCGACACACCGCATCCTGTCATCTGCCTGCTCGAAGATCAGAAGACGGTGCGGGAAAAAGGGGGGACGATGCGGCTGGGGGCACAACCGTGCGACCTGGCCGACGATTCCCTCGCCGCCCGCTGCTATCAGACGGGTCACATCTCCGAACGGCACCGGCACCGTTACGAATTTAATCCGGCCTACAAAGCTGAGATGGCGACGAACGGAATGCTCGTCTCAGGCCAGAGTCCGGACGGAAAACTGGCGGAAATCGTCGAAATCCCGGACCACCCATGGTTCCTGGCGGTGCAGTTCCACCCCGAGTTCAAATCGAAGCCGAATCTGCCACATCCCTTGTTTAAGAGTTTTATCGAAGCGGCCCTGACCCGTCACCGGGAACGCGCCACGGCCAATGTGTGATGGAGTGGACAGTGTTGTAGGGTGGGCTGTGCCCACCATCTTGATGATGACATCTGTTAAGCCGGGAATTTGGTGGGCACAGCCCACCCTGCGAACTAAGCGGCACGGCGCTAGCCGCCGGTTCCG
>JBGATC010000039.1:0-62009 GCA_044229335.1 Planctomycetaceae bacterium | reverse complement strand
GTCCCGATGTCGTGGGACTTGAAGACTCGGCCCACCCTACTTAGGGATGCATCCGTGAAGTGGTATTCCTTGATCTTTGTGTTCGCAAGCACAACGACGATGGCCGCCGAGTTCGTGGTCTTTCCGGAGGCCGTCAAGCTCACCGGGCGGGAGGCGCGGCAGCGGGTGTTGGTGCAGCGGGTGACGCCGCAGGGGATTGGCGGTGAACTGCGCAATGGCGTTAAGGCGACCAGTGCCAACGAGCAGGTCGCGAAGATCGTCGATGGAGTCGTCACGCCGACCGGGAATGGATCCACGACGATCACCGTGCAGGTCGATGCGACCACGCAGGCGATCCCCGTTGTGGTCGAGCATTTTGACGAAGCCCATCAGTGGAATTATCGCAATCAGGTGCAGTCGGTCCTCTCAAAGACGGGGTGCAACATGGGGGCCTGCCACGGGGCTGCTGCCGGGAAGAATGGCTTCCGCCTCTCGCTCCGCGGGTATGATCCCGAGGGTGATTTTTTGACACTGACCCGGCAGGCTCGTGGGAGACGGATCGTGCCGCACGATCCTGGCCGCAGCCTGTTTCTGACGAAGCCGACTGGTGTGATTCCACATCAGGGAGGCGTGCGGTTCCGCGAAGATTCGCTGGAGTACCGCGTGCTTGCGGAGTGGATCGCCCAGGGACATCCCGGCCCAAAAGCGGATGATCCCCGGATTACCCGGCTGGAGATTCTGCCTGCAGCGGTCCGGCTGAGTCCTGGCGATCAGCAACCGCTGGTGGTACGGGCACATTTCTCGGATGGCCATGTCGATGATGTGACCCGCTGGGCCAAGTACACGTCGACAAACGCGACCGCGTGCTCGGTCGATGATCTCGGTCGGGTGACGGTCACCGGGAGCGGGGAAGCGTCAATTGTGGCGTGGTATCTCGCGCAGAACGTCGCGGCTTCGGTGACCGTCCCTTATGCGCAAGCGGTACAGTCTGAAGCTTACACATCCAATGCGCCCGCGAATGAAATCGATCGTCTCGTTATCGAGAAATTGCGGTCCCTCAACATGCCGCCGTCGCCCCTCTGCACCGATGGCGAATTCCTGCGACGTGCGACGCTCGACACGATCGGTGTGCTGCCAACCGCTGCAGAGGCGGCTGCATACCTCGCTGACACCGATCCGCTCAAGCGGACAAAGCTCGTCGATCAACTCCTCACACGGGCCGAGTTCGTTGATTACTGGACCTATCAATGGTCCGACCTGCTGCTGGTCTCCGGCAGCCGATTGCGACCGGCGGCGATCAACTCGTTCTCCGACTGGATTCGTCAGCGGGTTGCTGCCAATACGCCCTGGGATCAGTTTGTCCGAGAGATCATTCTCGCCAAAGGGAGTACCGTCGAGAACGGGGCGGCGAACTTCTACGCGCTGCATCAAGACCCCCTCGACATGGCCGAGACGACCTCGATGGCGTTCCTCGGGATGGCGATCAACTGTGCCCGCTGTCACGATCATCCCCTCGAAAAATGGACGAACGACGATTACTACGGGATGGCGAGTTTGTTCGCCCGAGTGCGGGGAAAAGGCTGGGGGGGCGACTTCCGCAACGGCGATGGGAACCGGACGATCTTCCTCGCCGAACGGGGTGAAGTGATCCAGCCGCGTGTCGCCCGTCCGCAACCTCCGAAACCACTGGATGCCCCCGCACTTCCGTTCGAGACCGATGGCGACCGCCGCCGGGAAGTTCTCGCCGCTTGGGTCACCAGTCCCGAGAATCCCTACTTCAGCAAGGCGATCGCCAACCGGTTGTGGGCCAACTTCCTGGGAACGGGGCTGGTGGAAAAGGTCGATGATCTGCGGTTGACCAACCCTGCCAGTAATGAGGCCCTGCTGACTGCCCTCGCTGGGTCGCTTCAGCAGGATCACTACGACTTGAAGGCATTGATGCGGAAGATCCTCAACTCGCAGACCTACCAACGATCCAGCAAAGTCCTGCCGGAAAACGCAGCCGATGAACGCTTCTACGCCCGGTTCATGCCTCGGCGGCTGAAGGCAGAAGTCCTGCTCGATGCGGTCTCCCAGGTGACAGCGGTGGCGACCCCGTTCAAAGATCAGCCTGCGGGGACGAGGGCGTTGCAGCTCAAGGATACGACGGTGGCCTCGTACTTCCTGGACACCTTCGGCCGTCCGGAGCGGATCCTCACCTGCACGTGCGAACGAAGCGACGAACCAAGCATGACCCAGGTGCTGCATCTGGCGAACGGCAAGACGCTGCTCGAAAAGCTCGAAGCCAAAGAGGGCCGCATCGCCACGCTGATGAGTGAAACCACTCCGGGAGAACAACTCGTCGAGGAGTTGTATCTCGCCGCTCTGACCCGACAGCCGACCGCTGAAGAACGAGGACTGCTCGTCGCAGCGATCAACGAAGCCAAACCGGAAGACCGCCGGAGTGTGCTGGAAGACATCTACTGGAGTGTCCTCACGTCCCGCGAGTTTTTGTTCCAGCATTAGCCGGATGCCCGATGGGCATGACCCATCACGTGATTTGAAGACGACGAGAGAAGATGGTGGGCACAGCCCACCCTACGAAGAGAACGCGAGGCTTGTATGTTTCATCGCGCGTTGTGCTGCTTGTTCGGGTTGATGGCTTCGACGATCATCGCGGCAGAGCCGCCTGATTTCCGGAAGGATGTCTTCCCGGTTTTCCGCGCCCATTGCAACGGCTGTCATAACGCCAAAGACGCCGAGAGCGGACTCATCCTGGAAGACTTTGCCCGGACGATGCAGGGTGGCGACAACGGAGCCGCGATTGTCGCCGGTGACAGTGCGAAGAGCCGCTTGTGGCGGATGATGTCGGGCCAGTTGGAACCGATCATGCCGCCGAAAGATCGCGACCGGCTGAAACCGGAAGAACTCGCCGTGGTGAAGGCGTGGATCGATGCGGGAGCAAAAGCTCCGGCGGGCGGGTTGGCCGCGGAAGGCCTGGTCACCCCGAAGATCGAACTGCAGACCAAAGCCCGCGAGCCGATCACCGCGCTCGCTGCCGATCCGCAGGGCCGTTTCCTCGCGATTGCCCGGCCGAAAGGGGTCTCGATCGTCGGTCTCGCCGACGGGAACGCGATCATCGAACTCAGTGGTCACACCGGGGCGATCAGTGATGTGCAGTTCTCCGCGAGTGGCGATCGGCTGGTCGTCGCTGCGGGGGAAACCGGTCTCGCGGGAGAAGCGACGCTCTGGCAGACGGCCGACTGGAAACGGGGACTCGTCGTCAGCGGCCATCGCGACACGTTGTACGCAGCGACTCTCAGCCCTGATGGCAAAGTCCTCGCCACCGCGAGCTACGATCGCGACATCCGCACCTGGGATGCGGCGACCGGAGCACCGCGGCAGACGCTCGCCGGACACAACGATGCCGTCTACGGTCTCTCCTTTCACCCGAACAGCAAGATCCTCGCGTCGGCCAGTGGCGATCGAACGATCAAGCTCTGGGATGAAACACGGGGAGAGCGGCTCGACACATTTGCTCAGCCCGCAAAAGAGCAGTACAGCGTCAGTGTCAGCCCGAACGGGAAGTATGTTGCAGCGGGTGGGGTCGACCTGCGGGTTCGGGTGTGGGAGCTCTCCGAGACTGCAGCGGAAGGGACGAATCCGATCGCGTATGCCCGGTTCGCTCATGAAGGACCGATCCTGCGGGTTCTCTTTTCTCCCGATGGCCGATTGCTGATTTCTGCAGCCGAAGATCGCAGGATCAAGGTCTGGGAGACGCGGACCTTTACGCAGGTCGCGATGCTTGAACGGCAGGACGACTGGCCGTCAGCCCTCTGTTTTTCCCCTGATAGCAAGCAATTGATCGTCGGTCGGATGAACGGCAGCCTGGTTCGCTATCCGGTCGATCCCCGCTGGGCCGAGCAGACGAACAACCTGGTGCATCTGAATGAGACCGTCACCGGTGGAGTCGCAGCGAGCACGCCGATGACTGCCGTGAACGAGATCGAACCGAACGATCAACCGGCACAGGCGCAGGTTGTCACGCTGCCTGCGGAACTCAAAGGGGTGATTCAGCGAGAGGGCGGCAGCGATCCCGATCTGTATCGCTTCACCGCGAAGCGCGGGGAGGTCTGGATGCTCGAAACGAACGCCGCTCGCAGTGGTTCGAAGGCCGACACCAAGCTGGAAATCCTGGATCTCCAGGGACAACCGGTACCGCGGGCGTTGCTGCAGGCGGTGCGTGATTCCTACGTCAACTTCCGTCCCATCGATTCCAACCAGCTCGAGGTCCGCCTCGATTTCTGGGAAGAGATGGACCTCAATCAGTACCTCTACATGAACGGCGAAATCACCAAGCTGTATCGTGCTCCGCGCGGTCCCGACTCCGGATTCGAGCTTTACCAGAATGCCGGGAAACGCCGCACCTACTTCGATACGACCGCGACGGGCCAGGCGAAGGAACAGCCAGCGTACATCATCGAAGCCTTTCCGCCCGGTGCGCCGATTGTCGATAACGGTCTGCCGATTTTCCCACTGTTCTTCGTCAATGACGACGACGGCGAACGGGAACTCGGGATCGATTCGCGGCTCACCTTCACTGTCCCGGCCGATGGTGAGTACCTCGTGCGGGTGACCGACAGCCGTGGCTTCACCAGTCCCGAGCACAAATACATCCTGACAATCCGGCCGCCGAAACCCGATTTCAGCGTCCGGGTCGAAACGATGAACGCCAAACTCCCGGCAGGAAGCGGCCAGCGCTTGAAGTTCACCGCGAATCGTATCGATCAGTTCACAGGCCCGATCCGCATCGATATTGCCAACCTCCCCGCGGGTTACCATGTCGCCTCACCCACAACGATTCAGGCGGGACACATTTCCACGTTCAGCGTCATCACCGCTGCAGCTGATGCGGTCCCAGCCGACAAGACCGCCTGGGAGCAGGTGACCGTCACCGCGACCGGACAGATCGAAGGCCAGGAAGTCACGCGGTCGGCCGGTCATCTCGGGGTAGTGACGCTCGAAAAAGCTCCGCAGATTCGGGTGATCCTGACGCCGGACGATCTGGCCACCACCGCTGAAGACGGCGGTCTGGTGATCGTCCCGGGAACAACCATCACCGCGAAGATTCGTGTCGAACGCAACGGGTTCGACGGCGATGTCCGCTTCGACGTCGACAACCTTCCGCACGGGATTATCGTCGACAACATCGGTCTGTCCGGCGTGCTGGTCCGGGCGAACGAGACTGAGCGTCAGATCTTCCTCACGGCCCGCCCGTGGGTCCCGGAAACGACGCGGTGGATTCATGCCGTGGCTCAACAGCAGGGGAACCAGGCGTCGACGGCGATCCCGCTGCATGTGCGTTCGCAAGCGGCGGTGGCTGGGAAGTAATCGCGAAGACGCAAGCGTGACAACCACGCTTGCGTCTTCGCGCCCCCGGATCCTGCGCCCCTCTGAACCTCATCTTGTCCACCGGCCCCCCATGTACTACCATCCCACCGCGCTGATCGGGGTGGTCGGCGCACCAGGGGGGATGGTGAAGATGCGACAAGTCGTGCAGACAATCGGTGCTGGCGGAACTCAGGTCTGGGACGTCCCGTGTCCGACGGTCCGACCGGGATGCCTGCTGATCCGGACGCGGGTCACCCTGATCTCTGCCGGGACGGAACGGGCCACCGTCCAAAGCTCGCAGAAAAGCCTGCTTTCCAAAGCCTTGGCACAACCGAAGAAAGCCCTGGCCGTTCTGGAACAGGCACGTGCGGAAGGGGCGCTCGCACCGCTCGATCTCATCCTTGACCGACCAGACGACCCCATCGAACTCGGCTATTGCAACGTCGGCACGGTCCTCGCGGTCGGTGCGGGGGTCGAAGGCTACGCGATCGGTGATCGTGTGCTCTCGAATGGCAAGCACGCGGAGGTCGTCTGCGTGCCGGTCAACCTCTGCGCAAAAGTCCCGGATGCTGTCAGCGATGACGAAGCCGCCTTTGGTGTGCTCGGATCGATCGCGCTGCAAGGGATTCGTCTCGCTGCTCCCACCTTGGGGGAAACGTTTCTCGTCAGCGGACTCGGGTTGATTGGTCTGCTCGCGGTGCAGCTCCTGAAAGCGAACGGCGTGCGGGTCCTCGCTGCCGATTTTCATCCGGGACGTCTGGCCCAGGCCCGTGCCTTCGGTGCTGAGACGGTCCACCTCGGTGAAGAAGATCTGCTCGGCCGCGCGCGGACGTTTACCGATGGACAAGGGATCGACGGCGTGCTGATCACGGCGGCAACGAGCAGCCCGGAACCGATTCGACAGGCGGCTCACGTCTGCCGTAAGCGGGGTCGGATCGTGCTCGTAGGCGTCGCTGGCCTGCAGCTCGCGCGGGAAGACTTCTACGAGAAAGAGCTGACCTTTCAAGTCTCGTGTTCCTATGGGCCGGGACGCTACGACCCGACCTACGAAGAACAGGGCCGCGACTATCCGCTGGCGTTTGTCCGCTGGACCGAACAACGGAACTTCACGGCGATCCTCGAACTGATGGCCAAGGGACAGTTGGCCGCAGCGAGCCTGGTGACGCACCGGTATCCGCTCAATGATGCCAAAGAAGCGTTCGCGGTGATCAGCGGCCGCGAACCCTCACTCGGTGTGCTCCTCACCAACGATGCCAACCCGACGGCTGAGCGGCTGACGACCCTCAAACAACAAACGCTTCCCCCCGCCCCTTCACCCGCTGGCGTCTTCGCGGCCCCGGCGAATTCCACCACTCCCGTGGTCGCTGTCATCGGTCCGGGCGGCTTTGCCAGCAAGATGCTCCTCCCGGCTTTTCAGCAAGCCGGTGTCAGCTTCCGCTGGATGGCGAGTCGCGGTGGCGTGAGCGCGGCCCATGCAGCCCGCAAGTTCCAGGCGACCCACGCGACGACCGACGTGCAGCAAGTTTTCGACGATCCGGCCGTGCAGGCGGTGATCATCGCCACCCGACACGACTCCCACGCGGACCTCGTCTGTCGCGGGCTGGCTGCCGGCAAGGGGGTCTTCGTCGAGAAGCCGCTCTGCCTCACGCGGGATGAACTCGCCCGCGTGGAAGCCGCGGTGGTTGAACATCCCGAATTACCGCTAATGGTCGGCTTCAATCGCCGCTTCGCTCCGCACACCGTGCAACTGGCCAAGTTGCTCCGTGGCGTCGAAGCCCCGAAAGCGTTCGTGATGACCGTGAATGCCGGGATGGTTCCCCCCGGTCATTGGACGCACGATCCGCAGATTGGTGGCGGACGCATGATCGGCGAAGGCTGCCACTTCGTCGACTTGTTGCGATTCCTCGCCGGGAGTCCCATCGTGACCGCCCAGGCCCTGCAACTGGGAGCGCATCCCGCCCTGCCGCAGTCTGACGATGTCCTCACTGCCACGCTTCGCTTTGCAGATGGAAGCGTCGGGACAATTCACTATCTCGGCAATGGTCATCGCAGTCTGGCGAAAGAGCGGTTGGAAGTCTTCTGCAACGGTCGTGTGCTCCAGCTCGATAATTTCCTGACACTCCGCGGATTCGGCTGGCCGGGCTTCCGGAAGCAGACGCTGTGGCGGATCGACAAGGGCCACAAGGCGGAAGCCGCAGCCTTTGTGCAGACGGTGAAGACAGGCGGACCGGCTCCAATTCCGTTCGCGGAGATCGCCGAGGTCACCCGTGTGACTTTTGACCTCGTTGACGCCGCGGTGCATGGGGCGAAGCTCACTGCCACGGAAACGGCTGTCGTTCCGTTTCCCTCGGCGACCCCGCTGGCCCGCTGCGCCTGACCGTCGGAGACCGATTCCAGGAAGTGCACGCGTTTCACGGGATCCGCTCCTCGCGCGGAGCGTGATGGCGACTTTGCTGTGCGTCTGCCAAACCTGGGAATCGTTTGCGGCTCGACCGGAGAGTTGCCGAACGCTCGCGCAACGGGCTACGCTGCTGCGGTCTCAGAGTGGTCAGGACACAGGGTTGTCACGAAGGAGCGCAGGATGTTGCGACGGGGGTTGTGCGCGTGTGTTTTCGGGCTGTGTTCGGTCAGCACGTTGATTGCGGCCGATTGGCCCCAGTGGATGGGACCACAACGCGATAACGTCTGGCGGGAAGACGGCATCGTCGAGAAGTTCCCCAAGGACGGCTTGAAGATCCGCTGGCGAACGCCAATCGCCGGAGGCTATGCCGGACCAGCCGTTGCAGCCGGGAAAGTCTTCACGACCGATTACGTCACCAGCGAAAACGTGAAGGTCGATAACTTCGGCCGCAAGTCGTCGAGCGGGTCGGAGCGGGTCCTCTGCCTCGATGAGGGAACCGGCAAGATCCTGTGGAAGCAGGAATATCCGGTCACGTATACCGTGTCCTATCCGGCCGGTCCGCGCGTCACGCCGACGGTCGATGGCGACCGCGTTTACTTCCTTGGGGCGGAAGGCCATCTGCTCTGCTGCAAAGTGGCGGATGGATCGATCGTCTGGCAGAAGTCCTTGACGAAAGAGTACCAGACGAAGTCAGCCCTGTGGGGTTATGCCAGCCATCCGCTGATCGATGGCGACAAACTGATCTGCATCGTCGGGACGCAAGTCGCGCATGCCGTCGCCTTCGATAAGCAGACCGGCAAGGAACTCTGGAAGACGAACAAGGCCCCCGAGCAAGGGTACTCGCCGCCGACGATCATCGAAGCCGCCGGTCAGCGACAGCTTGTCTTCACGAAGCCGGATGGCGTGTATGCAGTCAATCCCGAGACTGGCGCGGTCCTCTGGGAAACGGAATATGACGCCAACAACGGCTCGATCATCATGACGCCCGTCCGCGTGGGGGATTACCTCTACATTGGTGGTTACCAGGAAAAGAACCTGCTGCTGAAACTGGCCAGTGATAAGCCCGGCGTGGAAGTTGTCTGGCGGAATAAGACGCGGATGGCGATCTCGCCGATCAACGTGCAACCCTTCGTCGCTGACGGGATGATCTACGGCTTCCACGAAAAGGGTGACCTGCGGGCCGTCGAGATTCCCAGCGGGGAAATCAAATGGCGGACGGGCGGACCGCTCGGTCAGCGTCTGCAGGGCTCAGGGACGGCGTTCATTACGCAGCACAAGGGTCGCTACTTCTTCTTCACCGAAACAGGCGACCTGGTGATCGGCAAGCTCTCTCCCACGGGATATGAAGAAGTCGACCGGACCAAGCTGATCGAGCCGACGAACTTTGCGTTCGGTCGCGACGTGGTGTGGTGCGCCCCGGCGTACGCCAACAAGAGCGTCTACGTCCGCAACGACAAAGAAATCATCGCCGCATCATTGGCCGAATAACGCCACCAATTATTCCTGCGTCATTTAGCCCCCCGTCAATGACGGGGGGCCGCACGCTCACCGCGCGGGCCTTGCACAATCGTCACCGTCACCTCCCGGTCGGTGGGTACGCGTACTTCCCATCGACCGCCGTGTGGCAGCTGCAGGTACGTGGTGGCGGTCCCTTCCAGCTCGATGGTTGCGGTCGTCGCCATCCGCATCGCCACGCGGTTGTGTCGAGCGTTGTCGATCGTCCATTGGCGATAGAGTTCACCCCAGGATGTGCCGAGCGCGGCGGCCCACGGGTCATCGGTTTGACCGGTGGCATAGACCGCTTCGGCGACACGCGGCAGACCATAGGTCTCGCTCGCCCAGACAAAGAACGAACACGCTGCCCCGCGGCAGCGCGGATCGCGCCAGCGGCGCGATTGACGGCCATCACACACCACCAGCGGGCTTCGCTCCGGGAGTTCCGCAAACGCTTCTAAGCGTAGGCCGACGTTTTGCCGATCGCCGGTCACCGCCAGTTCCACCGCGTGCGCCAGACCTTCACTGCTCCAATCCTGCAACGGCCACGGATCGGACCCGTAGCGTTCCCGCAGACGACACAGCGTGGCGACATGCGCCAGTTCATGGACGAGGATCGGTGGTTGTCGTTCGGGAGAGAGCTGCGGATGCAGATAGATGACCCCGCCGATGGTCTCCGTCAGTCGGCTCGTCGAAGGTTCGTAATCCCGCGGCAGCACACAGGCTTCGATCGGCTCAACTGATTGAGCGATCGTTGCCACCGCGGGAGTGATCACGACGACCAGATCATCAGCATCGGTTGCATGCGAGCAACGGCCCAACCGGGTTTCGACTGCCGGAAGCCAGTCGCGAGCCATTCGCTCACTGACGGCGCGGCCCCACGCCTCATCAGCTGCAGTGATCGGAGTCCGGACATCCCAGTCCAGGCGGACCCGACCGCACCGGATCCAAGGGCGAGCTTCAATCCGGATGGCGCCCGTCGATTGTGGCAGTAACCACGTTGAGAGGGGCCGTTCCGGGGAAGACTGCACGATCCGATCATCACGCGGATCCGGATGGGCCCACGTGAGGGACGATACATCGTTGGACGGCTGGCGTCTCCAAACCGGACGTTGTTCTGTCAGGGACTCGTCCACGGACACCGGGAGACACACGACGGGGGTCAACGATTCCGGGCGGCCAAACACAGAGACGATGAGCACGTTCACGAGGGCTTCGGTCTCTGAGAGGTCGAAGCGAGCCACACCCCGAATCACAGAGACTGCCTGTGCACCGGGAATCGGCAACCCGATGTCTTCTGGTGGTGGCGAGACCGTAACGGCGGGAAGAGACTTTGCAACATGTGTCGCAAATGCCGCAGCCAGCACCAGGAGACCCAACCCCATCAGCAGGCTGGTCGGTGCGAGAGCCTGTCGATGCGAGTGGGAGCCTGTGACCACAACCGCCCCGCGATCGAGTAGGAAACGCGCGATTCCCATCATCGCACGGGTTCACCCAATCGATTTCATCGTCATAATCCGCACAGTCAGTGCAGGAGAACCGCGACCGAGTCGACGACAGAAACCATTTTCTGCTCCCTGCGAACCAGATTCAGGTGTGTAACGTGTTGATCAGACTGCGGATGCAGCGTTTCACGAGTGAACACCGGGAGAACTCGACAACGGGATGTCCTAACGTCTGTGACGACCGCGCCTGGAAAACGAGTCACAACAGCGACCACGAATCGTGTCAGCCGCAGACAGTTGTCTGTCCGAATGAATGCGAAGTTAACCGTTGTGGACGGCACGCCTTGCGCGCCGGTCGTAAAATCTGTATGAAAGCCGTTGTGGCCTGGAGAATTTGCTTCTCCGCGCCTCAGGGTGCCCGATAGAATCGTCAATGCATTCCGCGTGTCGGTCTCGTCTGGTTCTCAGGCAAGACCCAGCGCGATCGCCGCTCGATGACCGAGTTTCACTCGGGGAGATTTCGCCGATGTTGCAGCGTGTTGTGACCGTGACGGCGTGCTTGATCACGGGATGGGCTACAGGAGCGGCTGCTGCCGATCCTGCGACCGCCCCGGTCTGGCAACGGATTGATGCCGATGGCCGCGCCTTTCAGGCGGTCCATCTGAAGTTGACCGATCGTGCAACAGCGGTGACTCCGCGGGTGCATGCGGTCCTCGTCGATACCTCGGCCAGTCAGATCGGTGAGCACCGGCTGCATGCCCTCGCCGTCACCAAGGCCCTGCTCGCCGGGCTGCCGAAAGACCACCAGGTTCAACTGTGGGCGATTGACGTCGCCGCAGAACAACTGACCGAGCGGCTGGTCGCTCCCCAGGGGGCGGAAATCGCCGCGGCCGAACAGACGCTGTCGCAACGCGTGCCGCTGGGTGCCACCGAATTGGGTGGAGCGATTGATACGGTGTTGAAAGCTCTGCCAGCCGATCAACCTGCGTCGCTGATTTACATTGGCGATGGCCAGAGTGGGGCTCAGCCGATCGATGGGTCGGCGCTTACCCGTCTTGGTCAGACCCTGCGGGCGCGACAGACTTCGTTCAGCAGTTATGGTGTCGGTCCGGCGCTCCATCTGCAGATGCTCGGTTGTCTCGCTCAACAAAGCGGTGGCTGTGTCCAGTTCGACACTCGCACGGCCGAAGGAAAAAATCTCAGCAAGCATGTGGATCGGTTGGTGCAGGCAGCCACCGGCCGCGTGGCTTATCCCACAACGGTGAAAGTTGCTCCGCAAACCGTCGCTCTGCTCCCGGCCGATCCTCTGCCGCTGCGGGAAGACCGCGAAACGATTTATCTCGTTCCCGGTGTCCTCCCGGCTGATGTCACGGTGACGATGTCGACCGGCAAGCAGACCTCCACCTGGACCTTCGGAGACGCGCAAGACGTCCCGCAGGCTGCGTTCCTGCCGGCCTACACGGCCCGGGCTCAACAGGATGGCGGCCTCAGCAATGGTCTCGCTGGACTGGCCTTCTGCAACCTGGCCCAAGATGAATACCAGGGAATGCTGCTCGAACGCCTGAACGATGGTCGTCGTGCCTTGCAGGCCCGGCAGCCTGTGGTGGCGGCCCGGATCGCCGAAGAAGTTCGCCGTCTCGATGACAGCCTGCTCGAAGTCCGGCAACTCGCAGCTGCAGCCGAACAGGCTCAGATTCGTCTGGCCAGTCGCCAGCAGGAAAACACCGAAGAAGTTGCAAGCAGTGGCGACCCGATCAGCGAACTCGAACAGGAAAAACGCGTCAAGACGCAGAAACTGCAGTTGCTCGTGAGCCAGACGATTCAGGCAGCACGAACCACGCGGGCACTCGACTCGGCGATTGAAGCCCTGAAGCAGACGTTGACCGCAGTCCGGTCAGCACTCGACATCAATCCGGAAGACCGCAACAAGCTCCTGAAGCAACTGAATGGGGAACTCCAGGCCGCACAGAATCGCCAGCTGAAATACAGCCAGGATCAGGTGCGGATGCAAGAACGGGTCGCGGAAGCGGAATCGCGTGAACGGATCGCGGAAACGGCCCGCCTCGATGAAGAACGCCTCGAAAACCTGATCGACCGCGTCCGTGCACTCATGCTCGCTGGCAAGGCAGGGGATTCCAATGCCTTCGGTGAAGCCCAATCGGTCGCTGACGTCGCGATCAGCATGCGGCCTGATGACGGAACCTCATCGGTCGCCCGCTTTGGTGCGGAAGCGGCCGAACAGCTCGATCGTTCGCGACGGCTGCGAGCTCGACGGGCCGACCAGTTCCTGGAAACGCTCCATCAGGTCGAACTCTCGCACATCCCGTTCCCGGACGAACCGCCGGTCCGTTACCCGCCGCCGGAAGTCTGGCGGGCGCTCACCGAACGTCGCAAGAAATGGCGCTCGGTCGACCTGCGGAAGAACAGCCCGATCGAACAGCGAATCGAAGCCGCATTAAACGAACGGACAGAAATCTCGTTCTCGGACATGCCACTGAAAGACGCGATCGACTTCCTGAAAGATCTGCACGAAATCCAGATCGTGATCGACAGCGCCGCGTTGACCGACGAAGGGGTTGATCCGAGCGCTCCGGTCTCGCTGGAACTCGCCGGCATCACGCTCCGCTCGGCCTTGCGTCTGCTCCTCGAACCGCTCGCGCTGACCTACGTGATCCGTGACGAAGTCATGATGATCACGACCGAAGCGAAAGCGGGTGAAGCCCTGTCGACCCGCGTCTATCCGGTGGCCGACCTTGTCATCCCGATTCAATCGGGTGGTGGTGGTGCTGGCGGTCAGCAGGGGATCTTCGGGAACCCGCTCGGTGGCGGTCTCGGTGGCCAGCAGCAAGGTGGTGGTTTCGGTGGCGGCGGCGGTGGTTTCGGTGGCGGTGGTGGTGGTGGTTTCGGCGGCGGCTTCCCCAGCGTTCCGCCCGAAGCACTCCCTGTTGAATCTCCGAAAAAAAAACTCCCGTAACGCTGGTTTCTCCAGCTTCGCTGGAGCACCTTGTCACCCAGACTGATGCAAACCCGGAGCGACCGCGCGCGATTGAGCGCTCGGCCGCTCCGGCCACTTCAAAGCCGGCGGTCTCCACGGAAAAGCCTCGTCCAACCGTCGCGGCACCAACTCCCCGCTCCGTCCTTCCGAACGGCCCGACCACGGTGCAAACCTGGGCCGATCTGGTTCGCAAAGAGATCGAGCCGACGACGTTGCGACAACTCGTCGCTGAACTTGCCGAGGCAAAGCGGCACGCCGATGTGATCGCCCTGCTCGAGCAGTCGATCCTGGCGGGTAAGGGTCAGCCGTGGATGTATGAAGTCCTCGCGCTGGAGATGGAGTTGGCCGGTCGGCCGCGGGCACAGATCGAGCGCGTCCTGCTTTCGAGTCGTGATCTGACCCCCGCGGATGCCAACAGTCTTCTGTTTCTCGCCGCGTATCTTGCCCGCTTCGAGCGGTATGGCCAGGCTCTACGTTGCTGTCGACAAGCTGCGGAACTGGAACCCTCGCGGCCGGAACCCTATCTGGAAGGGATGAAGTTCGCGCAGCGGGTCAAAGATGTTGACGGCATGGCATGGTGCGCCGTCGGCGTGGCCTTCTACGGGTGGGGCAAACAGCGGGCCACGTATCTCGCGAAGGCCGAAGCAGTCGCCGCCGAGGTGCGGGCCGCCTACCAAGAGCAGAAGGCTGCCGAGAAACTCGCGCTCTTCGAACGAGCCTGGGCGGAAGCCCAGCGGGTCGATCTCCAACTCCGGCTCGAATGGTCGGGCGATGGCGATCTCGACTTTCAGATCGAAGAACCCGGCGCGGGCATCTGCTCACGCGAGAACCCCTACAGTTCCGGCGGCGGCCTGTACTCCCACGACGGCTACGGCCCCAAGCCCGAAGACTGCTTCGATGAATACCTCTGCCCGCAAGCGTGGTCAGGTGAGTACCGCGTTCGCGTCAGTCACAGCTGGGGAAACATCGTCGGGAAGCGGGCCCGCATTACGGTGACGCGCTACGCCGGAACTCTGCAAAAAGAGCAGGAACACTTCAATCTCGCGATCGGCACGGAAGACGTCGTCATCCGGATCGCGCTGAAGAACGGACGACGCCAGCAGGTGGCCCAGATCATCCCTGCGGCACACACGACCCCCGCAGTCGCCACGCGGTCCGCCAAACCAACGCTGCTTCAACAACTCCCTGCTGCCACGTCAGCCCAGTTGGGACAACCTCCGGGAGGGGGGAACCCGGGCTTCGGTGCCGGGGGAGCCGTCGGCTATCAGCCGGTCGTGCAGTTCTTCAATGAAGGGGTGACGATGTCGGCCCTCGCCACCGTCTCGGGAGACCGCCGCTACGTCCGCATCTCAACGCAGCCGATCTTCTCCAGCATCACCGACGTCTTCACCTTCAGCTTCATTCGATAACTCACAGAAGTCCCGCCATCGCGATTGCGGGGTCTCTTCAGTTTCAACGAGCAGCCGTAGGGTCCGCTGTGCGGACCGTCATTTCCTGTTGTCTTACCGATTCAACATCGACATCGAAGGCGGTCCGCACAGCGGACCCTACATCTGATGCCAGTCGAAGCCGAGATCGAGCGTCGGTGCCGAATGCGTGAGTGCCCCGACGCTGATCCGATCGACGCCGGTCTCTGCAATCCCCCGCACGGTCTCCAGCGTCACCCCACCCGAGGCTTCCAGCTGCACCTGTGGAGCCGAATTATCACGAATGCTGACGGCCGTCCGTAACTGCTCCAGATCCATGTTGTCGAGCAGGACGATATCCGGCCCACCCTGCAATGCATCGCGCAACTGCTCCAGCGTGTCGACTTCGACCTCGATCGAAACATCCGGCGGACTCTTCTCCCGTGCGACGCGACACGCTTCCGCCACGCTCGCCTGCGCAGACCACGCTGCCAAGTGGTTGTCCTTGATGAGCACGCCATCGTAGAGACCCAAGCGATGATTGCTCCCGCCACCGCAGCGGACGGCATACTTCGCCAGCCTGCGATAACCGGGCAACGTCTTTCGCGTGTCGAGAATCACCGCCCGCGTTCCCTCCACGCGGCGGACGAATTCTCGCGTGAGGGTCGCAATCCCCGAGAGGTGCGTCAGAAAGTTGAGCATCGTCCGCTCCCCCACAAGCAGACTGTTGAGCGGACCAATCACGCGTGCGACGATCGTCCCCCGTTCGAGTGCTGCACCATCGGCACAACGGGCTTCCCACTCGATCGCGGGGTCCAACTCTGCAAACACCATCCGCCCCACGGGTGTTCCTGCCAGCACACCTGGCTTGCGGGCCACCACGTCGACACTGGCCACAAGATTCGGTGCAATCAGGGCCTGACACGTCAGGTCACCCCGATCACCTAGATCTTCCATGAGCGCCAGCGTCAACAACGTCCGTGCTGCCTGCCGTTCGGCTTGTCCAAAGGTCGCTTCGACTGTCACGGGCCTGTCCTGATATGTCACGCGATCAATTCGGGCGAAATTCTACCCCAAGTAGCACGGTCGGTTCGGCGCTGACGCCGTTCCGCCTTCCAGTCTACAATTCCGCGACGACATCACCGCACCACGGAGGCTTCCATGATCATCGGCGTCCCCAGGGAAATAAAGTCGGACGAGTATCGGGTCGGGATGATTCCTGCGGGAGTCGACGAACTCGTGCGGCAGGGACAGACCGTCCTCATCGAGCATTCCGCCGGACTGGGGAGCGGCGTGACCGATGAGCAGTACGCTGCAGCCGGGGCGGAAATCGTCGCCACCGCGGCCGAGGTCTATGGCCGGGCTGACCTCATCGTGAAGGTCAAGGAACCCCAGGCTGCCGAATGGCCGCTGCTGCGGGCCGGGCAACTCGTCTTCACGTACTTCCACTTCGCAGCGAGCGAAGAACTGACGCGGAATGTCCTGGCGACCGGGTGCACCGCGATCGCTTACGAGACGCTCCGCGGGAAAGCGGGCGATTTGCCGTTGCTCACCCCGATGAGTGAGATCGCCGGCCGCATGAGCATCCAGGAAGGGGCGAAGTACCTCGAACGGCCGCAACTCGGCCGGGGGATTTTGCTCGCCGGTGTGCCGGGGGTCGCTCCCGCACATATCACGATTCTCGGAGGCGGGGTCGTCGGCAAGAATGCGGCCCGGATCGCTGCCGGGTTTCAGGCCGACGTCGTGATCCTCGATATCAACGTCGAGCGGCTGCGGTATCTCGAAGACATCATGCCACCCAACGTCAACACGATCTTCAGCGACCGGCTCAATATCCGTGACCAGTTGCAGCGAGCCGACCTGGTGATCGGCGCGGTGCTGGTCGAAGGAGCCCGTGCGCCGCGGCTCGTCAGTCGCGCCGATCTGTCGTTGATGAAGCCGGGCGCAGTGATCATCGATGTGGCGGTCGATCAGGGGGGCTGCATCGAGACGACGCGGCCGACAACGCATTCGCAGCCGACGTACGTCGTCGACGGGATCGTCCATTACTGCGTAACGAATATGCCCGGCGCTGTCGGCCGGACCAGCACGTATGCGCTGTGCAACGTCACACTGCCGTACGTTGCCCGGCTCGCGACGCAGGGACTCGCCGCGGCCTGTGCCAAAGACTCGGGGTTGGCGCATGCCATCAATCTGCACCAAGGCCAAGTCACCAACGCCGCCGTCGCCAGCACCTTTCACCTGCCATTCACGCCGTTCGCCGCGTGAGACAAGAAGAAGATTGGCCGCAAAGAGGCGCAAAAGGCGCAAAAAGGAAGAGCGGCAAGAGAAAGAGGTTGAGCCACAAGAGGCACAAAAGGAGACAAAAGGAATCTGAGGGAGAGTCTCGATCGTGAAGCGCGGTCAGCAGAATCCGAGGTGAACCAGAGTCAGTCTCTGACTCACATCAATTGCTGGCTCATCAGAGTCCCAGCACACCAGCTTCTTCTTTCTCTCTTGTTCCTCTATTGTGTCCTTTTGTGCCTCTTGTGGCCAAATCTCTTCCTCGACCTTTTGCGTCTTCTGCGCCTTTTTGCGGCCCAGACTCTTCTTCAAGCCGCGGCACGATGCGAGACGGGAATCAACTGGGTCAGGCGGCGGTCGAGGTGTTGTTGACCGGCGAGGAATTCGACGCCGATGTCGAGTGCTGCAACGCGGTCGACCAGCGGATGCGACGGCGGGAGCTTCACGAGGTCTTTGAGCGTCGTCAGCAAACCGCCGGGGAATTGCGCGGACCACGTCAGCAGGTCGTCCCAGTCGGCATTCGTGTAGCCGTGATGATCGCCATAGCTGCGCGCCGTCACTTGCAGTCCCAGGTCCGTCAATGTTCGGGAGAAGGCCGCCGGGTTTCCGATCCCACAGAAAGCACCGATCGGCAGAGACTGATCGAGCGTCGCCAGCGGAATACGCGGGCCGCCATCTGCGCGGATCAAGCCGGTCGGAGCAAAACGCACAGCGATGTGCTCGTCGATCCCGCGGATGCGGGCGATGCGGCGGCGCAGATCGTCGAGTGTTGCCGCGTCGACCTGATCGGCCCGCGTGATGAGGACGGCATCGGCCCGTTTCAACGCACTCAGCGGCTCACGTAATAATCCCCGCGGCAGCAGATGCCCATAGCCCCACGGGTTGAGCGCATCGACCAGCACCAGATCGAGATCGCGGTAGATGCGGCGATGCTGGAAGGCATCATCAAGCACAATCGCCCGGCTGCCGAATTGCTGCACGGCATGCGCAGCACCGGCAACCCGGTTGGCGTTCATCACCTGTGGAACGCCGGGACAGAGCCGTTCTAGCACGAGAGCTTCGTCGTTCTTCCCGGCCGCATGCGCTCGATAGCCGCGACTGACGATCGCGACTGACCCCAATTGGCTCTGCAGTCGCTGGGCGATCCACGCGACCAGTGGCGTTTTTCCCGTGCCGCCGGTAGTGATGTTGCCGAGGCTGATGACCGGCACGCCAGCACGATGTACACGCCGCCAGTCGAGATCGAATGCGGCGTTGCGCATGGCGATCGCGGCAGCATAGCCCAGGGATGCCACGGAACATGTCGCGCGTAACGCCGCAGGGATCACTCCGCGGCGTACGCCCGTGAGAACATCGATGGCGTACTGCTCGTCCATGAGCGAGTCCATCCAGATGACGCCCACGGAAAGCCTTCCGTGGGCGTCTTTGGTGCAATTACATCGAGCGGATCTTCGCACAGATCGCATCGGCCATCTGCGACGTCCCGACGGCGGTCGGATCGTTGCGGTTGGCCTTCAGGTCGTAAGTCACGTCCTTCCCTTCGGCGATGACGGCCGCGACCGCCGCTTCGAGCTTCTCGGCCGCTTTGTGTTCGCCGAGGTGTTCGAGCATCAGTTTGCCGGAGAGGATGAGCGCGGTCGGGTTGACCTTGTTCTGGCCCTTGTACTTCGGCGCACTGCCGTGGGTCGCTTCGAAAATCGCAGCATCGGGACCGTAGTTGGCGCCCGGGGCAACTCCCAGACCCCCGACGAGGCCGGCGCACAGATCGCTGAGGATGTCGCCGTACAGGTTGGGGAGCAGGATCACGTCGTACAACTCGGGCTTCTGCACGAGCTGCATGCACATGTTGTCGATCAGCCGTTCCATGTAGACGACACCGCTGGCGTCCGGCACCTTCCCGGCCAGTTCCTTGTCAGCGGGAACCGACAGTTCAGACCATTCATACTTGGCGTTGTAAGCAGTCGCGACGGCGCGGGTTTCGTCGTACCACAGGCCATCGGTGAACTTCATGATGTTCGCCTTGCAGACCGAGGTGACCGACTTGCGGCCCGCCTTGACGGCGTAGTCGAAGGCGAACTTGGCGATGTTCCGCGTCCCTTCATAGGACATTGGCTTGATGCTGACGCCGGTCGTCGCCTTGCCGGTCCCGATCTTCTTGCCGGTCGTCTTGCTATTGATGAAGTCGATCAATTCGGCCGTCGCGGGTTGACCGGCCTGGAACTCGACCCCGGCGTAGAGGTCTTCGGTGTTTTCGCGGACGACAACCAGGTCGACGTTCGATTCCGAGAAATAGGTCCGGACACCAGCGTAGGTCTTACACGGACGGAGACAGGCGTAGAGGCCGAGTTCCTGCCGCAGGTAAACATTGACGCTGCGGAAGCCCTTGCCGATGGGGGTGGTGATCGGAGCTTTCAGGGCGACTTTATTCTTCCGAACCGACGCGAGGACCGAGTCAGGGACCTTACCGACCTTCTCGATGACCTCGATCCCGCACTCCTGGACATCCCAGTTGAACTTGACCCCGGTCGCTTCGAGGCACTTCTGGGTGGCGGCGGCGAGTTCAGGGCCAACGCCATCGCCGGGAATCAGGGTCACATCGTACATAGGGATCGTCGCTTTGGCTGGACGGAAGAGGGTGGGTAGACCGGCACCGTAATTGGGACGGCGGGCGAACCCTCGAAATCTACCCTATCCCTGCGGCGGGAACAACGGCAACGGAGAGTTCGCCAGACTTCACACAGTTGACAGCTTCCGATCTTGTCAGCTGACCAGCGAGCCGATTACTCTGGAGGCGGTGCTGAAACCTGACCAAAGGGTGAATTGCGGAGACGGATCATGCGGTCTCTTGGTTTGACTGTGGCGATCCTGGCGGGCCTGCCAGCGTTGAGTGAAGCCCAAGTCCGCGTGAACGGACCGACTTTGGCGACGGTTCCTCGTGGGGCCGCTCTACTCCCGGCGGCGGGAACGTATCACTACAACCCGTATTCCTACCCGACCTTAGGGGCGGGATCGGTCCGCAACTCGCAACCGATCCAGAGCCAGTTCGGTTATGGTGCACAGGGAGCGTGGAATTCGCTCTCGCGGCGACATGGCTACGATCCGGTCTACATCGTTCCTGCGCAGCCGACGCTGTACATCGGAGGGTACGGCTACCAGTATTACCCCGGCCCGGTCGTCAACGGGTACGGGTGGTGATACCGGGACGCCCAGCGACTGCTGTCGCTGGGTCCACGTGTTGAAGAGACCCAACCATCGGAATGGTTGGGCTTCCAGCGTTGTTGTTCAATACTCGTTTGCGGTTTCGTTGCCGGCGTCGAACGACTGGAACGACGACTTCTTGACCTGCCGGATCACGCGGTTGTCGATCTCGGCCCGCAGCTTGGTAATCGCATCTGCCACGGAGAGCGCTCCGAGTTCTCCTTCGATCCGGTCGCGGAGTCCGACCGTGTTGTTCTCCAGATCGCGGCCGCCGACGACCGCCATGTAGGGGATCAACTCGACCTGGGCGTCACGGACTTTCGCGTTGATCTTGCTGCTGCGCAGATCGCTCGTCACACGGAAACCCGCTGCCCGGAACTGCTGTTCGACCTGACGGGCGTAGTCTTCGAACTTCTCGCCGATCGAGAGCACGCGGACCTGCTCGGGTGCGAGCCACAGGGGGAACGCTCCTGCGAAGTGCTCGATGAGCATCCCGGTGAAGCGTTCCATCGACCCAAACGGTGCACGGTGAATCATGACCGGGCGGTGCGCCTGGTTGTCGGCTGCGATGTACTCCAGCTGGAAGCGTTCCGGCAGGTTGTAATCGAGCTGCACGGTCCCGAGCTGCCATTCGCGGCCGATCGCGTCGCGAACCATGAAGTCGGTCTTCGGTCCGTAGAAGGCGGCTTCGCCGGGACACTCGGTGAATCGCAGGCCGAGTTCGGTCAGCAGCTTCCGCAACGTTCCTTCGGCCCGGTCCCAGAGTTCGGGTGAACCGACGTATTTGTCGGAGGCCGGATCGCGGGTCGAGAGTTGAACGCGGTAATCGTCGAGACCGACGCTCCCGAGGACGAACTTCACGAGGTCGAGCGTATCGCGGAACTCCTGTTCGACCTGCTCGGGAGTGCAGAAGAGGTGGGCATCGTCCTGGGTGAGACCGCGGACGCGGAGCATTCCGTTGAGTTCGCCCGATTGCTCGTGACGATAGACGGTCCCGAACTCCGCGAGCCGGACTGGCAAATCGCGATAGCTCCGGGGCTGAGCCTTATAAATTTGCGTGTGATGCGGGCAGTTCATCGGCTTGAGGAGATACCGCTCCTGCTGTTTCTCCCAGGCACGAAGGACGGCGATCTTGTCGTCCGCACTGCTCGACTTGGGATAGCCTCCCACGTCGACGTTCATCAGGGCTGCGGTTCCGAGCAGATGGGCTTCCTGCTCGGTTGAGAGCTTCTTGTCCTGCAGCTGGCGAATCCAGAAGTCGACGAGCTGTCCGCCATCGTGGCCAAAGAGTGGCGCGAATTGTGAGTCGCGGTAATAGGGGAAGTGGCCGCTGGTTTCGTAGAGTTCCACACGACCGATGTGCGGAGTGTAGACCGGCTGATACCCCCGCCGCAGCAGTTCCTGCTTGATGAAGTCTTCCAGGAGTGCGCGGACGGTCGCCCCCTTGGGCATCCACAAACAGAGGCCCTGTCCGACATCGCCAGTGATGGTGAAGAGACCGAGTTGTTTGCCGAGGACGCGATGATCGCGGCGTTTCGCTTCGTTCACCTGCTCGAGGTAGGCGTCGAGATCCTTCTGCGAATGCCACGCGGTCCCGTAGAGTCGCTGGAGTTGCTTGCCGGACGCATCCCCTTTCCAGTACGCCCCGGCGACCGAGAGAAGCTTGAACGCCTTGAGTTTCTTCGCATCGGGGATGTGCGGGCCGCGGCAGAGATCGACGAACTCTCCCTGGCGGTAGAAGCTGACCGAGTCGTGATCGGCCAGCCCGGTCTGCAGGTGCTCGCTCTTGAGCTTCTGTCCCATCCCGGCGACAAGCTGCAGGGCTTCATCTTTTGTGCAGAGGAAGCGTTCGAACGGTTCCCCTTGCGCCGCGAGCTTGGCCATTTCGGCTTCGATCCGCGGGAAGTCTTCTTCGCTGAGTTGGTGCGGCAGGGCCATATCGTAATAGAAACCGTGCCCGGTGGTCGGCCCGAACGCGAGTTCGACATCGGGGAAGAGCCGCATCACCGCTCGGGCCATCAGGTGGGCGCACGAATGACGCAGGATACCGAGCGACTGCGGGTCCTTGTCGGTCAGAATCTGCACCGGAATCGGCGACTCGGTCGTGATCTCGGCGAGGGGCTTCATCAGGTCGACGACCTGCCCGGCGACGATGGCCCCGAGGGCCGATTGTGCGAGGCGGGCATGAATCTGCTGGGCGACGTCGAGGGCGGTCGCCTGGTCGGAAACTTCGATCACCGAACCATTGGGAAGACTGACAGACAGCATGAACCAGGAGCTTTCAATGTGCAGCCGCCCGGCCGGGGAATCCGCGACGCGAACGATTGCGTCGTGATCCGAAGGTCGAATGCAGCTGCGACTTGCGACGAAGGAGCGCTTATACCCCCCCAGCCAAGGCAGAGTCAATCCGCGGTGTTGAGGTTCACTCTGGATGAGGGATTGCGGTAGTCCAATCGGATCGAAACGTCACACAGACGCTGGAACTCGGGAGAGTCAGGGGCCCTGCTTCCCGGAGAGCTGATACAACCGTAGACTGGGCTCGCTGATGGAGAAGACTCCGGGCGCTGACGCTTTCGACTCGGACACGGAATGTTTGATCCGCAGTGAATTGATCAGCGTTGGAACCGGTAGCGATCCACCACAAAAAGCCGGGAATTGATGACTCCACCTGCGAAGCCTGAAACGCCGCCGCCTGCTCCGGTCCCGCAGCCGCTGCCACGTGGGCAATATCGGGCACTCCGTCCGGAACGGATCATTGATACCGCTGAGCAATTGGTGAAACGGGTGGCAGAACGGTTTCCGACCGCCGGGTTGCTGGCGGTCGCAGAGGAAATCCGGTCGGTTGCGGGGGAAGCTGCTGACCGGACGGCCAGGATTCGTCGACCGAATTATGCACTCCGCGGAGTCGTCGCCGTGCTGATCGCGTCGCTGCTGGGATTGCTGGTGGCGATCGGAATGAATGTTGAGGGCCTGGCCAGCGACGAACTGTTTCAGTTCGAGCATTTTGTGCAGTCGCTGGAAGCGGCCCTCGGAAGCATGGTGTTTCTGGGGGCGGCCATCGCGTTCCTCGTCACGCTGGAAGGCCGTTGGAAACGCGAACGTTTACTCGCAGCGTTACGCGAACTGCGGGCACTGGCGCATGTGGTCGACATGCACCAGTTGACGAAAGACCCGCAAAGCCTGACGCAGAACCGACCGACGTCCTCATCACCCGTGCGAACGATGACGACCTTCGAACTCGGCCGGTATCTGGATTACTGCTCCGAGATGTTGTCGGTCATTGCGAAGATTGCCGCCATCTACGTGCAGGAATTTCCCGATTCCACCGCTGTGGAAGCCGCCGACCAGGTGGCCACCCTCACCAATGACCTTTCGGCCCACATCTGGCAGAAAATCCGGATGCTCGAACGGAACGAAACGAAGTGATCGCGGAGTGATCTGATGGAATCGAAGAGACCACGGTGCGGCCAGCATTGGTCGTCGGGTTATTTGAGGTCGATGACTAACGGTGGTTGGTCGCCGCCTGTGATGGTCACTGTCAGACCGGATTTCTCGGGATTGCCGTATTTCTCGGGGATCAGAGATTCACGCGCGGCGTACATGTCTCCGGCATTCTTCACGGATTGCACCGTGACTTTATGGGTTCCAAGTGGAAGACCGTCACCTGGTTCATAGGTCATCAGGTCGGTCAGTCGACCATCAATCACCAGCGCAGTCGCGGTCCGACCTTCGGCGGGGATGAACACCACCGTTCCCTGCTCCAGGGGTTTCCCTTCAAAGGTGACGGTCCCTGAAGAACGGGATGACACCGCGGACAGCAGGAAGCCACCAGACGCTCCAGCAACCGCAGTTGCAGGAGCGCGGGCTCTGCAAACGGCCGGCGATTAGAATTCGCCAAGGACTTCGCTGCCAGCGCGGGACGCGAGGCCGTTGTAGGTCAGGCCGCTGATATTCTCGCTGATGAAGCGGACCGTGCCATCGCACAGCAGGAAGTGGGCACCGCCGACATGAGCACTGCGGAACGCGATGGATTGATCGGCGTTTGTCGAGGAGACCGTTTTGTTCAGAAAGTTGATCGGTTGAGCCGTCGTCACGAAATTCTGATGACCCCAATCCTGCCAGACACACTTCGAGGGGAGCACTTCACCAACCGCGAAGGTGTTTGAGGTGCCGTCGGTGATATCGCGAATCCGTGCACTCCATCCATAACGGGAGATAAACCCGCGACAAGTCGCGGAGGTTGATGCACTATTCCCGTATGCCGAGTAAGTAATCGTGGTTCCGGTTGCCGTGGTGGCATTGATGTGATCGCCAACGGAGGCGGCATAGTTCGTCAGTGCCAGGGCGATGCCACTCGCGTTATCGGTGCGATTGCTGGGCGTGATGGAGTCCGGGTCTGAGGGGCAGAGTGCCGCGGTCAGGTTCCGCTGAATCAGCGCCCGATTTGAGAACCCCGAGGCGTTGACCGTCGTGCTGAGCCCCTGGAGATTGAAGTCGAACTGATTGTAGAGCGGTGCCTGATCGATATAGGGCAGCGTCATCACGATCCAGCTGCGCTGGCTATTCACACCGGCCAGGTACGCTGCCTGTAACGGGTAGACCTGGTGGGTATCGTGATAGTTGTGCAAGCCCAGTCCCCACTGCTTGAGGTTGTTCTTGCACTGGGTTCGTCGGGCCGCTTCCCGCGCCTGTTGCACGGCAGGGAGGAGTAGAGCAATCAGGATCGCGATGATCGCGATCACGACCAGCAGTTCGATGAGCGTGAATCCACGTCGACGCATGACAGACCTCCAGAAAAGAGACGGAAGGAGACCGATAATCACCCAGGCAGTGCAACCATCATTGTGCTGAATGGCTGAGCGTGAAATGATCCAGAAACTGACCCAATCGCCCGAAAATGTTCAGAACTGAACGATTTAACATCCTAACTGAAGACGATCACACTTCAACCCCGGTTGATCTGATTTCGTCGAGATTCAGGCAAGAATCACGTTCGAAGAGCGACGATTCGACTAATCATTTAGAGGCTGGCCGCTGCGGAGGTAAGCGAAGAGGTTCCGCAGGTCGGTTTCGCTGAGGTTCTTCAAGAGCCCTTCGGGCATCAACGATTGTTTCAGCACCTGATGCTCTTCGATCGACGGTCGCTCGAGCGCGATCGTCGCCCCTTCCGTATTCCGCAGCACGAGGACCTGCGGATCCTGTTCGACGAGGAAGCCTTGGACCACGCGGCCATCGTCGATGACAGCGATGTGCATCTCGAACCCTTCGCGAATCTCGGCCGATGGGTTGAGGATGTTCAGCAGCAACCGCGGGACGTCATCACGTTTGAAGGTCGTCAGGTCGGGGCCGATCTGGCCTCCTTGTTCGTGAAGTCTGTGGCACTTGCCGCACAATTGCATGTAAATCTTCTTGCCGGGGTACGGGTCGCCCCCTTCACCGGAACTGAGGACCGCCGTGAAGTGTTCCAGCTGGGCCTGCATTTCGGCCGTTGACGCGCCTTCGACCGTGCCCCAGAGTTGCTGCACGAGCTTTTGCAAGGCGGGATCGCGTTGCATTGTCAGTTGACGGACCGTTTCCAAAGGGATCGACTTCGCCGGGATGTCGCCCCGGTGGACGGCTTGTACAAAGGCCATCGCCCATGTCTTACGGCTGGCCAACAGCGCCTGTGCTGGCGAGCGGACGGCATCGGTGTACTGACTGTATTGCCCAAGCACCGTTTGCGGGATTCGCTCGTCGTTGTATGCGGGGAGCACTCCCAGAATCGCCGCCTTGAGACCTTCATCGGGTGTCTTGCCGAGCACCTCGAGCAAGACGCCGAGCGCCGTCGGGCTCTTCACTTCGCCGAAGAGAGCCGCGTATTCCAGCCGTTTGCCGCTGGAGGCTTTTTCATCGGCCAGAAGCATCAAGGCTTCCTTGATGGCGTCGGCATCGCCCTGCCTGACTTTCAACGTGAGTGAACCGCCACCCGCTTGCGACAACGCCTGGACCAGATCCGGCGGAACGTTCGCGAGCGAGCGACCCTGATAGGCTTCTTCGAACCCGCGCATCAGCGCCGCGGTCGCTTCCTTGGACGGCGATTCCTTCAGCAACTGGGCACAGACCGCAAGATCGGCCCGCTGACCTGTCGCAGCGAATCGCCGCATCAGTCGCGGCAGAATTTCTTTCTCGACGAGTGGCTCGCGCCACAGAGTGTTGTCTTTGAAGAGGGCAAGGACCGCGTCCCGTTCGGTTTGCACTTTGCCTTCCAGTGCCCACCAGACGAGCAAGCCGAAACGTGGATCGTCAATGAACTGCGAACGCTTCATCAGTTCGCGCACGATCGGCAGCGCCTGGTCGGCTTTCCCGATCCGCCTGGCCGAGCAGGCGATCTGACAGAGGACATGGATGTCGGCTTCCTGATCGAGAGCCGTCATGAAAGAGGCCACGAGGGCTTGCGGCAACCGATCCTGTTGATCGAAACAGAGACGCCATGCCCAGGCACGGACCTGCGGTTCTTGATGGACGACCGCAGAGACGAGCGGCCCCTCGGTCAGGACGTGGCTGACCCCCATCGCCCAAAGGGATTCCACAGCGGACGTGCCAGTCGATTGCATGAGTTGATCGTGGAGCGTGTTCTGCAGGGCCGTGGTCGGTTGATCGGCGAGCAGGCGCAAGGCGGTTTGGCGGTGCCAGCGGCTCGGGTTGGAGAGGTCTTTGACGAGTTCGTCGCGGGAAGTGGGAACCCGGCGCTCGCGCTTCGGGCTGTTGGCGGCACGGATCCGGTAGATGCGGCCGCGGTCTTTGTCGATGCCGCCTTGATAGTTCGCCGTGTGCGCGAGTTGGCCGTCGTACCAGTCAGCGACGTAGAGGTTGCCGTCGGGGCCGTCCTTGATGTCGACCGGGCGGAACCAGGTGTCGGCCGACTCGATCGCGAAGCCGACGTCCTTGGTCTTGAACGTGCTCCCGACGGGAATCCGCTCGCTCATCACGACGTGGCTGTTGATCGGGTTCACGCCGAAAATCAGGCCGCGGTATTGCTGCGGCAGCGCATCCGCTTCGTAGACGACGAACTGGTGCGTGAAGCGGGCGTAGTTGCCGTGCTCCATCGCCGGGAAGTAGCCGAAGGCGTAGGGATTACTGAGGGCCCCATGTTTGCTGAAGCCCTTCTGCAGAAAGGCTCCCTGCATGTAATGGAAGCCGCGGGTATTGCCGCCGTTGTGACCGGAAAAGACACGGCCCGCGGCATCGATCTCGACGCCGAACGCGTTGCCGCCCCCTTCGGAGAAGATTTCGTACTTCTTCTGCTCGGGGTGATACCGCCAGATGTTCTGCCCTTGTGAAGCGATGGCGGTCTTTTCACCCGGCCGCTTCACATTGCCGGAAACGGTGCTTCCCTGAGCCGCATACAACCAGCCATCGGGTCCCCAACGGAGGCTGTTGACGACCGAGTGCGTATCTTCGATGCCGAAGCCTTCCAGCAGGACTTCGGGATCGGCATCGGGGATATCGTCGTGGTTCTTGTCGGGATAGAAGAGGAGATAGGGCGGATTCAGCACGAATACACCACCGCGGCCTTGGGCGAACGCCGTCGCGATGTTGAGACCGTCGACGAATGTCTTGTGTTTGTCGAATGTCCCGTCGCCATCGGTGTCTTCGTGGATCGTGATCTTGTCTTTACCCTTCACACCATGCGGTGGGGGGAGTGGCACCTTGTCGTAGACCGCCCGCCACCATTGATCCTTGCTCAGGAGCTTCAACCCCGCCGGTTCGGGATACTGCAGGTACTGCAGGACCCACATGCGGCCCCGTTCATCGAAGTTGAGGAACAACGGCTGCGACACGATCGGTTCGGCCAGCACGAGATCGACTTCCAGATCGGCCGGGATTTTGAACCGTGAACGGGATTCTTCGGCTGACAGCGGGTGATCCTGCGGACGGCGGTTGATGACTGTCGCGAACGGCGAAAGTTTCGGCACGGGGCCAACTGTCGTGTAGGGGCTCAAACCGGCAAGTGATGCATCGCCCGCCGACTTGAGTGCCCACGCGACATCGTCCCCCGTGCGGAACTGCCACGGCCCTTCCATGTTGATCGCTTCATTCCCGCCCAGCAGATGCGGTGCCCGACCCTTGAAGCCGCCCGCTCCGTCGTGATCGTAGACACGGATCGCGACGACGTTCGGTTCACCGATTTTCACGGCATCGCCGGGGATCACGTAGCGATGCTCGTTGGATGCGAGGCCCGATTCATAGTTGGGCGGAAACGTCCCGCTCACGCCGACCTTCACGCCGTTGAAGTACGTCTCGCAGGCGTTGTCGACCTTTTCGACATAGAGATACAGCCCGCGGCCCTTCCAGTTCGCAGGGGGCGTGACGGTCGCTCGATACCAGGCGAAGCCGTCGTACGTCTTGAGTTCGGGGCGATGGCTGTCCCAGGTGCCGGGAACGGGGAGGGAGGACCACGAGGAGAGAGTGGGCGAGGGGGTGAGGGGGCGAGGGGGTGAGGAAGAGGTTGTGGGGGGAGCTTTCGATTGTTCCCCCCTCTCCCCCTCTCCCGTGCTCCCGCTCTTTCGTTCGACGCCCGCGGCCCAGTAGACCATGTTCGCCAGCAGTCGCACAAAGACGGGCGACGTGAAATTGTCGGGATGCCCGAGCGAGGTGTAGACCGACTTGCCGCCGTCGGGACGCTGGAACGTCCACGTCACCGGTTCCTGCTGGGCGATCCCCTCGACCTTGCCGCGCATCAGTTCGGTCGCATTCTTCGCCAGCGGCGAGACGACGTACAACGATCCCGCGACCGGCAGTTCCCCCGCAGGAATGCCATCGAGAATCGGATGTTGCACCCCGTCGAGTGGCCAGACCCACGCTTTCAGATCGTTGCCGTGGTGATTGCTATAGTTGCTGCCGATGACGTCGGCATCGAACGTCGGCCAGTCTTCGAGTCCCTCGGGCGGCTTCTGATTGCGAAGATGAAACGGATGCGTCGCCGTGCGGATGCCGACGACCGGTTTCTTCGCCGCGATGAACTTGCGGAAGCGGTCGAGCTGGACTTTAGGCAAGGGGCGACGGCGGGTACTCAAGAGGAGTACATCGGCCTCGTCGAGCGCTTCGAGGCCGGGGATGTCGTTCTTGTTTTTCTCCGAGGCGAACAGCAGTGAGACGCGGAAGTCCTTCCCGAGTTCCTTCGCCGCGAACGCGGGGAGCGTGGTGCTCGTCTTATACTCATCCTCGGCCATCACGATCGCGACGTGCGGGCGCTTGTCGCCAGGGAAACGGAATTCCTTGCCGTCCAGGAAGTCACCGCTGATGAGCGTCGGGCACCAGTATTTTTCGATGTGCTCGACGACGAGATCGGTCCCCGTGAAGTGGCTGACGAACGGCGATTTCGCCGGGTTGTACATCGTGTCGGTCAAGTCGCGCATCAACGCGACGTTCATTCCCTGGTAGACCATCTGGCGGATGCTGAAGGGGCGGCCGAGGACGCACATGTTGGTGTGCACCCCCATGACGATCACGTTGCGAATACCCCGCTGTTTCATGAGGTAGTAGGCTTCGGCCGAGTCGGTGATGGCATCCTTCTCAGCGTCGATCTCCAGTGTCGCGATCTGCCGTGACCAGGCTTTGTAGTTCTTGACCGGCTCGGCACAGTCGCAACCGCCGTCGGTGTCGTCGATGGGCAGCGGTGGTTCTTTGGCCGGATCGATACGGCACCAGCGTTCGAGGGGACGCTTCGCTTCCGCGACCGGAGCGGCTTGCGCCCGCTTTCGCGCGGGATGGTCCTTGTAGAAGTCGAGCGTATCGCTTGGACAATGGATGATCAGCGCCCCCTTCTTGCGGGCCGCTTTCAGCACTTCATTCATCCGCGGGGCCATCTCGCCGACCCGCTGCGTCGCCTGGGGACACCAGTGCTTGTCCCACATGTCACAGACGACGATCGCCGTTTCGGCCGCGTCCCACTGAGCGGGCTGAGTGACCGCGTGATAGCGTTTCGTCTCGGGGCCGGTCTCTGTCCGCGTCCGCAGATGAAGCGGCAGCGGTTCCCCCGCCTGAGTCACCGCCAGCGCAGTCGAGAAGACGAACAGACCGATCCAACCGATCGACCAACGAGAGTGCGGCATCACGAAAATCCTCCGAGTAAGAAGCATCGCTGCAGTTTGATGCGTCCCGCGGAGAATTACCAGCGCGCCCCCCACCTTCAATAGCCCGGAGCGCGAGCTCCGGCTGCCCTTCTGTTGAATGACGGTCGGTTCCCTGTCAGTTCGGGCAAGGCTTCATTATTTCGGATCTTTCTTCTCTGGCTCTGCAGGTGCAGCCGGCTTGGTCTCCTGCCCGTTAGTCGCAGAAACACCGCGCGAGACAGCATCGGTAGCTGGGACATCTGGTTTGATTCCCAATTCCTTGAGAAGCTTGTCCTGCCAACCGGGGGGATTGTCAAACTTCACGGTCTTCGTCTCGGGAGTGATCGTGATCACCTCGTCAGCATCACCATTCGCCCGGATAGTCAGAATCGCTGGGTTATGCCCAAATCCGATCGCTGCGTCGGAAAAATTGTAGCTGATCCAGGCCTGGTAACGACCGCTTGGGACGGCGATAAAGCGTTCCTCGGGTTTTGCATCTCCCAGATAGACCGCGGGAAGCGAGGACTCCCCTTGCCGCTGGAACGCGCTCAAATTCGTGGAAAAATCTGGTTTCCAGCGGGTGTACTGGTTCACCGCGCCTGTGACTGGATCGAACCGCAGCGTCAATCGCCCGGAATCGTTGCTGTTTCTCCAGGACATCGGGTTTACCGATGAAGCGTCGGGTATCAAGGTCACTTCACCGTACATCGATCGGTTGGTGACGACTTGAACTATCGGGGGCGACTCGAACACGACGTACGCCGGGGACTCCGTTTCACCATTCGGACAGACGATCGTCAACTGCCGGGCCTCTGCGGAGGCTCCCGGAGGAATGACCAGGCGATGATCCAGCATCCGGCCATCGGGAAACTCGATGAAGAGGCGATAGCGCCCCGGTTCGACCTTGGGAAAGCGGACGCGCCCCTGGTCAGCCGGAGCAACAGCGACTCCACCGGGTGCATACTGTTTCATTGGGGCCGACCGTGCAGCGGGTGCCGCTGCACCTGCCATCATGGGCATCATCGGAGCCCCTATTCCGCCAGCCATGTCCATCACGTGGTTGGAAGCGAGTTGCGCGACGCGGATTCCGTCTTCTCGGGCCAGTGCCACTAGGCATCCCGATGCGGGTTGCGCTGGCTGGCGATCATCGACCAGCCGCAGGAGAAAACCCCCGGGCGGGATCTTGTCGTCCGCCGGGTTGATCATCTCCGCAGGATTGTACATCACCGCCGGACCACCACCGGGGGGCATCGCCATGCCACTGTCTCCACCCATCGGGTCGGCCGAAGCATCCGGCATCGGCACCACTGCTGGTAGTCGCTGCAACACCTGCTGCAGCAGGGCCTGCTGGTGCATTGCCTGGTTCTGCAACGAGGCGGACTGCTGGGCCATGGTCACGGAATAAGTCCGCATGATCGTGACCTGTTCCATGACCATCAGCCAGGACCAGGCAAAGACCGCGACCGCTGCGAACTTGAACCACGGGACCGCCAACTTCAACTTTGCGAGCATGATGCGTCCCCACAGAGCTTGGAACCAGAGTTGCCGGGCAATCCGTCGTGGATCGCCGAATTTGTGAAGCACGTTGCGTCGAGCCGTTTGATCGTCGGCCGTGAGCAGTAACTCGCGGCGATAGGCACATGCGAGATGGTCTGCGAGTTCGTCTGCGATGTCTTTGCGGACCGATTCCGGTTCGCCATCGAAGGGAGCGGGAAGATCGGCGAGAACGTCGGTCGAGTCCATGGTCAAGCCTCCCCGCCGGCCATCGCCGGAACGGTGCGAGCCCCATCGACACCCAGGACCCCCGCGACCCCTTGCGCAAACGCTTTCCACTCGGCTTTCTTTTCGTCGAGCGTCTTCTGTCCGCGAGCACTGAGCTTGTAGTATTTGCGGCGGCGACCCTCGACTTCATCCCAGAAGGACGTGAGGAGCTTCTGCTGCTCAAGTCGATGGAGCGCGGGGTAGAGGCTCCCTTCTTTGAGATCGAAGTAGCCGCGCGAACGGGCGGAGACGGTCTGGCCGATCTCGTACCCGTAAGTCGGTGCCTGAGCCACGACCTCCAGGATCAGCATCTCGACCGTCCCCCACAACAACCGGGAATCCATCGCGGGCTCCTTTACTATGGCCGTCTAGGTATTGAAGCATAGACGGACAAGGTATGCGGGTCAACGGAGATTTCAAGTTCCAAACAACAAATTCCAGCAAAGGCCAGAGATCGAATTCCAACCGAAAGAGCGATGCTGAGATCAAACACCGCTCTTCGTTTGCAATTTGGCAGATGTGAGAGGCCGGACCCGAGATTGAGGGCGACCTGTCAAAGCCCGGCATTGCCTTGGATGCCGGGCTTTTGCCTTTCGGGGTGTGCTGACGCGCTGCTTGGCAGGCGTTGGCTGCTGCTGCAGACGATAGATCCTCGATCAAAAGGCAGATGCCAGGCGACGAAGACGACGCCCGGCAGCGGGTCGCACGCTTCGATTGATACATGGAATTTCCCTCATTGACCTGTGCCGCGATGCCACCCGAAAACTCGACGCTTGCATTCCGCGCGGTGCGGGATACGATCCACTTTCGACTCGGGTGCTGACGCGCTTGTTGCTCGTCGGAGAATAGGGAAGACGGTGTGATTCCGTCGCGGTCCCGCCGCTGTAACCGGGGACGAACGCTGCACAGCCACTGCAGAGCAATCTGTGGGAAGGCGCAGCTAGTAGCTTGATCCGGAAGCCAGAAGACCTGCCCGTCAGTCAGTTGTCGGCCAACGTTTTGCGCGAAAGACTCGACTTGGCACGGGCGTCCCGTCAGCCATTGGCTGACGGATGATGGCTCGCTGATCGCAATCTCCTGCTGCGCACATCGCGCTGCAGAGTGACGCGATTGCTGTGTCGATCGCTTGCGCCTGGCGCTGGCTCCGTCGGAATGAACGGAGACCGAAAGATGGTGACTCGTCCCCCGCACAGGTTCGTTGCTGCGCAGTCCCCCCGCATGGGGTTCACGCTGATTGAACTCCTCGTGGTGATCGCAATCATCGCGATCCTGATCGCCCTGTTGTTGCCCGCAGTCCAGCAGGCCCGTGAAGCGGCTCGGCACACCCAGTGCCGTAGTCAGCTCAAGCAATTCGTCCTTGCGCTGCACAATTACATGGATACCTCGAACGGCCACTTCGTCCCGTTCGTCGTCGAAAACTCGACCCGGATGAACAACCTGCAGACCTATTCCGGTCCGCAGGGGACAGCGCAATACTGGTTCGGCATGGTTGATTACGACATCCCGGTCCCGGCCAATCAGTTCGACTTTACGAAAGGTCCGCTGGCTCCCTTCATGGAAACGAACTACGCCGTCTTTCAGTGCCCGAATTTTGGTCACCAGCAGATGGATAACGTTCAGTTTGGCAAGCCGACCACCGGCTACGGCTACAACGGACACTTCCTGTCGCGCGGGAGCGGGGTCGCTTATGTGCCACCCACGTATGCTGCTGCTCCTTCTCCCTTGCCGCTGACCCGGCAACTCCGGGATGTGAAACAGCTCACGCAGACGATTGCCTTCGCTGACAGTGCAGGGGTCTTCTGTGTCGACTTTGCGTGTACCACGAGCGAGCTGCGGGAAAACTGGATCCTCGAACCTCCTGCAGGCGATTCTCAAGCGATGTCGCAGGGGGTCTTCTTTGGCGATTTTCCCAGCATTCATTTCCGGCACAACGACACGGCCAACGTCGCGTTCCTCGACGGACATGTCGAAACACGCGGGCGCGGCTGGAACGCCCCCGGCTTTGGCGACATCACGAAGATGAACGCCAAGCGACTCGGTTACGTCGGTGATCGGCTCAACGATCCGCTCTTCCAGAATGAGTGGTACGACCGTGATTAAGCTCCACCGACGTTGCATCATCGCGATCGTCGGTGGTCTGGGGCTGAGCGGGGGCATCGGCGGTTGCTCACAACCGCCCCCTCCCGCAGTCTCGGACGCGGCGATCGTCTATCTCGATACAAAGACACAGGAAATCCGGCTGATGCCGCGGCAGGCACAGACACCGGCGATCAATCCGCTAACCGGTGAACGGACCCTGGTGCCCGGGCTCTACTGCAAAACCTGCGCGAAATGGTATCCTTCGCCCCCCCCGGAAGTGTTGCAGCGGAGCACAGCCGCCTATCGCTGTCCGAAGGACGGACAGCCCATGTCACCCGATGGACCGCCGCAGTAACGAACGATCATGACAACCTCCAAGCGACCCATTGTGCTCAGCTGGAGCGGCGGGAAAGATTCCCTGCTGGCGCTGGAGCAGCTTCGTGCGCAGGGCGAGACCGTTGCGGGTCTGCTGACAACGATCACGGAGGACGACCGCATCGCCATGCACGGCGTCCCCCTTGAACTCCTCCAACTGCAGGCCGAGGCACTGAACTTGCCGCTGGTGACGTGCCCGGTCCCGGCGTTCCCGTCGAATGCGATTTACGAAGCGGCGCTCGCCCGTGCCGTCGATCGCTTCCGTTCGCTGGGGATCGAACGGATTGCCTTCGGCGATCTGTTTCTGGCCGACATTCGCGCGTATCGCGAGAGTCTCTGTCTGCGCTGGGGACTGACCGCCGTCTTTCCATTGTGGGGGTTAAACACCACGGAACTTGCACAACAATTTCTGGCGATGGGGGGACATGCCACCATTTGCTGTGCAGCCCGCGAAGACTGGGTCGGGCAAGCTTACGTTGCGGACTTCATCGCGCGTCTTGCTGGCATCATCGACCCGTGCGGTGAGCATGGTGAGTTTCACACGTTCGTCACCGATGGTCCGGGATTCAGCCGCCCGGTCCCCGGAAGCGTTGCCGGCCGGACTCAACGCTATGGATTTTGGCAGGCAGAGTGGACAGTTGAGGCTGTCCAACACCACACTCACGATTGTCGCCCGCGCCGTACGGCGCGCGTGCCGACTTTGACATAGGGAGATTGCGCAGGATGACGAAACAGCAATTGCGGTTCTGGGCCGGACTCTTCACGTTCGTGCTGGTGATGCGGGTGCTCCCGTATGTGCTTGCCCAGGTGGGAATGCCCCTCAGTCCGAGCTTCACGTGGTATCCGTGGAACTTCTCGCCGATGCTCGCGTCGTGCCTGTTCGCCGGGGCATGTCTCAGCGATCGCCGCTGGGCCTACACCGCACCACTGGTGGTGTTCGCCGTCAGCAACTTCCTGATGTGGGCCATCACGCAGGACTTCGAGTTCGCCTTCTCGCCGAGCCAGCCGTTGATTGCAGCCTGTTTCGCCGGGGTGACGTGGCTGGGAACAACCTTCAGCAAGGCCCCGCAATGGCGGTGGGCACTCCCGGCTGGAGTAGTGGCGGAAGGGGTCTTCTTCCTGGTGACAAACTTCGCCGTCTGGGCGCTGGTCGAAGGGACACCGTATCCGCCGACGCTCGGCGGACTGTGGTTGTGCTATCTCGCTGCGATTCCGTTTATCGGTAAGTCGCTCGTCAGTACGGTGATCTTCACCTCGGTCTTCTTCAGCCCGTGGGTCCTGTCACTCGCTGGTGTTGGTGTGGGTCAGTCCCGTCCTTCGCTGGTCGGAGCCCGGGTGGAATGACCGCCACCGCGACAGGGACCCCGCGTGTCGTCTCGCTGATCGCGAGCGCGACGGAATGGGTCGCTGCGCTCGGTGCGGGCGTCTGGCTCGTCGGTCGCTCGCATGAATGCGACTTTCCGCCGGAAGTCCTCGCGCTCCCCGCGTGCAGTGCGGCGAAGTTCGACGTCCACGGCGACAGCCGCGAGATCGATGACCGGGTGAAGGCCACACTCGCCACTGGCACCTCGGTCTATCGACTGGAACAGGACCAGCTCGCGGAACTCGCCCCGACAGTTGTCATCACCCAGACGCAATGCGAGGTCTGCGCGGTCAGTCTGAAGGATGTCGAGCAGTCGGTCTGCGATTGGTCGATCTCCGTGCCGACGGTCGTGGCCTGCGCACCAAACTCGCTGGCGGACGTCTGGGACGATGGTCGCAAGATCGCCGCGGCTCTGGGACTGGAGGCCCGCGGGGAAGAACTCATCGCGTCGCTGCAAGCACGCCTCAAGCGAGTCGCAGATGCCTGTTGCTCATTGGGTGAACCATCTCCACGGGTCGCTTCGATCGAGTGGCTGGAACCGCTGATGGCGGGTGGCAACTGGGTGCCGGAGTTGATCGAGCTTGTGGGCGGGACGTCGCTCTTCGGCGTCGCCGGTCAGCACTCTCCCTGGATGACCTGGGAGGCCCTCCGTGCCGCCGATCCGGAGGTGATCATCGCCCTCCCCTGCGGTTACGACCTGGCAAAGACGACCGCTGAAATGCACTGGCTGACCGAACGTTCCGACTGGTCAGCACTTTCCGCGGTCCAACAGGGTCGGATCGTCGTCACCGACGGGAATCAGTACTTCAACCGGCCGGGGCCGCGGTTGGTCGAATCGGCCGAGATCCTCGCCGAGGTTTTGTACCCAGGTCGGTTGGATTTTGGACATCAGGGGACGGGTTGGAAGCGTTTTTGATGAAGTGGCAGTGGACGCGAAGACGCAAGCGAAGACGTGAACTTAGGTACAGTTCGCTCAAGTTCCGGACGAGTGTTGTGCTGCCTGTAGGAAGAATTCGGGTTCAGCGGCCAGTTTTGATGTGAATGTTGGCGACGGGTCGACGTATAGTAAGTGAAGCGATCGCGCGTGTCGTGCTGTCGCGCTCCTTTCGACGGAACCCTGCGGTGACGACCGAGGCGACAGACACCGTCGTGACTCCCGCCGTGCCGACTGCACGGCCAGCCTGGTTCCAGTCCCGGCAACGTCGTCAACCCCCCGGCTCTGATCCTGCGGACGCGACTGCTGCTGGTTCGCAGCCACCTGGGGCGACATCGAAAGCACCGCCTCCGCCACTGATCGTGGTCGACGAGTCCAACCGCTCACGACTCTGGAAGCGGATCATCCTCGCGGTCTCGATGGTGAATCTCGGCTGGGGAGTGATCGCGTCGGGTGTGTTGCACGGGTTAGTGATTGTCGTGCTGGGAGTGATCGTCTTCCATCAGAACAACGATGGTCGCTTCCAGATCGATGGAGCGTTCGATGCACCGCTGGATGAGGCGGTCCTCGATTCCAAGATGGAACTGGAAGTTGGCGGACCAGCGGCGAAACTCGAGTTCATCGCCGCGACCGATGCCACGGGCGATCTGGAAACCCTCTCGGCCATGTCCGACAAGATTGCCGGAGCACTCACCGGGAACAAAGACGGTTCAGGTGACGGGGGTGAAGGGAACGGCATCAACTCCCTGTCGAGCCTGATGACCGCCCCGGCGAAAGCCATCACCCGCGGGAGCTTCACCGTCTGGACGAAGCCGGAAGACCCGACGCCCGGTTTGCCCTATCTCATCATCATTCAGGTGAAATTACCGAATGAAGTGAAAGGCTACCGTCTGCGGGACCTGAAGGGTTTCGTCCGCGGGACCGATGGCTACCAGAAGCCGATCGCATTCAAAAGCAACGATCGCCGGGCTGTGGTTGAGGGCCTCGTGCAGGTGCAGATATTCATCCCCGGCGCTCAGCAACTCGTTCGTGACACGATCAACGTCCGCAGCGACCTGCTGAAAGAAGAACAGACGATCGAAATTGTGTTCTGATCACGATTCCAGGTGTATTCGACTGACGTAGCTTCCAAGGATCTGGTGCAGATCAGGGTGACTTCGTTTTTTCCGGTAATCGGAAACCCCAGGCATCGCGGCGGTCATGTTGCCGCTGGACTTCGGGATCTTTCGGGATCGAGGCGATCCCTCCGACCGCCCAGCTGATGTCCGCATGGAAGGCTGCCAGACGTTGCTGGCCGGGGAAATTGTCTTCGACGAGGAACTGCACATATCCAATGAACGGCCGCTGCTTCGCGAAATACTTGCGGTCCTGCTCGACCAGGGTTTTGCAGAAGGCTTCTTCATCGCACGACCAGGGGACATCGTCCCGACGGACATACTCCTGCAAGGCTTCTGAGTAACGTTCTCGATCCTGGGAGGTCACACGCAGCATCCCTTCGTACTGAATGCTCCCTTCTGCAGGACCGGTCTCTTTGAGGGGTTGCCAGTCGCTCCAGTGTTCGCCATCGCAACCATAACGGGCGAAGACCGCCGGGTTTCCCGGTTGCGAGACCATCCCGTTGGGAAGTGTGATCTTCTCCCGCAGTGGACTGAGCCTGACGCGCAGACCTGCGCCGGTTGTTGGTCGCCAGCTGGTGCCGATGCCGAGTGGTCGCGTCATCATCCAGCCATCGCGGGAGGTGTTCGTCTCCCCGTCGAATCCCAGCCCGGCAGTCGTGCAGTCAAGTTTCGGTGACCAGTCCGCTTTCTGCTTCGCTACATCCGGTTTGGTCAGGTCGACATCCACCGACTGAATCCCGAGGATTCCCGCATGCGTCACTCCACAACAGCCGATCAGAAGCGCACACAGGCCGACAGCGTAACGCAGCATCGGAAGACTCCTCTCAGAGATGGCTGGCAGGTCTGAGACGCCGCCCATCGCTCAAAAGTTCCCGCGATCTTGCCTGGCGACGCTCACGCGGTCGGCGTACAGGTCTTGCAATGCCCTTTGAGCAGGACTTCTGTCACGTTGCCAACTTTGGACCAGCTTTTCTGCAGGCTTTTCGGCAGATCGACATCATGCAGGCAGGAGACCATCCCGCAGTCGATGCAGACAAAATGAGGGTGATGGCCTTCCGGGTGATCGGGGTTTCGCAATTCGAAACGCCAGACGTGATCCCCCAACTCGGTCCGTGAGGCGAGCCCCACGTCGACGAGATCCGTCAGATTGCGGAAGATCGTTGCCTTATCGAACCCGAGCGGCACCAGATCGTCGGCGACTTCCGCATGCGAGACCGGCGACTTGGCCTGCTGGAGCCGGCGGACCACCGCCAGCCGGGCGGCTGTCGTCCGCAAGCCGACCTTGGCAAGCAACTGGCGAACTTCTGCGATCGATTCAATCGTCTTGTCGCTCGTCATGCAACCGCTTCTCCTCTCCCGGTCGGTTGTCCCGGATGAATGCAGTATATCGACGGACGATGACAATCGCCAAAGAATCGGCAGCGGATCTCGTCGACCACCCGAGCCCTGAGCGTGAGCGACGGGAGGACTCCTCACTCAAGGAAGCACGCCGGAGCTTGCGCTCCGGACTATGTAGGAGTTCGATCATTTCAGATCGCGAAATCGCCGTCGCGACCGAAGAGGCGATCGACGACGTCCTGTTCCAGGTTGACCGTGGGGGGGTGGCCGGGATCGCGATCGGTTGGATTGATGTTGCAGTACGCCGACCACGAGCCGAGATGCCGCCACCGCCCGGCGCGCGGCGGTTCATTCGCGATGACCGGGGTCGTGCAGCGGTTGCAGCCGATCGTGGTGTAACCCTGATGATGCAGCGGATTGATCACGACTTGGTGCGTGGCGATGTACGCATCGAGTTGTTCGTCCGACAGATTGGCGAGAACGTTGACCCGGATCGCATTCATTTCGGCATCAATCCCGAGGATCGGCACGCCCCCACGGCGGCCCCCTTCTGCCCGTCGCAGGCTGCCGATGATCCCGTCGTATTGACCGCTGACGGAGAGCATCGGTTCAATTTTCCGAAGATGGCAGCACTGTTTCTGCCCATCGGGTGTCACATAGAGCACACCAAGTTCGGCGGTCTGCTCGACCATCGTCTGTCGGGGATGCAGCGTGATGACCTTGAGGCCATATTCCCGGGCGATCCGGTCGCGGGTTTCGAGCGTCTCCGGAAAGTTGACTCCGGTATCGACGAACAGCACGGGGATGTTGAGCTTCTGCTGACCGATCAGGTGACAGACGACGCTCCCTGCCATCTGCATCGCTGAAAGTGCCGCGAGCCGCGAGCCGAAGACATTCGCGGCCCACTGCAGGAGTTCCGCAGGGGATTTCTCTTCCAGAACCTGATTGAGCGGAGCCAGATCCGCCTGAGCGAGCCGGGGCATACAATCCATCCGTGTAGTCACAGAACACCCGCCGAATAGCGAGCCAGAACGATCTAGTGTAGCAATCACCGTGAATTGACGGGAGCGACGACGTTCAATTCTGCGGCGGCGAGCCGTCGGGCCGGAGTTGCAGGTCGAGTTGCTGGCCGCGATCGACGAAGATGGGACGGGCAATGCGGGGCATCAGCGACTGCCAACTTTCCAGCGTCAACCGCCGTTCGGTCAGCGCCCGACAGTCAGCATAGGACCGGCCGGAACGCTGGGATTCCGCTTCCAGCTGCGCGACCAGGGCTGTGAAACGGGCCGCACGACCACGGGCCGCAGAGACCTGTCCCTGCGCGGCCTGCTCGGCTTCCAGGGCCAGCCGTCGACCTTCGGCGGCAGCCGCAGTCACGCGCCGTTCACCGGCCGTCCGCGCTTCCTGCACGGCGGTCGCGGCATCGGCGCGGGCATTCGCCACATCAAGAAAATCGGCCTGGACCGCAGTTGGAGGATCCACCGCATCGATCGTCACCTGCTCGATGACGAACCCCAGACCGAGATGGGTCACCGCCGAACGGACCTCGCCTGTCAGTTCGACCTGCAGATCGGACAGGGCAGACGTCTGCAGCGCATCGACACCGCGGCGGCTCGTGGCATCGGTGAGCGCCGAAACAAGCAGCGACTCCAGTTCTGCTTCAGGAACCGCGTGACGATACAATCTGTCTTTGATCGCGGACGAGTCGAGTCGATACGCGACCGTCGCCCGGAGTTGCAGCAGGTTCTTGTCACCAGTCAGAAACGTCGCCGGGCTCGGCCGATTCGCCGGGAGAAGTTCGTCCGTCATCGGCAACGTCACGCCAATCGAGGCCGTCCGCAGAGCACCGATGTTGACCCGATCGACCGTGGCCCATGGCCAGGGTCCAACATAATGCCAGCCTCCGGCGCGCAAGGGTGGGGTATAGCGACCACACCACCGAACCGCCAGTTGCTCATCGCCCGGCACCACGACGAACCCGGTCGCGGCGTAGATTCCTGCCACGAGGAGCGCCACCCAGCGTCCGACTTTCACGGCAGCGGCTCCGCGGGAGGCGGTGGCGTGGCCGGTGCGAGCTGCGGCTGACCGGCATCGAGCAGCCAGCGCCACAACGGATTGTCGGCCGAGAGGACCAGCGTCGTTCGTTCATTCAGGAGTTCGCGGTACGCATCGAGTGCCTGCAACCGTTGCGCAAATTGCGGATCGCGGGCGTAGGCCCCGTTGAGGATCCCGAGGGCCTCCGCTTCGCCAGCACTGCGGATTTTGTCTGCGTCGGCTTTGGCCCGCGCGAGGATCTCGCCCGCCTGTCGCTCGGCTTGGCTGCGGAGCAGCGTGCTTTCCGCGAGTCCCGCACTTCGATAACGCTCGGCCTGCTTCTGTCGTTCGCTCCGCATCCGCTCATACACGGCGTGCAGGTTCCCCGCGGGGAGTTGCAGCCGATGGATGCGCACATCGACCAGTTCGATGCCCAGTCGTTCGGTCCAGGCCTCCGGTTCATCGGATCGCCGGCGGACAGACTCACGAAGTTGAGCAGAAAGTTGCGACAGTGGTGAGGTGGTCGCTGCGTCGCCCTCTGCCGGGATCGCGACGAGATCTGCGAGCGTGGTGCGACCGAGCGCCGTGGTGAGGATCGACTGCAGGCGATTACTCAAGCGGGCTTCGGCCACCGGTAACGAACCGAGTCCGCGATAGAATCGGACCACCGGACGTTCGGCGAGATCGGTTCCTCCCAGCTCCGGACCATCAGCGATCCGCCAGCAAAGGAACGGTTCGACGATCAGATTCTTCCGATCCTGCGTGAAGACTTCCCGAGCTGCCGGCGAGAAGGCTTGCACACGGCGGTCAAACCTTCGGACCAGTTCGAATGGCCAGGGAAACTTCAGATGCAGTCCTCGATCGGCAGGGCGATCGTAAACGGCCACGATCCGGCCTAACCGCTCGACGATCACCTGTTCCGTCTCGTCGACAAACAGGATCCCCGTCAGGCACCACGCGACCAGCGCGCCGCTCAATACCGTCACCGCCAGTTGTCGCCCCACCCGCATGCTCTCTCCGAGGTCTGGATCGAACCTTGATCTTACGACCCCCGGGAGACCGCGAGCAATCATCGTGCGGACGAAAGTCGACCGTGACTTTGGTCACTGTCGGGAGCGCGATCGTAGGGTTCTTCCTCTCTTGAGTCCCGGAGAGATGACAGAATTTAGCCCCACCCGTCAGGGTGGGGTGAGGATCGACTCTTCCAATCCAGCCCCGGAGGGGCGGCAGAAATCGTTTCGGCACGGATTTCTGCCGCCCCTCCGGGGCTTCTGCAAGAAAATCGTCTTTGTTCCCAAGGCTCACGCCTTGGGCTAAGTTCTGTCGGCCCTCCGGGCCTGAAGATTTGCATGTGGCTTCATGTCGGACGGACACTGCAAAGACCACACCTGCCAACCGGAATGACAGACTATAAGCAGGCGACACATCAGGCTTGACCCGAGCGAGCGGACACCGGCCAGCCGTCAGTTATTCTCTGGCAGACCTTCACGGTGGCCGAGATTTTTCACCGGGGCGAAGATCGCGAGGACTTCATTCAGCAGCGTCTGGTCGATTGGCAGCGCGGCCCACTCGGCCCACTTGCGGATGTTTGCGGGGTTCGCACTCCCCGCGACCGTCGTCGTGATGTCCGGATTGGCGAGGCAGAACTGCACAGCCAGTTGAGCGATATCGACCCCACGCGCTTCGCAATGAGCAGCCGCTTTCCTGGCTGCCGCTTTCACCTCTTCGGGTTCCTTCAGCCATGCCGGGAGTGGCGCGTTGGTCAGCAGTCGCGCGCTGAACGGACCGGCGTTCATCACTCCGACTCCCTTGGATTTGAGATACGGAATCGACTCATCCGCGAAGCGGGTGTTCTGCAGTGTGTACTGGTTGTAACTCAGCACACAATCGACGTCGGTCTGATCGCAGATGAAGTGGAAGATCTTCTGTGGATAGCCGCTGAAGCCGATGAACCGGACCTTCCCCTGCTGCTGAATCTTCCGCAGCGCGGGGATCGTCTCATCGACGATCTGCTGCATCGGGACGAACTCGATGTCGTGACAGAGAATGATGTCGAGATGATCGGTTCCGAGCCGATGCAGCGACACATCGACACTCTCGGCGACCCGTTTCGCACTGAAATCGAAGTGCGTCAGGTCATACCGGCCGAGCTTCGTGCAGAGCGTGTAGCTGTCCCGGGGGACATCCCGCAGCGCGATCCCCAGCAGCACTTCACTCATCCCGCGACCATAAAACGGCGATGTATCGATGAAGTTCAGCCCGCAATCCAGCGCCACACGAACCGACTGAAGCGCTTCCTCCAGCTTCACACTGCGAAACTCCTGCCCGAGTGAACTGGCACCAAAGCTGAGAATCGGCAACTGCAGGCCGGTACGACCGAGGAGACGGGTTTGCATCGGGTAACTCTCGCAGAATTCGGAAGCATAGGAGGATGAGGAAACTCGAAATCCGAAGCACGAAATCCGAAGGAACTGGAAACGGTAAAACCCGAATAGATGGCCTCTTTCACGCGCCTGGTCCGATCGAGTTTCTCCCTTTCGTGATTTCCGATTCCTTCGGATTTCGACATTCGGATTTCGGATTTATCCCAAAAACAGCGGCTGCAAGTGACGGTCGTAAATGTTCTCGACAACATTCTTGCGGATCACGTCCGCGTTGGCCTTGAGGAGATCGGTGTAGCCTGTGCCGTGCTTGGCAGCGACCTTGAAGGAGACGTGGACCAGTTGCCGCACGTTGGCATTGAAGTCGGGATGCGTCGGGATATGCCGCAGTGCTGAGGCGAACCGTGCGCCCGACCACCCGCGGACTTCCTCCGCACTGGGGAGCTTCGATTTGTCGATATCAATGACCGAGGCATACGGCGCACAGAACTCGTCGACGTGTGCGAGGGCGTAAGCGTAGATCTCGTTCGCCAGTGCGAGCCCGGCTCCGCCCGCCTCACACAGCCCGATCATTTCTTCCAACCACGTCGTGCCGGCGGTTTTCAGATGCAGACCGGCTCCGGTCTCAGCGAGGGCCTTCCGAATGATCGGGTACAGCGAAAATTTATCGCTGCCGCTGTGCACGCTCAGCTTGAGATTCGCCGGGAGACCGTACTGCTGCACGGCGAAGGCCAGCACCGCGAGATCATCGCGGAATTCGCGTTCGAACTGGGTCAGATCGCCGACGTAATCGACTCCCTTGTTGAAGCGTCCGGTGAACTTCGGGGCGATTGTCTGCAGCGGGACTTCTTCATCGGCGAGGAGCGCGAGAATCACCACCAGTTCCGGCGGCGTCTGCGGGGCGTCGGTCTCGTCCATCGAGACTTCCGGAATCCAAGTCCCGGTCCCCTTCATTCCGCCGATATGCCGGTAGATGTCCCCGGCTTCGCGGACCGCGAGGAGATACTTCCGCGCGACGGCTGCGGTCTTCTCCGCGGTCATCGCCAGCGGCGCTGCGATTCCGGGAACCGCGAGCGGTTTGGTCAGCTCGGGATGCTTCGCGACGAAGGCCGCGATCTCATTCTCCGGGGCCGCCTTGCCAATGCTGTCGGCGACATCAATCGTGAAGAAGTCGGACGAACTGAGGAACCGGTCGACCGTTTCGAGCCGAATGTGGTCAGCATCGACATGCCAGCCATGTGTCCAGCCCGCCGCTTGAACCGCAGCACTGGCAGCGTCGTAGACGCTCTGCGGCTCGGACCCGATAAAGGTGTGTTCGCGGTTCGATTTGTTCCAGACCGGAACAACAATCACGCCCTGTTCTGCCAGCCGCGTGAACGCCGCGAGTTGCGCTCCCGCCTGATGGGCAAACCGATCACCAACGCCGAACGAGAATTTTTCGAGGGTGAGCATCGTGAGTCGTCAACTTCCGAGCGAGAAAAGAACAGCCGCCGCAAAGCACGGCGCAGGTCGCATCATACGTTGACCACTGCCGAGCGCGTAGTACGTCCCCCATCCTCAGGGTGGATCTGAGTTTCAAGTTGCGTGGAAATCGCAATGGCTCGTTCCTCTCAACTACATCAACCGACTTATCGTGCCCTGCAAGAAAGGGGCTGAGTTATGGCTGGAGGCAATCCTCCGCGATCACCGGTGCGCGAACACTAACGGCCCGCTCGGGGATCGCCTTGTGAATTTCGGCAAAGAGTGCTCGGGGATGACAACAGGCCAGACACCCCGGCAGACCAGCACCCCACGGAACTTCGTGATCGCCTGCCTTCGCCCGATCAAACGGCGATCATCACGCCGCCACCTCCGCAATCTCAATCGGCAGCCTCAACACCGCTTCCCTAAACGCAGCCTCCGAAAAAAATGCGGGGTCCCTGGACTGAAGATCGAGTGACAACTCTCGACGCACGAGTCGCTTGCGACTTCGCGGAGATCAGGTACTGAACATCTGGAACTTGCCGGCCAGTCGACACGCTCCGCGAACCTTGCAGCGGCAGGGCAGGTCCTCTACACTAGCCCTCTTCCTTGCACAGGCGGGGGGACCTGCACGCGCGGGTGTTTCGTTTTCACAGCTTTTCTCGGACGGTCGCGGTCATGAAAGACGGTATTCATCCTCAGTATCAGGAAGTCGTCTTTGTCGACTCCTCGACGGGCGAGAAGTTTCTCACCAAGTCGACGATTCGGACTGACAAGTCGATCGAACTCGACGGCCGCAAAGTCCCGTTGGTGACCGTCGACATCAGCTCGGCGTCGCACCCCTTCTTCACTGGTAAGCAGAAATTCATCGATACCGCGGGCAGGGTCGAGAAGTTCCAGAAGAAGTACAAGTGGGCGGAACGCGGTCAGAAGACCGAAGGTTAGCTGCACACCGGTCGTCACGATGGCGGGGATGCGCCAGTCGAGCACCGGGGGTCGCGCGCGACGAGTGGAGTCGACCCTCCCTCTTTCCGCCGTCCCTCGCGCCTCTGGTTTGTGTCCCCGTAGTCTTTTCCATCGCGAGCGATCGACATGCTCTTCCCAACTCTGCAAGCCAAGCTGAACCGTTTCGAAGAAATCGAGCGGCTGCTCCAGGATCAGGCGGTGTTGAATGACACCAGCCGCATGGTCGAACTCCAGCGCGAACATGGCGGTCTGGCGAAAGTCGCCGCGTCAGTCCGGGAGTTCAACCAGCTGGAAGCCGACTGTGCCACCGCGCAGGAAATGATTGACGCCGCGACCGACCCGGCCGAGAAAGAGTACGCCGCGGAAGAGCTGAAAGACCTGCAGGGACGCTATCAGACCCGGTTCGCAGAACTGGAAGAGATGGTCACCGCGGGCGACTCGCTGACCCGCGGCAGCCTCGTGATGGAAGTCCGCGCGGGAACCGGCGGCGACGAAGCGGCCCTCTTCGCCCGCGATCTCTACAACATGTATACCCGCTACTGCGAACTGCAGGGCTGGAAGTACGAAGTGATCGACATGTCCGCATCGGAACTGGGCGGGCTGAAGGAAGTCGTCCTCACCATTACGGGCGAAGCGGCTTATCACCATCTGCAATTCGAGAGTGGTGGCCATCGGGTGCAGCGCGTCCCCGAGACCGAGACCCAAGGCCGCGTGCATACTTCAGCGGCCACGGTTGCGGTGATGCCGGAAGCGACCGATGTCGACGTCGAGATTCGCGATGAAGACCTGGAAATCGACACGATGCGTGCGGGCGGTCCCGGTGGTCAGAAGGTCAATAAGACGGAATCTGCCGTCCGCATCACGCACAAGCCGACCGGTCTGGTTGTCCGCATTCAGGACGAAAAAAGCCAGCACAAAAACAAGGCGAAGGCGTTGCGCGTGCTGCGATCCAAGCTGCTGGAATTGCGGACCGATCAGATGAATAAGGAACGAGCCGAGCATCGGCGCACGCTCATCGGCTCGGGTGACCGCAGCGAACGGATTCGAACGTACAACTTCCCGCAGAACCGGCTGACCGATCACCGGATTGGACTGACGGTCTACAAGCTCGATCAGATCATGCAGGGGAACATGAACGAACTGATCCAGCCGCTGCTGCAGTTCGACCGCGAAGAACGCCTCAAAGGGGGCGAAGGTTCGCTGTCCTAGCCCGGAGCGCAAGCTCCGGCTGAGGATACAAGACGGGCAACAATCGCAGAGCCGGAGCTTGCGCTCCGGGCTATCGGTTGTCTGCTTTCTGGACGCGCCAGACGAGATCGCCCATCGAAAAATCGCGAGCGGTGCGGCCCTGTTCCTGGGGTGGGATCTCGCCCGGAATGAGACGCTGGGGCGGTGCTGCCGGGAGTGGATCGAGGGGCCGCGGCGACCATTTCGGCCGCTGATTGGGCGACTCCCCGCTGCCAGCTGTACCGATCACGCAGAGGACCGCGACTTCTTCCAGTTCTCCTGGAGACGCCAGGATGACGACGGCATCGGGAGGCAGAGACGTTTCCCAGGACCATTCCCGCGGACGTTCCGGGATCTCGTTGGATGCGAGTGCGATCTCTTGCTGCGGACGAATCTGCAGTTTGACGAGGGCCTCGACACTACGGGAGAGTCGCAGGATTTGAGGTGTCCGCACGAGGGCTGTTTTCGGCCAGGCCAGTTCCCATTCGCCACCCGGCTTCGAGACTGGTGCACTGCGTGAACGGAGTTGGGCCATGTTCTGCGTCTGCCAGCGCTTTTGGAGTGCCTGCCAGGCGGAACGGGTCATCTTCCAGGTATTCGTCGGTTGGGTAGCGGTTGGCTCGACGGCGGCTTCACTCAGGCGAGCACGCCAGTCGATCCCCTGACGAGTCGCGAGCGGGAGGTCGATTTCCCAGAATTCACCAAACCAGCGGGCCGGTTCCGGTAAGCGGGATTCGCCCGTCCAGATTTCCACCGGTTCCGGGAGCGCGGTGCTGATGGGCGCGGGGAGTGTTCCGGTGCGTGCGGCTTCGGCTGCCAGATTCCGGACATGCGCGGCGAGGGCCTTCTGCCCAGCCGCTTCCAGATGGGCCGCCGCTTCCGACAGATGGTCGATCGCCGGGGCACCACTCCTTGCTGCCCCCGGAATGATCCGCGGCAGTTGGGGCGGCAGGGGGCGCGGCGGTTCCTGAGCGAAGACGCTGGCCAGACTGGCGGACCAGATCAACACGGCAAATCGAATCTGTGGGCGTTCCATCGCCTGCAACTCCTCGCGCCGTCCTTAGCGCCACGCGTCCTTGTATCAGGACGGGCGATCGACCGCGAGAGCGTTTTTTGCGGCAGACTGCTGGTTTGCAGCGGTTCAGGTACCTCGGCGTGGGAGTGATCCCGGACAGCGCTCACGGTCCGCAGCGGCGCGGTTCACACGGGCATCCGCAAGCGGGCGACTTGTGCCCAGTCGACATCAATTCCCAAGCCGGGAGCGTCGGTCAGGGTGATGTTGGGACCTTCGATGACCAGTGGGGTCTGCGCAATCGAGGCTTCGTGATAGAACGGACCGAGGCAGTCGCCCGGATAGCGTTCGACCTGCATGTTGGGCGACGAGACGATGAAGTGCAGCATCGCGGCCGCGCCGACATCCCACTCCAGATTCGAGCCAATCGAGCACGGAACGCCGTGTTCCGCGGCGAGCGCTGCGATCTTGCGAGCCTTGGCGATCCCGCCGTTCTTCCCGGGATACAGGCTGATGGCGTCGCAGCAGCCATGGGCCAGCAGTTCGCGAGCTTCGACTTCGTCGAAGCAGCTTTCATCGGCGAGAATCCTGCAGCCGGTCTCGCGCTTGAGAGCCGCGAGTTCCGTGTAGTTACCGCGTGGCAGGGGTTGCTCGACGAGTGACAGGTTGCAGTCGACGAGTTCACCCAGGCATTTCCGCGCGGTCAGAAAGTCCCAGCCTCCGTTCGCGTCGATCATCAGTTGGAGGTCGGGACCGATCGCTGCCCGGACCGCTTTGACGCGGGCGACGTCGATGACCGGATCAGTCCCGACTTTCACCTTGATCGTCGTGAAGCCGACCGAAACGCGCTCGACCGCACGGGCCGCTGCAACATCCGGGGGATATGCGCCGATCGAGAAGCGGTTCGGTACGGTCAGACTGCGGCATGCCCCGCCGAGCAGGTCATACACCGGCTTGTCGGCAGCCCGACCGATGATGTCCCAGCACGCCATCTCGATCGCGGACTTCGCGAACCAGTTATGAAACGCGACGGCATCCATGCGGCGGCTGATCTCGGGGATGTCATGGGGATCGACACCCATCAGCACCGGCGCAAAGACCCGCTCCACGATCGCCTGCACACCCCAGACCGTTTCGCCACTCCAGTTCGGCGTCGCGGTCGCCTCGCCGACACCGATGAGGCCACTGTCGGTCTCGACGCGAATGAGCGCGAAGTCGGAGACATCATGCTTGCCAAGTGCAGACACCATCCGCCGCTCGGGCTTCAGCGGAATCCGCACGGGAATCGCATCGATCGAGGTGATGTGCATGGGTGGTCCGTGATTCGTTGTGAGTAATCCGTTGCGAAACACGGAGGTTGCGGCGCGCACCTCAGAACGGTGAAGCGGGTGGACGTGTCCGTCGAGTCGTTCGTCGCCGTTTCCATCCGACTGACAACGGACGACTGACGAGGAACCGTTTTACCCGCGCGGTTCAGTCATGCTCCACGGATCAAGGGCTTTCTCAAGGTCGGCTTCCGGCAGAATATTCTGTGCGCGGCAGAGTTCGCGGATCGTTTCGCCGCTCTTGAAGGCTTCCTTCGCGAGGGAGGCAGCTTTCTCGTAGCCAACGTACGGGTTGAGGCTGGTGACCATCGCCAGCGACTGTTCGACCGATGCCTTGCAGGCTTCTTCGTTGGCTTGCATATCGACGGCACACAGGTCGACGAAGGCCACCGTTCCCTGAGCCAGCAGGGCCACGCTTTCCAGTGTCGCGTTCCCCATGATCGGCATCATGATGTTGAGCTGGAACTGACCGCCGGTCGCCCCGCTGAAGGCCACCGTCTGATCATTCCCCATCACGCGGGCACAGACCTGCATCAGGCTTTCGCACATCACCGGATTGACCTTGCCGGGCATGATCGAACTGCCGGGCTGCAGGTCGGGCAGAATCACTTCGAAGAAGCCGCACCGCGGACCGCTCCCCAGCCAGCGGATATTGTTCGCGACATTGAACAGCGTCGTGGCGATGGCACGGAGTTGACCATGACATTCCACCAGGCCGTCCCGTTGAGCATTGCCTTCGAAGTGGTTGACTGCCTCGAAGAAGCCGAGCCGGGTTTCTTCGGCGAGGGCCGCACACGTCCGCCGGGCGAACTCGGGGTGCGTGTTGATGCCGGTGCCGACGGCCGTGCCGCCGACGGGGAGTTCCAGCACCGGTTTGAGGGCCTTATGGGCTCGGTCGACCGACAGCCGCAATTGCCGCGCGAACCCGCCGAACTCTTGGCCGAGTCGGAGCGGTGTGGCATCGGCGAGGTGCGTGCGGCCGATCTTGATGATCTTGTCCCACGCTTCCGCCTTCTGTTCCAGCACCTGGGCGAACTTCTCCAAGGCCGGGATCAGACGGGTCTGAATCGACAGGGCGACCGCGACATGAATCGCTGTTGGGAAGGTGTCGTTCGTGCTCTGGCCCATGTTCACGTGATCGTTCGGATGGACTGGCTTCGCCTGGGCGAACCGGTCTCCGCCGAGCTTTTCGATGGCCCGGTTCGAGATCACCTCGTTGACATTCATATTGCTCGATGTCCCCGAACCGGTCTGGAAGACATCGATCGGGAACTCAGCATCGAATTGTCCGGCCGCGACTTCTCGCGCGGCCGCAAGCATCGCCTCGACCTGCTCGGCGTTCAGCCTGTTTTTTCCAGTGTTGGTCAGTTTACCGAGATCACGATTCGCGACCCCTGCGGCCCATTTCACCAGTCCCATCGCGCGGATCAGTTCCGGTCGCAACGTCCAACCGGAGACGGGGAAGTTCTCGACGGCGCGCTGGGTCTGAGCGCCATAATACGCCTGAGCGGGGACTTGCACGTCCCCCATGGTGTCGTGTTCGGTACGGAACTGACTCATCGCGCTCACTTCGATCGTAAAAAGTGTGGGACCTATGACATCGCGGGAGACGGCGTTGAACCGTCTCCCGATGAGCATACCCGTTTCGTTCGAGCGGACCAACCACCACCCGATTGCTCGATCGATCGCGAAGACGCAAGCGAGTCACGCTTGCGTCTTCGCGATTGTGTGACGATTTCATCACGCCAGCCACTCGTCGCGGTGCCGGGAGACGAAATCGTCGTCGGCGAGATGCGGGTATTCCCGGTACACGCGGTCGATCTCAGCCAACTGGCCCGGACTGAGTGTTTCCTGTTCGTCGAGACACCAGATCCCTTCGAGCAGACCCTGTCGCCGCAGGACATCGTGCAGACCAGCGATGCACCCACGGAAACCGTTCGCTGCGTCGAAGAAGGCGGCATTGCAATCGGTGACTTCGATCCCGAGCTGCAGAAGTTCGCTTGTTGCAGCGGCATTCCGACAACGGGCGTGCAGCGTGACGGCGGCCTGTGTCCAGACCGACCAGTGACCCAGCAGCCCGCCCACTATCCGCCGGGTCTGATTGCTGAGGCGATACGGCGTCAGGAAGTCGGCGACGATGTTGTCATCGTTCCCGGTATAGAGCGCGATGTCATCGCGTCCGGCGTCGATCACCGCACGGACCACGTCGAGTGTCTGATAGCGATTGAACGGGGCAATCTTAATGGCCACGACCGCTTCCAACTCGGCGAACTGCCGCCAGAAACGATACGGCAGCACACGCCCCCCGACGCTCGGCTGCAGATAGAACCCGATGATCGGCAGCACTTCGGCCACGGCGCGGCAATGGTCGAGCAGCGTCGTTTCGTTGGCTTGCGCGAGCGCTCCGAGACTGAGCAATCCTGCGTGATACCCCAGCCGCTCCAGCACGGCCGCTTCTTTAACCGCTTGCGCGGTTGGCCCGCAGATGCCTCCAATGCGGACGACAGGGCGGGATGCACGGTTCAACTCATCCGCAGCGAGGGCCAGAACCGGTTCGAACAAGCCGTGGCGTGATTCACGAATCGCGAACTGCGTGGTATGGACACCGACGGCGACTCCGCCGGCACCGGCTGCGAGATAGTACCGCGTGAGCGCGCGCTGGCGGCGTTCATCAAGTCGCCGGGCGGCGGTCAGTGCCAGGGGATGGGCGGGAATCGCCAGTCCCGTTTGCAGTGCGGTGCGGACTTCAGAACTGTCCATCGGCGACCTCGAAATGGGTCGGTTTGCCGAGCGTCGTGCCGTTCCGTTCGAGCCAGTGCGCAGTCGCTTCGATCATCTCGTCGAGCGTGACTGTCGGCGGGCCGAAGAGTTCGTAGGACCGGGACGCATCCCAGATCCATGCCTTCGAACCTTCGGTTCCTGTGAGTTGCGGAGTTCGGCCGAGGCGCTCGCCAAACCGCAGGGCCAGTTCACGAATCGCAATCCGTTCGAGACCGGTCACGTTGAGCGCTGCGGGGGGAGCCTGTGTGAGCGCGAGACATTGAATGGCCCGGGCATTCGCATCGCCCTGCCAGATGACGTGCGTCACGCCCATCGAGACGTCAACCGGTTCGTTCGCGAGCACTTTCTGGGCAATGTCGACCAGCACACCGTAACGGAGATCGATCGCGTAACAGAGGCGAAAAGACAGGACCCGCGTTCCATGATTCCGGGCATAGAAACCAAAAATCCGTTCGCGTCCTACACACGAGTTGGCATATTCGCCGGGTGGCGTCAGGGGCGAATCTTCCGTCGCTCCGGGACCATCCGCCGGGAGCAGCGGATAGACGCAACCCGTCGAGAAGACGACGATCCGCGAGCCGACGAATCGCTCAGCGACCCACCCCGGTGCGAGCGTATTCATCGCCCACGTCAGTTCCGGTGCGCTCCCGGTGCCGAACTTCTGTCCCGCCATGTAGATCACATTGGGAGCGTCGGGCAGGGCATGAACGGCGGCCCGGTCGAGCAGATTGCAGAGCAGCGTTTCCACACCGTGCCGCTGCATCGCTTCCGCTGCCTCTGGTGCAGAAAACCGCGAGACCGCGTAGACCCGCCGCTTCGTCTGTCCGAGTGCATCGAGTCCGCGGCGTGCCATCCGGGCCAGCGTCGGCCCCATCTTGCCCCCCGCCCCGAGGATCAGGATGTCACCCTCGAGATTGGCTAACGTCTCCAGCACACCGGGTGTCGGGCGGCTGAGGGCTTCATCCAGGGCTTCAATCGTGTCGAGGGGCTGCATGCGTCATCCTGCGAGAGGGATGCGGATTCTACGCAGAATCTCACCTGAATCGCAGGTCTGACGCAAAGTCGTGGTGCTGGTGATGTCCTTCACTCAAACGGCAGCCCTCACCGGGGACTGACCAACCGACTGGTCCACGGTGAGGGCGAACCATTCCATCAGAAAACGACCGAGTAGTCCGTGTTGCTCGGCAGTCCGTCACCCTCCGGTGAATGACCGCTTACTTCTTATGGGCCTTATGGCATTCCCCGCACGATTTGGTCACGCTTTGGAAGGCGGTCTGAGCGGCGGCGTAATCTTTCGCTTCGAGCTTCGCAAGGAGTTCGGCGCTCCCTTCACGGAGCGTCTTCGCTGCACCCGCCCAGACCGCGTCGGGACAGCGGCCGTCGTCCATCAGCAGATATCCCGATTCATTGAGCAGTGCAGCCTGTGTGGCCAGGGCCGCCCACGCTTTCTCATCCGCGGGGGCCGCCTTCAGCGCTTCCCCGAGTCCCGCACAGTTCGGCTTCACCAGTCCGGCCATCAATTGTTTCGTCGATGCCGATCGAGTCTTGCCTTTCTTTACCTGGGCGGTGGTGTTGACCGACCACCACGCCAACGCTGTCATCGCCAGGGCCAGGCACGCGAGCTTTTTCATGAGACTGCGACTCCTCAGAGGGAAGACTGGAACGAGTCACACGACCCGCCCCCTCTGCGAGTGTATAAGGCGCTGTTGATTCGTCAATAATGCGGACTCCGTTGTCTCATTTCTGGGAATCGACTCCTGCGAGGCTTATCTGTCGGCTCGCGACAGCGGGGCAGGGCCATCGCGTTTTTCGTGATGGAGTGTCACTCCGGAATCCTGAAGTCGAGAGTGTATCGTCGGAACCGCCTGCAATTTCCGGTATCTGATCTGGCTCTGGACTCCCGTCTCTGGCCTCTCGTCCCTGCTTGATAAACCAACGAAAAAACGACGGCTCTCATCCTCCATTGTTTGAATGAACTGGGTGAATGTTGAGTCGGCCCCCTGGAATCGCGTAGACTCATCGATTGTTTGCGATGAGTGCGTGCGCCCGCGTACGACGTCTCCCTCTCTCTACCCCAGGATGCACACCGTGACGATCCCCGCTACGAACGGCGTTTCCCGCCGTGACATGCTGAAAACCACCGGCCAGGCTGCGACTGCTGCGGCCCTTGTGGGCTCGCTCGCCCCGGCCGTCTTCGCCGGACAGAACAACACGACCAATATCGCGCTCGTCGGTTGCGGCGGCCGTGGCACCGGGGCGATCGCCAACGCCCTGTCTCGCAAGGGAGCGCAAACGAAGCTCGTCGCGATGGCCGACGTCTTCAAAGATAAGCTCGACGCCAGCTACAACAACACCAAGCGCGGTTTCGAGAAGCAGGTCGAAGTTCCGGACGACCACAAGTTCATCGGCTTCGACGGCTACAAGCACGCGATGGATGCCCTCAAGCCGGGCGATGTGGTCATCCTCACCACTCCCGTCGCCTTCCGCTGGCCCATGTTCGCCTACGCGATCGAGAAGGGCCTCAACGTCTTCATGGAAAAGCCGATCACCGTTGATGGCCCGAGCACCCGCAAGATGTTCGCTCTGGCGGAGGAAGCCTCGAAGAAAAACCTCAAGGTCGCCGTCGGCCTGATGTGCCGTCACTGTGCCGCTCGCCAGGAGTTGTACAACCGCATCAAGGACGGAGCGATCGGCGACATCCAGTTGCTGCGGGCCTATCGCGCCACCGGCCCGACCGGCAGCGCCGATGTGAAGCCAATGCCTGCCGGCAAGAACGAGCTGGAATACCAGATCCGCAACTTCCACGGCTTCCTGTGGCTGTCAGGCGGGGGCTTCAGCGACTTCCTCATTCATAACATCGATGAATCGTGCTGGATGAAGGACGCCTGGCCGATCAACGCCAAGGGCTACGGCGGCCGTCACTACCGCGGTGACAGCATCGACCAGAACTTCGACAGCTACACCGTCGAATACACCTTCGCCGATGGTACGAAGCTGTTCCTCGAAGGCCGGACGATGGCGGGCTGCCACAGCGATTTCGCCAGCTATGCCCACGGGACGAAAGGCTCGGCCGTCATCTCGACCGCGTCGCACAGCCCGGCGAAGTGCCGCATCTACAAGTCGCAGAACATCGGCAACAAGGACGATCTCGTCTGGTCGTACCCGCAGCCCGAGCCGAACCCGTACGAACTGGAATGGGATCACTTCCTCGAAGCGATCGTCCAGAACAAGCCGTACAACGAAGCCAAGCGCGGGGCCGAAGCGAGCCTCGTCACGGCGATGGGCCGCATGGCCTGTCACACGGGTCAGCTGGTCACCTGGGACGACATCCTCAACAGCGAACACGAGTTCGCCCCGAATGTCGACCAGCTCACACTCGGCGGCCCGTCACCGCTGCTGGCCGATGACAAAGGAAAGTACCCGGTGCCGCAACCCGGCCTGAAGACCAGCCGCGAGTATTAAACCCTCGCGGGTCATCACTGACGGCATCACGAAGCCGGGCATGGACATCCATGTCCGGCTTTTGCATTGGGCATGCGTTCAATGTGATCCGAGACCTGACCCCTTACTGCTTCTTTGGGAGCAGAGATCAGGCCGACCGGTACTGTTCCTCTTCGCCAAGCGGACCGGTGTTTGTGGGTCGATGCCGCAACTGTCCTGCTGTCACGTTCCAATAGGCCCCATCGCGTAGTTGAAACCGCTCGGTGCGCTCCTCGCCGAGCGTTTCCCAACACCAAGCCACCAGCGTCCGCAGCGCACGGCAAGTGCGGGGATTCCCGAGGACACGATCGACATCAAGACACTGAAGCACGGGTGCTGCGTGAGCCTTCTCGTCGAAGCTACAGCCGCTCGCCAAGTCCCACGCCATTCTTTTGAGTTCATTTTTGGGATGACGGAGGTTCTCACAGTCCCCGTCGTGGTTCGAAAGCGAAAAATTGGCTGGCGGACGACTCGGGTCGGACTGGATGTTGAGGATGTTCAGTGCCGCAACATCGGCGAAATAATAGGCTTCCAGCATGTTGACGAGGAAATGAACCGCAAATCGCCGTTTGAGCAGCGGTACCTGACTTACCATCGTATCGAAGGCGGTTCTCAACCGCTGATACTTGGCTGCGGCGTTTGGTCGCTGAGCAGATTCAAGATCGTCCAGCCAGATTGCAGAATGCGCTTCATCTTCACTAACCCATCTGCGTATCTGCAGTACGATGTTTTCATCTTTGTTGGGAATAAGCTTGCCTTTTAGGCGATATTCCAGGGCCTTCTTTTCGGAAAAAGGATTTCGTTGCCCCGTCTGCAGGATCACAGAAAAATTGCACTTCCCAGTAGCCATGATCGGGCGAAAGAGATCCGTCAGACAGTCACGTTCACCGTCGCCGGTCACGACGAGGCCGAACTTGACGAATCGCCACGTTTCGCCACTCACGGCTTTGTCTCGACGACATCGACCATCGCTTCCGGCGATTGCTCCCCGATCATCTGCATCATGTACAGCGAACCGACCGCGTACTGAGCGAGCAAGTCTTTCTTATCCTCGATCTCGCTGACTTTCTGGATGGTCGTTGCGCCGTCCTTGGGCATCATCAGGTAGAGCGAGTCCTCGGGGAACTGGCTCAGCAGCGTCGGCGAATGCGTCGCCAACAGCACCTGCCGCCCCCAGTTCCTCGTCGCATCCTCAATCGCCTCCGCCAACACAAACAACGCCCACGGATGCAACGAAAGATCGGGCTCGTCGAGTAGAATGGTGTACTCACCGTCCCCCTCGCCAAACAACGCCGTGAGATTAAGGGCCATCTGGAGCAGGCCGTCCGGTGCTGTAGAGACTGGATAAGAATCATCCCAACCGTCTTCCAGTACTTCAGCCGCGATCAGTCGGTCGGAAACTTGCTTTAACTCAAATCGTTTGAAGCCGGGAAATGCTCGCCGGAGAAAATGCTGAATTTGATCGGCATATCGTTCGGTAGCGCTGAGACCGCTTAAGTTGCGTAGCACAGCCCACAAGTTCTCGCCGGAGCGATTCAGAGTACTATCCGCGCTAGCCTTCGAGACTCCTTGTCGCAAAGCATCGAAGCTAAACTCGCGACAACGAAAGTGACGTACGTTCTGAATGGCTTCGTGCAGCAGGATGCCGTTCACATCCTGTGACTGCCTAGACAAATACATGTCCCATGCACTCCGAATGGAATCTCGGACTGCTACGGGCGGCGTTTGGAGCCGACCTTCCACTCCAAAAAACACAGCGTCGCTGTTGCGTCCGAAAAGGACTACGGGAGCAGCGCCGTTGATTAGGAATGCATGTTCGTTCCAATAGACCTGTTTTCCCATCCGCACAGGAGTAACAAGGTATGCTGCATCTCCTTTGTTGAGTTGTAAGCTGATCCCGGTGCCATCGGGCCAGTTCCGTGACAGATTAGTCTCGATGTCGCCATATCTCCGGCTAGCGACATCACGATCACGCGTGACTGCAAGATGCAGATAACCGAGTGCGTCAAAGAGCGAGGTTTTTCCAGCACCGTTTGGCCCGAACAAGACGGTCATTGGACTCAGGTCCAAGACCGTCTCGCGGTGGAGCCGGAATCCGGAGAGTTTGATGCGATCAATACTCATGGGTACCTCTCGTCAGCGCGTCACTCGTCGGTCACGCAGCCTTCGCTGGCGCTTTTGACGTTTTTGATGTACTTGTAGAGCGTGCCGCGGGTTGCTTTGAGCGGTGGAGCGACGAAGGCGGCTTTGCGGGCGGCGAGTTCCGCTTCGCTGAGGGCGACGTCGATTCGGTTGGCCACCGCGTCGAGCGTGATCACGTCGCCGTCCCGCACGAGGGCGATCGGGCCGCCTGCCTGGGCTTCGGGCGTGACGTGGCCGACGATAAAGCCGTGCGAACCGCCCGAGAAGCGGCCGTCGGTGATCAGCGCGACGTGTTCGCCCAGTCCCGCCCCCATGATCGCCGAGGTCGGCGTGAGCATCTCGGGCATCCCCGGTCCCCCTTTGGGGCCTTCGTACCGGATGAGGATCACGTCCCCCTTCTGAATCTTCCCCTGCTCCAGACCGTGGAGCATCTCCTCTTCGCTGTCGAAGCAGCGGGCGGGACCGACGAACTTCAGCCCCTCTTTGCCGGTGATTTTCGCCACCGCTCCGTCGGGACAGAAATTGCCCCGCATGATGCAGATGTGACCGGTCGGCTTGATGGGCGTTTCGAGCGGCACAATCACCCGCTGCCCTTCCGCGAGACCGGGAACGTCTTTGAGATTCTCAGCGACGGTCTTGCCCGTGACGGTCATACAGGTGCCGTCGAGCAGCCCCTTGCCGAGCAGGTACTTCATCAGCGCGGGGGTGCCGCCGACGTTGTGCAGGTCTTCCATCACGTACTTGCCCGACGGCTTCAGGTCGGCGATGAACGGGATTCGGTCGCTCGTCCGCTGGAAGTCGTCGATGGTCAGCGGCACGTTGACCGACCGGGCCATCGCGATCAGGTGGAGCACTGCATTCGTCGATCCGCCGGTCGCCATGATGACGACCATGGCGTTCTCGAAAGCCGCCCGCGTCATGATGTCGCGCGGCTTGAGGTCGAGCTCGAGCAGCTTGCGAATCGCCTTCCCGGCGGCGACGCATTCACCCAGCTTGAGCGGGTCTTCCGCGGGGATCGACGAGCTGTACGGCAGCGACATCCCCAAGGCTTCGATCGCCGACGACATCGTGTTCGCGGTGTACATCCCGCCGCACGCCCCGGCACCGGGGATGCTGCAGCGAATGACTTCGGCCCGTTCGTCTTCGGTAATCTTGCCGGTGATGTACTCTCCGTAAGCTTGGAAGGCAGAGACGATGTCGAGCTTGGGATGCCGCGGCGTGCAGCCGGGGCGAATGGTGCCGCCGTAAACCATCAGCGATGGGCGATTGAGCCGTCCCATCGCGATCAGGCAGCCAGGCATGTTCTTGTCGCAGCCGGGGATCGAGACGTTCGCATCGTACCACTGAGCCGACATGACAGTCTCGATGCTGTCGGCGATCAGGTCGCGCGACTGCAGCGAGAACGACATCCCGTCGGTCCCCATCGAAATCCCGTCCGACACGCCGATCGTGTTGAACCGCATCCCGACCATGCCGGCAGCGACGACCCCTTCCTTCACCTTGTCAGCGAGGACGTTGAGGTGCATGTTGCAGGTGTTGCCGTCGTACCAGACCGACGCAATGCCGACCTGGGCCTTATTCATGTCCTCGGGGGTCATCCCTGTGCCATACAACATGGCCTGCGAGGCGCCCTGGGATTTCGGTTGCGTAATGCGGGAAGAGATCTTGTTAAGCATGGAACTTTCTCAATAGCCCGGAGCGCAAGCTCCGGATTTCTGCGATTCGGTGTTGTTGCCGCTCAAGAGAAGAGCGAACCCGGAGCTTGCGCTCCGGGCTAGGACGGATGTCACTCGATGACGGTACTTGGATGCGGTGTACGGGTGACTTTGGGGAGGACTTTCGGTTGATAGATCGTGGTGTAGGCGGTTGCCGTCCGGTGGACGTCGAGGGCGGCTTGATCGGCCCAGCGTTCGACGAGCAGAAACGTCTGCGGGTCGTTGTTCGACTGGTAGACTTCGAAACGTTCGCATCCCGGTTCCGCCCGAGAGAGCCGCCCCTGTTCGCGGAGCAGTTCACGGATCTCGTCGACGTCGGCCGGGTTATTCACGGTCAGATAGATGTTGGTGTAGAGCATGGGGTTCGCGTTTCTCGGCAACGTTCGATCAACACAGCCCACCAGCATACCAGTCACAGCGGGCACGGGGGAGCATCCCGCTGATTTGCAGGGTGGGCTGTGCCCACCATCTTCCCGGGAGAGGGACGAGAAGGCGGTGGGCACAGCCCACCCTACAAAGATTCGATGAGGTGCAGTCGCAACATGTTGAGGGCGACTTTTGCGGTGCGGCTTTTCGCGATGGCGGGGTCGCCGAAGTGCTGGACCTGTTCGACCGTCTGACCCTGCCGGTGGGCCAGGGCCACGAAGGATGCAGGGACTGGTGCCAGCGGGTCGTCCGGGTCGAACTCGGGCCATTCGGTCACGGCGAGGGCGAAGTCGGTGCCGAATTGCTGTCGACAACCCTCGGCCATCGCCCCGGCGACTTCCGCGCTGATTGGACCCGCAGAGGAGAGCAACCGGTCGTCGACATGCACCAGGTGCCGCTTGGCCGCATTCGTCGGCGCGACGACCCCGCCCATGTAGGCCGCTTCGAAGCCGGTTACTCCCGTGAGACGGTGTGCCAGTAACCCCCCGGTGCCGGATTCAACCGTGGAAAGCGACGCGCGCCGCTGATGCAGCAGGCGAATCACGGCGTGTTCCAGTTCCTCGTCTTCCACACCGAAGACGTACGTACCCAGGCGATTCACGATCGCGACCGACGCCGCATCGAGCTTGGCTTTGCAGGCATCAATGTTGGGACCCGCTGCGGTAATGCGCAAAGTGATGGTCGCTTCGTGGGCGGTGATCCCGATTTCCGGATCGCGACCGCGGGCGGTCATGTCGCCGAGGATTTCTTCGGCCTGTGATTCTCCCACGCCGAAGCAGTTGATGCGGGCCCGGCGAATCACGCGGTCTCCGCCGTCCAGTCGGGTGACGACCTGCTGGCGGAACATGGTCTTCATTTCGCTGGGGACGCCGGGCATCGCGGCGAAGACACACGGGGTGTCGTGGTCAGGCCGCGGGTAGGTCATCCAGATGCCGGGAGCCGTCCCGCGCGGGTTGGGCAGCGGCTGGCTGCCCCGGGGAAACATCGCCTGAATGACGTTGCGCTCGGGCATCGGCCGCTGACGGCGGGCGAACATGCTTTTGACATGTTCGAGCGATGGCGCGTGCAGTTCGAGTTCGAGGCCAGCGAACTTGGCGAGGGCCTCCCGCGTGAGATCATCCAGTGTCGGTCCCAGTCCGCCGGTAATCAGCACGATATCCGAGCGAATCGCGGCCATGTGAAAGGCATTGACCATCGCATCGAGATCATCAGCGATCGTGGTATGGGCGATGACCGAGATGCCGATTTCCGCCAGTTCCAGACTCAACCACTGGCTGTTCGTGTCCAGCTTCGCCCCGCCGGTGATTTCGGTCCCGACGCTGATAATCTCGGCGTGCATTCCATTCCGTCCGCTGAGCAGGAGAAAACGATCGGGTCACCTAGCCCGAAGCGCAAGCGCCGGGTTCCTGGAAGAGAAAGGAACCCG
>JBGATC010000038.1:0-64812 GCA_044229335.1 Planctomycetaceae bacterium | reverse complement strand
CGACAAGCTGCCGAACCGCCCCGATCGCCACTACCCCCGAGAAGCGTACAAACGACGACCCAAATCAACCCACTTCCAAACCCGAAAACCACCACCCAACAATCTAAAGTAAGTGCCATTGGGCTTGCGCCCCGACCGCTGAGATGGCTCCGCGGCTCCATTCAGTGAGATGCGACGAGACCTGTCACTCAGGAAGCATCCGAACGACTGGTTGATTGTCCGGCGGCGCGGGTCAACGGGAGCAGCAGTTGTGCTCCCAGGAAGAGAAACAGCGGCGCAAAGACGAGGGCGCGCAAGATGCTCAGCAAGGTCTGCATCCCCGGTGAAGCAGGTGTGGGGACGAGGCTCGCCAGTCCCATGTAGAGCAACATCAGCAGCAGTGTCCCCATCAACACGCCACAGCCCCAGGCAGCCATGCGGGTCTTGAAGATCGCCCGTTCGGAGACGGGTTCGCGATGGAGTTCGATCGTCCGCCGTCGTTCGATCGAGTATTCGACGGCATCCCACAACTCGAAGGCTGTGACCGCTTCGCTCCACGGGACAGAGTCGCGCGTCGGATCAACTGGTGATGCGGTCACTGGGATGTTGGCTGTCTGTGGCCGCCAACCTTCGTCGGTCAAGAGATAGACGGAGGCCCCTTGGGCATGATGCACGGTGCAGCGGGCCGTGGCGGTCGGACCCACTTCTGCGGTCCAGGAGAGTTCGGGGCGATTGTCGGAGGCGAGCGTGATCGTCTGCTGGCGGAGTCGTTCGCCCTCCACACCCAGGCGTAACGTGGTGACTCGTTCGCGTCGGCCGAATTGCCAGGCGAGCCAGTCGAGATCGGAGAGCAGCGCGGCTTCCAGAACCACTTTGACCAAGGGGGGGCCGTGACCTGGTTCCTCCGGAAAGCAACGCACGAACTCCACCGCGGTGATGCCCGGTAGCGACTCACTCAGCGTCCCTTGGGGCATGCTCCCTGCGTGCCAACGCTCGGGAAAGACCGCGCGCAGCGGGGCGTGGGTTTCTTCCGCGGCGAGGTTCAGTTCGTAGGCGAATTGCAGTCCCTGTTGCGGATGCGGGTAGACCCACAGCGGTATCCCAGCCTGTGCGAACTTCCGTGCCCCTTCAAGAACCGCTGTTGACCAGCCTCCGACAATGACCGCGTCGAGTCGCTCGAGGAGCAGATCTTCCCAGTGTTCCCGCAGTTGGGCGACTGGTGTCGGGATTGCGCCGGTCGGTGCCTGTGGAGGGGGAGCAACAACAACGTACTCGATCGGTGTCGCCGACCGCCGCCAGCGATCCCACAACACGACCGCACGCGGATCGTCGCACAGCACTCCCAACCGCATCGCTGCTCCTCTTGAGACCCATCTCGCTTCGCTGCAAACAAGAGAGTCTATCCGGCTCGGCCCGCAGCGTCCGCGCTCAATCCTACAAACCGAGGGGAGGAATGGTTGGGTGGCAGCATCGAGATGTTTCCCAGGGCCAACGCTTTCTTCAGATGGGGGGGGGATTTACCTCTGTGTCGAGAGTCTAGAGTCAAAAGTCTAGTGCCGGAGAGAGTCTGCGAAACAAGGGCTTTTCTCTGGCTCTAGACACTCGACTCTCGACTCTTGACCACGTGCAGACGTCCCAACTTGAAGAAGACGTTGCCCGTGGATGTTTCCGGACGGGTTTTGACGCCTGCGACAGGCGGGTGTACACTCTTGGATGCGTCTCTCGTGCCCGGCGTTCGCCGTAACCAATCCCGGAGTCCCTGCGATGAAGTCCGAGCCTGTGTCCGGCACTGACGCAGCCGCTCCGTCGCCGTTGAAGCGTCTGGGGAAATACGAGATCGAGCGGAAGCTCGGTCAGGGGGGAATGGGTGCAGTCTATCTGGCGACCGATGCCACGCTGAAACGCAAGGTGGCTTTGAAAGTCCTGCCGAAGGATAAAGCCGAGAACCCCACGCTGGTCCGGCGTTTTCAAGCCGAAGCCCAGGCGGCGGCTCAGCTGCGACATGACAATATTGTAGCCGTCTTCGATTCGGGGAGTGCCGACGGATATCTCTACATTGCCATGGAGTACGTTGACGGGACCGATCTGCATGAGCATGTCTCCCGTCGCGGAATTATCCCCGTTAAGCGGTCGATCGAGCTGATCAAGCAGGCCGCGTCGGCATTGCAGCATGCGTACGAACACAAGATCGTGCATCGGGACATTAAACCCTCGAACCTGCTGTTGCGGCGGGATGGGGTGTTGAAACTCACCGACCTCGGACTGGCTCGGTCGGTCGATGACACGATTGAAACGAACATTACCCGCGCGGGGACGACGGTCGGCACGGTCGACTACATGGCTCCCGAGCAGGCCCGCAACAGCAAGCTGGCCGACATCCGCAGCGATCTCTATTCGCTCGGCTGCACCTGGTATTTCATGTTGACCGGGCAGCCCCCATACCCCGATGGCAGTCTGACGAACAAACTGCAGGCCCATGCCATCAAGCCGTTGCCCAATCCGCAGGATCAGAACAAAAACGTCTCGGAAGGATTGGTGGCGGTCCTGCATCGCATGATCGCCAAAAAACCGGAAGACCGGTACCAGACACCGAAAGAGTTGCTCGACGATCTGAAAACGGCGGTGATGACCAGCGGGGCGGTCTCCCGCACGATCTTCGATGAGCCGCCGGAAGCTGAGGAAGCACCGCGCAGGTCGCGGGGGGAACCCGCAGCAGATGAAGGCGCGCCGGCCCGGCACTGGAAGCGGCTGCCGGATTCAACGGAAGATGATGACTCGGCCCCGACCACTGGTTCCCGGCGGACACGATCGTCCTCCCCGGAGCCTGTGGAAGACGATCGACCAGCCGACAAGCGTCACTGGAAATCGCTGAAGAAAGAGGAACTCGCGGACGACGAGGCGATCCCCGCATCGCCCGGTTCGCGATCCCGGTCTTCCTCGTCGGCAGCGGATGACGCCGAGGCTCCCGTCGACAAGCGGCACTGGAAGTCGCTAAAGAAAGACGAAGTGCCCGACGATGCCGGGGGACCATCGTCCTCGCCTTCCTCATCACGAACTGGAGGCGGTTCTTCGCCTTCAGCGGGTAAGACCGAACGGACGTTCCTACCCCCACCAACGCGGCCGGCAGAGTCGGATCGCGAGGAGTCGCCCGGCATCAATCTCGATTGGTTGAAGATGCCGCTGGCGATTGCAGCGGCGATCGCTGCGGTGGGCGGTCTCGGCTGGATGATTTCCAGCTATAGCGGATCGATGGGAGGCTTCGGCACGACACCTCCCCCGGCGAATGTGGATCCCTTCGGAAAGACTGTTCCCGGACCGGGGACGGTCGCAGTCGCTCCCGTTGGCGGAGGCCCGGGCGGTGCTCCGATGGTCGATGGCAGCGTCCAGGTCGCCAATGTCTACGGCGGCACTCCCGGGACAACTCCCGATGGTGCTCCAGCCAATCCGAACGCCACCAACACCAGTGGGAATCCAGGGTCTGAGACCGGGACCGGAACGAGTGTCGCGACACCCAACGGGACGGGGGTGAATCCGCTCACACCCGGTGGTGCTCAGGGAAACGAGCCCTTTGAAGCCGAAAAATTACCGAAGTGGGCGACCGCAGACGACGCCCGTCCGAAAGCGACGCTCACTGTCGGACCAGGGCCCTCCAGTCTCACCCATGCTCCCACGCTCAGTGAAGCCTTGTCGCGACTGGGGCCCTCCGGGGGCGTCCTCCAGTTGCTTGGGACCGGTCCGTTCACGCTCACCACACCACAGTCCCTGACGGTCAAACGACTGGTCCTGCTAGGTGACGAGAAGACGCCTCCGGTCCTCTTTATGGGGTCGGCCGGTGAAGGGTTGATCGGGTCGCTCACGGTTCGCGGGGGGAACCTCGAACTCAACGGCATCCACGTCACCATCGATCGGACGAACTGGAAAACGAAAGATCCTCAGCGGCTGTTCTCGGTCATCGATGGCCACCTGCTTTTGCGGAACGGCAGTGTCAGTTTGACGGGACCCTCGGCGGAGTTGACGAAGGTCTTCTCACTCGAAGGGACAGTCCCCGGGGGAGCCCGGTTGCTGATCGAGCAGATGTTGCTCCGCGGCGAGACTGAGACCTGGCTCGATGTCCGTACGAATCAGCTCGATGCCGTCGTGCACAACTCGCTCCTGGCAACCGGGCAGGGGACTGTGCTCAAACTGGCTGGCCATTCAGCCGTCACCGCGACGGTGAAAGGGCGACCCGCCCGTGTTCTCCGCAGTCTCCATTCCACCTGGGTCAGCCCGCGGGCGATTCTGGATCTGAGTGCGGACGCGACTCGCGAGACGCCGCTGCCGACTCAGTTCGTCTGGCTCGACAGCGTGTGTGCCGCCGCTGCGAATGCGGGTCCCCGGTTACTCGTCAACGCCGATGGTTGGCTGCAGGAGCCGCTGCGGCAGTCAGTCACCTGGACGTCGCTTGGGTCGGCATACCTCGGGTTCGAGAATCTGCTCGACTTCGGCGACAAGTCGAGCTTCCGTGCCCGCAATGCGGATGGTTGGCGGATCTTCTGGCAGGAGAAGATCGATGCGGACCAGTTCCAGAGTGATGTCTGGCCCTCAGCGATCACCGACTGGAACCAGCTCGATCCCACCGATTTTGATCCGTCGCTCCTCTCACCGGCTGTGAAAAAGATTGCCCGTCAGGGTGAAGTGCCGGGTGTCGATCCCGCGCATTTCACCATTCCGGAAGCGTCGCATCCAGCGCGGCTCGCGGCGTTCAGCCGTCGCCGTCCGTTACCTCCCGCAGCGACGCAGTCGATCCAGGTGAAGAATGCCCGCCGGATCGACCTCAAGAAGGAAGACCTGGGCGCGGTCCTCGCGCGGGGCGACTGGCCGAACGGCACCATCTTCGAAGCAGTCGGCTCCGGGAACTGTCTGATGTCGCCCGTGCAACTCGCCAAGCGCCAGGTCAAAATCGTCTTCCGCCAGTCGAGTGAAGCAGCCCCGATCAAGCTCATTCCGAAGGATGCCGGGAAAGATGTCGAGGCGCTGATCCGCATCGAAAATGGCTCGCTGGAAATCGAAGACCTGCGCTGGGCCTCGCCCGAACCGCGGCCGACACTCCCGGCCTGGCTGATCGCCGCTCATGACGCCCATGTTGTCCTGCGGCGCTGTGAACTCGTTGGACCAGAGAAGGCGACTGTTCCGTATGCGGGCGTGATCCGCTTTACAACAGCCCCGCAGCCTGCCAGCGAACCCCCTACGCTTTCGGTGCTCGACAGTTTCATCCAGGCACCCGGCACGCTGATCCGTGCGGAAGCCGGACCGGGAACCTTGTTCGTACGGAACAGTGTGCTCGCGGCCCGCGGGATCGCGATCGACGTTCGCCCGCGGGCGATCAACAATGACCTGCCGTTCGCGCTGGATCTCGTGCAAACCTCGATTGCCGCGACCGAGTCGGGGATACAATTCACGGCGGTCTCGCTGAAAGAACCCGCGAAACTGCCGGTCCAGGCCTTTGTCGAGGGATGTGCCTTCACCCCGCCATTCACGATTCGGGCAGGCGAAGCGACCGCTCCGGCTGTCGTTCGTCTGCAGGGGCCCGTGTTGGAACAGCAGCAGGTCGCCTGGTGGGGGCGGTCGAATGGCGTCTCCCGCGAAGTCCGGGTGTTGCTCGCGAAAGGCGACAACATCTTCGATCCGAAAGCCTGGCAGGCGGCATGGGGCGAGGGACACGATGCCCATCTTCTCTCGGGACCCGATGGCGTGGTTCTGGCCGACCATCTGCCGGTTCGCAAAGAGCAGTTGAAACCCGGCTCGTTCGCGCTGCATTCGTCGTGCAAGGGGGTCGTCTGGGCCGAAGGACGACCGGTCGGAGCCGATGTCCGCCAGCTCGATGGTCTCGGTCCGCAGAAAGTCGCCGACGCAGTGCCCGCCGGGGGAACCAAAAAGCCAAATACCAAGGTCGGCCCCATCGGTCCCAAGAACCCCGGTGGCTTTTAGCACTCGCTGGGATGTGTCGGGGCACTTGTCGTGGAACGCTGCGAGATCAGCCCTCAATTGACGGGGCGGGTTCATCGTTGATCTTGCCCTCTGTGTAGGGTGGGTCGAGTCCCCGAGGCCCACCACGATTGACAGGAAGATGGTGGGCCTCGGGGACTGGGCCTCGGGGACTCGACCCACCTTATGTGAAATTCTGATCCGCCTCCCCAGCGGACACCTGCTCCCTATCATCGCTGGGGGAATCGGGTAGACTGTCCGGCGCGCTCGGGGAGCCCCTCCATGTTGAGCAGTCCGACTAGCCATCCGGGAATAACGATACGACCGTTGCCCAATTACCAGCACCCACCCCTGGTCGGGGTGCGGCTGTCGGTGTGGTCACGGACTCCGGTCCCGGTCGACACCGCGACTCTGCTCGAACAACTCGGTCCGACCTGGCGTGCGACGGCAGATTCGTCCATCGAGAGCATTCTCGGCGATCAGCGCATCAACCGGACCGACCAGCGACTCGACTACCAGTGGGATGGTGCGCACGGCGACGTCTACCCCCACTATGAAACCGTCCGTGATGGATTCGTCCAGGCACTCGTCGCCTGGCGGACCGCCGCTTCCACGGGTGAGACGTTTGCTCCGGCAGAATGGGAAGTTGAGTATCGGAACCGAATCCCGCAGGGGACGGTGTGGCAGTCGCCCCGCGACCTCGGTTTCTGTCGTCTGCTCACTTCCGCAGCTGAACTCCCGCTGGTCGACCGACTCCAGGACTTCCAGGTGGCGTGGGTGTATCAACCCGAAGCGGACGGACCGACACTCACATGTCGAGCGTGGCTGGATGCAACTGGGACGGTCGTCTGGGTCACGCTGACGTGCCGCGGTCTCTGCGGAGCAGGGGAGACCGCCGATGATGAATGGCTGAGCGGGTTTGATACCGCCCGTCGGCTGATCGTCGCCACCTTTAAGGACCTGATGTCCCCCGCCGCCAACGCCTACTGGGAACCCATCTCCTCTTCGTGATTCACTGACTCCATTCGCTCACCACCGACCGCTGCCCCGCTTGCGTCTTCGCGCTCACTCCTCATACAACCGCACGCGCACCTTCCCGTCCTTCGTAATCGACCCGCGGTACAGCCCTTCCGAGTTGTACGCCGCCGCAAAGCGCCCGGTCTTATCCAACCCGATCGCAGCCCCTTCACCCTCGACGGCTTTCAATTGCTTGTTGATCACATCGTCAGCAGCTTCCGCCAGGCTGACCCCTTTGTATTTCATCTGGGCCACAATCTCGTGCGAGACCGCATAGCGGATAAAGAACTCGCCATGACCGGTGCAGGAGATCGCCGCTGCGGCGTTATCGGCATACGTTCCAGCCCCAATGATCGGCGAATCCCCGACGCGACCGTAGAGCTTGCCAGTCATCCCGCCGGTCGAGGTCCCCGCTGCCAGATTCCCATCCTTGTCGAGCGCGACCGCCCCAACGGTCCCATAGGAGAAATGCTTCCGCAGCGCGGGATCCAGTGCTCCCCGCGGTTGTCCCTGCGACTTTTCTTCCGCGTCGCGTTTCCAGATTTCCTGGATTGCCTTCCAGCGGTGTTCGGTCCAGAAATACGCCGGGTCGACGATGTCGAGGCCATGCTTGGTGGCGAAAATCTCGGCCCCGCGGCCGGTGAGTAGCACATGCGGTGATTGCTCCATGACGGCCCGGGCGGCGGTAATCGGGTTCTTGATGACCGTCACCCCGGCGACGGAGCCCGCCTTCTTCGTCTTGCCGTCCATGATCGAGGCATCGAGCTCGTTGCGGCCTTCCCGCGTGAAGACGGCCCCTTTGCCGGCATTCAGGAGCGGCGAATCTTCGAGGACGCGGATCGCTGCTTCAATTCCGTCGAGACTCGTGCCACCGTCGTCGAGCTTCTTCTTCCCGGCGTGCAGCGCCTCGGTCAGGACGATGCGAAGCTGCTTGTCGAGTTCGGGCGTCATGTCCTTCTTGTCGAGGCCGGTCCCGCCGTGAATCCCGAGGACGACGTGTTCAACGACGTCATCGTTAGCGGCCTGCAAGTTCGCCATCGGCATCATCCCCAGCCACGCGATACACCACCAGCGACCCATGGGCGTCGTTCCTGCTCAAAAGGAGCGGTTTCGGACAACGCGAGGGAGTATAGCGGGCGGCGATGAACTGCGGGAGTGCGGGAGAAGGGGTGTGTGTGCGTCAGGACTGGGCCAAAAAGGGCGCGATTGGGGCGCGACACTCTGCCCCGCTTACGTCTTCGCGTTCCTACCGCAGCGCCAGCGCCTGCAGCAGCGACAGCGAACTCGACTGCTGCAGGGTATAAACCTGCAACGCCTGCAGCGCCGCTTCCTGCACCACGCGCTGTTGCGACAACCGGGCGGTTTCGCTGGGGACATCGGTCTCGACGAGATCCGACCACGCGGCCTGCGTGTTCTCTTCCTGGGTGCCGAGGAGCGATTCGGCTGAATCGAGCGTGTACTTGCTGAAGGATCCGATCGTTGCTTGAGCGGCACGGGCTTCACTCAGGGCTTCATCGACGACCTGAATCGCCGTGACCGGGCTGCCTGTGTCGATGGCGTTGGCCTGCCCGCTGCGAAGCGTCGACAGTTTACCGGTCGTTCCGCCAAGGGCTGCGGTGGAGAAATTCATCAGGCCGAGTCGCGCGGGGTCGTTGACATCGAGCGAAGTCTGGAACTTGAGCCCGGTCCCGCTGACGGTGAACGAGGTCAGCGCGCCACTGGCTGCCGGGTCGATGTCGATCTGCAGATTGAGGTTCGGCAGGTTGACGTTGAACGACGTCCCGGAGGCCGTGAACGAGGTGTTGTTGACGGTCGCAATTGCATCGCGGCCGGTGCCGGTCCCGGTGGTGGTGAAGGTCCCCGCGGTGGCGGTGATCGCGATCGTCGCCGCCGACCCGTAGTTGACGGTTGAGAAGTCGATGTTCGTGGCATCGACACGCGTCGCAGTCACGCCGGTCAGGTAAGTCGCGGCGTTGAAAGCGTCGGTGATGTCCTGCGTGGTCGCGCCGTTCGCGAGTTGCAGGGTCGTCGTGCCTTCGGAACCAGTCACGGTGAGGGTCGTCGCTGAGCCGAGCGCTCCCCCGGCGTAAGCCTTGGCCCCCTTGAGCGCCGTCGTGGTGACGTTGACCGCCACGCTGACGTCACTGTCGGTCCGCTTCGCCAGGACGTCGACATCCTTGAAATCCGAGCTGTCGACCCCGGAGAGGGTGTATCCCGACGTTCCATCGAGCAGTCGTGTGCCGTTGTAGCTCGTCTTCGCGGACCGGTCGATCGCATCGAGCAGATCGTTGATCTGGGCCTGGTTCGCTCCGAGTTCATCCGCGGAGAGGGTGCCTCCCGCGGCTTCGAGGGCCAGGGTGCGGATCGATTCGAGTTTCGAGACGATATCGCTCGCAGCCGCATCGGCCGTGTTGACCAGCGACTGCGCGCGGGTCACGTTGCTCTGCGTCGAGTGAATGGAATTCAGCTGGGATTCCAGCAGATTCGCAGCGACCATCCCGGCGGGGTTGTCGCTGGAACGATTGATTTTGCGTAACGTCGAGAGACGTTCCGTGGTCTGATCAACCGCTTGAGTTGACGAGCGCAGCCCGCGCAGGAGTTGCAGGGAAAGACCGCTGAGACTGCCGGTACCGGAGATGCGTGACATGGGGCGCGCCCTGACTGCCGCCAGCGCAAATCAACGAGGCCTCCCCCCTGGAGACACACTTGTGTCGACCATGCTGTGGCAGTGAACAACTTTAGCTCACCAGCAGCGCGGGTCAAAAATTCTTGTGGGATTTGGGCAACAGGGCGTTACAGGCGGTAGAACTGGATGAAGTGGAAGGCGGGACGCGAAGACGTAAGCGTGGATCGTGAGTGCTGTTTCTCTGGCTGCCCACTGTCCACTCTTCACTGTCCACTCTTCACTGTCCACTGTGAGCTTCAGTTATTGAACAAGAAGTGGCAGATGTCCCCGTCCTGCATGATGTAGGCTTTCCCCTCGACGCGGAGCTTGCCCGCGTTGCGGATTTCCTTTTCCGACTTGTACTGCTCGAGGTCGGCGAGTGTGTAGATTTCCGCCCGGATGAAGCCTTTCTCGAAGTCGGTGTGAATCACCCCTGCCGCTTGCGGCGCGGTCGCGCCGATGCGGATCGGCCAGGCGCGGACTTCCTGTTCCCCGGCCGTGAAGAAGCTCTGCATCCCCAGCGTGCGATAGGCGGCCTGCGCGAGACTTGTCAGCGCCGGCTGTTGTAAACCGACCGAGGCGAGCATCTCGGCCCGGTCCGCCTCCGGCAGTTCCGCGATCTCCGCTTCGATCTTCGCACAGACCGGAACGACGGACGCCCCGACCTTCTCGGCGAACTCACGCACGGCCATCACCAGCGGACCACGCCCTTCCACGTCGCTTTCATCGACGTTCGCCACGTACAGAATCGGCTTGGCCGTCATCAGTCCGAAGCTCGAGACCGCCTTGCGTTCGTTCTCGTCGAACTCGCATTTCCGCAGGGGCTGATCAGTCTGCAGGAAGGCGATGCACTTCTTCGAGACGTCCGCCCGCAGCTTGGCGTCCTTGTCGCCACTCTTGGCAGCCCGCTCGGCCTTCGGGAGTGCATTTTCGAGCGTCTGCAGGTCAGCGAGCATCAGTTCCAGTTCGATGACTTCAATGTCCGAGAGGGGGTTCACCTTCCCCGTCACATGGATCACGTCGTCATCCTCGAAGCAGCGGACGACCTGCAGGATCGCATCGACTTCGCGAATGTGGCTGAGGAACTTGTTCCCCAAACCCTGCCCTTCGCTGGCCCCCTTTACGATCCCGGCGATGTCGACCAGCTTCAGCGCGGTCGGCACGATCTTCTTCGGAACGATGTACTTCGTAATCCGCGTGAGGCGTTCGTCGGGAACGCTGACGATCCCTTCGTTCGGCTCGATCGTGCAGAAGGGATAGTTCGCGCTCTGAGCGGCGGTGGAACTGGTCAGCGCGTTGAAGAGCGTGCTCTTGCCGACATTGGGGAGACCGACGATACCCGCTTCCATGATGCACAGGCCGATCGAAAAGAGAGACAACGAACTCTAGCTGGAAACGAAAACACCCCTTGCGAACAAGGGGTGCGGAAACCAGGTCGCGGGGAGATGGCCCTTGGATATTCCGTCCGCGGGTCGGAGTGCAGTCTGCCTGCACGATGCTCGAAATTTTATGGAGGAAACAGGGGAATTTCAACGCTCCCTCGCGACCGAGGTCACTCGCAGGTGTGGTCGGTCACTGGTGGTGCGGGCGCTCAGTGCTCGGTCCATGGCGACGGGATGCCGGGCATCGTCTGCGTTGCGCGGCATCTGCCTCTCGGCGTGGCTTACAGCCCGGACGAGTGAGGATCGATTGTCGTCAGTCGCCTTGAAAACCAAAAGCCCGGCATGCTGACATGCCGGGCTTTGACGAGATTCCACAGTCATCTCAGTGATCGTGGTCGTGACTATGATCGTGCCCGCCCCCCGGTTGTTCGTTCTGGGCGGGGCCGTGCGTATGTTCCGGTTCGAGGAAGCCAATTGCCCAGGCGGCGACGAGACCGATGACCAGGGCGAGCGACAGTCGGCCGCGGTCGTGCGAGTGAAACTGCACTTCCGGGAGCAGATCGCTCAGCGCGATGCACACGAACACCCCCGCGGAAAACGCGAGTGCGGTCCCAACGAAGACGTTCTGCTCGGTCGTCAGCGTCCGCATGCCCAGGTGAAACAGCAGCACCCCCAGCGGACAGAGGAGCGCGTACCCGAAGTTGACGATGTGCCGGGCCTTCGCTGACCAGCCCCCGGCTGACATCAGCGAGGTGATCGACAGCGAATCGAGCGGCTTGTGCAGCGCGATCCCCAGGAACGTCCCGACTCCCGGCAACAGCAGCCCAGCGACATGCCGCGTATCGGCTTCGACGTGGGCCGCCAGGGCCAGCCCGTCGGTCAGCGTGTGCAGTGACAGACCGAAGGCGACCCCCATCCAGCTGGTGGCATGCGGTCCGCCACCGTGGTCATGGCCGTGACTGTGGGCCGCATCATGATCGTGATCGTGATCATGTGCGTGTGTCTGCCGGGCCGCATGGTCATGATCGTGGGAATGATCATGGTCGTGCCCGCAGTCGTGACCATGCGGGCCGGGGGCCTCATCGAACGCATCGTGATTATGGAAGTGAAACATCCGCAGCAGGAAGAACATCGAGACCAGCCCGATCGTCATCCAGCCGAGCGACCAGTCGAGCGCCCGCGGCATCCCCGCTTCGGTCAGCAGGACCACCGCATGCGGCAATTGATGCAGCATCCCCACACCGAGCATCAGTCCGCCGATGAGGCTCATCATGATCTGCAACCGGGTGTGTGTCAGCTTCATCAGATTGGGAAGCACGCCTCCCAGCGTCGACGCCGCGACCACGCAGACACAGTAAATCGTCAACTGAGTCCACGCGGACGGCTGTGCAACCTCCGGGGCCGCGGCTCCACAGAGTCCGACCAGACCCACGATCATCAACCCTGTGACGGTCCACGCGGCCCGCCGTTTCCCACCGCTCATCGACAACTCCTCGAACAACGTGCTGGAGTGTACTCGACGCGATGTTGCGTTTGCAAAGTGGTTTCAAGAATCGGGGGCAGGCCGAGTGTCGTGATGGAGGAATGGGACTCACCCCTCGGAAGGGGTGGGCGTCCGGGGAGGGTGGAATTTCACCAGCCGATGTCGCGGGAGAGGGCCTGCTGGGCGGCGTGGAGTTTGGCGTATTCGCCGTCGATCGCCAGCAGTTCGTCGTGCGTGCCGACTTCCACGATCCGGCCCCGTTCCAGCACGACGATCCGGTTCGCTTGTCGTAACGTGCTCAACCGGTGGGCGATCGCCAGCGTCGTGCGGCCCTTCACCAGCGTATGCAGCGCTTCCTGAATCTCGCGCTCGGTCTGTGTATCGACCGCGGACGTCGCTTCATCGAGGATGAGCAGTCGCGGGTCGATCAGCAGTGCCCGTGCGATCGAAATCCGCTGACGTTCGCCGCCGGAGAGGGATTGCCCCCGTTCGCCGACGATCGAATCGTAGCCGTCGGGCAACTGCAGGATGAACTCGTGCGCCCGGGCGGCTTTCGCTGCGGCGATCACTTCGGCCCGCGTCGCTTCCGGTCGACCGTAGGCGATGTTCTCGGCGATCGTTCCGAAGAACAGGAAGGGCTCTTGCAACACGATGCCGATGTTCCGCCGATAATCGCTCACCCGATACGAGCGAATGTCGACACCATCGGCGTAGAGTGCTCCTTCCGCGACATCGAAGAACCGGCAGACGAGGTTGATGAGAGTGCTCTTCCCGGCACCGGTATGGCCGACGATCCCGATCATCTCCCCCGCACGGATCGACAGTGTCAGGTCCTTGATGACCTTGCGGTTGCCATAACGGAAGCCGACGCCGCGGAATTCAAGATCCCCCTTCAACTTGTCGAGCGGGACGGGCTTGGCCGGTTCGGGAACACTCGACACGCGATCAAGAATCTCGAAGATTCGCTGAGCACTCGCTGCGGCCCGTTGTGATGCATTCACCATGCGACTCATCGATTCGAGTCGGCCATAGAATCGCCCGCTGAGCAGCACGAATTCCCACAACGCCCCGACCGTCAGTTCATGCCGATAGATCAGATAGATGCCGCAGGCCCAGACGACCAGCACCCCGAGATTGTTCAGGAACGCAATCAGCGGCCAGAAGAACGTCCAGATGGCGTTCACGCGGTTGTTGGTCTGCACGAGATGCGTGTTCGCCGACTCGAAGCGGTCGATCTCGCGATGTTCCTGGGCAAATGCCTTCACCACGCGGATCCCGGGGATCGCATCAGCGAGGACGCTGTTGAGGACCGACCACGCATTACTGCTGGCGAGAAAGCCCGACTGCAGCTTGTCGCGCGAGTAGTACATCAGCCAGACGACAAACGGGAACGGCACCAGCGTGACGGCTGCCAGCATCCAGTTGGTCTGAAAGAGCGCGACCGCGACCGCGAACAACAACAGCGCGTCCGCAGCGAAGTCGACGACGTTATCGGCGAGAAACTGGCACAACCGGTCGGAATCGGTGCTCAGTCGGGAAATCAGGTCACCAGTCCGCTTCCCGCCGAAGAACTCCAGCGACAGTTTTTGCAGATGCGAGTAGGTCGCGTTCCGGAGATCGGCTGAGACCCGTTCGCTGACCCAGGCGAGCATCGCTCCTTGCGCCCAACCGAGAATCCACGCGAGGACCGCCGCTCCGAGCATCCCGGCCAGATACCACCAGACCGAATGAAAGCTCTGTTCGATCGCGGCAGGCATCGGTGCTGACGGGTCGTCTGCCAACTGCCAGGTTGTTTGATACGGCGTGAGGATTCCGTCGACCAGCGGGCCTGTCAACTTCAAGGGGATGATGCTCGCGACGGTCGCCGTCAGGGAGAGCAAAAACGCCAGCACAATCCAGAAGGCGTGCGGCTTCGCGAACCGGCTGAGCCGCAGCAGTGCCATCGTGTTCGGCGGCGCTTCCTGCGTTTCCGCTTCCGGCGCTTCCGGCTCATCGGGAGCGGCGGCTCCTGGTGGACGACCGGCCTTCAGATCCTCGAACCGGTCCAGCAGAACCAGCACCGCCGGTCCCTGGGCGAAGAGGTAATGCCAGACGGTCAATCGCTCGTCGGCGCTAAACGCTTCAAGAGTCCCCAATCCGGCCCGGTCGCGCGTCTTCATGCGGGCGACACGTTCCAGCGGCCAACTGGCCACCGGGACAGTCGAGCCATCACCGGGCAGGTTGATCAGCCGACGATCGGTGAGCACAGCAAACGTGCTGCGGAAACGGCGTTCCGCATCGACATCGCAATGGACCCAGGCGACGACGGACTCGCCGGGCTCGAGAATCGAGTCCAGGTGCGCTGGGGGAGACGACAAGGGTACAGTCAAGACAACCCGATCCCAAAGACCCGATGAACAAACCGGCGGCATTCTAGGGGATCACCACGGGTTGGGGAATCCATTGAGGGAATCAAGTTGGTCCATCCCATCTTCAGGGCCAACGGCCCGTCCCAAACCAGCTTGGGGCAACGCCCCAGGTGGTGATGGTCACCGCGGTCATCGTCTTCAGGGCCAACGGCCCGTCCCAAACCAGCCTGGGGCAACGCCCCAGGGATTCGATCGATAACGAAATGGAGGGCTGAAGGCCCGTTTCATCCTCCGTGAAAATACGGCGCGTTGCCGACCGGTGAAATCGATAATGGGTCGGGCCATTGGCCCTGTGGTCTCGCTCGATTCCGTGACTTGGGGCGATGCCCCAGGCTGGTATAAAACGGGCCGTTGGCCCTCCACGATGGATACGTTGTGCCGGGGTAACGACGGACTGGGTGTGGTTAATCCCACAGGTATCGTTCGTCGTGCTCGATGGCGTACTTCTTCAGGAACATTCTGAATTCGTCCTGGAAGCTGCGGGTCCGGTGATGTTCGGCCTGGTTTTCGATGTACGTCACCAGCGTCGGTAGATCGCTTGGACCGACGGAAAATGCCCCGTATCCCCGCTGCCACGCGAATTGTTCCAACGCAGGTGATCGACTTTTCAACCACTTGGAGGACGACGTTTTCAACTCTTCGATCAGGTTGGCGATCGTGATCGTGCGGGACAATCGAACCGCGAGATGAACATGATCGGCGACGCCTCCCACACGATAACATTCGCAATCCGCATTCCGGCTGACCGTCGCCAGGTAGGGATGCAACTGCGCGAGGATCTCCATCGACAGACAGGGGCTGCGATCTTTCGTGCTGAAAATCAGATGGACAATCACCAGACTCAGAGATTGTGGCATGGTACTGTCCGGAAGATGTTGAGTTGTCGCGCGAACGGTTCAACCAGTGGATGTCATCGTCTTCAGGGCCAACGGCCCGTGTTATACCAGCCTGGGGCAACGCCCCAGGTGGTGATTGGCACAAAAGCGAAGGGCTGAAGGCCCGATTCATCCTGCGCGTGCATGCATGGTGTTCATCACCGGTTGATCCAGGATGTTGGGTCGGGCCGTTGGCCCTGCGGAATTGAGGTCCGGACGCATCATTTCGCTGATGTCCACAGGTTCTTCAGCGGGACCACCGCACCGTTCTGCGCTTTGCTGGTTTCCGCGGCTTGCATCAGGGCGAAGATTTCCAGCGTTTCTTCGGGTTTGACGGGAATCGGCCCCCCTTTGAAGAACTTGGCGATCTCGATCGCGAGTCCTTCGTAGCCGACGTACTTGTCCTTCGTCGGCACAACACCATTGACCGGGATGCCATGTCCGTAGATGCCCGCGGTCGAGACTCCCTTTTCACCGAAGACGGTGGCACTGTATTTGACGGTCCCTTCCTTGATGCCGCGGTAAGTCCCCACGCGGCCGTCTTTCCAAACCGCGGTGATGGATTCCACGGTTGGTGTCGACGTGCACGTGACCGAGACAACGCCCGGTCCCATGATCGTGTAGAGCGTTTCGAGGCTGTGCAGCGGACGCATGAACTGGTCAGCCACCGGAGCGTTGACGGTCCAGCCGCCGTAGACATCGCAGCCGATGACGCGACCGACTTCGGGATGATCGCGCATTCCGCTGAACCCCGTGCTGAAGCGATGTTGCGAACTGCTCCAGCAGGGGGTCTTCGTCTGCTCAGCGAGCTGGAGAATCGCGACCGCGTCTTCGGGTGAAGAGGCCAGCGGCCGACTGATAAAGAGCCGCTTGCCCGCCTTCAAGACCGGTTCCGCCTGCTGACGATGCAAACGCCCGTCCAGGCTGAAGATCATCACCGCATCGACCTTGGCGAGCAGTTCCTCGACCGAGTTGACCCATTCGATGGGTGGGACCGCATCTTTGGGGTCTTTCGGTGACTGATACATTTTGGTGAGCTGGTCTTTCCAGCGCGTCGCCAGTTCAGCACTTTCAGGATAGTCAGGGCTGCGGACGTCGTAGGCAGCAACAACGCGAACCCCTTCGAAGATCCCTTCTGCATGCGGACGGTTCAGAAACTCGGTGTAAGCGACCGAGCCAAAGTTATCGATCCCGAGGATGCCGACCTTCACCAGATCGGCCGAGTGGACCGGCACCGCGGAGAAGAACGTCAGTGCGAAGAAGGCAGACCAGCGCAGGAGGGGCGAAGTCATCGGGAGTTCCTGTGAGAGGCAGGGGAGAACGCATCGACAACCGTAAATCGGTGGGCAGGTGATGGCAATCCTGCCCACATGCGCCCTGCGATCATGCGAGCATTGGGTGTGATTGGTTGTCTACGATGGCGGTGCGTCTTTCACTCCTGAGTCCCGGAGGGACGGTAGAGCTTAGCCCCACGCGTGAGCGTGGGGATCGCCTGGTTGGATCAGTTGAATCTTCAGCCCCGGAGGGGCGACACAAGTGCGTGCCCAAAGGATTTCTGTCGCCCCTCCGGGGCTCGCGCAGATGAGACAAATCGCCCCCCCCCCACGCTGACGCATGGGGCTAAGTTCTGTCGTCCCTCCGGGACTCAAGCAGAGAGCAAGTTGACAACATCCCCCACTCAGCGACCACTCACGCGGACGTCCGCAGTCCGCTTTCACTGGGGATTGCTGTTCATCGGGGTTGCGAGTTGCCGGGTTCCGTCGTAAACCATCTGCAGAATGCCTGACCGATTCTTACTGATTCCGCAGGAGCCGACCCCGTGAACCCCGCCCGTGTCCTCTTTGTGCTGGGGACACTTGCTGGAGGTGGGTCAGAGCGGCGGATGATTGATCTGCTGGAACGACTCGACCGGACGCGGTTCGCCCCGGAGCTGTCGCTCGCGTATCGAACGGGCGAGTTACTTCCGGAAGTCCCGGCGGATGTTCCGGTGCACGCCTTCACGGAAGGGGCCGTCCCGCAAACGCTCGGTCAACGGATCGCCGGTCGCTGTCGCTTGCTCTCCGAAGCGCGGATGTTTGCGCACTGGCATCGACTACGGCAGCAACGCTATGACCTGATCTTCGCCTGGGGGTTGCGAAGAGCATATGAAACCGCGCTCCCCGCCCGCTGGTGCGGCGTGCCCCGCGCGGTCTACTGCGTGCAGGATCCCGCAGCGGAAGTCACCGTCGATTTCCCGTTCCGGTCTCCCTGGCGGAAGACAGTGGCCCGTTGGTCGTATCGGACTGCGAAGGCCGTCCTGGCAAACTCGCGCGATCTCTGTCAGCGAGTCGAAGCGTTCTACAACTTGCCCGCAGCTTCTGTGCAATGGATGCCGAACCTCAAGGACTTCACGAAGCTGGAGCAGTTATCGCAGACCGGAACCCCAACCTGGACCGGCACAGCGAAGCGGATCATCACGATTGGCCGCCTGCAGGAACAGAAAGGGCATGCCTGTCTGCTGGAAGCCTTCGCCCGGCTGGTGCATGAAGGTCAACGAGATCTGCAGCTCGTCGTTTGCGGGCAGGGACCGCTGGAAGGGGCTCTGCGCAATCAGATTCAACAGCTGCGGTTAACCGATCGAGTCCAGCTCACCGGGTATCGCGCGAATCCATATCCGGAGTTGCGAACGGCTGACTTGTTCGTACTGCCGTCGTTGTGGGAAGGCTTGCCGAACACGCTACTGGAAGCCGTCGCACTCGGTATGCCAGTCGTTGCGGCTGATTGCCCAACCGGCCCGCGTGAAATTCTCGAAGACGGACGGCTCGGGAAACTAGTCCCGCCGGGCGATCCGATCGCATTGGCCGATGCGATCGCCGATGTCTTCGATCACCCTGAGGAAGCCCGTGCCAAAGCCGCGCTGGCTCAACCGGTCATCCGTGCGCAATATGATCTGAACACCGGCATCCGCCGTGTGGAAGACCAGCTGCTGAGTTTAATCCACGGCGGTGATCGAACCGCGACTGCCGCGGAGTGAACATCACCTGCAGGAAGTCAGGATCGTTGGGTCCGTTGCTGAGTCTGCACGATCACGTTCAGGAGACGGTCTTCGAGGGCACGGATTCCGCTTGCGATGTCGTGATGGGAGCGAATGCCCGACTGGGCGAGTTGTGCCCGCACTTGGGCCATGGGGAGATCGTCCAGCGTCTGCACAATGGCGTCAGCCAGGATGTGTGCATCGCCCGGTGGGACGAGTCTTCCCCAGGCACCGTTCTGTAGCATTTCTCGAGGACCGGTCGGACAATCAGCGGCGATTACGGGTGTCCTGAGTGCGAGCGCTTCCAGCAGACAGTTCGGGAACCCTTCGGTCAACGAAGGTAAGACGAAGAGGTCCGCCGCTTGATAATACGGTCCGGGATTCGCCTGAAACCCGCAGAACCCGACGCGATCGGCGATGTTGAGCTGGATGGCCTGGGCCCGCAGGCTGGCTTCTTCCGGACCCTGACCGACAAGCAACAGCGACGCCTTCCGCTGATGCTGATGAACCAGCAGCGCGAGGGCTTCCAGCAGGATCGACAACCCCTTCAAGAGATGCAGCCGCCCGACAGCCAGCAGCCGTGCGCCATCAGCCGGCCAGACGATCGGTGATGCAGCGATCTGTTGGTCGAGTTGAGTGAAGTCGCGGAGATTCACGCAGAGTTCCACCTGATCCGGCGGGAGGTTGTAGAACTCTGTGATCGCCTGCTGGTTCCCCCGCGAGTTCACATAGACTCGGTGTGCGGAGGCGTAACTCCAGCGGGCGAGTCGCCACTTCCACGGTGTCGTCGCGAGGAAGTCGTCCCGATATTCGATGGACGGTTCCGCCACACAGTACGCGATACGGGCGACCGGCAGCCTGCGCGTTGCCAGTGCGGTCTCGTAAGCCATCCGCAGGCTCCACGAAAAGACGAGATCGACCGGTTGTGCCCGCAAGTGGTGGTGCAGTTGCCGACCGCGCCACTCCGACAGCAGACGCAACTTCCCCGCAATCCGCGCAGTGAGTGTCTGCTCGGTCGCACCCTCGACCGCCGCGAAGATCGGTACATCCGCTGGGACGTGCTCCAGCAATTCCCCCCGGCGATACGCCAGCCAGAGTTGCGGCTCGAACCGCTCACGATCGAGGTGCTTGAGCAATTCCAGCAGCCGCCGTTCGGCTCCCCCGCCACTCATACTGCCGATGACGAAGAGGATTTTCTTGCGAACAGAAGTCGCAGGGGAACTGCTCATTTCCCCTCCACTTCGCGCGCGGCGGCTTTCAGGATCAGCGTTTCCAGCTGACCAAGAACAACGGGACGATCGTAGCGCTCACGGGCGGAACGGGCCGCTGCATTCAATTCGTCAGGCGTCGACCGATGTCGTAACGATTGCCCGATCGCAGCGGCGAGAGCGGCCGCGTCCTCGACCGGCACGAGTTTCCCCCAGCGACCGGCTTCCAGCACTTCACTTGGTCCGGTGGCACAGTCGGTCGAAACAATCGGCACCCCACACGCCAGGGCTTCGATGAGCGCCCCCGGCATCCCTTCTCGACGTGAGGGGAGAATGAACAGATCGGCCGACTTCAGCCACGCATACGGATTGGCCTGAAAGCCTACGAAGTGGACGTGACGACTCAACCCCAGCCGAACGACTTGTTCCCGCAACGCGGCTTCGGCCGGTCCTTGACCGAGCAACATCAACTGGGCTGTCGGGAAGTCGGCCTTCAACTGGTGTAATGCATCAATCAGGACGTCCAGACCTTTGTCAGGATGGAGCCGGCCGACAGCCAGCAACCGCGGACCCATGCCCGGCCAGGCTGGTTCCGACTCGGCAGCCATGCGCTCGATGCGCGCGAAATCGCGAAACGTGACGACCGTCGTCAGCGTCTCACGAGGCAGGTGATAGAACTTAGCCACCGTCTGCTGCAAGTCTGCCGAATTCGCGAGGACCCGTTGGGCGGAACGATACGTCCATCGAGCCAATCGGTAGCGGAAGGGAAACCATCGGGGGAAGACGTCCGTCAATTCCGCCTGCGGCTGACAGACGACCATCGCCAGATGCGGTACCCGTCGACCGAGCGTGGCCCACATCACTTCATAGGCCGACATCAGCGACCAGGTCAGGATCACATCGGGTGGGTCGGCACGCAGAACCCGCCGCAGATGGATGGCTCTCGCTGCACACGGACACCGCAGCTTGGCCAACAACCTGATCAGCGGGCGATCTTCTGCGAAGGCCGTGACTGGAACATCAGCCGGGACTTCCGACAGGAGTTCCCCCTGGCGATAGGTCAAATACAACTGCGATTCGATCCGGCGGCGATCGAGGTGCTGCAGGAGTTCGATCGCGCGGCGTTCCGCTCCGCCCCCGCCCAGCGAACCGCCGACCATCAGCAGCCGCACGGGACGGCTCATTACCGTCCACCGGCGGTGACCGGCCCGCGAGCGATTTTCTTCAGGACTTCAATTCCGCGCCACAGCGTCTCATCTTCCGCCGCAAACGAGATGCGGAAGTGAGTATCACGGCGACTGAAGACGCTGCCGGGAATGATGAGGAGTTCGTTCCGTATCGCCTCGGCCACGAACTCGCTCGCGGTTCCCCAGGGAGCTTTCGCAAAGACATAGAATGCGCCGTTTGCTCCCTGGATCTCGTAGTCATCCTTCAGGGCGTTCACGACGAGATCGCGCTTGCGCTTGTAGTCGGCGACGCGATCCGAGACATCGCAAGTCCACGCGGCGATCCCCGCCCACTGCACTGGTTGCGGGGCGCAGACGAACGTGAACTGCTGGAGCTTGATCATCTCCTGAATGACATGCGCGGGACCATGCGCCCAGCCGAGCCGCAGCCCGGTCATCGAGTGTGACTTGCTGAAGCCGTCGATGACGATCGTCTGGTCATTCCACTGGGCGGGACTGGAGAACGGCCGGTCGTAGCAGAAGACGCGGTAGATTTCATCGCTGATGAGGGCGATGTCTTTCTCTTTGCACAATAGCGCGAGATCGCGGAGTTCTTCGTCACTCGCGACATAGCCCGTGGGATTGCACGGACTGTTGACGATGATCACCTTCGTCTTCGGCGTGATCGCGTCGCGAACGCGGTTGAGGTCGATCCGGAAATCAGGATAGGTTTCGAGCTGCACCGTCGTCCCGCCGCAGAGCGTGGTGAGGTGCTTGTACATCACGAACCAGGGATCAAAGCAGAGGACCTCATCGCCTGGGTTGACCAGGACCGACAGGGCGAGCATCAACCCACCGGAAGTTCCGCTGGTGATGAACGTCTGCCGGTCCGTATGTCCGTATTGAGCTGTCACCGACTGCTGGATGAGTTCCAGCAGCGGCTTGATCCCCTGCGTCTGCGAGTAGACGTTGCGCCCGGCGTTGACCGCATCGCACAGGGCCAGTTTCACGGCGGGCGGGGTGTCGAAGTGCGGCTGACCGATGCTGAGGTTGATCGGGCGCTGCATCGACGCGGCGAGGTCGAACACTTTCCGAATGCCGGAGGCATCAATACGCCCCATGCGGTCGGAGATCCAGCGGGCTGACATGGTGGTACGGTCTTTCGAAGACGGTTGCGATTGTTCGAGTCATGATAATCGTCCGCCCCCCTCCGTCCTAGCCCGGTGCGCAAGCACCGGTTGCCGGTCATTTCTGTGATGAAACAGATGAGGGAGAAGCCGGAGCTTGCGCTCCGGGCTAGGATGGATCGCTGAACGTCCTCACGTCGGTTTTGCGAGGTCGCGGAGCATTGAGGCGACGAGGGCCGTCCACCCGGTCTGGTGGCTGGCTCCCAGGCCGCGGCCGTTGTCCGCATGGAAGTATTCGTAGAACAGGATCAGGTCGCGCCAGTGCGGATCTTCGGCGTAGCGTCGCTCTTCCGCATGACACGGTCGGCAGCCGTGCTCGTCGGGGGTGAAGAGTTTGGTCAACCGCCGTTCGAGGTCGCGGGCCACTTGCAACAACGTCTTCTGTTCCCCGGAACCAACGGGGTATTCGACCTGCAGCGTGTCGCCATAGAAGTGGTGATAGGCTTCGAGTGATTCGATCAGCAGGTAATTCACCGGGAACCAAATCGGCCCGCGCCAGTTCGAGTTGCCGCCGAACAGCCACGTCGTCGATTCTCCCGGTGTGTAGTCGACCCGATGCTCTTCACCTCCCGCATGCAGGACATAGGGATGCTGTTGATGAATCTTCGAGAGTGAACGGACACCAAACGGCGAGAGAAACTCATGTTCGGCAAGCAGATATCCGAGCATTCGCTGAAGCCGGTCTTTGGATGGCAGTGACAACAGCCGCCGGTCGTGTGCGTCCCCCGAGAGAGGACACCAGTCGCACGCGGTGATGTGCTGCGACAGTTCCGGTCGATTCGTCAGGAACCACTCCATCCGCTTCTTGAAGCCGGGGAGTCGATCGATTACGCGCTGGTCGAGCACATGGACTGCAAACAACGGAATCAGCCCGACCATCGAACGGACACGCAGCGGCTGGCTGGAACCATTCACGTGCAGGTGATCGTAATAGAACCCGTCGAGTTCATCCCACAGACCGGTCCCGTCGAGCGTGTTGATGGCGTCCGCGATCGACACGAAATGCTCGAAAAACTTGGACGCGACGTCCTCATACGACGGGTCGTCGACCGCGAGTTCCAGGGCCATCGCCAGCATCGTCACACAATAGAACGCCATCCACGCGGTGCCGTCGGCCTGCTCGAGAAACCCGCCGGTCGGCAGCGGCTTCGAGCGGTCGAACAGTCCGATGTTATCCAGCCCGAGAAATCCGCCCGAGAAGAGATTCTTCCCACGGACATCCTTCCGGTTCACCCACCAGGTGAAGTTCAACAGCAGTTTCTGGAAGACCCGCTTGAGGAACAGCTTGTCGCGTCCCTGCTGACGTCCGGCGATCTTGTAGACCCGCCAGCACGCCCACGCATGGACCGGCGGGTTCACGTCACCCAGCGCGAACTCGTAGGCCGGGAGCTGCCCGTTGGGGTGCATGTACCATTCGCGCAGGAAGAGGAGTAACTGGTCCTTCGCGAAGTCGGGATCGAGATGCGCAAACGGCAGCATGTGGAATGCGAGATCCCACGCGGCGTACCATGGGTACTCCCATTTATCGGGCATCGAGATGATGTCGCGATTGAACAGATGCTGCCAGTCGCTGTTGCGCCCGGTTTTGCGGGACGCTGGCGGTGCTGGTTGACCGGGGTCGCCTTTGAGCCAGTCTTCGACGATGTAGTGATAAAACTGCTTGGACCACAACAGGCCCGCACTCGCTTGCCGGTAGATGGCCTGTTGCTCGACCGACAACCGGCCGGGGATGCGGCTGCGGTAGAAGTCGTCGGCTTCACTGCGTCGCGTGGCGAACGTCGCCTCGAACTCGGGAGTGAAGGGGAGCATGGTCTCTTCCGCAGGGCGAAAGCGGAGCGTCATCGTTTCGGATGATCCCGGTGCGACGTGTAGGACATACGCCGCCGCCGCCTTCGTGCCGACTTTGCGGGGGTTGGTCGCGTTCGGGTGGCCTGCGATGATCGCCGCGTGAAAGCCATCCTTGAAGTACCGTCCCGGCCCGTCGACACCGAACAGCCGCGGGTTGTTCGTCTCGTTTTCGGTAAACAACCACCGTGGGGTGACCCCGGTCGACGAGGGGGCCGCGAAGAGTCGAAACTTCCCCAGCGTTTCGTGCTCGGCCAGGTAGCCCGGCTGTCCGTCATCCCAGATGCGTGGTTTCGCCCAGCAGCCTTCGTGTTCGCAGCCCCAGCTCCAGGTATTGCGGAACCAGAAGGTCGGGAGCAGATGCAGGCAGGCTTCATCCGGACCGCGGTTCGAGACGGTGATGCGGATCAACACATCGTCGGGACCCGCCTTGGCGAATTCCGTGCAGACATCCCAGTACCGGCTCTCGTCAAACACGCCGGCATCGGCGAGTTCGAACTCCCGATCATGCAGCCCTCGCTGTCGGTTCTCGGTTTGTAACCGCTCGTAGGGATAGGCTGCTTGCGGATATTTGTAGAGCGCGCGGTTATAGCTGTGCGTCGGCGTCGCGTCGAGGTAGTAGTAGCACTCCTTAACGTCTTCGCCGTGGTTCCCCTGGGCGTTCGTCAGCCCGAACAACCGCTCTTTGAGAATCGGATCGTGACCATTCCATAACGCGACAGCAAAGCACAAGCGGGCTTCGCGATCACTGAAACCGAAGAGGCCATCTTCGCCCCAGCGGTACGCCCGGCTGCGGGCGTGATCGTGCGGGAGATAGTCCCAGCAGGTGCCGTCCGCGGAGTAATCTTCGCGGACCGTGCCCCATTGGCGTTCCGAGAGATAGGGTCCCCAGCGTTTCCAGTTGGCGGTCCGTTCAGCCGCTGCCCGTAACCGGAGTTCTTCCGCGTTCATCATCAAGTTCCGCCTGATGGGGAGATTCGGGGAGGCGGTATGGTACCTCATTCGGAGCAACGATTCTTCCCAGCCCGAAGCGCAAGCGCCGGGTTCTGCGATGAGATGACGACAAAAGGCAAAGAACCCGGCGCTCCCGCTTCGGGCTGGGATGGAGTGTGCATTCCGATGAGCGTCGCGTACACTCGTTGAAAACGAATCACTCCCCCCGAACAAAGCCCGCCCGCATGGCTGATCCCGCCCGTTTTTTGACCGGTCTTCCGCAACTCGATGCACTTCTCGGCGGAGGCTTACTCCCCGGCACGCTGACTGTCGTCATGGGGGCGACCGGCATCGGTAAGACGCAACTCGGGTTACTGTTTGCTGACGCGGGACGTGCACAGGAAGGGACGCGCGGCTGTCTTTTTGACATGACCAGCCGCGGTGACAGCCAGCATCACGCACCCTATGCTCAACGGCTGAGTGACTGGACGCTGCGGAACTGGCCCCGCGATTATCTCCCCAGTCCAGACCAACTCTGGGACCCGGTCCAGGCCCGGTTCGACTATCAGCATCTCTTCGAACGTTCCGGTCGACGGGTGACGGTCAACGATCTCGACCACGAACAATGGCAGGAGTGGAAAGTCGAGTTGAACCGCAAACTCGACCAGGCGATCGCGTTCTTCTACGGCAACTTCGTTCACGGTGTCCGTCGCTGTGTGATCGATGGCGTCGAACCGACCGACAAGGCGAGCGAATCGTTTCAGTTCCACGTTTTCGACTACATCTACCATCAGATCCTGCATAAGGAATCGGACTGGGTCGCGCGCGACCTGTTCCGCGTCCATTATCGCCAGCATGCGGAGCAGGTCTTGCAACATCGCTATCCGCACGAAGCCCTGGCCTGCATGCTACTCTACACGTCACATGAAGTGATGCTCGACGATCTGCTCAGTCGACCGATCGAAAGTGGTGACGAGCTCTCGAACGCGAACACCATCATCCTGGTGGGCAAGCTACGCGACGGGACTCGCATGCGTCGGGCACTGCACATCGCCAAGCATCGTGGCAGCGCGTGTGACGATGGCATTCACCCCTACGAAATCGTCGCCGGGGGGTTGCAGTTGCTCGATGAGTAATGGCCAGTGGCCTGTGCATCAATGAAGATGACGTAACTCGTCAGTAGCAATCACGCTCCGCGTGATGAGCGGATCCAGGCAACACGCTGACCATTTTTGGAAGCAGTTTAAGAGTGCGCAGGTCGAGGCGGAGGCTGCCTCACCAAACCGCGCCGCCGCAGGGAAACATCATCCGCTGTCTCGACCGGCTGGGCGGCTACTTCCGGGGAGTCCCCAGGAACCGCGTCCAGCGACGATCGGGCGCGGCGTTAATCCCCGCCGCGTGTCCGGCGAGTTCTTCGACCGACTCCACACCCAGACGCTTCAGTTGCTTTTCGATCCCTTCCTGTTGCGCGGCGACGTGCATCTGCGCGCGGGTCAGGTGGGCTCGTTCCATCGACAGCTCGACCTCGGACAGCCGCAGTTTTTCTTCCAACTGGCGAACCAAGGTCTGGACATGTTCCACCAGACCCGGTGAATTGGGCACGAGTGCCGCCCAGTCGACAGACGGTGTTTCCTCCACGGATCGCAAACGCCGCAGCAGCGCCGAGATATACTGATCGCGGGCATCGACCGCCTGGATCAGTGTTTCGCGATCGGCAGTCGCGGCCACGATTGGTGCGGGCTCGTCAGGAAGCGGTCCCCATTCAGCACGCGGGAGTTCTGGTTTGCTGGACTCGTCCGTTGCCACGGGATCGAGCAGCATCTGCGATTTGAGTTGTTCCCAGACCGAGACGGACGCCGCGGGCTCTTCTTCGGAACTCAGGCTGACTGACAGCGATGTCGGTTCACGGAGCACCGGTTCGGGCGGGCACGACTCGATCGTCGGGAGCGCCGGTCCCACCAGTCGCTCACCAACGAACTCCCGCAGTTCCGTCAGTTGAACTTCGATGCGACCGAGTGCGAAACCGGCCTGCAGGTCTTCCCATTGCTGGACGACGCGCTGCATTTCAGCGACGACCTGCCGATGATCGTCCACAAGTTCCGCGGGGAGTGCCGCGCTCCGCTTGCGATCAGCCCCGGAGCGGTGCAGGCGATCAATTTCCTCAGCAGCCCGTTCGAGCTGGCTGGTGAGCGCTTCGACGAGTTGCGTTTTTTCCGTGAGTGCGGCTTCCAGGTCCTGCAACGGTCCCGCCCCCGCCGCGGGTGCGGATCGAAGTGGGGGAGTCGCCGGGGAATGTGGAAGAGTTCGTGAGCTCATACCGTTCGACTTTGAGGGGGCAGCGCGCTCCACCGGCGCGCAGGCTGACGAACTCTAGCTCAAGTTTCCATTTGTCGTCACGATTTTCCGGGAAGATTGTGCATCTTCGGCAGAGGCGGCGCACTTCTGCCCATCAGTGCGAGGAGTCACGACGCAGCTGGGCACGGTCTTCCATGCCCTCCGCGGCAGTTTGATGAGTCCCGGCGTGATCCTGATGCCCACCAGGTTCAGCGCGAGTCCCGGGATCCGCTCATCACACGGAGCGTGATGGCTACTCAGGCGTTGCGTCAACCAAGATCCGGCAGAGCCTGCGGATTCACGACATTGTTCGGACGCTCACCTTTCAGTCCGGCGACGATCTGCTCGAACGCCTGCGTCCGCATCTGCTGCAGAGCCTGGTCGGAAACGAATGCGGCATGCGGGGTGACGATCACCCGTTCATCGCGAAACAACGGCTGCGACAGATCTGGCGGCTCGGGGTCGAAGACATCGAGCGCCGCTCCGCCGAGCTGATTCACCTGCAAGGCTGTCCACAATGCCGCGTGATCGATCAATCGACCGCGGGACGTGTTGATCACATAGGCCGTCGGCTTCAGGCGCGCCAGCGAGTCCGCGTTGAGGAGATGCTGGGTTGCAGGGGTCGCAGGTGCATGCAGCGAGACGATGTCACTCTGCGCGAGGAGGGCGTCCAGAGTCGTCATCGGGCAACCGGTCCCGTGATCGCTTCCCGATGGAGTGTACGCGACGACGTTCAGCTCACAGGCGCGGGCTCGGCGATAGACCGCAGCACCGATTCGACCCAGACCGACCAGTCCCAGCGTGAGGGTCGAGAGCCGCTGCAGCCCGGAGACCGCTGCGAGGTTGTACTCCCCCTGCTTGGTGCGGTGATGCAGAAAGCCGATCCGCCGGGTGAGGGCGAGGATCAATCCCAGCGTGTGATCCGCCACTTCGGTCACGCAGTAATCGGGGCAATTGGTCACCGGGATGCCCCGAGCCGTGGCGGTCGGGATGTCGATGTTATCGAGACCGATCCCCATGCGGGCAATCACGCGGCACCGGCTCGCCGCCTGAATGACGGCGGGCGTGACTTTTACCCAGTTGGTCGCGATCGCATCGCAGTCGGCAGCCGCCGCGCAGAGCGTCGCTTCGTCTGTCGCTGGGGGTTCGATGAGTTCCGCACCGAGAGTGTCGAGGACCCGCTGTTCAATCGCCGCGTCGGGCCAGGCGCGATCGGTCAACAGCACACGCAACTTGGCGGCCATCTGTCACGTCCTTTCGGACGAATTCGCCGAGAGGTCCTGATCCAGTCTGCATCTCGACAACCGCAACGAGGCAGTTCATTGCGAGGCGAAGTTTTCCGCCATGCGCTGGGCAGGCACAACCAGCCGGTCCCAATGCTTTTCCATGTACTCGGGGGGGCCACCCTTATTCGCGACCGCGACCGCGACTTCGTTCGTCGGGATCAGTTCGATCGCATCCCACGGGCAGACCGTGAGTTCATACGGGTCCGACTTCTTCGTCGGAATGTGGATACAGACTTCGCAACCGACGCACCGTTCGACATCGATCTCGCACCACGACTGCAGCACCGAAATCGATTCGCCCGGCACCTTTACAATGCAGTCGACCGGGCAGACTTCCAGGCACGACTCACAGCCGGTGCAATTGTCGGCGTTAATGACTGCCACGAACTTCGGCAGTTTCTTGCGGCCACCAGCTTTCGCCATTTCACCAATCCTCATCCGCACGGCTACGACCGGCGGTATGCGTTCTCACTCACGATCTCAGGAAACCGAGCGCTCCCGATAGTCTATCGGTTCGCGCCGGGGCGGTCATCCGTCACCAGCGGAATCTTAGGGGAGTCGACGACTTTCTCCCACACAGATTTTCGTAAGTCGAGTAGGGTGGGCTGTGCCCACCATCGAATGATCCCCCTGCGCTCCCTCCCGAAATCCGCGGCGGGCACAGCCCACCCGACCCCATGAATCAACCATCCCGGACCGGCAGTTTCTGCCGGAAGACGTTGGCACCTGTACAGACAGAGGTTGAGGGACGCTGGCGGTGTTCGCTACAGTCCGCGCGATCCCCGTCCGTTTCTGGTTCGGATGTCATTGCTGACCGATGTTGCGTCCCGTCCTGTTGTTCTGTTCGTTCCTGCTCAGCGGACTCTTGATCCTGCTGAGTGTGGCGACAGTCTGCGCTGGCGACGCGGTCCCTCAGGAGTCGTTGTATCTACGGTCTGGCACGGTTCTTCCGGGGCGAAGCCAGTCGGTTGTGCAGGGGCAACTCCGGTGGGAAGTCGGTCCGGGCGAGGTCCTGCTCGTGCCGGTTGAAGCGATTGAACGGATCGATCTGACTGCAGCGACGATCACGTCAGAAGGAGAACTTCCGCCAGCGACGACCGATGCGAACACTGCTGGATTGCCCCCGATGACGACGGAGGCCCCAAAGACACCGGAATCGGTCGTCGCCGAGCAACCCGAACGGTGGCTGCACGTCCGCAGCGTCACCGACGGACTGGCGAACTGGTACGAGCAGCTCGAATCGAACGCGATTACCTGGACACGGCGGATTCAGTTCGGCGGCACGTTCGTCGACGGGAACTCGAAAACCGACCTCATCGATGTCGCGACGGAACTGGAACGGAATACCCCGCAACTGACGCGGCAAATCGATGCGGGGGGACAATGGGCGAAAAACGGGACCAAGCAGACGGCGAATCGCTGGTTCCTGAATACGAACTTCGACCGCCCGATCTCCGCGGGAAGTCAGTGGATCACCTTCGCGACGAGCAAAAACGAGTACAACGAGTTGCAGCATCTCGATTACCGGGGAACGCTCTCAACCGGGGTCGGTTACCGTTTCTATTTCGAGCCAAAACGCCGGTTGATTGCCCGGTTAGGGCCTGCGTATACGATCGAATTCTTCAATAACCCGGTGGACCGTCGCGATAACCCGGATCTGTTCGGCGAGGTCGAACTCCGCTGGCCGATTTTCACCCGCACGTCCTTCGAACAGAAAATGCGGGTGCAACCGAGCTTGTTGAACTCGGAACTGGTCCGTGTCTTCTCCACGACTGGTCTGTTGATGGATCTCGACGAGCGCGAACGCTGGAAGCTGCGGCTGGGCTTCCAATACAACTACAACTCGCATCCGAACGTCGGTCGTCTCCCGAGCGATTACATCACGACAGTCTCGCTGATTTATTTGCGGAAATGATCACCAGGAAGAATCTCGATCAGACCGCGGAGATGGTCTGTAGATTTCCGGTGCCTGATCGCGTTTTGTCTCGCAGCGCGCCTGGGAATTCCTGCGGGTGAGAGCTACCGCACGGATTGAATCATGCTCGCAGAATGCTCGGAAGGTGCATGACAGAACAGTTTCGCGGGTGAGTGTTGTGACGTAAGGCTTGACAGGAAAGCCTCTTGAGACGCCTCGACACTGGCGATTGTCCGGTCCGCACCGAGGGCGAATGCAATTCTGCAGTCCGCTGGAAACGCGGGTCGATGGGTAAGAGACAGCACGGAGGGTGCACGACACGGATGGGCTGTCTCCATGCCCGTCGTCTCGGAGAAAATCGTGCCGATCGGCAACTTTCCGTTGCTGATCGTGGGAATGGGGTCTTAAGATGCACTGCGGTCGTTTCCACGTGAATTGACAGGGAACGACGCACCTCCTGCGAAAGGTTTTGTCGATGGTCCGTCGAGCCCTTGCACTCTTGTCGGCGCTGGCCTGCCTGGCGATCGTCGGCGCAGTCTTGTCTCCGTCTGTCGAGGCGGCGGGCAAGAAGAAGCCCCTCAAGAAATTGACCCTCGACCCCAACGCTGAAGAGATTGAACTCTTCAAGGGTGTTGAAGAAGGCAAGTTGAAGGTCGATCTCGTTCCGATGAACGCGTTCGGCGGAAACGTCTTCATCGAAAACCTGACCGATAAACCCCTGACGGTGAAGTTGCCCCAGGCAGCGGTGACCGTGCCCAAGCACCTCGCCCAGTTCGGCGGATTTGGTGGTGGCGGTCAGGGTGGCTTCGGTGGTGGCCAGGGCGGCTTCGGCGGTCAGGGCGGCTTCGGTGGTGGTCAGCAGCAAGGTGGCGGCGGATTCGGTGGCCAAGGTGGCTTCGGTGGCCAGGGCGGCTTCGGTGGCCAAGGTGGCCAGGGTGGATTCTTCGGTGGTGGTGGTGGCGGCTTCGGCAGCATTCCCCCGGAACAAGTCGCCGTGATCCCCATGAACACGGTCTGCCTGCAGCACGGGAAACCCGAACCGTCGCCCCGTAGCGATTACACGCTTGTTCCGGTCGACAAGTTCTCGACCGATCCCGTCCTCCCGCAATTCCTCGCGATGGTCGGGACTGGCAAGATCGATCAGCAGACGGCTCAGGCTGCTGCATGGCATCTCACCGATAAGATGAGCTGGGAACAACTCGCCAACAAGCCCGTGACCCGCATCGGTCAGGCCCCGACGCCATACTTCAGCACCAGCCAACTGCTGGCGGCACAGGCCCTCGTGGCCCAGGCAAAGAAGATGGCTGACGAAGCCCCCGCAGCACCTGCCACTCCCACGACGCCAGCGACCGGCCGCGTCAGCGGGGCTGCAGCGAAGTAAACGTCGCGCGTTGCAACTCAAGCACTCTAACGCCCGGCATCACTGCTGATGCCGGGCGTTTGCCATTCGAAACTCTCCCCATGACGAAACGACCAGGTGCGATCATGGACCGTGAAGTGACACGCATGGATCAACTGACGCGACGTGATTTTCTGGCGACATCATCCACGGTGATGGGAGCCACGCTGGTCCTCCCCGGTGTTGTCACAGCGGCCGTGCCCAATACGGGTCCGTATCAGGCGACGGGAACGCGTGTCGGTGAAGCGACAGACAACGCGGCGATCGTCTGGACGCGGCTCACGCGGCATCCGGAGCGGAACAACGCTGGTGTTGTCTATCCCCGAAAAGTCGACCGCCAGAACCCACCTGCCCAGGTGCCGGTCGATCAGATCGAAGGGGCCTGTCCCGGCATGGCGGGTCGCGTTCGTCTGCGGTATAGCCTCCAGGAGAACCTGAGCGACGCCATCGACACCCCCTGGGTCGAGGTCACCGAAGCCACCGATTTCATCCACCAGTTTCGGCTGCAGGGATTACAGCCGGGCAGCACGTATCACTACGTGAGTCAAACCGCTGTGACAGGTGAAGCGGAAGTTCGTAGCGAGTTCCGTGGTCGGTTCTTGACCGCTCCGACTGTCGAGACGCCAAGCAACTTTCGCTTCTGCGTAATGACCTGCCAGGGCTATCCCGATCGCGATCACCAGGACGGCCATCCGATCTATCCTGCGATGCAGGCGCTGGACCCGAAGTTCGTCACGCTGACGGGTGATCTGGTCTATTACGACAACGACGAGCCGCGCGCTGTGACACCCGCACTGGCCCGCTTGCATTGGGAGCGGATGTTTAGCCTCCCCAGGCTGATCGCGACCTTGCGGAACACATCCAGTTATTGGCTCAAAGATGATCACGACACGCTGACCAACGATTCGTGGCCGGGAACGAAAGCGGGCGAACTGACCTTCGCGGAAGGACAGAAGATCTTTCATCAGCAGGCCCCGCTGGGTGAAGCCAGTTACCGCACTGTCCGCTGGGGCCGCGATCTGCAGCTCTGGTTCACCGACGGTCGGGACTTTCGGTCTCCGAACCGGATGCCGGATGGCCCGGAGAAGTCGATCTGGGGAGCCGCACAGAAAGCCTGGTTTCAGCGAACGATCGTCGAGAGTGATGCGACCTGGAAAGTGCTCATCAGCCCGACACCGCTGGTCGGTCCGGATCGCAAGGGAAAGAACGATAACCATTCCAACGCCGGTTTCGCTCATGAAGGGAACGAACTGCGCGAATGGCTGCAGGCGCACGTTCCGGACAATTTCTTTGTGATCTGCGGCGATCGGCACTGGCAGTACCATTCTGTCCATCCGACCTCGGGCGTGCAGGAATTCAGCGTCGGGGCTGCCAGTGATTCGCATGCGGGTGGGACACCAGGCGAAGACAAGACCTATCACCGTTACCATCGCGTGAAAGGGGGCTTCCTGTCGGTCGAGTTGGCGACCAACGGAAAGACCAGCCAGATCACGTTTCAGTTGCGGGATGTCAACGGTGTGGTCGGTTACGAGACCACATTCCGACGCTCGATGACTTGAGCGTCCACTGGGGTGGCTCAGGGGTGATGAGTGGTTGGCACTGCGGCCTTTGTAGTGTGCGGTCGAGGCTCTGCGAGGCCCACCATCTTCGCTGTGATCATGGTGGGCCTCGCAGACTCGACCCACCCTACCGAAAATGTCAGCCGCCGTGCTGGGTCGCTGGACCTGGCTTTCTAACTGGGTAGCGCGTGCTAAGATGCCGCGGAATGACTAACCGAGACGTGCTGACTCAGAGGAGACCACGATGCCCATCCGTTTGTCTGTCGCCTGCGTGATGCTGTGGAACAGTGCTCTGCTCCTTGCTGCCGAGCCACTCGATGTCTGGCCGGAGTTTGCGCCGGGAGAAACCACGCGCAACGTCGGCGAGACCTGGCCGGCCCGCGAAAACGAAAAGCCGACCATCACCCGCGTTGGCAAGGTGACACGTCCGACGATGACGGTTCATCGAGCGGCCCAGCCGAATGGTTCTGCGGTCGTGATTCTTCCCGGCGGTGGCTTTGGCAAGGTTGTCCCTGATCTCGAAGGGACGGAAGCGGCCGACTGGTTGAACAAGCATGGTGTCACCGCGTTCGTGCTCACCTACCGCACGACCGACGGCAACCAGACTCCGGGTTGGGTCAAACCGCTGCAGGACGCACAACGGGCGCTCGCACTGGTCCGGTCGCAGGCCGGTGAATATGGACTCAAACCCGACCGGATCGGTCTCGTCGGCTTTTCCGCGGGTGGTCAGGTCTCCTGCCGCTTGTTGAGCGATGGCGGCAAGAAGACGTATGACCGGATCGATGCCATCGATGACGTCGCCCATCGCCCGGACTTCGCGATTCTGATCTACCCGTGGAACATGTACGACGTGGCCCATGACCGCCTGGTGGAGGGGATTCAGGTGCCGAAAGACTGCCCGCCGACGTACATCGTGCATACCGATGATGACCGATCCTCCTCGCTCGGTGCGGTGCACTTTTACGCCGGGTTAAAGAAGCACGGCATTCCTGCGGAGTTGCATGTCTATGGCAACGGCGGACATGGTTACGGCCTGCGTCCCGTCAACGGCTCGCAGATTTCGACCTGGCCCGATCACGCCGCCCACTGGCTGGGGACGCGCGGGATGTTGAAGTAATCGCGTCCCGTATCAACCACGCACTCCAGGAAGCCCAGCCATTCCGATGGCGGGGACTCTTCCATGGATCACCGGCACACTGAATCTTATGGACGCTGCCTGTCAATCCGCTCATCACGCGGAGCGTGATGGCGACAGTGAAAGGCCGCACACAATGTCGCCATTACGCTCCGCGTGATGAGCGGAACCCAATTACAGCGTGCCGACGTCAGAGTCTCTCGGTCGACGTGCAACCTCACCGATCCAGCAGTTGGATGACGTGCCGGACCTCGTAGGGCCGTTGGACCAGTCCGCTCGCGCGGGCTGAGTTCCACTGCATCAGGCAGACGTGGTTGCTGGTGGCGAGGATGACCGGATCGCCCGCGGCGTCGTTGAGGAACGCCGACTTCCGGGCGAGGATCGCACGGGCATTGTCGGGTTGCTGCAGGTTGTACACGCCGCCCGACCCGCAACAGTCGCGGGCCTGCGGTGCGAGTTCCCACTGGAAGCCGGTGGCATCCAGAACATTCTTCGGGATCCCGGCCAGCTTCTGTCCATGGACCAGGTGACAGGGAAGATCAACGTAGACGCGGGCTCCGGTCGTTGGTCGAGTCCGCTGCACGAGGGGGAATTCTCCCAGAAAATCGAGCACGTCCCGCACGGGAACTTCTCCGGCGAGCGCCTTGCCCAGAGCCAGCCCGCATCCGGATGAGTTGCAGACGACCGCATCGATCTCGGCTGCACGAAACACGTCGCGGTTGTGGGACCGCAGGCGATCAACTCCGTCGAGTCCCAGATGCTCCTGCATGGCACCGCAACAGCCTTGAGCAGGGGGAACGACAACCTGCACGTTGTTGTCAATGAGGACGCGGACCGTCGCAAAGTTGATTTCACGAAAGACCGCTTCCATCAGGCAGCCGGTCAACAAGGCAACCCGCGGGCCGGTTGGCCGCTGCTGCTGCATCAGTTGTGCGGCGTAATCGGCTGTCGATTGCATCACCGCAGGTTGACCGGGGAACAGAAACCGCTGTCGCAGCAAGCCCCAGCGCCGCAGCAGTCGCACGGGGGTCATCGTCAGATTGAACAGCCAGGGACGTTTCGCAAAGGCCGCCGCGAGACGGAGTTTCAGCGGGGTCCGTGTCCGCCCGGCAGAGACATGAGCGTGGCGCGTCTCTTCGAGAATTTCCCCATACGGGACATTCGCCGGGCACGCTGATTCACAGGCGAGACAGCCGACGCAATCTTCGGTGTAGGTCGCAGTCCAGGCATCGGGCGGGAGGCGACCGTCCGCTTCTTCCCGCCAGAGACGCAGCCGTCCGCGCGGCGAATTGTTCTCGTCACCGGTGAGTTGATAGGTCGGGCAGACTTCGAGGCAGAAGCCGCAATGCACGCAGCTCGTCAGCAGATCGCGCTCAGCAGGAGGCATGCTGTGCTCCCGTACTGCAAGCATCGTTGATGCACGCACAACCCGTAGAAGCCCAGCCATTCCGATGGCTGGGTCTCTCCGTCAGTCTCACTGATGTCACATCCAACGGTCGCGCGGTCATCACGCAGCGAACTCCTCTTCCAGTTGCTTCAGCCACGCCGCTTCGACACCGATCGGGTTAGTCAACGGCAGATGTCGCGACTGCCAGTCACCGCCGACGAGGAATAATTCCTGTTCGACAGACTGCACGATCTGTTCGACCAGCGCACGGGCTTCAACGGTGGCCGCTTCCCTTGTCGATGCATGCAACTCATGTCGGGGAAGGTAGCCCTGCACCACGCCGTTGTAGCAGAGGACGATACAGCGCACACCCTGCTCGGTGGCGAGCATTCGGCCGAGTGCTGCGGCCCGATCGGGTGTCGTCTTCAGGCTGAAGTCGGGACAACCATCGGCCGGAGGGAGCGGCACGCGTTCGCTCTGGAATGCTAATCGGTAAACCTCCGCCAGTGCCGACAACCGTGCGGCATACACGGCCCACTCCTGTTCCGGACAGTTCAACACCACCCGCAGGCGACAACCTTCGGTGCCGGAATCGAACAGCAGATCGACAGACTCCAGCCAGTGAATCCAGCAGGAATCGGTCAGTGTGGCCGCTGCAGCCAGCAGGTCGGGTTCCTGGCCCGTCATTGTGAACACGCCGGTCGTGCCGCAGTCGGGACGCAGGCGGATGACGAAGTCGACCGGTTCACCGAGCCGTCCTGACGAGTGCAGCAGGAACCGAAGCAGATCGTAACCAGTGGTCGACTTGACGACCCGTTCGCCGATGCGGATGACGCGGCCGTTGGGGAGCTTCCAGTTCATGCCGAGGATGTTGTCGCAGTACGGTCCGAATCGCGACGAGGCTGGGGCGTAGCCACTCGCGGCCACCTGCTGATGCAGTGGAGCATGGGCATCCAGGATCAGTGGGAACCGCAGGTGATGGGAAGCACGCAACGCATCGAGTTCGGTCGCGGTGACGCTCGCCGGTCCACTCCAGATACCATCAATCGGATCGAGCAACGGCGTGAACAAACCGCGTTGTCGATCGGTCGGAAGTGACTTGGCCTCCGCGCTGTGGTCAGCGGAAACATGCTTCGGAGACGGACCTTCAAAGCGGCGGCTTGCAAAGACTTTGAGCGGATTCAATTGATGTTGCGGGTTGAAGAGCTGCGGGACCGCCATCTGCAGGCGGATCGCTTCGGCATCGAACACGAGGGGCATGTATGCGGTTTTATCGTTCCCGATGCCATGTTCGCCGGAGAGGGTCCCACCGACCGCGACAACCCGCTGCATCAACCGTTTGCTGATCGCTTCGACCTGCTCCAGTTCACCCGGTGTCTGCGAGTCGAAGAGAAAATTGGGATGCAGATTCCCATCGCCTGCATGGAAGACATTCACCACGCGCAGACCGGCAGCATCGGCTTCGTCATAGACGAGTTGCAGCACTTCAGCGAGCGCCCGCTTGGGAATCACCGCATCCTGGACCAGAAAGTCGGGACTCAATTGTCCCATCAGTCCGCCAGCGACCTTGCGGGCTTTCCAGAGACCATTCCGACGGGCTTCATCGTCGCTGAACTCCACGTTCATGGCACCCGCTTGACGTAGCAGCTCGGCCACAGCCGATGCCCGCGCGTCGACAAGGACGGCTGGTCCGTCGATCTCGGTGACGAGCAGGTAAGCGTCCTTTGGTAAGCCAACGGCCATCGGACTGTTTTCAACCATCGCCACACAACGTGGGTCCATCAGTTCAATCGCGACGGGAAACGACGCATGCGCTGCGAGGGCGTGAATCGCCCGCTCTGCGGACTGGAGATCCGGGAACGTTGCTCGATACGTCCAGGCTTTTTCCGGTCGAGGGAGCAGCCGGAGCCAGAACCGAGTGAACGCGGCGAGCGTCCCTTCAGACCCGACCATCAACCGCTTCCAGTCGGCCCGCCAGTCACCCCGACCTCCGGCCGGGCCACCGAAGCGATGGACGCTCCCATCGAGCAGGACCGCTTCGAGGCCGAGGACGTAGTGACTCGTCACCCCGTAGCGAAAACAGTGAGCGCCGCCCGCATTCATCGCGACATTGCCGCCGAGCGTGCAGACCGGTCCGCTCGACGGATCAGGTGGATAGAACAGCCCATGCAGCTTGAGGGCGGCATCGAGCTGATTCAGTACCACGCTGCATTCGACTTCACACCACGCCCCCGCGCGATCGATGGTGCGGACCTGCTTGAGTGACGACGTGTGGACTACGACGCCCCCTTGAGCTGCCACGGGGCCGCCGGACAGCGATGTCCCCGCCCCGCGAAGCGTCACCGGGACCGCCAGCGACCGTGCGTCTCGCAGCAACTGCACCAGTTCGTCTGCATCGGCAGGAATCACCACGGCATCGGGCTTGAACGTTTTATAGCCCAGGCCGTCAGCGTCATACCCGGCCAGCTGTGCCGGTGCAGTCAACACCCGTCCGCGACGAATCGACCGGGCCAACTGCATCGCCATCGACGGTCGATTCATGATGATCAGGCTCCCCGACCGATCTCGCGGTTCATCGTCGCTGGGTCCTCTTCAGGATGACGGGTTCGCTTCACGCCGCGCCGAATTGCACGAGATGTTTGCTACAATCCGGCGGCCCTGTCTCACCGCTCAACCGAAGTCTTCTCTCGAAAACAGTCAGTTGACCTGCAGTACGCCCGAACCAACGCTTTTCGTAACAACTCTCGGCGAAATCGACAATCCCTTGGCCCGTGGCTCTTCGGATTCGGTCGAGTGTGGGAGGTTCCGAGACCTTAGGGCAGTTCTTCCCGGTAAGCGATCACGAGTCGCGAGAACGCGCGGGATGTGGCAGCGATTTCACGGGCGATGTCATCGCGCGGGGCCTGATCTTCGACCATGTGCTCCAGCAGTTCGAGGTGGTTTTGCAGCACGCGGGATTTCATGCGGTGGTAGTCGCTGAGGTGTCCCTGCCGAAGATACACGCCGACTTGCAGGCGGCGGTTCCAGGCTTCGCAGACGGGGATCCAATGTCCGGTGTGTTCAAAGTGCCGGGAGAGCGCCCCGCCCAGCGCTTCGGTCTTGGCGACCTTGAGTTCTTCGAGCGCTTCCTCGGGGGCGGGATAGTAGGCAAAGCAACCGACGATGCTGATGGCGATGATGACACCGAGACCACAGAGTGCTAACACCGGCCCCGGCACATTCATGTCCCAGGCGTTGGCCGGTTGATCGGCGACGACGCGCGGTTGATTCAACCACGTTTCAATCACCCAGCGGCGATCGAGCCACTTCAGGAACCCGCCGACGCTGATCGTAACGGCGAGAAAGAGCGCGCCGGCGATTTCGTGTAACTGCGTGTCTTGCCGGATGCGGCGAAGGATCTCCGTGGGAAACCCGTTCGGTGGTCGATAATCGGCTCCGAACGGACTGCAATACGCATCGAAAGCGTGGGTGTGATCGGCAGGTTCAATGTCTTTCGGATAGAGCGGGCGCTCAATCCCGTATGACAGCATCAGCACGACACTGACCATCAGACCGAACCACACGGCGGCTTTTTTCCAGCCGTAGTTTCGGATCATCCACACCAGCAAACCCAGATTCATACCCGCGCCAAACGTGAGCAGAATGAACGCCGCACCAATCGAATTGCCGTGCTGAAACATCGAGCCGAGCTGGCTCATCGCGGTCATCGGTGTGGCATAGGCCGGGATGGCGACCGCGGTCATGGTGAGCGGGGCGAGAGCGTTTTGATGATCCATCGAGCGCTGCAAACTTCCGGGAGGCAGCACCATGCTCAGTAACCCGGCCCCAAGCAAGCCCACGGCAACCAGAGCCGCACTGCCGCTGACCGATTCACGGGCCATGACGACGAGAATCGCGAGCAGGCGTTTCACACCCGGCGGCGTGGCGGGATGTTCAGGCTCGGCAACTTCGGTGTTCGGAAACCACCAGTCGAAAAGGCTCCCGGAGACCGTCAGCACGGCGAGGGAACAGAAGGCGAACGCCACGATTGTCAATGGCTTCGAAAGGGTCAGCCCATACAGCAGCGAGAGCGGATCGAATAACGGTGACGCCAGCGCGAAGGCGAAAATCGTCCCGACCGAAATACCGCTGCGACGCAGTTGCTTCACGATTGGAATCACCCCCAGTGAACAACCGGGAAGCACCATCCCGATCAACCACGATTGCAGTTGCGATGAGACCGAATTGGAACCGAACAGCCGTTTGGTCGCGGTATGGCCCATCAGGCGATGCAGCAACCCCGAGACACACAACCCGGTGAAAATGAACGGCGCACCTTGCAGTGCGGACTGGCTGATCCGTAGCACCGCGCCCCAGAGAATGGCTTCGAACATGTGTTGCTTCCTGTTCGATTATTGTCCGGGGATCGGTTCGACCGATTTCTCGGCGAGCGGACGCAGTTCTGCGACGATTTTTTCGTAGTGGTTGCGGGCTTCCGGATCGGCTGCGTCGTTAACGGTTTTCCACGGTTCGATCCGCTGTTGCAGTTCGAGCGTCAGTCGCTGGACCCGTTCCCAATCGGCGCGGCGCAATTCCGAATCCCCGGCGAGTTCCGGCAGCCACCGGACGATGTCTTTCAGTTCCTGCAAGGCCACGGCAATGTTCGATGGAGTTGCCGCCAGCGTCTCATACCGCGTCGCCAATTGTTCGACAGCGGCTACGAACGACTCGGGACGGTGAGCGGCCATCCCGTGTGATGAGTGGTAATCGTCCGCCTGTTCCTTGGTCGATGAAGACGGAGGGACGACTGGTCCACATCCGGATATGCCGATCAGCAACCACGTCACGACAGGGAGCAGATACCGAAGCATCAGCGGTACTCCGGCAACGGGATGGTGTCGAGCAGTTCCTGCAACAGCGGTTCCACGCGATCGTGGTCCACCGCCAGCCGCACGCCGAGGACGGGCAGCGCCGTGTCCTGCAAATCATCGGGAACGACATACGTCCGTTCGTGCAGGAAGGCCCGAGCCTGCGCGGCCCGTTGCCAAACGAGTAAACCGCGTGGGCTGACGCCGAGGGTGACGTGCGGATGGACTCGCGTGGCCTGCGCGACCCGCACCATGTAGTTCTGTAACGACTCGGCGACAGGCAGCCTGGCGACCCGATCCTGAAGTTGTCCGAGTTCGTCTTCGGAAAGAATCGGCTCCGGCAGATTAAACGGATCTTGCGGACCGTCAATCGCCGACTGCAAGAGTCGCTGTTCGTCTTCCGCGGCGGGGTAGCCGATGCTGAGTTTCATCGCGAACCGGTCGAGTTGGGCTTCGGGCAGCGGGTAGGTGCCGTGCTGTTCGCTGGGATTCTGCGTGGCAATGACAAAGAACTGCGGCGACAACTGGTAGCGATGGGCATCGACGGTGACCTGCCGTTCGGCCATCGCTTCCAGCAGCGCACTTTGCGTCCGCGGCGTGGCCCGATTGATTTCGTCGGTCAGCAGCACATCGGAGAAGACGGGACCTTCGCGGAACTCGAAGGCCATCGTCTGCTGATTCAACACGTTAAACCCGGTGATGTCGCTGGGGAGCAAGTCGGGGGTGCATTGCACACGGGCAAACCGGCCTCCCACGGCAACGGCGAGGGCTTTCGCCAGCGTCGTCTTGCCCAAGCCGGGTTTGTCTTCCACCAGCAGATGCCCGCGGGAGAACAGACAGATCAGGACCTGTTCGATGACTTCCCGCTTGCCTTGCAGCACGGAATTCAGATAGTCGCGCAGCCGGGAAATCGTGTTCCGATCCACCGGGATGGGGGCGGGCGCGTGGCGGGAATCGAGCAGACTGGCCGTCATGAGGGTGTCATTCTTCCTACAGTCAGAGCGACCAGGGCATGTGGTTCGGAAGCGACTGTGTCGTCGCGGGCGTGGTCACGGCCCCCGGGGCTTTGCGGCTGGCGCTGACCACGTCGCGACAGACTTCTGCCCAATGCGAGAGCGGAACCGTCACGTTCATCGGGGCGAACGAAGCCCAGTCGGCAAGCCGGGAGAGATCGGACAACGCGGTCGCCGAAAGGTCCGCCGAGTGCAGCCAAGATCTCCACCAGCGCCCGGGCGGGCAGCCTGCGGGGCGAGGCACGCCGCGGTAGCGCCCCTGAAGATCAAGCAACCAGATCGTTTGTCGAATCCGCGACCGTGGTTCCTGCGCGGGACAACACGTCCACCACAGCCATGCCGCATTGATGATAAGCACGTTTCGCCACCACCAGCCGCTGCACAGCACGCCAGCCATGATCGTTAACGGCAACCACCGTGCAGCGGTCCAACCGGCTACCGTGAGCACCGTCATCCACACGCGATCAAGAAAATCCGGCGGCGGTCCGAGCACCTCGTAACCCGGCGTCGGTTCGACCGTTAGCCACTGATGCCCGGACAAGTGGACTTCCACCCACACATGCGTATCCGCAGCGACCACCGGCGTGTGCTGCTTCTTCGCATCGAATCGCTCCGGTGAAGCGTAGAACCCGCCGACGAGGCGTGTCGAGTAGTCCAGCGACCGCAACAAAAGCGCCGCCGCAGTCGCGAATTGATAGTCCGGTCCGCGGTGCGACTCGAACAGAAAGTGCACCACCGGACTGGGATGGTCGTCTGGCACGCGAGCGGTGGCATCAAGCTGATACTCGCTCCGTAGCCGTTGCGTGATTGCTTCCACTTGCCGGTATCCCCGTGGCAGCCCCTCGGTCCATTTCGCCGCAAGAGCCCGGACTCGTTCCATCTCGGGGAGCGTTGGGAGCACGCGGGTGCGTGGTTCCAGGGCCACCCCCCAATGTTTCCACTCGGCGACACGGCGGCGATCCACGGTTTGAGATTGCAGATGGATCGCGGTCAACTCGGGTAACTGGTCTCGTTCCATCTGCAAGAGTTGATCGTCGGCCCATTGAAAGAAGCTGGCATCGTTGAGCTTGTCGATATGCACGCCGCGCAGATGCAGCGGCGTCGGAATCCGCTTCGAGTCGAGATGCACCACCTTGATGGCATGCGGTTCGGTCGGACCAAAAATCTCAAACGCCGCAATAGACGAGGACCAATGTAGCCATGGTCGTTGTTGCACCGTGCGGATTTCCAGCTTCGGCCCCCGTTCGTCGGCATCCCCACGGGACGGGTGCCAGGTGGTGCCATCGAAGAGGTCGAACAATTCCTGACGCAGATGCAGCGGTGTGCGGCCTTTCACATAGAACAGGGCCTCGGACGCGAGATTCTTCATGCTGCTTTGGCCCGTCGCGCGGGACTGGCGGTGCGTCGAGAATTCCCGTGTGGCCCGCTGCGACTTCGCCAGCTCCGATTCGACTTGCTGGACGAACTCGGGTGGCAAGGCGATCGAGCGATCCTGCTTCTGATTGCGGACCACCGGTTCTTCGTAGAGATCGTTGAACAAATCGTACAGGCTCGGTTCTTCGCTGGCCCGAAACGGGGCGTTCTCGATCGGGCCGAAGCTCTGGATGTCATCCTGACCGGCGATGAGTGCTTCGCCATCCCCGATGCCGCGCCGTGCGGCGGGATCATCCTGGCCATCGCCGCCCGAACTGGGCACCCATCCCGCGAGCGCCCACAACCGATCGGTCGGGGCGACGCCGATGCTTGCCATCAGGGCGGCGAGCGCCACCACCGGAATGACGGCCACCTTCCACGGACGAGACGGGCGTTCGCGGTGTGACATCCGTTGTTCAACGGTCATCCAATGAGACGCAATCAACCACGCCATCCCACACAACAGAAAGACCGTCGCTCCAACCAGTGTGACGGCATGAGCCGACAACGTCACCGCGAACATCGTCACAAACAGACTGCTGATGAGGGCCAGCGGTTGGTGCCGCCGCCACACACTCGCTGCCGCCAAGCCACAAGCGACGCATTGCACACCGAGGATCAGCACGACTTCCAAAGGATGTTCGATGAAGCCTGTGATCCGTAACAGCCACTCCACGGGAAAGGGACCGAGCAGCAGCAACACGATGACCGGGGAAATCGCCGGGGCCACGGGCCAGGTGCGGGCACGGCGACGAAACCACCATGTCGCCGCACTCATGATGGTCATGGCGGCGAACCATCCGGCGACGGCCGAAAAATCCCCCGTCTGATCGAGTTCCACACCGAGCAAGGCGAGCGCCGCCGCACTCGCCGCGACCAACGGCACGCTGTGACTGGCCCACGAACATCGTTCCTCAGGCAACACAGCAGGCCCTCCGCCAACGGAGCGGCAAGTCCGCCAGCACGTCTCCTTCGTGCGACGTTTCCAACCACGGGCGACAAGCACAGTGGGTGTGCTCGTGGCAACTCGCGGGCATCGGGGTCGCCGGGGCGCCGATCACCACGTAGTGATGGTTCTCTGACCAGTGCCGTCCATGCAATTGCGACGCCAGTCCCCGTTCCGTGGTGAGCACGAATTCGCTCAGCGACCGATGGCGTCCCACCGGGCCGCAGCACGCGCCATGATCGTGACACGCCGCAATCCCCTCGGTCGGAACAACAGCCAGCGCATCGAGACATTGCCGCAGATCACTGGCCGAAGTCCCAATCGCGATCCGTTGTGAACCGATCACGCATTCGACGTAGAAGTGCTGCGCGTGCATCGACTCGAGAATGCTCGCCGCGACACGCAGCAACCGTTCCAGAGATCGTTCCCGTCCGGTACCGCCGTGATGTGCAGGTTCGAGATCGAGGACTAGCCGCAGGGCACATGAGATCGGCATCTGTCGCTCGCAGACGATCAATCGCCCTTGCCGCGCGGATTGCGCCCAGTGCACGCGCCGTAACGAATCGCCTTGGCGAAACCCGCGCGTGCCGAGGACATCGCCGACATCCCCGGCCCGGCGATCCGACGTGCGATCTTCACGAGATTCGATTTCCACGGCGTCGGGTAACTCGTTTAGTCGTACCCGTTGCGGCCACACGGTGAGCTGATTCTCACACGGCACCGGCTGCTTCGCACAATACAGGCCGAACGGAAATCCCGTTTCGATCTGCGGCGTTTCGAGCGGATAACGGCCGCGGCACTCGGGACGAAATGACCACACGACCTGTCCTGTCGACCAACCGGCGACCATCGCCAAGGCAAACCCGCCACGGGATTCTTGCGTGAAACCGCGGACCAGACTCAGGCCCCACACCGGCCAAGGCCAGCGGTTGGTGACCGTCACGTTCACCGGAACCACATCCCCTTCCCGAGCGCGGGAGTGGTCAAACCGCAAGGTGCATTCAACCCCGCGCAGACTCAGCCACGGCCAAAGAACGCCAAGCGTCAGCAGCGCGAGCATCAGTCCGCCGAGCGCCAGTGCCGTGCCGCTCACCAGCACGCCGCACGTCACCGCCGTGAGCGCGGCCGCCAGCAGTACCCAGAATGGATTCTTCAGCCAGTAGACCCAACGGTTGGCCCACGGACAGAAGTCCGTTTCCAGCACGGCGCTCCAGCGCGGCACGGCAGCGTGTGGCGGCGAAGACGGGGCCATCGTTCCCTTCCGATCCCAGAACCGCACCGTGCAGCTCCTTCACACATGATAAGCACATGCATACCGATTGCAAGAGATTTTCGTGTGTTATTGATGTCGTACTGTCCTGAGGGGAGCGTTCTTGCCGCCGACAGGGTCCGCAACAGTGGCGGCCAACCACTTCCAATTCACTGGTTTCCAAGGCGGAATTGACAGCGAGCTGTTCTGGCGGGGATACTGCTGCAAGTCGATTGCAAAGACGGGTCATGCAGATTCAGCGGACGATATGGAAGGGACCACAAGCCTTACGGCCCGGTCGAGCGTTCACGCTCATCGAGTTGCTGGTCGTCATCGCGATCATCGGTGTGTTGATTGCGCTCTTACTGCCCGCGGTCCAGCAGTCGCGGGAGGCGATGCGGGCCACACAGTGCAAGAACCACCTGCGACAATTGGCCCTTGCCACGCACAACTTTCACGATGTCTTTCAGGTCTTTCCGCCCGCCAGTTTGAAGCCGCGTCCCGGTGACGTGACCGAATACAGTTGTGGCGGTACCGAACCGAGTTGGCCGATCCGATTGTTGCCGTATCTCGAACGGACACCACAATTCGCCGAGTGGAAACTGAGTCAACCCTTTGGGACTCACCCTCAGTCGGTTCGTGCCCAGGCTGTGCCTGTCTTCTTGTGTCCCAGCCGTCGCGGAGCTGATCAGGCGGTGGCGGCGGATCAGACGGTGCAGTTCAATCTCCCCTGTGGTTGCACCTCTGTGACCACACTCACCGGCGGAGCCACTATCGATTACGCCGCCAACCTCGGCGACCCTTCCCCCGGAATGAGCGGGGCATCCACCGATTTCTATTGGGGTGGTAACGGCACTGGCGTATTGATTGTAAGTCGCCCTGCTTGCACGTCCGGGCTGCCCATCAATTGGGTCGATCGGATCGGGACCCGCGATGTCACGGACGGTCTCTCGCAGACCCTACTCTTCGGCGAATTGCACATTCCTCGCCAGCAACTCAATGCGTCGCCGTTTAATGGCCCCGCTTACGACGGCAGCCATTTCGCGGCCTTCTCTCGCATTGCCGGCCCAGGTTTTCCACTGACCCGGCCGTCGGTCACCGATGAAATCGCCTCGTTCGATTTTGGCAGTTGGCATCACGACATCGCCCACTTCGCGCTGGCCGATGGCAGTATCCGCGGGATTTCTTACTCCGTCTCCACCTCATTGCTCGGCCAACTCGCTCACAGGAGCGACGGCATTCCGTTGGGTGAGTTCTGATGTCTCTCACCTTGCTGCGGTCACTTTGCATCGGGCTCTTCCTGGTGTCTGCCGGTTGTCATTCCCGGCATCCACCCACCGTGCCTGTGGAAGGACTCGTCGCCTTCACCGATGGAACCCCGGTGCGTGTTGGTCGCATCGAGTTCGAGTCCGAGCCAGGGGGCATCAATGCCCGCGGGACGTTGAACAACGAAGGCGAGTTTCACCTGTCGACGTTCCGTGACGGCGACGGCGCGGTTGTCGGTCGCCATCGTGTGATCGTGCAGCAAACGATCTCTCCCTACGCCGGAACGCCCGGCAAAGCGAAACACAGTCCGCATGGTCCGCCACCGATGAAAGTCCCCACCCGCTACGGCGACCACCGCACCTCACCGTTGACCGCGGATGTGACCAGCGATCCCCAACAACGAATTGTCTTGCAGATCGAAATCGACGCCGATCGGTAAGCGCGAACGTTTCATTCCGCGGCGATCTTGATGAGACCACGGCCGGTGCGGACGAGCCACGCTCCTTCCACTGCGGCGACACCGTAGACGACATCGGTCGCTGACAGTGTGCTTTCGCCGACTTCTTCCAGGTTCGGTCCCGCCTTCAGGACGACGACCGCGCCGTCTTTGCAAAAGAAGAAAACGTTGCCATCCACCAGCACCGGAGAAGCCCACGCACTTCCCGGCAACCGGTGCTGCCAGCGAACTTCGCCCGTCGTAATGTCGACACACTGTACGCCACCGACGCGGTTCACGAAGTACGCCAACCCCTCGGCAACGACCGGAGAGGCATACCCTGCGGAAACTTTTGGGGCTTTCCAGGACACATGCGATGCAGTGACGTCACCGTTGCCACCGAGACGGATCATCAGACTGCCCGCCTGAGCCGGATCCAAAGCCGGTCGTCCGCCACCGGGCATGGGCGGACGACCTTCACCACCGCGTGGGCTGCCTGCACCGCCTCGGTTCCCACCCCCCTCTCGATCGGCACTGGCGGCGATCAAAACTTGATTGCCGACCACCGTGGGAGACGCCGTGCTGTTGCCTTGCACGCCCGTGACAAACCAGAGTTCACGGCCATCGTGGAGGTCGTACGCCCGGACGCTTCCCGCCGTACTGGCAATCACGCCGACAATTCCGTCCTCTCGAAACACGGCGGGTGTGCTCCAGCCGGTCTGCGACGGATGCTCGACTTTCCAGCGGTTCTGTCCGGTCGCTTTGTCGAGAGCAAGAAGATACGACGGACCGGCATGCGCGACCTGTAAAACGAGTGCGTCACCGGCCAGCACCGGGGAACTCGAATAACCGTGCGGGCCTTTGATCTCGCCATAATCCTTCACGAACGAGCGTTGCCACAGCACATCGCCCGCATGGGAGAGCGCGATGGCATCACCACTTTCAAACACGGCATACAACCGATCGGCATCCACCACCGGTGTCGGTGCACCGCGACTGACCGCATCGCCGTCGGGAATGCGCTGTGTGGCCGCGAAGTCCTTTTTCCAGAGCGTTTTGCCATCCTGTAAGCCGATCGCGAGGACATGCAGATGTTCTTTCTCATCCCCTGAGACCGCCGTGACGAATACGACATCGCCCCACACGACCGGGCTGGATTGCCCGTAGCCTGGCAGCCGAATTGTCCAACTGCCGGCGCGGCGACCACGGAGTTCCCATGTCACCGGCAAGCGGGAGGCAGTGGAGTGGCTGTCCCCATTTCCACGAAAACCGGGCCATGTTGAAACGACCTTTTCCGCTCCGCGTCCCCCAAGTGGGAAGCCAGAGAGGATGATCGCCAGACACAGAAATTGGCTTCGAGACATGGACTGTGTTCCTTGAATTCTCAGTGAGTGTTCAAGATCAGAATTGTTTCGCGTCGCGGTTCAACGGGCCGCAATGGGGAGCGGGACTTCCAGGTCAAGTTGCGAGTTTTCTGCTGTCCACTTCACATGGAGCGGCGTTTTCTCGGCGGAGGCATAGTCCTTCGTGAACCGTAGCGGTACCGGCCCCACGGATTCGACCGTGATGCGGTACTCGCCGGGAGTGAGATGCAATGGTCCCTTCGCTCCCGGTAAGACGAGTTCGAAGTGGCCGTCTGTTCGAGTGATCCCCATCCCGACGACTTCCGATGTCGTGCTGGTAACGCGATGCACGGTGACCTGGATGTCCCCCAGCAGCACGCTGCCGGCGTGCAGCGTGCCTTGTGTCCCCCCGGCAACATGTCGCGCTCCGCCGCAGCCGTGCAACAGCGTCATTAGTAAGACAAATACACCACGGGGAATCCCTCGGGAGTTCATGCTCACACCTCATTTCTTGAGGAAGAGAAAGCAAGGACATTCTCGATCAATGACCACTGGCCCGACCGCCCTGAGCGATCAATTTGGACGGCACGCCACTCACGCGGAATTCCGTGACCATCTTGCGGGATTCGAGATCCAACACCGTGAGTGTGCCATCACCCGGATTGCTGAAGATCGCCCGGCGACGATCGGCATCAAACGCCACGCTGTGATGTCCGGCGTGGCCATCGACGCGGGCCTTGCCAACATCGAGTTCGGTGCCGATCCTGGCATCGGCCCAGTCGCCGTCGCGATTCGGGTCGACTTCCAGTAACGACAACCGGTACGGTGCTTCGACATCCGCGGGGTGATCATGAAACACGAACGCCAGCGGCGATCCCTTGCGCGGCTGGACAAACTCCAATCCGGACGGGCGATTCCCTTCCGCCATGGGGACAGTCAATCGATGCAGCTTGATGTCGTTTGCACTAGCATCGATGAAGCCGACTTCAGCTTTCGGACCAGTACCAGCCACAAACGCCACATGCTTGCCGTAGGTCGCGAAGGCTCCAGTACGGCGGGGACGGTCACCATCTTTGCCGAGCGAAAGATGTTGAATGGCAACCTTCTTGGGATCGGTCTTTAACGACGGGTCGGCGTTCACCCAACAGATGCCATCACTGGGGGCAAAGAAGACTTTCCCCTGGTTCGCCACTGCTCCGTGAATCCCGCCGAGTGGGAGTTGGAAGGAGTAGCTTGGCTTGGTCGTTCCCGCGGAGCTGAGCGGCGTGACATCGACACGGCCCTTGTTGGTCCCTTCGCGATCGATCCACGAACTGTAGGCCACACTGTTTCCCACAGCCGCCAGCGTGATGTGTCCGCCCCCGCCGGCATGGAACGCGGCCCGCTGGCAGATCGTTACGGAATCATCCTTGGCACTGATGCCGCTGGGATCAAGGCGTGTGAAACCATTCTTCTGATCATTCGCCAGATAGAACACGCCGTCATAGACATACAGGTGTGCGGGGTTGCCCTGTTGCTTGTCGAGCACCTGGGCCCGCACCATTGGTGAGCGGGGGTAACTCCAGTGGGAATGTTCGCCATGTTCCTCACCGTCTACGCCGGTGTCGATGAGAACCCAGCCGCTTTGAAATTGGCCGTCGTCATCATCTCGCACACCGACGAGAATCATCCCGGCTGCCGCTTCCATTTGGACCAGGCTTTGATGTTCCGTGTCGAGCTTCGGGAACCCGGACACGGTTCTGATCGGACCCAACTGCGGCGGATTCCCCGCCAGCAGATCGGCCCATTTCAACGTCCGGGCATCGTCATCCTGAAAGATCAAGCGGGTGAGAACGCGCGGCGGTGGGTCGGCCGCGGGCAGTTCGTTGGTCATCAGTAAGGCGGTGCTGCCCACGCAGCAGAGGGCGCGGAAGAGGCGTGCCAGTTTCATAGTCGAGTTCATTCCACGAGGAGACGGAGAGGAATAGACGATCGCGGCGGATCGCTTGATATGAAGCGACCCACGACATTCGAGACTCAGCCAGAGACGCCGACGTTAGATTTCGCCGACGGTTTCGCCGCCGTTGCGGCTGTGCAGATTGCGATGCACCGTCAGGTCGATATTTTCGCTGAGGAAGCGAACGGTACCGTCACCGAACAGAGCGTGAGCGCCGCCGGTATGAAAGCTGCGTGGGCCGGAATAGCCATCGCCGTGCATGTACACGTCGGGGATGCGGCTGTTTGGGGTAATGTAGCCGTTGGTGGTCACGGCGTGATTGAGGCCGCGCATCCAGCCGACACCACGACCGGTCCCCGCTTGTCCGCCGCGCCAGTTTGTCCCCGACAATGCCACCGTGGCGAGATTCGGATTGGCAATCGGTGTCCCACTCCAGCCGCTGCCCGTGCCGTTGTAACCGGGCCCGCTGCCGCTCGCCCCACTCGACATATTCAGCACTTTGCGATACGGGAACTGGTCGAACGTCCCCGCGGGCAGGGTAATGTCCAGCCCGTCTCCGCGGATCGCTTCACTCATGAAAACCGTGTTGGATGTGCCGTCAGTCACATCCCGGAATCGCACGCTGGAATTCACGAAAACGACACCATCCGTCGGATGACGACTGTCGTAGAACGTCCCGACGCCGCTGCCCAGGCTGACCATGTAATTGTTCGCGCCGAAGCCGTACGTCACCACCGGGCTCCCCATCGGCACCTGATACACCGTCGGTCCCGGATCGCTTGGACAGAGAAACGACGGAACCACCTGGTTGGCGATGTTGGCATAGATCGGATTCAGCACGCGATTCGTGACCGGTCCGGTGAGCATCGGCTGCGTGTAATCGATGGCGTTGTAGAGATTCGCCTGTTCCATGTACGGCAACAGTCGGGCCTGCGGCGAATAGCTCGTCGACCCCGACGTCATCGGCAGCACAGAAAACGTGCTTTCATAGTTGTGCAGCGCCAGTCCCAACTGTTTGAGGTTGTTCCGGCACTGCGTCCGCCGCGCCGCCTCGCGCGCCTGCTGCACCGTGGGCAACAACAGGGCGATCAAGATCGCCATGATCGCGATCACGACAAGTAACTCGATCAGCGTGAAGCCTCGACGAATTCGCATGGCAGCTCTCCCTGGCAGAAACTCGGTTCCGCGGTCGCTGTGCTCGGCCAGCACCGCGACCGCATTTGCAATCGTTATGCAATACTACAGTTTTGCACAACAATTGCAAGAGCATCCAGCTTCGATTTGAGAATCCGGCTCGAATTCCACGATGTTCGTCAGCCTGCATACAAAGAGGCGTGCGGCTTGATGTTCTTTCGCTGAGCGGTCTACACTCGCGTCACCTTGACGGGCGTTCGTTCATCGGAACGGACAGGAAGCCGGTGTGAATCCGGCACGGGACCGCCGCTGTATGCGAGGAGGTCACCGAGCAACATGCCACTGTGAGTGCAAGCTCATGGGAAGGCGTTCGGTGACTGAGGATTCGCGAGTCAGAATACGGCCCGCCAGGGATTGCCATGTGATGCTTCGGCCTTAAGAATCACACGGAAAACGGCGCACGGTGGTCCCTTTTTTCTGCGGACACCCTCCTCGTTTTTCCGCGAGGATTCTTTTAAGCGTCCCTGGAAGACAAGTTTTTCGCGCGCTGTCGCGCCCATGTCGTCCCGCGGCTGAAGGAACATTGCAGGAAAGGACCTGCCGAGATGCCGCGTTTTCGCTCTCCCCGCCCCGCTTTCACGCTGATCGAACTGCTCGTGGTCATCGCCATCATTGCGATCCTGATCGCCCTGCTGCTGCCGGCGGTGCAACAAGTCCGTGAAGCCGCCCGCAAGACGCAGTGCCGCAACAATCTCAAACAGATGGGCATCGCGCTACATGGCTATCATGACACGCATGGGATGTTTCCCAAAGCGGGCTTTGCGGCCGGATTCTCGTCGGCTGCCCAGGTGAATAACGCCACGTTGAAACGAACCCGCACCATGAGTTGGGGAACGGCCCTCTTGCCGTTCATGGACCAGGCACCGCTTTTCAACCAGTACGATCCGAACTTTTTTATCTTGAACCGCAGAATCATGCCGCATCTCAAACGGTCTTGCCGGTTTATCTTTGTCCGTCTGCACCGAAGGCGGTGAACCAGAAGATGCAGGGAGACAGCGTCAGCTTTCCCGGTGTGAAGTTCGGCCGCAGTGATTACGGCGGCAACTGAGGCGAACGCGCAATCCGCTGTTACGGTCAACCGGTCTACTGTCAGGCCCAGAACAATTACCCGCCGAATTCATCCGACTCTCGCGGACTGTTAAGCCCGGTTGAAAACGGCGGCGCTTTCCGGGTGAAAATGGCAGCGCACATGTGAGCAGATTGGTGAAGAGTCAAGATGGGGCGTCAGCCCCGTCTTGATGGACTTCACCGAGGTGCTCCGGAAGTGCGAAGTGACAGGGAGAACTGGAAAGCGATTCGTCAGGACGTGCTGGTTCACGGCCTCAGTCAGCGTGCTGCCTGCGAGAAGTACCAGCTGGGTTGGCACACGTTGAAGAAGATTCTGGCGCATGCGGAGCCGCCGGGGTATCGTCAGCGGCAGTCTCGGCCGAAGCGTGTCTTGGCGGCGGTGTTGCCGATCATCCACGAGATTCTGGAAGCCGACCGGACGGCCCCGAAGAAGCAGCGCCATACGGCGAAGCGGATCTTCGAGCGGCTGAAGACGGAGTATGGCTACGCTGGCGGGAAGACGGTGGTCGAGGACGCGGTGCGGGCCTGGCGGCAGACACACCAGGAAGTGTTCCTGCCACTGGTGCATCCGCCGGGCGAGGCGCAGGTCGACTTCGGCGAGGCCACGATTCGGCAGGGCGGTGTCGAGCGGAAGGTGGCGCTCTTCGTGATGACGCTGCCGTACTCGGGAGCGATTTTCATCCAGGCCTTTCCACGGGAATGCACGGAGACCTTCCTCGAAGGACATCGACGAGCGTTTGAGTTCTTCGGTGGAGTGCCACGCCGGATCAGCTATGACAACTCGGCGATCGCGGTGATTGAAGTGCTGAAGGGCCGCGAGCGGAAGCTCACCAAAGAGTTCCTGCGGTTGCAGAGTCATTACCTCTTTCAGGAGCACTTCTGTCTGGTGCGGCGTCCGAACGAGAAAGGGCATGTCGAGCGGCTGATCGGGTTCGCCCGTCGCAACTTCCTGGTCCCAGTCCCCGAGGTGGGCTCCTGTGAACGGCTCAACGATCACTTGAAAGAACGCTGCGTGGCGGATCGAGCCGAGTGCACGCGTGGGAAGACCGGCACGAAAGCAGAACTTCTCAGAGAGGACCAGGCGGCCTTCCTGCCGCTGCCGAAACAGGCGTTCGAGGCACGGCGTATCGAGCAGCGCACGGCCGATTCGCAGTCGCTCATTCGATTCGATGACAACGACTATTCCGTGCCGGTGCAGTATGCCCATCGGCGAGTGACCGTCGTGGCGACCGTGTCCGATGTCCGGCTGGTGTTCGATGATCGACTGGTGGCGAAGCACTCACGCTGTTGGGAGCGCGAGCGGACGTTCTTCGAGCCGATTCATTATCTGGCGCTGCTGGAACGGAAGCCGGGCGGGTTTGACTTCGCGAAGCCGCTGGAGCACTGGGAATTGCCCGCATGCTGGGCCTTACTGCGTCGCCGGCTCGAAGCCCACGATCCCCGGCACGGCACGCGGTCCTATATCCGCGTGCTGCGGCTGCTGGAAAAGTTCCCCCTGCCCCCGCTGACGGCCGCGGTGGAGTACGCGTTGGACATCGATGTGATCGATGCCGCCAGCATCCGCACGATCGTGGAACATCGAGCCGATCGCCCCGTGGAACTGTTCCCCCTCGATGGGCGACCGCATCTGGCCCATGGCGGGTCGAGACGACCGACGTCTCGTCGTATCAGACGCTCCTGAGTGACACCGCTTCGCAGACCGAGGTGACGCCATGATCAAGACCGACACCAAAAGCACGGTGCTGCTCAAGCATCATCTCAAGACCCTGAAGCTGCCGACGATGCACCATGAGTGCGAGAAGATCGCCCAACGCTGTGCCGCCGACAACGCCGATCATCTGGCGTACCTGTTGCAGCTCAGCGAACTGGAGCTGATCGAACGGGAACGCAAGGCGGCGGAGAGGCGACTCAAAGCCGCCCGCTTCCCCGCCGCAAAGTTGCTCGATGAGTTCGACTTCACCGCCCGGCCCAGCCTCAACAAGCCGCTCGTGTTGCAGCTCATCCAGGGTGACGACCTCGACCAGCGCGAGAATGTGTTACTCGTCGGCCCGTCGGGCACCGGCAAGTCGCATCTCGCGACAGCCCTCGGCATGGCGGCGTGTGCTCAAGGCAAACGCGTGCGGTTCTTCCGTGTCACCGAACTCATCACCCAACTGCTCGAAGCGAAGGAAGAACGCCAGTTGCTCCGGTATCGACAAGCGCTGAGCAAGCTCGACCTGCTGGTCCTCGACGAACTCGGCTACGTTCCCGCCAGCAAGGCCGGAGCCGAACTGCTGTTCGACGTCATTGCCACCGCGTATGAGCGGAACAGCCTGATCGTGACCACGAACCTGCCGTTCGAAAACTGGACCGAAGTCCTCGGCAGCGAACGCCTCACCGGGGCCGCGCTCGATCGGCTCACGCACCGCTGCCACATCCTGGAGACCAAAGGCGAAAGCTATCGCCTCCAGGACGCCAAACGCCGCTGCAAACCCGGCTGATTGGGGACCACGCCCCAGCGTCGACCTCAAGCCCGATCCCCGACCCAGCCGATCTCATCCCCAGGCCCACCCGGAGCCCATCCCTTCCATCCCCACAAACCCCGCGCCGCCATTTTCCCCCGGAAAACGCCGCCATTTTCAACCGGGCTTAACAATCCGTTTTGCGGATTCGATCTCGATGATTGCCTCGACGAGGACGGCCAGTTGCTCTGGGGAGCCGATTTACTGGAGACGCTGGATTCGTACTGCGAAATCTCCCCGTCGGGTCGCGGCCTGAAACTGATTGTTCGCGGCAAGAAGCCCGCCTATGCCCGTTGCAAGGCCGCCTGGAGCGGAGGGGGGACGATCGAGATCTACGATCAGCGACGCCTGTTTGCCATCACCGGCCAGCGGTTCGCGGGAACCAACCCCGAGATCGCCGATCGGCAGACCGAGCTGGACGATCTGTGTCGGCAACTCTGGGGATCTCTTCATCCTCCCGCTCAACCCCGTGACATCCTGAGCGGGTCGTCAGGCGAGATGTCACGGAGTGAACTCTCTGATCAGCAGCAGCGCTGTCTGGTCACGATGCAGCGGATGCAACTCGTCGACCGCACCGATGGCTCGCATCGGCTGTACGCCGCCTGCTGCCGAGCCATCGAACATGGATTGGATGACCGCGAGGCTCTCTCGTGTCTGCGGGAATATGAGCGTAAGCAGCCGTTTCCCCGCCAGTGGTCGGACGCGGAAATCCTCCAGCGGCTGCGGGATGCCGAGCAGGTCTGCCCGCGCGAAAATCCGTCGTCCAACCCTCCTCCGCCGGAGCCACCGACGATTGGCGACCTGTTGCTGGAATGCCCAAGCCTCCGTCTCCCGGTGATTCAGGGACTCCTCCGCCAGGGGGAGACAATGAACCTGATTGCCAGTCCGAAGACCGGCAAATCCTGGCTGGCGGCCGACCTGGCACTGATGTTCGCCACGGGGCAACCGTTGTTCGACACGTTCGCCACCGTTCCGGGGAAAGTCCTGCTGATCGACAATGAACTGCACAAGGAAACGATCGCGTTTCGGATGGCCAAGGTGGCGGATGCACGGGGGATCGCCGAGCCGGAGTTCGCCAGTCAGATTCATGTCGAGTCGCTTCGCGGTCGGCTGTTGGACCTCCCCGCTCTGACCTCCTGGTTCGCCCGGTTTCCGAAGGGACAATTTCCGGTCGTGATCATCGACAGCCTGTACCGGATGCTTCCCCCTGAGACGGATGAGAACGACAACGCGGCCATGTGTCGGCTGTACAACCTGATCGATGCCTACGCCGATCAACTCGGCGCAGCGTTTATCCTGGTGCATCACACATCCAAGGGGAACCAGAGCGGTAAAGGAGTGACCGACGTCGGCAGCGGTGCCGGCAGCATCAGCCGGGCGACGGACTCGCATTTGATCTTGCGGCCGCATGCCGAGCCGAACTGCGCGGTGCTGGAAGCGGCGGTGCGTTCTTGGCCACCGGTGGAGCCTCGGGTTTTGAGGTGGACCTTCCCGGTATGGACTCCCGACCCAGAACTTGACCCCGAGCAGTTGCGCCCAGAACCGTTCGGAGCACGCTCAAAGAAAGCGGTGGAGGCGAAGGAGAAACCGGCGGCAAAATGGACTGCAGAGTTTTTCGTTGAGACTTTCGTGACGGAAACGCCCCAATCGGCTGAGGACATTCTCGACGCCGCGGAGGACGCGGGGATCTCGGAGAGGCAGGCTCGCAAGCTGCTGCGGGCAGCTGTGCGTAAGGAGTTGATCCATCAGCACCGGGAGGCGGCGAATCAGCCTGCCGAGTATGCAACGACACCCTTTCCGGCATCGCCCAGTCGGCAGGATCAGATTGCCGCCCTGTTGATGGCAGAGCCGGATCTTTCCAATCGGGAAGCCGCGCGGCGATTGGAGGTGTCACACACGCTGGTCCAGCGGGTCCGTCGGCAACTCGATCCGAGTGGAAACTCAGGTGGAAACTGTCGTCCCGTTCCCCTGGAAACTGTGTGCGAGCCTTCGCCAACGGTGGAAACCGGGGTTTCCACTTTGTTTCCAGTGTCGAAGTCGTTGGCATGACGCGAGTTGAGGGCGTTTTCGGGGGTGGAAACTGTCTGTGCGCTCACACCCCCCATACCCCCAGGTAGCGCGGGTGCTCGGACACCCGCGTTCCCTGAGTGTCCGCCGCGCGTGAGCGCGCTGTTTCCACGCCAGCGGAATGGGCACGATTGGCCCGCCGTGAACGGCTGAGCCGGGGACATGTCGGCGGCCGGTTGCACCGGTCTCGGATTGCCGTGCGTTGCCGGGCCAATCACGCGACCGACCGAAATTCTGTACAGAAATTTCTCGCCGTTGATACAGAAGATTCGCCGCAACTGCTTGTTGTGTTGTGGCTTACAAAGTCGCCGCCAAAATTCCGGACCAACGAAACAAAGTGTGGTCCTAACCGCGACGGATTCCCCTGGCATCGTAAACCCTTATGCCACGGAAGGAACCGTCGAACCCTGGGCGTTGTGCCCCCCTCCGACCGGCGAGCAATCCTACTGTTGGCCCTGTTGCCGCCCACGTCAGCACACGTGGCGACGAGGGGCGATGGGTTGAGGTTCTTGATCACCAACAAGAAAACGCCCGCACGTCGCAAACGTGGGGCGTCACCGAGCGTGGGAACGGACCTACGGTGATTCCGGTTCCGGCGCTTCGGAAATCGGCGGATCAAGTTGGTCGGCGACCGCCAGCAGCGTTTCGAGGAGGTCGTTGGCATCGATGCGGGTGGAGCGACGGCCTTCTTCGAGGGCGTTCTCTAACCGCAGGGCGACCACGCGGAGGGCGTCGGCAATCTTGTGTTCGGCGTTCATCATGGTGTGATCCCCTTTACTTGGCAGCTAGCGCGAAGTGCCCGCGTTCGGTCTTGGTGAACCGGGCGTCGATTCCTTTGTTGGCGATCTCGCGGATCAGTGCGGAGTAGAGCGTGGCCCAAGGGGTCGCGCCGCCGGGGCTGGTCCAATACCCCTTCGCCGCCATCGCGTCGATCATCGCCTTGGTCGTCATCGGCGTTCCGGCTTCGCTGAGCACCTTGACCGCCGCGTCGAGTTGGCTGAGCTTGCCATCCGACTTCGCGGTTCGCGCCGTCGTCTTGGTCGCCGCGTTCGCGGAGGTCTTGGTGGTCTTCTTGGCAGGAGCCTTCTTCGTGGTCTTCTTGGTTGCCATCGTCGTGTCCCTTTGATCAGGGGTTCAAAGGAAAGGGCCTCGACCAACACGGTCGGGGCCCAGGAAGTCTCGTGATTGCGTGAGGCCCGGAAAGTTCTCGTCGAGCCGTCCGGGCCGGTGAACTCGACCAGTTGCTGCGGCTGGTCGATCCGGACTCGTGCCCGGCATTCGTTGACCATCAGCAGCGTGCCAGTGATGTCGAGTTCCGGTTGCCGGAACCGCGTCCCCGGCGGCAGTTGGTTCAGGGGGCGTCGCATGGTTGGCCTTACACCGGGAACCCGAGGTCGCGGGCTTCCTTCTCGCTGACCACGCCCATCGCGAACGCTGCGTAGACCGTGTAACGAAGTGCGTCCTTCATCTGTTCGGCGTGACCCCAGTCGATTCGTTCCTGGTTGGGAATCGTGTCGGCGGCAGCCTGCATCCGGGTGAGTACCTGGAGCATCGTTTCGGCGTGCTTCGCAGTCGTCTGGCGGGCGTTCATCGTTGTTCCTCTCGTCGTTCGTTCGTGGTTCGCATCGTCGATGCGACACGACATCAGTTACCTCGACTTCGGAACGTCATCCACTCCGTTCCGAGCCGAAAACAGAGGAATTCAGCAGGTTTCCGTGAGTCAGCACTGGCGCTGGTTCGCGTCCCGTTTCCCCATTCTCGGAGTCATGCCATGCGAGTTGAGACAGAACCCTTGGACGCCTCAGCGGCTGAGCGCCGTCGTGAGATCGCAGCGATTCTGGCATGTGGTGTGTGGCGGTGTTTGGCAGTCCGCCCAGTACCGATTGCATCACCCACGCACCCAGAGATTGCTCATCCGCTTCCGCGTCCCGCGAGTTTCGTAAACCGGTCAGAACTCTCGCGCCGGGGCCTTGAGGTTGCTGGCCAAACGAGGCTCAGTGTCCACGCGAGTTAGTCCACCGAGACCTCACACACGGGAGATGCACATGACGTTGAATGTCGGAAAGGAACTGGCGTCGCTGGAACGGATGAGCGTCGGCGCGCTGCGGGAGCGGTATGCCGAACTGTTCGCCGAGACCACCGCCGCTCGGAATCGAAAATGGCTGATCAAGCGAATTCTCTGGCGGATGCAGTCCGTCGACCAGGGTGGTCTGAGTGATCGAGCCCGTGAACGCGCCAAGGAACTCGCCCAGCGAAGTGATCTGCGAGTCACAGCGCCAAAGGATCACCAGCCGGTCACGGAGACCGCAGCGACGACGAAAACGGTCGCGTGCCGGATCGAAGTTGGATCGCGAACACCGTTGCCTGGCACGCTGATCACCCGCACCTACAAGGGCCGCATGGTTCAAGTCCATGTGCTGGCGAATGGCTTTGAGTTCGAGGGAGAGGTCTACCGGTCGCTCAGCGCCGTCGCCAAGCAGATCACCGGATCGCACTGGAATGGATTCAAATTCTTCAACCTCCAGCAGTCCGGAGACCATTGATGGCCAAACGAAATCTACCGAAACCATCCGAGCCTCGTGTGCGGTGTGCGATCTACACCCGCAAGAGCACCGAGGAAGGACTCGAACAGGAGTTCAATTCGCTTGATGCCCAGCGGGAATCGGGAGAGGCGTTCATCGCCAGCCAGCGGCATGAAGGTTGGGAACTGATTCCCCAGCATTACGACGACGGCGGTTTTACCGGCGGCAACATGGATCGCCCGGCGCTGAAGCGCCTGCTCGCCGATATCGAGGCGGGGAAAATCGACTGCGTGGTCGTCTACAAGGTCGACCGCCTCAGTCGCTCGCTGCTCGACTTCGCCCGGATGATGGAAGTCTTCGAGCAGCACGGCGTCTCGTTCGTGTCGGTGACACAGCAGTTCAACACGGCCAGTTCGATGGGCCGGCTGGTGTTGAACGTGCTGCTGTCGTTCGCCCAGTTCGAACGGGAGATGATCAGCGAGCGTGTCCGGGACAAGATCGCCGCTTCCCGTCGCAAGGGAAAATGGTCGGGCGGAATGCCGCTGCTCGGGTACACGGTCGAGAACACCAAGCTCATCGTCGATGAAGCCGAAGCCGCGCAGGTGCGACAGATCTTCGAACTGTACCTGGAGTATCAGTCGCTGCTGCCCACCGTGACGGAACTGAACCGTCGCGGGTGGACCACGAAGCGCTGGACGACCAAGAAGGGAGACCGGCGTGGCGGACGCCTCTTCACCAAGAACAGTCTGCACGCCCTGCTCACGAACGTCACGTACCTCGGCCAGATTCGGTACAAGGACGAAGTTCACAAAGGCGAGCACACGGGAATCGTGCCGCCGGACTTGTTTCAGCGCGTGCAGTCGTTGTTGCAACGCAACGGCCACACCGGCGGTCGTGCCGTACGGAACAAGTATGGGGCGCTGCTCAAGGGGCTGATTCGTTGCCGGGCCTGCCGCTGTGCGATGTCCCACACCTACACGGCGAAGGGGAACAAGCGGTATCGGTATTACGTTTGTGGCACGGCACAACAGCGAGGGTGGTCAGAATGTCCCGCCCCGTCGATCCCGGCGGGGGAAATTGAACGGTTCGTCGTGGACCAGATTCGCGGCATTGGTCGCGACCCAGCCCTGATTCGCGAGACGCTGCAGCAGGTCCATCAACAGATCGAAGCCTCGCGACGGACACAGACCGCCGAGCAGACGCTCCTCCAGCGGCAAGTTCGCAGCGACCAAGACCTTCTGCAGGCCGCCTCGACGTTGGCGGACCCCGTCGAACGCGTCTCCGTGCTCGCCACCGTCCAGGAACGCCTCCGCGTTGCCGAACGGCGTCTGTCCGAGATCGACAGTGAGGTGGTACGACTGGATCAGAACACGATTTCGGACGCCGAAGTTGCCCGATCACTCGCGGACTTCGACCAGCTCTGGCAGTCGCTCGGTCCCCGCGAACAAGCCCGCATCCTCGAACTGCTCATTGAACGCGTGGACTACGATGGCGAACGGGGCCAGGTCTCGCTGACGTTTCGCCCGTGTGGCATTCGATCGCTCACCCACGAACTGCAGGAGTCCGCATGAATCCGAACCTGACCGTCACCCGCGAGTTTCACATCACCCGCCGCGAGCGCGGGCAGAAGCAACTGCAAAACGGCACGGCACCGAACCAGCCGTGTGGCAAGGTGCCCCGCATTTCTCGACTCATGGCGCTGGCGATCCATTGTGGTGAACTGATTCAGAACGGCGATCTCACCGATCAATCGGAACTCGCCCGGTTCGGCCAGGTCACCACCGCCCGCACCACGCAGATCCTGTCGCTGCTGGCCCTCGCGCCGGACATCCAGGAAGCCATTCTATTCCTGCCGCGTACAACCCAGGGCCGTGACGCGATCAAAGAGACCGATGTCCGCCGGATCGCCGCCGTGCTCGACTGGCGCAAGCAACGCCGCCTGTGGGCCACGCTGCGCGACGAACGGCTTCCGTCCACCGACGGTTCGAAATGAGTCCCCTTTGGGTTCCGAACCGGACGGGGTTGCTAACAAGCAAGGGGTTCCTAATCCGAGAGCGCGAGAGTTCGCGGGCCAAATCCCGGACAGACGGACCCAACCCTTCCAACCGCCGCTCTCCGCGCGTCGCACCAGAGAGCGTCTCGTTCCGCGAGGTCATCGCAAGTTGTTCCGCACCGTGCGGATAACTCGCCACCCCAGAACATCGCCATTTCCGCCCCGAGAGCTAACCGCCGTGTCGCTCGAAGTTCGAAGAAATAAAGAAGTACGCCCGGAGGGATTCGAACCCCCGACCGGCGGATTAGAAATCTCTCGCAACATGCAAGATTCTACTGGGAAAACAGGCATTTCCCAAGTCATTGGCCCCCCCACTGGCCCACGGTCGTCGAACGGTCAAAAAACGTCCTCTGTCGAAGGCCAGTTTCTGGCTGCCGATGATGATCAGGATTTGTCACGGGTCATCAACGCTTGGCACTCACTGGCAGAACCGATCCGGCGCGCGATTCTTGCGTTGATCGGAGCTGCGAGTAACTGATCTTCTCGCGGCCAAGTGGGCAACCGATCGCTTCGACGAATCGAACTACCGATGGTGCATCGAGACGTTGCAGCAGGAAGTCCTGGATCACTGACTCTCAGGAAGGTGGCGGCCAAGGCACGCTCCGGTTCAGCGGCGGCGAGCGAGCCTGGGTCGCTGCAACCGGCCTTTTCCGGTATACACCGGTAACTGCCAGTCGTCCTGCGCTGAAGTGAAGATCGATCTTGTCCGATCATTCGCCCCGAGTTACATTGTGTCGGGATTTGTTCATTTCCCCCGACATTGTGCAACCCGATGCCCGGCACCAAACGCGACCAGATTCTGCACCTCATAGAAAAGACTCGCGTCCTGCGCCCCCAGGACGTGGAGGCTGTCGGGATCTCACGCACCTATCTCAATAAACTTCACGCCGAGGGTGTCCTCGATCGACCGAGTCGCGGGCTGTACACGCTTCAGAACGATGATCCCGGTGAGCAACGCTCGCTGGTCGAAGCCTGTCGTCGTGTCCCGCGCGGGATCATCTGCCTGCTTTCGGCACTCCAGTTTCACGGACTGACAACACAGGCTCCGTTCGAAGTTTGGATGGCGATCGACGAGAAGGCCCGCCTGCCACGAACCGACTCCCCCTCCCTGCGGATCGTCCGCTTTTCCGGGATTGCCCTAAAGTCCGGGGTTCAAGAGCACGTTGTCGAAGGGGTCACCGTTCGCGTCTACGCGCCCGCCAAGACCGTGGCTGACTGCTTCAAGTATCGCAACAAAATCGGCATCGACGTCGCGATCGAAGCCCTGCGTGATTGCCTGAAGCAGCGCAAAGCGACTTTCGACGAACTCTGGCAGGCCGCCAAAGTCTGCCGGATGACAAACGTCATGCGTCCCTATCTGGAGGCGACGGCGTGACCACCAGACAGCCACGCGACCTGGCGGCATCCGTACGCCAACGACTGATGAATCTCTCCCGCGAGCGCGGCGAGGACTTCCAAATCGTCCTGACACGATACGGACTCGAACGCCTGCTCTACCGACTTGCACAGTCACCGCACGCCAGCGAGTTCGTTCTCAAGGGAGCGGCGTTGTTTCAGCTCTGGACGGGGCAGCCCCATCGCTCCACCCGCGATCTTGATTTGCTCGGAAAGGGCGAGCCGTCGACCGACCGCTTGCGGCAGTTGTTTCAGAATGTCTGTTCCCTCTCTGTCGCCGACGACGGCCTCATGTTCCTGACCGACGCCATTCAAGCCGAACAGATCAAGGAAGAGGATGAGTACCAGGGGATTCGATTGCGGATCGAGGCACGTCTCGGCAACGCTCGCCTGCCGCTACAAATCGACATCGGCTTTGGGGATGCCATCACGCCGGGGCCGCTGGTCGTGACATATCCGACGCTGCTCGAATTCCCTGCGCCTCAACTGAACGCCTATCCGCGCGAGACGGTGGTCGCGGAGAAGTTCCAGGCCATGGTCCAATTGGGGATGGCAAACAGCCGAATGAAGGACTTTTATGATGTCTGGACACTGGCTCGTCAGTTTGATTTTGACGGGAACGGATTGAGTACGGCGATCCGGGCAACATTCCAACGCCGACAGACGGCGCTACCGACGACTACCCCGCTGGCGCTGACCACAGAGTTCAGTGGCGATCGCCAGAAGGCCACCCAGTGGAATGCCTTTCTCCGCAAGGGGAAGCTGATCGAATCCCCGCCGCCCTTTGCAGAAGTCGTCACGCTCCTGGCATCGTTCCTCATGCCTCCCACGCAGGCACTCGTCTCGAATGCCTCCTGGGATCTCAGATGGGTTCCCGTGGAGTGGCGATAGGCGACTGGGTGCGTCTCCCAGAGCAACCAATCTGGGGGAAGATTGATCAAGGCCACGAATTCAGTGGCCAACGTGCTTGCGATCGGCATGCCACACGTTGACTGCTTGGTGTCGGAAACCGTCGAACATTATCACGAGGAAAGGCCGCACCAGTCGTTGGGGAACGAGCCTCCGGTGAATCGCCAGACGGCGGAAACCCCGGGCAGCGACACCGACGAGACCAAGCTGCGGATCGTCTGCCGCGAGCGACTGGGAGGACGGCTCAAGCACTATGCTTTGAGGGCGGCGTGACCTTTTTGTCCATGCTTTCGCGGTAATCGTCGATCAGGACATCTTGCTCCGGCGTTGACACGATCATTCGCGGGGATTACATATTCGGAAGATCGAATGTCCGAATGGGGTGACACTGACATGGCCGATTCGTCTGATTCACGTGCTGCGGCGGAATTGTTGAAAGCGTTTGATGCGATCTTCGACGCGGCGGGGGCGGAAGGGAAACAGACGGCGTTTCGGTCCCCGAACACCAACGCTT
>JBGATC010000037.1:0-69446 GCA_044229335.1 Planctomycetaceae bacterium | reverse complement strand
GGACGTTCGCCTGGCTGGGGAATTATCGACGCCTCGTCACCCGCTACGACCGCAACCCCAACCACTTCCTCGCCTTCGTCATCCTCGCCTGCGTTCACCGACTGTTACACAGGCTTTCCCCGTTATGAAACTGGCTCTAGACGCGTTTGGTACATTGTAGAGGCCGAAATCAGCAGGCACAGCGTTTGGAGCCATATCGCGCCCCAGGTTGCCAAGCAAATAATTGCGGCATCAAATCCGGTTTCCAAGCAAACGCTTGTCGACATTGCGGCGGACCGCGTACGAAATGACCCCGACCTTCAGGATCGTTTCGCAGATGAAGGAATTCATGCGATAGACATCCGGCGCGTTCTTGCGGAAATACTCGCGAAAGAACCAATTGTAGCCATGCCAATCGACGCCGTTAAAGACGACTTGAGAGAATGGGCGGCGACACTAAGGATTCCCGTTAAGCTCTGGATTGTGCGGAAATACATTGAGTTCGGTCGGCCTGAAGTCATTATGTACGAGATTCCAGAAGAGTTCGGTCCAATCGTAGATACCGCTCAGAGTGAAGAGGAATCTAGAACTGAACTTGCTCGCTACGATGTGACGGTTGCTAATTTGATCGACGCCGAATTGTTGCATGTTGGGCAATCTCTTCACATGCCTTATAAACCGCGAAATGGAGAACAGAGAACTTATCAGGCTACAATCTGCGAAGATGGTTCGATAGAACTGCTTGGGAAGCAATTCTCAAGTCCTAGTTTTGCTGCAGTCTACGGAATTCAAGATGCTGGCAGCGATCGTAAAACTGTGAACGGTTGGACCGCATGGCGCCTAGATAACGGAGTGCCTTTAGCGTCTATTCGCGAGCAATATCTCTTACATAAATAACATCGGGGTGCCCAACCGGTTCGGGCGGCGGGGTGACGGCGGGGTGGCATCGTTTGATCCACGGCAGGGTGGCGGGGGCGCTCCGCGTTAGCGGAAGCCCCCGGTGCGGTCGCCTACCATGAGGACGGTCCATCGCACACCACACAGAAAGTCGCACAACGAGCCGGGACATGCGCATGAGTTGACGTGCGGTTGCTAGCGTGGCTATCCGTTCCTCGCCCCCGCCACCCGGCGGGCTGGCGACGGGGTGGCGGGGGCGCTCCGCGTTAGCGGAAGCCCCCGGTGTAGCGCACCCAATACTGAAAGTCGTGCAACGAGGGATGGGCGGGGTAGCATGGTTTGATCCACGATCTTGACGGTGACGTGCTACTGCTCTGGAGTCTTCGGAAGAGTAGTGTCTTCAATCGCTGCGGGAAGCGTTCGAAGACACTGCTTCGTGGACAAAGCTGTGGCACTCCAGTTCGGCGTCAATCCGCTATGCAGTGCCACCCAGTCATATGCCCAAGAGTGGTTACCAAAGCTGCGGACTCAGCGTGGACAGAAAACCGAATTCCAATACTGGCAGCGGGGCGGCGGTGATGACTGAAACGTTACGCAGCCAGCCACTCTGGAGAAGATGATCGAGTCCATTCATATGAACCCCGTCCGTAAGGGGTTGGTCGACCGTGCGATCGATTGGACGTGGTCCTCGGCCCAGTGGTCCACCAACGGAACGGGTCTCCTGGAGTTGAACCAACTGCCGCCGGAGTGGTCCGTCGGGGTGTCAGCCGATCCGTGAACGCCATCCTCGGGGGATTCCGCTTACGCGGAGCGCCCCTGCCACCCGGTCGGCAAACTCTGCTCTCAACAAGAGCTTCCCGAGCGGAACCGGGGTCGACAGTCGCCGAAATGAGTGATGGTGCTTACAATTGCGGGAGCGGGCGCGCCGGATGCGTTCGTATGACGACTTCGATGAGGGTCCCCCATGCAACGCTGGATGCTCGGTCTTGGTTCGAGTCTTGGTCTGACGGTCGCCCTGGTGGCTTCGGCTGCTGAACCTGCGGGGTTGCCTCCGGTGGCGCACCCCGCGAACAATCCGCCGACGGCCGAGAAGATTGAACTCGGCAAACAGCTCTACTTCGATCCGCGGCTGTCGGTCGATAACACCATTTCGTGTGCGTCGTGCCATGATCCGGAGAAGGGCTGGAGCAACGGGGCCGATGTCGCGACCGGGGTCGGTGGCCAGAAGGGGGGCCGCAATTCGCCGACGGTCATCAACTCGGCTTACTACAAGCTGCAGTTCTGGGACGGCCGGGCGAAGTCGCTGGAAGATCAGGCTCTCGGTCCGATCCAGAACCCGATCGAAATGAACATGACCCTCGACGCGGTCACCGCCAAGTTGAACGGGATCCAAGGCTACAAAGACCAGTTCCAGAAGGTCTTCAAGACCGACGTGACACCGGAGGGGATTGCCCTCGCGATCGCAGCTTTCGAGCGGACCGTCCTCTCGGGCGATGCCCCCTACGACAAGTTCAAAGCGGGTGACAAGACCGCCCTGTCCGAAGGAGCTCAACGCGGCATGAAGCTCTTCTTCGGCAAGGCGAACTGCAGTGCCTGTCACTCAGGGGCCAGCTTCACCGACAGTGCGTTCCACAATATCGGCCTCGATTCACCCGATGTCGGCCGGCAGGCGATCAGCAACCTGCCGGGCGACAAGGGGGCGATGAAGACCCCGACGCTGCGGGACATCGCCAAATCCGGCCCGTACATGCACAACGGCAAGCTGGCCACGCTGGAAGAGGTCGTGGTCCACTACAACAAGGGGGGGAACGGCAACCCGAACCAGGACGAAGAAATCTACCCGCTGAAGCTCAGCCCGGAAGAAATCGCCGACCTCGTGACCTTCATGAAGGAAGGACTGGCCAGTGCCAGCTACCCGCTGATCGCCAAGCCCGAACTGCCGAAATAGTCGCGATCCGTGCGTACGTCCTCATCATCCAGAGCCGGACGCAACTCATTTGTGGCCATCACGCTCAGAGCGTGATGAACGGGTTCCGGGACGCGCAATTCACACCACAACGGAAAGGCCGTTGCGATGCTCCGAAGCTGTGCCTGGTTGTTACTCGTCGGTTGCACGATCCCACTGTCGGCGGCGGAACCACTCAAGAATCTCATCCTGCCGGGCGAAGCGTTCAAGGTCGGCGAACGGACGGCGTTCATATTCTGGCCGGAAGAGTCGCTGCGAAAAACGCCACAACCGTGGGTGATGTATGCCCCCACCTTAGCGGGCTATCCCGACAGCCATGAAAAATGGATGCACGAACAGTTCCTCGCCGCGGGAGTCGCGGTGGCGGGGATCGATGTCGGTGAAGCGTATGGCAGTCCCACGGGTCAAGCGGCGTGCACAGCCCTCTACGAGGAATTGACCAAGCACCGTGGATTCGCCGCCAAGCCGTGTCTTTTGGGACGCAGTCGCGGCGGGCTGTGGGTTAGCAGTTGGGCGATCGCCCATCCCGACAAGGTCGCTGGGATCGCGGGAATCTATCCCGTGTATGACCTGCGAACGTATCCCGGAGTCGCAAAGGCAGCCCCGGCGTATGGTCTGACGGTTGATGAACTGACCGCGGCGCTCGACAAGCACAACCCCATCGCGCGGGCATCAGTTCTCGCGAAAGCCCGCATTCCGGTCTACATCATCCACGGCGATGTCGACACGGTCGTCCCCCTCAAAGAAAACTCCGCGACCCTGCAGGAGGCCTACAAAGCAGCCGACGCTGCCGATGTCATCACCGTCAACGTCATTGCCGGACAGGGACACAACTTCTGGCCCGGCTTCTTTCGCTGTCAGGAACTGGTCGACTTCACCATTCAACGGGCCAAAGCGGGCGCGGTCCCTGCACAGTAGGATGCTATTGAGTTGTAGGGTGGGCTGTGCCCACCGTCTTCCTCTTAGACAACGACGAAAAACGACGGCAACGCAGGTCTCAGTCGACGCGTTCCTCGAGCATCTGACCGATCCGCAACAGCAGGCCGATTGTCGCGTGCTGGTCGAGTTGATGCAGACCGCGACGAAGGCCCCGCCGGTGATGTGGGGCCCGTCGATTGTCGGCTTCGGCTCGTTTCATTACGTCTACGCCAGCGGCCGCTCAGGCGACACAATGCTGGTCGGCTTCGCGCCGCGCAAGGGGAGCCTGTCGCTGTATCTTTCCTGTGCCCTTGAAGCGGAGCACGATCTCTCCGCACTGGGCAAGTACACCTGCGGTAAAGGTTGTCTCTACATCAATCGCCTCAGCGACGTGCACCTTCCCGCGCTGAAGAAACTGATCCGCGAGGCCGTCAAAATCGCCCGCAGTCGGCATCAACCGGAGTGATAGTGAAGAGGGATTGGCGAATCGGGAATAGGGTCAGGGGAGTCGTGCAGATCGCCCTGAAACTCTCCCCTACTCGCTATTCCCTATTCCCACGATTGATGATCTGACCCAGCGTCCAGCCAATCGCCGCGCCGGCCAGCACATCACTGAGGTAGTGCGCCGATGTGTGCATTCGCTGGGCCGCAACCAGACCGGCGAGAAAGAGGAACCACGTCCGTCCGCGCGGATAGATGGACGCGAGCGCGACCGCGGTCGCGACTGCGGTCGCCGTGTGACCAGACGGGAAACTCTGATGATTTGATCCCCCGGCCCCAAACCGCAGGACTCCCAGAAAGGTCTCGCTGATCTCGGCCGGGATCAACTCCAGCGACTGCGGTCGTTTCCGGGAAATCAGCATCTTCACGACATTCGCACCCATGCCCCCTGCGAGCGCGGAGCCGAGCACACGCAGAATCTTGCCACCACCGGGATCCAGAACGAACATCGTTCCCGCGATCAACAGCACACCGACCGCATGCCCGAACGGCTCGGCGTTATCGAGCACCTCGCCGATGAACTTCGGATACGGACGAGCCGCACACATCCGCGCCAGCGGCAAATCGACCAGCAACGCCAACCCTGCCAGCCCGCAGAGCGCGAGCGTCACCCGCCACCAGCCAGCGGCGGTCGACTCAATCCGTCCCGATCCACTCGTCTCGTGATCCGTCATCCGCCCCGTTCGCCTCGCTCTGTAGACCGCAGTTCCTACCGCGGGGACTGTAAAGAGGGCCTTCCCCCGCGCCAATGCCAACTCCCCGCGGGGTATTTTCAACCTGCAGACACAAAGTCGCCATCACGCTCCGCGTGATGAGCGGATCAACAGTACGCGCGGTTGATCACGTCATCGCCTCTGGCGCTCGCTCCGGTGATCTCCAACGGATAAACTATCGCCTATGAAACGCAGACTCTTCCTTCAATGTGGTTTGGCAGCGACCTTGGGTCGTTCCTTGTGGGCCGCTTTGCGCCAGGCGGAACTCGATCAAGCTGCCGACATCCTCGCCCGCTCGGTGCAACAGGGACAGACTGCCGCAGCGGTGCTGCATGTGCAACAGGGGATGTCGACGTATTCGCGGCACTTTGGCCTCGCGAAGTCGGCCGATGCGATGTTTCTGCTCGGTTCGATCTCGAAGCCGATCTGTGTCACCGCGCTGATGACGCTGTTCGATCGGGGCGAGTTTCAGCTCGACGATCGCGTCTCGAAGTTCTACCCGCAATTTGTTGGCGAAGGCCGTGAACTCGTCACGCTCGGACATCTGCTGACCCACGTCTCGGGGCTGCCCGATCAGCTCCCGGAGAACAACACGCTGCGGAAGAATCACGCCGGGCTGAAGGAGTTCATCGCCCAGGTGGTGCGGACGCCGTTGCACTTTGCTCCGGGGACGCGGTACGAGTATTCGAGCATGGGCATTCTGCTCGCCACCGCGCTGGCGGAGCAGATCAGCGGGGTGGGCCTGCTCGACTTCGTGCAGCGGTCGGTCTTTGACCCGCTGAAGATGCAACATTCCGCCCAGGGTCTGGGACGCTTCCAGTTGACCGACATGATCGCTGCCCAGACCGAGCACGCCGCTCCGGAATCGGGCGCGGGCGATCCCTCGGCGAAGGAGTGGGACTGGAACAGTCCCTACTGGCGGAAGCTCGGTGCCCCGTGGGGCGGTACGCACGCGTCGGCTCCCGATCTGGGACGGTATCTGCTCGAGTTTCTGGAACAGCGCGGTGCCGTCGTGAAGCCCGCGACCGCACGGTTGATGACGACCAATCAGAATGGGCCCGGCCTGACACCACGCGGCTTGGGTTTCAATCTCGGCCCGGCCACGGCGAGTCCCGGCTGTTCCGCGCAGACCTTCGGTCACACCGGTTCAACCGGGACCATCGCGTGGGCCGACCCCGCCACGCAGACGATCGCCGTCGTCCTCACGTCGCTCCCAGCCCGAGCCGTGAAACCCCACCCGCGCGATCTCGCCTCGGCCCAGATCGTCGCCGCGATTCCAAAATAGCCATCATGCTCCGCATGATGAGCGGAGCGTCAAACAACGCGATGATCAGCCTCGGGAGCCACGCGATGCCAACTCGACTCAGGTTACTCTGCAGCATGCTCTTCTTTGGGCTGGCAACATCTCTCTCAGCCGCCGATGTGACCGATCCGCGGCCGTTGTTTATCGAAGGCTATGCGGGTCGTGTGAGCTACGCGCCGGGGGAAGAACTGACGCTGCATGTCTCGACGAGCGTGCCGAAGTTCACGCTCGAAATCACGCGGCTGGGGGCGAAGCCGCATGTCGTGCACACCCAGGCCGATGTCGTCGGTCAGGAATCGCCGATCCCCGAGAATGCCTCGTCACACGGTTGCCAGTGGCCCGCTTCATTCCGACTGACGATCCCCGAGACGTGGACCAGCGGGTATTACCAGGTCGCGTTGAAAGCGGCGGACAATGGCGGCAAGTTCGTTCAGCGGAATCGACGGACCGCGGAGAGTTCGTGCTTCTTCATCGTCCGCCCGCAGACACCCGGCAAACAGACCGCGATCCTGCTGCAGCTCGCGACCAATACCTACAACGCGTACAACAACTGGGGCGGCTCATCGCTTTACGCTTACAACGGCCGCGCGAACCTGCAGGGGCATCGCGTCTCCTTCCAGCGGCCCCCCGGCAGCCAGTTCGCCAACTGGGAACTCCCGTTCGCAGCCTGGGCCGAGTCGAACGGTTACACGCTCGATTACTGCGCGAACAGCGACCTCGAGTTTCATCCCGAACTACTCAAGGCGTATCGGCTGGTCCTCAGCGTGGGGCATGACGAATACTGGTCGGCTCCGATGCGCGATCATCTCGAAGCCTTCATCGGTGCTGGCGGGAACGTCGCCTTCTTCAGCGGGAACACCTGCTGCTGGCAGGTCCGCAGCGAAGACAACGGCCAGGCCCTCGTCTCGTGGAAACAGCGGTTCGTGATGGACCCCGTCTTCCCCACGGGGGACCACAAGCTCCTCTCAACCGCGTGGGGGCATCACCTGCTCAAGCGGCCCGAGAACCAGCTCACGGGCGTCGGCTTCCTGTTCGGCGGCTATCACCGCAGCCACGGCCAGTACATGGACGGCCCCGCGGCCTTCACTGTTCATCGTCCCGAGCACTGGCTGTTCGAGGGGACCGGGCTGAAAACTGGCGACCAGTTCGGCGGCAAAGACACGATTGTCGGCTACGAATGCGACGGCTGTGAATTCACGCTGAAAGACGGCCTCCCCGTCCCGACCTATCGCGACGGCACTCCCGCGGGGTTCGCGATCCTCGGCAGCTGCCCGGCGAAATGGCACCCGGACGATGCCCTCTGGTACGACCAGTTCCCGAAAGACCGCGTCGGCGCGGCAGTCCTCGGCACCTACACCCGCAACGGCACCGTCATCACCACCGGCACCACCGATTGGGCCCACGGCCTCCGCGGCAAAGACCCCGCGGTCGAACGCATCACCAAGAACGTCCTCGACCGGTTAGGAAAACCCACGCCGTGAGCTCAGCGAGTTTCTCATGGCGAAATGCTGCTGGCTTGCCACTGTTTCGGGGTCCGCGGAGAAACAGTGTCGATTGTTGGTAACGTTCCCGAAGAGCACTGCTTCTCTGCGGACTCCGAAGCAGTGGCATTCCGAGGTGCATGACTATGACACGCCCATGCAGACGTGGGATGAGGAATGCCACCCCGCCCGGAAGATTACTTTAGCCCATCAATTCTGACTTTTGGCAAATCTTCTTTGAGCTTTGTGATTCCTGCGTCGGTGATTTTGGTGTCGGCGAGTTGGATGACTTCGAGTTTTGAGAGTTTGCCAAGGTGCGTCAACCCAGCATCTGACACAGGCGTTCCTGAGAGCCACAGCACTTTGAGATTCTTCATCTCAGCCAGAAGCTCCATGCCTTTATCGCTCACCTTTGTGCCATTCAGTGTCAAAGTCTCAAGGTTTGGGAGTGTTGCGATTGATTCAATGCCGGTGTCCGAAAGCTGAGTCGCATCAAGTGACAGGCTTATAAGATTCTTCAACTCTCGGAAGTGAATCGCACCAGCGTCACCGAAATTGCCCGCCCCACCCATAACAATCTCTCGAAGCCCAATTGCTCCCTTCAATGTTGAGATTGCATCATTAGTAGCATTTGCATTGCCCCACTCAAACCGAACTCCGACGAGTTGGAAAGAGTCGTTTGGAAGATCCACTGAGTTCTTAACTTCCGATTCAACCCCGTCCGTGGTGATCTTCACCGAACCATTTGCCTTCAATACCCATTCTGCTGCCTGACGATCTGCATCAACTTTTGGTGGTACCTGAGCGTCCTTAGAGGCTTCGGCTATTGCTGTTTCAGTTTCTGCCTTCGACGTGGCGCCATCGGCCTTCTCTTTGGCAACCTCAGCGTCGTTGGATTGGTTGCACCCGACCAAAGCGGTGAGGCAGACAAGAATGACGGCGAGAATGCGACGCATGGGAAATTCCTGTCGGTAATATGGTGCCGGTTGCAACCCGAAAGGTGACGTGGAAAATCTTGCGTAAATCCTATTCGGCAATTGCTTTATATTCAAGCTAAGGCTTGCCGGAATGCCCTCTTCGCGGTTGGCCCCGGTTGGCGTCTTCGCCTACCGGGGTGACGCAGTCCTGTAGGGCAGTCCCGTAGGGCAGGCTCCTGCCTGCCTTCCACGAAGGACGCGGGGGGATGAATGATGTACGACCCTCAATACCAGGCGATATCACACGGTTCGATCGATGCAGACATTGGGCCCCCCGCCATGTCGTCGAACACTTGTGTCTGACCACCGTCGACCACTTCGAGGAAGGCAGGCGGGAGCCTGCCCTACCAGAGACTCACGTCCCGTAAACCTGGCCGCTGCCTTTCAGAGTGCGGTTGAGGCGGTTGTGGCTGTGGAGGGCGTGGAGGATGAACTCGGCGAGGGCGGCGTGCAGGCCGGGGTGTTGCTCTGCGGAGATGGGGCCCGGTTCAATCTCGCTCGCCAGTCGTTCGAGTTGTTCGCTGAAGTGGCGGATACCGCTGGTCCGTTCGAGGACTTCTGCATCGGTCAGGCGATCGCTGAGTTCGATCGTCTTGCCCCCCTCGAAGAACTCGGCGACCGTGCGGAACGGCTTCGGGCTGGCGTATTGATCGAAGACCGACTTGATCGCTTCGTCGATCAGCCGCTGGATCAGCCGGTCTTCCTGACCCGGTTCCTCGGTCATCGTCAGTTCCATCTTGCCGCGGGAACTGGAGACGATCGCAGCGAGATCGGTCACGCGGGCGACGGCGGTGGACGAGCCTGCGAGTATCGCCCGGCGCTCTGCGGAGGAGATCAGGTTCTCGTAACCGGCGATCGACATCCGGACGCTGACGCCGGACGCCGGGTTGACGTGCGGACTGGTCCGCGCGAGTCGCACGGTTTCTTCCAGCACTTCCCGCAGAAACTTCGGCACGAAGACCGCCGGGCCGTCCTGCCGAGCGGTCCAGGCGTTCTCATCGAGAATCTGCAGGCCCAGTTCGCGCGTGAGGGGATAGTGCGTCCGCACGACCGAACCGATGCGGTCCTTCAGCGGCGTGACGATACGCCCGCGGTTGGTGTAGTCCTCGGGGTTCGCGCTGAAGACCATGCAGACATCGAGCGGCAACCGGACAGTGAACCCGCGAATCTGCACGTCGCGCTCTTCGAGGATGTTGAACAGGCCGACCTGAATCTTCGGGCTGAGGTCGGGCAACTCGTTCAGACAGAAGATCCCCCGATGACTGCGGGGGATCAGGCCGAAGTGCATCACGTCTTCACTGGCGAGATGCCGCCCTTCCGCATGTTTGACGAGATCGACCTCGCCGACGAGGTCGGCGATCGTGACATCGGGGGTGGCGAGCTTTTCGTGATAGCGCTCGTCACGGCCGATCCACGCGATCGGGCAGTTGTCACCCTCCGCGGCGATGCGATCCCGGGCATATTTGGACAGCGGAGCGAGCGGATCGTCCTGAATCTCGGACCCGGCGACGATCGGGACGGCGTCATCGAGCAGTTGGACCAGCAACCGCAGCATGCGCGTTTTGCCCTGGCCACGAAGGCCGAGGAAGAGCATATCGTGCAACGACAGCAGGGCATGCTGGACCTGCGGGATGACGGTCTCTTCATACCCGACGATGCCGGGGAAGAGCGGTTCATTGCGGCGCAACCGGGCGATGAGATTCCGCCGGAGTTCGTGCTTGACGCTTTCGGGTCGATAGCCGCTGGCGCGGAGTTCACCAAGAGTCTGCGGGCGGGAAGTCATGTGCAGGGGCGCTCCGGAAAGCGGCGGGAGGATGATTTCCCGATTATAGACGAGGGTCCGCGTTCGGCAGGATGATTCACCGAGTTGGCGATTCTCCGAACAAACCTTACGGAAATACTCACTGATCGCCCGTTCAAATCGGATGAGTCTCCCCAGGGTCCGCCACCGGATGGGAACTCGATCGACAGCTGGAAATGTTCTGCATCACATTTCCATGAAAAGACTTACGTTTTTTCGGCGTGATGCCGATGGGTGCACACGAACAGAAATCGCTCGAGTGTTCTGTTGCAACGACGTTAGCAGACCGGCGTTAGGTCGACCTGTCCAGCGGATGGAGGTCGTGTTAGAATTTCTGGGTTGGAACGTCGCGCGGGGTCCCCTGCGACAGCCGCTCTCCGTGCGGACTGCCTGCGCGGAGATGGCGTTCCTCGATTGTTTTCCTCGCAAGACGAAGGTGCCGGGGTATGACCGGAACGTTGGCTTCTCCGCCGCAACCACGGCGGACCGAACAGCTTGCAGCCGAAGGACTCGCGGCGGACAACCCCGCCCCCGGTCCCGTTGTGACTTTGCCCCCCCCGGAACTCGACGACTGGCTGGACGCCCTCGACGACCTGATCGACCGGCACGGGTTGGAGACCGTGCGGACGCTGATCACCCAACTCACCAACCGGGCGAACAGCCAGGGCGCATCGATCGTCCCGTCGTCTGTCACGCCTTACGTCAACACGATTCCGAGCGATCAGGAAGCCCCGTTCCCGGGCGATCGCGACCTCGAACGGAAACTGCGGAGCATCATCCGCTGGAACGCGATGGCGATGGTCGTCCAGGCCGCCCGTTCCGGGTCAGGCGTCGGCGGTCACATCGCGACGTTCGCGTCGTCGGCCGCACTGGTGGAAATCGGGTTCAACCACTTCTTCCATGCGAAGACGGCTGACCACACCGGCGACATGGTCTACTTCCAAGGCCACGCTTCGCCCGGTCCGTATGCCCGTGCGTTTCTCGAAGGGCGGCTGACCGAAGAGAACCTCAAGAAGTTCCGCCGCGAACTGCCGCGGGGGACAGGACTCTCATCGTACCCGCATCCGTGGCTGATGCCCGAGTACTGGCAGTTTCCGACCGTTTCGATGGGGCTGGGGCCGATCTGCTCGTTGTACCAGGCCCGGTTCCTGCGGTATGTGGCCCATCGCGGCCTGCTCGATACCTCGAAGTCGCGCGTCTGGGCGTTCCTCGGCGATGGGGAAATCGACGAGCCGGAATCGCTGGGGGCGATCACCCTCGGGGCCCGGGAAAAGCTCGATAACCTCACCTGGGTCGTGAACTGCAACCTGCAGCGGCTCGACGGTCCGGTCCGCGGCAATGGCAAGATCATTCAGGAACTCGAAGGGATCTTCCGCGGCGCTGGCTGGAACGTCATCAAGGTCATCTGGGGCGCGAACTGGGACCCGATCCTGGAACAGGATTCGACCGGGGTGCTCGTCCGTCGGATGGAAGAAGTCGTCGACGGTCAGTTCCAGAAGTACGTCACCGAGACCGGTGAATACGTCCGGAATGATTTCTTCGGCAAGTCTCCCGAGCTGTTGAAACTGGTGGAACATCTCAGCGACGAACAGATCCAGAGTCTGCGTCGCGGCGGTCACGATGCCACCAAGATTTACGCGGCTTATCATGCGGCGACGGAATTCCAGGGGGCTCCGACCGTCGTCCTCGCGCACACCATCAAGGGTTTCGGACTTGGTCAGGAAGCGGAAGGGAAGAACACCGCTCACCAGACGAAGAAGCTGCAGGATGCGTCGCTGATTCAATTCCGCAATCGGTTTGATCTCCCCCTCAGTGATGAGGACGCGATCGCGGCGAAGTTCTACAAGCCAGCCGACGACAGCCCCGAAATGCAGTATCTGCGGAAGCAGCGGGCAGCGCTCGGCGGACATCTGCCCGCGCGGCATCCATCAACTGAACGCTGGGATGTGCCGTCGACCGAAGCGACACTTGGTTCGCTCAAGAAGCTCTTCGGTGGGACTTCGTCGACGACCGTTGGTCTCGGCGAAATCATGAAGTTCCTGATGAAGGACAAGACGTTCGGGAAGCGGATCGTCCCGATCATTCCCGACGAAGCCCAGACGTTCGGCTTGCAGACCCTGTTCGCGATGTTCGGCATCTACTCCAGCAAAGGGCAGATGTATACGCCGGTCGATGCCGGCAGCCTTGTTGCCTACAAGGAGTCGAAAGCGGGCCAGGTGTTGATGGAAGGGATCAACGAAGCGGGGGCAATGTCCTCGTTCGTTGCAGTCGGCACCAGCTATGCCAACCTCAGCCTGCCGATGTGTCCGTTCTACATCTACTACTCGATGTTCGGCTTCCAACGGGTTGGCGACCTGATCTGGCTCGCAGCGGATTCCCGCTGCAAGGGCTTCCTCTGCGGTGGCACTTCGGGCCGCACGACGCTCAATGGCGAAGGGCTCCAGCACGAAGATGGCCACAGCCAGTTGATGGCCAGCACCGTGCCGAACCTGATCGCGTACGACCCAGCCTACAGCTACGAGCTGGCGGTCATCGTCCGCGACGGCCTGAAGCGGATGTATCACGACCACGAGGACGTCTTCTTCTACCTGTCGGTCTACAACGGGGCGACCGAACAGCCGCCGATGCCCGCCGGGGGGGACGTGGAAACGGGGATTCTCAAGGGACTCTATCCGCTGGATTCCACGGTCCCCGCAGCCGACCGGGCGAAGCGTCCGCAACTCTTCGGCAGCGGCCCGATCCTGGCAGAAGTCATCCGAGGTCAGCAGATTCTCGCCGAGAAATACGGCGTGACGGCCGATGTCTGGAGCGTCACCAGCTACAACGAGCTGAAGCGTGAAGCCCAATCGGCGGCCCGCTGGAACCGGCTGCATCCGACCGAGACCCCGCGTCGCAGCCACATCGAACAGCAACTCGCTGGTCTCCAGGGACCGATCATTTCTTCGAGCGATAACGTCCAACTCGTCGCTGAGCAGATTCGCCAGTACGTCCCGGCACCCTATTACGTGCTGGGGACCGATGGCTTCGGCCGCAGCGAATCGCGCGAGGAACTGCGGCGGCACTTCGAGATCGACGCCGAGTGCGTGGCTTACACCACGCTCGTCGCGTTGTCGAAGCAGGGCAAGTTCGATGTCGCCAAGCTCCCGCAAGCCCTGAAAGACCTCGGCATCGACCCGGACAAGGTCGACCCCGCCACGGCATAACGCCAGTTTGTAGGGTGGGCTGTCCCCACCATGTTCCCCGTATTCCACGACGAATCATGACGGTGGGCACAGCCCACCCGACAAGACGACGGACCCATTCATGCCAACCGAATTCAAGCTCCCGCTGCTGGCGGAAGGAATCAATAGCGCCGACGTTGCTGCCCTGCACGTGAAGGCGGGCGATGTGGTGGAAGCGGGCCAGGTCCTGATGGAACTGGAAACCGATAAGGCGGTGATGGAACTTCCATCCCCCCAGGCCGGGACGATCAGCTCACTCCTCGTGAAGACTGGCGACACGGTCAACGTCGGCCAGGTGATCCTGCAGTTTGATGCCGCCGGGGCCGTGGCACCCGCGGCGACCGCGAAGGCCGCCGTGAATGGGGAAGCGAAAGCCCCAACCCCTGCAGCACCCCCCACGACTGCAGCAGCGGCAGTCGCTGCCGCTCCGGCACCGGGGTCGCAGCCGTTCGGGAACGGGACGCTGCCAGTCGCAGCCGGTCCGGCAACGCGCCGACTGGCCCGGGAACTGAGTGTCGATCTGGGCCGCGTGAAAGGCTCGGGATCGGGTGGTCGCATCACGTCGGAAGACGTCGCGCGGGCTTATGCTGCCTCACAGGGCGGTTCCGGTGGTGGTGGCGGGATCAGTGTCCCCCCACTCCCCGACTTCACCCAGTTCGGACCCGTCACGAAGCAACCTTACACCCGGTTGCAGAAGACCGTCGCCAACAACCTGAGCCTCGCATGGCAGGTCATCCCGCATGTCACCCAGCACGATCTGGCCGACATCACCGATATCGAAAACGCCCGCAAGCGGTTCGTCGAGAATGCTGGCAAGAACGCCCCCAAGGTGACGATGACGGCGATCACCATGAAGGCGGTCGTCGCGTGTCTCCAGCAGTTCCCCCACTTCAATTCGAGCTTCGATGCAGCGAAGGGGGAACTCGTTCTCAAGCAGTACTATCACATCGGGGTGGCGGTCGACACGCCGACCGGGCTGGTCGTGCCGGTCATCCGCGATGTCGATCAGAAGTCGGTCGTCCAACTCGCGAACGAACTGACGAACGTCGCTGTCAAGGCGCGGGATGGCAAGCTGTCGATCGACGATATGCGCGGCGGCACGTTCACGATCACCAACCTCGGCGGCATCGGCGGGACGGCGTTCACCCCGATCGTGAACTACCCCGAAGTCGCGATCCTCGGGATGTCCCGCTCGCAGAAGCAGGTGCAACTGGTCAATGGCGAACTGAAGGAACGGCTGATGCTCCCGTTCTCGATGTCCTACGATCACCGCGTGATCAACGGAGCCGACGCCGCCCGCTTCCTCGTGCGGCTCGCCAGCATGTTCACCGACCCGTTCCGCCTCCTCGTCGAGTGCTGATTCCCACCGGTCAATTCCCCGATTGAATTCCCCTGAAGCCCAGGGATTCCGATCCCTGGGTCCCCGCAAAGGCAACGCGACAGCATGGCGACGCATACCGAATTACTGGTTCTCGGCGGCGGTCCCGGCGGTTATCCCGCAGCGTTCGATGCAGCCGATCACGGCATGCAAGTGACGATCGTCGACGAAGGGGCGGCTCTCGGCGGCGTCTGCCTGAACCGCGGCTGCATCCCGTCCAAGGCGTTGCTGCACGTCGCCAAGCTGATCAATGAATCGCACGAATCCGCGGACTGGGGGGTCACCTTCCAGCCGCCGAAAATTGACCTCGATAAACTCCGCGACTTCAAGAACGGGGTGGTGAAAAAGCTCACCGGCGGCATCAACGAACTCGGCCGTGCCCGCAAGGTGAACGTCATCCCTGGACGCGGGACGTTCGTCGACAATCGCACGCTGGAAATCAAGAAGACCGACGGCAGCACCGAGACGCTCACCTTCGATAAGTGCATCCTCGCGACTGGCTCGAGTCCCGCGGTTCCGCCTGTCTTTCAGATTGGCGATCCGCGCGTCATGGACTCGACCGGCGCGCTCGAACTGGCCGACATCCCCGGTTCATTGCTCGTCGTCGGCGGGGGTTACATCGGCCTCGAAATGGGAACGGTCTACGCGGCCCTCGGCTCGAAAGTGACCGTCGTCGAGTTCCTGCCGCATCTCCTCGCAGCCGCCGATCGCGACCTCGTCAAGCCGTTGCAGAAGCGGCTCGAAAAGCAGTTCGCGGCGATCCATCTTAACACCAAGGTCGAAGCCCTGAAGGCGACTCCCGCCGGGATTGAAGCGACCCTCGCCGGGGAAGGTGTCCCGCCGAAGCAGGTCTTTGATCGCGTCCTCATTTCGATCGGCCGCCGTCCGAACTCGAAGGGCTTTGGCCTGGAGAAGACGGGAGTGGTCGTCAATGACAAGGGTTTCGTCGTCGTCGACGCTAAACGACAAACGAACGTCCCGCACATCTATGCGATTGGCGACATCGCGGGCGAACCGATGCTCGCCCACAAGGCGACACGTGAGGCGAAGGTCGCTGTCGAAGGACTGCTCGGTAAGCCGGCTCAGTTCGACAACATTGCGATCCCCGCGGTCGTTTTCACCGATCCCGAGATCGCGTGGTGCGGCCTGCAGGAGCCTGAAGCCAAAGCGGCCGGCCGCGAGGTGAAGGTTGTCAAGTTCCCGTGGGCCGCTTCGGGGCGGGCCACGACACTCGGTCGCACCGAAGGACTGACGAAGCTGATCCTTGATCCCGGCACCGAACGAGTGCTCGGGGTCGCGATTGTCGGCGTCAATGCGGGTGAACTGATCGCCGAAGGGGTCCTCGCGGTGGAAATGGCCGCCGTCGCTCGCGATCTCGCCGAAAGCATTCACGCCCACCCGACGCTGTCAGAAACGATGATGGAAGCGGGCGAAGCCGTCTACGGCCAGGCCACCCATAGCTACCGCCCCAAGCGCTAACCGCATCAATTCAACATCATTATCCCTGGAAGCCCAGCCATTCCGATGGCTGGGTCTCTTTTTTTCATAATGCGCTACGCCCCCGGCCAGAACGCGCCAAAAATCGCCCCGGTGATCGCCGCGTAGACGATCGATTCCAGCACATGCCCCACGATCCGGCAGCGGAACCAGATCGAATGCGACACGATCCCCGCGAGGAACGTCATCACACTCGCCGTCGAGACGAACCGGAAAACGTCGACGAACTTCGCACCCACGGGTAAGCCCAGTCGCGCGAGATAGGCGAGACACACGCTGACCACGAGGAAATAGACGATCGTCAGCCCGAGGTTCCGGCCCATGTTCATGCCGGGAAAGATCGTCAGCACGCCGATCGGTCCCTGCTTCACCCGGGCCTGATGCGCCTCGCTCTGCATGTCCGCGGGATTGTCGACTCCGGGCAGCATATAGCTCCCCGGCTGCACGCCGATCTCCCGCAGGAGCTGCAGCACCCGGTCTTGTTCCTGCAACTTCACCCAGTCCTGGCGATGAAACGGAAACACCATCCACGACAGAAAACTGGCAAAGAACAAGGCGACCGTGCACAGGGCAATCGGCAGGATCAGCGGAAGAATCAACATGATGAATGCCCAGACAGGTCCAGGGTGAAACACGACAGCGGGGAACCCCGCAACGGATGGGTGGTTTCTTTGTACACATTCACACCCATCCCCACCAGCCCATTGATCCAGCCAGCCCGCTCGATTGCGCGGGGGATGCCCAATCGCATCAGCGTCTGAGTCGGTTTGCACGGACCATCCTGTCATGAATGCACTGCGAAGCGGCTGACCCCACAGAAAACCGCATGACCCGGTAGACTTTCCCCCCCGCTTCGGTTAATTTCGATGTTCCTCGGTCGTTCGGTGAACTTCCCAAGTTCTCCGGTGTCCGGGGAAGCAGTTCTCACTGGACAGGTAGCTCAGTTGGTAGAGCACAGGACTGAAAATCCTGGTGTCGGCGGTTCGAACCCGCCCCTGTCCACTTTTTGAGAAACGACGGCTCGGAGGAGCCAAGTTCAGTGCCCACGCACGCCGAGCCAGCGGACTAATTTCGCAGGCTCGGCGTGCCCTCATTTCAAATGGTGAGAATCGCTTTCTCTGATGTTCCTCGCTGCAGCCTCCGAAGGCGTGTCGAATTCCGATTTCCTGCATGATCTTGGTGTCTTGAGGGACAATCGGCTTGAATCAGCGCCGCGTGACCTATTCGCTTCGGCTGGGTAGTGAAGCTACGGTATGCTGCGACCAAGAGGACCAAGTCTCGCGCAAAGGATCAACGCTGGAGTCTCGGGACGCAAATGTTCGCAGCACTGGCGACGCATGGACTCGGTAGCGGAGTGTCGGCAGAGTGTCACTGCATCTGGCAACAGCCAACCAGCCGATAAAAAGCCGCTGACTTAGCCACTCCACCGAACGCCGCGCTTCCTCTAAGCTGTGGATGCTGTGTGTCGCTCACGTGCGGACTCGGGTCCGCATCGCCGAAGCCTCCCGAAACTTCCAGGAATCCGAAATCCGCGAGCACTCCCCCCCTATGCAGGTTACCGCGACGTTGAAAGTCAATCCGAGCGATCGGTTCGCCTCTCGTGAGCTGTGCCGGTTTGAATCCGAAACCCAGCGGCAACCTGACGACAGTGCGAGTATTGTGGAATCAGGTGCTGGCGATCTGCCTGCCGCTGAACCTGCACGTCCCATTCGAGACTCCTGGCGTTCATAGCGTTGAACTGTTTGATCCTGTCCATGTCTTTGGTGACACATCTGGTCCGCAGGCCTGCTACGAGTTCGTCGCGAAGTGCATTCAGGAGTGGCTTGGCCGCTTGCAGATCAGCGCGTTGTACGTGCCTCCGGGATCACCGTGGGAGAATGGCTCCGCGGAGAGCTTCCAGTCGAAGCTGGTCGATGAATACCAGAGCCGGGAACGTTTTGAGAGTATGACGACCGCGAGAGACCCGACGGTGGCCTGGAAAGACGACGACAACCACGACCGGCCGCATCGTGTGACCCAACCTGAACTCTCAGAACCCCTGGTACAGAAATTGGGGGCAGGCCGAGGTCCCCTCAGCCTCTCATGGGACAGCTGCACATGCACCACATGACGATGCTCGACGTGGACGAACCACTCGAATACTACGCAGTGTCCGATCCACGGCGATCACGTTTGACCTGATCGTCGATCGGATCTGGGAGCCATGTGGCGAGGCCGTGCATCGCCACGAAAGAATTCAATTCGAGACATCGGCGACGATACGAAATCCGATGAAACGATCTCGGGCGTTTCGTTGACGGTCGTCACACGTTCCAGATTGCGCCAGCTCAGCTGGAACACGCCAGTTGCCACCTTTGAGAGGAGCGAAAAAAGGTGATGCGTTATCGGACGGGTGACACCATTCCGAAACGTTCCCATGGCAATCGAAGAGTCCCCATAGGTTCGGCGGATACTGGCCGACTTTTTCAGTCCGTCCAAGATAGAGAGGGCTGCCGCCCAATTCTTGATCTGTACGAAAATCCACATTGGCATCACCCGGAGACAATTGTGATCCGCTGTGGTACGCCGTGGATGTCGTCGCACGTGACGCATACTCCCACTCGACCTCCGTCGGCAGACGATAGCTCCAACCGGCAGCTTGTTCGGCAGGTATGTGATTCAACGCTTCGCAGAATTCCACCGCGTCGTGCCAACTGACCGAGTCCACTGGATGCTGACGCGTATCAAGATCCGCTAACCGGTAGTTTCCCTGGCCGTTCTGCGAAAAATAGCTGGGAGAGCGGTTCATGACACGAAGATACTCGTCCTGAGTCACTTCGAAGCGTCCGACAAGGAAGGGCCGCAAAATGACAGACTCCTCAGAATTTGTTAGAGAGGACGGTTCCCCCTCCTGAACCGGCGATGATCCGAAACGAAACTTCCCAGCTGGTACGACAACCAGATTCATCCCCAGCGAGTTTTGCACGACCGTCCCGGCCACTGCAGTCCCGATTCCGCGTGGCGATTGAACTGGCACGATGCCCTCGTTGGGTGGAGCAGGGTTGATGGTCGTGCCATTCATGGGCCCCTTGTTCGGGTTGCATCCAACGATTGTGAGTAGCAAAAGAGTGGCCCAGCGCGAGAGATTCATCAAGACACGGCTTTCCCGGTGCCTTGGGAGACGTTGGGAGCATGTTGTTGGGGCATTCATGGCAGGCCATCTCCCGAAAGAGAATCGACCGAGTTGGTACCGGCTTTTGCAACCGAATCAACGGAACGTGTTGCAACACGAAAAAAGCGTGATCGCCAAAACCATAATATAACAAACGTTCCCGCGACCAGTTGAACATACCAGAACCAACGTCGGTCCCGCAGTTTGATATCCTGATTGGTCGCGATCCCCAGTCGTTCACGTGCCTGAAGCACAGCGTCCACAACGTAAATGTTCTCTGGGCAGTCCTGCTCCAGCCGAGTCAGCAGTTCTTCTCGATGGGGAGTCTGCAGGGCGTCATTCGTCACATTGTAAGCCGTTCTGGCAAGAGTTTCTTCATTGGCGCAAACCAGATCCACCAACCGTTTGGCAAAACGCTCAGGCGATTCACGTTCCAAGAGTACTTCCAATCGCTGCCAGATTTCGTCCGGAGTCCTTCGCGATTGTCCGCGTTTGAGCAGCAAGGAACGATCACGAAAACGCGACCGAGGATCATGGCCGTAACTCGCCAACTCTTCTTCAGCCAGAATTCTCCAGGAACTCCATGGTCCGTGAGAGTTGACAAGCGCTAGCAAACAGACGCGAGCCTGTTCGCGGTCTGGACGAACGCCTTTAGGCAGTCCTTGTACGAATGACATCCCCGCGAGAAAGAGTGCCTGGTCGGCCTCAATGCTTTCTGGGCAGGCTGTGGCGAACGCTCGTAAGATCTCAAGAGTGGTATCGCGCGATCGACGTCCTTCTCGATATTCATTCCAAGCCATCTGACCTGCTGACCAGTCCTGTTGACATTCGCTGCCCTCTGTCGGACCGCTGACTACGGAGCTTGTTGGTTCCGATCGACGAACGATGTCGATCAACGTCCGGGTCTCATCATCTAAAGAACGCTTCGATTCAAGTAAAACATTGCTGCGTGGAGCCTGCAGATGCCGTGCGGCCAACTCGTGCCGCATGTAGTCTTGAGCCAGCGCGATGACCCTGAGCCCCTGCAATCGGATCGATGCCGTTTCGTGCTCACTCGAGGCTTGGAGGTCCTCCGAATTGCCAAGGATGGCTGCCAAGAGAAGAAAAACCAGACAAATTCTCATGTCGAGCGCGCGTTCTGCAAGGATAAACTGTGCCGATGGTCAACGACATATTCACCCTGACGATGGCCGTTCAATCAACGCACCCTGTCGTTACCGAATTGCGATGTAGGCTATTCCCACAGTATTTTTCGCAACCGCTCTAATGTCGAACCCTTAGCTTCAGCCTGCAGTCGAAGATCGACAGTTGAGTTTTGAAACGGCGGCACTGAAACCAAACTCTTCAGCATCTTCTCAGCCACCGGCGAGAAGCGATTCTGGAGGTCTCGCAGTGTCCTTTGTTCGCGATACCGTTGTTGCGCATCGCGTGCCGCACGAATGGCAGCTAACTCCTTCGGATTCCTCGGCAGTTCATCCCCATCGCTGAGCGGGACCACACCTGGCACGTCCGAGGCATCCCATGCCGGATCGATTCCGACTTCAATTCGTAGCCAGATGTGCAGCCAAGCATCGATTTTTCGATCACGTGCGGCGATCCACTCCGGTGTAATCCGCTCATCAACTAGAGGTTCCGTGTTGGCCCCCAGAATGCGCACCAGACGTGACTCAGTCTCAACGGAGAGTCGCTCACGAACGGCCAGGGCATCCCAAGCGACTGATTCCGCCAATTGATACTGTCGGGTTGTACCTGGTGGCAAATCGAGAGACGTCAGGTCAGCTCCCAACTGACAGATTAATAGACCATAGATCTCAGGATCGCGTTCTTTCCAATCCTGCCCGATCGGGACGGCCATCCCATAAAGTCGATCAACATCCAGAGAAGCTACGCACGCGGCGATACGCTCACGCCAGACCTCAGACGAGGTCGGAGAATCGGCGGCCAACGATTCGCTCGTCATGAAGAGAATGGCCACGAGGCCCTGAAGACACCACCATCTTCCCCCAACGAAACGGAGGGCGGCGTCCGACCGCCTCACCCGTTGCTTCGCATTCACAATCCCCCCTTCCCGATAGTATCGCTCAGAGTGTCTTCGTGTATTGAAGAAGAAGGCTAGACGACTAATGAGGTCCAATGGAGCCCTTCGTCACCGTCTTGACACCCGCAGCGGTGACTTCAGCAGTAAAGGAAACAGCCGAGATCGTATGTTTCTCGCCTGTTGTGCCGGCGCGGGCAATCTGGTCTCGATTCACGGACATTGTTCCCGGGGCGAAGGCTGGGAGTGTCCCGCTGGTCTGTCGGACCAGGATGGCGGAAGAGACACGAGTCCCGTCGTTAACATCGCCTCCCGTACAGCCCCCCCGCGACTCTTCAGGCACAGAGTGTCCCGTCGGGAACTTCGCTGAGAACCAGCCCGTCAGAGTCGCCGTTGCAGCCGCCTCCAGGAATTCGACGTTTTTAAACGAGACATCTTTGGGGTCCAGATAAACATGAGCCTCGAAGCCTGCCTCGTGTACGGGATGCGGAGGATGAGCGTAGACGGAACCGGCGACCAGGACGTAGCGAAGACCACTCGGTTTGATCACCATCTTCTCGTAGGAATGCTTTTCACCTTGCCACATCCCGGATTGTATCGTGAGGTGCAGGTTAGTCGTTGTCGGCTTGTCGCCCGCTTCAAATCGACCGGTGCCCGCATTCGCAGTCGCTGTCAGGGATCCCAGGCCCCCAGTCTTGGTCCATGTCAAGCCCCCCATTTGAGCTGCTGAAATGCCGGTTGGATTTGACTTGAATCCGAGTTCGACGCCTTCGCCGATGCCATACTGGGTCGTGCTCCGTTTCTTTGTGGCCGTTTCCTGGCAGTTGTCATCCGGCGTGAACGTTCCCTCGAAGTCGAAGACGATGTTGTTGGCGGTTTTGGTATCTCCGCATTCTGCCGTCACGGTCTTGTAGTCGGTATTGTTTGTTGAGAGAGTCGAGAAGGCGACTGTCTTGGTTTCACCATTTCCGGTTGCTCCTGCAGTCCCGCCCCACACCGGCTTGTTCGTCGGCCAAGTTGCTGCCGCCGGTCGTTTAATCGCCTTGAACTCCACAGACTTTCCATTGAAGACGTAGATCGTTCCCGAGACATCATTCCAAGTGGTGGTACCCGGCTTGCGATACTGCAACTTATCCAGCGTGACGACGGTGGTTTTGGCTTCTTTTTTGGGTCCTGATCCGACGGCGCAGGCGATCATGACGTCGTCGACGGCTGCGGAGACGTAGGAGGCGTCCTGTGTCCATTCCGAGGTGAGTCCTGTGGTCGGGTTCATGGTCCCGCCGTGCAACTGGTCGTCCAGCTGGTCTTCGCTGCGACATCGGCGGGGGACGCTGGCGCGGGCGTGGTGGTGGCGGTGAGAGGTCACTTCTTCCCCTGGCCCTTGTAGAGGACATCGATGGTTGTCAGGGAGATCGCCGTGAGTTCCCAACCGGTGCAGGTGACGGTCAGCAGGTTGGCGAAGCTGCATCGTCGGCCCCGGCGTTGGCCCTTGTCATAGAGGCTGGCGGTAGTCGTTGCGGTCCCGGTTCCCACCCCGCCGCCGGTCGCTGCTGAACTGATCGAGACCGCGGCTGGTCAGGACCTGAACCCCTTTCGTCGCACATCAGTTGTGGCACTGTCGTAATATCGGCCAGCCAGCGCCCCGCCCGACATAGTCGTTGTCGACCACGTCGTAGAGTTCGATCGGGCGCAGATCGGTGTCGTAGTCCACTGATCCAGGCAGCCCCGCCGTAATCTCGGATCTTCCACCGCGATCGGGTCCTCCACCTTGTCACCGGGGGCACCAAACAGTATCCCCACGCTCAGCATCAGCCAGCCGGCCAGAAGGAGCCGAGATCGCGACCCAGGCATAGTCAGCGACATCGCTTGAACAATAGCCATCGTGGCCCCTTCGTTTTTTAGCTGCGATTAATGGATTGGTCTGAGAATACTGACAGAACAGGTCGACGGGACGACAATCATTGAATGATAGGGGGCAGCAGCGTTACTTGTTTGCGAACGGGCCTTGACCACCTGGCGATCGTGACTTCGTGAGTCAGCGTGGTAATGACGCGCCAAGTCCCTCCCGCTCCCTTCCTGTACCTTTGCGGGATGGCCCAAGAGTAACGCCCATCAGAGAAAGGACCTACATTAAATGATTTCGGATTGTCTTGGAGCGTTGTGCGACAGCCAGTAGTAATATTCCCTGGCTCGATTGTTCCGAAAACGTTCTCTGGATGGGTCAGTTGAGCAGGCGTATAATTTCTAGCAAAATATCCTTCGTGGGGATCTGCCGGACAACTCCCTTCTCCGTATGTCAGGTTCTTGAACGAGACATCTTTCGGTTCTAGATAGTAGTATGCCAGGAACTCAACTCCTTCCAACGGAGCTGCCGCAAAGCGAACGTCTCCAGGTGCGGGGGCAGCCATGTGAACGCCGCTGGGGGCGACGATTTGCTTGTCGTAGGATTTCTGCTTGTTCTTGGAGGGACCGGACTGGACTGTCAGTTTGAAGGTTTCGGTTGTCGCTACGTCCCCGCAGTCGTAGTCACCCTTCCCGTCGTTCCCGTTGTTGGTTAGCGCCCCGCCGACGCCGCCGACTTTCGTCCATTTCAATCCGCCCGCCTGTGCAGCCGTGATCCCTGCGGGTGTTGTTGTAAAGTCCAGGGTGAGCTTTTCCGCTACCCCGAAGCGGTCATAGGTGCGCCCTGCGAACGGATCATCCGACGTGAACGTTCCCTCAAAGTCGAAGACCACGTTGTTGGCGGTTTTGGTATCTCCGCACTCTGCCGTCACCGTCTTGTAGTCGGTGCCGTTCGCGGAGAGCGTGGTGAAACTCACGGTCTTGGTTTCGCCCGTTCCGGTCGCGCCGGCGGTCCCACCCCAGACCGGCTTGCCGGAGGGCCACGCCGCCGCTGCCGGGCGTCTTCGTGGCTTTGAAGGTGACCGAGGTGCCCGTCACGATGTAGAGTGTCGCCCCGACATCAGTCCAACTGCTGCTTCCCGGTTCCTGATACTGCAGCTTGTCGATGTTGACGACGGTGGTTTTGGCTTCTTTTTTGGGTCCTGATCCGACGGCGCAGGCGATCATGACGTCGTCGACGGCTGCGGAGACGTAGGAGGCGTCCTGTGTCCATTCCGAGGTGAGTCCTGTGGTCGGGTTCATGGTCCCGCCATTGGCAGTCCAGCTGATCTTCGCTGCGACGTCGGCGGGGGGACTGGCGGGCGTGGTGGTGGCGGTGAAGGTCTGCTTCTTCCCCTGGCCCTTGTAGAGGACATCGATGGTTGTCGGGGAGATCGCCGTGAGTTCCCAACCGGTGCAGGTGACGGTCAGCGTGAGGTTGGCGGCATCGTCGGCTTCGGCGTTGTCGACCTTGTCATAGAGGCTGGCGGTGATCGTTGCGGTCCCGGTTCCCCCCACGCCGCCGGTCGCCTTCCAGACGATCGAGACCGCGGCTGTGGTCGGGACACAGACCCCTTTCGTCGCCGTCCAGTTGGCACTGTCGTAGCCATCGACCGTCGCCCCGCCGACATAGTCGTTGTCGACCACGTCGTAGAGTTCGATCGGCACCGAATCGGTGTCGTCGTCCACATGATCCCACGACGACGCCCCCGCCGTAATCCGGATCTTCCCCGCGATCGGGTCCTTCACGTTGTCACCGGGGGCACCAAACAACATCCCCACGCTCAGCATCAGCCAGCCAGCCAGGAACATTCGGGACTTGGGTTGATTTGCAAAGCAAAACATGACCACTCCTCGAAGCGAAAACCAATATGACGGATCTGCTAGACATGCCGGATGTGACGGGTAACACCGTGCCGAGTGTTCATTTGAATGTCAAGAATAAAGTTGTGAAATTTATGATTCACTTCTGGATTGCGGCCGCTATCGATTATCCTGAGCTAAGAGATATGAAGATCATGTTGATTTCATTCCACTCTAAGTCTGTTCCAGTCAGCTAGTTTTACCGGATCATGACTCCGGAGCCGCTCAGGGCAGACTATCAGGATCTTTTCCTTGCCGTTGAGCCGAATTGGCCAGTCGCTGAATTTCTTCCCTGTTGACTTGAGGCTGATGAAATCGCCCATTGTGACGACAGTATCAGCCGCGGCCAGGGGGATCAGGTGGCGCTGGGAGTAGAGATCTCGGAACTGAAACAGGCTCGGCGGGAATCGTCGGGAGAATCCCGGTCGCTTTCATACGGTGTCCTCTCGAGGATCCGTTATTGCTACCGCCCGATGGCCTCTGTTGCAGCACTTAAGGACTCGTGTCGGTGATGCAGGACGGACACAGGGACTATCCTTCCTGCTTTAGAGTTCACAATCCCATCCATGCCGCCACTTGTTTCGCGCCTTTTCTGACATTCCTGGCGTTGTGGCGTCCGTGATGATCCTCATATGTGAGACGTAATGTTCATTCGGTCTCCAAACATATTGCCCCCGCCAGACTCCGTTATTCGGCGGCGATGGTCGCGCGAAAGTCTCGACAGAGATGTACTTTCGTCATCGGCTTCATCCGTAACTGCGGAAACCGTGTTGTAACTCGGTCTACATGTTGATCCGGCGCGTGGTCGAGGACCTTGCCCATTCGGCAGACTTTGACCGGACGGTCGTTCGCAGCTTCTGTTTCGGGGCGACGAAAGCTCTTCATCGTCGGATGGGCGAAATCGGTGAGCTGGACGGCACGCTCGAGGTCGTGAAGATGCTTGCGGACCCGGTCGCATGACGTTGCTGCATTGAGCGAAGCCGACAGTCACGACCCCGATACGACCAAGAGTTGCTGTCGAGCGTGGTTGTCTTCGCTCCATGACGGCATCCTCCTCGATTTCGCCTAAAATCAGCATCTCACGGTGACTGCTGCTCTTGATTCGCGACGCAAAGATCGACCATTATTGATGGGTTGATCGTTTCTGGTCGATTTCAGGATGTGCTCGCGATGGCTGATCGATGCGGCTGTGCCGATTTTCAGCGGGAACTGCGGATGGATCGCCGTGGGTTCCTCCGGGCGGGGGCGCTCGGAGCGACGGGCTTAACGTTGCCGCATCTGCTCCGGTCGCAGGCTGAGGCGTCGTCGTCCTCCCATGCAGATCGATCGGTGATCATTCTGTGGATGCGGGGCGGCCCGAGTCATATCGACATGTGGGATCCCAAGCCCGAGGCGCCGGTCGAGTACCGGGGCGAATTCGGGACGATGTCGACGAGTGTGCCGGGCGTGTTTCTCTCTGACATGCTGCCGAAGTCGGCCGCAATGATGCACAAGTGGTCGATCATTCGCAGCCTGCATCATCACGACGCCGGCCATTCCACGGGCGATCAGATCTGCTTCACCGGTTACAACGCCGGTCCGAATCCCGATGAGAATATCCGTCCGAGCTGCGGGGCCATCGTGGCGGAACAACTCGGTCACTTGAACCCGGCGATTCCCGCATCAGTCATGATTCCGAAGCTGGTTCCGGGGACGGGTTCGGCGTATCTCGGCGTGGCTCACAAGCCGTTCGAAACGCTTGCTGATCCGGCGGCGCTGGCTCCGTTCAGTGTGCCGAATTTCTCGCTGGCGGATGGGCTCGACGTGCATCGACTGGAGGATCGCCGCGGGCTGTTGCGCGGGTTTGATCGACTCGAAGAACAACTCGATCGTTCCGGACAGATGCGGGCCATCGATCGCTTTCAGGCCCAGGCGTGGGACATTCTCAGTTCGCCGAAAGCCAAAGCGGCGTTCGACCTCGATGCGGAACCGCAGGCCATGAAGGAACGCTACGGCCTGCAGGCCGCATTCGATCCCAAGGCGAGCAATCGATGTGGCTGTCCCGCGTGGAGCCAGCGGATGTTGCTCGCGCGGCGACTGGTCGAAGCGGGCGTGCGGCTGGTGACGGTTGATCTTCGCTGGTGGGACACGCACGTCCTCGGGTTCGAGTCGCTGCGGCTCGGCTTCCTCGATCGCTGGGACCAGGCTTTCACCGCGCTGGTGGGAGATCTGGAAGAGCGGGGCCTGCTGCACAAGACGATGCTGGTGGCCTGGGGTGAATTTGGTCGCACGCCGCGGGTGAATAACGACGCGGGCCGCGATCATTACCCGAACGTCTTCAGTGCGGCCCTTGCGGGGGGACCGATCCGGGGCGGACAGGTCCTCGGCTCGTCCGATGCAAAGGGAGCCTTCCCGCTGTCGAATCCAAAGTCGCCGCAGGATGTCCTCGCGACGATCTACGACTTCCTGGGGGTCGACCCGCACAAGCACTACAAAGATAACGCGGGGCGTCCGGTCCCGGTGCTTCCGCAGGGGACTCCGCTGCACGAACTCTGCTAACATCATCATCATTGACGCCCCCGGACCGCCGTCCGTGGGACCATCTGACGATGTCACTGCTCCTGTCCCCGGCCAGTGGCAGGGAACGGCCCCGCGATGACCGACGCAGAGACTCCCCGACCACCCCGTCGTCCGCGCTATCGGGGAACACACCCCCGGCATTTCGAGCAGAAGTATAAAGAACTTCAGCCGGAACGCTATCCCGACGAAATTGCCAAAGTGCTCGAAGGGGGGAAGACGCCAGCGGGGATGCATCGACCGATCATGGTCGAGGCCGTGCTGCAGGCGCTCGCGATCCAGCCGGGAGCGACCGTCGTCGACTGCACGCTGGGTTACGGGGGACACGCCACCGAGTTTCTGCGGGCAGTCCAACCGGGCGGACGACTCCTCGGCTTCGATCTCGATCCACTCGAACTCCCACGCACCGAAACCCGGTTGCGGGCAACGGGGCTGGCGGACGGAGTGCTGCAAGTCTGGCGACAGAACTTCGCTGGAGTCGCCAGCGTTCTCGCTGAAGCGGCCCCGGCCGGCGTTGATGCGCTCTTCGCTGATCTCGGCGTCTCGTCGATGCAAATCGATGACCCGGCGCGCGGGTTCACGTTCAAAGTCGATGGTCCGCTCGATATGCGGATGAATCCGACCCGCGGGTTGTCCGCTGCGGACTGGCTGACCAAGTGGACTCCCACGCGACTGGCACAGATTCTGCGCGAGAACGCCGATGAACCGTTCGCGGACGATCTCGCAGAGGCGATCCTGTCAGCTCAGGCACAGACCCCGTTGACCACAACTCGGGCGCTGGCCGACGTCGTGCGGTCGACGATTCTGACGGAGAACCCGCGGAGTGATGCCGAGTTGAATGTGCGCCGTGTTTTTCAGGCCCTGCGGATCGCCGTGAATGGTGAGTTCGAGTCGCTCGATGCCTTGTTGCGGCAGCTTCCGGGATGCCTGAAGCCGGGCGGCCGGGTCGCGATCCTGACATTCCACTCGGGGGAAGATCGGCGCGTGAAGGCCGCCTTCAAAGATGGGGTCCAGTCCGGAATCTACACGGAAGCGGCCCGCGAGGTCGTCCGGGCGACTCCCGAGGAACAGCGGGCGAACCCGCGTTCGTCGTCAGCGAAGCTCCGCTGGGCGATCCGCAGTGCAGCGGTGGGTTAAGTGGTACATTGGGGCAGCCTGCGGTATTCGTTCCAGAGTGCGTCGTCACCTGATTCTTGAGAAATTGCGTGCGGTCTGGTCGTCGATCTGGCATGATTTCCGCTGGTAGTGACCGATACCAGCCTGTTGAAAGAGCCTCCCGGCCCACAGACAAGCATGTCTGTGCCACCCCAACGTCCAGGAAGATTTGCCTTTCAGTGGGATAGACATTCCTGTCCGTCTGTTTTTCAACGGGCTGATCGAGGACAGCATGGTGACCGATGCAATCCCCCAACGACGACCGCGCTGGTCTGCCTGGGTGGCTTCGCTGACGGTCCATCTGGTCGCCGGGCTGGTCGCAGCCGCGATCGTCTTCCCTGAAGTGCAGCGGGTGGTTGAAACGCGGCTCTTCTCTGAGTGGAAGGCTCCTGAACAAACCGAGGCTGCTCCGGAAGTCACCCTCACTGAAGCGCCGACGAACCCGGATGCCGGGGGGGCTTCCACTGGTCAATTCGATCCCGCTGCCGCATTGGCCCCGAGCAGTTTGCCTGCGGTGATTCGCGACCGTGAGCGTGTGCTTGATCCATTTCTCACGCACTCTTCCCCGGTTGCGCTAGCCCAGGCGGTGACTCCGCTTCCGGCTGCAGAATCGACGGGTGGGGCGGGAAAAGGGACGGGGACGGGTGTCGGCGATGGCAAGGGGAGTGGCTTCTTCGGCATGACGCCGCCGCAGGGGAAGCGGGTCGTCTTCATTGTCGATAACTCGCGGAGCATGAACGCTGCCCACAACAGTCCGGCCCGGACGCGGTTCCGCCGGGTGAAACTCGAACTGTTGAAGTGCATCACCGAGATGGCCCCCGATCAGGGGTTCTACGTGATCTTCTTCAGCAACGAGACGCTGCCGCTGCCCAACAACGGGTATGTGAGTGCGGCACCCGGCGCGCGGGATGCGGCGATGCAGTGGATCGGGACCGCTGAGGCACACGGTTCGCCGACCGATCCGACGAAGGCGATCGATCTCGCGTTACGCCTGCAGCCCGATGCCATCTGCTTTCTGACCGATGGAGAGTTCAACGAGCTGGTCAACCGGCGTTTGCGCTCGCTGAAACAGCCACGGACCGAGATCCACACCTTTGCGATCGGTGAGACCTACGGCGAAGAAGTTCTGAAACTCTTCGCCGAACACAACCGGGGCGAATACCGCTTCATCCCGTAACGACCCTGCTTGCGTCTTCGCGTCCCCTCTGAATGATCCCAGATTCTATAGAACTGAGTCCCGATTCTACAGAAGCCCCTTGCCGCACCGCCCTCGGACGATTAAACTCGGGTTGATGCAAACTTCAGCCACCCCGAGTTCCCCGCCGATGCCCGCACCACCCGCCACCCGCCATGGTCTGCGTCGCGAAGCGATCGTGGAAGCGCTGCTGACGGATGTCTTTCAGGGACGATTGCGGCCGGGACAGCATCTCGTCACGCAGGACCTCGCGGAGCGGTTTACCGTCAGCCATACCCCGATCCGCGAAGCGCTGATCGCGCTGGCGGGGATCGGGATCATCACGCTCGAACCGAACCGTGGGGCGATCGTCAAGCAGGTCGGTCCGCGTGAAGTCCGCGAGGTCTGCCAGGTCCGTAAAGCCCTCGAATGCGAAGCGGTCCGCACAGCGTGTGGCCGCATCCCTCCGGCAGAGTTAAGAAGCCTGGCAACGGAGTTCAAGAAACTGGCCGAGCGCCCGGGACTCCGGCAGATCACCAAAGCCCGCACGCTCGACAGTCAACTGCACGATCTCATCGCGAACGCTTCCGGGAATCAGTTCCTGAAGCAGGAACTGAACCGCCTCAAGCTGTTGTTCCGGGCGTTTCGCGATGTCGCCTGGGAACACGACGGAGCGTTGAACGACTTTCATCGCCTGGCGGAAGAAGCCCAGGAACACGCGGCGATCGTGACCGCATTGCAGGCCAACAGTCCGAAAGACGCCATGCGGGCGATGTCGAAGCACATCCGCTCCGGCATGGTGTATTGGACACGGGCGCTGCCGAAAGCGCCATCGGGGAAATGAAACCCATTCCCCCCGTCATTGACGGGGGGCTAAATGACGAACATGACCACCACAACGATTCGGCATCGAGATCATCGAGGAGCATTCATCCGATGAAAACATCCCTTGGAATCGCGGGTTGGCTCGCGCTGGCGACAACCATCGTGGCGGCGGATGAACCCCTGCAATACAACCGTGACGTGCGGCCGATTCTTGCCGACATGTGCTTCGCGTGTCACGGACCCGACAGCGCCGCCCGCAAGGCCGACCTGCGGCTCGACAAGCGCGACGCGGCCATCGAACACAAAGCCTTACTTCCGGGAGATCCCGCGCAAAGTGAGATGATCCGTCGGATTCTCAGCAACGATCCCGATGCGGTCATGCCGCCCCCCAGTACGAAGAAATCGCTCACGGCGAAACAGAAGGCGACCTTGCAGCAGTGGGTCCAGCAGGGGGCCGCGTATCAGCCACACTGGTCGTTCATCGCCCCGCAGCGGGGTGAACTCCCTGCGGTGAAGAACGCGGGCTGGGTCCGTAATCCGATCGACCGGTTCATTCTCGCCCGGCTCGAAGCAGAAGGGCTCACTCCCGCACCGGAAGCCGATCGCCGCACGCTGGCTCGCCGCTTGAGTCTCGATCTGACTGGTCTGCCTCCGGCTCCCGCGCTCGTCGTAAACTTCGTCAACGACCAGTCACCGGACGCTTACGAAAAGCTCGTCGATGAATTGATGAAGTCCCCCCACTGGGGCGAACACCGGGCGCGGTATTGGCTCGATGTCGCCCGTTACGCTGATACGCACGGCATTCATTTCGACAACTTCCGCGAAGTCTGGGCCTACCGCGACTGGGTAATCAACGCCTACAACCGGAACATGCCGTTCGATCAGTTCACGATCGAACAACTCGCGGGCGATCTGCTGCCGGAAGCGACGCTGGAGCAGAAGATCGCGTCGGGTTTCAACCGTTGCAACATCACGACGAATGAAGGGGGGACGATCGATGAAGAGTATTACGTCCTCTACACCCGCGATCGAACCGAAACGACGGCCCAGGTCTGGATGGGCCTGACCGCCGGGTGCGCCACCTGCCACGATCATAAGTTCGACCCGCTCTCGCAGCGGGAGTTCTATGAGATGGCCGCGTTCTTTAATAACACGACACAGAACGCGAAGGACGGCAACATCAAGGATACGCCGCCGATCCTCACCGTGCCGCAAGCCGCGGATCGGGCGCGGTTCTACGAGTTGAACGGGCTGATCGGCGCCGCGAAACAGGCCGTTGAACAGCGGAAGCAAGCCGGGCGGGCGGAGTATGACCCCTGGCTCGCGACAGCGAAGCCCGAGACCGCCAGTGCCGCCCTCCCGCAGACCGGCCTGCAGTTTCACCTGCCGCTGGATGAAGGCCAGGGCGATCAGCTGGCGTATCGACTCAACAACGAGCCAGGGACGGTCAAGCTGACGAAGCCGGTCGAATGGAAGCCGGGCCAGACCGGTGCCCAGGCGATTCATCTGCAACAGGGAGGCCCCGCGGAGTTCGCGACGGTCGGCGACTTTGACAAGGATCAATCCTTCTCGTGTGGAGCCTGGATTCGCATCCCCGCGAACGATGGTTCCGGCGCAGTCTTTGCCCGCATGGACGATGGCAACGATTACCGCGGGTGGGATCTCTGGGTTGAAGGCCGTCGCGTCGGCATGCACCTGATCCACAAGTGGCAGGATGATGCCTTGAAGGTCGTCACCAAGAACCAGATCAAAGCGAACGAGTGGACCCACGTCTTCGTCACCTATGATGGCTCCATGAAAGCGGCGGGGATCAAGGTCTACGTCAATGGTGAACTCCAGCAGACCAATGTGCAGGCGAACGGATTGAAGAACACGACGAAGACCACGGTCCCGTTCAAGCTCGGCCAGCGGCATAACACGAGCCCGTTGCCCGGCGTGACGATCAATGACGCCCGGGTCTACGAGCGGGCGCTGACCGATGCCGAAGTGACCGCGCTTGCGAAGACCTCACGGTTCGCAGCCCTCCTCGCGAAAGCCGCCGATCAACGGACCCCGGCTGAAAAGGACGAACTCTACAACTGGTGGCTGACGACGCAGGACCAGCCGTATCAGGCGGCGGTCGCTGAGGTCGCCAAGCTGGAACGCGAGCAGACCGATATCAAGGCCCGCGGCACCATCGCCAGCGTGATGAACGAGAAGGCGGAAGCGCCGATGGCGTTCATCCTCTTCCGCGGGGAGTACGACAAGCGCCGCGATCAAGTCTCCGCGAAGACCCCCGAAATTCTTCCCGCGTATCCGGCCGACGCCCCCCGCAATCGGCTGGGGTTCGCCCAGTGGCTCCTCTTGCCCGAACATCCCCTCACCACGCGCGTGACGGTCAATCGGGCATGGCAGGAACTGTTCGGCCAGGGCTTGGTCCGCACCGCGGGCGATTTCGGTGTCGCGGGCGAACTCCCGTCGCACCCCGAACTCCTCGACTGGCTGGCGATCGAGTTCCGCGAAAAGAACTGGGACATCAAGCAGTTCTACAAGTTGCTGGTGACGTCGGCGACCTATCGTCAATCGGCCCTCGCGACGAAGAACAAGCTCGAAAAGGATCCAACGAACCGGCTCCTCGCCCGTGGCCCGCGCTTCCGCATGGATGCGGAGATGGTCCGCGATTACGCCCTCGCCGCCAGCGGGCTGCTTGTCCCCAAAATCGGCGGACCGAGCGTGAAACCTTATCAACCCGACGGCGTGTGGGAGGCCGTCGCGATGATCGGCAGCAACACCCGCGACTACCGCCGCGACTCGGGCGAGAACCTCTATCGCCGCAGCATGTATACGTTCTGGAAACGGAGTGCCCCGCCAGCCAGCATGGACATCTTCAATGCACCGGCGCGGGAAGTCTGCACGGTCCGCCGCGAACGGACCAACACACCGCTCCAGGCGCTCGTCACCCTGAACGATCCGCAAATGGTGGAAGCCGCGAAAGCGCTGGCTCAGAAGACGTTGAAGGATGCCCCGGCGACCAACCCCGGCCGCTTCGACTATCTCGCTCAGCGGATCATCGCCCGGCCATTGAAGCCGCAGGAGCAGACGATCGTGCAACAGTCGCTCGCTGACCTCACGGCCTACTACGTCGCGCATCCCGAAGACGCCACCGCACTGCTCGGCGTCGGCGAGATGGTGATCGACGCCAGCATGAACGCCCCGGAACTCGCCGCCTGGACCATGCTCACCAACGAACTGCTGAACCTGGATGAGGTCTTGAACAAATAACGAACGGTCTGTGTGCAGGGTGGGTCGAGCGTCTTCGCGTGGCCCACCGATTTCACCGAGAACCGTCCAACTGGTGGGCCTCGAAGACTCGACCCACCCTACCAAGAGGCAACAGCATGCACGATCTCCTCAATCAACTGTCCCGTCGTCATTTCTGTCAGCAGGGATCGCATCTCCTTGGCGGGGCGGCCCTCGCATCGCTCATGGGCCGTGCTCCGTCGGCGATCGCTGCTCCCGGTGATACACCGCACGCCCATCCTGCACACATCGCGCAACGGGCCAAGCACGTCATCTACCTGCACATGGTCGGCGGGCCGTCGCAGCTTGATCTCTATGACTACAAGCCGGTCATGCAGGAATGGTACGACAAGGACCTCCCCGACTCGGTCCGCATGGGGCAGCGGCTCACCACCATGACCTCGGGCCAGAAGCGGTTCCCGATCGCCCCGTCGAAGTACAAGTTCGCCCAGCACGGCGAATGCGGCATGTGGATCACGGAGATGCTGCCGTGGACCGCGAAGATGGCCGACGACCTCGTCTTCATCCGCAGTATGAACACCGAGGCGATCAACCACGAACCGGCCATCAGCTACATGCAGACCGGCAACCAGATCACCGGGCGGCCGTGCCTTGGCTCATGGGCCTCGTACGGTCTCGGTTCGCTCAACGACGACCTGCCGACGTTTGTGGTGCTCGTCGCCAAGCCGAGCAACCAGGAACAGGTGCAGGCGATTTCGGCCCGGCTGTGGGGTTCGGGGTATCTGCCGGGCGAACACGCGGGGGTCTCGTTCCGCTCGGGTCCCGATCCGATCCTCTACATCAATAACCCCCCCGGTGTGCCGACGGAAATCCGCCGCAAAACGCTCGACGGCCTGAAGTCGCTCAACGAGCTGACCTATCAGCAGCTCGGCGATCCCGAAACGAACACCCGCATCCAGCAGTACGAACTCGCGTACCGCATGCAGGCCAGCGTGCCGGACCTCGTCGACCTCTCCAAGGAAACGAAGACGACGGAAGACCTCTACGGTCCCGACATCCACAAGCCGGGTTCGTTCGCCCATACGGTGCTGCTCGCCCGGCGGATGGTCGAACGCGGCGTCCGCTTCATCCAGATCTATCACAACAACTGGGACCATCACGGCAACCTCGTCGGCCGCATGAAGGACCAGACGCGCGACGTCGACCAGCCGTGCTACGGTCTCGTGCAGGACCTGAAGGCTCGCGGCTTGCTCGATGACACGCTGATCATCTGGGGGGGCGAGTTCGGTCGCACGATCTACTCACAAGGGGGTGTGAGCAAGGAGAACTACGGCCGCGACCATCACCCGCGGTGCTTCACGATGTGGATGGCCGGCGGCGGCTCCAAGGGAGGGACGGTCTACGGCGAGACCGACGACTTCAGCTACAACATCGTCAAAGACCCGGTCCACATCCGCGACTTCCACGCCACGTGCCTGCACCTCCTCGGCTTCGACCCCGAAGCCTTCACCTACAAATACCAGGGCCTCGACCAACGCCTCATCGGCGTCGAACCGGCCCACGTCATCAAAGAACTGATCGCGTAACGACGCTGATCACGCAAACAAAGCCGGGCGTCGCTTTGGACGCCCGGCTTTTGCATTTCGAATGGCGCGTTGCAGGCATGATGGCGCTGCAGACCCCTCGAATTGCAGAAGCCCGGCATGGAAGACCATGCCGGGCTTCAACGAGCGTCGTGTTGCTCCACACCATGTTCTTCGCCAGCGGTGATTGACGGCGTTGCGTGCGGTCGGTGACAATCAGCGGCGACTTCTGGATCGGCTTCTTTGGTAAGGTGTTGCGTGATGATCGCCGTACGTTCGCTGTTGGTGTTGAGTCTGGGCTGTTGGCTGGCTGGCGGTTCATCGCTGCGGGCGGAAACTGTCTTTCTGGAGGCGGAAGGCTTTGCTCAGCCGGGGGGCTGGTCGCTCGATACGTCCTTCACGCATATCGTCGGCTCGCCGTATCTGCTGGCGCATGGGTTGGGGAAGCCGGTCGCGGATGCGACCACCACGGCGAAGATCGCGACCGCGGGCCGATATCAGGTCTGGGTCCGGACGAAGGACTGGGTGGCTCCGTGGAAGGCTCCGGGGACGCCGGGTCGGTTCCAGCTCACGTTGAACGGCAAGCCGCTGGCGACCGAGTTCGGGACGACCGGGGCCAACTGGCATTGGCAGCCGGGCGGCGGTGTCGACCTCGCTGCGGGGGAATTGACCGTCGGGCTGCACGATCTGACGGGGTTCGATGGCCGGTGTGATGCGGTCCTCTTCTCGAATGACCCGAAGTTCACCCCGCCGGAGGGGAAGGAACTGGTCACTGCCCGCAAGCAGTGGCTCGGCTTACCCGCTGAGCCGGAAGACATGGGCGAGTTCGATCTGGTCGTCGTCGGTGGCGGCTATGGCGGACTCGGGACCGCGATCTCGGCCGCGCGGCAGTCGTTGAAGGTGGCCCTCGTGCAGGACCGCTTCGTCCTGGGGGGCAATGGGAGCAGCGAGATCCGCGTCTGGGCGAACGGCGGCACGATGCGCGGCAAGTATCCGCATCTCGGCGAGATCGTCGAAGAGTTCGCCGATCATGCCCCCGACAGTCCCGGAGCCGCGGAGCATTACGGCGATGAACTGAAGGAAGCGGTCTGCCGTCGTGAACCGACGCTGAAGCTGTTCCTCGGTCACTTTGCGCAGACGGTCGAGACCGATCCGAAAGACAAGTCGATCAAGTCGGTGACGGCCCTGGAAGTGAAGACCGGCCGCATCCGCACGTTCCGTGCTCCCTTGTTCGCGGATTGCACCGGGCATGGCGTGCTCGGTGCGTCGGCCGGGGCCGAGTTCATTCAGGAACCGGTCGGCCGCATGGGGATGTCGAACATGTTCTTCTGGCAACAGGAGAGTGAACCGCAAAGCTGGCCGGAGACACCCTGGGCACTTGCACTGGATCCGGGTGACTTCCCGAAGCAGATCAAAAGCAAGTCGGTCATTGATGGCAAGCCCTTCTGGAAGGGGGAATGGTTCTGGGAGTCGGGCTTCAATCAGGACCCGATCAACGGCCTGGAACTGATTCGCGACTGGAACTTCCGCGCTGTGTTTGGGGCGTTCTCAGCTCTCAAGCACGGACCGGAAGCGGAGGCGCACAAGAATGCGGCGATGAAGTGGGTCGCGTATGTCGGCGGGCCGCGTGAATCGCGGATGCTGGTCGGTGACGTGCTCCTCACGCGGGAAGACATCGTCAACAAGAAGGAATTCAACGATGGCTGCGTCGCCACGACGTGGGACATCGATCTGCATTATCCCAAGGAACAGTACGCGAAGAAGTTCCCCGACAACCCGTTCATCTCGCGGGCCGAGTTCGGGGCGGGGGTTGATCGGCAACAGGGGTATCCGGTGCCGTATCGCTGCTTCTACTCGAAGAACGTCCCCAACCTGTTCATGGCGGGGCGGAACATCAGCGTGAACCACGACGCGCTCGGCACGATCCGTGTGATGCGGACCTGCGGGATGATGGGCGAAGTCGTCGGCAAGGCGGCTTACATCTGCAAGAAGCACGACACGAGCCCGCGCGGGGTCTATGAGAACTATCTCTCGTCACTGATCCTGTTGATGGAACAACCCGGGGCGATGCGCCGCGACTCGGTCGAAGGCCCGCTGTACCGTGATACGCGGTCGGTGGCCGTGCGGCCGTACCTCAACAAGGGGAACGACAAGGTCGATGGGATTGATCCGACGAAGCCGTCAGGGGATGGCATTCCGGTCGGTTCGCTGCCGGGGATCGTGGTCGACGAGACTCAAGCCAAACTGACGGGAACCTGGGGCAATGCCGGTTCCTTGTCTCCGTTTGTCGGGGCGGGGTACCGCTATGCTGGTGCGGGTGAGAAGGCGGAGGCCCGGTTCGAGTTCCGCGTGCAGATGGCGGGGCGGTATGAAGTGCGGATCGCGTGGGTCGGCCACGAGAACCGTTCGTCGCGGACGCTGTGTGTCATCGAACGACCGGAGCAGCCGGCGCTCAAGCTGCGGCTCGATCAGAAGAAGTCGGCTGAGACCGGGGCACCCTTCCATGTGATCGGGACGTTCGACTTCCCCGCAGGAGACGCGGCGATCGTGTTGTCGAACGATGGGGCGAATGGAAACATTCACGCCGACGCCGTGCAGATTCTGGAAAAGCGTTAATCACCGCTGCCTAGCCCGGAGCGCAAGCGACGGGTTCTTCACGATGCACAGGAACCCGTCGCTTGCGCTCCGGGCTGGGAAAGTCATACACATGGGGCGTGCGAGCGGTCCGCCTGGGCGTGATGATCGCGGCGGCGGTGTTGTTCGCGGTCGCACAGCAGCGGGCACGGGTGGCTGAACTCGGTCCGCTCGTGTCGCTCGACGAGGCCCATCGGCTCTTTCCGGCGGCAAGTCGACTGGGGCCGGTCGATCTCGGCCGTCGGTGGCATCCGGTCTTCGATGCGCAGGGACAATCGCTCGGGGTGGTGTTGAAGACCGCGCCGGAGTCCGATCATCTCATCGGGTATGCCGGGTCGAGCAACCTGTTGATCGGCCTGGGCAATGATGGACGGGTTCTTGGGGTGACGCTGCTCGCGAGTGCAGATACCCCGGCCCATGTGCAGGAAGTTCGTCGGTCGTCTGCGTTCTGGCAGACGTGGATCGGGTGGTCGCCAGCGTCTCCGGCACCGAAGGTTTCCGCAGTGAGCGGATCGACGCTGACCAGTCTCGCGATGGCCGAGGCCGTGGAACAGCGGTTGACCGGACGGACGCTGTCATTGCGGTTCGCCCGACCGGTCACGCTGGAAGAAGTTCAGGCGGTCTATCCCGCTGCGATGAAGCTGCAACCGGAGGTTCCCCGAACGGGTTGGCTCGCGGTGCAGGATGCTCAAGGGGCGCTGTTGGGATACCTGGTCCGCACGGCACCGGCTGCGGACAACGTGATCGGTTATCGCGGACCGAGTGAAGCGTTGCTCGCGGTCTCCCGTGACGAACGCCAGATCACCGCTGTCCGGCTGCGTGACAGCTACGACACGCCCGAGTATGTCGAGCGCGTGCGTGACGATCACGCTGCCCTCGAACAACTGGCCGGTCGCACGTGGTCCGACTGGGCGACGCTCGACTTTCAGCAGGCGGGTATTGAAGGGGTCTCCGGGGCGACGCAGACGAGTTACGCGCTGGCGGAAGGGATCCGTCAACGGGCCCGTAGCGAGCTGACACAGCGTGCGCGGAGTGCGTCACCGTGGTTCACGCTGCGCGATGTGGGGCTGCTGGGTCTGACACTCGGAGGGCTGGTGATCGCGTTCACCCGGTGGCGGGGAGCACAACGGATTCGACGGGCGTGGCAGGTGGTGCTCGTGTTCGGATTCGGTTTGTGGTGCGGTGATCTCCTGTCGCTGGGACTGCTCGCGGGCTGGTCGCGATCCGGTCTCCCGTGGAGCACGGCACCGGGTCTGCTGGCACTGGCGGCGGCGGCGCTCCTCACCCCCGCGGTCGCCGGGCGGAATGTTTACTGTCATTATCTCTGTCCACATGGAGCCGTGCAGGAATGGCTCGGCCGCTGGAAGCGGTTCGCGATCCCGGTGCCGGCCCGGCTTGGGCGACTGCTCGGCCGGGTCCCAGCGGCGTTGCTGGTCGCAGCCGGGTTGTGGGCCGTGGTCGATGCCACGTTTGACCTCGCTCTCGTCGAACCGTTTGATGCCTGGGGATTAAAAGGCAGACTGACGATCCCGCTGGCGATTGCGGTCGTCGGTTTGATGAGTTCAGTCTGTGTGCCGATGGCGTACTGCCGCTTCGGTTGTCCAACGGGGGCGTTGCTGAAGTTTCTCGTCACCGGGCGGGATGTCCATCGATTGGGGCGGCGTGACGCGGTTGCGATGATCGTCTTGCTTGTCGGGACGGGACTCGTCTTTCGGAATGATCTTGCAGCCCGCACTCCTGTTGTGAAGGGACCGGCATCCGTGGAGACCGCGCCGGTCCTGCGGGGTGAAGCGTTCGGGACGACGTGGTCGGTGACTTTCCGTCAGCCTCCACCTGACGCTGTGGCTTTGCAGCAACGCCTGAGCGACCGCCTCGAACAGATCGAGGCCACGCTTTCGCATTGGCGGTCCACGTCGGAGACCGCCCAGTTCAACGCGAGTGAAACGACGTTCGAGGTCGATGCGTCTCCCGAGCTCATGGAGTTGCTCCGCTTCGGCGATCGGCTCCGCGTTGCCAGTCACGGAGCGTTCGATCTGACCGTCGGTCCGCTGGTCGACCTGTGGGGTTACGGACCATCTCGGCGGACAACTCCGCCCAGCGATGCGGAACTCGCTGCGGTTCTGGCGCATGTCGGTGGTGACAAGCTGGTCCTCTCCCCCGATTTTCCCTCGCTGAGCAAGACCGATCCGGAAGTCCGCATCGACCTGGGGGCCTTGTTACAGGGGTATGCTGCTGATCAGCTCGCGAAGGACTTGCGGGAAGCGGGCATCGCGGAGTTTCTGATTGATGTGGGCGGGGAACTCTTCGCCCAGGGAAGCTGGCAGGTCGCGATTGAAGACCCGCGTGATCCGTCGCGTCCCCTGACGACATTTACGCTCACCAACGGTGCGCTGGCGACGAGCGGCATCTATCGCCGTGGAAAGGACGGAGCCACCACGACCAAACACATCATTTCGCCCAAGACCGGTCGCCCGGTTGACCCCCACTGGCAACTCTGTGCCGTACAAGCGCCGACGGCGCTGGCAGCAGATGGTTGGGCGACGGCGCTGCTGGCGATCGCCAGTCCCGACGCGTTACCGCTTGCCCGTCAGGAAGGGTTGATCGCCTACTTCGTCGACCGTGAGGGGCAGCTCCATCGCGTGGAGTAACCATTGATCGAGGGACGATCATTTCTGGCGAAGAGCAGCCGCGTAACACAATGTGATGTGATTCGCGAAGAGTTCAAAAGGACAACAGCCCGGCATCGGGATGGCCGGGCTGTTGTGAGGTGTTTCAGTCATGAACGGGGAGGCGACTTAGCGCATCCGCGGGACCGGGACGAGCTGCGGTTGCGGATCGAACATCCACGTTTGCGTGCTGCCGTTGGGATTGTTCCGGTTCGGAGGAATCTGCACCGACAGAATTTCCGCGACGACGACATCGCGTCGAGTCGTATCATCCTGTTTTGTCTTGGCACCGAAATCGGTGATGAACTTTTTCGCGAGCGGATCAGTCGGATTGTCGAAACCACCCACTGTCACAATCGACTGAAACCGATCGTGATGGACATAGGCTTCGAAGCCTTTTCCGCGGAGCGCTTCCGCGAGCTGCTCGGCGTCTTCACCGGCCCGGTTCAGGTTGTAAGCGGTCGGGTCGGTCTTGCCTCGGTCGAGGGCCTGCGTGAACTTCGCTTCGTTCCCGGCGTACTGGCTGGAACCGATCGGAGTCACCTTCTTGCCCGTGAAGGTCGCCACCTGCACGGTATACTTGCGCTTGTTCGCCCAGAGGGGGTACTTGCTATTGCTGTTGAGTTCGATCTGGACCGGGTCAGACTTCTTGCTGGCAATTTCATCCGGCTTCAACACCGGGTTGATCGTCATGAAGGCCCCGGCGAGCGGTCCATTGCGGCCGGGAGTCTTCCGGAAAATCGCTCCGGATTTCTCGTCCTGCATGAACTTGGGCGTGTATTTCTTGATCCACTTCAGCGTCTTCTGTCCGGTTTCATCTTCGATCGATGAGTAGTTCCCGGCCAGGACACAAATCATCTCCCGCTGAGCGGCGTAGATGCGGGCATCTTCCCGTCCCTGACGGTCCTGCGTGTCCATCTTCTGGATGACAGCTCCCTGCCCGTAGGTGTAGGCGGGAATCCCGATCTGTCGCAGCTCGAAGACTAGTTCCTGGGCTGCTTCTTCAGCCGAGAGCCCTTCCTGACGACGGTCTTCCGGTACGTTACGGAAGCTCGCGACCATGATCATCCACGGTCCGTGCTGCTTTGAGAGAGCATACGTTTTGCCGCGGACGGCTTCGATCGCCGACGCTGGAGTCACCAGCGCTGCAGAGACCATCAAGAAGAGGCAGAATTGTCGCATCGCAGAGTCCCTTCCGCAGCGCACAACACCGAAGTCGAAGGCCTGACTCCGTCCTGGAGCGGCTTCACAGTCGGTCATGGACGTGAAAAACTTGAGCCGAATTTCCGGCGCGGCGGAAAATTAGCAGTTGCCCCGGAACCTGTCTAGACGGCCTTAAACCCGGGATTGAGCCGATCAGGGGCGAACTCAGTTCTCGTAGGTCAGGCTCCCGCCTGACAGCGCGATAGCCAGTCACTCAAAGAGATTGTCGGGAGGGAGCCAGACCGACAGGAATTGGCCCCCACCAGGTCGTCAGACCGTTACAACCGACACGTCCGGCAGGGCTTTCCAGGGCTCTGCACGGAGAACCATTTGACAGCCCCCGAAACGTCGGTTGAGATCGACGATGCGGCGGATTGATGACGATTCGCGCGAGTCCTGATACTCGGTGAGGCGATGTGACCATGTTGGCGACTGGAACGACTCTGGGATGTGGTCTCTCTCTTGTCATTGCCGTCTTTCCCAATGCGACCGAAGCGGCTGAGGCGAAGACCTATCACTTTGGCGAACAGACGGTCATCGTGCGTCCCGGTCCGGTCGCGGCTCCATTGCCCGCTCAGTCGGCGGCGACGGTGACACCCGTTTCCATGGAGGCCTCCCGTTCACTGCCAGTGCAGCCGGCGGTCTATCAACTCCCCGAAGCCCCGCAACCGGAGGCTGGTGTTCAACCAACAGCGGCTGTGGAAGCGCCCCCCGCACAGGCTGCGGAACACGCTGCCGAAGCGTACACGCCGCAACATCATGCGACGAACGCCGTCGATCCGTGGAGCCGGGTCGAACTGTATCGGGAGATCTACAACACGATCCCGTTCAGCCGTGCCGAGTATGACGCGAACCCGTCCTACCGCCATGAAGCGACGATGGAACTCCTGCTCGGGCAACTGCGGACGTCGCACCACCAGCGGACGACGACGAACATCAACATCAATGGTGGCGGCGGACTGTACGGTGGCGGCTACTACGGTCCCTGGCTCCCGGTTTACAACCGCTTTCACGGGGGGGCGTACTGGGCTCCTGGCTATCGGTCACCCGCTGGTGGTTACTTCCGCTGGTAAAGGCGGATCGCGAAGTCGCAAACGTGACGGGACTCCGTCCGCTCGTCAGTTGAGTAGTTGGCGCGATATGCTGTGATCGCGACTGACGACGGACAACTGACAACGGACCAATCACGATGACGTTACCGATTCGCTGGGGAATGCACGGAGCCGCAGGCCGGATGGGACAGCGCGTGATCGCGCTCGCCGCCCAGGACCCGCAGCTGCAACTGACGGCGGCCTATGAACATGCCGGCTCGCCGCGGCTGGGACAGGACGCAGGTGAAGTCGCCGGGATCGGCCGGGTCGATGTGCCGATCACCACGGGCGTCGAAACGCATCCCGATGTGATCATCGACTTCTCGATGCCCGAAGCCGCGCTCGAACTGGTCCGTGTCTGTGAGACGCGGCAGATTCCGCTCGTGCTGGCGACGACCGGCTTCACCCCAGCGCAACGGGCAACGGTCGCCGCGGCCGCGCAAGCGACGCCGATCCTCATCTCCCCGAGTATGAGTTTCGCGGTGAACCTCGCGATGAAGCTGGTGAAGGATGCAGGGACGGTCCTCAAGCAGCACCCGAGTGGCGTCGATGTCGAGATCATCGAGCGGCATCACCGCTTCAAGGTTGATGCGCCGAGCGGGACCGCCTTGAAGTTTGGCGAGATCGTTGCGGGTGCGATGGGGCAGGATCGGCATGTCCACGGCCGTGAAGGACAGACCGGTCAGCGCCCGCGGAACGAAATCGGCTATCATGCGCTCCGGACCGGCGACAACGTCGGCGAACATACGATCGTCTTCGGGTTGATCGGCGAAACTCTGGAAATCACCGTGCGTGGTCAGTCGCGCGACAGTTACGCGATGGGCGCGATCGCGGCGGCGAAGTTCCTCGTTTCGCAGGGAGCCGGGCTCTATTCGATGACGGATGTCCTGGGGCTGTGAAGGATCGCGGACCGCATCCATGAACTTCAACCCCTTCCGAGCACCGATCACCAGCCTGACCGTCTGGACGCTGTGTCTGTTCTACGCGGGTCCTCCTCTCACGGCTTGGTGGCTTGATCTCGACCTGTGGGAAGCCCGCCGGGTCTGGGGTGCGGTCGAGTCCTTAACGTGGGTCCGCGATGTCAACGGATGGGCGCAATTGGCGACCCCGGACCTGATCGGCCCGTTCGATGTCTGGGACGGCGACTGGTGGCGGTTGCCGATCTCGGCCCTCCATCATGCAGACGGTCTGCATCTGCTGATGAACTCGCTCGCCGTGGCGGGTTTCGGGGGAGCGCTCGAGCGTCGCTGGGGTTCCGGTCGTGTGTTGATGCTGTCGTTGGGAGCACTCCTGACGTGCATGCTCCCGGAGTACCTCTTCGACCGGATAGCGATCGGGTATTCCGGTGTGGCGTGTGCTTTCATCGGCGCGACCTGGGCCTCCCGCGACTGGGATGACGTCCTTGCGGCCTGGTTTCCGCTGGAAGCCCTGATCGCGACACTTGCGATCCTGGGGGGGATGGTCGTCCTGACGATGCTCGGGCTCCTGGAGATTGCCAACGGGGCCCATGCCGCTGGGCTGATCTACGGTTACGCAGCGGCGAACTTCTGTGTCGCTCCGCATCCCGGACGCAACTGGTCGCGGCTCGGCTTCTCGATGGCACATCTGAGTCTCTTCTGGCTGTACCCACTGGTCGTCACGCCGACGTGGAATGGACGCTATCACTGGTATCGGGCCGATGTCGCTCCCGGTGGCCAGCGCCGTGCCGTCTCGGATGATCATGAACTCGAACAGGCGGTTGCGCTCGCCCCGGATTTGTCGGGCGCGTGGCGGGAATGGGCAGACAACGCTGCTCGGAATGGCGATCCCTTAACCGCGTGGGATCGATTGATTCAGGGCCTGATGGCGAACCCCAGCGATGCCGAGCAATGGCGGACCTGCCGAAAGTTCTGGTTCCGCTACGGCATGCTTCCCGAGCGATCGGCGCTGGAACGGATCGTTCACGAACACTACGGAGCCGATGCACCGACGGTGTTAAGGACCTTGCGTTCCACGACCGAACCACCGGTGCTGATCGGACCGGGGCTGCCTCCACAACCGACGGACAAGTATGGCAAACCGGTCGTCGAAGCGGCCGAGGTCATCGAGTGGACGCCGCCGCCCGATCGCGTCTGGCCGCCACGGAGCTTCCCGCAGGGAACGCCCCTCGAATGGGCCGTCGAAGGCCGCACTCTCTGAGCGATGCTATGAAGTTTCCTCTCAAAGTCGCCATCACGCTCCGCGTGATGAGCGGTTTGTCGGGAAGCCTGGCTCTCTGGAATCGGAACGGGCGAGTGAATTCATCGGTTCGCAAGAATTGTCTGCGCGAGACACGCTTTCGAAAGGTTGACGCAACTCAAAGTAGCCATCACGCGGAGCGTGATGGCTACTTTGGTGAAGACGCAAGCGGGGGATCAGGCGGGGGCGACGCGCTCGAGGTGCCAGCTGGTGACGTGGAGTTCGCGTTTCAGCGTCTCGTATTCTTCTTGCCGGGCGGCGGCATCGGCGGGGCTGAACGGTGATCGGCGGACCGCGCGGATCAGGACGTTCTTCGGCGTGTGCTCCAGATCGATGAACTCCAGGACCTGCGTGCGATAGCCGCGTGATTCCAGGAAGCGAGACCGCAAGGCATCGGTTGCCAGGGCCGCGAAGCGTTCCTTCAATAACCCGTATCCGGTGATGCCGGGGAGTGCGTCACCCCAATGCTGAGCGAGTTCGTGCTGACAACACGGCACCGCAAGAATTACTGCACAATTCCAACGGAGCGCCGCCGCGAGCGAGTCATCGGTCGCGGTGTCGCAGGCGTGCAGTGAGATGGCCAGGTCGACCGGTCCGTCGGGCGTATAACTGGCGATGTCGCCCGCACGGAACCGAAGTCCGGCACAACCGAGTCGGTCCGCGGTCGCCTGGCAGTGAGCGATCACGTCAGCTTTCAAGTCGAGGCCGACGATCTCGACCTGTCGGCCGAGAATCGTGTGGAAGTAGTGATGCACCGCGAAGGTGAGTGAACTTTTCCCGCAACCGAAATCGACAATCCGGATCGGTCCCTCGGCCGGCAACTGAGGAACAATGTCGGCGAGAAACTCGACATAGCGGTTGATCTGCCGGAATTTGTGCGATGCGGTTGGCTTCACGCGGCCATCGGGGAGCATCAACCCGGCTTCGATTAAGAAGGGGCAGGGGACGCCTTCCGGAATCAGGTATTGGCGTGTCCGGTTGTGAGCGGTCGAGGTGGGAGTCTGAGTTGGGGGTTTCCGCTGGACTTTGGGCGGCCGCCTGGGCTTCCAGCGAACGACGACATCGCCGGTCGCAGCAAACCAGTGCAGATCGCGCCACGGCTTGCCAAACTCATGGCCAATCCGATCGAGGAACGTCTCCGCGGTGAGATTTTCGTGCGTTTCCTGTGCACCCCGGCGGCTGGCCCACTGCCAGAGCATGGCCCCGTTGATGTCGATGGGACGCACGGTCACCTTCTGGACCGTCACCTCAGGCGATGTGTCGGAGGTCAGCGGCCGACTGGCGATCAATCGGTAGCAGGTCCCGTCGGCGACGGCTTCCGCCAGCAGGGTGGTCCATTTCGGAGTGGTCACGTCCAGAGAATCCTCGATCTTGACGGGTGATGCCATTCGGGGGACGATGCCCGCCGCGTGGGCAATGGGCTCGCGAAAACTCTCTCGTGAGTGCGGATGGATGACAGCGGAGTTTCCCCCGGAATTTGTGGTGCGGGCGACATCGCGGGCCGATGTCGCGGCTCTCGATGCGTTTATCGATCCGTTCGTTCAGGAAGGGCGGCTCTTACCCCGCACGCATGACGAACTCGCCGATCTCACCCGGCATGGCTTCGCGGCCGTCCTGCCCGACGGGCGGATTGTCGGGTTTGCGGCGCTGGAAATCTACTCGAAGAAACTGGGAGAACTGCGCAGTCTTGCGGTCGATCCGGCGTATCGCCGCCATGGCATCGGCAAGGCGCTGGTGCTCGCCTGTCTCAATCGGGCGAAGGAAGAAAGAGTCTTCGAAGTGATGACGATCACCTCAGCCGACGACTTCTTCCACAAATGCGGCTTCGAATTCACCCTCCCCGGCGAACGGAAAGCCCTCTTTCATCAGACCCGCGACGCTTACTGACACCAGACGCCGGTGTTCCGCGGCCGAGAGGATGTGTGGCCGCAAAAGGGCGCAAAGGACGCAAAAGGTCCGGAGAAGACCGGTCACAAGTCTCTGTCCGTAGAGTGTCCGGACTCTACACGGTCCTAGACCTACATTTCGGCCCGGCTTTTACGCCGGGTGAATGGGACCTACCGGAGATCCACTCCAGCCCCGTTTACGGGGCTTTTCCGGTAAAGCCCCATGAATGGGGCTGAAAACATCATCATGGGATTCGACCCGGCCCGGCGTAAACGCCTGGCCTAAAAGAAGATCCGCTGAGAGCAACCTCCAGGAACGTCTCTAACCTCCAGTCGACCGGCCTGATCTTCCTTTTTACACTCTTTGCGCCTTTTTGCGGCCACCTCTTGCCTCAGACCCTGATCGGCTCTCAGATTCGTGCGTTCAGTGCTTGGCAAGAACCAGCGTCTGATGACCGGGTTGGAGACTCCGGTCCCTACAGCGAACCTTAAGAAGCGGGGAAAGATGGGTTGAGAATTCCGTCAAGTTGCTGGCCCGGGTGTGCCGATTGTAACGACAGGACTGTTTGCGCGGACTTTTCCGCCTCGGTCGTTTGGACTCCAGAGACATCCGGTTCGCAAGGGAAGGCATGACCCCTCACGCTCCCCGTCCTCGCTCGGTCGCTGAATGGTTCCGTCAGCGTTGCCGTCCGCTTCCCTGGGTCCTCGGTGCGTCGATGCTGGTTAGTCCCATGATGCCGCTGGCTTACGCGGCCGGTCCGGCTCGTCTTCCTCAAAAAAAACCATCCGCCCCCGCTGCACACAGCGTGGAACGGGTGACCAAGGCCGGAGCGACCGCACCATCGGATGAAACGGCCGGTCCGAGTGACAACGCCACCAAAGTGAAGTTGATGTACTTTGGTGCGGATTGGACGACCGTCCTGCGGGATCTCGCCAAGCAGACCGACTCGGAGTTAATCGCCGACCGGGTCCCAGCCGGGCGCTATACCCGCCGCGATAAAACCGAATACACCCGGTCCGAAGCGGTCCGGATCATCAATCGCGAAATCGAGCCGCACGGTTTCCGCGTGCTCGAAAAGGGAAACTTTCTCGTCGTCATCGATCTGCCGTCTCAACGGCCGCGCTATCAGGCCGCGGTGGTGAAGCCGAGCAGCGAAGCACCGGCAGAATCTGCCGAACAGCCGATCGCCAGTCTCAATCGAGCCCAGCGGAGCGCAACGCCGATCGTTCCTGTTCCGAAGGAGATCCCGTCGGCTCCGCGCACGAATTCGATTCAACTGACCGCCCACGAAGAATCGGAAGGGGGAGTCACAACGGCTGAAGGTGTCGCGCCTGCTCGTCGCGCTGCGGAACCACTGACGGTGGTTGTCTTCCGCGCCCGCAATCAACGGGCGACCGACCTCGCCAAGCGGGTCTATCGCACCTTCAAGGATCGGGCGGAACTCGTTGACAGCGGTCGGAATGGTCTGCCAGCAATGCGCGTCCGCGAAGCCGGCCCGCTCGGCAAGGCTCCGGTGCTGTTCAGCATCGCGATCGATGAGGAACGCGAAGAACTGCTGATCGATGCCCGCGCGACGGAAGCCGACGGCATGCTCAAGCTGTTGCGCAAGCTGGATACGCCGACGCTGACGACCGACGAGATTCAGCTCGTCTCCAGCACGAAGACGGCGTGCCTCGCTGCGGTGCAGCTGCCCGAAGAAATCGATCGGATTCGGGCCCTCAAGCTTCAGGAACCGCCCCGGCAACTCGCGCAGGTCGATCCGTTGCTTGAACAACCGGCTCAACCCGCGAACGAACCGATGCCTGCCCAACGGAATGTCGTTCCCGGTCCACTGGGTGATGTCCTCGGCAACCTCAAGGGTGAAGTCAACATCGAGGCCATCGAAGACCTCGGCGTCCTCATCCTGCGTGGCAACGAGAAAGACGTCGAGCAGGTGATGAAGGTGATCCGTGAGCTGGAAAAGCTCAGCGAGACGACTGCGCCGTCGGTGCACCTGTTGCATCTCAAGAACGTGAACTCCGAAGCCCTCGCAACGCTCCTTTCCAGCGTCTACGAGAAGTTGACCAAGTTCCCCGGCAAGGCGACACAGCCGCGGCAAAGCGTCTCGATTGTGCCGGTCTCGAAGCCGAACTCGATTCTGGTGATCGCGCCGGCGAATGATATGGATGCGATTCTCGATCTTGCAGACGAACTCGATCAGCCCGTTGATCCGGAGACCGAGTTCGAGGTCTTCTCGCTGCAGTCGGCGATCTCGACCCAGATGGAAGAGATGCTGACCGAGTTCTACGCCGAGCGGATCGGCCTGGGTGCCAAGATCCTGATCAAATCAGAACCGCGATCGAACACGTTGATCGTGCAGGCCCGGCCGCGCGATCTCGATGAAGTGGCCGCGCTGATCAAGAAAATCGATCGCGATGAAACCGCTGCGATCAGCCAGTTGAAGATCTTCACGCTGAAGAATGCTGTGGCCACGGAACTGGCGGCGATCATCAACGCGGCGATTCAAAGCGTGATTGCCCCGCCCCAGAACGCCGGTGCGAACGCCGCGTTCGGCGGTCAAGGTGGGGGCGGCATCGGCAACGCCCAGGTGACCGAAGAATTCCGGCAGGTCAAATCGACCGTCCTGCAGTTCCTCTCGGTTGATGGTGCCAGCGAAAAGAAACTCAAGTCGGGGATTCTGGCGGATATCCGGATCACCCCCGATCCGCGCATGAATGCGCTCATGGTCAGCGCTCCCGAGGCGAGCCTCACGCTCATCGGCGAACTCATCAAGCAGCTCGATCGTCCCACGGGCCAGGTTGCCGAGATCAAGGTCTTCGCGCTGGCCAACGCCGATGCGTCCCTGATGGTGCAGCAACTGCAGGGACTCTTCGGTTCCGGAACAGGAGCGGGAGCCAACCAGCAGCGGCAGGCGCTCGGGATTCAAGTGGCGGGGGCAGAGGATGCCAGCAGCGGACTGATTCCGCTGAAGTTCTCCGTCGATCCACGAACGAACAGCGTGATTGCCATCGGAGCGGCCGACTCGCTCCGCGTGGTGGAAGCGATCATGTTTCGTCTCGATGAAAGCGACATCCGTGCCCGGCAGAACTCGGTTTACCGGCTGAAGAACAGCCCGGCCCAGCAGATTGCGACCGCGGTCACCACCTTCCTGACCAATCAACGTGATCTCGCCACGCAAGACCCGAACCTCGTCAGCTCGGTCGAACAGCTCGAGCGCGAAGTCATCGTCGTGGCGGAAACCGTCAGCAACAGCCTGCTGATCTCGGCCACGCCCCGCTACTACGAAGATGTGATGTCGCTTGTCAAAAAGCTCGACGAAGCCCCGAAGCAGGTCGTCATTCAGGCCCTGCTCGTCGAAGTTGAACTGCAGGACACCGACGAATTCGGTATCGAGCTTGGCTTCCAGGATTCGATCCTGTTCAACCGCAGTATCATCGACAACCTGCAGACGGTGACGAATACTGTCACGCAGAATAACGTGACGACGCAGACGACGTCGATCGTGTCGCAATCGTCCAGCCCCGGTTACCTCTTCGGCAACCCAACGACACCGCTGGGGAACAACACCAGCCCGAACATCAACTCGGCGACCGTCGGCTCGCAGGGCCTCAGTAACTTCTCGGTCGGTCGCACGAACGGCGAACTGGGCTTCGGGGGCCTGGTGCTGTCGGCCAGTTCGGAATCGGTGAGCATGCTGCTGCGGGCGCTCGCCGCCAACCGGCAGACACAGGTCCTCAGCCGTCCGCAGATTCGGACCCTCGACAATCAGCTGGCCCAGATTCAACAAGGGCAGAACGTCCCCATCGTCCGCGGCGTGACCGTCGGCACGACCGGAGTTGCCAACCCGCAGATTGATCGCGACGACGCCGGGGTTATTCTCACCGTCATCCCGCGGATCAGTCCCGACCAGAGCGTGGTGATGGAACTGATCGCTGAAAAGAGCCAGTACAACCTGCAATCCGGCGTGCCGATCTTCACTGATGCCAACACGGGGAACGTCGTCACCAGCCCGGTGAAAGACATCAGCACGGCCCGCACAACGGTCGCCGTCCCCAACGGCCAGACGATCATCCTCGGCGGTCTCATCACTTCGCGGACGGATGAAGCCCACCGGAAAGTCCCCTTCCTCGGTGATATTCCAATCCTCGGGACCGCCTTCCGCTACGACTATCTGCAGACGCGGCGAACCGAACTGCTGATTTTCCTGACGCCGCGCATCGTGCTGGACGATGGCGAAGCGGAACACATCAAGGAAGTCGAAATGTCGCGGTTGCATTACAACGAAGCGGCTGCAGAAGAAATGCATGGCCCGCTCCGCGGTGTGCCTCAGGAAGAGTTCTTCCCCACCGATGCGCAGGGGGTTCCCCTCGGCCAGCCGTTGCCCCCGGGAACGCTGGTGGTGCCGCCTCAACCGTCGGCGACGATTCCACTGCCACCGCAACCGATGCCGACACAACCAACTCCGGTGCCAGCCGTCAATCCGGCCACTCCGGATGACGTTCCGGGACCACCTGCTGCGGCGCTCAAGTCGCGACCCGCGTCACGCAGTCCAGCGATTTCGACTGGTCCGTCACCTGCCCGGCTGGATGACAGCGACGCGGAATCGATCAGCGCGGGTGGCGTTGTTCCCGCATCCGCAAAGGCGGCCCCACGGGAAGGGCGCATCATCCAAGCTTCGGCCATGAACGGTGCGACGCATCCGTTGAAGACGACCGGCCAAGCCAAGCCAGCCGAGACCCCTGGTGTCGCACGTCCGAAAGTGCAACTCGGCCGCACCCCGTGGTCGACCCCCAGCAAATAATCATGTCCGCGCCCCGTAGGGTGGGCTGAGCCCACCATGTCTGTCAGAAGAGTTGGTGGGCACAGCTCACCCTACGAAGACGTTTGACCGTCGTGCAAGGAATGCTGCCGATGTCTCGCCCTGCTGCCGTCTGGTGCCTGGTCTTGACGACGACTCTGTCCACGTTGAGTGGCTGTGCGACGCTGAAGTTTCCCTGGGAGAAGCGGACGCCGGTCGCCTCATTGAAGAATCCGGTCGTGCAGGTGGTCTGCCTGTGGGAACCGTCGGAAGGACGCGATCCTGATGGGAAGCCCTGCCGCGGCTTTGCCGGCCAGATCATGTTCATCGGCAACAAGGGAGGCACGCCGGTTGCTGTCGATGGCTCGGTTCGCATCGAAGAGTATGAAGATCAGGCCGGGGTCACCGAAGAAGGGGAACCTCTGCACATCTTCCAGTTCGATGCCAAAACCTGGAAGACGCACCTGCATGTCGGCACGCTGGGACCGTCCTATCACGTGTTCATTCCCTACATGCGGAAAGGGCCACACGAAGCCCGATGCATGCTGCAGACGTTTTACACTCCGGAGAAGCACGGCGCACCGATGAGTTCGGGGATCACCCAGATCGCCCTGGGTGGAACGAAAACGAAACCGGCAGCCAACATCGCCGCCACACCGACCACACCAAACACGCCGACCCGGACCGTCCGGACGACGACCATCGCCCTGGATGGGAGTTCGTCGCAAGACACCGCGACGTCCGCTCCCCGGAATCGCATGGAGCAGATCCTGCAGGAGTACATGGCTGAACATTCAGCAGCGACCAGCCCACAGCACGTCACGCACAACTCGCCGCAACCCGAAGTGACCCGGGAACGTCTGCGGCTCGATGGATCACCGATCCAGCAAGCCGCTGCGTGGCCGGATGCCGAGGAAGCGACCAGCGTTCGACCAGCTGGTCTGCGGATTCCGGCATCCCGCGCACCGCGGAACTATCTCTCCGGCCATCCTCTCGCCGATGCGGAGCATGAGCCGGAACAACCGCAGCGGATGGCCATCGCGGCTGGTCCGAAACGTCGGCATCCGTTGGCCGATGCGGGTGGGATGGAAGTTGCCGAACGGCCGCGAGTCGACGCAGAGTCGATGGGTGAAAGCGAACTGGAGGATGCCCAGCGCTGGAACGCTGCCGAAAAGCTCTCCGGTCACGCCCGCCTCGCCGACGACCTCGAGGGTCAGACGTCGGAGATCCGCTAACTCGGAGGGTCGAAGGTGCAAGGTCGAGGGTTGAAGGAAAAGACCTTTGACTTCCGTTCCCGTTGGTCTCGACTCCACACGACAGACCTCGGTCGACAGTCCGCAGACCCTGGGTTTAGCCCGGCCTTCAGGCCGGGGGGCATGGGGTACTGCAAAGATCTGGGAGCCCCATTGATGGGGCTTTCGGTGTTGTTGTCAAAGAAAAGCCCCATGCATGCGGCTGAACACGATGCATGAACGACAACTCCATCCCGGCCTGAAGGCCGGGCCTAAACTGAATCACGCGGCAGTTCAGTTCGTTGCGAGACCGATGCCTCTGGTGCCCTTGGCTGGCCTTGCATTCCTTTCCTTCAACCCTCGACCTTGGTCCTTCGACCCTCCTGCATTACACGAGATCCTGAAACTTCACGGTGTTTGCGGGAACGCGAATCTTTCGGACGAGAGTCCGCGGGGCCCAGAACGAGTTCACGCTCGTGCTGACCGAGTACATCGAGTAGGTGCAGTCCCACGGTGTCCAGTCGAGAATCGAGTAACCCCAGTCCTGGGCATTCAGGTAATGAATGTGGGGGTTGGTCGCCTTCGCGAGGTTTTCGAAGAGAAAACGTTGCGAACTCTCTTGGCTGCCCAGGCCCAGTTCCGCCATCTGCTCTCGGGTGAGCCGCTTGAGCAACTGCTGCACGAGCGTGGATGACGAGATGGCAGGGGTCATGAACTCGACACCGGCGAGATTCGCAGGGGCGTTGTCGCGCTGGCGATAATCGAGCTTCAGGTACGCGGCGATCGACGCATGCAGATCGCCGGTGAGGGCCACCAGGTTGGACTTTCCGGCCGTGCGGAATGCCTGCAGGATCTGCTGTCGTTCCGCTTCATATCCATCCCAGGCATCGACGTTGATGAACAACTCGGGTCCCGGTTGGCGACCGATCTTCAACTGGCCGAGAAAGACTTCATTCGCCCAGACCTTCCACTGTGCCGTGGAAGATGTCAGTCCCTGGATCAGCCAGTCGCGTTGTGTTGGTCCCAGCATTGAACGGTCTGGGTCGGCTTGTTCAGGACACCCGGCGATCAGATAGCGTCCGCCGCAGGGGGGACCGTTCCGATACGTCCGTTCGTCGGTGGCGAAGAGCTCCATCAGACGACCGAAGCGGAACTGGCGGTAAATCGACAGATACTCGTGTGGATGCGTGGCAGCCGAGTTCAGCACCACGCGGGCCGGTGTGTACTCGGTCCAGGCTTGCTGCGAATCGCGCTTGAGCGCGCGCAAGGCCGCGGGATCGCCTCCTCCGGGTTGACCGGTCGTCAACGGATGATCGGGCGCGCCGAGCGTGTCGCGCTCGTAATCCCAGTAACTGTCGTTCGCCGTTTCGTGATCATCCCAGATCGTGATGAAAGTGTGTTGTTCGCGGAGCAGTTGTGCGAGCGGATCGCTCGCATATTGCCGATACAGGTAGCGGTAATCCTCGAGTCCCGTCACGGCTTTCTGGCCGCTGGGCAGTGTCAGCACGCGGTCGGGATAGGGGTTCGACTGAAAACGCGGATCGCGCACGGTTTCGTAAATCGCATCACCCAGATGGACCACGAAGTCAACGCTTTCTGCAGCCAGTCGGGCCAACGCACCGTAATAGCCATTGGTGTAATCCTGGCAGGTGATCACCCCCAGTCGCAGCCGCCAGATGAAGGCCGTTTCCTTGGGCATCGTGCGGCAGCGGCCGGTCCGACTCACGACATTGCGATAGATGAAGCGGTACGCGTATCGCCTTCCGGATTGCAGTTGTCCGTTCAAATCGAGATGGACTGTATGATCACGGTCCGGTCCGAACAGGGCCGCGTCGAGCGTCCCCTCGACGACGATGTTCTGAAAGCGATCATCCACCGCGACCTGGTAACGCAACGCCTCATCGCTGCGATAGGCGGTCGGATCAATCCGTGTCCACAACACGACACCGGTCGTCGACGGATCGCCGGAAGCAACCGATTGCGGGAAGACCGAGATCGAGTCATTCGCTGCGTGCAGCCAGGCTCCGGTGGCCAGCAACGTGGTTCCGACCCCGGCGACCTGAAAAAAATCCCGGCGCGAGACCGAACGATCAAGCTCTTCAACCATCTTCAATCTGCCTCAATCTATGCGGGTCGAGACCGCGAGTACTGTTCAGAATACATCGCTGTCACACCTCGTGTCGGTAAGAATCCTGAGAAATCGAGTTGCCCTGTGTCAATTCCATGACTAGACTTTGATGGATAGACACGATTCGGCTTCCGAAGGGTTGCTAGTGCGCTCCACAACCTTCCGTATCCGATTGAGCGGTCTTCGACTGAATACTCAGGAAGAAGCCGATCAATCTTTACAGCGTGCCACGCTGTTGGCCGTCGATACTCCCCCCCGGAGTGTGTACGATGCCGCACGGGCCGAGGCCGAGAAGCACAAATGGATCGAAAGCCAGAAACATGGCTGCGATCTCGGTGACGCGGCCCTCAAGGACTGGTTTCGCACTCACTGGCTCCCCTTCTGTCGCAGCAAGCGGCTCGAACACGTGGAAGGCCAGCAGCGCTGGGATGAATTCGCCGCCCACGAATTCGGCCAGGTCTTTGAACTGATTGTCGACGGCGACATTCTGATCGACCGCATCCTCGATCGTATGGAGCACGGCTACGACAATCTCGAAATCATCAACTGGGCGCTCGCCTGGTCACTGCCGATGGACCGCGTGATCGATCTGCTGCTGATGATCGATATCAATCGCGCCCGGCTCGAACCGTTGATGGATTGAGGTGGAAAGTCTAGTGTCTAGAGTCCAGAGCCGGAGAAGACAGGCCATCGACAGGTCTGACCCAAGACCTTAGACCCCAGACCCTAGACCTACCAATTGACTCCCGATTCTCCACAAACTGTCCTCGTGACCGGTGGTAGTGGCTTTCTGGGAGGCGCGCTGTGTCGCCGACTGATGGCAGACGGGTGTTCGGTCCGCAGTCTGTCGCGACGAGCGTCCCCCGAGTTAGCTTCACTGGGCGTCACCACATTACAGGGGGATCTCGGTGACGCCGCTGCTGTTCGCTCCGCAGCCGAGGGTTGCCACGTCGTGTTCCACGTCGCGGCCCTTGCGGGTGTGTGGGGACCAGCCGCCGAGTTCGAACGGATCAACATCCGTGGCACCGAACACGTTCTCGCTGCCTGTCATGCTGCGGGTGTCCCGCGGTTGATCTACACCTCGTCGCCCAGTGTCGCTTATGCCGGCCGTGATGAAGCGGGTGTTGATGAGTCGATCGGTTATCCAGCCCGTTACCTCGCCGACTATCCCCGGACCAAGGCGGTTGCCGAACGACTGGTCCTGGCGGCAAACAGTCCGGCACTGGCCACTGTTGCGCTCCGGCCGCATCTCATCTGGGGGCCGGGGGACAATCATCTCTTACCGCGCCTGATCGACCGGGCCAGAGCAGGGCGGCTGCGCCGCATCGGTGACGGTACGAACCTGGTCGATACGACGTACATCGACAACGCGGTCGCTGCCCATTGTGCAGCGCTGGCTCGTCTGCAGCCGGGCGCGGCGTGTGCAGGACGGGCGTACTTCATCGCCAACGACGAGCCGAGACCGTTGTGGGAACTGATCAACGCGCTGCTGGCCTGCGCGGACGTGCCGCCGATCACGCGGTCGGTCTCCGCCCGGACCGCCTATCTGCTCGGGGCGGTCTGCGAGACGGTCTATCGAGTGCTTGGTCGCACGGCGGATCCCCCGATGACGCGCTTCGTCGCCCGCCAGCTGGCGACCGCCCACTGGTACGACTTGTCGGCTGCAAAACGCGACCTCGGTTACCAACCGACCGTCACCGTGGATGAAGGGTTGTCGCGTCTCCGCGCGGCTCTGCACTGAGTAGCTGTCGGGTCAGAAGATGGGTTGCGGACCTCAACTTATTGACCCGCACGAAAGTTTCTTAAGTAGGGCAGGCTCCCGCCTGCCATCGGTGATTCACAGTTTCTGGCACTACTGGCAGGCGGGAGCCTGCCCTACGGCCTTGCGACATAAGTGAATTCAACGTGGGTCAGTAAGAAGGGTTCACCAGGACGACCGATCTCGTGAGCAACCGCGTTTAGGGGCTGACATCGTAACACGCTGCCTGGGTCCCATTGCGGACCAGCAGTCTGCCATGGGCGACGGCGGGGTGATTCCACGTCGTCCCTTCGAGCGACGGGATGCGCGCCTGCTCGTCATAGCCCGTCGGCTGTGCGGCCACCAGCACGATTTCCCCCTGTTCGGTCAGAATCAGCAGGGTCGATTCAAACAACAGCAATTGACCATAGCCATACCGGCCACCCTTCCACTTCGGCTTGCCGGTCGCGACATCGAGACACGTCAGGATGCCATCGTCGAGACCGTACACGAATCCATCCTTCAGCACCGCATCGTTGAACTTCAGCTTCAGCTTGTTCGTCTTCCAGCCTTGTGTGACGGTCCAGTTCTCACCATCAACTTTCAGTTCCAGGCGCGTGGATCCGAGGCCGTAGCCCGTGCCGATCAGCAAAGACTGGTCATCGAGCCGGATCGGCTGAGCCGCGTTGACTTTCGGCATATTTTCCCAGTCGAAGCTCCAGAGCTGTTTGCCCGTGGCGAGGTCGTGACTCGAGAGACCCAGGCCGTGATAGGCCAGCACCTGCGTGACCCCGCCGAGGGTCTCGACGCGTGGACCGCCATAACTCGCCGGGAATTTCCCTGCTGCCCAGCGTTGTTCACCGGTCGCAGCGTCATACGCAATGACGGACCTCCCCGCGGTCCCCCCGGCGATGACGATCACGAGGTCATTCACCACTAACGGTGCACCCGAGAGTCCCCATTCGATGTTCTTCGCCGGGGTGCCCGGTTCTCCGGCATCGACGAGGACATTGTGCTGCCAGACCGCTTCGCCGGTGCGGGTCTTCACGCAGTTGAACAGGCCGGTCGCCCCGAGCGCGTAGGTCAGTTCGCCAACGATGACCGGCGTCGCGTGCGGTCCGTCGCCGCCGTTAACTTCGACTGCTGAAAACCGGACCCGATCGCCGTGCAGCCAGATCGGTTCACCCGTGGCAAGGCTGTAACAGACGATCGATTCATCGTCCCCCCGTTGTTCCTGCGTGATGACGTAATCGCCGAGGACCGCGAACGAGGACCAGCCCAGGCCGACGGGATGCCGCCAGACTTCTTTCGGCGGGACTTCGTTCCAGTTCGTGCGGAACCCACGGCCGCGGATGATGCCGTCCCGCTGGGCGCCGCGGAAGTCGGGCCAGTCGTCCTCGGTCGCGACGAGTGGTTCAACGACTGCTTCAGCGGCCGGGGCTTCCACGGTGGGGATCGTCTGCTGCTCCAGGAACTTCGCGGCTTTCTGCGCTTCCGAGGGGGTCCACCGCCAGCGGAACTTGGGGACCATGTCCCCATCGGAACCGTCGATGGCAACAACACTCAAGAAGGCCACCATCCCGCTGATCGCCAGTCCCCACCCGGCTCCGCGGATCGCCCACGTAAAGCCCGAAAAGAACGTCCACCAGATCCCCAGCAGAAACAGCGTCGCGGGCCAGACCCACAAGACCGAGAAATTCGCGAACGTCGAATCCTCCTGATAGATCCACCAAAAGTACGACTGTAAAGCGACCGCGATGACCAGAATGATCACCGCGATCGACCAGCGGATGCGCGTCGGATTCGAAGACGTCGAGACAGACATGGGACCAGAATTCCTGGGAACAAGAAAACACTTCCAGTGATGAGATTACCCGAAATCACAACAACTTACCGCAGACCTCACCCCCCGCTTGCGTCTTCGCGATCTCAGAACCGCGCTTCACGAAGAAATCGCGAAGACGCAAGCGTGGCTCAGGGGAGAAACCGGGCCCGCTCGGCAGGGGTCGGCATCCGGCAGGTTTCTTTCTTCCCGGCAATCCGATAGCGGTTGGTCGCGATGATCCGATAGCCAAGTTCCCGGAGCGGTCGTGGGATGAGCCAGAGGAGCGTGCCGAAGACCGACCAGACGCCCCCCAGCAGCCAGAAGACGCGCACCACGGCCGACGTGCTCTTGTAGACTCCAGTCGGGGTCCACAGGACCATCGATTTCAAGGCAGCGATGTCGTCCGCATCGATGAGTCGGGCAGCGGTTTCCCCCTGCAGCGGAGCAAACTTCAGGCTCCCCCGCGGATCGCGGCTCAGAAAGAAATCGACCCACCCGTTACAAAAACCGCAGATGCCATCAAAAAACAGCACCGGACCGTCCGGCAACAGAGCGTCCACCAGTGCCGGTGGGGGACTGGGAGATGCTTCCAGACTCTGCGGAACAGCATCGAGTGCGGGCACAACACCGCCTTCTTCCGGAGTAATGACATCGACCATTCGAGACAGTAACCGAATTCTCCCTCAGAAGTTAACAGCAGTTTCGAGATCGCAGCTGTGGTCGGGCAGGCTCCCGCCTGCCGGATGCGCCATCCAGGGTGAATCTCCAATGGCAGGCGGGAGCCTGCCCTACAGAAGAAACTGCGATGGTGGTGTTGGCAACTTTTCTTGAGTGCGAGAACTCCGACAGCAAGGTTTTGGCAGCCAGACCGATTCCAGGTGATGGACTGCAGGCAGCGTGTGAGAGATCTGACTCAACGCGCACGATTCCCGGAGTGTGGACTGTTCTCAATCCACCTGCCGGACTTCACCATGCCAACCCCCGCATCAGACTCGACCACATTCAATTCTTCGCCGGGCAAACTGGCTGCGGTCACCTGTCACTACAACCCCTGTGGCTATCGTCGCCTGCGGGAGAACTGGTTCCGCTTTCGTGAGGCGTTTCGCGGGTGTCCGCTGTTCACGATCGAAGTCTCGTTCGACGGCGTGTTTCATCTCCCGGCCGAGTGGCAGATCACCGCGGGTCCCGAGCATCTGCTCTGGCAGAAGGAACAACTCCTCAACCTCGCAATCCGGCAGTTACCAGCCGAGTTCGACCGCGTGGCGTGGATCGATGCCGACCTGCTGTTTCTCAATCCCGGCTGGGCCAGGGAAACCACGGAACTGCTCGATCATTTCTCGGTTGTGCAACTCTTCGAGACGTGCCATTACACGAATGCGACGGGGGCGATTGAGGCCCGGCAACCCTCACTGTTGCGGAAGCGCCACGCAGGCTTGAAGGGGACTGGATTACCCGGTGGGGCATGGGCGGCGCGACGCGACTGGCTGACTGAGCATCCGCTCTATGCGCAGAACATCGTAGGGGGTGGCGACACGATGTTCACCGATGCACTCTTTGGCCAGTTGAACGGCTTCGTGACCCAGATGTGTGCCCCGGCGCTCGTCGCAGATTTCCAGCGATGGGGCCGCAACGTCACCGAGTCGGTCGCTGGCCGGGTCGGCTGTACGCAGGGTGATGTCGTCCACTGCTATCACGGGACGCGGGAACGACGGCGATACGTCGAACGGGCGGCCTTGTTGCGACAGGCCCAGTTCGACCCGGCGACCGATCTGGCAGTCAGTCCGAACGGCCTGCTGCAGTGGACAGGGACCAAACCGGAACTGGCGGACAGCGTGCGGGCCTACTTTGAAGGCCGTCGTGAAGATGAGTGAGATCAAACAGTCGCAGTCCGTTGAACGACCAGACATCCCTAACTGGGCACAGTGAGGTCAGCGAAGCCACGATCAAGGGAGCGTGATATCGTTGGCTTCCAGGTCGAGGAAGTGATCCGACGAGGCCCAGATCCTTTGCAACGGAGTCGATGTGGGATGGGCATAGCTGGCAGGGATCCGGGCCGGTGAGCCGGCAGATTCCACGGTGAAGCGATATTCACCAGGCGCGAGATGCAGCGGTCCTCGCGCAGCGTTCGTGACCAACTCGAACGCACCATGCAGATCCGTCTGCGCCATCCCGAGCGGTTCAAACTCTCCTCCAGCGACGGAGCGATAGACCACCACTTGCATGTCTGCGAGGGACACGCCGCGGGCATGCAGGGCTCCCTGTGTGCCGCCGACGACAGGTCGTGTGCCGCAGCCACTGCCGAGCAGAATGCACAGAGCCAAACCGATCACAAGCTCGCGAGACATTGGGAGACTCCTCCTGAATCGTTGGCCGACTACCCGAGCCAGGCGTGCAGAGCAGGAATCCGGCGGCGTACGAACCGATCGAAGAGCCACACAACCACGCACGTCGCTCCGAACAGCGGTAGGCTGATGGCGAGAAACAACACCGTCAGCCAGACAATTGATGAGAACCTTGCCGATTCCGGACCGCGCGGCGCTCCCAACGTACCCGCTTCACGTCGACGCCACCACAGAATCACGGCGCTCACACACACGAGCACCAGTCCTGCGGCCGTCAGCAATCCGAGTAACTGATTCGGCCAGCCGAACAGCCGACCTTCGTGCAGTGCGATCCCGATACTGACGGCTTTGTCGATCCAGTGTTTCTCGGCGTACCCTTCGCGCTGGACGATCTCGCCTGTGGTGCCATCGACTTCGAGATTCTCTCGCCAGGGCCGGTTGGGAGTCATCGATTTCACCGACCAGGTCTTCGCTTCCCGTGCAGGGGGGGTAATCACCACCGGATGCGGTAAGTTGAGTGGGGTGACGGCCGCGACCACGCGATCGAGAGGTTCCAGGTCAACCGGTGCAGCGGACCGTTCGCGACGTCCCCCGCTGCCATGGCCGGCGTGTTCGCCTCCTCCGCTGCGCTGGGGACTGCCGCTGCTGTTCGACCATTCCTGCCGGGCCACAGCGGTCCCGGTGAGTTGCCGGACCTGCTTGAAGTAGTCTCCCCAGAATTTGGACCATGGCAGACCGCTGAGAAGCAGGATCAGCGTGAAGGCCGAGACCCAGATCCCGACGACCGCATGCACATCGCGCCAGAAGAGTCGGGACCCACCGCGGAGTCGCGGATAGAGGACGCCCGCCATGCCACGGCTTTGTCGGGGCCACCAGAGGAATAGCCCGGTCAGGACCATCACGATCGTCCACGACGCAGCCGTTTCCACGATCGCGGAACCGATGTCGCCGAGCATCAGTTCGCCATGCAGGCGGAAAATCTGCCGCATCAGCCGGTCCCCATCATCGCGCGAACCGAGAACGGTCTTCTGGACGGGATCGAGATAGTTCCGCAGAGTCTTCCCCTCGTGTTTGACGAGGACGCGGACTGCGGAAGTTGAAGACGCGGGGAGTTCATAGCTGCTGAAGAGACTGCCAGGCGTGGCGTCCACGGCCGCGGTGGCCAACTCCCGCGGTGTCGCCCGCTGACCCTCATGCACCAGGTGATCGTAGGGGCTGTCGCACCACGCTTCATACTCGACCTTGAAGAGGTAGAGCGCACCGGTCAGCGACAGTGCGATCACAAACGGGATGCAGACCAGCCCGGCATAAAAGTGCCACCGCCACACGGTGCGATAGTCGGGCCACCAGGTCCGAGGAACATCACTCACAGGTTTGATTCCAAAATGGACGCCCACCCCCTGCCGGGGGTGGGGCACTTCTCAGTCGTTAAAATTCGCCAATCACTTCGCCACCCGCGCGGCTGTGGAGCGCGCGATGTGTTGCGGTGTCGATGTTGTCGCTGAAGAAGCGAACGGTGCCATCCCCCATGAGCACGTGTGCCCCGCCGACGTGGTAACTCCGCGGTGCGAAGAAGCCCGTGAAGTGCACGACGACGTCGGGGATCTTGCTGTTCGGCGTGGAATAACCGTTGGTGAGCGTGCTGATCGCCCCGGAGTGGGCCCAGGATGTGCCGCGCCCGCGAAGGGCGAGACTCGCTGCGCCGCGCCAGGAGGTCATTGTAGGCCAGACCGTGCTGAGGTTTGGATTGCTGATGCGGCCGTTGCCATCGACGAACGAATTCCAAGCTCCGCCCGAAGGGTTCAGCCCCTGTGTCGACTGCAGAGTCGCGCTGACTCCGGTCGAACCATTCATCGTCATTTGATACGGGAACTGCGGCAGTGTTCCGGCTGTCAGCGTGACGTCCGGGCCGGTGCTGCGGACCGATTCGCTCATCACGACGGTATTCGAGGAACCGTCGGTGATGTCACCGATCCGCGTGTTCGAATTCTCGTAAACGATGCCGTCGGTCCGCCATCGCAGGTCATAGTTCACACCGGTCCCACTGCCATAACTGACGAAGTAATTTGTGCCGCCATAGATCGCTCCCCCGGCCCCGGTGTTCTGTGTCGGTGCGGGATCGCTGGGACACAGCAGTGCCGCCAGTGGCGTCGCGAAAGCCGCTGCGAACTGGGGATTCGGCACAAGGTTGTTGAACGGACCGGTAAAGGCGGCTTGAGTAAAGTCAAGCTGATTCTGCAGCACGGCCTGGTCGAAGTACGGGAGCAGTCGTGCCTGGGGCGAGAACCCTTGCGTGTTGGGCTGATAGTTCTGCGCGGTGGTCATTGGATAGACCGTAAACGTGCTTTCATAGTTATGCAGCGCCAGTCCGAGCTGCTTGAGGTTGTTCTTACACTGAGTCCGGCGGGCGGCTTCACGAGCCTGCTGCACCGCCGGGAGCAACAAGGCAATCAGAATCGCAATGATCGCGATCACAACGAGCAATTCAATCAGCGTGAACCCGCGCCGGGAACGCGGCGCAATCGGACAAAACATGCAACATCCCTTCATCAGGATAAAAATTCTGTGGACGCCCAGCCATTGCCATGGCTGGGTCACTTCAATGCACACGCCAGCCAGCAGCGGCACGGGATGGCACGCTCACAACGGGTCTCTCGACCAGTCTTGTGGAGAGCGAGCCGCAAAACTCGTGTGAGCGTGCGAACTCGTGCCGCTTGATCACGCAGGGGGGATCATCGTCAGCCCGGCTGACTCAGGGGTCAGGCCACGCTGTGAACGGGCAGGATGTGTCACTGCGGACCGAATCGGTCGAAACAGCAATCCCTGCGCGGACGATGAGCGCTACGCCAGCCCGCGTGGTGGAGGAGACGGCGGGGCATCGACGCGGACTGTCGCCGCCTGCGATTGCGGTGGCAACCAGACCTCGGGAGTGCGTCGCGGCAGGTTCGCCAGCGATGGCGCTAAGTCCGTGCTCCAGGCGATCCACGACCAGCCCCAGCGCCGTCCCTGACACTCATCAACCAGCACACCCACAGCGTAATCGACCGTTGTGGCCTGCACGCGCGGAGTGGACGTCGCTGGCTGCTCATCGCTTGTGGAGTGCTCATCCGCAGTGGACGCGGCGAGGAGCGCGTCCTCTGCAGTCGTTGTCGACGTCTCCGGATGTTCCCGATTCAGACAACACCGGCTGTGTGGACTGGCGGTCGAAGTTTCCTGTTCCGCAGCGATCAGAACCGACTCCGGCGGTGTGACCCGATGCGTTCGAGCCCAGGCGAGTTTCTCGCGGGTGTTGAAGCAGCAGCACTTTTTCCAGCATTGAGCGGCATTACGACAGCCGCAGGCCCGATGCATACAGGGGAAGGGCTGGCTGAGGTCTTTCCCCTGGGCGACCGATCGCACCAGCGGCAAGGGAAACAGACTGGCGAGCACCGCGCAACAGAGAACCGCACCGATCACCCGGCGCGGTTTGAACCACAGAGTCAGCTGCGCAATCTTCAAAGCGTCTGGTCACAAGTCAGCGGGCCAGCTCGCTCTCCACGGCTCCATCGTAGGGCGCGCTCGTTCGATCATTCAACCGTCCGCGCATCCGTCGCGTTGATTTTCCCAGAGATGACAACGCTCTGACAAGGGATTTTCAATGAAAGATGACTGATTCCTACGACGCAACCAAAGCCCGGCGTCGCTTTGGTCGCCGGGCTTTTGCCATTTGAATCGTACCCAGTGGGCGTGGTCACACAGCGTACCAATCAAAAGGCAGATGCCCGGTATGGAAGACCATGCCGGGCTTCGATGAGCGAAATTGGAACGGGTTGAGGCCCGGCGTTTACGCCGGGCCTCAACGAAGCGCCGTTGTGATGATCGATCGTGCTCGCCCCCGCAGCGCCAGGTGCGATCACGAATGCTGTTCACTTCTTCTGCAGGCGATACAGTGCTTTGTCGGTTCGCAGGAAGAGTGCCCCGTCGGCGGTGGCCAGCGAGGCGAGCGTGCGGCCTGGCAGTTCGCTTTCGCCCAGCAGGGTGTATTCCTTCCCGGGTGCCAGCACGTAGGTCTTGCCGACTTCATTCGTGCAGTAGATCCGGCCATCGGCAAAGATTGGGGATGCCGAGAAGTCGCCCCCCAGCCGTTGCTGCCAGTGCTGGGTTCCCGTCTGCGCGTCGAGGCAAGTCGCGATCCCGTTGTCGTTGATGAGATAGATCTCATCACCCACGATCAGCGGCGAAACATTTCGCGGAGCTCCCTTCGCCATCTTCCAGGCGACGTGCGTTTCGGTCACATCCCCCTGGCCACCAAGTTTCAGCGCGTAGAACACGGGGGTATCGTATCCCGAGCTGACGAACGTCAGCCCGAATGCGGCGACCGGGCGGGGGACATTCGAGTAGCCCTTCGGATAGCGGAACCGCCAGAGTTCCTGCCCATCACGCGGAGCATAGGCGATCGTCCATTCACCGCCGGCGCTAATCAGCTGCGGCGTCCCTTCATTGGTGATCAGCAATGGCGTCGAATAGGCCATGCGTCCGGGACCCAGTTCTTCACTCCCCCGCGGCTTGTTCCAGAGTTCCTTGCCGGTCGCTTTATCCAACGCGACCACGAACTGCTTGTCGGTCCCGTCGCAGTTGATGATCAGGCGGTCATCGTACAGGACGGGCGATCCGCCGGGACCGTGTCGATGTTCGTACTCGAGGACCGTCTTCCAGACGATGGTCCCATCAGTCTTCAGGCAGGCGGTGCCGTGGCGACCGTAATGCACGAAGAGATGGTCACCCGAGACAAGGACGGTCGGGGACGCATGACTGTTCTTGTTATGAATCTTGCCGGGGTTTTCTTTCTCGAAAACCTCGATGTCCTTGATAAGTTCGCCCGTCGTCAGGTTCAGGCAGAGGACGCGCAGCGACTTGCCACCGTCGACGGCGGTCGTCAGCCAGATGCGGCCCTCAGCGATCGAGGGGGACGACCAACCGAGTCCCGGCAGATCGGTCTTCCAGGCGACGTTTTCGGTCTCGCTCCAGGTGACGGGGAGATTCTTCTCCGAGGAATGTCCCTGCTGCGAGGGGCCGCGGAACTCGGGCCAGTCCCCCGCGTGAACCAGCGACGCCAGCAGACACAACGAAACAGACCAAGCCCAGACTTTCACCGGGACGCTCCTGTCGGAGGGAGAAATCAACCGCCCGGATGAGAGCCGATTCGGGCACGCATCAAATTCTATCGATCCTTGCGCGCGAGAACAATCCGCGCAAGACGCCCACGCAAAGCATTCCGTGGGCGTCCCCCATCATTCAACCACCAGCGCCGGTTCGCGCGACGGTGTCGAATTGACGAGCCGACCGATGAGATGCGCATCCGGGAACTGCCCCATGAGAAAGGCGTTCCGCCCGGCGGCGATCTCGACCTCGGTCGGCACCGCAGCACCGACCGGTTGATCGCCACGACCGATCGCCTGCAGAGTCAGATGATGACGACCAGCGGGGAGCGGGATCCGCACAACTTGAATGCGGTCGGGCAACAGGCCCCAGCAGCGGAGGTCGGCCCGTTCACTCGCTTCCCAGGCAATCCCCACCACGTTCAGCGCGAGACTGGCCGGCGAATTCGGATCAGCGTCAGCGACTTCTTTGGCCGCGTAGATCGCCCCCTTCTTGACGACTCGCCGAGCGACGGCCCGACCGAGGATTTCCGGATAGCGGGCTTCCTGCTGCATCGTCGCCATCAGGCCGACATCGACGATCGTTGCGGTCTTCGCGAATGGCTGGCCGATGACCTGCACCCCGATTGCTTCGGTTTGCGAGCCACTGGTCATCACTTTGGGAATCGGGACCGGAGCGATCGTCGGCGGCAGACCGCGTGGCGAGACCGCCGAGATGATCCGGTCCGCGACCAGCAGCGAGGCTTGCGTCGCTTCCGCGTTGACCTGATGTTTCACGGGACCACGGCCGACGAGCGCGAAGACATAGAGCACCCCGTGTCCCGGCGGAATCGGCACCTCATGCTGTGCCCGTTTCAGGTCCCCCTTCGCTGAGGGAAACTCCGGTGCCCATTGCGCCACCTGCACGCGGGCCTTCAGGGCATCGTCGAGTGTCAGCGGCGACTCTTCGGCGATCGCGGCCCGCAGATAGGGTCCGAGTGCGACCTGCTTGTAGGCTTCCGACCGCAGCCGGACATCGATCTCTTTGTCCGCCAGCTTCTCGGCGATCTGCAGCTGTTTGTCATTGATCTGCAGGGCGTACGCGTTCGCATCACCCCCGTCGGTCATCAGGTTCGTGATGGCGAGCATCGCCCGGATCAGGACCTTCTCGTAGTCCTCGCCGGGATAGGCGCGGGTCGTGTCATCGATCAGCATCGACGCGGCTTCTTCCGCCGCGTTGAGTTGTTCCAGATGATCGAAGTGGTCACGGACGTCACGTAACAGCCGTTCGGCCTGCTGCGGATGACCGGCCGCGAGTTCGATCATCGCGAGATCGAGTTTGAGGACATCCGCTTCGCCGCGGTGCTTCTTCTGAGACTTTTCGATCGAGACGCGGGCGGTGTCGAGACTGCCGCGATAGAAGTCACTGCGGATCGGTTCGAGCCGATCGAAATGGGTGGCACAACCCGCGAAGAGTAGTCCGAGTGCGCACGCCACGATACGGGCACAGCTGCGCCAGGCGGTCGGACCGATCCGCGTCATGAAGAGTCCCCGTGGGGGCGTGTCCGTCGACTTACAGCCCGTAATGCTTGAGCTGACCGAGCCGCGACTTGTGATACCCCTTGCGGAGTTCTTCCGATTCCTTATCCGACGTCCCCGTCTCCATGTTGATGAGTTCGAGGGTCAGCAGGTAATCGCGCTGATAGTCGCGATCGTTGCTCTTCGTCGTCCCCGAGGTGACGGTCGCATACAGCAGGTAATCGAACGGCTGGGAAGCCTGTTCCATAATCGCAGCAAAGTTGCGGCGATTATTCGGCACGAACAGGTCGTCGGGACGCAGGCCGCATTGCTTCAGGCCCGCTTCAACGTACTTCCGTGTGATCATCTCGAAGGCATCGGACTGATTGATGCAGGTATCGATCTTCTGATAGATCTGTTCTTTGAAGTCGCCCAGCTCTTCCGAGCTTTTGTTTTCGATGCCGACGAAGCAGATCCGCTTCCGGAGAGCGGGCATCGCCGGATCGCCCGAGGTCTGGACGATCATCGACTGGCGGCCGAGGAGTTTGCCGACCGTCTGTTCGATCAGTGGTTCCCATGTTTCGGCCCCGGCGGTGTGACTGCCGACCATGTCCTCATCTTTGTCTTTGAGGACGTGAGCCCGCTGGGTTCCCCGGCAGCCAGTGAGGGCAGCCGTGAGGGACAGGGCGCTCCAACCGCAGGTTTGCAGAAACAACCGGCGCTGCATGACAGTCTCCCAGGGCGAAACGACGCTGCAATTTCGGCCCGAATAATCGGCATCGTCGGCAGAGTTCGCCGCGCTCGAATCCTTTTTCGGCTGCGCAAGGACTCCGGCTTCAGTCCGTCCGGGGAGGAGAAGCGGGGAAATTTACTGCAGCGGTCGACATCCGCCTAGGTCGATTTTTGGGGTGTGGCCAGTCGTCGCTTGCGTCTTCGCGATCTTCGCCGCGAAGAC
>JBGATC010000036.1:27400-69461 GCA_044229335.1 Planctomycetaceae bacterium | reverse complement strand
ATTCGGCCAGGACTAACTGCACCTATGACGTAGCGGCAGCGTACCGTCTCGCCAGGGCGGATGTGTGGGTTCGACTCCCACTGGGTGCAATGTCGTTCGCGGAAGGCCGCGAACGAACTTCAGCGTGTGGGAAAGTCTGGCCCCTTTTCGCAATAAACACGGCGCGTGCCTCGGGCGCACGAGAACGTCGGTTCAAATCCGACCACGCTGACTGAATGACATTGCGGTGGAGTCCGTGCTGGTACGGGCAGGCGGCTGTTAACCGTCGTGACACAGGTTCGATTCCTGTCTCCGCAGCTTGAACATGAATGGAAGTCATCCGGCCGGATGAGGAGCCTGTCTCGAAAGCAGGTGCGGGCGAAGCGCCCGTTGTGGGTTCGAGTCCCACGGCTTCCGCCTTATGTGTCCTTGGCCGATCGGCAGAGGTGTCAGCCTTCCAAGCTGAACAGGCGGGTTCGATTCCCGCAGGGCACTCTCGAATGGGTCGGTAGCTCAGCGGCAGAGCAGGTGTTTGTTAAGCACCCGCGCGTGGGTTCGAGTCCCACCCGTCCCTCTCCATGATGCGGGGTAGTTTCTGCTGGTAGAAATTCGTGGCTTTGAACCACGAGTCCGCAGGTTCGATTCCTGCCCCCGCAGTTCGCGAACTTTACCATGAGAGTTGTGTCCTTCGACGGACATGCACTGCGGGATAGTCGCTGCTGGTAGCGATGCTGGGCTCTGAACCCGGAGGCGTTGGTTCGATTCCAACTCCCGCAATTTGACGATTACGGAAGTCATCCGGCCGGAAGCAATGCCCGCCGCCGACCGATAGGGAGGATGAAGGCGTAGGGCAGCGGTAGTCGAACGCTGCTTGAAAACAGGCGGCGAGCCAGACTCGCTTGTGGGTTCGAGTCCCGCGGCTTCCGCTTGGCGACGACAAGCAACTCGGGCTCATGGTCCAACAGGAAGACATCGGTCCTGCAAACCGAGGATTCGGGTGCGATTCCCGATGAGTCCACTTTCGATTGATCCCGTGGTCCAGCGGCGACGACTTCTGGCCTACACCCAGACAACGATGGTTCGAGTCCATCCGTGGAAGCAACTGAGGCCGCCGAGCGATAGCGAGGATGAAGGCCGAAGGCGGTAGTCCTTCAAGACAACTGAACGCCCCGGTACGCCAACTGGCTGAGCGGCTCGGCTCAGTGTTCGTTGTGAATGGGGCCGAGTGATTGCGGGTTCGAATCCCGCCTTGGGCATTGAGTGAAGCATGGCTCGGTAGGCAATTGGCAGACCACCTTGGCTGAGAACCAGGGAATCAAGTCGGGCCGCCGACCGGTCGGGAGGATGCAGGCCCGACGCGATAGTCTTCGGAGAGCAGACTGCCGCCTTCGGTCTTCATCCTCGCTCTCGCTCGGCGACCTCAGTTGCCTCTCGCGGAGCAGTCCGGAGTGCTCGCCACCCTGTCACGGTGGAGATCGTGGGTTCAAATCCCATCGAGAGGGCTTGTTTGGCGCGGTACGCAATTGGCAAAGCGGCAGAGCTCAAACCTCTGTGATTTTGTGGGTTCGACTCCCACCCGTGCTACTGCAATGACGAGCATTGCGCGAACGGCATCCGTTCGCGAGACATACGTGATCGCGAATGAAATTGCGTCGGCTGGGCATTGGCGTGCCCAAGTGGCTGTAACCCACCCGCCTTCACGGCATTGGCGGTTCAACTCCGTCCCGACGCACTCGAACAACGACGGCCCGTTCTTCTAGCGGTGAATGGAGGCAACTGAGGCCGCCGACCGATGAGGGAGGAAAAAGGCCGAAGGCGGCAGTCTCTCGACCTTGGAAGACTATCGCCTTCGTCCCTGCATCCTCGCCACGGCTCGGCGGGACTCAGTTGATTCCACGCACGGGTCACTGACAGACATGGCCAAGTGGTGCAACTGGTAGACACGCGACGCTCAGAACGTCGTGCCCGCACGGGCTTGGGAGTTCGACTCTCCCCTTGGTCACTTTCTTGCAGGCGGGGCAGGTGCCCGACTCACTTTCATAAGGTGAGGCACTCGGATCGTTACCGGGGCCTGCAACTGCAAACGATTTGACGCCGGTGGGCCAGCGCCCAGCGAAGCCTCATAAGCTTCGACGGCCAGGTGCGACACCTGGACCGGCTACTGACGGCCGAGTACGCAAACCTTGGTAAAGCGGCCAGGTCGAGATGCCAGCAAGAATCGCCGCCGAGCCGTGGCGAGGATGAAGACGATTTGCGGTAGTCAATGAATGGGTGGGTTCGACTCCCACTTCGGTCACTCGTTACATGATGGAGAACTACCGCCCTCACCCCTTCATCCTCGCTATCGCTCGGCGGGGTTCGGTTGCTTCCAACGGCACGACACCAGCCCGACATGCTGGCGACGATGGTTCAACTCCATCCGTGGAAGCAAGGGAGGCCGCCGAGCGAGAGCGAGGATGAAGGCCGACCGCGGTAGTCCTTGACGGTCTGTAGGTGTTCCGGGAGCACACCGCTTTGGTACGGCGGAAGATCGGGTTCAATTCCCGAACGGACCTCTCGAAGACTGGGCTGCTGGTCCAACGGCACGATATCTGGGTCGCAACCAGAAGATCGGGGTTCAACTCCCCGGCGGTCCACTTTCCTTACAAGTCATCGTACCGGGCATAATCGGCGCGATAGAGATCGATGATATTGGTCTCGCGTTCCTCATATTCCTGTTCCATGCGATGGTGATAGGCGATGACTCGGTCTCCGTTACGCCAATCAATCCCCCACGCTTCGTCTCCACTGGACGAACCAAAGAAAATAAATGCTGTCAGATCGGGTCGAGTAAATTCAGTCCAGAAGAAGGTGGTCGTGGAGACGAGCGAACCGATGTAGTCTTCGTTTGTCAGTGACAAGAGGTATTTCGCATTTCCACGGTCCTCCCGGAATCCGTCGCATTCGAGATAGAGCGCTCTCAACTGCTCAGGAATGGTCACGTTCAAGATCAACTCCACATTTGCGAGGTCGGATTCTGTCGCTGGTGCTCCGAAGATGGATGTCGGAAAAAGTTCTTTAAGCATGGCGAGGTGACTCAACTGGTTTCGAACTTGACAACACATTTATATCAAATACGGAAGGTAGCCGGATACGGTTGGCCGGACCGCACTGCTAACGCGGCTCTCCCGCGAGGGAGATGAGGGTTCGAATCCCTTGCCTTCCGCTTTTGCAAAGCCTCGATGGTGAAATGGAGAACCAAGGGAGGCCGCCGAGCGGTAGCGAGGATGAAGGCCAACCGCGGTAGTCTTCCTAACGGGACGTTCTGGGTTCGAGTCCTGGTCGAGGCATTGAAGAGACAACGGAAGGGCCACCCGATTGGCGACGGGAACCGGTTGGAAGCCGGTCAAGCATGTTGAGTGCCTTGCGGGTTCGACTCCCGCTCCTTCCGCACGCCGTGGGCGTATTGTGCCTGCGGCAGCCGGAGAAAAGCGGATTGTGTCAACGGTGAGGAATCGCCCCGCCTTTCCTGCCGGAGGCACAAGCCGCCAGTGGCGGTGTTCGTGGTGTAGTGGTTCCTGCATGTCGGCCTGTGAAGCCGAAGGTGACGGTTCGATCCCGTTCGAGCACCCTAAAGAAGAGGAGAAGATCATGGTGGCGATGCTGACAAGACCGACGCTGATCCTGAACCGCAACTGGCAGCCGGTGGGCGTCGCCTCCGTGGCCCGCTCATTGACGCTGGTGGCAGCGGAACGGGCACGGATCGTCGATCCCACCGACTTCCAGCTTTACACCTGGGCCGATTGGGCCAGGCTGATTCCCGCTGCGGAAGAACCGTTCGTCCAGGCCCTGGTTCAAGTCCAGGGAGTGGAAGCAAGGGAGGCCGCCGAGCGATAGCGAGGATGAAGGCAATCCGCGGTAGTGCCTTTTTTGATTTCTGTCCTTGGAGTGTGGTGGACGCACACGACTCTGCGAAGGTCGTAGACCAGGTTCGACTCCTGGCAGGGACACTGACGTGGTCGATGGTTTAGGGTTGATGGCAAATGGATGGAAGCCCACGGCCGCTTCTTTCCATCAGCCATTCACCATCAACCATCAGCCACTCCGACGCTGAAGTCACACGGCGTGGCGGTGGCCTGCAAAGCCGCATTCAGTGGGTTCGACTCCCACCGGCGTCTCTTTGAAGGCAAGCTCCATTGATGTCTCCGTCCAGCGGCAGCCGCGCCACCCGGAAAGGTTGGGCCGCGTCTGTTCCGGACATGGGTTCTAACCGGAACTCAGGGGAGCGGGTTAGCTCAACGGTAGAGCACCAGTTTAGGGAACTGGCTGTTGCGGGTTCGATTCCCGTACCACACGTCGGCTGCAAACCGACTCGACGCGCAGGTCGCAAGACCTGTTCGACCGTGAAGCCCAAGGGAGACGGACGATCGTGGAATCCGCCCGCACTGCGGTTCGCCGTGGTGTGGGCAGCATGGAAAAACACTCTGCAGGACGCGGATTCCGCCGCGGCGCTGGTTCGGCAACGGCGCGGGAACGGGTGAGTTCAGGAGGCCGGTGTTTCGCCGCCGGTCGAAGGCTCAGCTTGACCCGCGTTGACGTCCAACCAGCCCACGGCTCAAGCGTTACTCCGTGATTTCTCGTGTGATTTGCGAACGTTCCGCCTTCCGCGGGTGTCTTTGTTGGCTCACTGATTTCCTGAAATGTTGCCGAGGTGCGGAAGCCCTCGATGGTTGGTTCCTCCGAAAGGGAGGTGGATCGTGATTCTCTTCAAGCGTTACAAGATTCGCACCTACGAGATGGGCCTCGTGTTCCGCGACGGCGAGTTCCGCGGTCTGCGCACTGCGGGCACGCACTGGTACTTTGACCCGCTGAACAAGTTGAAGGTCGAGATCGTTTCGCAGCGCGATCCGTGGCTGGTCCACGAGAAGCTCGACTTGATCGTCAAGTCGGGGGCGCTGGCGGACCGCGCTGTCGTCTTGGACCTGAAGGACCACGAGCGGGCACTGGTCTGGATCGAGAACCGGTTCAGCCACGTCCTGCCGGCGGGTCAGTTCGCCTACTGGACGGGCCAGAAGCAGGTTCGCGTCGAAGTCATCGACATTCGGCCGGTCCGCTTCGAACACGACCAGTTCAAGCTGATTGTCCGTTCGCCGTTGTCGGCCCGCGTGCTCGATGTCTGCACGGTCCAGCGCGACCGCGTGGGTGTCCTCTTCATCGATGGACGGTACGTCGACACCTTGCCGCCGGGTGAGTACGCCTTCTGGAAGGGACCGGCGGAGGCCAAGGTGGTCGAAGTCGACTTGCGGGAAACGATGGTCGATGTCGGGGGCCAGGAGATCATGACTGCCGACAAGGTTACGCTGCGGCTCAACGCGGTCGTGACCTATAAGGTCGTCGATGCCCGCAAGGCGGTCAGCCAGACGGACGACGTGCGGCAGGCGCTCTACCGCGATACGCAGCTCGTGCTGCGGGGCGTGGTCGGTGCCCGCGAACTCGACGCTTTCTTGACGGACAAGGACGCCGTCGCGAAGGAGATTGAGGACAACGTGCGGCGTCGGGCTGGTGAGTTGGGTCTGGAGATCGCGTCGGTCGGGATCCGGGATGTGATCCTGCCGGGCGAGATGAAGGATCTGATGAACAAGGTGACGGAAGCCAAGAAGGCCGCCGAGGCCAACTTGATCTTCCGCCGCGAGGAAACGGCGGCCATCCGCAGCCAGGCCAACACGGCCAAACTGCTGGCGGACAGCCCGACCCTCATGCGGCTGCGGGAACTGGAAGTCCTCGAGAAGATCGCCTCCGCCGGCAAGCTCAACATCGTCCTCGGCGACAAGGGCCTGGCCGACAAGGTGGTCAACCTGTTGTGACCGCGAATGACGTGACGGCACCCGTCGACACCCCTGGTTCGAGCCATCGGACCAGGGGTGTTTTTTGCATGCCTGGCGACATCGCATCACGAGCCATCGTGTCGATAATCGTCCTCGCCGAGGGTAGACTACCCCGTCGAGAGGAATGGAATCCTGCACATTTCGCCAAATCGTGTGGGAGAACGGTCCTTGCTGAAGTCGGGCCTCTATGAGCAACTGTTGACGCTTGCGCTCCAGGAAGATCTGGATGTGCTTGCAGACCCACGTTTGTATGCGATTGCCCCGGTTGATGCCGAAGAGGCCCATGTCGTCATTGCTCAATTTCTGGAGCACCTGCTTGCCAATGGGCTTGCAACCTTCCGAGGCGCTGAAGCTGTGGATCAGCAACGGCGACTCGTTGATCGTATTATCACGACGCTCACTGAAGAACTCGGCCAGGACTGGACACAGCATCTCAGCCTTGCCACGCCTTTGCGTCGACTCCTCGCGGTCCATGCACACCCCGATGACGCTCTGCGTGAGCGTCCGGATACTGTCCTGTCCCGATCAGCCTTGCTCACGGGAACGCGTCTTGACCCCAGCCTCGGCAGTCAATTGCGGAAGGAAATTGCTACGGCGGACCGCGTGGACATTCTTTGTTCCTTCATCCGCTGGAGCGGACTCCGAATTCTTCTTGATGACCTGAAGAAGTTCACAGAACGCGCAGGTCCAGACGGTCCACGATTGCGGGTGATGACCACCAGTTACATGGGGGCCACCGATCCGAAGGCCATCGAGGCACTGAGCGAGCTGCCGAATACCGAGATTCGTGTCAGTTACGATACGAAGCGCACTCGATTGCACGCCAAGGCCTATCTGTTCCACCGAGAAACGGGCTTCGGCAGTGCCTACGTCGGTTCGGCCAATCTCTCCAACGCGGCACTGTCCGAAGGACTCGAGTGGACCACCAAAGTCAGCCACTACGAGCTTCCCTATCTTTGGAACAAAATCGCTGGGACGTTCGAAGCCTATTGGCAGGACGAGGAGTTTCAGCCTTATCAAAACGCCTTTCCCGAAAGACTTCGCCAGGCCATTCAACGCGAGCGAACATCCGTTGTAGAGCCGAACTCGCTGGTGACGTTTGATCTGCGGCCGTACCCTTTCCAGGAAGAAATCCTTGACGTACTGGCGGCGGAACGGGAAGTCCAGCAGAAGTTCCGTCACCTGGTCGTTGCCGCGACGGGTACCGGCAAGACAATGATTGCTGCCTTCGACTACGCCCGCCGGTGTCAGCAGTTGGGACGCAATCCTTCATTGCTTTTTGTCGCTCATCGCGAAGAGATTCTGCGTCAAGCTTTGGGGACTTTCCGCGGTGTGCTGCGGGATCAGAATTTCGGCGATTTGCTCGTCGGCGGGACTGAGCCGATGCAGGAAGTGCACCTGTTCTGCTCGATCCAGAGTTACAACTCCCGTGAGCTCACGCAGCGCGCTGCCGACGCCTTTGACTACATCGTCCTCGACGAGTTCCACCATGCGGCCGCGCCGAGCTACCAACAATTACTGGCGCATGTTCAACCACAGATCCTGCTCGCGTTAACCGCGACACCCGAACGATCCGACCAGTTGGACATTCTGCGTTGGTTCGGCGGTCGAACGAGTGCTGAGATTCGCTTACCGGATGCGATCAATCGCCGGTTACTCTGCCCCTTTCAGTACTTCGGGATATCGGACTCCGTCGACCTGAATGGTCTCGCGTGGCAACGCGGCGGGTACCGGATCGATGATCTGGACCAACTCTACACGGGAAACGACATCCGGGCTCGCCTGGTTCTCGACAAGGTCCATCAACTGCTGCTGAATCCACGCCTGGCGCGTGGATTGGGGTTTTGCGTCAGCAAGGCTCATGCGGAGTTCATGGCTCGGTACTTCAGCCGTCATGAACTGCCGGCCGTCGCTCTCACCGCAGATTCTTCCGACGAATTGCGCCAATCTGTCCAGGAGCAACTTCGCAGTCGGGAGATCAATTTCATCTTCGTCGTGGATCTCTACAACGAAGGCGTGGACATTCCTGAAGTCGATTCGGTGCTGCTGCTCCGCCCAACCGAGAGCTTGACGGTCTACTTGCAGCAGTTGGGCCGTGGACTCCGTCAGCACCCGGATAAAGAATGCCTGACTGTTCTCGACTTCATTGGAGCCCAGCGCCGGGAGTTTCGATTTGCATCCCGGTTCCGTGCTTTGAGTGCCAGACCGGAGGGGCGGCTGGACCGGGAGATTGAACAGGGGTTTCCTCATCTTCCCGGTGGATGCGTCATCCAACTGGAGCGGGTGGCTCTGCAGCGTGTGCTGGAGAACGTTCGAGAATCGGTGCGACTGCTCCGTCCTCGGATGGTTGGTGGTCTTCGGGAACTGGCAAGTTACCTGGGGAACGTCCCAACCCTTGAAGAAGCGATGGACTACTTCGACACCTCGCTCGATGAGTTGCTGAAACGTGGACTGTGGTCCCGATTGCTAGCCGATGCCAGTCTTGTCGGACCACCAACCGACCCCGATGAAAACCGCCTTGCGAAGGGTTTACGTCGAGTGGCACACGTGGAGTGCGCCGATGAAATTCGGCATTGGCTTGCCATTCTCGACGGCGCGAATCGTGATGAGAAGCTCGGGGTAATGCTGCACGTCAGCTTGTGGGGACAGGACAGCAAGGGCTGGTCGCTGAACGATGCATCGGCTCGCCTCCTGCAGAACCCGGCGGCGATTGATGACCTGCGATCTGTGCTTCAATACCGCCTCCAGCATGCTCCGACTCATCCTGCCGGGAAGGTACCGTCTGTGGCAGGGCTACTGACAATCCACGCTCCCTACACGCGAGATGAGATTCTGGTCGGGCTGGGACATTGGTCACTCGAACATCGCCCCGATCAGCGCGAGGGGGTGCTCCACATCCCAAGAACGAAGGTCGATGCATTCTTCGTCACGCTGCAGAAGACTGAGGATGACTACTCCCCCACGACGATGTACGAGGACTATCTGATCTCGCACGACCAGTTTCACTGGCAGTCCCAGAGCAGTACCTCTGTCGACTCGCCAACCGGGCAACGATATCTTCGGCACCGGGACCTGGGTTACACGCCGTTACTCTTCGTTCGTGAAACCAAGTCGCTACCATCGGGGCTCACAGCTCCGTACTACTTTCTCGGGCCGTGTGAATACCTTTCGCACCAGGGCAGCCGTCCGATCAGCATCGTGTGGCGGCTCCTCCATGCCGTCCCAGCTCGGTTGTTTCGTGCGATGGCCCGCCAAAATGTCAGCTAAGATTTCATGCCACCCGTCGTTCGTCATGCTTCAGCAGGAGAGTCGTCCTCACGAGGGGAGACAACGGACACCATCGGCCAGTCCCTCGGCAATTTGCGACAGCTGAGAACGATCCTCGTCGGGACTGAACTGAATCTCGATTCTCGATTCGCCTTCGACATGTGCCAGAAACTCGAACGGCAATCCCGAGCGCTGGAGAAGACCGATGCACTCATTGACGGCCCGTTTTCCAGACGCGATAGTTGCTGGAGTCACGAAATGCTCCTGCTGCCCCCAAATCAGGCGTGTCCGTTCGGCGGCGGACAGGTGCGGAATTCTTGCAGCGTCGGTGCGGTCGCGCTATTTGACGGGCGGGACTGGCAGAAGCGTGGTGAGTTGATCGGCGGGAGTGGTCGGGAGGCGGGTGAGGGTGTCTTTGAGCCAGGTCCAGGGATTGACGCCGCATTGCTGGCAGGTGGCGGTGAAGCTCGACAGGATGGCCAGGCGTCGGCCGCCATCATCGCTGCCAAAAAAGAGCCAGTTGCGGCGACCAATCGCGTAAGGCTTCACCGCCCGCTCAGCGATGTTGTTGTCGATGGCCAGTCGGCCGTCGGTGACGTAGACCTTGAGCGCGGCCCACTGGTTGCGGGCATAAGTGACGGCTTCGCCCAGCGGACTTTTTGGCAGCGCAGTGAGCACCAGTTGATCGAGCCACGTCTTCAGCGCGGTTAACAGCGGGACCGACTTCTGCTGGCGCCAGGCGCGCCGCGCAGCGGCATCCAACTCTTTGGCCTGGTGCTCGAGGGCGTACAACTGTTTGATCCGCGCGACGGCTTCGTGCGCTTCACGGGGACTGGTTTTCTCCGCGTCGACGAACTTCCGCCGCGCATGCGCCCAGCACCCGACTTCGGGATGGATAAAGGGGTCAGGTCTCTTTTATTTTGCTGCTGACTGTGGTAGCGTATCGGCATGGCAAGGAGCAGACGAAATTGTCCGGCGGGTGAGGTGTTCCACGTCCTCAATCGGGCGGTGGCCCGGTTGACGATCTTTGAAAAGCCGGACGATTATGCAGCCTTTCTGCAGGTCATCCACGAGACGTGGCAGCGGGTACCCCTGCCGATCTACGCCCTGGTGGTGATGCCGAATCACTGGCACTTCGTCGTCCGACCAACGGATGATGAGCAGGTCAGCGAATTCTTTCGCCGCTTGACCGTGATGCACACGATGCGCTGGCATGCCCACTCTCGGACCGGCGGGACCGGGCATCTGTACCAGGGACGGTTCAAGTCGTTCCCGATCGAGGGGGACGACCATCTCTGGACCGTGATGCGATACGTTGAACGTAACCCCGTCCGCGCGGGATTCGTCGCACAGGCCCGCGACTGGGCGTGGGGGACCGCTGCACTTCGCCGCCAACCTGCAGAGGTCCGTCCCTGGCTGAGCCTTCCTGACGACCCACCGTTGCCGCGAAACTGGTCCGCACGGGTCGACCGCTGCGAGACGGAGGCGGAACTGACGGCTGTCCGAACCAGTCTCCGCCGCGGCTTACCCTTCGGCTCCCCTGACTGGGTCCACAGCAGCGCCGTCCGCCTCGGCCTCGAAAGCACCACCCGCCCCCGCGGAAGACCCAGAAAAGAGTCCTGACCCCTTTATCTGCCTCCGGCACCAGCTACGACGCCGAGTCGGACAACCCCTTCACGCTCGACGACAACATGCCGCTGTGGATGGCCGACAGCTTCCCCATCCAGTCCCCCGGCCAGGGCCCCAGCTTCGCCTTCTCGCAACTCGACAACCTCTACTGGCAAACCGGCTACCACGGCGGCAACGTCGTCACCCAGTGGAACAACGGCGTCGCCCCCACTCTCACCGGCCAGCAGTTGCTGTATCAAGTGAGTCTGATCGCCCCGAGCTGGACCGGGTGGATCACGAACCAGGTCATCAACGGGGTGAACTATGACCGGGTCTGGGCCGAGTACCGCACGCTCCCCAGCGGCCGCTACGTCCTGACGTACTACACCGCCCCGCCGAATGAGAACGGCCAGTACCTCGGCTACGAGTCCGACGTCCCCGAAGACCAAAAACTCGGCCGCGCCCTCGACGCCATGGACCAAGCCTACGCTCCCACCAAACCCGCCCCGCCAAACGAGCAGGACGAACAGAAACCGACTTCCGCTGAGGAGGAAGAAGAACGGCGGAAGATGATGCTGCAACTGGAATCGATGCAGGAAGACACCGCGGAAGCGGCTGCCGTCGCCAGTTCAAAAGAGATGCTCGCACAAGAAGCGGCTGTCGCACGGGCCAAAGCCGTCAAGAAACTGGAAGAGGAGAACGCCAAACACGGGCGCTTCAGTGGAGAAGCTTCAGCGGCACGCCAAGATGTTCGTAAAGCGAACACGGCACTGAAAGCCGCCATCCAATCGGCACATGCTGCGGAAATGAAGCTGGCCGAGCAGATGGAGAAGTGGCCACCGTTTCTGCGAGATATCCCGGAAGCGCTCATGAGCGGGGATGTAGCCAAGTTGGCGGAAATCTACGGTGCGGGCGGCATGGGTATGCTCCACGGTTTCTTCATCGACGGAGCAATGGGCGCGCTGCAAGACCTCTACGATACCGCCAAAATGGCGACACAAATCGCGTCTTTCCTCGCGACTTATCAAAGTCGAGCCGCGTGGGAAGGTTTCTGGATGGCGGTTGACCCCGCGTATCGTCGAGAACAATTCGAAGCGATGCGCGAACGTCGGGAGTACATCGCGCGCGTCGCACGCGGCGGTCAGGAGTATCTCGATACTGCGGGCCGGATCATTGGGCATCTATCGATGCTGACGCCCGACGAAATGATGCAACTTTACGTTGGTGATCTGACAACGCTTGAGGGCAAACTGCCAGATGATATCCTGATCGCCGCTGCTCGGACGCGGAAGCTGATGGCTGAACTCGGCGAAGAGCTCTGGATGACGGGAGGCAAGGAAGCCAACTATCTAGTCAATCGCGTCTTCGGCATGATCCTCTTCGAGGTCGCTCTTGAAATGGGGACCGCCGGGACTGCCGCCGCGGCCCAGACAGGACACCTTTCCAACCTGATCCGGAAACTGACGAAACTTCCGGGACTGGATTCGCCGCGTGTTCGTCGTCTGCTGCATCGGTTTGCCGATGAGATTGGGTTCCTGGCGAATGCGCAGTTGTGCTTCGTTGCCGGGACGCCGGTGCTGATACCGGACGGGACGTTGCCGATCGAGCGCATCCAACTCGGCATGCTTGTCCTGGCGCGGGACGAAGCCGATCCGCAGGGGCCGGTCGTTGCCCGGCGGGTGCTCGAAACGTTCGTGACGCACCCGACGCAACTGCGGCACCTCACGGTACGGACCGTCGACGGCACACCGGAAACGCTCAGCGGCACGCCGAACCATCCGTTCTACTCGATCCGCCACGGCGGCTTCGTCGAAGCGGGCGAGCTGCAAATCGGCGACGAACTCTCCCTCGCGGACAGCCGCACGGCCCACGTCACCGCCATCCGCGACGAATCCGCGCTTCCCGGCCAGACCTTCACGACGTACAATTTCGCCGTCGAAGAACACCACACCTACTTCGTCGGCCGCACCGGCATCTGGGTCCACAACACCGGCAACCCCTGCGACGCATTGACAGCCAAGTTCTTCGATCTCGCCGATCTACCCGAGAACAAAGGCAAAACCAAACGGGAGCTCTTCGACCTACTTAAGCAACAAGACAACTCCGACATCCTCACCCCCGACTTCGATGCCGACCAACTCGCCAGACACTGGGACGACGTCGAGAACCGGCTGTTCGATCCCAAGAACTCATCTAATTTACGGAAAGATAATCTTGGCAAGCTAATCAAGGTCGCCAACCCAGATCCAGCTGCTGATGCATTAGCAAAGCGAATTGGTGGTGAGTCTCGAGTAAAATTCGCCAACGGGCCAGACAATGAGTTTGATGCAGTCAGCAACCTCTATGTTGCCCAAACCAAACCAGCCAACTTTGGGACGAGCAAAAAGTTCAGGGATCAAGCAAAGGCGACTTTCGAGACTGCCATTAAGACCGGGCGAATTCCGTACTTTCACTTCGACGGCCCGCCACATCGCGACGTCTTGCGCAAGTTGAACGAGTATGCAAAACGATATGGCATCGATCCTGTTATCGACGTGTCGCCACTGAACTGAGATGGGGGTTCTGGAATGTACACAGTGCATCTATGGCTAGAATTGAGTGAATCGACTGACGAGTCCGATTGCGGACACCTTTCCGACAAAGCTAGCCGACTCCAGAAATACATTGACGATAACATTACCATGATTAGAAGTAGTGGCGACTGTGTTCATAGCGTCAACTACACAAAGGTATTACAGTTTTCAGCCGGGTCAAACCACATCGGCAACAACCATGACGCTATCTTACTGCTGCTTAAATATTTGGTTGAGATTTTACCCGGTAGCCACGGTCTTGTGTACTGGTCTGATGATGAACGGACTGACGGCAACTGTTACAACGTTATCGTGATTGCAAGAGGCGTGTTGTACGACCGGCCTGATCCTTTTCTTTCGCCGAAAAACCCCGTAATCGAAGACTGAAGTGCCATCTGTGCCACGGGTGAAGCTATGAGAGGGTAGGCCGCGCCGGCTGGGTTGGTGCTTGGTGTCGTGGTAAACGTTGAGCGGTGTTGAGCTGCTGTCCTATTTCCACACAAGTAGCCACCCCGTGAAATATGCCGGCTGCGACCTACACAAGTCCCGTAGGTCAGGCTGTGCCCAATGATGTTCGGCACGTTGATTGCGGTGTGTTCAGGGATGTGAGCGGGGTGGTTGGAGGGATTCGAGGAGTTCGTCTTCGTTGGCCAAACCGCTGAAGAACAGGCAGACCACCTCGAACTGGCGTCTGGTCAGGAATCGAAGGGTGTTGGGTCGAAGGCTTTGCGCTGACCCAGAATCTTGAACTCCCGATGGTGACGGGACGCACGAAGACGTCAGTGGTCATCAGGGAGGCAACTGGTCCCACGCGCTCAACTTCACCGTCAACGTCCCCAACGGCGGCGTTCTGTCCCTCAGCACCCCAGCAGTCGGGCTTCGATGGTCTGACCTACTCCGTCGGCCATCTCCCCATCCGTGGCCAGCACATCACTCGACGAGGGTTGACGATGCGGATGGGGAGTGGGGGCGGGGCATGGGGTCGGTCGAAGCGCTGAGCAGGGTGATGTGCTGGTCGCGGAGGAGGCGGCCGGTGCGGTAGGCGAGTTCGGTTTGGGCGGCCTGGTAGTTCGCGAGGCTGCGGGCGTGCTCGATCGTGGCCTGGGCCTGACTTTGCCGGGCACGGAGCAGCAGATCGACGGTGCTGCGATCGGCCCGGCCCGCCTGATACTCGGCTTCGAGGGCGCGGGTCTGGCGTTCGGCAGCGGCACGCCGGGCGGCGTTGGTCTGCTGCAGTTGATACCAGCGGTCGAGGTTCTGCATCGCAACCGAGACTTCGTGCCCCAGTTCCTGCTCGGTGCTGGCGAGGGCGGCGCGGGCTTTCGCCAGTCGCAACTCGGTGTTGCGGACCTGGGCCCATTCGGTCCGCATCCCGATCGGCATGGAGAACTGCAGCCCGACATTCCAGCCGGTCTGTTTACCGTCGAAGAGCGTCCCATACGCGCTGCGGTAGCCATCGTCGGTGATCCCGTCGTCGCGATTACGATTGATCAGCTTGTCGCCGAAGCCGTTGAGCCGATAGCCGCCGACGAAGTCGAGTTGCGGTTTGGTGAGGCTGAGGGCGGCGGTCCGCTGAAATTCGAGTGAGGCGAGCTGCAGTTTCTGACGTTGGAGTTCGGGTCGCGACTGCAGGGCTTCAGCGAGTGAAGAGCGCCAGTCGATGTGCGGGGGCGAGGGGATCGGCGGGGCCTCGGACTGGATCACGCGGCCATCGGCGGGGGGCAGACTGATCAAGCGGCGGAGGCGGGTTTCGGTCTCGTAGACTTCCGCCAACGCCGCTTCGACCCGGCTTTGCGCTTCGAGGTAGGTCTGTTCGGCTTGAGCGATGATCGCCCCACCCAAGGCTTCGCGATTGGCGGCCATCTCCTTCCAGACCCGCTCGGCGGCATCACGAACTTCGAGTTCCGCGGCATGCGCAGCCTGAGCAGCGGAGAGTTGCCAGTAGACCTGGTGGACATCACGCACGAGCAGCCGGAGTGCGAGGTCGAAGTCGACCGCGGAGATCCGCTGATTGATCTGCGCGATGCGAATCCCCTGCGTGAGGGGACCGCCGCGGGTGCGGGCACTCGCTGGTCCGGCGATCTCGGCGAACTCAAAGCCCGCCCCGGCGAGCAAGGGTTGCCGCAGTTCCACACCGAGGTTGCCGGAGTAGGATGACGGAAAGAGGAGATTCGGCTGATTGGTCTGCGAGTAGTCCCATTCATGGGCGAGTGCGAAGGTCCCGCCCGTCCACAGCGGCTGTTCAAGGCGGGCATTAAACGAGTCGGCATCACTCACCAGCGTCGTCCCCGGCAGCAACCCGCCTCCCAGGAACTGATTGTTCTGGACGACGAGATCGCGACCAAATCCAAGACCCAGCGTGAGGCGAGGATCGAAGTCGCCGCGTGCCGCCACTTCGCCCCGGCTGCCGAATTGCGTGTCGGAGTACTGCAGTTCGGGATCGAAGACCGATGGGGTCTGGAGGGCATCGCCTTGGGGGGCGAGGAACTGGGCATTCTGCCGGACGATGGGATTATTGCGGAGGGCCTGATCGACCGCCTGGGCCAGGGGCATCGGCCAGGGCACCGAGTGTTCCCGCGAGCGGATGGTGCTGGGGGCGTTGGCTTCCCAGGCACCGACCGAAGCGAACGCCTGATCGTTGACGAGGGTCGCGGTCTGCTGGGAGACGCGCTGCACATCACGCTGCAAGGCGGCTTTCGACGGGCGGACCTGGGCGAGACTGACGTCGGTGTCCCGCACGATCGTCGACGCGCAGCCGCAGGTGAGGAGCGCGAACAGGGCATAGCAGCCTGCTGCGCACATCCGATGCGTCGTCTCTCCCGCCCCCCGGCGAGCCATTCTTGCTCCGGTCGAACCGCGACTCCGCGACCCGGCCCCCGCCGCGTCGAGTGGGTGTGAGATAACGATATTCTGAGTTTTTGTCCAGATGTTCTGGAGGGGATCGCATGGGATGGTACTGTGCTGGGGAGAGTCGAGTGGGTCAGAACGCGTCAGTCCTTGCGCGGAACGGTGGCAACGACTGCCGGGACTTGGATCGCAGCCGATAACCCTGCGAGGAGTTCCCCGCGAGGATTCGGGACCTCGGCCCAGATGCGGATCGATTGCGTGACAGGTTCGACAGCGACATCGACGAAGGCGAGACGGCCGGGGAGCATCACGGGGGCGGCGTCGGCAATCTGCTGGCGAATCTGAACGGTGGCTCCAGTCACCGCGATGCTGCGTTGCGCGACCGGGAGGTACCCCTCGACGCGGAGGCGATCGGGATTGACCAGTTCGAGGACGGGATCGCCCTGCTGCACGGCTTCGCCGCGGGATTTGAACGTGCGGACTACCAGCCCGGCGAATGGGGCACGGATCGATGCAGCGTCGAGTTCGGCTTTGGCTTCGGTCATCCGATGTCGGGCGAGCGCGGCTTCGAGTTCCGCCTCTTCGACCTGCAGCGTCGCTCGTTCGGCAGCGAGTTTCAAGCGGAGCAGTTCGGTGCGCGCGACAGCATTTGGTTCGCGTCGGACAGCATCGAGGGCGATCTGATATTCGGCAGCGGCGACTTCCGCCGCCTTCCGCGCATCACGGACTTTCACGTCGCTGTCGGCTTGAGCTTTGGCGAAGGCAAACCGGGCCTGTAACACGCTGTCCTGCAGGACGACCAGTACGTCGCCTGCTTTGACGACAGAACCTTCACGCACCGGGATCGACGCGATGATTCCGACCCGCTCACTGGCCAGAACAACCTGATCGATGAACTTCACCCGGCAATCGGGAATCACCGCCACTGTTGGTTCAACACCGAGAGTGGAGACCGCGAGCAGCAGGCTGGCGACGGGACTCATGAGGACTTTTCCGTGTCTAGGGGATTTCCCGAGTCAGAGACGCGGGAGATGATCTAAGCTGATCAGGAACTGGTGTTCCTGGGTTGCATCTCCCTGTTCATGATGTTGACAATTGTTGATCTCCGGAGCAGGTGTTTGCCAGTCGTGAAATAAGAATTTCAGGGAGACCACTCAGGCGATGTCGACGGTCAGCTGGACAGCCTGGCGCTTGTGGCAGCGCGTCGGCCAGATCGAAGCCCGCAGCGGGGAACTGCAGGGGGTCAGCGATGCTGGTCTGACCGAACTGGCCCGTGCGTTGCGGTGGCGGGTGCGGGAGCAGCCGACGTCACCAGGCCCGGCGGTCGAAGTCTTCGCGCTGGTACGGGAAGTGGCCCGCCGTGTCTTGAACAAGCCGCATTATTCCGTTCAGCTGTACGGTGGTCTGGTGATGGCTCAGGGGGCAGTCGCCGAGATGCAGACCGGCGAAGGGAAAACGTTGACGGCGACGCTGGCGGCTGTCTTACGGGCGTTCGCCGGCCGCGGTTGCCATGTGCTGACCTCGAACGACTACCTCGCGGAACGCGACGCGGACGAACTGCGGCCAGTCTACCAACAGCTGAGGCTCTCGGTCGGCTGTGTGCTGCCAGATCACGACACCGACCAGCGAAGAGCGGCCTATGCCTGCGATATCACCTATGGAACCGCCAGCGAAATGGGGTTCGACTTTTTGCGGGATCGCTTACGGCGTGAAGCCTCGGGAGCCTTGGAAGAGAGCCGCCCAGCCTGGCTGCAGACGACCGGTGGCGGCGAACCGCCCGTTCAACGAGGCCACTTCTTTGCATTGATCGACGAAGCCGACAGTGTGCTGATCGATGAAGGCCGCACACCGTTGATTATCGGTCTCGAAGTCCCCGCCAAAGCGACGGATCAAGTCGTCTGGGATTGGTGTCGTCAGGCAGCTGCGGCCTTACAGATCGTCCGGGACTACAAGTTCGATGGCATCAAACGCTCGGCCGAACTGACGGACGAAGGCTGTCGGCGACTCTTGTTACAGACTCGGCCCGGCCCCGTCCGGCGGTTGAGCGCCGAAGTGTTGTTTCATCGAGTCGAGACTTCGTTACGAGCGCTGCGTGGTTTTCAACGCGATGTCGATTACGTCGTGCTCGATGACGAGGTGAAGATCGTTGACGAATCGACGGGGCGCTCGCTGGATGGCCGCAAGTGGCAGGATGGCTTGCATCAAGCGGTCGAAGCGAAAGAAGGAGTGCCGCTGTCACCGGCCACAGGACTCGCGGCCCAGATGACGTTGCAGCGGTACTTTCAGCAGTACGCCCAACTGGCCGGGATGACGGGGACGGCGCGCCCCGCGCGGCGCGAGTTTCGCGGAACCTACCGGCTGCCTGTCATCCGGGTACCGACACACCGACCGTGTCGACGGCAGGGGCAACGGACACGCATCTTCGCGACGGCTAAGGAGAAGTATCAGGCGATCGCGGCGAGTGTCGACCGGTTGTTGCGCGCGGGGAGGTCGGTCTTGATCGGAACGCCGTCGGTCGAGTCGTCGGAAGCTTTGGGACAGGTACTGGAAGCAGCAGGGATCGTGCACCGGGTCTTGAATGCGCGACAGCACGCTGTCGAAGCCGAGATCGTGGCCGAAGCGGGACAGCCGCGACGGGTCACGGTGGCGACGAACATGGCGGGACGCGGGACCGACATTCTTCTCGCGGAGAGTGTGCGGGCCGCGGGGGGCTTGCACGTCATCGGTTGTGAGTTGCACTCGTCCCCACGGATCGATCGGCAATTGATCGGTCGTTGTGCGCGGCAGGGAGATCCCGGTTCCTGTCAGTTCTTTCTGTCACTCGAAGACGATTTGCTGCAACAGGCCTGCCCACTGGCAGCCATCCGATGGCGGAAACGCTGGCCGAGTGGTGAATTGAGCGTGTGGCGGTGGATGCGGACGTTTTGGTCAGCCCAGCGCCGCGTGGAACGCCGACAGCGCCGGGAGCGGAAACAGCTGCTCCGCCGCGAACGCGACCAATGGAAAGCTTCCCAGGGAATGGGCCTCGATCCGTGTCTCGACTTGGTACATGAGTAACCCGTAGACCGATCTCGAATAGAAAAGCCCGCTTCGTGAATATCCCCGTCCCCCCGTCGCGTCCGCCACAAACCGGAGAACGTCCCGGTCCGTGGCAACTCATGGACGCCATCGCGACGCTCGCCGGGGAAGGCTGGTCAGGGCCGGAGTTCGCGAGCCGGTTTCTCAGGCTGCTCGATGCCGGACTGCCCCTCGACGGAGGGCTTGTCTGGCGCCGGACGCCCGCGGGCTGGCAGGTAATCGCGGCGGTCGGTTTACAGCAGACCGAGTGGTTCCGTCAACCAGCCCTGCGAACCGAGCAAGGCGACTGGTTACGACAGGCCGGACAAGGGACCGCACCGTGGGTTGTGCCCTCCGACCGACTACAAGCGCTCGGTGCTACCTCGACGGAAGTGGTGATTCTGATTCCGTCGGTCGAGGTCATGCCGGTGCCTTGCCTGGTCCAGGTCCATCTGGCGACGGGCCGATTGCAGGAACCTTTGGAAGCGACCCTTGCGTTTCTCATCGATGCCGTTCGACAGGCTGGAGCAGCCTTCGAGTTTGCCGGAACACCCACACGGAATCCGGTTGCCGCGCCACCACCGGTTTTGGTTGAGCCCGCGACGGAACGGGATTCGGTGACGGTGGTCGCACAGGAAACCGTCGAACTGGCGCCTGCCCCGTGGGACCTGGCGGGATTGCTGGCGGTCAGTCAGACGCTGCAGCGCGATTTGAGTCTGAAAGCCGTGGCACTGGCCGCCGCCAACGATGGTCGCGCGTGGCTCAATGCGGATCGAGTCAGCGTGTGGATCAAGCGTCGCGGCCGCTGGCGACCTGACGCGATCAGCGGACAGGCACAACTGCATCGGCATTCGCCCGTCGTGCGTGCCTGGAAGAAGACGCTGCCGCGACTCGTCGCCACCGGCCGTCCGTTTCACGCCGAGACCGACGGGGCGGAGCTGCCCGATGCGCTGCAACAGAGTCTGACCGAGCTGTTGCTGGCGACCGGTGCCCGCGATGTCTGGACGTTCCCACTCGTCCCGCCGGAGCCGGTCCGCCTCCGCACCAACAGCACCGCCCCTCCCCCGCGCCCTCGTCCCCGTGCACCATTCGCGGTGGTCGTGCTCGAACGACTCCGTGATGCCGATCTCCCCAGCGACTGGACCGAGCGCGCCGCAGCTCTGGCCGATTGCGTGACGTTGCCGCTCTGGAATGCCCGGCGTTACGAACGCATTCTGCTGCAACCCGTCTGGCGCGGACTCGGTGCGCTCTGGGGCTGGATCACCGAGGGTCGGCTGGTCCGCACGACGGTCGTAGTGACCCTCTTGATCGCCGCAATCGTCAGTCTGATCCTTGTCCCCTGGGAGTACCGCGTCGAAGGGACCGGCCGCTTAATGCCGGTTGAGCGGCGGGAAGTCTTCGCTCCGCAGGATGCTGAGGTCGTAGAGGTCCTCGTTCGCAGCGGCGATCCAGTCATCGTGGGGCAACCGCTCGTGCAGCTTCGCAGTCGGGAACTTGAACAGCAGGCCGTGGCCCGAACGAAAGAACGAGACGAGCAACGCCAGTTGCTGCAGTCGCTCCGCTCGCAACGTGATCAGGCAATCCGCCGGGCAGACCGTGATGCTGAAATCCGTCTGCAGGGACAGTGGATCGCCACGCAGGCCGTGCTGGAGGGTCTGGAGCGTGAAGTCCAGGTCCTCGCAGAACGTCAGACCGCGTTGCAGGTCGTGGCTCCGCTGGCGGGGACGGTGGCGACGTTTGAGGTCGATCAACTGCTGCGGTTCCGGCCGGTTCGACGTGGGGAAGTGTTGCTCTCCGTTATGAACGAAGCGGGGCCGTGGCGACTGGAACTCGATGTCCAGGAAGCGCGGATTGGACAGGTCCTCGTCGCACAACAGCGGGCCGATCAAGCCGCGGAAAAACTGACTGTTGACTTCCTGCTGGTCACGCAGCCGGAACAGAGCTTCACAGGGACCGTGGACGAACTGGCGACAGCCACCACGCCCGACCCTCAGGACGGTCTGATGTTGCAGGTCCACGCGCATGTGGATACTGGGAACCTGCCGCAACGCCGCATCGGAGCCGAAGTCCGCGGGCGGATTCGTTGCGGGCAGCAGCCGCTCGGTTATGTCCTCTTCGGTGATGTCTGGGAGTTTCTACTCCGCAAGACGTGGTGGTGGTAGAGGAGCCGGAGTGTCTCACGGTTTGCTGACTGCCGCGCAACGTCCCGTCCCGCTGATCCGGCGGAACGACGTTGTTGTGGCGCGCATTGAAGATCGCGATGGTCCCGGCTGGGTCGTGATGGACCCGCTCGCGCTCGTTTATCATCGACTCGAACCTGCGCAACACGTCGTCTGGGAACGACTTGATGGACGCGTGCCGCTCGAAGAACTCGAACGGGCGTTGCTGGCCGAGTTCCCGACGCAGCCCTGGTCCCCCGCAGCGGTGCGTGGGCTGCTGGTCGAACTCCATCGCCTGGGATTGGTCGTCAGTGCGCGGCTGGGACAAGGGCCGTGGCTCGGGCATCGCGAGCAGTCGCGACGGATCGTGGCGTTACTCGGGTCGTGGCGGCAGTTGCTGTCCCTGCGGTTACCCGGTTGGAATCCCGATCCGTTTTTGATCAGGCTGCTCCCCTACGTCCGCTGGATCTATCACCCGGCGGTCCTCACACTCGCGAGCCTTGCAGTCCTCTCTGGTGCGTTCGTCGTCCTCATCGAGTTCGCCCAGTTCCAACGTCGGCTTCCCGAGTTCCAACAATTCTTCGGCTGGCCGAATCTCCTCTGGCTGTGGGTGGCCCTCGCGGTGACAAAACTCTGGCACGAATTCGGCCATGCGCTGACGTGTCGCTACTTCGGGGCCGCCTGTCATGAGATGGGGGTCATGCTCCTCGTCTTCAGCCCGACGATGTACTGTGACGTAAGCGATGCCTGGCGACTGCCGAGTCGCTGGGAACGGATGGCGATCGCCGCGGCCGGAATGGGAGCCGAACTGGTCCTCTCGACCGTCGCACTGGTCGTCTGGTGGTGTACGCAACCGGGTCTGGTCCATTACCTGATGTTGAATACCGTCTTCGTGACGACGCTGTCGACGGTCGTCTTCAACGCCAATCCGCTGCTCCGCTACGACGGCTACTACATTCTCAGCGACTGGCTCGGCATCCCCAACCTGCGGGCCAAGGCTGACCGGTTGCTGCAGCGGACGTTCTCCCGCGGGTGCCTGGGGATCGAACCATTCCCCGATCCGCTGCAACCGGCCGGTGGGCAGTTCTGGCTCGGACTGTATGCCGTCTCAGCCCAAGTCTACGGATGGTTCGTGACGGGCGGGATTCTCTGGTTTCTCTATTCCTGGTTGAAGCCGTACGGCTTGCAAAGCCTCGGTCAGGCGTTGGCCGTCGGCTCGCTGGCGGGGATCGCGTGGCAAGGAACAACGACGATGACCAAGCTCGTGCGCCAACCACGAAACGGCCCCGTGAAGCGCTGGCGACCGATCGTGTGCAGTCTGGCGTTGTGTGCAGTTTTGGCCGGTCTGGCCTGCTGGCCGATTCCATGGTTCGTGGAGGCGGCCGTCTTGATCGAACCCGCTGATGCCCATGAACTCCGCGTGACGACGCCAGGAACGCTCGCGCAGCCGACGGTCCAACCCGATGCCCTCGTCACATCTGGCACACCGCTGGTTGTGTTGGAGAGTCCGGAACTCGTCGATCGCATCGCGGAACTCGAACGTGAACGAAGCCGGATTCTCGCCGATCAACAGACCCAGCGGGCGCTGGGGGATGTCGCTGCGGAAGCGATCACGCGTGAGCAGCGCGCGAACCTGGAAGGCCAGCTCACCACAGCCCGCGCCAAGCAGACAGCACTCACGCTGGTCGCCCCCATCGCGGGACGGATCGTCGCTGCCCCGTCGGCGACCGCGCCACGCCCCCCCGAACTACCGACCTGGACCGGTGCGCCGACCGATCCACGCAATCAGGGAGCTTACCTGGAAGCCGGGACCCATGTCTTAAGCATCGCCCCCTCCGCGCAGTGGCAGGGAGTGCTCTACCTCGATCAGGCCGACCGGAACGATATCGCGGTCGGCGATCTGGTCCGCATTCAGCTCGATCCGTGGCCAGCGCGGATTCTTTCAGGACGGATTCGCTCGATCGCTGCGGAAGAGTCGCACACGGTCCCGCCAGCGCTCACACAGAAGACCGCCGGTCCCCTCGTCACGATCACCGCTCCCGATGGTCGCGAAGAACTCCTCAGCGTGGCCTATCGCGCAGTCGTCGAACTCGATGACGAGTCGCTGCCGCTACGACATCAGCTTCGTGGCTCAGCCCGGGTCCTCGTCGAAACCCGCTCGATCGCTGGCTGGCTCCACCGCTGGTTCCGTCGCACGCTTCACTTCCGTTTGTAGTTCCCCAGTGCCTCGCCGCATGTCCTTCAACCCTCGACCTTCAACCTTTCGACCCCATCACCATGACCCCACCCCTCAGCCGCTGCGTTGTCCTCGTTCCGGTCGGCCATCACATTGAACGCGATTGCGAACTCGCGCTCCGTGAACTCGAACGCCGCGGCTATCCCGTCTGGCGGGTCTACGGGTACTCCGCCATCGACCAGGCCCGCAATCAACTCGCGACGAATGCCCTCGCGCAAGGTTTCGACGAATTGATGTGGATCGATGCCGACGTCGCCTTTCATCCGGATGATGTCGATCGACTGCGCGCCCATCAACAACCGCTGGTTTGCGGCATCTATCCGAAGAAAGGCCGCCGGGCCTTCGCCTGCAATTTCGTCGCGGGAACGCCGCAGGTGAAGTTCGGCAAACACGGCGAGTTGATCGAACTCAGTCGGGCCGGATTCGGTTTCGTACTGGTCCGCCGGGAAGTCCTCGACCGCATCCGCGAATACGAACAACTGCCGGTCTGCAACGAAGTCTTTGGGGAGACGCTGATCCCGTATTTCCAACCGCTCATCGTGCCCGATGAAGTCGGCCATTCGTATCTGGCAGAAGACTTTGCCTTCTGTGAACGTGCGCAACGCGCCGGTTTTCAGGTCCTCGCCGATACCCGGATTCGCCTCTGGCACATCGGCAGCTATCGCTATGGCTGGGAAGACGCTGGCCGCGATGTCGAACGCTTCGGTGATTTCACCTTTCACCTGCAACCCGCCCGTCCGCGCCCTGCTGCGGCCCGTCCCGTCTCCACTGTCGTGCCTGCTGGAATGGTCACGCTGAAAGACCAGTTTCCGTGGCCTGCGATCAAACCTGAACTGCCGCCACCCCCCGAACGGAACTGGCTTTTCCCCTCCACCCAGGAACTGCTGGAACAGACGATCCCCCGCACGGCGCGCATCATCGTCGAACTTGGTTCGTTCCTGGGACGATCGACGCGGTTCCTGCTGCAGCACGCACCGCAGGCGACCGTCCTGGCGATCGACCACTGGCGTGGCAGTGCCGACATGCAGAACGATGCGGACGTCGTCGCCATGCTGCCACAACTCTATGAGCAATTCCTCGCCGCCAGTTGGGAGCAACGCGAACGCATCGTGCCGATCCGGCAGTCGACGCTCGAGGGCTTACGCACTGTGGCCCAAGCGGGCATTGTTCCCGATGCCATCTACCTGGACGCTGACCACAGTTACGCGGCCGTTCGCGCCGATCTCGCGCTGATTCAGGAACTCTTCCCGCAGACACCCCTCATCGGCGACGACTGGGACTGGCCCGACGTCCGCCGCGCCGCCCAGGAACACGCCACCACACACCACCGGCAACTCACCACCCACGGCGTCGCCTGGCAACTGCTGCCGTCCACAACCATCGATCGAGCCCCGGCTCAATAGTCCCAGCCTGACCGCGAATCATCGACGAACTCGACCACGCCAGTCGCCGTTGTCACCTTGCGAGTGAGTCACGGCCCGTGGGACCGTCTCGTGGCGCAGCGACCGCCTGTCTCAAGTGCTCAGCACCACTGACGACCTAAATCCACGCTCATTTCCTGTCATAACACATGATCGCGTCCCCTACGCCGTCAGACGGTCGGGGGAGGGTCTTCGATCGGGCTGGCGGTGGTCTTGGGGATGCGTCACAACAGGAGACGGTGCCCATGAGTCATCTGGTGACGATTGAAACGCAGGTCCGTGATCCGGTGGCGGTGAGTGCGGCGTGTGCACGCTTGCAGTTGGCTCCACCATTGCACCGCACCGTGCGGCTTTTCAGCAGCGAAGCGACGGGGCTGGCGGTGGAGTTGCCGGGCTGGCGGTATCCGGTGGTCTGCGACACGACCGTCGGCCGCCTGCATTACGACAACTTCGACGGCCGCTGGGGCGATCCCGTGGAGTTGCAACGCTTTCAGCAGCGTTACGCGGCGGAGAAAGCGTTGATTGAGGCCCGAAGGGCCGGTCATGTGGCGACGGAGCACGCCCTCGCGGATGGCTCGATCCGAATCGCAATCCACGCCGGTTGATTGTCTGCGGCTGCGGTGCACCGTCTCTCAACAGCCACGCTGCTGTCTGCCCAGCTCCGCGCGCTGATCACGCGGTCTCTCAGGGCGGTCTGGTCGCTGTGTCTTGTCTGCTGCACCGCGCGGCCGTTGGACACGGTGTCCAACCTCTTAGGCGGTGCGTTCTCGATTCGAAAGGTCTGCCATGTTTGGGTTGGCGCAGCAGTTTTTGTTCCTGGCGTTGATGCTTGCGGTCTGGGATCGCACGTTCTGGCTCTTGAGCCTCCTCTTCCCCAAGGTCGACCTCTTCCGTCGGCTGCAACTCCCCCGCTGGAAGTGGCCCCGCAAATAGCTCATCGCTTCTCTCTCCCCCTCTCCTGGACTCCCCCTCTCCCGCACTTCTTCCGGAGCTTCCCATGTCCCCGCAAATCGTCGTGACCGTCGCTCCCGACGGAACGACCAAACTCGAAACCCTCGGCTACGTCGGTCCCGCCTGTCGCGAGGCCTCCCGGGCGCTCGAAGCGGCTCTGGGGCTCATGCATCGCGATCAACTGACGGCCGCTTATCACCAGTCCGAAGTCGTCACGGCCCCGCTGACCGAGTCGGCTGGTTCTGGCGGCTGATCTTTCCCTCACCCAGGAGACCGCATGTCGCTCGCGACTCAACTGCTCGATTACGTCCGGGCCGCGTTCAGCGGCCTCTATCTCGAAACGCTCGAGCCGGCGGAAGCGCTTCGCGAACTCGCCACGCTCTGCCAGCAGCAAGGCTGGTCGCTCGCGACGTGGGATCTCGAAACCGGTATGCAGTCGGGCAGCGGCAGCGTGCCGACGGCGACCGATCCCCTCGCGGCGATCCGCAGCCTGCCGAGCCTCGCCACTCCCGACGGGACGACGCTGCTCGCGCTGGTCCACTTCCATCGCTTTCTCAATAGTCCCGAGATCGTGCAGGCCCTCTGGCAGCAGCTCCAGCTCGGGAAGACGACCCGCACGTTCGTGGTGCTCCTCGCGACGACGGTCACGCTGCCGCCGGAACTCGAACGGTCGTTCGTCGTCGTGACGCACGCGCTCCCCTCGCGCGACCAACTCGCCCGGATTGCCCACGAACTCGTCCCGGATCTGACGCTCACGCCAACCGAGTCTGCGGCGGTTCTCGACGCCGCCGCGGGACTGACGCGGAGTGAAGCCGAAGGGGCCTTCGCGCTCTCGCTGATCCGCCATGATGCCCTGCAGCCGGAAGCGGTCTGGGAGTTGAAGGCCCAGGCGCTCAAGCGGCAGGCATTGCTGACGCTGACCCGCACCGGTGAGACATTCGCGCAGCTCGGCGGGCTCGCGGCGTTGAAGGACTTCTGCCGTCGGGCCCTGCAGCCGGGCCGCAGTGTGCAGCCGCGGGGGGCATTGCTTCTCTCACCCCCCGGGTGTGGGAAGTCGGCGTTCTGTCGTGCGCTGGGACAGGAAGTCGGCCGTCCGGTCCTGACGCTCGATCTCGCAGCGCTCTACGGCTCGCTCGTCGGCGAGACCGAACGCAACGTCCGCCGCGCGCTCGCCTGTGTCGATGCACTCGCCCTCGCGATCCTCTTCGTTGACGAACTCGACAAGGGACTCGCGGGCCTTGGTGGTGAAGGGGACTCCGGCGTTTCCCGACGACTGTTCGGCACGTTGCTGACGTGGCTCGCCGAGCATCAGTCGGATGTCTTCTTCGTTGGGACCGCCAACGACATCCGTCGCTTGCCGCCGGAATTCACGAGGGCCGAGCGGCTCGATGGGGTCTTCTTCCTCGATCTTCCCGGCCCCGCCGAACGAGCCGCGATCTGGACCCTGTATCGCCGCGCCTACGACGTTTCCGCGAGCCAACCGACGCCACATGATGTGGACTGGACGGGTGCCGAGATCAAGAGCTGCTGCCGTCTCGCAGCCCTGCTGGATGTGTCGCTGACCGAAGCGGCCCGGCAGGTCGTGCCGGTGGCCAGAACCGCCGCCGAGACGATCGATGCGTTACGGACCTGGGCCAGTGGCTGCAGACCACAATGGCCGCCACGAAGGTCTCGTTTACCTGGTTCGGTGTCCGCAAGGCCCTCTCGGCCGCGCAGAAAGAACAGGCCGCCGACTCGTTCGCCGCGGATGCCCAGTTCCATTCGGCGGCGAAGAAGCTCCTCGATACCCGCCACGACGCCTACCGGGCGGCCACCGCGGTCCGCGGGCGGCTCCTCGCCTACTGGCGGGGGATCACACTTCCGTATCCCGTGCCCGGCCTCCGTCTGATCCGCCAGGATGACCTCGCAGCATTGGGCCGACTGTCGATCGCTCGGGCCAGTCAGGTCGAACCCGACGCGCAGATCCTCGACGGTCCGCTCCTCGGACCGTTTCCTACCCGCAGTGCGGCCCTCGCCGCCGAAGTCGCGTGGCTCACCACGCACCGTCTGCCGATGGCGCACCGCTGAGCAGCTGACATTCGCTGTTGTTTCCCCTGGCCGTCGTGTCCCCGGGGGCGCGGCGGCTGTTTTCTCCTCCCGGAACTCGAAAGGTTGCTGTCTCATGACGCCTGCTCAACTGCAACGCGCGGTCGCCCGCGCCACGGGCGAGGACCTCGCGGTCATCGCCACCCGCGGCTTCTCACTCGTCACCGACGAGACGCCGTCGGAGGACGACATCCCCGGCCAAGTCGTCGATTGGGCTCCACCATTCAGCGGCAGCGATGTTCCCGCGTGGGCCGCTGAGTACGACCACTGCGTTCAGCCGGAACCGTTGTTCGCCGAGCCGACAGACGAGGTCTTCGCGGACTCATTCGCGGAGAACTTCGCTGACTGGCCGGGCACCGCTCAATCAGCAAGACGACACCGCCCGATCACCCGCCGGCAGACACGTTCCTTAATTCCCCCTGCCCTTCCCCATGTCATGGAGCCCGCTTTCGATGACCCAGCTGATGACCTCAACGATGACAACCACGCCACCGCCGACTGATCGCTTCGCGCGACAGGCCGATCTGGTGCCACGGTCGCGGCTGACGGAACTCGACCTCACGGTAATCGCGTCGGCGCGATCGGCCGACACCTCGCACTGCAACTCGCCGCGCTCGGTGCGCCGCGGCTGACGCTGATCGACTTCGACACCGTTGATGCTACGAACCTCACCACGCAGGGCTACCGTCATGGTGATCTCGGCCGCCTCAAGGTCGAGGCCCTCCGCGACGCGCTGCTCGAAGTTGAGCCGACGCTGACGATCACCATGATCGCCGACCGCGATCGGCCGGGGCTGTCGGTGGGGGACGCGGTCTTCTGTGCGGTCGACAGCATCACCGCCCGATCGGCGATCTGGCGAGCGCTCGGCGCGCAGACTCGTTTCTGGGCCGATGGCCGCATGCGCAGCGAAGTTCTGCGACTCCTCACCGCCACCGACGAACCGAGTCGCCGACACTACGCCACGACGCTCTTCCCCCAGGCCGACGCTCAACCCGGCCCACGCACCGCCAAAAGCACGCTCTACGCCGCCACCATCACTGCCGGCCTCCTCACCCACCAACTCACCCGCTGGCTCCGCCAACTCTCCACCGATGTAGACATCAGCTTCAATCTCCTGGCGGGGGAATACGGCGGACTGGCTGAGATGACGTCCTGACGGCACGAAGCCACTCTCGGCATCAGCGAACCGTCGTTCCCTCGGGAGGTTCTGCCGCCGTCAGGATCCGTTGCAGTTGATTGCGCGACCGAGTGACCGTATCCCGCTGGCGATGCAGCCAGACGGCAAAGGCTTCGTCGATTCTCTGCAGTCGTCGCTGGAATCGGTCGGCATAACGCTGTCGCAGGCCAAGCCAGTAATAGCGGTACAGACTGGCCCGCAGTTCGTAGGAATCGACCCCCGTTCGTTGTTGGGATTCCTTGGCAGGAGTGCCCCAGTCGCGCAGATGGGCTGGCTAGGACATCGTCTTCAGGGCCTCGAGTAACTGGTCGGCGGCCAATTGCTGTCCCTGCAGGATCGACCAGGGGAGGAAGAGGGAGATGCCGCCTCCCGACTCCGACTCCGGAGCAGGATGCAGCGATGAGAATCGAGAGAGGTGCAGCGGGATCGGCCACTCCCAAGTCAGCAACCGCTCCAGCGACCACCGGGTATAGAACCCACGCAGTGCAGACGCGAACGAGTTGGAAGACTGATCAAGGTCGAGTTGCTGGAGCCGGGTCCGAGTGGGGAAGCGTCCCCAGGTCGTGATCGTTGCTGCGCCTGCCGCATGGAGCGCGCCCAGTTCTTGATGATAGGCCGGCTGACTCATCAACCAACCGACGTAGGCCGTTCGTTTAGTCGAAGAGACATCGAAGGCCCGCTGACGTGTCTCATTCGCCTCGTCCCTCGCGAACCGCTCGACACCTTGGGTTTCAAGATCGGCCGCCAGCATGGCCTGGATCCGACCAGCCGCGACTGTCGTTGCCTCGTTCAAGTCCCGTTCGGCGGGGAGCGGGTCGAGCGTCTCTCCCAGCGGTTGCCCAAGAAACATGCCGAACGAGGCCGCCGCGTGAAATTCTCGTTCGAACGCGATGTCTTCCGGGGTGAGCAACCTCGGCACCTGGTCGCTCAGCAAGTGAATCAGTTGGTCGGGCAGCGAATACTGAGCCTCTCCCGTCAGCCGGTCGGCATGCTGTTCGAAGAACCGTTGCCAGCTTTGTCGTTGGGCCTCGATCAGCAATGCCATCGCCTCGGAATCGCGTTCCCCACTGGGCGAGGGCGGGCGACGGCGGGGTGGCTGGCGTTTGACCATCGGGGGCTCCCACTCGTGCTCAGGATGGTGGTGAATCGACAAGCTTCCGTGGAGGCAGATCGCTCGAGCGCTCCATCGATCGTTGGCAGCGGAATTCTATGCTTCAAAGCATGAATGCAACAAAGCAACCAACCGAGCCCGACCCAACCCGATTGCTGACTCTTAAACAAGTCTGCGCCGCGACGCAGTACTCATCTGCGCCGATTCGTCGACGAGTTAGAGACGAGCAGATTCCGTTTGTACAACCCGCGGGCCAACGCGGGCACTTGCGCTTCCCAGCGGATGTGGTCGAGCGACTGTTGCAACAGCCAACGGAGATCCGCGAACGCGAGACGGATCAACCCGCTCCCGTACTCGCCGGTCCTCGACCGCGGTGGAAAAAATCCTTGATCAGGAAGTAATACAGAAAGGAATCCAAGCATGGCACGCCCCGGCAAGGGGGATGTGATCAACTGTCAGTATTACACCTGGCGGCTCTTTGCTCGCAATGGTGTCTGGTACGCAGACGGGCGCGGCAATCAAGACAAGCTCGGCAAGCACAGTCTCGGCACGCGAGAGAAGACGACCGCGCTGGAAAATCTGCGACAGCAGGATCTCGTGAAGTCCGCAAAGCAAGGCCGCGATCTTCGACCAACAGCGACCCCGAGTGCCGCACTCAGTATCGAAGATGGCTGGAATATATTTCTCGACCATGCCGCGCGCCCCGAAGTGACCGGTGGCGCCAGCCGCAGAACCCTAGCCCGCTATCGCGCGGTCCGCGACAAGCATGTGGGGTTTTGCAAGCAGCGCGGCATCAACTCGTGGCAGCAAGTAGACGAGACGGCGGTCCTCGCCTATGGACGCCACCTGGAAGATCACGGTTATGCCCCGCGGACTTTGTATCTCGAGCTGACGACGATTCAGTCCCTGCTCAAGTTGCTCATCAAGCAAAAGCGGCTCAGCGACGAGCAGCGCTTCGAGCTGCGGCTCCGCCGCCCGCAGGGGTCGGACACGTATTGCTACACCGTCGCCGAAGTCACGGCTATGATCACGCATTGCCAAGGCCATCCGGACTTACGTTGGCTGGCCGTGGTGCTGGAGTCGCTCACGCTGACGGGCTTGCGGATCAGCGAACTGGCCTCGTTGCGTAGGGATGATCTGAAGCTGGACGAACAGGGCCAGCCAGCGTTCCTCTCACTAACCGACGAGCGCGCGAGTGCCAAGCGCTCCGTTGAAGAGCAGCGTCGCACCAAGGGCCGCCGCGGGCGGGTCGTGCCAGTTCATCCCCGGCTGACGGCGCTGCTGGAGCAGTTGCCGCAGGCGAAGGACGGTCTCATCTTCCATGGGCCGCAGGGCGGCAAATTGAAACCCGATACGGTCCGCAAGATCTTTGTGCGAGAGGTCCTGACACCCCTGAGCTCCCAGTTCCCCGGAGTCCGTGGGCAGGTCGGATTCGCCGACGGACGGCTTCACAGCTTCCGGCACTTCTTCCTTTCGCGGGCCTTCGCGGAAGGAGCGACCGAGGCCGAGAACAAAACATGGGTTGGTCATCGCGACTCGCGAGTCGTTGAGCTCTATCGGCACTTGTCAGATCACGACAGCCGCCAGCGACTCGCACGTCTACAATTACTGGGGGAGCAACCTGCAGCGGATGGTCCGTCGCAGGATTCGGTTGACTCAAGCGAGTCAACAGCCATGAAGAACGGGAGGCCGACAGGTCGGAATCCGCGAGCAAAGAAGAAGCCGTGACCAGCGTCGGTCTCAACGGCAATCGTCAGTCGCTCGTCGAGTTTGTCCCAGAGCTTGTCTCAGTCACTGAGACAAACCCACACACCTCGCCGCAAGCAGCTGATTAGCCAGCACTTGCGGCGAGGAGAAGTTGGGTCAGCGGAGAGGGAGGGATTCTCTGCCGGGCTGACGACGTGCTCCCCATTTCTAGCGAAACTGGCTTGATTCTAGGGGGTTTTCCAAGTTGGTCAACCGACTTAAGCCAACAAAAAGTTACTCGGTTCGAGATGAGTAGCGCCACAAAATCGCCACAAGGCCAATCGCTTTAGAGTTCGTCGACCACCGCTAAACTCGACTGTCTTGAGTCCAAGTAAGGATTGCCGAGATGAGGCTCCCCTTGCTGCAATGAGCGGTGCATTCGCGACGTGATTTCAATCCAGATCGATGCCGTGCACGAATGCCTGTCTGACTCAGCTTCATTTCGGCAAGGCTCTCGCACTGTCCTTCCTACGTGTTCAAACTTTTCGGATCCCGGAACGAGATCAGCCAGTAGCGACTGACTCATCTCGTTCGTCTGGATCATTTCGCCGCTCCGGGAAAGCCAGAGACCACCATTTCCCAGCATAATGTAAGAAGAATCGATCGGCCCAGCTTGGTTAAACTGTATTGTCGACTGGACACCCTGAGCGCACGCAACTTCGTAGAGCCATTCGATCGGGAAGTTGTCGATCACAACATCGATCTGGAAAGATTCGTGGAAACACTATCGAACGGCGTCCATCTGACAATCCTCATCGCCACGAGCGGTCGACCATCGTTAGCGGCAACGCTGGCCAGTCTCCGCAGCCAACCCCTACATGAGGGTGACGAGGTTCTCTTGGTGCACGATGGACCGGAATCCGCAACCGTCAGAATCCAGTGGGAAGATGCTCGGTTGCCCGGGCGGTTGATCTGGCTTGACGCCGGACCACATCATGATTGGGGTCATACTCCACGGAATCTCACGATGCGATGCGCGCGTGGGCAATACCTTATGCATCTTGACGATGACGACTGTTATGCTCCCGGAGCCCTCGCCGCCGTCCGGGCCGCAATCACCGGTTCTCCCGGCGCATTCTTTCTCTTTCAGCTTCGTTTTCCGAATGGCCACACGTTGTGGATGGATCGCGAAATCCGCTACGGAAACGTCGGAACCCCGCTGCTCATCCATCCCACGCAAATCGCGTTTGGAACTTGGGGCTCTTTTTACGGAGGGGACCACCATTTCATTCAGGAGACGATCCGGCTCAATCCTGACCGGGAAGTCATCTGGGTCCCCCAAGTTATTGCATTGATCCGCCATAACGCGCTCCAATAAATGATCATCTTGCCCTCAGAACATTCGGTCAGGTACAAGGTCCAGGGAAAACCGGGATGGCCGGGGATAACCCCCACTGAGCTCTGAGGTCAATCATCCGCTGGCGTAGCTCATGAACATTCGTTGGCACGGGTTGCGGAGGGGCGTGCGTCGCGAATAGATCGAGGGAATGCACCACTTCGGTAAAGTCCGACCAGCGATAGGCTCCTGTGGCTAATATTGCGTAGTCGCGCCAGCGTTCGGGTTGGTAGTCCGTACCGAAAAATAGCACCGGAGTCCGGAACGCCACGCACGGCAATAACACGTGCAGACGAGAGGTGAGTACCAGACTGGCACGTTGAATCAGGGCCAATCGATAGATGGCTTTGGCCATCCGCGTGAGGGGTCGCATCGCTGGCAAATTCGAGTCAAGTTGACTGGCAACTTGGATGTCTTGTGTGCATCCACCACACGCTTGTAAGGCTGAGCACGGAATCGGCGGCACGTCGATGGCGACAATACCGAAGCGTGGACCGATGTAAGGAGGCAACGTGAGCGAGACGCAACCGATGGTGCGTGCTGCGATCCCCCGCTCCTCGAGAAGTTGTTGTGTATGGCGATCACGTGCCCCGATCGGTTTGCTCCACTGCTCGACCTGCCTAAGAAACCAGTCTCGTACGAAGGGCTGGTCGAGTAGGGAAACCGACCTAGCCTGCCAGTGGAGACCGACTGGCAGGGTCTCGACGCAGGGAGGTGGGGGGAAGGAGACCGATTCAAGCCACCATCCGGCCATGACAATGCGGGCGGGCGGCCAAGCGGCCGCTTCGTCCCGATTCAGGAACATTCCAGGCCCCAGCAGGTTCAGAACCGCTGCCGACTGAATGTCGTCTCCCAGATTCTGGGTGCGATAGGTCAGCAACGCGAAAGGCACTGCAGACATGCGCGTCTCACTCAATCAATCACGGCGTCTGGTCGTGAATACATAGTGGGGATGCACTGCTTTTCACCTCGAGTAGTGTCACGCTGTCATCGAGTGGAGTCGATGGGCCAGCCAGAGAAGTGCTCATCCGGAGTAGCGGACCAGAGTTCTTGTCCGAGCTTCGTCGAGTCGGGAGACAACGGAGGGCCGGGGAAAAACTCGAACATCAATCGACAACGCAGTTCATCGGCGCTGATGACAGGCTCATCACTGCTCCGGAGGCTGACGACCCAGCTGCGCGTGGCGCAACGATTGACCTTCGCCACTTCCATCTCTCGACTTTGCAGACCGTCTTGAACCAATTCATCGATCAGCTTCTGAACGATCCGCCCCCCCTCTTGCTGATGGCTGGCAACATTCAACCGATGTGCGAGTCGACCGATCGCTCGCAAGACCATCGGAGCGATCCGGACTTCCGATTGACGATGGCGCTCCCAACGACTCGCCAAACGTCGCCCAGCCTGTTCTGCGATGCAAATCAGTGCATCCTCGCTCAGCGGACGAAAGACCACGATGCGACGAATTCGCGAGAGAAACTGTGGCGGGAAAACCGGTTGTGTTGAACGTTCTACGCGTATGCGCGCGAGCGTTTGGCGGACTGCCACACCAATCTCTTCCTCGCTTTTCCCCGCCTCCGAAAGCTGCGCAATCTGACGATCTCCGGCGTTGGTGGTCAACAGGAAGATCGCTCGGTCAGCGTAGGCTTTCACTCCCCGTTGATCGGCAATCCAACCCTCGTCGAATAAATTTAGGAACGGCTTCCAAACATTCGGGTGACATTTCTCCGCTTCGTCCAACAGAAACACCGAATACGGATCAGCGTTCAAATCATTGACCAACCGGCCACCTTGATCGTGGCCGACATATCCCGGAGGCACGCCAATGATCCCCGAGACGCTGTGCGGCTCCGTGAAGTTGCCCATCGCATAGACCTGGAGTCGGCGACTCGTGGAGTAGACTTCCGCGATCCGTTTCGCGAGTTCGGTTTTGCCAACGCCCGTCAACCCAGCAAACAACATCACCGTGGCAGGCTTTCCGGACGGGGACAAACCGGCTTGGATCAATCGCAATTCACGCGCAGCGGTTTCTACGGCGGCGGGTTGACCGACGACCGCCGCAGACAAGGCGGCGACGAAATCGATTGCACTCCCGTTCCCGAGCAAAGTCTCCCGAGGGATTCCCGTTCGGTCATGGAGCACCGTGATCACGTCATGTTCGGTCACTAGGCTTCGCGTCTCCCCTCGCTGTCCCTGGTCGTACCTCAGTCGCTCGCAAGCCTCGCGCAACACGGCCAAGTCTTTGGCTGGATGATATTCGTTCAACAAGAATGCCGACGTGAGTGTAACGATCTTCCTTCCCAGCGTCGGCTCGACCGTTAGTCCGAACTTGCTCGCGATCCAATCGGCTTGAGCATTAGTAATGGCGATGACGTCGTCCTCACTCGGCTCGGACAATTCGACCCTAGCCAAGTGACGCAGCATTTCGGCATCTCCCGCCACCAATTCCCCGTAATCCCAAGGTGTCATAATGCCGATCACTCGTATCGAGGCCCGACTCAGAAGATTGCAGAACATCGCCCGATTGGATTGCCCACCCACGCGCCGCAGCAACGCCGCCAATCCGTCAATGCAAAGCACAAGATCGGGAAGATGAGCCACGGCTGCGAAGACAAGTTCAAGACACGCGCGACTATCCTCCGGTCCTACGTTCCGACAATCGAGCCGAATGAATCGCCGCTGCGCCAGAAACGGAAACTCGCCGCCGGCATTTCGAGCCGCGAGTTGACGGACCAAATACGTCTTGCCGATCCCCGGTAGACCAACGAGTAACGGATGACAGCGCTGTGATCGAAAGAGGGTGCCTGCCAATTCCTGGAGCGCAGCTTCACTACCGCCGAGTGCAGGCACGGATGGCCCGCCGGACACACCGCTCAACTCCTCCAACGGAAGCGCCGCCGCCAAGGCTTCCCACGCTGGTGTTCGCACAGGAGTCGCGCGTGGCGATTCGGAGGCCCCCACAGGTGCGGCGCTGCGGTGGTCATTGGTCGTGACAGATGTCATCATCCCGGGGTCCATTTCAGGGAATTGCAGCCTTCGTAGTAACCGTTCCACGCGACGTCCTGATCCAACGCGGCCATGAGAGCGGTTCATCTCAGGGCTACTCAAGCATTGGGGCAAACTCGGTCTCCGCCAGCCGGGCGCGCACTTCCTCTAAATTCGTTACCAGTTCCGACAACGGTCGCTCCGGCAACTTTCGATACCGAATGGGCAATGGCCGAGGCGCGACACCCAGAAATGCCAGGCAGTCCACGATCACTCGCGAAAAATCGGCTTGAATCGCTTCGTACTCCACAGTCAGCCCCGGACGCCCACGAAAGAGCTCTCGGCGGGCCACCAAGACTTCTTGCCATCGATGGAGCGTGCGGAAGCAAGCGGTCGGATCGATCCGGATCGCATGCCGCTCCGGCGTCCGCGAGTCTTGTGCCGAGACGTGCCAAATTCCGCTCGACAGAGCCAGTTGGTGGGAGAGGTACTGACGAAACAGGTTTCGGCGCTCCAGATGAATGATCCGCAGGTCGGGACGTTCGGCGAGGGTCTGCCAGGCAGGATTGTCGTCGGATAACTGATGCTCACGATGCAGCACGAACCCGTCGTACCGCTCGAAGACCAGTTGCAAGAACGCCGAACAATCGTAGCCTGGCGTTACGTCACGCAACTGAGGGGTCACCTCAGCCACCAGCGTTCGTCGAAAGGCTGGCCAGTAATCATCGGGTCCGAGATTCAGTAGCTCCCCCAGAACTCTCAGATCAGGATGCCCGGACAGGGTATCGGAGAGGACCGTTCCCCCGGTACGGACTTCGCTCAGAATGATGAATTTGGGTGCGGAACGCATGCTGCGGCGCCATCCACGCTTGATCGCCATTCTGAACCCTGGGAGCCGCCGCCTCGCCGCTTCTCCCTCAACCGTAACCGACGGCCGATTGCATGATCACGAAATATCGCTTGGCGACTTGTTGATCGTCAAGCCCCCGCGCAGCCGTTTCATACGCCGTCCTGCGCATTTCCTCCTAGCGAATCCAGTGCGATAGTACTTCGGCGACGCGCTCCGCGAAGTCCGCGTAATTGGGCCGAATCGAAACATACGGCACCTGCGGCCATGTGACACAAAATGTCGTATCGGGCTTGTAGACAACGCAACCGCTCAAGGCCGCTTCGTAATCCCGGAAGAAGGTGGGGTCGTAACTTCAGGGCGACAAACAACGCTTTGATGTCCACAGTAGTGGCCTGCTGGTGGAATTGATACCAGTTGCAATGAGAGTCAGGGTTGTAGGGGGAGCGTGTGTTCCTGGAGCGGAGGCGCAGGCGTACTCGCCGGTACCGCAGCGGAAGGAACACACGCTCGCGCGAACTCCGCCGGGGTCACATGACCCAGCGAACTGTGAGGTCGCACTTCGTTGTACTGCCGACGCCACGCCATTCCCAAGGCCATCGCGTCACGCACCGACTCGAACACTTCGCAGCCGAGGAATTCGTCCCGCAGCTTCGAATGAAAACTCTCCGCGCAACCATTCTCCCACGGGGCTCCCGGTTCGATGTACTGCGGCCCCACTGACGACCGTTCCAGCCATTCGCGCAGCGCCGTCGCGATGAACTCCGGACCGTTATCGCTGCGAAGGTGTTGCGGCACGCCGTGAGTCACGAACAGGCCGCCTAATACTTCGATGATGTCCTGGCTCGTCATCCGCCGGGCGACCTTCAGACACAGACATTCCCGCGTGAACTCGTCGACCACGCTCAGCCATTTCAGACTCGTTCCCCTCGCGGTCCGATCGAAAATGAAATCCCACGCCCAGATCTGGTTCGGGCGTTCGACGCGGTGACGCACACATCCGTTCGCACTCGATCCCCGGCGTCGCTTTTTCCGCGGCGTTTTCGGCACTCTCAGCCCTACGCGACGCCACAGCCGCTACACCCGATCAAACCCCGCCTGAAACCCTTCCCGCTTCAGCAGCACCGCGATCCGTCGATAGCCAAACCGCGGATGCTGGCGAACCAGTTCGTGCATCCACGTCCAGTTCGCTGGCATCAACAGATGATCCATCGCCCCTGCTGTTCGCCAACGCCAAGCCCCCCCCCCCGAAGTGCTTCGAGCAAACGAGCAAAGGTCAGTCAGGGGACTTTGCTCGCTTTGCACGCTTTGCTCGCAGCCATTTTCCAGCACGGCATCGACCCGCAGGGACTTTGCTCGCTTGCTCTCAACCGAATTGGCGACGGCAATGCTGACTTTTGTTCGTTTGCTCGCAAGGTGATCGGCCAACAGGGATGGGGGATGCTGGCTGATTTGTTGAAGCCCAGCCGATCACCGGGGCCGGGCCACCACATGGATTTTTCATCGCCAGAACGACTGTTGTCGCAAAACGAAAAACCCAACAATTCTTGGCGAACTGATCATGGGCTGAACGGTAGCCGGGCCGGTGCAGTGGCTATGGCTGGTTGCTTCTTTTGTGATGAGGGGCGGGGGCTGATGCTCACGCACGGGTGAGTAATGCAATCAAGGTTCGACTGGGGTTTCGATAGCCTTCTCGTATCGCTCCTGAAGATCGACGAGGCGTTCGACGAAGGTCTCCAACTGCATACAGACGGAATCGCCACCTTGAAGCTGCTTGCATTCGTCAGCGATTTCCCTCAGATCACTGATGTACGATTGCAGCGTATCCCCTTGAATTAACACGCCGGGGAACTGCCTCTCTGGCAGTCGCAGAACCGCCTCATTCTTCTGGTCCGTATACAGTTCGACGTTGATCACTCTCATTGTTCACTCCGGGTAGAATGTGATGTAAGGCTTGTTGCAGTCCAGCGGCCCCTTAAAGACATCTTGGTTCCAATCCGTTCCGCCTCTAACTGATTTCGCACCCGGCGCCTCAGCCCACTCGCTCTTGACGCGTGCCAGCGCCCGTTCCAGATTGCTGACCATCCTTGGTCTCCGGCTGGGGGAAGGTCCTGAACCAACCAGAACCTGACCGGAGATCAGGGCCTTGTCCAGAGCATCTTCAAACAGCCAAAGCCCTTCCGACTAACCAGATGCCATTCGACTCCGACGCCAGCCACCCCAGCCATCCTCGACGTCAGACACGATACCGCAAATGATAACTAGTACGCTCAACCCTGCCACCCGTCGCCCAACAAGATGGATGGTGATGGTGGCTGATTTGTTGATGCCAACGCTGATGGCCGGCGACGGCCACCGCCTTGAATGGCTGACGGCTAAAGTGACGTTGTTGCAAAAGTTGAAGTTGAACAATTCTGGGCGAATGGGTCAGGGGCTGTACCGTGAACGGGCCGGTGCAGTGGCTATGGCTGGTTGCCTTTTGCTATGCAGGGCGGGACTGATTCTCACGCATCATATCTGTAAGGCGTTTGATCTCTCCCCGGAATTGCAGTTGGCTTGATTGTTCAAGCTCTCTGCCGTCGACTGCACATTGCAGCTCTCCAAGTACGATACGCTCGGCAACAGTCTCTAAGTCCTCCCTAATCCTGCCAACCATATCTGGCGAATCTTCACGAAGAATCGGAAAACTCATGCTCTGAGCCCACTTACATTGCTCAACGAGATTTGCTGTTGCGGGATCGTTAGAAAAGACATCTATCAGGTGGTCCATTAGCCCCCAATACACCCAATTGGAAGACGACCAGGCCTGAGAATCTGAGATTTTGATGAAGCCAGCCATTTTTAGAATGTGAATCCGATTGGAATGATCTTGTCACAATGCGCTTGGGTAAGAGTGGCCAAGAATCTTCGCACCGCATCGATTTGAATCTGCGTAAATCCTGTCAAGTCAATCACCGTGAAATTGTTATATTTCAGAAGATGACCGGCTATGGAGTCTAGTACTACAGTTCCACTTTCCAGGACTGCGGGAATGTTCTACATCTTGCTGGGGAGGGTGGCAAGATGTCTTGGGATGTCTCGGAGCGGGATGTTCAGCGGTGGGGCCGGGAACTGCAGCGGGTCTGTGAGCAGATGTCTGCGCGGTTTGGTCGGGTCGAGGTCCAGCGGCGGGCTCCGCTGTATCTCCAGGGATTGATTGCACAGGTCGATCGCAAGAACGGTTGGCAACTGGCGAATTATCTGGGCGATGAAACGCCGAAGAATCTGCAGCACTTCATTGCCCGGTCGCAGTGGAACGCGGATGACGTGCGCGATGATCTCCAGCGGTATGTCATCGAGCATCTGGGTGATGCAGACGGCGTGCTGGTGCTGGATGAAACGGGCTTTCTGAAGAAGGGAACCAAGAGTGCCGGGGTGGCCCGAATGTATTCCGGGACGGCCGGTCGGATCGAGAATTGTCAGATCGGGGTGTTTCTGGCGTATGCGACTGCCAAAGGTCACACACTGATCGATCGGGAGCTGTACCTGCCGCAGGCGTGGATCGACGACCGGGAGCGTTGTCGGGAAGCGCACATTCCCGACGAGGTTCGGTTTGCGACCAAGCCGCAGCTGGCCCGACAGATGTTACAGCGGGCGATGGCCGCCAAGATCCCGGTGAACTGGGTAGCCGCCGATGAAGTCTATGGCTCGGACTACCAGTTCCGCCGGTGTTGCGAACAACTCGGGCTGGGTGATGTGGTGGCCATCTCCTCCGCAACGCATTTGTACCTGAACGGTCGTCGGACGAAGGTCTCCGATCATCTCCCGCACATCCCCGAAGGCGCGTGGCAACGTCTGTCGTGCGGTTCCGGCTCCAAAGGCGAACGGCTTGATGAGTGGGCGCTGGTCACTTGGCCCAGTCCCGAAGAGGAAGGATTCGAGCGCGGCTGGCTGATCCGCCGTTCGCTCAGTGATCCCACCGACATCGCACACTATTTTACGCATGCCCCGGACGACACACCGATGGAAAAGGTCGTCGAAATCGCCGGCCGCCGCTGGACCATCGAGGAATGTTTCGAACAGGCCAAACAACTCACGGGTCTGAACGAATACGAAGTCCGCTCGTGGATCGGCTGGTACCGGCACATCACACTCTCGATGCTGGCCCTGTCGATGCTGGTTGCGATCCGCTCCCAGGCCCAGAGTTCCTCCCGACGAAAAAAAGCCTCATGGATCTGATTCCATTGACGGTGCCAGAGGTTCGCGCGCTCCTCGCCCTGCTGGTTCTCCAACGCACGTCCGATCCCAAGACCGTGCTCGCATTCTCCCAATGGCGACGCCATCACCAACTCACCGCCCAACGATGCCACTACCGTGCCCGCGGTTCGCCAGCCAGATAAGTGGAACTGTAGTACTAGAAGCAGTCTCATAAGGGGCAAAGCCTCTGTAACAGTCGGTGAACGCAGGCAAGGGTAACGAAGGCGAGGAAGTGGTTGGGGTTGCGGTCGTAGCGGATGACGAGGCGGCGATAGTTGCCCAGCCAGGCGAACGTCCGCTCGACTTTCCACCGCTGCTTGTACCGCTTCAGCACACGGCAGTCGTGCGACGGATGAAGTTGCGGCAGCTCTTGCGGTGAGGCGTGATCAGCTGAATGCCGTCCGCGGCCAGTTCGTCCCGCAACTTGTTCGAGTCGGCCGCCCGATCGTAGATCAACCGCGGCGAATGCTGTTCGAGCTGATGCTCATCGAGCAGGGGTTGAATCAGATGGACTTCGGCATGATTCGCATCGTGCAGATTGACCGCCAGCGGCAAGCCTTGCCCATCGACCAGCAGCAT